>CANMCF010000008.1 GCA_947496215.1 uncultured Bizionia sp.
TTCTTGCAAATAAGTTTGCGCGCTAAGCGAGTAACTAAATGAAAGTAAAATTAACAATAAGGTAATCTTTCTCATTTATAATTAATTTTTAAGGGTTAATTAGCTTTTTCATAACCTTGGGGCCTGAAAAAAATTTTATTAGTTGCTTACAATGTATACTAATTCCTCATATTATATAACTAGAGATAGACGTAATGCAGTCTTTTTCGATGAAATGAATGGTTGTTAGTTTAGTGAATTAATTATATCGTATATTTTTAACAAATTACCTACTAATCTTAAGGGTTCTTCTAACCTCATTTCCGAAGGAGTCCAAGGCTGTGATCGTGTGTTCTCCTTCTTTAGGAACGATGGCTATCTCGTGAATATCCTTAGTAGTTCCTACAAAGGTTTCTCCTACATACCAAAACAATGTGGTTTCTGGTTTTGAATGTGCTATTTTAAGAATGAGTTCGTTGGTATTTCCATCAAAATCCTTGGGCAAGAAAATGGAACTGGATTCTTTTGGGTAGATAAATTGCATTGAAGAGTTTGTACCTGTGACACAATCGTTCCTATAAGGAGGCAAAGGCTTGTAAAACGGATTTTTAACTTTATAATAATATTCCATTAAAGGGGGCAATACAAACCACGACTTGTGAGAAATGACATTTAAATCCTCACAGGATGCATTGACTTGATATTGTTCATCTCCATCCAAATGTACCAAGATGTGATACGGGCAAGGTTTCGTTTTCAACCCGTTTACTTGGATGTATTCTCTTTTGATTTCTTTACAATTTGGATTGGCACGATACCCACTCTTCATACAAATATCCACTTCCTGCATCTCGTCAAAAGGTTTGGAGAACCATTCGCTATTTGGCAATATGTCGAATACATCAAATAAAATAGGGGCTGCTGTTTGCACCCCGACCAATCCAGGGCGTCCTTCTCCATCTGCATTCCCTACCCAAACCCCTACAACATAATCCTTAGTGGTACCAATGGCCCAAGCATCCCTAAAACCAAAACTTGTCCCAGTCTTCCAAGCCACTTGTTTGGAATCGTCGAAGAACTCCCAGTTCTCATCACTTTCCGGTCTGTTAACCTCTTTTAGGCTTTCATAAGTCAAATAGATGGATGCGGCATCAAAGAGTGTTTTTTCGGTAGACTTGTTTCCAAAATCAATTGTTTCCGAAGCAAAGAAGGTCGGTTCACAAAATTCATTTGAAAAATATTCACTTGAGTTTTCATTGAAGTGATTCAATGTCGATGATAGACCCGCATAGCTCTTGCATAGATCCCAAAGGCTACTTTCTGCTCCTCCCAATATCAAAGACAACCCATAATGGTTGGCATTGTACCTTACATCTTTCAATTTCAAGTCTTTTAAGTAATGGTGAAAGCGATCTAATCCAAACTGTTGCAACATCTTTACCGCAGGTACATTCAAGGATCTTGACAATGCTCTTCTGGCAGGCACTGCCCCATCATATTCCTTATTGTAGTTCTCTGGGGCATAATTACCAAATTGTGACGGCACGTCTGGAACAAGGGCATTTGGAAGCAGCTCACCAGAATCCAACATCGCGGCATATAAAAATGGTTTCAAAACACTACCAGTACTTCTTCCCTTGTTTATGATGTCTACATCTTTTTGATGTGCTCGATCTGTCGGTGAATTGCCGATATAGGTCAATACCTCTCTTGTCTTGACATCCAATATCAACACGGAAATGTTATAAATTTCATTTTGTTGCAGTAAATTATAGTGGTTGAACACTAGGGTGTTCGCCTGTTCTTGATATTTGCGATCTATCGTAGTCTGCACACGTTTTCCTCTATGTGTCTTAGATATCCTTTGCAATAGGTGTGGTGCTATTTGTGGCAATGGATATGGCTTTTGTGGTAAGCCTTCTGCTATGGACAAATCATAGGTCAAGGTATCTATCGTTTTATTTTGAAGCAATTTTTTCAACAAACGGTTTCTTTTTTCCAACAAACGTTTTTGATTTTTCCCTGGGTAAATCAAACTTGGCGCGTTTGGCAAAACAGCAAGAGTGGCACTTTCTGCCCATGAGAGGTCGTTGGCGTCTCGGTTGAAATAACGCCATGAGGCCGCATCTATTCCTACTACATTTCCTCCAAAGGGTGCATAGCTGGAATAATAGGATAGAATCTCGTCTTTGCTGTGTCTAAATTCCAATCGCGTTGCCAAGACAATCTCTTTCATTTTTTCAACATAAGTTCGCGATTGTCCTTTTCTGGAGAGCCTTATCACCTGTTGTGTTATCGTGCTCCCTCCTCTTTTTACTTCTCCCGACTCGATGTTTTGTTTCATCGCCTTGAAAATGGAAATGGGATTGAACCCAGGATGCTTGTAAAAGTATTCGTCTTCGAAATTGATGATGCAGGTTCTAAATTTTTCCGGCACACTATCGTTCTTGGGGAATCGCCATTGTCCATCCTTTGCTATTTGTGCTCCCAACAAATAATTTGCCTTACAGGTAATTACCGTGGCCGTAGGGTCTTTGAACAACTGTCTTGGTAGACAAAAATAATAGGCAAGCATAAGTAATGCGAAAAGTGCAGATTTTATTCTGTGTTTTTTTATGTAGTCTATAATTTTTTTCATCTTTATTCATCTGCTCAATCGAACAACTTAGTTTTCTTTTTTAAAATCGTACTCACGCTCAACCTTGCAAATTCTAACGTTGTACCAACTGTACCAATTTTTTCTTCCCTCTTGCTGTGCCAATATGTGATCTGTTTGTTGTTTCCAGTTTTTTATGTCATCCAAATTTCTCCAGTAACTTACAGTTATTCCTACTTCGCTTCTCGCCGAGTCTATCCTCAGAAACCCTTCTTGTTGTTTTGCCAGTTTTTCCATCAATTCTGCCATTTCATTATATCCATTATCTCCTTCAGCTCTAGTTGAAGTGAAAATGACTGCATAGTAGGGTTCGAAGTTTGATTTCATCTGTTTATATTTATTGTTTTTTATAGATCATCTGCAATAGTCATTCTCCTTTATATGCAATCTTCAGTTATGAATATTTCATTTTAAATCGTTTTTAATTTGATGTTTTCTTTTGTTCCAAGTCAATACTTGTACGCCTTTTGAATAATGGATTCTATCCGGGTTATCATTTATAAGTTTATGAAATCTAGGGTAATTCACCTTGATTAATTTGCTTGTTATATTCCGCATTGGCCATTCCAAATGATGCACATCGTATTCTATTATTTCGTTTTTATGGTCTTGAAAAACTGCATAACGTTCTGTTAGCCAAAAATCTGTTTCATCTTTTACAACGGGTTCATCGTCCAATTCGTAATCTATGCTGAAAGATTCTCCCAAATTGGAATTCTTTGATTGGTAACCATCATCGTCTCTCTTCATTTCCGAATACCGATATGGGAACTTAGAAACTTTTTCAAGCAACTTGCATGACACCTTGTTATTGGCTTCCATACTAAAAAAATATACGCTTGGTTTTCCATTGCAAATCACATAGGTTCTGATGTTTATTTCCTGAAAGTCTGAAATACGTGGTAGTTTTGGGAAATATCTTGCCTTGATGTTATTCATGTCAAAAGCTACCAAACTCATCCAAGATTTACCATTTATGGTATCTACCTTTAATCCCCTAGGCAACAATGCTTCAATGATGTTCACATCGACTTCCCAATGCAAAAAAACAGCTTTGTTCCATTCTTGATAAAACATCCATGGTCTTGTTGGACATTCAAAAGGCCTGTGCTTCGTTTGATTTAGAATTTGTCTTGTTTTCATATTTCACCTACCCAAGCAGGAGTATTGTTCTAGAATTAAGAGTATGGCTTTCTCTTTTTATCAAGTATGTAGAGTTCCCGCTTTCACGGGAGTTCAACTATTTTTCTACCTCAACCCATTGCCCCTTGGTTCTTACCAAAAATTCGTTATCATACATTGCTTCCGCTTGTACCCCTGGTAAATAATAGGTTCCCAAATAAGCTGCATTCAACATGACATTAAATGTTTTGGTATCATATTTCCCTCTTTTATTCAAATCAAAATAGAAGTTTACCCGATCATCCCTAATATCAGTAAAGCGTGCCTGGTTTGTCGTCGAGCTTCCAAAAGCCGTAAAGCGTGTGTTCACTATCTCCCAACCCGACGGGAAAATTTGTGTCAAGGCCACATCGTTCACATTCTCACTTTTAAGATTGCTCACTTTGACGGTAGCGACAAAATCCTGTCCTTGTTGTAACTTGCTTATGTCTATTCCATTTCCTTTCAGATCCTTATAGACCACACTAACACTCAACCCACGTTTTTCGGTCAACTCATCTCCCAATGGTAACTTACCAGAATTCAACACTCTCACATAAACTACATTCCCTTGGTTATTCTTGAAGCTCAATGCATTGTTTCCATCCTTGAGTTTCAAATCACGTTGTGCTATGGCACTTTTGGTATCTATCGTTTCTGTCTTTCCATTGATGGCGTACTCCAATTTTATGGACTTTCCTCCATTTGCTTCTACCATTTTTGCAATGGCCAATAGACTGTACGCAGTTGTTTGCGTACTCATCCAACGATTGCTTGATAGATCCTTGGCCAGTCTCCTTGCCAAATCCTGAGCTCTCTTGTCTTTTGTTACCACCATCGTTTCCAAGGCCATTGCTCTATTCCTGTCTATGGACCCGTAGGTGTAATAATTATAACGTGGCGCCTGAAACTCTATATTCGCCGTCTTTGAAATTTGATTGCTTGCTTCTTTTTGTCCTGCCAATCCATAAGCTGCAGCCAACCTCCATTTTGCTTCATTGGAGATTTCACTAAATTCACGCAAGCGATTCATTGATGCCAAATCTGGACTTCCAGCCAAGGCCAACGTATATAACCTGTATGCTTGTGCCAAGTCCGAATTGTAGGTTTTATAGCTTGGCCTCCAACTTCTTGCCACGTCTTTTTGATAGCGAATCCAATTGCTCTTGAACGTCAACGGCAATACGTAGCCTTTTTTCTCTGCCTCAATCATGAAATGTCCTGAATAACTGGTTCCCCAGTCGTTTGCATTGCCTTCACCAATCCAATAGCTCATACCTCCATTTGGTCTTTGAAAATTCCCCAATCGTTTGATTCCGTTTTGAATGTTGGATTGTATTTCCTGTTTCTTCTTGAATGGCAAATCGAATATGTCATTGAGATACAGTTGAGGGAATACGCTAGAGGTCGTTTGTTCCACGCAGCCATGAGGATATTGTACCAAGTATTGCAATCGTCTTGAAAAATCCATTGGAGGCATTGTAGAAAACTCTACTGTTGCGCCATTGGAACCAGCGACTCCAAAGGTTGAAAAATCCATGGTTTCCATTGCATTTGCCTCCAATGTACTATCCAACGTCCTTGATGTTATCGGATTGGGATTGACAACATCCAATTCCACCTTGTAAGTCGATTTCTCACCATTTCCTGTCGCAATGACTTCAATTGTATTTATCCCATTTGCTTTGCTTACGTCCAATTCAAAATAAGCCATTTGCTCATCTGGCCTTGCAAATGTGAGGGCTTTGGATTGATCTCCTACTATGGATATTCCTTTGCTCAGTTTCAACTTGACCTTTACATTTTTCACATTTGGTTCCATTGCAAACACAGTTACAGGAAGGGTTACTTTTTCTCCTGGACTCAATTTCCGTGGTAGTGTTGCCAATACCATCAATGGTTTTTTAACTTCGACGGATTTATCCACGCTGCCATAGGCTTCCTTTACGTTGTCCCCTGCTACTACCATCGTACGCACTGCTCCAACATAATTTGGCATTTTAATGGTATGCGACTTTCTATCTCCTGCTTTCAATTTAAAAGGCCCCAAATAGGTAACCACTGGCTTGAAACGGTTTGCCTTTTTATTTTTTCCTCCAGCTGCACTCCCATCTCCACCAATGGCAAATATTTGATCTATGCTTCCACTATAGGCTCCGATGACATCATCGAACACATCCCACGTCTTCACCCCCAAAGCTTCTCGTGCGTAGAAAGCTGACCAAGCATTTGGCGTCTTGAAACGTGTAAGATCCAACAAGCCTTCTTCCACCATTGCAATCGTATACGTCATAGCCTTGTTGTTCTTTTCCGAAACGATCACATCGAATTTTTGTTCTGGGCTCAATACGCTAGGCATTCTTATTTCTGGTTCTAATCTGGTATTTGGGTTTTCCACCAACAGAGGAATAACACCATACAATCGCAATGGCAAATCGTTGGCTGTCGTTGCGTGTGGCTGTAACAACGAAATGTTAACAAATACGTTTGGCGCCATGTCTTTCGTAATTGGAACATCTACCATCGTTTCTCCTTGCTTTGTCTTCACCCATTTGTGTTCCAATACTTCTGTTCCATTCTCCACGCTTATCAATGCACGTCCTTCTGTTCCTGACGGAAAGGTTATTTTTGCCGTTTCCCCCACATTGTAGTTTTCCTTATCTGCAGAGAACACCAACATCTTAGCTGCTTCCTTGTCTCCACTAGGCTGTCTTTTCCACCAATTCTTATAGAAATATGCTGTACGACCTGTTGCATGACCACTTTTCGGGTCATAGACGCGAATCAAATAACGTCCTCCTTCTGCTTCTGGTACTTTGATGTTAAAACTGGCTTTCCCTTTTGCATTGGTATTTATGGTTGTATTCATAAATGGTTTATGATACGAGCTTTTAGCATACTTGGACAGGTTGTCGTAAGACGAGTTCCACCACCAACGCCACTCTATCTTATAGACTTTTACCTCTAGTCCATCACGTTTCATCGGTTTGCCTTGATCATCTAGCACGACAACATCAAAACTCTTGTTCTCGTCTGTAAAAAACGAACCGTAAGCTCTCCCTTTTGGGGATTTCAGACCTACAAAGGATTCGTATGGAGCATATTGCTTTGTAAAGGCATCCATGGAGAAATCTCCTCCATTTTCGAATGCGCGCACCAAAAATTGAACGTTCAACATTCCCGGGGCATTTGTCCCCACATTCAGCTTATTGGTGATATTTGCCAATCCTTCTTCATTTACATTACCTTCGAAAACGGTAAGCTCCTCTCCAGTAAATTGTCGTGAAGGATCTCTAAATATATAATCTTTATAATTTTTAAACGGGGAATAAGCATTGCTAAATTTGGCTTTAATCTCCGTTTTCACATTTTTGGCAGGTGCTCCATGTAGCCATTTCACCTCCAAACCTCCATTCAACGGATCTGTTCCCGTAAGAACTTCGTCTTTGAAATCCACTTTGATTTTCAACCTGTTCGGTTTCACGGTTTCAATCTTCAATCCCTTATAAAACGTAGCCCCTCCCACGCTTACCTTTGCATTCCAATTTCCCGTTTTGTCTTCTGTTCCAGTTGGAACGGTAAACTTGTAAAAATTGTCGACATTGTTGGAGGTTACTTTTTTGTAGGTCAATTTTCCGTTTGGATCTGTCACTTCCATTTTCACAGGATGCCCTTTTGGCAACTTGTTTGCCATATCGTTCAACATGAACGTCAAGTGTAGAGAATCTCCTGGTCTCCATACACCACGTTCTCCATAGATATAGCCTTTTAACCCTCGTTGCAAGCGATTTCCAGAAACATCGAATTTACTCAATGACAGTGAGTTTCCATCCTTCAACTTAATGTAGCTTTTGTTGTTCCCTTTGGAGACTATGGCGAAAGCAGCTCGTTTATCAGCCTTTATCGTTGCCAAACCATCGGCATCCGTGTTGGCTTTTGCTATTTCCTGTTGCTGGTAATTGTACAGAACTACAGAAGCATTGGCTTCAACATTCGTATTCAAAATGTTGGTTACCGCGAAATAGTAGTTGTTGTTGGCTCCTTTTTTGGCAATGACACCAATGTTTGAAGCCAATAGATTCTGTGAAATCGTGTTGTTTCTCTTATAATACGATTCTTTGCAAGGGTTGTTGCGATCTCTCCAATTGTAATTGTTATTTCTGTAATTATAGGTTACATTGTCCCAATATTCCTCCTCACGCAAATCTTCATCTTCGGTTGTACTTTCATTGTAGTCCTCTCCATAATAATCATCTTCGTAGTACTCGTCATCATAATAGTCATCATTGTCTTCGGAATTCGTTATATTCTGATTAACTTCACAGTTATACAGTGAATATGCTTTTTTGAACCCGACTTCCACCCTATAGATTGCACCTGGGTCTGCCTTGAAGAAATGAGACAAATCCACACTATAGGTTTTCCACTTCCCTGTGTTTTCAACTTCACTGTCAATGAGATTGATCGTTTTCTTTGCAATGCGACGTCCTACATATCGTATGCTATTGTCATAACCACCTTGCAACTCATTGTCTTGAAGAAATTGCAATACGTTGTCTTCGAATATCTTGATGATCTTGACATCCACCGCTTTTAGATTGACAGCCTCAAAATTGAATTTCAATTCCTGAGAATTGGGCAAGATCACTCCATTGTTTATCAAACGAACTTGTGGCTTGATTTCTTCGAAGGAAATACTCTCCGAGAATGGCTTTTTCAACTTATAGCCTTCAGTGTTTTTTATTCCTTGGAAGACATCTACTTGAACGGTTCCTATTATTTTTGAATTCGGATAGGCTTTTAACACGTTACCATCCACGATGTATTTAGGGTTTTTGGTATTTTGAATGGTTACCAATCCATCAAAGTTTTGTTGTTTTTTTATGGGATCTGAAAAATTGATGGATAGATACTGCTCTGGATTTTGTATCACGTCGATCTTCGTTATGGTAAAGTTGTTTTTTCCTGGGATGATCACTTTGTTCTCCCCAGAATTGTCTGCCTTTATGACTTTTCCATCCCATTTCACCACTATTTCACTATCTTCCACAAAACGGTTGATACTGTCTATCTTAAATTCGAATTGCCTTGATGGCAAGCTTTCTTCATTCCATTGAATCTTAAGATTTTTCCCCTTCTGGGATGCACTTATTATTTTCTTTGCGTCGGCAAGCGCTATGTCATCAGCCGATCTAACCATTCCAAAAAGGTATTGCCATTCCTTGCTGTACGATTGCAGGTCTTTGGTTACAATGCTAAAGTTTGGGGTAATGGTCTTGAACTGAAACGTATAATTTTTATATTCCGAAGGAACATTTTCATATATGGAACCCAGCTTCACCGTAACCGAATATTCGGTATCCGCCTCCAAGGGTTCATCGGGATAGAATAGCAATGAATGTTTACTTTTTGCAACCAACCTACCTGAAACATGAGGTTTTATGCTCACTATGTTTTCCGTAATGTCCTTGTCTACATCCCAACCTTCTACATCCTTAGTAAGGTTTATGGCTATTTCCTTGGATACCGAGACTCTTCCTGTGGTAGTATAACTTATGTAATCCCTAAACTTGAATACATTGTCGGTTTCAGATTCCTTTTTTTTACATGAGACTACCATTAGAAAGCAAAGTACTATGGCTAAAAGTGATTTTGATTGCATAATTTTTAAAGTTTTAATAAAATTATAGAAACCCTTTTGGACAACTATAAGGAGTCTAATATTCGTTGGATTGCAACGAGGATTCGTCGCTTGGAAAATAGTATTCGTTTTTACTCTTTTTTCGAATAGATTTCAATATTCAATTCGTCTTTGTCATTCATGGTCGCTCGATACATTCCTGCAGTATTGAATTCCATCATCATGTTTCCGTTCTTATCTACTGCGATGATACCTCCCGTACCCCCCAAATTCGTTAATTTCTTCTGAATAACCTCAACAGAGGCTTCTTCCAAAGTCGAACCTTTGTATTCCATCATTGCCGAGATGTCATGAGCTACCGTCCCTCGAATGAAATATTCTCCCCAACCTGTCCCTGAAACGGCACAAGTGGCATTGTTTGCATAGGTTCCTGCTCCTATGATAGGTGTATCTCCTACGCGCCCAAAACGTTTGTTGGTCATTCCTCCAGTGGATGTTCCTGCTGCCAAATTTCCGTGTTTGTCCAAAGCCACACAACCTACGGTGCCATATTTGCTGTCTTTTATATCCGCATCGTAAAACGCTGCTTTTTGATCATTATGATCCAATTCCACCTTCTCCCTATCTTTTGCTCTCTCAAGGGATTTAAGTCTTCCTTCAGTAAAAAAGTACTCAGGGGAGACAATCTCCAAACCCTGTTCCTTCGCATAGGAATCTGCACCATCTCCAGCCATCATCACATGAGGTGAATCATCCATGATTCTACGCGCCAAATTAATTGGATTCTTTACCGTCTTCGTTCCTGCTGAAGCTCCAGAATTCAATGTCTTGCCATCCATTATCGATGCATCCAACTCATTTGTCCCAGCATTTGTGAAAACGGCTCCTTTTCCTGCATTGAACAAAGGAGAATCTTCCATAATGTTGATTGTCTTTTCCACGGCATCCAAACTACTTCCACCATTTTTTAAAATGGTATGTCCCATCCTTATGGCTTCTTCCAATTTGGCTTTGTATTCTGCTTCCTTTTCGCTAGTCATGTTTTTTTTCAAAATGGTACCAGCTCCTCCATGAATTACTATAGCAAAATCATTTGCTTTTTGAGTTGTAGATTCTCCACTCTTAACATCTTGGTGGTTGTCATCTGGGTTGGGCTCCAATTTTCCACAGTTGAAAAGCAAAAGAAAGGCAAAATAGAATTGAATTATATTTCTCATGAGATGGTGTTTTTTAGGTTGCACTAAAGTTAACATTTTAAAAAAAGCCAAGTATTCAAAATAAGGACTTTTATTAGTATCTTCGCATCAAAATTTAATAATTCGTAAAAACTAAGCAATTATGGCAGCAGTTTCAGCTGATTTCGGAATAAAAGAGGCACTTTTAGAGTTAGGTGTTAAAGATATAAATGAAGGAACTTCTACAGGTTCCAATCATTTTTCCAATGGAGAGATCTTGGAATCCTATTCTCCCGTAGATGGAAAATTGATAGGTAAGGTAAAAGCGACAACACAAGCAGACTATGATAAAGTAATGGAAACTGCAACAACTGCTTTTAAAGAATGGAGAACAAAACCAGCTCCTCTGAGAGGAGAAGTCGTGCGTCAGTTTGGTGAAAAGTTAAGAGAGAAAAAAGAAGCCTTGGGTAAATTGGTTTCCTATGAAATGGGAAAATCCTACCAAGAAGGTCTAGGTGAAGTTCAAGAAATGATAGATATCTGTGATTTTGCAGTGGGGCTATCTCGTCAATTACATGGATTGACAATGCACTCTGAGCGTCCAGGACATAGAATGTACGAGCAATACCATCCACTAGGAGTCGTAGGAATTATTTCAGCATTTAACTTCCCAGTAGCTGTTTGGGCTTGGAATACTGCCTTGGCATGGATTTGTGGAGATGTATGTGTATGGAAACCATCTGAAAAAACACCTATTTGTGGGATAGCTTGCCAAAACATCGCTGCTGAAGTATTTGCTGCAAATGGTTTACCTGAAGGTATTTGCAACCTTATTAATGGTGATTACAAAGTAGGAGAAATGATGACGAAAGATACACGTGTACCTTTGGTATCTGCAACAGGGTCTACTAGAATGGGTAAAATAGTCGCCAAGGAAGTTGCTGGGCGTCTAGGAAATTCTCTATTGGAATTAGGTGGAAACAACGCCATCATCGTTACTCCAGATGCAGACGTAAAAATGACTGTTATCGGAGCTGTTTTTGGAGCTGTTGGTACAGCTGGACAACGTTGTACTTCTACACGTCGTTTAATTATACATGATAGCATGTACGATACTGTCAAAGATGCAATCGTTAAAGCTTATGGCCAACTACGCATTGGTAATCCTTTAGATGAAAACAACCATGTTGGACCGCTTATCGATACGGATGCCGTTAAGATGTATGAGACAGCCTTGGAAAAAGTCGTTGCCGAAGGTGGTAACGTAATCGTTGAAGGTGGCGTATTGTCTGGTGAAGGATACGAATCTGGATGTTACGTGAAACCAGCTATTGCAGAAGCCAAAAACGAATTTGAAATCGTACAGCACGAAACATTTGCTCCTGTTCTATACTTATTGAAGTATTCTGGAGGTGTGGAAAATGCTTTGGATATACAAAATGGAGTCGCTCAAGGTTTATCTTCCGCCATTATGACCAACAACTTGCGTGAAGCTGAAGCTTTCTTATCCGTTGCTGGTTCCGATTGTGGAATTGCCAACGTAAACATAGGAACTTCTGGTGCTGAGATAGGCGGAGCCTTTGGTGGAGAAAAAGAAACAGGTGGTGGGCGTGAGTCTGGATCTGATGCTTGGAAAGTATATATGAGACGTCAAACCAATACAATTAACTACACTACGGACCTTCCTTTAGCACAAGGAATCAAGTTCGATTTATAGAGCGTTTCATCTTAAACGCATGAAAATTTAAAAAACAGCCCAAGAAGGAAACTTCTTGGGCTGTTTTGCTACATCTAATAATTTCAACAATGTCATCATAAAAATTAATTATGGTTCCGTTCCTTTATCTTCATAATTGTACTTTCGACAATTAACCTACATAAGGTTTTACTTTCCATGAACAAATCTTTTTTACATCCTTGATCTATACAAAAAAGCCTCGACTTACATCGAGGCTTCAAAAACAATTGACTTATTGATAGATTATTTTTTAATGAATTTTTTGGTCACTATTTTATTGTTGGCATTGAATTGAATCAAATATAACCCAGAATCCAAATTACTTACGTTAACTCCATTACTAGTAGTATTTCCTTTAGCAACTTGCTGCCCTAACGTGTTTACAATCGTATATTCCATACTCTCATTAGACTTCACATAGAATACGTTTCCTTTTACTGGATTTGGATAAATGCTAATTTCATTAATTGAAGTCGATGCCGTATCGGCTCTTACTGTCCCACCTAGGTTAACAGTATAGTCTTCAACCTCTCCATATTGGAAACTTTCACAAGATGTTGGCACTCCATTGTATTTCATGGATACTCTCATTCTTGTCGTACCTGTTGCTGCACTGGCTGGAACAGTAAAGGTACCGCTTACCGGTGTTGTTTTAGATGCCGTTTTTGTCCATACCGTCTCACCAGAATCCGTGAAGTCACCGTCTTTGTTGTAATCTATGAATACTGCATAACCTTCATTGTACTTCGTTCCTGTCCATGTCGGTGTTATCGTAATCGTCGTTGACGTTCCTTTTGATAGATTTGTGGATGTTGAAGTGAAATTTGAATAACCTGTACTTGTTGTTCCTACTCCAGATGTCTTGTTTATGGAACCTATTTGTACTCTAGAAATATATTCATCGCTAGTACTGTTTCCATTTGAAGCACAATATGTCACTGGTGGAGCTGAACCTACTATATTAACTGTATAATCCTCAACTTCCCCATAATTGAAACTTTCACATGATGTCGGCACTCCATTGTATTTTAGAGACACACGCATTCTTGTTGCTCCTGTAGTTGCAGTTGCAGGCACGGTAAACGTTCCACTTACTGGTGAAGTCTTGGAAGCTGCCTTTGTCCATACCGTCTCACCTGAATCAGTGAAGTCACCATCATTATTGTAATCTATAAAGACGGCATAACCTTCATTGTACTTCGTTCCTGTCCATGTCGGTGTTATCGTAATGGTTGCTGAAGTTCCTTTTGACAAATCCGTCGATTGCGCCGTATAATTTGCATAACCTCCGGAAGATGCTCCTGTAGTATTGCTGATCGTTCCTAATTCCACTTTGGAAATGTATTCATCTGACACGCTATTTCCATTTGAATCACAGTATTGATTTCCTGTTTGACATGGAGTACATGATCCACCACAATCTATTCCTGTCTCATCTCCATTTTGAACACCATCTGTACATGTTGGCTGAGCTACAGAACCACATTTGTCTGATAACGCCAAACTTCTTCTGGCACCACCTGCCTCCAATACGGCACGCATTCTATTTTTTTGACCTTGCGTGAACAAGTTCATACAAGAGTCATTCGTGTAATCCATATAGTTTTGCGGCATATCTGTTGAAGAACAGGATACTTGACCAGTTGGACAACCTCTATTAGATGTTTGATGTGTAGGTGTATCACTTACAAAGTCATTTCCGCAATTAGAGTCTCCCCATATATGTCTTAAATTAAGAAAGTGTCCTATCTCATGGGTTGTTGTTCTTCCTCCATCATAAGGAGCAGTAACAGCACCAACTCGACCAAAAGCATTGTAAATCATAACCAACCCATCCGTAGACGCTGCTCCTCCTGGGAATTGAGCATAACCTAAAAGATTAATGGTTTGTCCTTGTGATACCGTAGTCATCTTTGGTACAACCCACATATTTAAATATTCTGAGGTATTCCAAGGGTCAATACCTCCACTCGATGATCGCTTCGCGTCATTGTCAGCACCCCAGTCCTGACGTGTTGTTTGCTTTCTTGTTATTCCGCTGGTAGCATTTCCGTTGGGATCAATCGTAGACAAACAAAATTCTATCTGTGTATCTGCAGCTTGAGACCAAGTATTGTCAGCATTGCTATTGGTACGTCTAAAATCTTCGTTCAAAACATCCAATTGTGATTGAATTTGTGCTACACTTATGTTTTCTGTGTTATTTCTATATAAAACATGCACTACAACAGGAATCGTTATAACATCTCCAACAATCTTATTGGTTGAAGCTTCCAACTGAGCAACTTTGGTCTTGGTATAGGCTTCGATAGCCGCCATCCTTTGTTCTAGTTTTGGATCTTGCTGCTTTCTAAGCTCTAAATTTTCCATTGTTCCACAATATCTCTCTTGGGCAAAGATTGAAACTGCAAAAAGGAAACTCAATAATGATAATGTAATCGTTTTTTTCATGGGAGTACTTTAATTAATTAATTGTTTTTTTATTAAATTCTCACTAAATGTATTAAAATAGCTACGAACAAACGTTCGGTATTTTTTTTTTCGTTAAAAAACATTGAAAAAAAAATCATTCAATGGAAAGTATGGTTTTTACCGTAATCGACTTAAACAAAAAAAGCCTCGACTTCCATCGAGGCTTCAATAATAATCAGTTGGTTGGTTAAATTATTGCTTAATAAACTTTTTGGTAATTGTTTTATTGTTGATATTGAACTGAATCATATACAAACCTGACTCCAGATCACTTACGTTAACTCCATTTGTTGTAGAAGTTCCACTGGCAACTTGCTGCCCTAACATATTTACAATTCTATACTCCATACTCTCATTGGACTTTACATGGAGTACACTTCCTTTTACCGGATTTGGATAGATGCTGATTTGGATGGAATTACCCTGATCCAAGGTAAGCGTTTGAGCTACGCTCGACCCACCGATGTTAACGGTATAATCTTCAACCTCTCCCCATTGGAAACTCTCGCAAGATGTAGGAATGGCATTGTATTTCATAGATACCCGCATTCTTGTTGCTCCTGTAGAGATTCCGGCAGGCACGGTAAACGTTCCACTAACCGGAGTTGTTCTAGAAGGTGAGTTTGTCCATACTGTCTCTCCAGAATCCGTGAAGTCCCCATCTTTGTTGTAATCTATGAAAACTGCATAACCCTCATTGTAAACAGTTCCTGTCCACGTTGGAGTAATGGTGATCGTCGCAGATGCACCTTGAGTCAAGTTTGTTGACATCGCAGTAAAGTCCGAATATCCTGTACTAGTGCTTCCAACTCCAGAAGCGTTGTTGATTGAACCTATTTGTACTCTTGAGATGTATTCGTCGTTGGTATTGTTTCCATTGGAACTACAATATGTCACTGGACTTGCTTCCGTTACATTTACGGTTCTTGTTACCTCATCTGCCGCATTGCCTGCTGCATCGCTCACATTGTAGCGTATGGTATACGCTCCTACCGTGTTGACATCTACCGAACCAGTTGTCACAATGTTTGATGTCAGGTTGCCATCTACATTGTCCGTAGCCGTAGCACCTTGATCCGTATAGGCAGTTCCTTCCGTTATGCTGACGGTGGCGTCCCCAACCAAGGTAATAACTGGTTTGGTCGTATCGGAAACTGCACCTCCTATGGTTACAGTATAGTCCTCAACCTCTCCATATTGAAAGCTTTCACAGGCAGTTGAAATTCCATTGTACTTCATGGATACACGCATTCTCGTATCACCATCCGTTGCTCCAGTTGGTATGGTAAATGTACCACTTACCGGCGTGGTTTGAGATGCTGCCATAGTCCATACCTGCTCTCCTGCATCAGTAAAGTCACCATCTTGATTGTAATCTACCCACACACTGTAGCCTTCGTTGTATAATGTACCTGTCCAAGTTGGAGTTATGGTAATGGTGGCTGATGCTCCTTTTGACAAACTTGTAGACTTCGTAGTAAAATCTGAATACCCTGTACTTGTAGTACCGACTCCAGAAGTATTGTCAATGGTATTCAGTTGTACTCGGGAAATGTACTCATCATTGGTATTGTTTCCATTGGAGCTACAGTAGTTGTTTCCTCCACCTCCTCCAGAAAAGGCTGCTCCTACGCCTACGGCATGCCAAGCATTCGTTACCGCTTGCTCTTCTGCTCCACCTGCTCCATAAAGATCCTTCGCTGCTTGTATTGCTCCCGTTCTCGCATTTGCAAACGTAGAATTTGCAGACAGATAGTTATTTAAGGTTCTAAAGGCAATTTTTGCAGATTTGTCCATTCCTATTCCAGAAACACTATATGCATTTCCAATGTCGTTTGTTCCGCTTCCTCCAACAACACTCAAGTAAAACCAGAAATTCAATACTCCTGAATTCGTATGTACACCACAATAGTCATTACTTTGTGTCGGCACACCACAATTAGGATTTTTCCAGTATGTCCCTCCATAGGTATCTGGCTGGTTTCTCTCATTTGGATCGCTCATGGAACGTAAACCCACCGAACCGGATCTTCTATCGATTTCATCACCGATCAACCAAACATTAGCTCCAGGTGCAGCATTATTTCCATTCCCTTTCGCATAATGCTCCACTGCAGCTCCCCATATGTCCGAGAAACCTTCGTTCAATCCACCAGATTCTCTTTGATAGGCTAGGTTTGCCGTATTGGATGTAACGGCATGTCCAATCTCATGAGCAGCTACATCGATGGATGTCAAGGCATCGAAGAAACCATTACCTTCGTTTCCATTGGAAGAACCATCCCCATAAGTCATCACACTACCATTCCAGAATGCATTGTCATATCCAGCTCCTCCAGGTTGGTTGTCATAATGTACCCAACTGTTGATGGCTGCCCCAGATCCATCAAAGCTATTTCTGGAGTGTACAGTTTGCCAATAATCGTAAGTTACTCCTGCTCCCCAATGCGCATCCAATGCGGCATTATCCTTGTTGGCATTGTTAAACTCTGCTGCAGTCCAATCGTTGTTCGCATCTGTAAAATTGGTTTGTGGATAGCTATTTTGACCACCACTATTGTATGTATTAACCCCTCCGCCTCTTGTGTTGTCTCTTAAAGCATAACTTGAACCAATTACCCTTGTGGTGATCGTTCTTGTACCGCTGTATCTGGTAGCAGCACTTCCTGTTGCTCTAAATGTAGTAGACTCTTCTCTTGTTTCGCAACTTCCAGCAACGTGTCCTACATTAGTTGAAGAATTGGCATGTTCATCCAAGTGCTTTATCGTACTATTGTAAAACAATGGCGCTCCAGTAACTGCATCAATGTATAGAACACCTCTGCTCAATGGTTGAGTTGCATAGATGTCATATTTATAGGCTAATTGTGCATTTTTGGAAGTTTCCTTGCTTTGACCTTCCAAGTTAGGCAATAACACCAATACTCCTTCTGGCTTCGTATACCCCATTTGATTTGCCACCTTGGCATTGTCCCATAGATAGCTTTGGGCTCCTATGTGGCTTATTGCAGCTTGTAGTCCCTGCTCCTTGGTCAATACGGGTGTCGTATTCACTCCTTTAATGTCGTAAAACTCTCCACTCATAGTACTAACCCTTCCATTTCTTGCATGCAAGGTATACGTTGCGAATTCGACATCGATTCCATTATATTGTTGTTGGTATTTTTGATGAGTGAAACCAAGCTCATCCATTTCAGATTTAACCTGAACGAATCCATCGTTTTCTCCTGTACTCAATTGATTTCTGAAAATGACATTGGCATCTTGCAATCTATATGATGATTCTTCTTGAAACACCATCAAACTAGGTTCTCCATTTGCATTTTGTTGAACGTTCTTTTGTTCTTGGCCGTAGCTAGATGCACAAGCTAGTGCAAAAAACATCGGAAGGGCAAGAACTCTCAGTACTTGTTTCTTCATGATTAATTAGATTTTTTGGTTAATTAATTAATTTTTGTGATTTTTTGTGAGAAAATCCAAATAAATGTATCAAAATCAAGTAGAATGATTAGTCGGTTTTTCTTTTTTTTCGATAAAGTGCAATTAAATGAAATTCATTCTCTGGATACTACGGTTTTTCCCGTAATACTTTTTGTGTTTTTTTAAGAACAAACGTTCTTTTACTAATTATTCAGAGTTTGAAAACACTTGTCTAGATAAAGTGCTTTTTCAAGCTTCTCAAGAAAACATTTCATACGCTCCTCTTTTTTAATAGATTATAAAATTTCCATCTAAACATTATCCAAAATGAACTTTTTAAGCATCTATTTTGTGTTATTTATCGAATTTTAACACTAAAAAATCTATTTTATCACAAAAATCATCAAAACTTAATACATATTTTAATAACTTATAGTCACTAACCAAAAATCTACAATATAATGAGTAAAAAAAGCAGTTATCTTTTAGGGATTCTACTTACCATTATTCTGGGGACTATCTTGTATTATTATTTATGCTGCAAACCCTGCTATGAAGAAGCAAATAAAATTACAGAGACCGAGAGTACGGCTACGAAATCACCAGAGATCAAAGAAGCCACGAGAGTAGCCTTTTCCATTATTGATTCCAATAGTGGCATGGCATTCAATACCAATGACAACTTCAATTTCGAAACCTCAAGCTTTACCATTCTAAATCCTGTCTCCAATAGTTTGAGCAACGAGGTACACAAGTTGACAAACTACTTGAACAACAACCCAAACAAACATGTAGACATTACCGGCCATTACACAAGCCTGGAGAAAAACAATACTGCATTTCCTAATTTGGGGCTAGCAAGGGCCAATGCCGTTAAAAACTATTTTATCTCCAATGGAGCCTCTTCTAAATCCATAAACATCAAAGGAAAGATTGATGACAGTTTAACCCCTGATGCCAATGGTGTTTATTTTGGTCCCATCCGATATGGTTTGAACACCACCGATGCAAATGACACATTAGCCAAAGAGGCATTGAAGACCCTGGAAAAAGACATTAAGGCCAATCCTTTGATAATGCATTTCGAAATTGGAAATACAACCATCAACCTTACACCCGAACAACGTCAAAAGGTTGCAAACATTTCCAGATATGTCGATAAAACAGATAATGCGGTCATAAGGATCATAGGCCATACTGACAACACTGGAGATCGATCCAGCAATATCCAATTAGGTCAAAATAGAGCAAATTTCGCAAAAGATTATTTTATAGGAAACGGAATCTCCGAATCCAAGATAAAGGCGTCCTCAAAAGGTCCAGACGATCCCATAGCCGACAACAAAACCAAAGAAGGTCAAGCAAAAAACAGAAGAGTCGTAGTAACTATTAACTAAACTAAACTAAAAATTATGTGGTGTATATTAATCCCATTGGTAGTAGGAATCATAAGTGCAATTTTAGGGTACTTACTAGGTAGACTATTAGGAAACAAAAATAACAATGACATAGACGTAAATGTCTTTAAGAACAGAATCGCAATTTTGGAATCGGATCTTGAAGATTGCAAAGCCAACAAGAATTCAAGCAATGATGTTGGACATAGTGGCATAGCATCTGGCGCCGGCAATGGAGGTGTCGGATCCTCTATGATGGCTTCCAACCTAACAGAAACCGCAACATCCAGTGCCGTTGCTTTTGACGCCGAAGCAGCCAAGGCAGCTTTTGGAAAACGCATCAAGGACAACGACCTAACTGTAATTGAGGGCATCGGACCAAAAATTCAAGAATTGTTTCACAACCACAATGTAAAAACCTGGGCAGATTTGGCAGTTTGCAGCGTGGACAAATGCCAGTCCGTTTTGGACAGTGGAGGAGAACGTTATAAAATCCACAAACCTGGTACTTGGCCAAAACAATCCCAATTGGCTTCTGAAGGCAAATGGCAAGAACTTAAAGATTGGCAAGACAAATTGGATGGAGGTAAATAGATTCCTTTTTGAACATCAATGAACAAATAAGGCGTTTCAATCGAAACGTCTTTTTTCATATATCAAATCTAGCTATACTTGACCTTTCTTAAAATCCTGATGGATTCCTTATACCTCATATACACATCACTACCAAAGGCTTTCAAAAAAGGCTTGGCCTCCCTTAGCTTATCAATGGCATTGTGAAATAGATTGAGATAACAAATTAGATATGTTGCTGGGAGGTTTAGCAAATCTCGTGCTTCGGCAGCATTCAACTCCATTCCTTTTTTGAGTTTTTCCAACAAGGCATTGTTTGCATTGTATATGTGGTGCAATATTTTTTTATCGAATTGAGGAGGCTCGAAAATCAACGTGGTATCTATGTTGTAATGTGCATTGTTGTCGAATCTAATGATCGTTTCCTCCAGAGGATAATATTTGTATGCGTTTTGAAGTCCAAGGTTCACATATTCCACTATTTTGAAGCTATCCTCGTCAAACGCTATGGAAACATCATCCAAAGCTGAAAAAAACAAACGCACTTGTTCGTTTATAAGCTCTATGTCCACTCTTGAATAAAACAACTCTTCCTTGACTTCCTTTTTTTGTCCAGACCAGCATACCACGAAATACTCCTTGAACACCTTGTACTGAGGATTGTAATCCTCCCTCTTTTCCATAAAATCGAAGACACCATCCAGTGTGTATTCTATGTTGTTTTGCGAATGGTTCTCTATGGCTGCAACAATTTCAGAGTTCACATCTTTTATCTCACTTTCGAACACCTTGGGCATACTTATGCTACCATCCCTAAAAAAGACGGTTCCACCATAATACTTCCAAATGTTTTTTCGAAGCGCCGTCAATTCATCTATCGCTCTTATGGTAACCAAGCCAACGACCTTGTGATCCGGCAAATGAGGAAAAGGGACATTTTCATATTGTACTATCGGAGGGTTCGTCAAGTAGGCGTTTATGAGATTTTGAATTTTGCTGTCGTCAAAAAAATCGACACCTATAATCTTATTGTCCTCATCCTCTACACCGATTACAATGAATGAATTGTTTTTTGGGTTGCTGTTGGATAGAGCACATATATGTTTTAAAAACTTAGCTTTACCTTCTTTTTGCCCTATGTCTATTTTACGCTTTTTATCATAAAAACTATTCTCGTCATTATGTGCGAGTAAGTTTTTAATTAAAAGACGTTTGTTAACCATGGTATTAATTTAAAGATAAGCTCATTCCGTTTCTCCAATGATAACCCCAAAATTCCCATCCAATTCTTCCCATCCTTGAGATGGTAGATGGGTCTTGGAGACAAAACCATCTAAATATAACGCATTCCTACAGTCATTTCGTTTAAAGTATAGGGCAAAATCGTAAAAATTCATTTTCTCTTTAGACATGGCAAACAATAAGTTCCCATTTGGAAGTACTCCTACCCCATTTCTAATATTGGTATTAGCGGAACCCTTGTTGAATTTCGAGTGTATTTCTCCCTCGATCAACAACATTGGCCCCGATTGCGTGGCATACTTGATGGTTTCACTTATCTCAAAATCGGAAGTCGCAACCACCCTAGGAGAGCCATTGTCCATTAAATAAAAAACACCATTGGGTTGTAGGTAAAAGTTGCCATGACCTTTTTGTATCGCATCTATTTTTGAAAGCACAATGTAGTCTTCCACATAGAGCCCTTGCGGATAGGCCTCCTTGTCATACATTCCCCCATTGGTTGCAAACACCAGTGTTTTGTTTTGCTTTTTCAAAGCAGATTCAAGGCGTTTGAAATTAAAGTAATTGGAGTCGTTTTTATCTTTCCAGTACATTTTCAACTCTTGCCTTTTGGAATCTATAACATAACTCAATATCCTAGGGTTATCAACGACACCATCCCTTTTGCAAGACATAACAGCCATCATGCTTGTTAAAGCAAGAACAACTACTAAAACATCAGGCCTTTCAATCATAACAAATCAATTTCTCTCTTTATGTTAGCTCTTGCTTGTGTTTCAAATTTGCCTTTGAAATCGGCAGAAAAAAATAACCTATCTCTCTCAAGAAAATGATGCAATACTTTTTTACGACCTTTTTTGTACATGAAATTTGGGTAAATCTCATATTCTTTCCTTATGTCTTGGGTATACTTTTCATAAGTGTCCCAATCCGCCCCTAGAATTGAAAGATCCAAATCCAACAAATAAGCATTGTCTCCGTTCTCTGCAATCAATACTTGATGCTTTTGTGTTGAAACAATCAACTTTTCTATGTTTCTCAATCTCTTTTCCTCAATATTGAACGACTTCAAACATTTTTCAGCAAAAATAGCACTTCTTTTCTCATTGTCGCTCCTAGTAGATTCATAGATGATATCATGATACCAGATCGCAAAACATAAATCGTCAAAATTCACAATGCTGGTTCTAATGGATTTTGCCTGAATCAGCATATTATGGATATGTGACAAATTATGATAATGCCTTGCCTTCTTGGTATAAGACGATACAATGTCTTGCCAAAAGCGATCGACAACAAATTGATTTTCAACACATTTAAAAACCAACTCATTCCATTCCGCTTTAAGCCAATCCATCATAATTCCTTCTTTACAATAGTTGCACTGGCTTGAGCTGTGCAAAACATCAAAACATCGGCAATATTGACATGAGCTGGTCTTGAAACCGCAAAATAAATGACATCGGCCACATCTTCCGCCTGCAAAGCCTTGTATCCTTTGTACGCATTGTCTGCTATTGCCTCTCCTTTAAAGCGCACTTGTGAAAACTCCGTCTCCACCGCCCCAGGATTTATGGATGCCACCTTTATTCCAAAAGGGTTCAAATCTATACGCATCCCGTCTGTTACTGCCACCACTGCATGCTTGCTGGCACAATAGACATTTCCTTTGGGGTACACTTCCTTTCCTGCAGAAGACCCGATATTGATGATGTGTCCAGACTCTCTTTTCGTCATTTGTGGAATAACTGCCTTGCTAACATAGAGCAATCCCTTGACATTGATATCCAACATGGCATCCCAATCATCCAAGTCGCCATCTTGGATGGGATCCAAACCGTGCGCATTTCCTGCATTGTTTATAAGAATGTCTATTTGCTTGAAACTCTCTGGTAAATTATTAATTGCATAAAACACATCTTCTTTGTTCCTCACATCAAAGTTTAGCGTATGCACCTCCGTTTGCTTTTGAAGTGCGTCCTTGATGGTGTCCAACCGCTCTTGCCTTCTTCCGCATAGTATCAATTTAATTCCATGCTTTGCAAACTCGTGAGCTGTGGCTCTACCAATTCCACTCGTTGCTCCTGTTATCAATGCTACTTTGTCTTTCATATTATCTTCCACAAAAAGTAAATCTTTATTAACTGTTAATTTATATTCTCATATTATCCTTGCTCAGGCAAAACGACAAGCTATGGAACCTTGTGACCTTGACCATCGACCAAAATCAAAAACCAATCCTCCAATTCCAAATCCATTGCCAAAGCTTTGTTCGCGTTTTTGATGCGCTCCATGTTCGTTGTCCCCATTACCGGATGAATACCAGCTGGGTGCTTCATTATCCAAGCCAACAGCAATTGATCTTCTGTAGCATCATACTTCTCCATAAAGTTCTTACTCACTAAAAGACATTATAATGTCTATGCCAAATTACACCTTTTTCTTTAGTCATAATTATTCCTGCATATGTATCTTCTGAGGACTTTGGCATTCAGTACTAAAAGGAGAGGGTTATTTTAAATTCTTAATTCCATCCGATTTAGTTATTTGCTGTAAAATACCTTTGTAGAAATGATATGATCTGATATCTCCTAACCTATGTTCTTTAAGACTCGGCTCAATTACCGTTACTTTATAAATTGAAAAATCCTCACCACTCAACATCAATACTTCATTATCGATCATATTTCGAAATTTACTTTCCGTGATCCCTATGGAGATATCTTCTATACCCCTAAGCTTTTCTGTAGATTGATATGTTTTACAACTCAAAAATAGAACCAATGCTAGGACTAGCATACTTATTCTCATTTTACCCATAATCTCATTTATGTTAAATTTGTTTTGTTCAATTACTTCATTGGTATCAAATATGGAGACTCATATTTTATTATTCCTAACTGCTTCAATACATTTCGAACGGTCTCAGAAATAATCATCTTCTTATAACCTCCTGAGAATACCTCTTGAGAATAACATATATGAAAATCAAAATCATTTTCGAAACAAGGAAAAAAATCTAAATGCTGTGGTGAATATTGTTTTGTTCCATCTTTAAAAAAATATGCTTGTTCGTCATATAATGTTCCTTCTATCATCAACTTACTTTCAGCAATTGGTATCTCCAATTGAACTGTATCCTCCAAAGGCTCTCCAGTATCATAATCCAAAACTTTCAAATAACCTAAACCAAGAGGTTCGAAGGCCTCTTGGTAAACATCCTTTTTCAAAAACAATCGATCTTGCTCACCTTCAATCATAAAATGATTTTGGTTTTTCCCCCACTTTGGTTTCTTCATTCTGAAAGGTGCTATTTGGATCCTGCTTTTCATATAGTCATTGTCCTTAGATCTATAGACCAAATCCCTATAGCCATCATCAACTAGTAAATTATTATTATAAGTCAAAGCATTTCCTGTCAATACAGAATGTCTAGAAGACATTATCTCTTCCTTTGTAAAAATCACGGAAGTTACACTTGTAGAGAATTTAGGGGGTTTTGTCTTTTTAAACAAACCATCTTTCTTAGAATAGTGTTCCATAATTAAATTATATGTATCTCCCTCTTCAATCCAAAAGCCATCGAAAGTCTCCCTAATGGTTTTGTTCAAATTCAAACTATTTAAAAAATCAATGTCGCAATCTCTCCATTTTGCGAAAAAAGAATGTCGTCTTATCATAATCCCAATGCTTGTAATATTTCTGGATACTCAGCATAAATCGAAGATGCTGCTTGTTTCACTTGTTGCAATGTTGCGGTATTAGTATATGCACCTGTCAATCCGGGGACATTCATACCCTCTCTAGCAATGGCATCTTTCCACGGGTTTGTGAACAATTGTTGGTGCTCTGCTTTTGTCAATAAAACAGAAGCCCAATCATCATCAATAACATTGCACATTTAATACTTTTCTTCATTTGATTTGATTTATGCTTACTCTATTGTTTAAGGGATTTTCGGCTTACTACCATTTCTCTTTTTTTAATGCCCTACTATATCGAATTACATTGTCTCACCGTTATAGAAACTCACTTATTTTACTATCAACTCCTTTTCCATAATATTCTGTTGATCTATCAAAAAAATATACTCCACTTTCTGGAGCAACCGTAAAGCTTTCCACTAAAAAATTGAAACCTAAAATAGGTAACATTTTCATCATCGGATAAATCGGATGCTAAACTTCTCATATTTCCATCACCATAATTCCCGATATCCCCAAACTTCAACCCCTCAATAAAATTGTCAAACTGGTCCTAAAGCCCCTTCTTAAAGTTCTGGTAAACTATATGTTCCTTGAATCCCATTATTTGTAGTTTCAAATAAATCTCTTGAGCAATAAGAGAGTTTAATATACTTTTATTTAACTCTCTTCATTAAATTCTTTGCACTAATTGCAAAGGTTAAAAAACCCAAGAGAAAAATCCTATTATTTTTAAGTACTTCTCCATAATCATTTTTCAATCAATTACATTCATATCTATTTCTTTTCTACATCTCTATAAACCACTTTGAATTCAAGTGGCACACTCTATATCAACACCTTAATTATAGATTCTATCGCCTCTTCCTCATCTAAAAAATTAGAAATGACTTCATCAAAATCCTTGAACCGAGGACCTGAATCAAACACAATATCGGAACTCAATACTTTTGTCACTATCTCAAAGAAAAAACGTACCCCATTTACATATACAACAAATTTAGGAATACTCTCCATAAATGTCTGCGTGATCAAAAGTCGTGATGTCATTGTCAATGCAACAATGCATCATTCCCTTCCCAGACAACCCACTTCCCCATTTTCCCCAAGTCATTGTACCTGCAATTAGCTTAGAATAGTCGTTATTAGCCATTATTTTAATTTGAAGTTTAAAAATAGGAAACTAAATAAGGTTAACGAGTGTTAACTAATTGAATTTTTAACCAATTATTAACAACGGGGCATAAAAAAATTTAACAATTTGCACTTCCGAAATAGGAATGTTAAATTCGTGAGTTTAAAAACCAAAAATGATGGAAGACACAGGTACAATTGACATTAAGTCAATTAACGAAAAAATTGAAAAAGAGAGCGCGTTTGTAGACTTGTTAACGCTTGAGATGAACAAGGTGATCGTTGGTCAGAAGCATATGATAGAACGTCTACTGATAGGCTTGTTGGGACAAGGTCATATTTTGTTGGAAGGTGTTCCTGGTTTGGCAAAAACATTGGCCATAAACACGCTTTCCAAAGCCATAGACGGTAGTTTCAGCCGTATCCAGTTTACTCCAGACCTTTTGCCTGCAGATGTTGTTGGAACCATGATCTACAATATGAAGGACAATGATTTCTCCATCAAGAAAGGACCTGTCTTTGCAAATTTCGTACTAGCAGATGAAATTAACAGAGCGCCAGCAAAAGTGCAATCTGCCTTGCTGGAAGCTATGCAAGAAAAACAAGTAACGATTGGGGAAGAAACCTTTATCTTGGACAAACCATTCTTGGTAATGGCAACAATGAACCCTGTAGAACAAGAAGGTACATATCCTTTACCAGAAGCGCAGGTGGATCGTTTTATGCTAAAAACAGTTATTGATTACCCAAAACAAGACGAAGAGCAATTAATAATGAGAGCCAATTTAAAAGGCGCTTTCGAGAAGGTAAACCCAGTCGTCTCTGTTTCACAAATATTAAAAGCTCAGGAAGCAGTTCGTGAAGTGTATATGGATGAAAAAATCGAGAAATACATCTTGGACATCATCTTCGCTACTCGTTATCCTGAAAAATACAAACTAGCAGATTTAAAACCGTTGATTTCCTTTGGAGCCTCTCCCCGTGGAAGCATAAACCTTGCAATTGCTGCAAAATGCTATGCCTTCATAAAACATAGAGGTTATGTGATCCCTGAAGATGTCCGTGCCGTAGTTTATGACATACTACGTCACAGAATAGGCATCACCTATGAGGCAGAAGCAGAGAACATCACATCTGTGGACATCATCAACAAGATCGTAAACGAAATAGAAGTACCGTAGACAACTCGTTGGCAACAATCAGTATTCAAATAGATAATGACTCTCTATGATCCAGATTGATTTAATTGCCTTCTCAACACTGTATGTCGAAAACCGTTTACCAACAATATGGATACTAAAGAATTACTAAAAAAAGTACGTAAGATCGAAATCAAGACACGTCGTTTGTCCGATCATATCTTTGGAGGAGAATATCACTCCACCTTCAAAGGTCGCGGTATGACTTTTAGTGAAGTGAGACAATACCAATTTGGTGACGATGTCCGTAACATCGATTGGAATGTCACTGCACGTTACAACGAACCTTACATCAAGGTTTTCGAAGAGGAAAGAGAATTGACGATGATGTTGATGGTGGATATTTCCGGTTCGGAGTTGTTTGGGACCAGTCTCCAATTCAAAAACGAAGTCGTTACGGAAATTGCGGCCACTCTAGCCTTTTCCGCCACACAGAACAATGACAAGATCGGATTGATACTATTCACAGACGATGTGGAACTTTACATACCTCCTAAAAAAGGTCGTTCGCATGTTCTCAGAATTATACGAGAACTCATCGAGTTCAAGCCAAAAAGCAAACAAACAAACATTGCCGAGGCATTGAAGTTCCTTAGGAACGTGATGAAGAAAAAAGCCATTGTATTCGTACTATCCGATTTCATTGCGGACGACTACAAGCAAACACTTAAAATTGCAGCTGGAAAGCATGACGTCACTGGCATAAGAGTCTACGATAAAAGCGAAGAATCCATTCCCAACTTGGGAATGGTTCAAATGCAAGACGAAGAATCAGGTGAATTGATGTTGGTTAACACGTCATCTAAGAAAATAAGAACAAATTATAGCAAGTTCTACAACGAAAAGGTAGACTATTACAAAGATAGCTTTGCTAAATCCGGGGCAGGGACAATAAACTGTCGCGTAGATGAAAGCTATGTAAAAAAACTTTTAGGCTACTTTAAAAGAAGGGGATAAAAGGATTTAACGATTTATGATTAACGATTTTAAATTTTTGAACACAGTTGAAAAGCAAGATAAGGACAAAGGCTCAAGCTTGAGGTTCCTTGCCCTTTCAACTTTTGTCTTTTGTCTTGTTACCATTACTTCCCATTCGCAAGTGTCATCTACCATAGATTCCACTACCATAAGGATTGGAGAACAAATCACTTACAAGATAGAAGTTGAAGCGGACACCACGGCAATCGTCGTTTTTCCAGAAGGTCAGACTTTCCTTCCCTTGGAAGTAATCGAGTCCTATAAAATAGACACGACAAAACACGAGGCCAAATACAACCTCATCAAAAAATATGGCTTAACGCAATTTGATTCTGGATCCTACACCATTCCAAGGCAAAAGATCATTGTAGGAAGCAAACCATTTTTTACGGATTCACTCAAGGTAGAAGTGAAAAACGTTATCATAGACACGACAAAACAAGGGCTTTATGACATAAAACCAATAATTAAAGTTGAAAAAAGCGTTGGGGATTGGTGGAAATACCTCTTGTTGGCTTTATTGCTAATTGCATTGATAGCCTTCCTCCTCTATTGGTTTATTTGGCGTAAAAAACCATTGACGGAAGAAGAAGAAATCGCTTTGCTACCTCCATACGATAGAGCCAAGTTGGCATTGAAGAAACTAGATGAATCCGGTTACCTCAAAAATGCCGAAATGAAGGAGTACTACTCCGAGTTGACCTTCATCATTAGAAAATATCTTGATGAAAAGGTTTACGATCGTGCATTGGAAAGCACGACAGATGAACTCGTAAACAGGCTAAACCTCTTGAAGGAAGGCAATCAAATAGAATTGAGCAAAGAGGACATAAGAAACATAGAGACCATCCTAAAACGTGCCGATCTGGTGAAATTTGCCAAATCTGCACCAGACATTGCCCTTGCAGAAATAGACAGAAAAACGATAGACATTGAAATAGATCAAGTAAAAGAAGCCTTGCCTGAGCCAACTGAAGAAGAGAAACTATTGGATCAGCAATACAAGGAAGAACAAGAGAGAAAACAGAAACGAAAAAAAGTAATACTCACAGTTGCAATAGCTGCTTTCCTGTTGTTTGCGACACTTACCGGTTTTGTTTTAAAGTATGGATTCAGCTATGTCAAAGACACCATAATCGGTCATGAAAGCAAGGAACTCCTTGAAGGTAATTGGGTAACCAGCGAATATGGCTATCCACCAATAACCATTACCACCCCAAAGGTCTTGAAACGTATGGAAGCTCCCATTCCAGACGAAATGAAAGACAAGGTGAAAATCTCAATGTTCGGCTATGGTAGCTTGATAGACCATCTTAATGTTGCAGTCGCAACAACAAGCTTAAACATTCCTCAAGGTCAAAGTCAAGAAAATGGGCAAGGAGAAAACGAAATAGACCTCAATAAAGCTGTTGATGGCAGTATAAAGAACTGGGAGAATTCTGGGGTACAGAACATCATTTTAAACAAAGAAAAATTCACCACTCCCAATGGAGCCGAAGGCTTAAAGACATTTGGAACTGGTGATTTCCCGACGTTGATAGAAGGAAAAACAAACAAAGGAAAATTCACCATTTTAAGTTTTACCACTCAAAACATATTGCAACAAATCATATTGACATGGAAAGGCAATGATGTTTACGCAGACCAAATAATAGAACGAATTATTAACTCTCTCGAATTAAAACCAAAAGAAGAAGAATAATGTTTGAAGGCATCGAATTTTTAAACAAACCGTTTTTCTGGTTGCTATTGTTGCTACCAGTAGCCATATTATGGTATGTTTTTAAACACAACAAGCAAACTGCGGAGCTTAAAATATCGAGCTTGAAAGGTTTCAAAGTAACCAAATCCTGGTTGCCAAAGCTAAAACACCTGTTATTTGCCTTCCGTTTGTTGGCATTGGCTTTTTTAATAACAGCATTGGCAAGGCCTCGAACAGTTGATGTTTCCACGAAGACGAAAACCACCAGAGGGATAGACATCGTCATATCCATCGATGTCTCTGCCAGCATGCTGGCAAGAGACCTAAAACCCAATCGTTTGGAAGCATTGAAAAGCGTAGCAGCAGAATTTATAAAAGGCAGGCCAAATGACAGAATAGGTTTGGTAGAGTATGCAGGGGAAAGTTACACCAAAACACCTATTACAAGTGACAAGTCCATTGTATTGCGTTCGTTGAAGGACATAAAATACAACTCCATAATAGAAGGTGGTACGGCAATAGGAATGGGATTGGCCACCTCTGTAAATCGTTTGAAGGACAGCAAGGCCAAAAGCAAGGTCATCATCCTACTAACAGATGGAGTAAACAATTCTGGAGCCATCAATCCAAAGATTGCCAGCGAATTGGCATTGGAATTCGGGATAAAGACATACACCATTGGATTAGGAACCAATGGGATGGCATTGTCCCCCATGTCAAGAGGACACAACGGACAATTTAAATACGGAAGAGTACAAGTTGAAATAGATGAAGCCTTGCTGAAGGAAATAGCACAGATTACAGGAGGGAAATACTTCAGGGCGACAAACAACAAGAAATTGGCCGAAATCTATGACGAGATAAACAAACTTGAAAAAACGAAAATCGAAGAATTCAAATTCTATAATTACGAAGAAAAATACAGATGGTTCGTTTGGGTTGCAGGACTACTATTACTGTTTGAGCTATTGTTGCGTTTTACCATTTTTAGAAGTTTCATATAAGTTAAAGAATCTATTTTGAAAAAAGGAATCATCATACAAGCCAGTTCCAGAAGCATAGGAAACACAAGTGCAATCGTTTCCTTCTTACAAGAACAAACGCACTTTGATGTTCTCGATTTAAACACGAAACGAATCGGTCATTTCGATTATGAATTCAAAAATCAAGATGACGATTTCAATGCCATGTTCAAAGACATCGTTCAACATTATGAAGTCATCATATTTGCAACACCAATCTATTGGTACACGATGAGTGGACTACTAAAGGTGTTCATGGACAGGATTTCCGATTTTTTGAAAATCGAAAAGGATTTCGGAAGGCGATTGAGGGGAATGCAAATGGGAGTTGTTAGCTGTAGTGATGAAAATGAAGTATTCGATGGGTTTGCAATGCCATTTGTGGAAAGTGCAAGATATTTGGGAATGAAATACAAGGGACACATTCACACTTGGCTTGAAAACAAGAAGGTTTCAGAAGAAGTCAAAACGAAAATAAAAGTATTTGGTAGCAGCTTGATTACCAAAAACTGAATGTATAAATAATAAATTAACTAAAGACCCCTGTTTTATCAGGATATGAATATGTTTGATCTATTAGAAGAAAAAGTATGGTTTTGGACATTACTCATCATTCCAGTGATCGTGATGCTCTTTTTAGTACTCCAAATATGGAAACGTAGTGCTCAAAACAAGTTCGCGAACAAAGAAATGATTGGTCGTTTGAGCCCAAACAAATCCTTCTTCAAATCTGCTTTGAAAGTCGTTGTGCTATGTTTGGCCTTTGCCAGCTTGACCATAGCATTGGTCAACCCCAAAAACGGTTCTAAACTCGAAACCGTAAAACGGGAAGGCGTCGACATTGTTTTTGCAGTGGATGTATCCAAAAGTATGTTAGCAGAAGACATTGCCCCGAATCGATTGGAAAAATCGAAGCAATTGGTAACCCAAATCATCAACAATTTGGCAAGTGATCGTGTTGGTATAATTGCCTATGCTGGAAAAGCATTCCCACAGCTACCAATAACAACGGACTATGCCTCTGCGAAGATGTTCCTTCAAAATATGAATACAGATATGTTGTCTTCGCAAGGAACAGCAATAAACGAAGCCATAGAATTGGCTAAGACATACTACGACAACGATGAACAGACCAATCGTGTGTTGATCATAATATCCGATGGAGAAGATCACGGTGAGTCTTCGGCAAGTGTCGCAGAAGAAGCAAGCCAAGAAGGCATTAGAATATTCACCATAGGTGTTGGAAACACAAAGGGAGGCCCAATTCCCATAAAAAGAAACGGTGTGATACTCAACTATAAAAAGGACAGGCAAGGTGAAACCGTAATTACACGCCTAAATGAGGAAACGCTTCAAAACATAGCAGACGAAGCCAATGGCGCATATATAAACGGAAGAATAACCGACAATGTCGTAGAAGAGATAAAGACCATTCTGAATAAAATGGACAAGACAGAATTCGAAGCGAAGCAATTTGCAGATTTCGAAGATCAATTCCAGTGGTTTTTGGGCATTGGCATTTTTCTCCTATTCTTGGATATTTTTCTTTTGGAACGTAAAACAAGTTGGTTGAAAAAATTGAATCTATTCAATGAAAATTTCTGATTTACAGAAAATAAAACGCCATGATTTTTTAACCGACTGCTTAAAAAAAGCATAATTTATAAAATCCTTAACAGCAAAAAAGACAGTGGTTTTATATATTTATTTTTGGTAAAAAAAGAACTATAATTGTAAAAAATCGCTTTTGCGAGCATAAGATGAAACAGATAATAGCTTACATTTTAGTATTGACGACAGCATTTTCCTTTGCACAAGGAAAAGAGCACAAGCAATTGGCTTTGGCCACACAAAAATCCAATGACCTGGTGTATGAGGCCAATGATTTGGCAAGCAGTGACGATTTTATTTCGGCAGAGATGGAATACCGCAAAGCATTGTCGGAGAAACCAACCAGTGTCGCAGGAACTTACAATTTAGCACATTCCTATTACAAAGAAGGCAATTACGAAGAAGCATTGTATCGCAACAAACAGGCTGCCAAGAATGCTACTGACAAATCTGAAAAGCATAGAGCATTCCACAACATAGGAAACATCTTGATGAAAAACAACAAATGCAAAGAAGCTGAGGAAGCCTTTAAAAATGCATTGAGGAACAACCCAACAGACGAAGAATCTCGTTACAATCTCAGCTTGGCCAAAGAATGTGCCAAAAAGCAAGAAGAACAACAGGAACAAGACGACAAAGACGATAAGGACAAAGACAAGAAAGAAGACGAAAACAAAGACCAAAAGGATAAAGAGGACGAAGGAAAGGACAAGGAAGACGAAAAGGACAAAGGAGATAAAGATAAAAAAGAGGGAGAGGACAAAAAAGACGAGGAAGGAAAACCCAAAGATGAAAAAGAGGATAAAGGAGAAGGAAAGGACAAGAAAGAGCAAGAAAAACCTCAACCACAACCTGGGAAAATGTCCCCGCAACAGATCAAGAACTTGCTAGAGGCAATGAACAACCAAGAGCAAAAAGTTCAAGATAAAATGAATGCGAACAAAGCAAAAGGCGTCAAGATACAAACAGAAAAAGACTGGTAAAACGAATTTAGAGTTACGGATTTCGAGTTATTTCGCAAACAGTAAATCTAAAATCGCACATTAAAAATGAAACTGATTAAACACATATCCATACTATTAATTGTTTTGAGCACAAGCTTGCTCTCTGCACAAGTAAAGTTCGAAACCAAGGTAAGCAAAAAGAAACTTGGAATTAACGAGCGTTTACGTGTCGACTTTCAAATGAACAAGGATGGGGACAACTTCAACCCTCCCAACTTTGACAATTTCACCGTTGTTGGTGGCCCAAACCAGTCCGTGAGCACATCATGGATAAACGGCAAGAAGACCTTTCAAAAAACATATAGTTATTTCCTCGCACCAAAAAAACGAGGAAACTTCTCCATAAAGCAAGCAACCATCAGTGTCGATGGGCAAGTTTACAAAACATCCCCTATAACAATAACGGTCACCAAAGCAGTAGACAAGCCAAAAAATGGCAACAATGCAGAATACCTTGCAACCGAAAACATACATCTGGTAGCAGAAGTATCCAACTCCAATCCATATTTAAACGAAGCCATAACGGTTATCTACAAACTATATGTATCACCCAATACAGGTGTTAGCAATTGGAGAGAGATAGACAGCCCGAAGTTTGATGATTTCTGGAGTCAAAACATAGACATCAAAGGACTTAAGATACTCAATGGGACCTACAAAGGTGAAGACTATCGCTATGTCGTACTTCGCAAATCCGTTTTATATCCTCAAAAAACAGGAAAGTTGGACATAGAACCATTAAGTTTGGACATCACCGTAGATGTACCCACAAAACGTCGCGATATATTTGGAGGACGCCTAATGACCCAGGTTCATAGAACCGTTTCAGCAGGAAACAGGACCATCAATGTAAAACCCTTGCCAGAAGAAGGAAAGCCTTTAGATTTCACTGGTGCAGTTGGAGAGTTCCAATTTAGATTGATGACCTCGAAGACAGAATTGAATGCAACGGAATCACTACAAGCCAAAGTAGAGGTTTCAGGAAAAGGTAACCTGAAGTTGTTCGAGTTGCCAAAGCTGAATGTACCGAGCTCCTTGGAAGTATACGAACCCGAACACAAGGAATCCGTGAGAACAAACTTGAAAGGCATGCAAGGAAGCATTTCTGACAGCTACACCATAGTCCCGCAATACAGAGGCAAATATCCGATACCAAGCATTTCATTTTCCTATTTTGACTTGAAAACGGAAAGCTACAAACGCATCTCTTCCGAAGAAACTGTGATAGACGTCCAAGAAGGACCAAGCCATGGCAATTCGGACAATAATACCACAGCTTCGAATACAAGCAAGCAACCTGTTCTCTTAAACAACGATCAATTTGCATTTGTAAAGACAAATGCAAATTTGGTACCCAAAAAAAATACTCACTTTTTCAAATCCACAGCCTTTTGGAGTAGTTTGCTAGCTCCTTTTCTAGCAATACCTCTAGCCATCATATATAGAAGAAAAAAGGCAGAACGAGATGCAGATGTGGTAGGAAACAGATTGAGAAAGGCAGATAGGTTGGCTAAACGCTACTTGGGAGAGGCAAAAAGAGCCTTGGGTCAAAAAGAGGCATTTTATGTCGCATTGGAAAAGGCATTGCATAATTACCTGAAGGCAAAACTCAACATAGAAACTAGCGATTTAAGCAAAGATCGAATAAGAACCTTGTTGTCGGAACGTCAAGTACAATCATCGACAATCACAGAATTCGACAACATTTTGGAAAGTTGTGAATTGGCTAGATATACACCAATTACATCGGTAACGATGCAACAAGATTACGACAAGGCGGCACAAACCATTAATTTAATAGATAGGCAAATACGATAGTCTTTGTCTTTCTTCTATGGAAACTATTAAATAATAAAGCAATGAAAGCATTAACATACATACTATTCTTCATTTTAACCAGCAGTCTTTCGGCACAGGACAATAAATTCTTCGAGCAAGCAAACACCTTGTACAACAATGGAAAATTTGCAGAAGCCCTGGATAAGTACAATACCATATTGAAAAGCGACAAACACTCAGCCGAATTGTACTTCAACATTGCAAATGCACATTACAAATTGAACCATATTGCTCCAAGCATATACTATTATGAAAAAGCAGCAAGATTGGCTCCAAATGATGCAGAAATCAAGAACAACATGGTATTTGCAAACAATATGAAAATAGATGCCATAGACGTATTACCGGAGATTGGCATTAAGAAATTCATAAAGAACATAACCAACACCTTTAGTTTCGATACTTGGGCAAAGCTATCGGTAGCTTTGGCATTTGGCTTTGTAATACTGTTTCTATTATACTATTTCACATATTCCACGGTACAAAAAAGGATTTACTTCGTAAGTAGCCTCACCTCCATATTATTAGCTTGCTTTGCATTGGCCTTTACATTCCACAATTACAACTTGGTACAAAAAGACAAGGCTGCCATTGTGTTTGCGCAAGAAAGCCAAGTAAAGAGCGAACCGAATTTAAGAAGTGACGAAGCATTCATTCTACATGAAGGCACCAAGGTTCAAATTCTGGACACCGTAAGCAATTGGAAAAAAATCAAACTTTCAGATGGTAAGACAGGTTGGATTGCCAATGATGACATAAAGGAGCTTTAACTTTTCATATTTCCTTTTCTTCTTCTGTTTCCTCTCCATTGATAATGCTTGGAAAAATCATAGGAGCCAAAGATTTTACAGGCTCATACAAAATAGAGTCTTTTATGTTTTCCTCATCGATGAAAGTAATGGTACTATTCATCTTGTTGAAGACTATAAGAAGAACACTTAAGATCAACCCTATTTTAAGAGCTCCAAAGACCCCACCAAGTAACTTGTTCAAAATACCCAAAGCAGCAAAATCGGCAAGTTTGGTCAATGCCTTACCTGCCAAGGATATCACTACTATGATGATCACGAATGTAATGGCAAAAGCGGTAACGTTTATGGTTTGCTCACTCCATTCTGTCTTGCTTTCCAAGTAGGATGCTGCAAAATTGCTAAAGTGTATGGCTCCATAGACTCCACCAACCAAAGCAACTAATGAAGCGATTTCCACAAAGAGCCCCTTCATGAATCCACGAACCAACCCAAACAACAAAAGCGCGGCCAAAACAATATCAATAACACTCATAAGAATACATTTAATGTGTAAACCTACACAATTTTAATAGCATATAAAAAACGAATTCTTTTTTAAATAATTGCATCTTGGCCAATCTAAAAACAAAAAAAGTGAAGTTTCTTTTAAAATGTTTATGCTAAAAGCAAAGTGGTCTTGATTTGAAAATAATTAACTTTGCACCTTGCCATTTTACAATCAAAAAGATTTCCGTTGTTATTTATCCTAAAAACGGAATCTAAAGACAAAAAACAGATATGTCTAGAGATCAAGAATTGAAAGAACGTTGGGAATCGGTAGTAAAGAAGCTATCCGATCAATTTGCAGAAGGAGACACATTGGATTTGGATGCCATAATCTACTTGATAGGTGTCCAAGAACTGGGGCAACTCGAACGTAAATTCAAAAAGGACCATAAATTGGATCTAATGCATATTGCAATATGCAAACTACTACAACCCTACGGTTATTATGAGTTCGATTTTGTAGATGAAGATGGTTGGCCTCACTATACCATAAAAGAGGAATTACCTAACTTGAAAGCTGGAGAACAAAGCATTTTGATGAAAGAAGCCATAGTAAACTACTTTTTAGAAGTAAAGTACATCGATTAGATGCATTTGGCACATTGTTTGAACACTTTAAAGAATTAATCTTAAAATGAAAAAACAATGAAAAAGTTACAATTACTATTACTTTCTGCTTTTGCATTTACACTGATGGCTTGCCCTCAAAAAGATGACGACATGCCTCCAGAACCTATGGATTCCATCATTGGAACCTGGAAATACTTCAAGTCTTTTGAAAATGATACGGAAGTAGCTTTAGAGCTTTGTGACTCCGAGGAAACTTTGGTGTTTTCAGCAAACGGAAGTTATTCTGGGTCTCATTACGAAGAAATAAATGAAACTTGCGAACTGGAAGAGAGCTCAAACGGTACTTGGACAAAAAATGGCACTATTTACGACATTACCATTGAAGGTGAAACCGAATCTGAAGAGCTTCTTTTTGAAGAAGACACCTTTTACTTTGAATATAGTGAAACGGAAGGATCCACCACAACCACATATAAGGAGATTTATAAAAGACAATAGTATTCATATCCAATAAATTTGACGCCTTCATACTCTTGAAGGCGTTTTTTTATGCATAAAATCACTAAATTTGCCATCATTTTACAATGACCATCATGATAGACAAGATAAAAGAACTCATCACAGAAGCAGAAGCATTCAAAGCACAATCCAAAGAAGAGGTTGAAGCTTTCCGTATAAAATACTTAGGTAAGAAAGGATTGTTGAACGACTATTTTGCCGAATTCAAGAATGTGGCGAACGAGCAGAAGAAAGAATTTGGTCAAACCATCAACAAGCTCAAGAAAACGGCAGAAGAAAAAGTAGCTGCACTGAAAAACGAGTTGGAGGCCAATGAAGACGACAAGGGAATCCTTGGAGATTTGTCTCGCCCAGGAGAACCTATCTCATTGGGTGCTCGTCATCCTATCTCATTGGTGAAAAATCAAATCACGGATATTTTTTCTCGCATAGGTTTCAATGTTAGTGAAGGTCCGGAAATAGAAGACGATTGGCATAACTTTACTGCTTTGAACCTTCCAGAATATCATCCAGCAAGAGATATGCAGGACACGTTTTTCATACAAACAAACCCAGACATTCTATTACGTACGCACACCAGTTCCGTACAAGTACGCTATATGGAAGACAATCCTCCTCCAATACGTACCATTTCCCCTGGAAGAGTATATAGAAACGAAGCCATTTCTGCTCGTTCTCATTGCTTTTTCCATCAAGTGGAGGGCTTATACATAGACAAGGATGTAAGCTTTGCAGATTTAAAGCAAACCTTGCAATACTTTACAACAGAGCTTTTTGGAAAATCCAAAATAAGATTGCGCCCGTCCTACTTCCCATTTACTGAGCCTAGTGCGGAAATAGATGTGTATTGGGGATTGGAAACAGAAACAGACCATAAGATAACCAAAGGAACCGGTTGGCTTGAAATTGGAGGTTGTGGAATGGTAGACCCCAATGTTTTGGAGAATTGTAAAATAGATTCCAACGAATACTCTGGTTTTGCCTTTGGAGTAGGTATAGATCGCATAGCGATGCTATTGCACCAAATAAGCGACATTCGCTTGTTAAGTGAAAACGATGTCCGCTTTCTAGAACAATTTAAAAGCGCATTGTAAATAGGTGTAGAAATGAAGTCTTTATAAAAGCTTCATTTTTTATTGCATTAATTAACAATACATTTTTAAAACTTATTTGAGGAGTTTTCATACTCTATATTTCATTGTATGCATCAAAGTCTATTTCTATTTTATCATTGTTGATTTCTTAATTGAAAAAAGGATTAATGAAAGACTTCTTCAATTAGTCTTATTTGCCATACCAAAAAAAGTCCCGATTCAAAAGAATCGAGACTTGTCAAATAATTAATTGGTTGGTTATAAATATTAAAGACTAATTAATATTATTGTTTAATGAACTTTTTAGTCATCGTGGCAACACCATCGTTGATCTCAATGAAATACATCCCTTCTTTAAGGTTTGATACATTTATTTCTCCTCCAATGAGATTACCATTGACTATGGTTTGTCCAATCATGTTCACAATTCTGTAAGTAACTTCCAGGTCCCCTTTCAACTTAACGTTCAATACGTCTCTAACAGGGTTAGGATGCATAGTGAAATCGTTGTTGTTAAAATTCACAGTTCTCACCTCTCCTGTCGTTCTTGCACTTCCTATACAGAAATTAGTGGATTCCGAACTTCCAAAAGAGCCTCCCGAAGCCAAATTACCTGAGCCATCAGACACAGTATACTGCCCTCTTCCATAGGAACAGCAAATACCATCTCCATAAGTATCTGTAATTACAAAGTCATAGCATCCATCTTCCAGACATACTGTCTCAGTGACCGTAGATCCATCTGGGTTGGATGTAGAGTAACTGGCAGATGCCACTGTCGCCCCACTCGAATCAACAAGGGACCAAGCAGTCTCTTCAGGATAGTTATCCAATTTTATGGATACCGTCACATCCGTACAAGTAGGAACTGCATCACCTAGACAGAAACTAGTCGTCTCTGAACTTGCAAAATCACCTCCCGAAGCCAAAGTTCCAGTAGCATCGGTAACTGCATACGAACCGTTTCCATAGGAACAGCAAATACCATCTCCATAAGAATCCGTAATCACAAAATCATAACATCCATCTGGAAGGCACAATGCCTCTGTAACAGTAGAACCATCTGGGTTCGAAGTGGAATAAGATCCAGATGCTACCGTCGTCCCGCTGGAATCTTTGATTTCCCATGCTGTTTCCTCTGGATAGTTATCCAGTGTAATGGTGACATTCACTTCATTTTCCGTACACGCCGTATCACATGGTTCACAAACTGATCCTCCACAATCTACACCTGTTTCGTCCCCATTTTGAATACCATCGTCACAAGTCGGTGTGGTATCACATGGTTGACAATCTGGCCCTCCACAATCTACGCCTGTTTCATCACCATTTTGGATACCATCGTCACATGTTGGTGAAGTACCTCCATCACATTTGGTTGATGCCCCAAGACTGGCTCTTACTCCTCCTGGAAGCAAAGTTACTCTCATTCTATCTTTTTGCCCTTGTGTAAATAGGTTCATACAGGAATCATCACTATAATCCATATAGTTTTGCACCATATCCACAGTTCCACAGGAAACATGCGTGGTGGCACACCCACCATTTGAAGCGTCGGATACTGGTGTGTCAGATACGAAATCGTCTACTCCACAGCCTCCATCTCCCCAAATATGGCGTAAGTTTAAAAAGTGTCCTACCTCATGCGTTGTCGTTCTCCCCAAATCAAAAGGAGCAGACAGATAGAACCCTGAGCCTCCATTTTTGCTACCAAAGTAATTTGGTCCCATCACAACGCCATCGGTTGATGCGCTTCCACCCGGAAACTGTGCATATCCAAGGATTCCTCCTCCTATGTTACACACCCACATATTTAGATATTGTGAGGTATCCCAAGGATCCACTCCTCCTTGTGAGGACTTTTTCATTGCATCATTGGTTCCCCATGTGGTTTTAGTGGATGATTTTCTAGTAATACCGTTTGTAGCATTTCCATTTTCATCCACAGATGCCAAACAGAACTCTATTTGCATGTCTGCCGCTTGTGACCAAGTATTGTCTGCATCGGAATTCGTTCTTCTGAAATCATCATTCAACACTTGCATTTGAGAAAGTATTTGTGCATCACTGATATTTTCATTGGAATTGCTATAGATAACATGCACAACTACGGGTATCGTAATGATATCTCCGACTATCTTATTCTGTTGGGCTTGCATTTCTTGAATCTTATTTTGCGTATAAGTTTCAATTTGTTCCATTTTTTGCTCTAAAAGAGGGTCTAATTGTTTTCTGTACTCTAAGTTTTCCATAGATTTACAGTTACGCTCCTGTTGAGCAAAAACCGTAAACACAAAAAGAAAACTTAATAGAGATAAAGTAATCGTTTTTTTCATAATAAAAATGTTTAAGAAATTGTTGGTTTTGCGGGAGCATTTTCAATTATTGATTTTAAAACTATGAAAAATTCTTATTATTTTAGTATTTTTTGTGATTATTATTCAATAAAAACGCATTTTTATTGAATTTACGGTTTTTACCGTAATTTAAAATAATACTATTCCTACATTTTAAAATTATGTCTAACGTACTCAGTATTAATAATCTTTCCATTTCCTTCTTTTCCAATGAAAGGGAAGATAAAATCATACATTCCATATCATACCATTTAAACAAGAACGAAATATTGGGTATCGTCGGTGAATCCGGCTCAGGAAAATCCGTATCTTCTTTGGCCATTTTGGGGCTCTTGCCCAACAAGGTGTCCAAAATAACCTCTGGAAGCATTCTTTTTGAAAATGAGGACTTGACTGTTTTGTCCTCAAAGGGCTTCCAATCCATAAGAGGTAAAAAAATAGCAATGATCTTTCAGGAACCAATGAGCTCATTGAATCCATCCATGCGTTGCGGAAGACAGGTTGAAGAAGTCTTGTACCAACACACATCACTCACCAAAAAAGAAATAAAGTCGGAGACACTTTTATTGTTTGAAAAAGTAAAGCTTCCAAATCCTATTCGTGCATATGACTCTTATCCTCACGAAATTTCTGGTGGACAAAAGCAACGTGTAATGATTGCCATGGCCATTGCATGCAAACCAGAGATTCTCATTGCCGATGAACCAACCACCGCATTGGATGTTACCGTTCAAAACGACATCGTGGACCTATTGAAGGAAATTCAAGCTGAAACCAAGATGAGCATCATCTTCATCACACATGATTTGGCTTTGATTTCCGAAATAGCAGATCGTGTTTTGGTAATGTACAAAGGTAACATCGTGGAACAAAATACTGTTGCTTCCATTTTCAAATCACCGCAACATAACTACACAAAAGCGCTCATAAACTCAAGACCATCGCTTGACACGAGATTGAAGACCTTACCAACTATAGATGATGTCTTGAATGAAAATGTTTCCAATGAAATCATCTCCAAGGAAATGCGCAAAAAAAATCATGAGGAGATTTACAACAAGCCTCCCCTTCTGGAAGTTGTCAATCTTGAAAAAGAATACATCTCCAAGTCTGGTTGGTTCGGCAAACCTGATTTTTTCAAAGCTGTTGACAATGTAAGTTTCAAGCTCTACGAAGGAGAAACATTGGGACTAGTTGGTGAATCAGGCTGCGGAAAATCTACTCTGGGCAATGCCATATTGCAACTAGACAAAGCTACCTCAGGAAGCATCTTGTTCAAAGGAGTTGACATTACAAAGTTAAACACCGCAGAAACCATTGCATTGAGAAAGGACATTCAAATTATTTTCCAGGATCCTTACTCTTCTTTGAACCCAAGAATAACTGTCGGAAATGCCATTATGGAGCCAATGAAGGTTCATAGATTATACAATATCGAAGCTGAATGCAAAGCCAAAGTCATTTCAATCTTGAATAGAGTTGGCTTGTCCGAGGATCATTTCAATCGTTACCCTCATGAGTTCTCTGGAGGACAACGCCAGCGCATTGGTATTGCTAGAACAGTGGCTTTGAATCCCAAATTGATAGTGTGCGACGAATCTGTTTCGGCTTTGGACATATCCGTTCAAGCGCAAGTTTTGAATCTTTTGAATGAATTGAAGAGTAATTTCGGATTTACCTATATTTTTATTTCCCACGATTTGGCTGTCGTCAAATACATGTCCGATCAATTGTTGGTCATGAACAAAGGTAAAGTTGAAGAATTGGGTGATGCAGACGTCATATATGACTCACCAAAGAAAGAGTATACAAAAAAACTAATTAATGCCATACCCAAGGGTTTATAGCATGAAAATCTTTTTTGCAAGGTAAATAACATTCTTTGTAAAAGACATTACATTTTGCACGCCGTTATGTAGTTTGTTTTTCATTGAAGCTAAATTGCAAAATGAAATAAGTAGGTTAAGTTATGATAAATTTGAGTTTATATTACAATTGGTAAACTTGGATTAATATGACATAGAGGTTAAGCTATGGTACATTTGAGTTTATATCAGTTAAATAGGTTTGGGATTACAAATATACACTTGTTTTTTATAAATCAGTTTAAAAGCATTAAATTTAGACGAAATACACAATATTTTAACATTTAAAGCCCTTTTATGTTTTATTTAACACGTCGTAATTATCATCATCAGTCAATTTCTCCTTGTATAACTACTGTGTTTGCCTACCCAAAAAAGTAAATAACTTATTCTTGTAGTCTTCACCACCTACATTGAACATATTGTAATGATTTGCCTTCTCCACAGTTATAAAGACCTTGTCTTTTGCTTTCAAGTTGTTGAACAATTCTCTCCCATATTCATATCTTATGTTTGCATCTTCATTGCCATGAGCAATTAGGACTGGACAATTAATATTCTTGACAGATTCAATGGGTTTCACATGATTTGGGTTGAACCCTGCTATTTCACCAGCTTTTTCCAATGTTTGATCGCATACCCAATTAAACCCAAAGCCATACGTATATCTTCTCTGATAATCTTGCACAATTTGATTCAAATCAGTAAATGTGCTTTCAATGATTCCAAAGTCTATTCTTTTATCATTTTCAATGGCTTGAATGGCTATTGCCCCTCCTAAAGAGTTACCCCAAATCCCAATTTTGGATTTTGGGTCCTCTTTTTCAATTGCATCGATGATTCTCGAGACATCATATTTTTCAAAAAAACCATACGTCGTATACTTTCCTCCACTTTCTCCATGAGCTCTATTGTCAAACAACCAACTCGCATACCCTTTGTTGGCCAAGTCCGTGGCCAATTTTGAAAAATGTTCTTTACACCCTCCTATTCCGTGAACCAATATTATGGAAGCATATGTCGTATCCACATTGGATTTCACATAGTAACCTTGAAGCGAAATGCTGTCTTTGGATAGTAGGCTAATTGCTTTATAATCTTGATTCAGGACTTCCAAGTAATTGAAGGCCTTTACTCTTTGAGGTTGCAAAATGGCATAAGGCAATACGTTGTTAATTACAAATGCAATGACTATGCCCACAAACAAAAGGCAAATGGCTATTATTTTATAAACCTTCTTCACACAAGGTCCACTATATAATCATTTCTGGTACATTTCCTTCGACGATGAGTTCTCCTTCTGTAGCATTTTGAATGTCTTCCACGGAAACTCCTGGAGCACGTTCCAATAGCTTAAACCCTTTTTCCGTCACTTCCAGAACCGCTAGGTTGGTAACTATTTTTTTTACACAGCCAACCCCTGTCAAAGGTAGAGAGCATTTTTTAAGCAGTTTGGATTCTCCTCGTTTGTTTGTATGCATCATTGCCACGATAATGTTTTCTGCACTTGCCACAAGGTCCATGGCTCCCCCCATCCCCTTTACCATTCTTCCAGGGATCTTCCAATTGGCAATGTCTCCATTTTCTGCAACTTCCATCGCTCCCAAAATGGTTAAGTCCACATGTTGCCCCCTAATCATCGAGAAACTGGTTGCCGAATCAAAAAAACTAGCCCCAGGCAATGTGGTTATCGTCTGTTTTCCTGCATTTATCACATCTGCATCTTCTTCTCCTTCAAACGGAAATGGCCCCATTCCCAGTACGCCATTTTCACTTTGAAATTCGACTTCTATGTCTTCTCTCACATAATTGGCCACCAAGGTAGGGATTCCTATTCCTAGATTAACATAGTATCCATCTTGCACTTCTTTCGCTATACGTTTCGCTATTCCTGTCTTGTCTAACATAATATTATTTTGATAATGGCTCAATATCAACTCATCGAACCTTCATTGTAAGGTGAATTATTCGTTTTTGGTTCTAACCGTACGCTGCTCAATTCGTTTCTCGTACTTCTCACCTTGAAAAATGCGCTGCACGAATATCCCTGGGATATGTATTTGGTTTGGATCCAAAGTTCCAACTGGCACTAGTTCCTCCACCTCTGCAACCGTTATTTTTGCAGCTCCGCACATATTGGGATTGAAGTTCCTTGCCGTTCCCTTGAAGATCAAGTTCCCTGCTTCATCTCCCTTCCATGCCTTTACGAATCCATAATCGGCCTTGAAAGCATTCTCCAAAACATACATTTTGCCATCAAACTCCCTTGTTTCCTTTCCTTCTGCTACTTCTGTCCCATATCCTGCCGGCGTATAAAAGGCTGGAAATCCTGCTTGAGCTGCACGACAACGCTCTGCCAATGTCCCTTGAGGGATTAGTTCCACATCCAATTCTCCAGATAGCATCTGTCGTTCAAATTCGTCGTTCTCTCCCACATATGAGGATATCATCTTTTTTATTTGACGTTGATGCAACAACAGTCCCAATCCAAAATCATCTACCCCGGCATTGTTTGAAATGCAGGTTAATCCCTTAACCCCACTTTTAACCAAAGCCGATATCGCATTTTCTGGTATTCCAGACAAACCAAAACCTCCAAACATGAACGTCATGTCGTCTCCAATTCCTTCCGTAGCTTCACTAACTGAATTTACTTTTTTGCTAATCATTTATTCAAAAATTTATTGTGCTTTAAAATTAAGAAATAAAAAAGCCATTCTATAACGAATGGCTTTTAAATATTTTTTGAAATGCTTTGTATTCCATTCAATGGATCCTACAGATCCAATCCATCAATGTCGCCATCATCTTTAGGCGTCCCATCTTCATCCGAATCTTTAGCTTGCTTGTACTTTTTGCAATCTACCTCAATGGACAATCCTGAGGGTTTATCGAAATTTCCCTTGGACACATTCAAACTTTCATCTTCATAACAACTACGCATGTACATCCCCCAAATCGGCAACGCCATAGAGGCCCCTTGACCATATGTGATAGATGCAAAGTGGGCAGCTCTATCTTCAGCTCCAACCCAAACGCCTGTGACCAAATTGGGAACCATTCCCATAAACCAACCATCACTCTGATTTTGCGTTGTTCCTGTTTTTCCTGCTATTGGGTTTTTAAACGCATAGGGATACCCTGTCATCACTTCTTGGTATGTTTTGTTCCATTTGTCTACGCCTACGGTTCTCAATCTTGCTCCAGATCCGGATTGTGTCACCCCTTCCATAAGCTTTACTGTGACATATGCGGATTCTGCACTAAGAACATCTCTGGTTTCTGGTGTAAACTGAAACAAGATAGTTCCATTTTTATCTTCAATTCGTTCAATCATTACCGGCTTTGTATATACTCCTTTATTGGCAAAGGCAGAATATGCCCCTACCATTTCATAGATACTCACATCTGGTGTTCCCAATGATATGGAAGGAACAATGGGGATATTGGATTCCACACCTAATTTCTTCGCTAGATCAGCTACCGGTTGTGGGCCTACCTTGTCCATTAAACGTGCCGTTATCGTATTGACTGAATTTGCCAAAGCATCCTTGAGAGTTAATTCTCCCCCATACTTTCCACTTGAGTTCTTGGGAGTCCAAGGTTCTGGGTTTCCATATTTGTTTGCCTCTATGGTGATTTGTGATCTTGGCAACTCATCACAAGGCGACATATGCAACTGATCTATTGCCGTAGCATATACAAATGGCTTAAATGTGGATCCAACTTGTCGTTTTCCTTGTTTTACGTGATCGTACTGAAAATTCACATTATCCATACCTCCTACCCAAGCCTTTACATGTCCGGTTTGTGGATCCATACTCATCATTCCTGGGTGTAGGAAATGCTTGTAGTATCGCATGGAGTCAATTGGCTTCATTATGGTATCTATTCTGGTGGCCTTCCCATTTTTCCATGCAAAGACACTCATTTTCGTTGGTACGTCAAACGATGCTATGATTTCTTTTTTAGACTTTCCCTGCTCCTTTAAGACTCTCCAACGCTCTCCTCTTCGCATGGCTGTCTTCATTAGCTTATCTACCTCTGCTTTGGTCAAATCCAAAAATGGGGCTGTCGGGTTTCTCTTTGGTGTATTTTGATGAAAGAATTCCGCTTGCAATCTAGGCATGTGCTTTTGCACTGCTTCTTCTGCATATTTTTGCATGCGAGAATCTATGGTCGTAAAAATTTTCAACCCATCATTATACAAATTGTACTTTGTACCATCTGCCTTTGGATTCTCCGCTATCCATTTTTTCATTTCCTTGGATAGAAATGTTCTAAAGTAAGGAGCCGGCCCTTTGTTGTGAGCTTCTGGTGAGTAATTTAGATCCAATTCCGTTTTTTGAAGAGAGTCTTTGACCTTTTCCGTTATGTAACCATACTTCTCCATTTGGTACAATACCACATTTCTTCTGTTTCTAACCCCTGTAGGATTACGTCTTGGATTGTACAATGATGAGTTTTTGAACATACCCACCAACATCGCTGCTTCCTTTAAATCTAACTCATTGGGTTCTTTACCAAAATAAATTCTAGATGCAGACCGTATACCATCTCCATTATTACCAAAATCATAAATATTGAAATACTGAGCAATGATTTCTTCTTTAGTGTATTGGCGTTCTAATTTTATAGTTATTACCCATTCCTTAATTTTTTGCGTAATCCTACTCAATTTATTTTTAGAAGCCACACCAACAAACAACTGTCTAGATAATTGTTGAGAAATAGTACTAGCCCCTCCTTTACTACCTAAAAAGGCAAAAGCTCTCAACGTTCCTCTAGCATCTATCCCTGAATGTTCATGGAAACGAACATCTTCCGTTGCAATTAAAGCATCAATCAAATTCTTTGGCAATTCATCATAGCTTACTGGTGTTCTATTGTCGTTTAGGTAAAACTTCCCCAATGTCTTTCCATCGCTGGAAATAATCTCTGCAGCCAAGTTTGTTTTCGGATTTTCCAAAACCGTGTGGTCTGGCATTTCCCCAAAAACACCCCATGAGGCTAAAGAAAACAATAATACAATAGATATTACCCCTCCTAAAAACAACATCCAAAACCAACGAACATATTTTTCGAATCCCTGCGTCTCTTCTGTTTTTTTTGCTTTTGCCATTTACTCCTTGATTTTTATTAATTCTGGTTTGGTTTCTCTATCCTGAAACCTATGTCTGTAACGCCCTCCAAGTCAACAATGCCATTGACATCACCGCTTTTCCGCATGGCGTGTTGAATTTTCACTGTGTATTCCCCAGATTCATTGAATACGACACCTTCCTTGTACCAGAGTTTGTTATTTTTTATCCCTGTTAATCCCACACCTAGCAATTCGCCATCGACATTCGCCATTTTATATTCCAAGGTATCCTTAATTATCTTCCCATGGGGGAAATCCATTTCGACTATTAAAAACAAATTACTGTATTTGTAGTCTTTGGTGTTTCTTACATTTACAAACAGGTCGTATGCATTCGTTGAATCCGGTGCTTGAACTTTAAAATTGACTATATCTCCTTTATTCCAGACATTGGGAACTGTTTTGTACTCGTCAAAAACACCATTGGAATCACAAGAACACAAACAAATATACAGTAGCATAAAACTACCAAGCGCTATCTTATTTTGTAGTTTTTTTAGCATTGTTCTTGGCGTTCTTATTTCTATTTTGGGGGCTTTTCTTATTTTTGTTTCGGGTGTTTCGATTATTCTTACTTCTATTGTTTTTATTGTTTTTACGTTTTTTATTACCTTTAGGGTTATCGAAACGTGTTAAGCTATCTTGTCCTACAACGTTTTCAAATGCCACTTTAGTACTTTCTACCAAATCCGAGGCATATTCTTCCAAACTTGCAACCTTTTCTTTTTTCTTGTTCAACTCTATGATCTCTCTGGCTTGAGCAGTGGTAATCTTATGCCAATTCATCCATTCTCCTTCATATGCATACCACATATGCCCTTGAAATATGTCCGTCTTTTGGCATACTGCCGTTCCTTTTTCCGTGTATAGTTTCGCATCGGTCTTAGGGAATGCCTTCAATGCATCCAAATAAGAATCCAATTCATAGTTCAAACAGCATTTCAATTTTCCACATTGCCCAGCCAACTTTTGTGGATTCAATGACAATTGTTGGTATCTTGCTGCTGATGTGCTTACCGATCTGAAATCTGTTAACCAAGTAGAACAACACAACTCTCTTCCACAGGAACCAATCCCTCCCAACCTAGCTGCTTCTTGCCTGAAACCGACTTGTTTCATTTCTATTCGGGTTCTGAATTCCTTTGCGAAAACTTTTATCAATTCCCTAAAATCCACACGCTCCTCGGCTGTATAGTAAAACGTGGCTTTACTGGCATCGCCTTGAAATTCTATATCAGAGATCTTCATCTGCAATTTTAAATCAATTGCATATTGACGAGCTCTTACTTTCATTGGCTCTTCCTTGTCTCTGGCTGTAGACCATATGTCGATGTCTTTTTGGGACGCTTTTCGGTAAATTTTTAAGGTATCTTCTGGTTTCTTACTGATTTTCTTACGTTTCATCTGTACGCGAACCAATTCCCCAGTTAGGGTTATCATACCGATGTCATGGCCAGATTGCGCTTGTGTAGCAACGATATCCCCTATGGACAGTGATAAGTTTTCAGTGTTTTTGTAGTAGTGTTTTCTTCCGTTTTTAAAACGTACCTCAACAAAATCGAAAGGTTTTTCGCCATTTGGAACTGACATATTCGCCAACCAATCGAAAACGGTTAGCTTATTACAACTATCGGTACCACAAGTACCATTGTTTTTGCACCCTTTTGGACTGCCATCTTTTGTTGAGCAACTTGCACAAGCCATATGTTTAGTTATATATTGATTCTGAATGCCGTAAGCTTCAGAAGACGGTTAATATTAATTTACACCTCACACTTTTTTGGAAATATAAATACTCTGAATTCCAATACTTCTCCTTTTTGGAGGTTTTGATTGAAAAGTAAAACTTTTGATTGTAAAGATAAGATTATTCTATAGACTTGAAAATATAAAAAAACTCGAAGTATTTCCTCGAGTTTTCTTTTAATCCTAGTCACTTTTACCTCAATCCTTTTTCAATGTATCGAATATGTTTCTCAAGTCCTTTTTATAAGGCAAATGGTCTGCTCTTCCCTTTTTGAAGATATCGTTGCTATTTCCTTGCCCTTTTCGTAACTCCTTTTGTTCCTCATAAGGCAAAGCTACTATTTCCTTGCAGCTAGTCGAGCAACAATTGTTCATTTCCACCTTGCACGACTCACATTGTATAAACAACAAATGACAAGCTTCGTTGGCACAATTTACGTGTGTATCGCAAGGACTTCCACATTGGTGGCAATTGGCAATTACATCTTCACTGATTTTTTCTGCTCTGCGATCATCGAAAACAAAGTTCTTTCCTAAAAACTTGTTTTCCAATTCCTGAGCCTTCACTTGTCTTGTATATTCTATGATACCACCTTCCAATTGATATACATTCTTAAAGCCCTTATGCTTAAAATAGGCACTTGCCTTTTCGCATCTTATCCCTCCTGTACAATACATCACCAAGTTTTTATCTTCCTTATGTGATCTCAAATCTTCTTCTATGATGTCCAAGGACTCTCTAAAAGTATCCACATCCGGTGTTACGGCATTCTTGAAATGACCTATTTCACTTTCATAATGGTTACGCATATCTACCAAAACAGTATTTTCGTCGTCAATGAGTGTATTGAATCGATCTGCGTCTACATGCACGCCCTTATTGGTCACATCAAACGTATCATCGCTCAATCCATCTGCAACGATTTTACTTCTCACTTTAACCTTCAACTTCAGAAAAGACATATTGTCTTGTTCTACTGCGATATTCAATCTAATATTCTTTAAAAAATCGACGGTATCCAAATGCGCTTTGAATTCATTGAAACGATCTGCTGGAAGCGATAGTTGTGCATTTATACCTTCATTGGCAACATAGATGCGCCCCAGGACGTCCAATGCATTCCAAGTAATGAACAAATGATCGCGAAATAATTGTGGATTGCCAATATTAGCATATTTATAGAAGGAAAGCGTCAATCGCTCTTTACCGGCACTTTCTATCAATTCAGCTCTTTCTTTGGCACTTAGTTTATTGTACAGTTGCATGCTATACTAATTTTTTAAGGTTAAAGATTATTTTTTTTGCAAAAGTACCATTTAAAATGGATTTGGCAAGCGTAGTATCCACACAACGATCATTTCGTAGTCTCCTTATAAGGGTTAACATTAAATTCTTGGTACAAAAAAAGTCCTTTGCTCTTTGCAAAGGACTTTTAATAGACTAACTCGTTATTAATTTTTTTCTCTTACAAAAAAAATAAACGAGCTAACCTCCATCGGCTTTACAACTGCTGTTCACAATGACGGCAACTGAAACACCTAATGTGTTTAATGTTAATATTCTTTTTAAATATTTCATGTCTTTAACACTTAAAATTAAAGATAAACCATTTAAAAAAACAGGGATAATTATTCTTTTTCATAGCAAAATTTTTCCCGCTTTATTTAGTAGATGCAGAAAGTCCCAAAAGGTTGCGTCAGAAAATTGTAATACCTAAAAAGAATTGGTATTTTAGCACGAATAATACCAAAAAAAGATAATGATGAGTAGTGAAAAAGACGCGAAATTAAAGGCATTGAAGCTTACTTTAGATAAACTGGACAAAGCTTACGGAAAAGGAACTGTAATGAAAATGAGCGACGCAGCGGTAGTGGATGTGGAAGCTATCCCTTCTGGTTCTTTGGGTCTGGACATCGCATTGGGAGTTGGAGGATACCCTAGAGGTAGAGTAATAGAAATATATGGCCCAGAATCTTCTGGTAAAACAACTTTGACATTGCATGCAATTGCAGAGGCTCAAAAAGCTGGCGGCATTGCTGCTTTCATTGATGCGGAACATGCTTTTGATCGTTTTTATGCAGAAAAACTAGGTGTTGACATCGACAACCTCATAATTTCTCAACCAGATAACGGAGAACAGGCCTTGGAGATTGCAGATAACTTAATTCGCTCCGGTGCCATTGACATCGTCGTTATCGATTCCGTTGCGGCTTTGACTCCAAAAAGTGAGATTGAGGGTGAAATGGGAGATTCCAAAATGGGGTTGCATGCTCGTTTGATGTCACAAGCATTGAGAAAATTGACCGCTTCAATAAGCAAAACCAACTGTACGGTAATATTCATTAACCAATTGCGTGAAAAAATTGGTGTAATGTTTGGAAACCCTGAAACGACAACTGGTGGTAACGCATTAAAATTCTACGCATCGGTCAGGTTGGACATTAGAAGGTCCACACAGATAAAAAGTACAGATGGAGAGGTTATGGGTAACAAGACCAGAGTCAAGGTTGTTAAGAACAAAGTAGCTCCTCCATTTAAATTAGCAGAATTTGACATCATGTATGGAGAAGGAGTTAGTAAGGTCGGAGAAATATTGGATGTTGCTGTTGATAAGGAAATCATTAAGAAGAGTGGTTCTTGGTTTAGCTATGCCGACACGAAACTAGGACAAGGCCGAGATGCGGTTAAGGCTATAATAAAAGACAATCCCGAACTATTTGAAGAGCTTGAGGAAAAAATTAAAAAAGCAATTAAAGAATCTAAATAAAACAAAAATCCCGAATTTTTCGGGATTTTTCATTTTTACACGCAACCTTTTGCACTTTCTAGCATCTCTTATAATGAATACACGTTTTAGTTAGCAAAATTTTAAATGAAAAAATTATTTGTTTTTTTTATTATAGCTGTTCTATCATCATGCAACAATGACGATGCCTCTTTCAATGACTATCAAGTATTGTTGCCTGTTGAAAGCGCTATCGTCCCAGATGAGTTTGAATTGGGTCAAACCTATGAAATCACCATCGTTTACCTTAGACCTTCCACCTGCCATGCTTTTAACGACATTTACTATCAAAAGCATCAAAATGAAAGGACTGTCGCCATTGTAAGTACTGTTTTTCAAAGCAATGGGAACTGTACTGACCTTGAAGACACGGAACTGGAAGCTTCTTTCAACTTTAAAGCTACACAATCCGGATCCTATATTTTTAAATTTTGGAAAGGCAAAGATGAAAATGGCGAAGACACCTATATAACAATGGAAGTTCCTGTTATATAATTAAATATTAATTAATACGTAAAAAAAGTTGAGTTTAGAACAACTCATACATAAATGTAAGATTAATGATACTAAAGCTCAAAGCGAACTATATACACTCTTTTCGAGTAAATTGTTTTCTATTTGCTTAAAGTATTCAAAAAATTATGCAGAAGCAGAAGATAATTTGCAAGACGCATTCATAACTATCTTTAAAAAGATAGCACAATATAAAAACAAAGGTTCTTTTGAAGGTTGGTTGAAACGGATAACGATAAACACGGCTTTGCAACGTTATAGGAGTCAAAGTGTTTTCGAAATAATAAATGAAGAAGCCATTGAGGATGAAACTGTTTCCATAGAAGATGATGACGATGATGTCTCCATTGATTTCTTGTTGCAAATCATCCAAAAGCTACCAGATAGATATAGGCTGGTTTTCAACCTCTATGTCTTAGATGGGTATTCGCATAGCGATATTGCAGAATTACTCAAAATAAACCTAGGAACCTCTAAATCCAACTTGGCGAGAGCAAGGCAGATTTTAAAAAATAAAATATTAGAATATAAAACGGGATTGCATTCCCAATCATTATAATGAGTGACAAAAAGCACATAGATAGACTTTTCCAAGAAAAGTTTAAGGATTTTGAAGTAAAACCCAAAGCTAATGTTTGGGAAAACATTCAAAACCAGTTGGAACAGCCTAAACAAAAACCAAAGCAAGTCTTACCTATGTGGGTGAAGTTTGCAAGCATTGCCGCTATTTTAATCTTATTCATTGCTTTAGGTTATAAATTTGCAGAAAACACAAGTGAGAATGGTAATTCGTCAACCATTGTTGATACAGAATCTTCATCAAACAACAAAAACGATGGTTCCGAAAAAGAAACATCAGTTGTCGATACGGATAAGCAAAACAACGTAGTCAATTCGGACAATGAAAATGACAAGGCCAATACAAATGACAAGACTGTTGACAACATAAGTCCAAATAATAAAGATGCGGTTTTGGCAGAAAACGAAAGCATCATTGAAAACATTGCCAAGAACAATACTGACGAGGAGTTAAAGAGTGACACCAATTCATCTGCTACGATCTCAAACACCAACGCCAGCAATAAAAAATACAATTCCAAAATAAAATCACCTTTGAGGGAGGCCATTGTAAACAACACTGTTCCTTCAAATAAAAAAGACAAAAAAGCCAATGCTAATTTTGCAGGTCATATTTCAAACACCAAGGACAATGTTTCTACAAGCTCGGTTTACAACAATAAAAATGTTGTCGCCAATAACGAAACACAAAAAGGTAAAAACACCATTGGAATGATTGGAGTCAATTCGAATTCAGTCACATCACAAAATGCAAACGATAAATTACAAGAAGTCATAAATAGAATAAAAAACACCGATGTTACAACAGATGATGTTACATTGGTCAACTCTCTTAATGAAAAAGAAAAAGAGAATTTAGACATAGCATTGGATTTCACTAAATCCAATGCTATAGAAGAGGCCATTGCCAAGAATCAAAATCTTGATGAAAAAGAAAAAGAGGTAGACAGGTGGAGTGTTAATGCCAACATTGCTCCTGTTTACTACAATACTCTTGGCAAAGGTTCTCACATTCACAACCAATTTATCGACAATCCAAAAAATGGAGAAATAAATACGAGTTATGGAATACAGGTTGGCTATGCCTTTAATGACAGATTGAAAATACGATCTGGATTGAGCAAACTCAACTTAAGTTATGATACCGCAAACGTCATCGTCTATGAGACCGTCGCCAACTCTCCAGGAACCTCTCCTTTGAGAAACATTGACTTCATACCAAACAATCAAGGTCAAACACTATCCGTTCTTAGCTCAAATGAGCTCGGCATTCAGCAAATAAGCAGTGTTGCCAACGATGAATTAAATGCAGCTTTGAGCCAGCGAATCAATTATATCGAAGTGCCTCTAGAAGTAGAATATGCCCTCGTAAACAAACGCTTTGGCCTAAACCTGGTAGGAGGTGTCAGTACCTTCGTCCTAAGCGGCAATGAGGTCGTTACGGAGGTTGATAATCGCAAAACCCTAATTGGTCATGCAAACAACATAAACAACATAAGTTTCAGTACGAATCTGGGCTTAGGAATAGATTACAAATTCAATGATTCCTTCAAGCTTAACTTGGAACCGACCTTTAAATATCAAATCAATGCGTTTAATGACACTTCTGGTGACTTTAAGCCATACATAATTGGTGTCTATACCGGTTTCAGTTATAAATTTTAAGTTTTTTAATTGGTTAATTTACTTAAATCCTTCTCGATCATATTGAGAAAACAATGAGGAAAGAAGCTGCTCAGTGCCAAGAGCAGCTTCTTTATTTAATCTTATGGCCATTCAATTCATTTAAAATAATGGCTCTAGTCTTTTCATTCAACGCTTTTGTATCTTCGACCTTCAATCCTTTGGTCTCTATGAAGCGATGCATCTTTACCCGCATTTTTCCTGGTCCTCCACTAAAAAAGGTATAGGGAAATCTCTTTTTATTATCTGCAAAGGTCAATGGCACTATGGGAATTTGATGATTTATAGCCAATCGAAAGGCTCCATCCTTGAATTCAGCCAAATCAACTTGCTCTTCTGGCACCATACCTTCTGGAAAGATACATATGCTCAACCCTTGCTTTAAACGCCTCTGTGCCCTTAAAAACACAGCTTGCCTGCTTTTTGGATTTCTTCTATCCACCAAAATGGAAGTTCGCTTATAGAAAAAGCCCAATAGTGGTATCTTTGCCAATTCTGCCTTCCCAACAAATACAAACGGGTTCTTTACCACCACCAACATCAACATGATATCTATCATGGAGGTATGGTTTGCCGTAAACATATAGCTTTCATCAATGTTTGTGGCTTGCTCTCTATCTATCTTTGTTTTGAATCCCATCCCTATTAAAATGAAACGCGCCCATATACGAGCCAATTTAAAAAAATAAGGATACCATGATTCTTTTAAAATCGAAATTAGAAGAAGGGGAAACAACACTATTATCGGTATTGCTACAACGACATAAAACCAAATACGATAGAGTAGCCAAAAAATGTATTTAAATACAATCATATATTGCCAAAAATACATAATTGATTTCAAGTAATTCGTTTTCCTTTTACATAAAAAAATTACCTTTGCTCTTTCGTTTAACAAAAAAGAGATTCCTTCCTTAAGTTTACCATAGATGGAATCTGAATTCGCAAAACCATTTTGTGAAAGTTTAAAAAGGTTCTCCGCCTATGCGGGAGATAAATATGGCAAGAATACTAACTGGAATACAAAGTACTGGAACACCCCACTTGGGAAACATACTAGGCGCGTTGATGCCTGCAATAGAAATGTCCAAAAACAAATCCAATGATTCATTTTTGTTCATTGCAGACATGCATTCGTTGACACAAATAAAAGATGGAAACATCTTAAGGCACAATACGTATTCCACAGCAGCCACATGGTTGGCTTTTGGCCTTGACATAGAAAAGACAGTGTTTTACAGACAAAGCGACGTACCTCAAGTAACGGAACTCTCTTGGTATCTTAATTGCTTCTTCCCATTCAAACGTTTGGAGCTTGCTCATAGCTTCAAGGACAAAGCCGATAGGCTTGAGGATGTCAATGGAGGCTTGTTTACCTACCCTATGTTAATGGCTGCAGACATCCTATTGTATGATGCCGAAATCATCCCTGTTGGAAAAGATCAGAAGCAACATATAGAAATGACCCGTGATGTTGCAACTCGCTTCCACACCAAATTAGGCGAAACCTTCGTATTGCCAGATGCCGAAATACAGAAAAGTACAATGCTCATTCCTGGTACGGATGGCGCAAAAATGAGTAAAAGCAAAGGAAACATCATAAACATCTTCTTACCAGAAAAGAAGTTACGCAAACAAATCATGAGTATAGAAACAGACAGCACTCCTCTCGAAGCCCCAAAAGACTGGAGCACTTGCAACTGTTTTGCCATATACAAGCTATTGGCTTCCGAAGGAGAAGTTGAAACCATGAAAGCCAACTATGAAAATGGAAACTATGGTTATGGACACGCCAAACAAGCTTTGTTCGAACTCGTATTAAAGACTTTCGAGACACAACGTGAGCGATACGATTTCTATATGAATAACCTTGATGCAATTGATGAGGCTTTGGCAAAAGGCGCTGAAAAGGCAAAGGTGGTTGCCAACGATGTTTTGAAACGAGTAAGAGCCAAAGTTGGGTATTAAGTCCCCTCAACTCTATTCATAATAGTAAACGGGTTTAATCAAAAAGGATTTTTCGACCTAAATAAGAAAGCAGGTTTTGTGAAAAGAGTACAACAAGTACTCTTTTCTTCGCTTGATTTTCTTTATGGTATTAATTGTATTAGCTATCCTTCTTTTTAAATAAAAATTTCCAACTTCCTACAACTCGTCTAAATTAAATTTCCTGACAACTACTTCATAGACAACAGACTAAACAGTCATTAAAACATCTTAGATTGCTAACTATAAACAATTAGCCCCTACCTTTCACATCCATATATCTAAATTAGGGTAATTCACAAGTAATTTGTCTTAATCTAAGCAAAGTTCTCTATTTACAATAGTCCGCAAGGGGACATAAAATGTAAAACAAAAAAAACCTCTATTATGAAGCACAAAAACTCAATATTTGGTGTCGATGTTACCGTACCAAAAAAAATGTTTAAAACTCTATTGGCCTTATTATTTGCATTCTATTTCATTTCCTCGGCATTCTCCCAGCAACTCAAAACCCCATACAAACTAGGTTCGATACAAACATTTGTGAAGACAATGAAGGAAAAGGGAAAACAAGGGGTATTCACCATGGACATATCAAAAAACGAATCATTTACGATAGATGTGGAATCACACACTTCCAAAACATATGAGCATTATCTGTTTGGGTCCGTTAAAGGATACGAGAATGCTACATTCTACATCATGGGAAGTGGTCAAAAAATAAAAGGGAAATTATTGGACTATGGAAATAAAAAGGCTTTTATAATCGATACCGATGATGAAAACCAAGTGTTCGTAAAAGAAGTGGACATCAATAAGCAGGTCTGTATAATGAATGGATGGCTTGACAACGTAGAATCGGAAAAAACCAATACCCAAAAACAAAAGAACGAAGCAGCGACAAGCATACCTCAATTGCAAAGCTTACCTGGGGCAACAGGTGTACTATACCTTGATTTTGACGGAGAATATGTCTCTGGGGGAGGTTGGGGCACCATCGATGCCCAAACAACAAACTATACTGAAGCAGATATGAGAAAGGTATGGTATATAATGGCTGAAGACTTCATCCCTTACAACATTAATGTAACTACCGAAAGGAGTGTCTATGACAGTGCCAGTGCCAATAGTCGCCAAATGGTCATTTTCAATGTAACGTTTCCACAGCAAGGAGGTGTGGCATACTTCGACACGTTCAATGATGGCAGCAATGATCCTTGCTGGGTCAATACGACTGGCATAATTGATTCGGTATGGTTGGCAGCAAACGTGGGGTCCCATGAGTTGGGACATACCTTCGGATTGGAACATGACGGAACTGTTTCTGGAGACGAATATTGGTTGGGACATGCTGACTACAATGTAATTATGGGACGCTGTAACAGGCTCATTGTCCAATGGAGCAAAGGTGAATACCAAGGTGCCAACAATTCGGAAGATGACATTGCCATCATCGAAAATGCAAATAGCGTAAATTTTAGAACAGATGACCACGGGAATGACGAAGCAAATAGCACTGAACTTGCATTCAGCGCCAACGATGGAACTGTAATCGAAGATGAAAATTTTGGCATAATCGAGACAAGAACGGACAAAGATTACTTTAAGATAAACGCCGCCGCTGGTACCATTGATTTGAATTTTCGTCCAGCAAATGAATTTCCCCAATCTCCCAATCTAGACATTCAAGTCAGATTATTGGATGCAACGGGGAACCAAGTTGCCATATCTGATCCTGATGAAATGACAGCAGCAATAAATGAAGCCGTTACAGAAGGCACCTATTACATAGAAGTCGATGGTGTAGGGTTTGGAGACCCCTTGACTAATGGGTATTCAGATTATGCGTCTTTAGGTCAATATTTCATTTCCGGTTCGATACCTCCCAACAATCTAAGTACAGATGAGTATGACTTGGCATCCATTACAATATATCCAAATCCATCATCTGGCCAATTGACCATTGATTTCGATACGTCGAAAATCCAACAATTAAAGATTAAATTAATGGATGTTCTGGGTAAACAAGTATATACCAACGCATTGACTCCTACAAACAAAATCATAAACTTGGACAACCTTCAAAAAGGTATGTATTTTGCTTTGTTCTCCGAAGGAAACAAGTCTTTTGTAAAAAAGATAATTCTCAAATAATACAATTCGACATATATGTCATAATAGAAAAAGCCTTTACATTGATGTAAAGGCTTTGATCATTTATTTAAAGAACCACTAACAATTTATTTATTCAGCTCCAATCAAGACAAAACAAACTGTTCTGGAAAAATATTAGCGTACTGTTTTTTTCCATCGTCCGTTAAATATGTATAAATGGTTTGGCTTATAAGCAATGAATATCCTTCAATGGATTTCTTGGACAAAACCTTTGCTTGAATCAAAATAGAAGAAAACCAAAAATTACTGATAATCTCCACCCTTTTGAATAAGTTTCGATATTCGTTTTTCAACAATTCTTCACGAAACAATCCATTTTCAATGAGAACTTCCACAATTTCTATAAACTCTCTCTCCCTTCCTTTTGACAGTTCAGAATAATGGTTTTTAATTTTCTGATTTCTTCTTGTAATTGTTATGAAATCCAATAAGAAAAAATGATACTCGTAGAGTATTGACAAAATTTCCGTGGAAATATTTAAAAACGATTCTAATAGGTTATCAGCTTTTGTTAAAGAAATATCATCAATTTTTTCAACTATTTGAAAGTAAAGCGCTTCAATTATATCTTCTCTTTTTCTAAAATGATATTGAAGATTACCTACACTAATCCCCAGTTCATCAGCGATTGTTCTTAAAGACACATTTGAAATTCCAAAATCATTAAAGAGTTTCAAGGATTTTATTAAAATCTTTTGTTTGGTATCATTCATCCAAACAAAGATACAATTTTTAGTACAACTGTACTATATTCATTTATTTTCAGTAGATTTGTAGTACAGAAAATTGTTGCTTTCACCCATAGACATCATTGTTATGGAACAAAAAAGCATTAAAACAAGCTAAAAGAGTAAAACCAAACTGGATGGTGGAAAATGAACTATTTATCAAGCTCAATTTTAATAGAAATACGAAATCGATTAATTTGATGCCTCTTAACTCTACGGAAAACAATTAAAACAAATTCTTAAAAATCCAATCTTATGATTATCACAATTCTATCCATAATTCTATTCTTAATTTTCACTGTACTTGGTGGCTTGCATTTCTACTGGCTTTTTGGCGGTATATGGGGGTTGAAAAAAGTTATCCCAACAAAAAGCAATGCGTTGAATTCTCTTTCAATTCCTAAATTTGCAACCTTAGTCGTAGCTCTTGTATTAGTATCATTTGGGTTGATCTACCTACTAAAATCCGAGCTTGTAACTTTTCAAGTGCCTAATTGGGTGACAAATTATGGATATTGGTGCATTCCTTCCATTTTTATAGTACGTGCTATGGGAGACTTTAATTATGTTGGGTTTTTCAAAAAAATAAAGGATACTGAATTCGCTAAAGCTGATTCAAAAATATTTTCTCCATTATGCTTGTCAATTGGAATAATCGGAGTGATAATAAAATTATACTAGTTCTTTCCATTAAAAACTTGATTTAACTTTAATCCAACTCCAATACCTATATTCCATTCTCCGTTTTCAACACTAGTTTTGCCGTTGTAATACAAAGGCAATTGTATGGCGAAGAATTTATAGGTATATGTAACACCCAATCCGAGAGCAGGTGATACAAATGAATTTTTAGTCATTCCTTCATCTTCCTTGAATCTTAAAGAAGGCAACATACCGACCATATATGTTGAATTGTCGCATTGAAATTTTATATTTGGTCCTGTAAAATTGAGAAAAGCTCCATCATCTACATAACCACTTACAACTACACCATCGAACAGTGCTGTTTTCAATTCACTTTTTTGAGCTGTGACAATGGTACTGTAAAGGAAACTCAAACTGATGCTTAAAATTATTTTTTTCATTAATGATGATTTAAATGTAAAAGACCGATAAACATTATCTTTTTATCGGTCTTCATTTTTATTGTTCTATTACCTCACCTAACAAAGAGCAATGTTTCTTGCCAGGCTCGTATGTTATGTATTGTCTCTACAAGACAAGCTTTTTAGCCATTTTAAGGTTTATTGTTGCAGTTTTAAATATGTTGCTATTCTGTTCGATTTAAGCTTGCTTTTGGGTTACTCCTTCTTACTATTATGCACATTAACAATACAACTCCCAAAAACGCAGGAATCACCCAATTAGGCAAAGGAATCAACCATATCGTACTTACCACTTCTATAGAGATAAAAAGCAACAATGCCTTTAAAATAAAAAGATTACTCACTTTTGACGCTATGTAGGCTCCAAGTGGTGCGCCCAATATGACTACAGGTATTGCCGTCTTCCATGCATTGATCGCCCAAGGAGTCCATTCTCCAAACATAGATATCAGAAGCACACCAACAATTGAGTTTAAAGCCATAATGATCACTGTTGTAGGAGTGGCTTTTTTCTCGGTTGAATTAAAAATCAATGTCAGTACGACAAATGCAACCATATCTGCACCAGACCCAATATTGATGGTTAAAAAACCACCAATCATCCCTGTAATGAATAATAGTACACCACTATCCCTTGTTGATATTTCATTTATTCGTTGTCCTCCCGAATAGTGTCGAAAAATCAAAGCAACACCCAATGCGCCAATTTGAATGGTAAACAACCATTTGAGGTGACTGCTGGTTATGAGCCATCCCATTAAAAGGGATATGAGTTGTCCAAGTATCCCCCCAAAAATAGCAGGTAATATGGCCTTTGTGTAGAAGGGTATCTTTCGTGACACGATAAAAATAGATGCCATGGTCATACCCACTGATTGAATCAGTAGTGAGAATTGCTTTGCATTTACAGGGATTACGTGCAACAACTTAGTGAAAACAGGAAAAGCAACAGCTCCTCCACCCTCTGCTGAAAACCCAGCAACGAAACTACCAAAGGTCATTGTAGCAGGAATCATCCACAATTCCTTTAGAAGATACCATTCATTGGTAAAAATAAAATAAGCAAGCCAAGACAATAAAAGTACAGTGGCAATCTTAAAATATAGATTAGTTCTATTCTTTAACATATTTTTCAATTTGTAAATTTTTTGTTGAAGCAAAACCACACATTAAAAAGGAAGTTGCTTGTAGCAACCCCTTTTTAATGTACTTGAGCGATTGAAATCACTATGTCTTTGGAGTAATCTAAAACGTCATTTCTCTCCTAGATAAAGTATGATTTCACGATATCCTCTAATAAACTTCTTCCACGGTTTGTTCTGACTTCTTTTTCTTTTTAGCACTCATTACACTAAGGAAGGTTTTTCGATATTTTTGAAAAAACTCTAAGTATTCAGGCCTTCTCTTCGATTTAAGATCACAGAACACATGTCTATTCAATCCTTTTTTCGATAGTCTTTTTACAAAAACAAACGATGTCACTATAGGTATAGCGGCAAAATACCACTCACCAAATATTGGTGCTGTTATTGAACCTGCCAACAACATCAAATGCACTAAAAATCCATATTTATCAGGCCTGTCTGGCATTGGAATTCCCCAATTTCCTATTATGAGACCAGATATTAAATTAATAGGTATTAGCAGACCAAAGAAAGCCAATACAGAATATAGTTTAGGTATTGGTAAATAATAGAATGAGAAGAAAAAACTAAGAAGGAAAAGTCCATACAACGTAATGGGGAACAACAATGTTAAGAAATGCTGATGTTCACTGGAGACGTGGTCCACAAAATCGGATGCTCCATCTAAAGCGTATTCGCCTTTTTGCCTGTAATAATGAGAGTTATTTGGAAACAGGAAATACTGTGCTACATCCTTGAAACTTCTAGAATCACGCAACCTAGGTTGTATACCAATTATCCTAGCTACTTCTTCTGTGAAAAACCCAAAATATACAACATGATCACTAGGAACAGGCTTATTCGACAAGTAATACTTCTTATTGTATCTATATATCTTTTTCTCAATATTCTTATTCACTTTCTCATTGAACTCCTCATTTACAATCATTTTGTGAATTAACAAGCATTGCATTTCTGTAATGTTGCTCAGACCTCCTGTGAATGGACGTGTATATCCCAATAAGAATATGTTGTTCAACTCAGGAGCGAGTACACCCATATATGTATTTCGATATTTGTAATCGAAAACTTGAGGTTCTCCTTCATCATTATGGTAAATAATTTCAGGAAGGTTGGGTTTTTCACGATCTCCTTCAATGAGGTAATCGTATTCTACACTTTTACCATCTGAAATAATCGTTTTTGCTGATTTATCAACCGTTGTTCTTTTTTTACTGAATAACTCAACGTAACCCTGATCAATGAAGAACACGATGTCATTCAAAAGAAACCCTTTATCAATGGATTCATATAAATCGTCCGAGAATTTATCTTCATAGATGTCAATAGGCCAGTGTTTAATGGCAATGCTAGAATTATCTGGAGCTTTTGCCGTTCTAACAAAAGGAATCAATCTCAAATAAATGTTCAAGAACGTTTTACGTAGTCTTTTTGAAGAATCCTCTCGTACGGATAATGGATATGTATTTGGAAAAGAAAGTGGACCATACAAAAAATCAGTAAGCTTATTCGGAAACATGTAAGCTTGTAAATATCCAGCAGATATGGTTCCTTCATACAATGTGGGAAAAAATCGAGTAACATTGTGGTACTCAAACTGATCTAGGGTTGAGACATCACTTCCGGATAAAAATTCAGGATTCTTGAATAGTTTGTCTAATGCAACGAATCCATTGGAAATCAATTTAACCTTTGCTCCGAAACACACCAATTTGGCTATCATCAGGTTTGCAGAATCTCCAATTGTTTTCAAAACAACGGTTTTACCTTTTAGAGACGTATCAAACTCAAAACTTTCCAAGCTATTATGTATTTGTCTTTTGAATGAAGTTGACAAAATCACATTCTTGGCTTTATAAACATCCCCATCATCCAGAGTTACAATAGAATAATCTTTGAAGTTTTCAATTTTGTTTACCTGGCCCTTAACAGTTTTATGCTCATACATCTTTTGATACTTCAGCATAATAGAGTAAAACTCTCTTGCAGTAGGGTACCGATCTCCTATTTCTTTATTATTCCTCATCATGTCAATCAGCTCAAAAGTATATACTGAAGTATAAAGCGAACTTACCAGGTCAAAATCAAGTCGGCCCTTTTTTTCGAGCTCGTCCCATATTCGTTTTCCTGCATTTACTATGATATATTCGCTGCCCGTCCGATCTAGTTCTTTTTGAAGCGGAATTGAAGAAAAACTCCCTCCAACGATGAGAGTTTCAATTTGTTTAAAATTCATGTTTTTATTTTTTATTCGATAATGATAGTTTTATAACAGAGGAGGCTTCCTCTATTTTTGATAAAGTAATTTAATGTCTGTATTAAAAATTCAATACATTAATTATTAGTTTCAAACAACATTATATGTTGTTTTTATTTAAAAGATATGATGGTCATTGTTTTTAAAAAATGAGATCTCTATAAAACAAAAGTTTTGAAAAATATCGCTCTTCATAAAAATCGATAGTTTCGACTCCCTTAAGAAGATAATTAAGATACTAGCACAGTAAAAAATTGTTCTTTTGTAAAGTTATTCGGTAGTTCAATTATAATTGATTGTAGGTAATATGAAGTGTCAAACAATCAAATCTTATATAATGCACTTTAATTATTTAAATGAAGGACAGGTGAAAATCTTAAAAGTCTCTATTACAGAAACCAATACTCAAATTTGACTATTATAGTTTAAAAATGAAATTATAATTAGCAATATGTATGTGGGTGTTTTTAGATAAATTTAGCTTAGCCATATATAGTAAATTTCACAGCTTCGCTTCTCCTAGTAACATAACTAGGAATCAAATATGAAAATAAAATTTTCTTTCAATTTATTTGGCATCAAATATATAAAATTGATGCTCAAATAAACAAAAAAAAATAAAATTACGCTAAGAATTGTTTGTCTCTTAACAAATTCGTTACGTCTTTGCTACTTAAATTCAATTAAAAAATGGTCATCTAAAAACTTAAAAGCTAGTTATAATCGACTTTTGTTATTTCGTATGGCATTATTATTTAATCAATTACAAAGTTCACAATCGAGCAAACTTATAGGTTTCGTTATAAAAAGCACAGCATAACAGATAATGAAGAATTCAATTTTAGAAATTCTTGTCAAAAAAACATCAATGAAATAACCAATTTATAAAAAGGTATAGAAACTCCATAAATTGAGAATGAAATAAGGTTTATGAAACTCGTTTGCTTTATATCGAAGTTCAGGAATAATTGATTAGAAAAAGTAAGGCTAATCCATCAAATACTTCTTTAAAATGAGTAAACATATGAAAATAAATGTAATAGACTGAATACGAGAACATTAACTAAAACACTATATTTTATTTACTCCTTTCTAGGTCTAATTCTTCCTTGGATTTCATTATTAAATCAGAATACAAATTTGTTTGAGTTTACATTAAATTAACAATTAATTAACTATTAGTTAACAAAAAATAAAGGTTTATCTAAGTTTGGCTTTTCTATATTTGTCGTCGAGTTAAAGCTTTATTCAACCAATAAAGCTTGTTTTAACTTCTCTCCCCGGAGTTAAAATTAAAAGCGCTCTTATGTAACTAAGAGTAGCGAAGCTCTGCTGAATAAGCAAACAAATGTTATAAAAGGAATCGCTCATTAATTAAAATAAAAACAAATCGAGATTGACATATTTTTTATATGCCAAAGAAAAAACACATCAACAATTCCCCAAACGAAAAATAGAAATTCCATCCCCTTTCGCAATCCCAAAGAGAAAGGGAGCAATATAGCTAGAAGAGTGGTTGTCCCTTTGTTATAATCGTTACAAACGCTTAATGATTAGTTAACCAAAACTGAGGTTAAACTCCATCTTGCTTTTCTATATTTGCCATAGATTAATAACTTCTTTTAATTAGCCTACTCATATTTAAATGGAAGCACTCTTATGTAACTAAGAGTAGCGAAGCTATGTGAAAAAACAAACCAACATTATAAAGAATCGCTATTAATAAAATGAAGACAACTCTAAATAGAGGTTGCACATATTATATGCCAAACCTCGTCATTAAAAAACCCATTAAAAATTTAGAACGAACGACAACAACTTATTCCTCTCTTAAGACAAATCCAAGGAAAAGAGAGGAGTATAACCTAAAGAATGGTTATCCCTTTATTCAAATTAGTTAACCAAAACTGAGGTTAAACTCCATATGGAATTCCTATATGCATTATAGAATTTAAGCTATAAAAAGCTTCTTTAATTACCCTACCCATGATTAAACAAAAGCGCTCTTATGTAACTAAGAGTAGCGAAGCTATGTGAAAAATTAAAAACAACATAATAAATACCCGCTATTAATCCAATGAAAACAAACCTTAATCTAGGTTGGCATGTTTTATATGTCAAGCCTCGTCATGAGAAAAAAGTCTACAAACAACTTTTAGAACGAAAAATAGAAGCTTACTTACCTCTAGCACAAACTGAAAGAAAATGGAGTGATCGGACTAAAAGAGTTGTTCTTCCTTTATTCAAATCGTATGTGTTTGTCAACATAAAGACAGCCATGGATTTTCATACGGCACCATCAGTCAATGGAGTATATGCCTATATAAGCTTTGGCAAGGATTACGCTGTTGTAAGGGATGAAGAGATAGAAAAAATCAAATTCCTAGTAAGTACTGAAGGCATAGAAGATGTTAAAATAGAAGAAGGTTTTTTAAACATCGGTGAATTAAAGGTCATTGCCAATGGGCCTTTAAGTGGTTTGGAGTGTGAAGTGCTTCAAATTAAAAACAAAAATTTGGTCAACGTACGTTTAGGCTCCTTAAAACAAAATATCACGGCAACGGTACCAAGTGAGTTTCTTTCCGAACTATCAGAAGTTGCATTAAACTGAAAAACAATTAAAGTTCTTTAAAACAAATTACAATGTTACAGATTCAAGAAAAATTTAACCTTACAAAACAATTGTTTGTAGGTAATGACATTCCATTTTCTCAGCGTGCCGTAATCTGGAATGATGTACAATTGACAAGAGATCAGTTATTTGAAAACATCATTAAATCAGCAGATTATTTATTAAAATCTGGCATCAGGCAAGAGGAAAGAGTTGTATTGCTTTTGAACGACACTCCTGCCATTTATGAATTTTTTCTTGGAGCCATTGCAGTTGGAGCCATTCCTGTACTTATAAATCCCAAGATAAAGCTAGAAGACCTTGAATATATCCTCAAGGATAGTGAGGCCACAGTAATTGTTTCAGAAATACGACCATTGAAAGAGCTTGAAACCATATTTAATAGTACCCCTTTCATAAGCTCTAGGAATAAAATGATTATCCAAGACAAGTATGTAAGTGACGGCTCCATTTTAAAGAAAAACAAAGAATATTTTTACCCAAGATCTAGTAAGACCATTTTTATTGAAGAAGAAGATCTTGAGATGTCTTTTGTTGTTAAACATCAAGATGCCCCCGCATTTTGGCAATATACCTCAGGAACTACTGGTAAACCAAAGGCAGTGGTACACTCACAATTATCCATGTTGAGCAATACCTTTAATTTCGCTGAACAAACACTTAAAATCACAGATAAAGACTGCATTTATTCCATCCCAAAAATGTTTTTTGGCTATGGATTGGGCAATAGTTTGTTTTTCCCATTATGGACTGGAGCCACAGTAATTTTAGATGATCATTGGCCGAGTATGGATCGAGTTACCTATCTTATTCAAAAACACCGTCCAACTATACTTTTTGCCGTTCCAAAAATATACGGAGCCTTATTGAAATATGAAAAGGATACGGATTATAGCAGTGTGCGTATTTTCTATTCTGCGGGTTCTAATTTAAATGCAACAGTAAACAACAAATGGAAAGAGACTAATGGAAAATTTGTTACCCAAGGTATCGGTTGCACGGAAATAGGACATGTTTACTTGTCTACGACTCCAACTTCTGAAAATATAAATGCCACGGGCAAACCTGTTCAAGGATTTAACGTAAGGTTGAAAAAGGATGATGAAGAAGAATTGGGAGAATTGCATGTGCAACCTTCTTATAAGTTGCTGGGGTATCATGGCAACGAGAATCAGGATAAGTTTTTAGAAAACAACTGGTATAAGACAAGCGATAACTTCACACAAGGAAAAGAAGGAGATTATGTTTTCTCATCTCGTGTAGACGATATGTTTAAAATTAATGGAAGAATGGTGATCCCAAGTATAATTGAAAATCATGTTTTGGAAAACTATGCTGTCAATGAAGCTGTCTTTGTTGCCTTGGAAAATGAAGAGTTATCTGATGTTAGTTCTTATCTGTGCATTACCTTACTAGATACGACTACAAATGAAACCGTCTTGCTTAGAGATTTAGAACTAGATTTTTCTCAAAACATGCCAAGTTACATGCGTCCAAATCAAATTGTTGTTTTTGATAGCTTCGAATACAATTCTAACGGTAAAATCATTAAAAAGAAAATTATCGAGCAATTAAGGCAACCAGCTTTAATTTAAATATAGAAATATTACTACTATCATTTCTATCCAAAATATACACATATGAAAATTATAAATACCATTACTCACTTCCCTGAAGAACGTGGCAGAGTAAACCATGAAAAAGAATTGCCTTTGGATGACAACAGGCCTCGCTTCTCTTCTGAAGATTTAGTCTTGAATGTAACCTTGCCAATTTGCAAAAAATTATTGGAAGAAGTAAACTTCAATCCATTGGACATTGATTTGATATTGAACATTACCTTAACTCCAGATCGCTTATTTCAAGATAAAACCATAGGTGTCCCAAGGGTAGCACATCCCATTCACTATTTAATCAAGGCCGAAAATGCATTTGTTATAGACATACATGAAAGTGATTGGAATACCGCCTTTGCAATTGCCAAATCATTTATGGTAGATCAAGATCGCAAAAATGTGTTGATTGTTAGAACAGAGTTTCTACACTCTTCAGTTCATCCAGATTATGAAAGCGGTTTTAATATTCCGGACGGTGTTGCGGCAATTCTAGCAGAACAGGACAATGATACGATTGCCGTAGATTATCAAGAATTAGATACAGACGATGTCTTTTGTAGATATGATATGATTCCTAAAGGAAAAGAATTGGCAGAAGAGCAATTTAGATCTAAGTTGACATGTAAAGCAGATGACAAGTACGTGGAGGATCTAAATAGAACAGGTCAGGAGTTTTTAAATAAAATGCTTGAAAGACATGAAGTAGACGGAGTAGTTTTCGAGTCTTGGTTCCCAAAACATAACATTATATGTGAAGACAGTGAAAAAGTATTTAAGAGTATCCAAAAAGAAGACACATTTAAATCATTAGGGACATTTAGTTTGCCTCACTATCTCAAAGAATTAAAGGAAGACAGAGAAGTAAATACCATTTGTAGCATTAGCTATAGCCCCTTTCTTAATAGGTATAGTGGAACAATTTTAACAGTATAAAGCTACCTCCCTATTCATATCCCCTCTTTTATCAAATGAGGATTAAAAAACAATTATGAAAAATACCACAATAAAAAGTTTGGCGATTAAAATGCCCAAGAATGCCATTGCCAATGATCAACCTCCATACTCAGAAATTGAAGTGATTTCGAATACATGGTATAGGTTTTGGGGAGTTGACAGCAGACATATTATTGATAGAGAATCTGGAGAAACTGCAATAGAATTAGCAATAGATGCTAGTAAGAAAGCAATAGAATTAGCAGAAATAACACCTCAAGAAATAGATTTAATATTATGTAATTCTACTTGTTTTGATGGCTGGTCTGAAGATGCTACTAAAGTTTATCCAAGATTATCGCAAGAGATTAAAAGAAAACTAAACTGCACCAAAGCAATTGTGCTAGATGTAGATCAAGAATGTTTAACATTCTTGGTGTCAATGCAAATGGCAAATGGCTATCTTAAAACAGGAGGATTTAAAAATGTTTTAGTTTGCGCGTCGGAGTATATTTCCAGCATTTTAGATTTTACAGATAAATCATCTACCATTTTTGCAGATGGAGCAGTTGCCGCCATATTAAACAAAGCAACAGATGACTCAGGTTTAATATCATCTGCATTTAAAACCAATGCAGAAGTATATGACTTGGCTGTTGCTCAGTGGAGAAACCCTTGGCATCCAAAAAATGGAGAAGTTAAGCCCGAAGATTATAACTTATATTTTACCATAGAAGAAGATACTCAAGCTAAGATGCAAAAGTTCATCCCCACAATGGTTCCAGAAATGATAAAGGAAGCATTGGGAAAAATAGACATAACAACGGAAGATGTTGACTTTTACATCTTTCATCAAACGTCAAAAACAATGGTAGACATATGGGCTAATGCCGTTGGAATAGACTACGACAAATACATATTAACAGTTCAGAATTATGGTTGCTTGGCATCTGCTTCCACACCAGTTACACTTTACGAAGCTATTAAACAAAAAAGAGTTAAAGAAGGAGATATAGTTGTTATTGCAGGAGCAGCCATAGGCTGGGGCTTTGGAGCCCAAGTATGGAAAATAGGAAAACAAATCAAAATTAATTAATATTTAAACTGAAAATTATGGACACTTTATTAAAAGAAATCGCTGAAATCATTGCACCAATTGCAGAATGCGAAGTAGAAGACGTTACACCAGATGTAGATTTACCAAACGCTTTAGAAATTGACTCTTTAAGAGGGTTGGAAATCATGGTAATGATCGAGAGAAAATACAAGGTGAAACTATCTGAAGAAAGATTACCAGAAATGACTACTCCAAGAAGCATTGCAAAAATGATTGCTGAACAATTAGAACTTGTAGGTTAAGATCAATAAACAAGAACTTACAATGGTCAGTAAAGAAGTAGTCGTAAAAACAAAAGAAGTCGACGAACTTATTATTGGTGCTGGTCTAACAGGATTGATATATGGCATAACCCTCTTGGAGGAAAAGAAAAATGTGGCCATAGTAGAAGGACACATTTATCCAGGGGGCTATGCCACTAGTTTCGTGCGCAATAAAAGAAAGTATAAATTCGATTGCAGTCAGCATAAAATAACGGGGCTTAGTGAAAATGGCAACTTGAGAGACGTCTTTAAACGAATAGACCTTTGGGACAAATTGGATTTCAAATACTTTGATGAATTATTTTCAATTCATGTTAAAGGGGAATACTACCATATCCCTGGAAACATAAAGGATATAGAGACATACCTGAATAAACAATTCCCAAAGGAGAAAGAAGGGCTCGACAAATTTTTCCATGACATCAATACCATTGGTTATCAAAACTATATGTTCGCAAGAATGTTGTTGGGCGAATATCAACTAAATAGAGACATACTACCGGAAACTAGGCAACTTCAGAAGCTTACTGCCAAACAGTATTTCCAATCATACTTTAACGATGAGAGGCTAATAGAGGTTTTGAGTGCCACTGCAATGTATTTGGGCACACATGCCAATGAGGCCAATGCTGTGTATTTTTTACATTACCTATATACAGCTTTTGGAACAAAATCAGGTTATGTCTTAGGAACGGCACAGTCACTTTCAAATTTTTTACTAAAGGAATTTAAGGACAGAGGGGGCTATGTTTCTCTCAAAGATACCGTTCACGGCATAGAACTAACTGAAGAAGGAGAAATTGCACGAGTAAATAGCAAAAAACATCATTTTGTCACAAAAACGATTACTGCAACATGTTCCCCCCACAATGTAATGAACATGCTACCTGAATTCTCAGGAAAAGAGGTTTTTGAAAACAAGCTTCAAGATTTAGAATTTGGGTGGGGACATTTCTGCGTCTATATCATTACCGATGTTGATCCCGAAGAGTTAGGTGTCACACAAGAGGAATATATTTTCGTAAGCAATGAAGGAGATCTATTAAGTCCTGAAGAGATGGAATCGGATGAACGCTATGATAGATTGAGTTTAAGCGTTACCAATTACCATAAAATGGATCCTGAGTGTGGTAAAACGATTCAACTAATCGTTTTAGACCATAAGAGTGATTGGTTTAAATTGGATGAAGAGGCATACTTGAAAAAGAAAGAACGTATTCAAGAGCAAATCATACAACGTGCATATCAATATTTCCCACAATTGCAAGGGCATATCCTATACAAGGAAAGCTCTACACCAAGAACGAATAAAAAATATACCAATTCACCAGGAGGTTCGGCTTTTGGGTATAAAATATCACCAAACGACAACATGAGATTTTTATCCAAATCTCCTGTAAAAGGATTGAAATTTGCAGGAACCTGGACTTCTGGAGCAGGATATGAAGCCGCAATGTGTCAAGGTTTTATGCACGCTAAACTAAGTTTAAAAAACATGAATTAAAATGAAAGAACTTGTATTATCAGAAAGTGCAGATAGGTTTATCAAACGATTGAGTAAACTATCTGAAAAAAAACAAATGACTTTAACAGAAAGTCACCCATGGGACGAGCCTTATAATGAAAATGCTTGGTTGAAAAAGCGAGAAAACCTATCCATTTATGGCACGAAATATTATGATTTAGCTACAGAAGAAGAGCGTATTAGACTAGCCAAGCTTGAAACTGGTGGTTGGTGGGCCTCCTTTATAGCTTTGGAAAATTTGGTGACAGAATATTATATGAAGTTGATCAATCACCAATCTTTAGCTCAATTTCCAAGTGTGGTAGAGTATATGATGCACTTCTGCAAAGAAGAAATCGTCCATTCGATGGTTTTTCGAAAAGCCATGGAGCATTTTAGAATAGAGCCAGTAGAAATTAGCGAGTTCATCAAGGATTTTTATCAAGACAATGCTTCCATGGAAGAATTTCCTTTGAAAGCAATATACCTGACAATCATCATTGAGTGGTTTGCTGAGAATAATGCCATGCTGGATTTACAAAACGATTTTGTATCACCATTGGCAGCCGCCATAGCTTTTGAGCACAACAAGGAAGAAACTAGGCATATCGCTTGGGGAAAACGCATGGTAACGGAATTGTGCCATCAAGTTCCTGGATTCATGGAAGAAGCAAGAGAATTTACACCAGGTTTCTTAAGAGGTTTGGTAGACACCATCTTTGGAAATATGGATGTATTGGAACGTGCAAACTTTAGTCACCCGGCATTTCAGGACATAGAAACGTATTTTGAAACTGTATTGTTTTCAGAAAACAAAAAGAGGATAGACAGTGAGATCATGACACCGATTTTTGAATTCTTTGTTGAAATTGGCATCTACCACACAGACTATAGATCTTATTGGGAAGAATCGAGGTTTGATGAAATCATCGATAGTATTTTAGAAAAACAAACCGCAGAAACAATATAAATCATGAGCAGTAAAACAGCAATAAAAAAATTAAATTCGGTAGACGAAGTCATAGCTTCCATGCCTGAACGTTTCAACCCTCAAAATTGCCAAGGTTTACAGGCTGTATACCAATGGGAATTAAGTGAACCAGACCGTTTTTTTCATATCATAATAGACAATGGCACTTTTGAAGTTATTGAAGGCAAGTATGAAAAACCTAACGTAACTGTCATTTGTAGCTGCGAAACCTACTTGAAATTAGTAAACAAAGAAGTGAAAGACATCATAGCCATTCTTACTAAAAAGCTTATGGTTAAAGGAAGTATGTCTTTAGGACAAAAGCTAAGTAAAATATTTATTTGATCTTGTCTATGAATCCTCATAATGTTATCATAAAAGGTACTGGCTATTGTTTACCAAACAACAATGTTGACAATTTAGACATCGTATCTAGATTAAACTCTACTGTTGAGTTTATTGAAAATAGAACAGGAGTGTTAACAAGGAAACATGTTGATACCAACCAAAGTCTATCAGACATAACGGTTCCAGCAATGGCTAGTGCATTGGCCAATGCAAATCTGCAAGCATCAGACATAGACATGTTGATTGTAAACACCTTGAGTCCAGATCATCATGACCCATCTCAGGCATGCTTGCTACAATCAAAACTTGATTTTAATCATATCCCGGTTTTTGACATTAGAGCACAATGCACTGGGTTAATATACGGATTGGATATTGCACAACAATATATCCAATCAGGAAAGCATGAAAACATTATGATTGTTTGTGGAGAAGTGCTTTCCAAACGTATGGATTATTCAGATGACGGGAGAAATCTATCAATCCTCTTAGGAGATGGAACTGGGGCAATAATTGTAGGTAGAGCAGATCAAGATACCGCTAAAGAAAAAGGATTCAAAGACATTGTCATTCATGCAGATGGCAATTACTTCAAATTACTTTGGACAGAAGGACCAGGGAGTGCCAATTCAGAATTCACCGAGGGCATTCCATATTTTAGAATGAATGGGAAAGACATGTTTCAACATGCATTGTCATCATTTGTAAAAATATCCAAAGACACCTTGTCAAAACATGGTTTGACCATTGATGACATAGACTTGGTAATACCTCATCAACCAAACATGCGCATTCTAGACAAAGTAATGGAAGAATTAAACATTCCCTTGGAAAAGATCATGCTCAATGTAGAGACTTTAGGGAATATGGCTTCAGGTTCATTACCTGTTACACTGTCTATGGCCATAGAAGAGGGGCGATTGAAGGAAGGTGATTTGTGTTTAATCGTAGGTTATGGCTCAGGCGCTACCTGGGGTGCGGCTTTATATCAAAACTAATGGCAAAACTATATAATATTGGAAGTTTTGACAATCCCGTTTATTTACTTGGAGCTAAGGGAAACTGGACATTAATAGAAGGGGGTATAAGTGCCCAATACATAACCGTTAAAAATAGACTGCATGCTATTGTTGAAAATGTGAATGAGATAAAGCATTGGATTATTCTACATACACATTATGACCATTGTGGATTACTTTCTTATTTGTGTCCCAATTTGACAGAAGTTCAAGTTTATGCCGGAGAGAAAGCGTGCCAAAATTTGGGAAGAGAAAAGAGCATACAAGTTATAGAAAACCTTAATTCAAAGGTAGTTCAGCTAAAAAACAATGTTGCGGTTTTAAAGGGTATTCGGCAGATTCCTCTAAATGACATATCAATACAACAACTAAAGGAAGGGGAAGTAATACAATGTGCAAAGGATTTAGTGTTTTCTGTAATGGAAACTCCTGGACATAGTGATTGTTCTATTTCCTTGTTCGAACAGTATAGTGGACGGCTTTTTGCATCAGATGCCTTGGGTGAATTTTTCTCTCCCAAAGAATGGTTTCCACTGGCGTTTTCAAACATATCAGATTATTTGAACAGTATAGCGCTTTTGGAAGTTACCGTACCGAAATCCATAGCTCTAGGCCATAGTGAATGCCTTGTTGGCAAGGAAGCTCAAGAGGCTTTTCATTATAGCACAATTAGTACTCATAAAATCATAGAAGAAGTACAACAGCAACTGAAAACCATAGATAAAGAAGTTGTCGTACAACTATTACATCAAAAGTATGCCTATAATAGTCAGGGATTTGTCCCTGAAAATCTACACTATTTAAGTATGAAACGATTAGTAGAGCTTATAATAGGCTATTAGATTATTCTACTGAAAAAACAATTCTTTTTTGCAGTCATAAAGTACTTAAAAGCAATAGCACGTATTAAAAATAAAAGATTTTTCCTTAAAGTTTTTTATCGCCTATATCCTTCGTTATGCATAAAAATGGGCTTTTGACTGGTTAACCAAACATATTAAAATTAAGATCAAATCATGAAAAACGACTTCACAGACAAATTATTTCTAATAACAGGAGGAAGTAAAGGTATCGGTAAAGCTATTGTAGAAAAGTTTTACGGGTCAGGAGCAAGAGTAGCCTTTACTTATAACAGCAATCAAAACGCCGCAGAAGAAATAGTTAATGCATTAGGGAACGATAACTCAAGGATCAAATGCTATAAACTAGATGTTAAAAATTACGAAGACATCGAACAATTAATCCCAGAAATAGAAAAGGACATGGGAGAGATTTATGGACTGGTAAACAATGCCGGAATAACTAAAGATGGTGCCTTTTTTAGAATGCAAGCGGAAGATTGGAACGATGTGATAAACACAAATTTGAACGGAGTCTTCAACGTAACAAAAGTCTTTGGAAACAAGGCAATAAGAAGAGGAGAAGGAAAAATAATCAACATATCATCTGTTTCAGGTATGAAAGGGAGTCAAGGACAAGCTAATTATGCAAGCTCCAAAGCAGCTATTATTTCCTTGACGAAAACACTGGCTAGAGAATTTGCTTCATTTGGAGTACAAGTAAACGCTGTCGCTCCTGGATTCATAGCTACAGAAATGGTAGATGCAATGCCGGAACTTGCCAAAAAGAAAATCAATAGCATGGTTCCTATGAGGCGTATGGGAGAATCCGAAGAAGTCGCAGAAGCAGTTGAGTTTTTGGCATCTCCATCAAGCAATTACATTACAGGCCATACACTTGTAATAGACGGAGGACTTACAGCATAACCAACCAAAACAATAGCACAATTTCAAACTAAAAAATCATGAAAAGAGTAGTAATCACCGGCTTAGGTGTAGTTAGCCCAATAGGATCTAACATTAAAGAGTTCTGGAAAAACGTTAAAGAAAAAAACACGGGAATACGCCCTCTAACCAAGCTAGATAGCAATAGGTTCAAGGGGAATTCTCTATCTGCAGAAGTAACAGGAGAGGATGTTTTAACCTGTGAAGAAGATGTAAGCCCTTATAGTAAATCTGTAGAATACGCATATAAAGCATCGCAAATGGCATTGAAAGATGCTGGGATGCCAGAAAAAATAGATTACCCGAACAGATATGGGATCATTTTAGGAACCACCAATGGAACAGAGGATATCGTAGAACGTACCATAGACACCTTCAACATTCAAAATGAAGAAGAGGAATTATCGGCAGATGCTAAAAAAATGCTGTCCTATTTCAGACCAATTGAAATGAGCTCTACTGTAGCCAAACTATGTAATTTGGGAGGCACGAACATGGTTATTCCAACAGCATGTACGGCTGGAAACTATGCATTTGGAACTGCATTTTCAATGATCAAAGAAGGACGCTCAAAAGTTATGCTAGCTGGAGGTTCTGATCCTTTCACAAGATCATGTTATACTATTTTCTATAGATTGGGAGCAATGACAAAAGAAGAAATCAAACCATTTGCAGAGGACAGAACAGGAATGGTCGTAGGCGAAGGAGCTGGAATCATGGTCTTGGAAGAATTAGAGCATGCTTTAGAAAGGGGAGCCAAGATATATGGTGAAATATCCGGGTATGGACTAAGTTGTGATGCGCATCATCCAACAGCACCGGATCCTGCAGGAAACGGAGCCGCTTCAGCAATGAAAAAAGCCCTGGACAACAGCAAATTAAACATAGACGACATAAGTTACATCAGTGCTCATGGGACTGGTACCAAAGCAAATGATTCTCACGAAGTAAATGCCATGTACAAGGTGTTTGGCGAAAAACTTCTAGATGTACCAATCCATAGCTTGAAATCAGTCATAGGTCATTGTATGGGAGCAGCAAGTGCATTCGAAGGAATTTCTGCCGTATTGTCTTTACAAGAACAAATCATTCCTAGTACAAAGAACACCGAAAACATAGATGAGTCTTTCCCTATCTCCATAGACTTGAACAACAAAGGCGTTAAACCAGCTAATGTAACCAACATCATGAGCAATTCTTTTGCATTTGGAGGAAACATCTGCAGTTTGATCTTCAGTCAATACAATTAAACAAAATAGAAATGAACAATAAAGATATAGCAATAGTAGGGTTAGGATATGTTTCTTCATTAGGAAGCGGAAGAGAGGTGTTTTACAATAAGGTAGATCAAAATCTATCAACAACAAAGATGGACACATATGATCCTGATGGATTCTTGGGAAAAAGGGGATTACGTTATTTCAGTAAAGCTACAAAGATGTACTGTAATTTGGCTTTCCAATGCATCAATCAGAATAAGGTCAATGATGTCATAGAACTAAATAAAGATAAAGTTGGTTTATATGACGGAACGGAGTTGTCCAATATTGAAGATGGATTTGTTTTTGATCTGGTCGCGAAACATGATGGACCTGACTTGGTAAGCCCAATGAGCACTCCAAATACAATAGCAAACGCAGCAGCTTCTCAAATGGCAATTCAAAGTAAGATTACTGGACCGAATTTCTCCATCAATGGAGGAGCCTGTAGTGCTGTTCAGGCCATTGATGTAGCAGCAATGCATTTAAAAGACGGTATTGTAGATTGTGCAGTTGTATGTTCGACAGAAACAATCTCCAAATATCACGAAGCAATTAGAGAAGGAGAAGATAGAGAAACAAAATTACCGATTGCCAATGAATATGGAGCGTCTATTGCTTTAGAAAGAATCGAAACCGCCATTGAAAATGGGCAGGAAATATATGGAACCATAGCTGCTACCATTTCTGGACAAACTTATGGAAAACAAGAACACGAAAATCTATTGGCTGCTTTAATTCAAGAATTAATCACAAACAATGGACTAACCGTTCAAGATGTGGATATGATCATGATTGGAGCAGGTGCGCAGAACGTTAACGGAACAACTCTCGTTTCGGAAGTAAGTTCAACATTAGGAGAAACACCTAAGCTATTCTTTCCAGAAATGATATATGGAAATGGCGACAATGCTGGAGGATTGGCAAGTATTCTATATGCAACGGGGTTGTTCAATGAGCAATTGAACAATGCAAAAGGCCTTTTCACGAAAGAAGGAATTCTAACAGAAGGTATTAATGTAACTCCAAAAAATGTTATCGTAGCTACCATAGACAAAACGGGATACGCAGTATTAACACTCATCAAAAAATACAACTAATGGAAAAGGTATTATTACAGAATTATCAAATACAAAAACTATTGCCTCACAGATATCCTTTTCAATTGGTAGATCAGGTAATTGGTTACGAAAAAGGAAAATCCATTACGGCAATCAAAGCTGTGGGAATCGGAGAACCTGCCTTTCAAGGACATTTTCCAGAATTGCCAATTTTCCCAGGAGTATTGTTAACAGAGGCCATGGGACAAGCTTGTGGCTTATTGGTAGAACTAAGCACCCAAAATTGGGAAATAGAGCAACCTGTTAATTATGATGTAGATCCTACAAGTGTGGGAGTATTTGGAGGATATAAGGTGAAATTCTTTACCCCTGTCGTTCCTGGTACATTGGTGTATTTACATGGGGAATTAGATTGGACCATGGGACCAGCGTCTAGCTTAAAGGTAAAAGCATATAACGGAGATACACTTTTTGCAAAAGGGACAATTACAGTGGCCATGGCAGAAAAAAAACAGCTAACACCTCAGGCAGAATCTGTCCCAGCATAACAAGAACACAATGGAAAAAGAAAACCTTAGATTTCTAGAAAAACTTGCCAGTTGGGTAATGCGTAGAAAATGGTTCATCGTTTTGTTTGGGCTTTTTCTTGTAATGGGATTAGGCTATGGAGCCAAATTCTTGCAAATAGAAGGAGATTTGGATATTTATTTCTCTGGAGACAATCCGCAATTAAATGGACTGCATCTAATACACGATGAGTATGAAAAAACAGATAACATACTCATCGTTGTTGAACCCGAAGATGGTAATGTATTTACTGCAAACACGTTGGCTTTAATTGAAAATTTAACCGAAGAATTATGGTTGACGCCATATGCCAGTAGAGTTGATGCCATAAGTAATTTCCAGCATACAGAAGTTGATGGAGATTTCTTGAAAGTAGGCAATTTAGTTGAAGACGCAACAACGTATGGCTCTACGGAAGTTCAGCGAATCAAAAACATTGCTTTGAATGAAAAGCAATTGATAGATCGCTTAGTCTCCAAAACAGGACATGTAGCAGGAATCTTTGTAACCATTAAATATCCTGAAAAGGATTTTATGAGTGAAGGCCCTGAAGTAGTCAGTTTTGTTAAAAATGCTATTCAAAAGTACGAAACAGAAGAAGTGAAACTTCGTCCTACAGGAACCGTAATGATAGACAATACTTTTGCTGAAATTGCTGGGAAAGACATGCAAACCTTAATGCCCATAATGTATTTGGTCATCATGTTGTTGCTCTTCATTACATTTAGATCCATATCAGGTACATTCGGAACTCTTTTGGTCATTATTGGTTCTATTGTGATCTCTTTCGGTGTTATTGGATTTCTTGGTTTTAACATCAATAACATTACGGCCGTCTCTCCCACTATGATCATGACCATTGTCATTGCCGATTGTGTTCATCTATTGACAACACTATCACAACAGATAAAAAATGGCATTGAGAAGAAGCAAGCCATTCAAAATAGCATTGTGATTAATGCAAAGCCAATTTTCGTCACCTCAGTAACTACCATCGTTGGTTTTTTGAGTATGAACTTCAGTGACATCCCTCCTTTTAGAGAATTAGGAAATGTAGTTTCCATAGGTGTATTTTGTGGGTTGGTTTTTTCGCTGATATTCCTTCCAGCACTATTAGCAATCATTGGGTTCAAATCCTTGATAAAAGCGAAATCCACTATTGTACAAAGAGGATTTAAAAAATTAGGCGTTTTCATCATTAGACAGCCTAAAAGAGTCTTGGCGGTAGTAACCATATTTTTTGTTGGACTGTCTGCCTTCGTGGTTAGAAATGAAATCAATGACATGTTCTTGGACTATTTTGATCAAGAAATGACGATCATTAAAGATACCATGTTTACCGTAGACAACCTCACTGGTATATATTCTATGGAATTTTCTTTAGGTACAGGGGTAGAACAAGGCGTTACAGATCCTGCATATCTTAAAAAAGTAGAAGAGTTTGAACAATGGTTCTTAGGACAAGACAAAGTAATTGATGTAAGTTCTTTTACAGAAACCATAAGAACCATAAATAAAACAATGAACAATGACAATCCTGATTTTTATCGCATACCAGACGATAAAAAACTCATCAGTCAATATTTGTTGTTGTATGAAATGAATCTACCCATTGGTAGGGACATTAACAATATGGTAAATCTGGATAAGTCTTCCTCTCGATTTAGAGTGTCCTTTGACAACCTATATACCAAAGACTTGCAGCAAATAGAATATGCTGCAAACCAATGGTTGGTTGACAATTCACCAAAAGAAATGTGGTTTCAAGGAACCAGCAATTCTGTTATTGTCAATCATATGACAGAGAACAACGTGAACTTTATGATCAACGGCTTTTTAATAGCCATCTTATTTATCACAGTCATCATAATTCTTTCTACTAGATCTTTGAAATTTGGAATGTTAAGCATAATACCAAATGTAATGCCTGGATTAATTGCTTTTGGAGTTTGGGGGCTATTGGTTGGAAAGATAGGAATGGCCTTGACCTTTGTTACATCAATGACCTTGGGGATTATTGTAGACGATACAATACATTTCCTGGTAAAATATTTAGATATAAAAAAGAAGAACGACACTACAACCAAACTTGCAGTTCTCAAGACATTGGAAATTGTTGGCCCATCTTTGATGAACACGAGCATTATCTTAATATCTGGTTTTGCAATTTTAATGCTATCGCCATTCGCATTGAATTCTAACATGGGGTTAATGAGTGCTATCACAATTGCCTTTGCATTGCTGTTTGATTTGCTGTTTTTACCATGTCTAATTCTCTTGGTAGACAAGAAACGCAACAAACACAGGATAAAGGTTTTGCAACCTCGTTCAAAAAAGAAAAAATTAGTGGCTTAACATGCCTCCTTAAAATATAATAAACAATGAAACAACTAACAAAGAGAATCATACAGGTTACATCACTAATGTTCATGACAATTGCATTGGTTAGTTTTAATGAAGCCAAGAAGGCTAATACTGATGTTAACAAATTAATGGAAAAAGTTCAAAATGCCGTTTTGGGCCATGCTGATTATAAAGTAGACGTTGAAATGACTTTAACAAGAGGAAATGGAAAGTCCTATACCAGAAAAATGATCTCCTTCAACAAGGAAATCAATAGAAAAGAAGACTACTCATTAATGAAATTCAACACTCCTAAAGATGTTAAAGGAATGAAATCATTAATACATTCCCATTTATCCAAAAACGACGATCAATGGATATACATACCAGGTATAAATGCTACAAAGCGTATTGCAAACGAAAATAAATCAGGAGCATTCATGGGAAGTGAGTTTGCAAATGAAGACTTGGGGGTTATGAATTTGTTTAAGTTCAAATACGAGTATTTAGAATCTACTGTGTTTAAGGGCAAGGATTGTCATATCGTTAAATGCTATCCAACCAATAAGTACTCTGGGTATGAATCAGTGGATTTACATATCGCCAAAGACAACTTCTTACCAGTATTTTTAAAATACTATAATCGTAAAGGTGACTATTTCAAGAATCAGGAAATAGAATGGAAACAGTTCAAAGATGAATCTTGGCTATTGACAACAGCTAAGATTAACAATCTTAAAAATAATAGAACAACAGTACTAAAACGTAGTAATTTTAATTTTGACGTATCTTTTGAAACGTCATTCTTTGATTCAGAAAACATTTCAAATGTTGAATAGTAATATTCAAAAAAGGACACTGAAATATACAGTATTAAATAAAAGCAAGTTATGGCTAATTCGTTCATGCTTGCTTTTGTTTTCGCTAACAAGTGTTCTTGCACAAGAAGCTAATCAGAAAAAGAAGAAGGGAAAGACTTTTTTAAGGGGGAGCTTAGCTTTGGATTATAATTACTATAATAAAGACCCATTTAAAGAAAGCCAATTGTCCCAGCAACTCTCGACTCTTATTTCGGGAGAATTTAAATACGTAAAAGGTAAATTCAAATATGTGGTTCAACCACATATACGCTTAGATGCCATAGATAGTTATAGAACGCATGTGGACATGCGTAATCTCTATGTGTCCTATTGGGATAAAAACCTAACAATCAATGCCGGCATGAGATTATTTACCTTAGGTAAATTCACTGGTTTCTCATTGGTAGACATTATGAATAGAATGGATATAAGAGAATCCATTTTGTCCTTTGAGAAATTAGGACAACCAAGTATAGATTTCAAATACATATATAAGAAAATAAGTGCAGAGCTCTATATAATGCCTTATTTTAGAAAAGTAAACTTTAATGCTGGTGATAGTCGGTTGCTTTTGGCCCCTTTCGCAGTCGATAGCAATAACCCGAAATACGACAGCAAACAAAAAGAATATCTTCCAAATGTATCGCTTAGGATTGGAACAAAACGAAAAAACACAGAAGTCGTTTTAGGGTATTTTTACGGATACAATAAAAATCCAGATTTTGTTTTTCAACCATCAAAACAAGAATTTTCAGAATACTATCATACGATGTCTCAATGGAGTTTGGAATGGCAAACCTTGTTTAAGGGATTAACATTTACTACGGAATTCATCAACCAAACCTATAGAAGCAAAGAGAATTTTTTTGGGCTTCATGCAGCTTTGGGATATGACATTTCAAAATTATACCAAGGGGCATCTACAATGAACATAAGTGTAGAATATGTCCATGATCAATATAGAATAGAGAAGGGACTTCCCTTTGGAGAGAATTTCATCACGCTATACACCTTTAACTTGGGAGATATCGATGATACGACACTAAGAGCAAAGGTTTTTTCTAGTAAAGACGTCTCTTACCATTTCTTCGACATAGACATTACTAGGAGGGTTTTTAGTGAATTCAAGCTGACAGGTAAAATGAGTTTTACTTCTGGAAGCATTGCTCCTGCAGACCCATTGTACATAAATGACTTCAATACTTATTTTGGTTTACAAGTACGGTGGTTTTTCTAATTGAAAAAAATGATTTACATAGATTTAGATTTCATTGATGTTTTAAAGATATCAGAGACAGACCTCGATAGAATTAAACAGGTATTACCCAATAATTTTCAGAAAAGGGTTTCGGGAAATTTAATTTTAAAGAATACAAGCCTTTTGGGAAGGATGTTGTTGTATTTAAATTATATGGAAAAAGGAAGAGGCCAAGTCGAAGAACTAGAATTCAAATTAAAGCAAACGGGGAAACTATACATTGAAAATGAGCCTTCATTCAATATTTCCCATACTGGAGATTATGTGGTTTTGGCAAGAAGCTCTAACTCAAAGACCATTGAGATAGGTATTGACATTGAAAGAAGGAAGGAATTAAAAAACATATCCGAAATGCTAACCTATCTTACGACAAGGGAGCAAGAGGAAATAAAAAAATCTTCAAACCAATCCGATGAGTTTTTGAAAATATGGACAAGAAAAGAAGCTTTTTACAAAGCAATTGGAACTGGAATTTACAAGAAGGACAGTTTAAGAGACATCAATTGTCTAAATAATGTCATCCGCCATAAACAACGCGATTGGCATATTGAAAGCTCATTGTTTCAAGAGGCTTATTGGCTAAGCTGCGCAACAAGTGAAAAGACTGTATTAAAAACAAGAGAACGTACTATTAGCGAGCTAGAATCAAAATTAATCATACCGTAACAAAGAACATAGACATCATATGAAATATCAACTTAATCTAGCATTAAAAAAGCTAGAGGAAACCATTAAGGACCCACTTGTAGCGTTTAATAAATTTAGAACAGTTTATAAAAACAGTGTCCTGTTTGAAGTTAATGATGTGAAAAAAGGAAACCATTTTTCATACATATGTTTTGATGCTGTTGCTTCCTTTAAGATTGAACACAATAGGATAACCAAAACTTTTCCTAACAAAGAAGTGGAAGAGTTGGAGTTGGATAAAGAAAGTAACATTGTAAAATACATACAAGAATTCACAAACTCCTTCAATGTAGGGAAGCATGAATATAATTTCATCAACAATGGACTATTTGGTTATATGTCCTACGATGCAGTACGATATTTTGAAAACATCGTGTTGAAAAAAGACAGTAAAGGCTTAAATATTCCTGATGTGTTTTACAACCTATACCAGAATATAATTGTAATAGACCATAACAAGGATGAATCTTATTTGTTAAAGTATTCGGAGAACCCAACGGCAGATTTTTCGCTTGTCGAAACCATCTTGGAATATCGTACAGAAAGGATGGCGTCATTCAAAAAGATAGGAGAAGTTAAAGGAAACATTGGCGATTCTGAATTTAAAGAGATGGTTTCCCAAGCCAAGAAACATTGCATGAGAGGGGATGTTTTCCAGTTGGTTTTGTCGAAGCGATTCATACAAGAATTCGAAGGCGACGAATTAAAAGTATTTAACGTCCTCAAGGAAATCAATCCGTCACCATATATGTTTTTCTATGATTATGAAAATTTCAAAATTTTTGGATGTTCACCAGAAGCACAGTTAATCGTCCAAGACAATATAGCAGAAATTCATCCTATTGCAGGTACATATAAAAGAAGTGGATGTGAAAAAAAGGATAAGGAATTGGCTAATTTATTGTTTCATGATGACAAGGAAAATGCAGAGCACGTAATGTTGGTTGATCTAGCCAGAAATGATTTAAGTAGAAATGCAAAAGGTGTAAAAGTAGAGACATATAAGGAAATTCAGTATTTCTCACATGTCATTCATTTGGTAAGTAAGGTTACAGGTGAAATGCATGACAACATCGATACCATGCAATTGGTTGCAGACACTTTTCCTGCAGGAACCTTAAGTGGAGCGCCAAAATACAAAGCTATGGAACTAATAGAAAAATATGAACCTGTGAATCGAGATTTTTACGGTGGCGCCATTGGTTATATAGACTTTGAAGGCAATTATAACCATGCCATAATGATAAGAACTTTTTTAAGTAAAGACCAGCATTTAAATTGGCAAGCTGGAGCAGGCATTGTAATCAGTTCATCGGAAGAAAGTGAATTGAACGAAGTATATAATAAATCCGGAGCTTTGGTAAGGGCCTTGGAATACGCCGATGAGGTATAAAATTGAAAACGATGAAGAAAGTTTTAATCATAGACAATTACGATTCATTTGTATATAACCTAGTTCATTATTTAAAAGAGCTAGGATGCGAGACAGTTGTAAAAAGAAACGATCAAGTATCTATTGAAGAAGTAGGAGATTACGAAAAAATATTGTTGTCACCTGGCCCAGGACTTCCAGATGAAGCAGGGTTGTTGAAAGAGATCATTTCAACCTATGCCCTTAGCAAAAGCATTTTGGGGGTATGTTTGGGGCAACAGGCCATAGGAGAAGTCTTTGGAGCAAGGTTAATCAACCTTAAAGCCCCATATCATGGCATTGCAACCAGTATTTTTCAAAATGAAAAGGATAGAGTTTTGTTCAAAGGCTTGTCAAAGGAGGTTACAGTTGGCAGGTACCATTCCTGGATAGTAGAAAATGACCTTCCTGACTGCTTGGAAGCGACTTCATTTGACGACTCTGGAAATATTATGTCCATTCAACACAAAAATTTAGACATTAGAGGAGTTCAGTTTCATCCTGAATCCGTATTAACCCCCGAAGGAAAAAAAATACTTCAAAACTGGATAAGTTAAATCTTATCTATAATAGTTGTATTTTTATAAGATCGAATTGATAACAACATATGAAAATAGATATTTTAGGAGCTGGAATAGGAGGATTGACCACAGCTGTAGCATTAGAGAAAAAAGGTGTGGACTATTCAATATATGAAAGCGCAGATACAATAAAATTGGCTGGAACCGGTATTATTTTAGCCAATAATGCCATGCAAGTGTTTCAAAAATTAGGATTGAAGGAAGAACTGGAAAAGCTAGGAAACCCAATTAGTAGTTTAAATATAACCGAAGCTTCTTTAAAACCTATTTCCAAAATGGATCTAACCCATTTCGAAAAGAAATATCGTGTCAAGAACATCGCTATTCATAGAGGAGTTTTGCAACAATTATTACTAAAGCACATAGACAAGAAGAAACTACATTTGGGAAAACGGTTAACTGAAATATCTCCAAATGCACCCTATGACTTGTCTTTTGAAGATGGAACTGTTGCAAATGCTGATGTGGTAATAGGAGCAGATGGAATTCACTCTGTTGTGAGACAGCAAGTAGCCCCTAACTATAAAATTAGAAAAGCCAAACAAGTTTGTTGGAGAGGAATAACAAATTATGTGCTACCCAAAGGGTTAGTCGAAGAATTGAACGAAGCCTGGTGGAACAATCAACGTTTCGGATTTGTTCAAATAGCTGCGGACAAGGTCTATTGGTACGCCTTAACCACTTTTAAGAAAAGCATTAACGAGCATAAAAAAGAAGAATTGGGTAACAGGTTTAAAGGTTTTCACCCCGTTGTACGTGATTTGATTTCAAGTACGCCAATAGACCAAATTCATACAGATGAAATTTCAGATTTAAAACCAATTTCTACTTGGATAAATGGAAAAATGGCTCTGTTGGGAGATGCTGCTCATGCAATGACCCCCAATTTGGGACAAGGAGCTTGTCAAGCCATTGAAGATGCATATGTGTTAAGTGAATGTTTGGAAAAGTATCCCCCACAGGAAGCGTTTAAACAATATCAAAAGTTAAGAATGGCAAAAGCCCAGTCTTTGGTGAAAACCAGTTGGCAAGTTGGTAAGATGGCTCATGTCAAAAACCCGTTTTTAGCCAAATGCATTAACTTAATGCTTAAGAACACACCTGAGACCATAAGAAAAAAACAATCTGAAAACCTTTTTCAATTGGCAACCATTTAAACATTAATACGATTTCCACTCTAGGAATGACAACTACAAAACAGGTAGTAAATTATATAACCTCATATGCAATGCTATTTCAGAAATAGCATTGCATATTGAATTAACACCTCAACACTCAAAATCCCATTTAATTGATTAGGCATTGAATTCATTCATTGCCTCCATTCTTGCTATTCGTTAGAACCGAATAAGCAGGTAACTTCTTTATGTCAAAAGAAGAGGATTGTCTGAAATAAAAAATTAACAATATAAAGTCATTCACCGTGAAAAGCATGAAAAAAAGTAAAACAGGAAAGCCTTTTGTTATTGCAGGTCCTTGTAGTGCCGAATCTGAAGAACAAGTAATCAGTATAGCACACAGTTTAAAAGAAACAAATGTAGATGTGTTCCGAGCAGGAATATGGAAGCCAAGAACAAGGCCTGGAAGTTTTGAAGGAATAGGGGAAGTTGGTTTGTCTTGGTTAAAACGTGTTAAAGATGAAACTGGTTTAAAAACTGCCGTAGAAGTCGCCAATCCCAAACATGTGGAATTGGCATTGAAGTACGACATAGACGTATTGTGGATCGGTGCAAGAACAACCGTATCACCATTTACAGTTCAGGAAATTGCAAATGCCTGCAATGGCCTGGAAAATGAAATTCTGATCAAGAATCCAATAAACCCCGATTTGGCATTGTGGATGGGAGCCATTGAGCGCTTCATGGGTCAAAACATAAAGAACTTGGGAGCAATACACAGAGGCTTCTCCAGCTATGAAAAAACAAAATATAGAAATGTGCCAATATGGGAGATACCATTGGGGTTGAAAAGAGAATTCCCTGATTTGCCAATCATTTTTGATCCTTCGCACATAGCAGGCACTAGAAACCTGATCTTTGAGCTATCGAGAACCGCATTGTCATTGAATTTCGATGGATTGATAATAGAAACACACAATGATCCAGATCATGCTTGGAGCGATGCAAAACAACAAGTGTTACCAGAGGTGCTATTATCAATGTTAGACCATTTATTACACAGAGAAGGAGAACTTGTCATGGACCCCTCTTTGGAGAAACTATTGGAATTGGATTTTAGAATAGATACGCTGAAAGATCAATTGGGAGACGTTTTTATCAAGAAGAGAGAAATAAAAGAATTAATAAGGGAAAAGCAAGAAGTAACACCACTTACATAAATAAACAAACAGATGATTAAAACAGATATTCTGATAATTGGGGCAGGTCCAACGGGATTATTCACAGTTTTTGAAGCCGGGTTGTTAAAGCTTAAATGCCATTTAATAGATGCCCTTCCTCAAGCAGGGGGACAGTGCTATGAAATCTATCCAAAGAAACCAATTTATGACATACCTGGCTATCCAGAAGTGCTTGCAGGAGATTTGGTAGATAATTTAATGGAGCAAATCAAACCGTTTGAACCTACATTTACCTTGGGGGAACGAGCAGAAGTCATTGAGAAACTCGACGATGGAAATTTTATAGTAACCACAAGTAAGGGCACAAAACATATGACACCTGTAGTAGCCATAGCTGGTGGCTTAGGTAGTTTTGAGCCTCGTAAACCAACTATGCAAAATATCCTGAATTTTGAAGGCAAGGGAGTCGAATACATAATTAGAGACCCGGAACGCTATAGGAATGAGAAAGTTGTCATTGCCGGAGGTGGAGACTCCGCTTTGGATTGGAGTATTTTCTTGGCTGATGTAGCCAGTGAAGTGACATTGGTACACAGGAGAAATGAATTTAGGGGAGCATTGGACTCAGTAGAAAAAGTTCAGGAATTGAAAGATCAGGGGAAAATAAAATTAATTACCCCAGGAGAGGTAACGGCTTTATTTGGTTCAGAGCAATTAAATGGCATAGAAGTCACCAAAAACGGAGATGAGTCACTTTATATTGAAACAAATCATTTTATTCCATTGTTTGGACTAGCTCCAAAGTTGGGACCTATTGCCAATTGGGGATTGGAAATTGAAAAAAACGCAATTAAAGTTGATACCTTCGACTATCAAACCAACATACCAGGAATATATGCCATAGGTGACGTAAATACCTACCTTGGGAAGCTGAAATTGATACTTTGCGGTTTTCACGAAGCAACACTAATGTGTCAAAGTGCTTATCAACGTATTTTTCCAAATAAGAAACATGTCATGAAATATACCACGATAAGTGGAATAAGTGGTTTCGATGGAACCAGCAAACAAGCTCCCAAACAGACAATAAAAGCTATCGTTTAATTGGCTAGAATCTCAATATCCTTGACCCCCTACTCTAGAACATACACATAAAAGGCCGGACATTAAACAACCTCAAACAATTTACCTGGCAATGGCCTGATCACACCCTTCAACTCCATATTCAACAACAAACCTGCCAACTTATAGGTTGGCATGTCACAATTCAAAGCTATGGTGTCGAGCATTTTCTTGTCGTTGTCCTTGAGGTAGTTGTAAATTGTCTTTTCATTGTCATCCAACTCCACAAACAACTGTTTTTGCACTGCAGGCTTTTGGTTGTCCTCCAATTGCCAATTCAGCAAATATGGGACATCCAGAGGCGTGGATAGCAAATGTGCCTTTTGTTGCTTTATCAGGTTGTTACATCCCACACTTTGTGAATCTGTTATGCGTCCAGGCATGGCAAACACATCCCTATTGTAGGAATTCGCTATGTCTGCAGTAACCAAGCTTCCTCCTTTTTCTGCTGATTCTATTACTATCGTAGCTTCACTGATACCAGCAATGATTCGATTGCGTTTTAAGAAGTTATTCCTATCAAATGAATCCGTACTCCAAAAATCGGTAAAGAACCCACCGTTGTTTTCAACCTCGGGCATGTACTTCTTATGAGTCTTGGGGTAAATTTGGTTTAACCCGTGAGCCAGACAACCAATGGTTTGCAGTTTGTTCCTTATCGCAGCCTTATGTGCAGTAATGTCCGTACCGTATGCAAAACCCGAAACGATGGTCGGGTTGTATATTGCAAGTTCTTCAACTAGTTTTTCACAAAAGGCAACACCATTGGTAGTTATCTTTCGAGTACCGACTATGCTAATGACATGCTTTTTGTTAAGGTTTATGTTTCCTCCCTCAAACAACAAGATCGGGCTGTCTATGCAGTGCTTGAGTCTTTCCGGATAAGTTTCAGACGTGAAATAATGACACTTTATATTTTCTTCCTTGATGAATTTCAATTCTTTTTCGGCTGCCTTCAAATGGTTTTTCGCAAACAAGTCTCCAATGGTAACGTTTCCCACTCCATCAATCTTCAAGAGGTTCTGACGCTTTTCCTTCAAGACTGCTTCGGCAGAACCACAATGGCTTATCAATTTCTTTGCTGTTATGTCTCCTATTCTTGGTACATTTTGAAGCGCCAAAGCATAAATTAAGTCATTTTCTGTCATTCTTCTATTGGTTCTACCTTGTTGATAGAACTAATGTAAAGCTTTTAATCCGTTATGGTAGTAGCCTCATGAAAAAATTGAGAAATCTTAAATGAACCCACTCTCCTTGGCCTTGGACAGCAATTCGCGATCATTGTTTTCCTTTACGTTGAACGTAGCATAAAGCGTCCGCTTCCTTTTTTCTATGCCTGCTTTAGACAACGGAATTACCCCAGGCAACTCCTTCATTTTTGATCCAATGGAAAGCTCATAGAGTATTTTTCTGTCTATGTCATCCAACAATAACTTGCTGGAAATGTTTTTTCGGAGTAATTCTACTACCGATCTGCTATAATAAGGAGGATCTTTAATTACCGTGTTTATTATTCTATGCAATTCTTTGGAGGTAACATCATTCTTTATGATGAACCCATCTGGGTTTATGCTTTTGATTATACTGTGGATCCTGTAATTGTCATTCAAAAATGTGGAAACGATGATTTTGGTTTCAGGCATCACCTTATTGATCATTAAACCTATGTCCTCACCGGATAGAAATCTACCATCTTTGGATCTTTTGAGCATGATGTCAAGAAAGACAATATCTATGCTTTTTTCCTTGTCGACGTATTCCTTGACTTTATTGCATGCAGCATCACAGTCTTCGGCCTCGTCTATTTCGAAAAAAATATTTTCATCTTCTTCTCTTATTTTATTGAGTGCATGCTTATAGGCTTCGGATATTAGGGGATGATCTTCAATAATCAAGATTGTATACTTTTTATTCTCTAGCATTTTTATTGTTCCTATTTATACTTTTTCATTGTAAATAATGATCAAAGTAATCTCAAAATTCAATGAAAAAAAAACATAGCATCCTGTAATTTATAAAAAAAAGCTTACAAAAGGCATTAAAAAAATAACCACAAACGCACTGTATTCCAGCACAATACAGTCAAATACAATAAAAACCATCGTATTTCCTCCATTGTTATTCATTATATCTTTCTTCTTGAAAAAATTCTTGTTTCATATGCTTTTTCCGCCTCAAAATTCATTGTCCCATCATGAGGTTGGTGTTTCTAATCTTCAATGAGTCCCAAACCCAAATACTGTTATCCATTGTTGATCACATTGTGCGATTCATCCTTGGATTCAGACTTGATTTTCTTTGTTATTTCTCCTATTTGTTGTGTTGAAGTAAAAATTTAGCGGATTTTAAAACATTTTAGAAAGTTGATTAAGAGCCTGAAAGATGACGAATTTTATCACTGTTGATAACTAATACTGGACAAACTCCATTCTATTTCAATAAATGTCTAACTTTGTTTTTATGCAATTAGAGACTTACATAAGCGATTTGTTATACCGCTACGAATGCGTTACCGTACCTGAGTTTGGTGCTTTTTTATCACAGCATGTATCTGCCACTGTACATGAATCCACGAATGCGTTCTACCCTCCTAAAAAGAGACTGTCTTTTAACGAACAAATACAAACCAATGATGGTTTGTTGGCCCATTATGTTGCAGATGTGGAAAAAATCTCGTTTGAGAGTGCGTCAAAAAAAATCACTACACGTGTAAAGTCCTTGAAATCCCATTTGACGGAAGGCAAGACGATCAAGTTTGAAAACATAGGTGAATTGATATTGAACAATGAAGGCAAGATACAATTCAACCCTTCATATCATCTAAACTATTTGACCGATGCCTTTGGTCTATCACAATTGGTTTCTCCTGCTGTAACCCGTGAAGCATACAAAGAGGAAGTTGAAGCCATTGAAAAAGTAACACCATTGATTGTTACGCCAGAAAGACGAAAAACCAGACCATATCTCAAATATGCTGCTGTTGCCGTAATTGCATTGACGATTGGTGGCTTGGGTGTTTCCAACTATTACATAAAAAACATAGAATCCCACAACCAATTGGCTCAAGAAGAAGCCAACAAGCAATTGGAGAACAAGATTCAGGAAGCTACGTTTGTTATTAGCAATCCCTTGCCTGCTGCCACTTTGAGCGTAAACAAGCAATCTGGAAACTACCACGTAGTTGCTGGTGCATTCCGAATTGAGGAAAATTGCGACAAGAAGGTAGAACAATTGATAGCGCAAGGATACAACGCTAGAAAGATAGGTGTAAACAAGTATGGACTACATCAAGTGGCCTATGCAAGTTATTCTGATAGAATCGATGCCTTGGACGCATTGAATGACATTAGATCCTCCAGCAACACAGATGCTTGGCTACTGGTCAAAGACTTGAATTAACTTCAACATTTTTTACTACTACTCATAGAGCAGAAAGCCAAAATGCACATAAAATGCTAATTAATTCCAAAATGTAGATTTTAGAATTTCAAATCGGCTTACCTTTGCACATCAAATACATATGCCCTCACATAGGGTAAATTTAATTGAACTCTCAATGGAAGCAAAAACAGCCGAATCATCTAAAACAATACTAACCGACTTGGTTCTACCTAGTGAAACCAATCCTTTGAACAACTTATTTGGTGGTGAGTTGTTGGCAAGAATGGATCGCGCGGCAAGTATTTCGGCAAGACGCCATTCACGCCGTATCGTAGTTACAGCTTCTGTAAACCATGTTGCTTTTAACCGTTCAATTCCATTGGGAAGCGTCGTTACCATAGAAGCCAAGGTTTCCAGGGCCTTCAAAAGCTCCATGGAGGTGTACATAGATGTTTGGATAGAAGATAGGGAGTCTGGTGAATGCATCAAGGCCAACGAGGCCATTTACACATTCGTTGCCGTAGATGAGACTGGAAGACCTGTTTCCGTACCAGAAATCACACCAGAAACCAAACTGGAAAAACAGCGATTCGAGGGAGCTTTGAGGCGTAAACAATTGAGTTTGGTACTTGCTGGTAAAATGAATCCCAACGATGCTACCGAATTAAAGGCATTATTTTCCTAAATTAAACTTTTTCATTCATCTATAGTCTTATCATTAACAAAAACAATGTAAGATTATGAGAATTATAATTATTGTCTGTTCCATATTATTGACTTTTAGCATCAGTTCTTGTGCTACTCGAATCGAGACTAGACCGACGAAGGTCGTCTACGTAAAAAAGGCTCCTGTTCACCATAAAGTCGTCAAGGTAAAAGGCAAACGTTATTATTACTGGAATGGAAAACACTATAAAAAAACCCGTAGGGGCTATGTCGTTATAAGAGTTTAGCTACTTTAATCACATTTTATAGATCCAACTTGCTGGATTTTGTGTTTTTGTCTCTTTGTATATGCTAAATCGCAATGTGCTCTCTCCTGTCCTAGGATGTGTAAACACCTCTCCTATTTCTTGTTTGGTCTTTACCTTGTCTCCAGGTTTTACGTATAGCTTTCCTAGGTTTTTGTAGACAGTTATGTAATTACCGTGTTTTATCAAGACCGTTGGATTACTTCTCTTTGGCTTGATTATTCTTAGGACTTCCCCTTTAAAGACAGCACGCACCTTGGAACCTTTGCTGGTTGAAATTCTAACTCCATTGCTATTTATGACTATGGATCTATCTATCGGGGATGGTTGCTTACCATAACGCACTTTGACAACTCCTTTCTCGACCGGCCAAGGTAACTTTCCCTTGCTTCCCAAGAAGTCCTTTGCCAACGCCTTGTCTTCCGGCGCCATGGCAAATACCCTAGTGACTTTAGTGGTTTTCTTCCCTACTTTCTTATTGGATTTCTTATTGGATTTCGCAATGGCATCCCTAATGATCTTTTCTATCTCCTTGTCTATCTTGCTCCTCTCCTTTTGTTTGGCCCTTATTTGTGCCGTATATTTTTTCAAGTCCTTTTTAATGGAACTCATTATGGTATTATGCTGTTTCAATTCCTTTTCAAGCTCTTTTTGCGCCAACTTGTTTTCCTCTATGAGCTTGTTCTTTTCTTCTTTTTGAGCCAACAACAATATATTGGAAGCTTGTAGTTCCTTTGTCTTGGTTTTTATGTTTTTTCCTTGTTGTTTTTGGTAATTTGCATATTGGTTTAGATACTGAATACGCTTGTAGGCTTGTTTGAAATTGTTGGCAGATAGCAAAAACATCACACGGCTTTGCTTGTTCTTATTCTTGTATGACTTCTCAATCATACTTGCATAATTCGTTTTAAGCACCTTTAACTCTTCTCTAAGCGCCGTTATTTGTTTTTGGTTGGTGTTGATCTCTCTTGTCAACAAATTGGCTTGTTGATTGGTTACCTTGATTAGGCTCTTTCTTACACCAACCTTGTAATCCAAGTCCTCGATCAAAGATATTTGAGATTTCTCCTTGGATTTGTTGGAAGACACCAGCGTATTTATCTTTTGTATTTCTCGACGCAACTCTACACGTCTCGCCTCTAGCTCCTTTTGTTTACCACTTTGTGAAAATGACAATGTGATGCTAAGTAAGAAGATGCTTAGCAAAAGAAGATGATATGTCGGTTTCCTTATCATTATTTCAACTCTATTTCATCGTATCCTGAAGGGATTCTAAATGGGAACTTCAAGTTTGGGTTCAAAGACACGGATTTGAATTCCAAATCTATGTTGAGCTCTTCATTTTTTTGAACGGCAACGATATCCACAATTCGGGGCAATGTCTCCTTGTCAACTTTTTGATATGACGTGTAATCTATTTGCAGAAAACGCCCTTCTTTGGTTTGGGCGATTTGTTGTGAATCCAACTTGAAGAGACTTGGGTTGAACAAAAAGAATATCTCATACAATTCATCCTGCTCCTTAGGAGACAACACATATGATTTATCGTTGATGTCACTTTTGTAATCTTTGGAATCCAGTTCTAAAATAGCTTCTCCCAACAACAGGTTTTGCACTTTTTGAAAATCCAAATCTGTTCCTAGCAATTCGCTCAAATAACTAAAATCACCATCGAAATACGTATTGTCCCAAGTATTGTAAAAAGCAACCCTATTTGGTGTAATCAAGGCCTTTACTATACCCAACTTACTCAACCATATCGTTTTGTCCTTCTCCATTCTCATGGACACGGTCACAGATTGGCTTTTCGTACCATCATCAGTCTCTATCTTCAACCTTGCTGCCAAGGTCTTGAAATCGGACTTCTTGCTATTGGCTTCTTTTACTATTTGTTTTGTCGAAAGGCTGGCATCCAATGTTCCATTGGAAATGATCGTCTTTGCAGATTTACATCCAACCAAAATTAACAATCCAAGTAAAAATACGGGAGTTTTGGGGTATTTGATATTCATTTAGTTTGAGAGTTCTAATGCTTTTGCTTTATCACTAAACGTTTTTGCCTTCTCTAAATTGTTCAAAGCAGTATAGGCTTTACTTAACTCTTTATAAAATTTACCTTCCATTTTTGTGTTGTCGATGATATAATCCAAACCTGCATCCAAACTATCTACTGCATCGCTTGCTCGACCCAATCTATTTAATACTGCACCATTTATTAGGTATAAAACTGGTTGTGAAGGGTATTTTTCAAGTGCTTCGTCACTTTTTCGTTCGGCTTCCGCATACTGCTCCAAATCTACATGCAACAATAGAATGTTGCGCAACAAGCCAAAATTATCGGCTTCGAGACTTTGGGCTTCCATGTAATATTTCATAGCTTTGGCCTTATCCCCCTTTATAAAGTAATATTGTGCTAGTTCCACAAGTACTTTTCCATCTGTCGCAGTGTCTGTAACCAAGGATGCAATATCTACCAAATTCTGTTCATATTGTTGATTTTTGGCTACGAATTTTACAAAGTCCGACAATACCTTGGCCTTGGATTCAGACTTGATTTTCCTACTGTTCAAAACCACCTTCATGGATTCTATTGCCTTTTTTGCTTCATTTTCATCCAAATAAAACTTGTACAATGCCAAATGCACCAATTGCGATTCCGGGTTTATTTGCAAAAGTTTCTTAGCTGTTTCGAAAGCTTTCTTCTTGTTATTGCTTTCACTATAACGATATATGAGAGCCAAGTAATTTTTTTCTGATTCAGGATTGTTCTCTACACGTTCTTCCAAGTTTTCTATCTGTTCCTTCTTCCGACCGGTAGCATTGTATATTTGATTTCTAAGCCTATCCCTGACATCCGAAACACCGAGTTCCTCATCTATTTCATCCAAGACCTTCAATGCATCCTTGTACCTTTTCGTTTGCACGTAGATGGAAGCTAAATCTTCTTTGTAATCTGGGTGGAACTTTACTAGTTGCTTTACCGTTTTTATGGCCTTGTCATAATTTTTTTGTTGCGCATAGGCCTCGTAAAGCTCATCTAAGAACCATTCGTTGTCTGGTTCTTTCTTTACAGCCTTCCTCAATGCATCTTCTGCTTCTCCAAAGTTTTTGAGCTTGTTGTAGTTCTTCCCCAATTCGAAGTAGAGAATGGGATCGGAATCATCCAATTCAAGGCATTTCAGCAATGCTGTCACCGCTTTGTCGTAATTTTCTATCCCTTTCTGCTTCAAGGCTTCGAAAAACAATTCTTGATACTCATCTGAAACATTGCCCAAGTCATCGTCTGGTGTCTTGTTAAAATCTACCTGTGCGAAATTTATTTGAGGGACAGCCAACATTGCAAAAAGCAAGTATACTATGTAGATTCTATGTTTCATCATCTTCAGTTAAACGATTTCTTTGTTAGTTGTATCTAGTAACTAGTCATCAATAGTTATTCCATAATTGTATAATCACCAATGCTAATTTTGGTGAAATCACCATCGTACTTAACATGATTGCCAATCATAGCCTCGTCTAAATTAGCATTTTTTATCGTTGTATTGCTTTGTATTAGACTATTTTTAACGGTTGAGTCCTCAATAACGCAATTATCTCCAACTGAGACATTTGGCCCAATCGTCGCATTTTTCAAGGTTACGTTCTCCCCAATATAGCAAGGTTCTATGATTTTTGAGTTTTCTTGCTTTACCGATGTCGCGACTAATTGCTCTTCTCCATCTGCTTTTAAAAAGCCTAACATCCTGGTATTTGTCTCTAAAGTTACGGTTTTATTTCCACAGTCCATCCACTCGTTGACTTCTCCTGTCTTGAAAGTATTCCCATTGGCCATCATTCCTTTTATACCATCGTTAATCTGATATTCGCCTCCGTTTATGATGTTATTGTCCAATACATGCTGCAATTGCTCCTTCAACACGGCAACATCCTTGAAGTAGTAAATGCCTATCACTGCCAAATCACTTACGAATTCCTTAGGTTTTTCGACCAATTCGACAATTTCTTGTTTGTCATTTAACTTTACGACACCGTATGCTTCCGGTTGATCTACCTGCTTTACCCAAATAACGGCATCTGCTTCCGGATCCAAATTAAAATTGGCACGTATCAATGTATCTGCATAGGCTATTACTGCCGGTCCAGAAAGTGATTCCTTTGCACACATAATGGCATGGCCAGTCCCCAATGGTTCATCTTGTCTGTATATTGACGCTTTTGCCCCTAGGCTTCTTGCCAAGTCTTCCAGGCTAGAAACCACTTCTTCTCCAAACCAAGCTGGGTCTCCCAAGACAAAGGCGATCTCATCTATTGGTTCATCCAGAACCTTGACAATGTCCTTTACCAATCTATGAACAATGGGTTGTCCTGCAACTGGAATTAATGGTTTCGGCACTGTTAAACTATGTGGTCTTAAACGAGATCCTCGCCCCGCCATTGGTACTATTATCTTCATTGAAAATTTATTTTCATTTCCGTAAATGTGGAAATCTTTTTAATTATGTTTCTCTACTTGGCTGTTTTAGTCTCGAACTACTTCACTCCAGTACTTCCAAACCCTCCTAGGCCTCTATCCGTTTCAGACAACACATCAACTTCATGCCATTCTGCTCGTTCATGCCTTGCTATTATCAATTGTGCTATTCGTTCTCCATTTTCAACAACGAATGCTTCGTTGGATAGATTTATTAGAATGACACCGACTTCTCCCCTGTAGTCCGCATCTACCGTTCCTGGTGCATTAAGCACCGTAACCCCTTTTTTTGCTGCCAAACCACTTCTTGGTCTTACTTGGGCTTCGGTGCCAATTGGGAGTTCCAAGAAAAGCCCTGTTGGGACAATTCTACGCTCCATTGGCTCCAAGGTTATGCTTTCGATGATATTAGCTCTTAGATCCATTCCTGCGGACGCGATGGTCTCATAGTGAGGCAAGGCGTGGTTCGATTTGTTTATAATCTTTATTTGCATGTTCTTTTATTGCTTCTTCTCTATGGAAGACCTTTTATTTTTTGATCAATTGTTTCAATTCCTTTTTTTCGAATGACAAGGCAATCAACAAAAATAACAAAACTAAAGCAGTGTTTGCATAATAATTGCCATCTGTCTTCAATGCCAATGCAGAAAAGGTTATGGCCAATGCCAAATAGCCTATTATCTTTTTCAAATCATACGGTACAGGATAATATTTTTGGCCTAGGCAATAAGACAAAAGCATCATTATCCCATAAGCTGCCAATGTTGCCCATGCTGCTGCAATGAAACCCATCTTTTCGATCATGATCAAATTGAAGGCAATCGTTACCACGGCTCCAACTATGGACAAATACATTCCATAACGTGTTTTATCTGTCAACTTGTACCAAATAGCCAAATTGAAATAAATGCCCAAACACAAATTCGCCAACAAGACTATTGGAACTATGTCTATGGCTACCCAATAGGATTCATCCCGAACTATCAATGCCTTAAACACATCCAAGTACGAAATTATGAAAACCAACATCAAACTACCGACAATCACAAAATACTTCATAATGATGGCATAGGTTTCCTTTGCATTCTTCTCCTTGGAATGATTGAAGAAGAAAGGTTCTGCTCCCAACCTAAAGGCTTGAATGAAAATGGTCATGAACACCGCTATTTTATAACATCCGCTATAGGCTCCGTTTATATCCTTTCCCAATAAGTCCGGCAGGATCCACTTGTCGAAATTCTCATTGATCACATAAGCTATTCCTGCTACCATTATAGGCCAGCCATAACTTAGCAATTGCTTGAAAATTGCAATACTGAACTGTAATTTGGTCTTGAAAAAATATGGAATCAACAACAGGAACGTAACGATGCTTGCCACCAAATTGGCAATGAAAATGTATTTTACCAAATCCGATTCGTCATAATTTGGAAAAACCAAATCAAACTTCGGTATCGCCCAAAGAAAGAAGAAGTTCAAAAGCACAACCACCATGATGTTGACAATTTTTATCGCTGCAAATTTCATAGGTCTTCCTGTAGCTCTCAAATAGGCAAAAGGGGCCACCACCAATGTATCCAAAACCAACAATCCCAATAAGAGATTGAAATATGTTTGATTCATGCCTAGCCAACCAGACAATTCTGCATTGAAAGTCATCACCAATGCCAAAAATGCAAGAGTTGTAACAACAAGGCTGATGAATGTAGTTGAGAATACTTTGTCCTTTTCTTTGGATTTGCTAAAAAACCTAAAGAAAGCAGTTTCCATTCCATAGGTCAACAATACATTGAAAAAAGCTGCATACACGTAAAACGTCGTGTTGTCCGAATAACTATTGGTTGGTAGAGTATCTGTATGGAGCGGTACCAAAACAAAGTTCATGAGCCTTGGCAAAACTGTAGCCAAACCGTATATAATCGTGTCTTTAAAGAACTTTTTAAGTACGCTCAATGTGGTAATAGGTATATTAGGCTAAATGTATTGAATTCATTAGACCTAAAAAAGTATTTTGGACGGTGTTTTAGTTCTTTGGTGGGCTTGTTGGATAATACTCCCCTTCCTTTTCCTTCATGTCAACAATTTTAAAGTATTTGGTTTCTCCGTTTTCAATATAACTGACAACACATTCGTCATACTCCAGATCGAATGGGAATTCTGGTATTTTATTGCCGTATTCTGCCTTTGGATCACCACTCATGTCAATGTCTTGAGGCTTCTCCTTTCTCAGTGAGGCAAAATAAGAGGCTTTTCCATTTCTTAACTTGCCTTTCATCTTTCTAAAAAACACACTATCCACTATGGCGTTGTTCTTAATTACAAGATTGGGGAAGTATATGTTGACTCCAGATCCTCCATCCTTTATACCGGCCACCCATTCTTGAAAATATGGACGATTGTACTCCAAAGGAGCTTTCTCTTGCAGTTTGAACTTTGAGCTTGAGCATTGTAGAAAACTCATCGTTAAAACCGATGTTGTAAGGATTGTGAATATGCGCTTTAAGGGTTTCATTGAATTCTAATTTATTATAAATATACAAATTCAATGCCATTATTCATTAATTGTTGCAATACAACATCAGTCTTTTTTATGGCACAATCAACTTGTAGCATCATCTCCAAGAACGGTAAGTGTTAATTCTGTGGTAGCCGTTACCGGCATCTTGATCAACGTTTTGAGGTTCTTGTCTGCAAAAGGGTAACCGTAAGAATCTGACCCTTCGTGAATATATTTGGCATATGCATTTCCGTATCCACTTGCAAATGGTGTCATATTTGGAAAATCGTAGCTATTGTTTGTTCCTCCCTTTGTGAAATACCCTTCATTGAATCCAACCATTATGTCTCTGTATACTGCAGCACATGTATCATTGGGAGACATTGCATTTCTACTTTTACCATTATATGTACAACTCCCATTGCATAGATATATGCTATTGCTATTTAACTCTGAGACTGAGATTGAAAATGTATCCGATGTCAATGTTGATTTCAAAGAAACACTTCCATCATTTTCAAACGTTCCCGAAAAATCATATTTCAACGGACTATCATCCAAGCTTTTTATCCTTAATGCGCTTCCTTTTAAATCATTTATGTAATTGGCATAAGAAGGTTGATCCGCATATGCCACATTTGCCCCTACAAGTTTTATGTTTCCTTTTCCATTGTCTCTTTGGATGGCTTTACCATTCATTCCTGGCACAGACGTTATTTCTTTTAAAATAGCATTGTGAGATTTTGAAAACCCCAAATTATCACTGCCAACGGAAATCCCCAATGGCACTCCAAAGACATCTACTGAAGATATGTCTACCCATAATACATTGTCGGCTCCCAAGGTCGGCTCTATGTATCCATAATAATCATTAGATGTTGGTACTGGATTAACTGGCAATGGAGTATAATATGACACATAGATTCTTCCGTTTGTTATGCCATTTAGATCAAACCCATTGTTAGTTAAACTGGACAATGCGTGAGATTTATCAATAGTGATTCCTGTTCCTGCAAAATTGGCTCCGGTAAGCATGACATAAATGTCATTTGGAGAAATTTTCGTTGAATTATTAATTGTAATTTTCATCGGTTTAGTTTTTCACTACAATATTATGCAACTAAACCTTCATATTTAACCGTATTTATACCTAGTTAGTTTCAATAAAGAGTTTGGATTTTATAAACGAAAAAACCTCGCCAATCAAAGCGAGGTTTTTAACATTATGATGTTATTGTTATGTTCTTTAAAGAACTACTTTCTAATTGTTCAATGCTTCTGCTCCACCAACAATCTCAAGGATTTCATTGGTAATTGCTGCTTGACGTGCTTTGTTGTAAGTCAATTTCAATTGATCTCTCAGCTCGGTTGCGTTGTCAGTTGCCTTGTGCATAGCCGTCATACGTGCCCCATGTTCACTTGCAAAGGAATCTCTGATTCCTTTGTACAATTGTGTCTTTAACGACTTAGGGATCAACTCTTCTACGATCTCCTCTTTAGATGGCTCAAAGATGTAATCTAGATTGGCGTTTCCTTCCCCTTCTATAGGTACGATTGGTAAAAACTGCTCAGTCATTACTATTTGCGTTGCTGCATTTTTGAATTTATTGTAAACGATTTCGATTTTATCGAACTCTCCTTCAACAAATTTTTCCATTAGCATTTCTGCTATAACTGCAACATTATCAAAAGTCAAGTCATCAAAAACCTCACTTTTGTTTTCTATGACACAACCTAATTTTTCAAAAGCATCATTTGCTTTCTTCCCCACTGCAATAACGGATACATTCTTTTGAGCGTAAACATCGTTGATCAATAGGTTCGTTTGCTTTATGATATTGGAATTGAAAGCACCACATAATCCTCTATTGGAAGTTATTGCCACCACCAATACATTCTTAACCTCTCTTTGCTCTGCAAATTTACTTCCAGAATCAGCATCAAGAGTTGCGCTTAAATTTTGTAAAAGCTCCGTTAACTTATCTGCATAAGGACGCATGGCAGTAATAGCATCTTGTGCCTTCTTTAACTTTGCAGCCGATACCATTTTCATGGCACTGGTAATCTGCATCGTTGAAGATACTGATGATATTCTGTTACGTATTTCTTTTAAGTTTGCCATTTTTACAAGTTATGAGTTATGAACTTAGAGTTATGAAAATGGATTCACATCTCTAAATTTCGAACTTTTTATCCTTTATATTTCGCTGAAAGGTCTTTACATACAGACAACAATGTATCTGTAACCTCGTCAGTTAATTTCCCTGCTTTCAATGTATCCAAGACACCTCTGTGCTTTGCATTCAAGAATTCCAAGAAATCTCTTTCAAACTCTTTTATTTTGTTTACAGGAACGTCTTTCAACAAGTTTTTAGATCCAGCATATATAATTGCCACTTGATCTTCCACCTTAAACGGCTCGTTTTGACCTTGCTTCAAGATCTCAACATTACGTTTCCCTTTTTCGATTACATTCAATGTAACTGCATCCAAATCTGATCCAAACTTAGCAAACGCTTCCAATTCACGATACTGTGCTTGATCCAATTTCAACGTTCCAGATACTTTTTTCATTGATTTAATCTGTGCATTACCTCCAACACGAGATACAGAAATACCTACGTTAATTGCTGGACGTACACCAGAGTTGAATAAATCTCCATCCAAGAAAATTTGTCCATCTGTAATAGAAATTACGTTTGTTGGGATATATGCGGAAACGTCACCTGCTTGTGTTTCAATAATTGGCAATGCCGTTAAAGAACCTCCTCCTTTTACAATTGGTTTCAATGAATCTGGAAGATCGTTCATTTCTTTTGCAATAGCATCGTTGTTGATGATTTTTGCAGAACGCTCCAATAATCTTGAGTGTAAGTAAAATACATCCCCAGGATATGCTTCACGTCCTGGTGGACGTCTTAACAATAAAGATACCTCACGGTAAGCAACTGCTTGCTTTGACAAATCATCAAATACAATCAATGCCGGTCTACCAGTATCTCTAAAATATTCTCCAATAGATGCTCCTGTCATTGGTGCATAAACTTGCATTGCAGCAGGGTCTGATGCATTTGCAGCTACTATTGTCGTATATGCCAAAGCTCCTTTTTCTTCTAAGGTCTTAGCAATTAATGCTACTGTTGATGCTTTTTGTCCAACTGCAACGTATATACAATATACAGGCTCACCTGCATCGTAAAATTCTTTTTGATTTAAGATCGCATCGATACAAACCGCAGTTTTACCTGTTTGTCTGTCACCAATCACCAACTCACGTTGTCCTCTACCAACTGGAATCATCGCATCAATTGCCTTGATTCCTGTTTGCAATGGTTCTGTTACCGGCTCTCTGTAAATAACCCCAGGTGCTTTACGCTCCAAAGGCATCTCATAAGTATCTCCTGTGATAGGTCCTTTACCATCGATTGGGTTTCCTAAAGTATCCACAACACGTCCAACAATACCTTCACCTACTTTGATAGATGCGATACGAGACGTACGCTTTACCGTAGAACCTTCTCTTACTCCTGAAGATGTCCCCAATAATACGATACCTACGTTATCTTCTTCCAAGTTAAGTACGATCCCTTCTGCACCTCCTTCGAATTCCACTAATTCTCCGTATTGAGCGTTAGCTAATCCGTAAGCACGTACAATACCATCACCTACAGTTAATACTGTTCCAACTTCATCCAATGAAGCACCTGCTTCAAAACCTGAAAGTTGTTGTTTTAAGATTGCTGATACTTCAGCTGGTTTTACTTCTGCCATCTTATTATTTATTTAGATATAAATATATCTTAGTTTAATGTAAATTCTCTTTTTAATTTGCTTAGTTGATTTGCAATACTTGCGTTGTATTGTATATCTCCTACGCGCAAGATGAAACCACCCAAGATGTCTTCATCTATGATGTTTTCAACCTCTACCTCTTTTCCGGTAAGCTCTTTGACTTTCGCCAAGACCTTTACTTTCAAATCGTCCGTTAAAGGTAAAGCTGTCGTTACCGTGGCAACTTCTGTTCCTCTCAACTCATCATACAACCTTGTATATTCCAAAGTTACATTTTCCAATAGCGCGATACGCTTGTTGGCCATTAATGTATCTATAGCATTAATGGTCAATGCATTTGAATCCTTGAAGATTTCCAATAATGATGCTTTCTTAATCGAAGGACTTACTACAGGACTATTAAGCATGTCGCGTAAGTCTTTACTTCCTGCAATGGTGTTTGCCATCAACTTCATATCATTGTTTACAGCATCTGCTGTATTTTGATCTGATGCTAAGCTTAACACTGCTTTTGCGTAACGTATTGCTGCTCTTGATCCTACCATCTTATCTTAGTTGGTTAAGTTAAGTTCTGCTTCACCCAACAAAGATTCAACCAATTCCAGTTGTCTGTCCTTGTTAGCTAATTCTTGACGCACTACCTTTTCTGCGATTTCCACAGATAATCCAGCTACGTGATTCTTAAGTTCTGCCATTGCAGATTTCTTTTCACTTTCTATGGCTGCTTGAGCTTGAGATATCATTGTATTTGCTTGTACTTGAGCTTCAGTTTTAGCATCTTCAATCATTTTGTTTTTAAGCTCACGCGCTTCTTTAAGCATAGATTCACGCTCTGCACGTGCTTCTTTCAATAACTTGTCGTTATCTGCTTGAAGGTTCTGCATTTCCAATTTGGCGTTTTCTGCAGCGTCCAATGCATTTTGAATTCCTTCTTCTCTTTTTTCAACAGCATCAAGAATTGGCTTCCAAGCAAACTTTCTCAATAACAACACCAATCCTACGAACAATACTAATTGCCAGAAGAATAACCCAATTGAAAATTCGTTAATTAATTTTTCCATCTTATATAAAATTCTTTAATATCTAATTATTAAAACAACAACTACAACCAACCGTTATAGTTGTTGCTTGTTTTTTTAAGCTGCAAATAAAGCAGCAAATCCAATACCTTCAATAAGTGCAGCTGCGATAAGCATAGCTGTTTGGATTTTTCCTGAAGCTTCTGGTTGACGTGCAATAGCGTCCATTGCTGAACCACCGATTTTACCAATACCTAAACCAGCACCGATTACGATTAAACCTGCTCCTACAATACTTGGAATTGTCATAATATATATATTAAAAATTAAACATTCTTTTTTTAGTGATCATGGTGCTCTTCAACAGCAGACCCAAAATACAAAGCAGATAACATAGTAAAGATATATGCTTGTAAAGCGGCTACTAGCAATTCTAACAATGATAAAGCAAACGCCAAACCAAAAGACAACGAACTACCTAGCCAATTCTTAAAGATAAACATCAAACCAATTATACTCATCAATACTATGTGTCCAGCAGTAATATTTGCATAAAGACGAATAAGCAATGAAAAAGGTTTAATTATTGTACCTAACAACTCTATTGGCGCTAAAATGATCTTCATAGGAACTGGCACTCCAGGCATCCAAAAAATATGACCCCAATAATTTTTATTAGCTGTAAATGTTGTAAACAGATATGTAATTAACGCCAATGCCAGTGTTACCGCTATATTATTAGTAACGTTAATCCCTAGAGGCGTCAATCCCAATAAGTTGATTATCCAAATGAAGAAAAACACCGTCAACAAATATGGCATATACCTCTTATATTTCTTTTTACCAATATTAGGAATAGCTATATCATCTCTGATATACAATACTATTGGCTCTAAAATACGACCAACTCCTTTTGGCATACTTCCTGTTTTATATTTCTTAGCCATACGACTAAACACGAAAAACATCAACAACCCAACCACAAATATGGTAAACACATTTTTTGTTATGGAAAAATCTATTGGCTTAGCATTTGTAACATGATGATCAACCTCATTGATGGTACCTGATGCATCTGTCTTATATATCTTATTGTGATAATACTTATAGTAATTGCCATCTACTTCGGCAACAGTTTCGCCATGATTTAATTTTGAAGATGAAAACACTTTCAAGCCATTGTCCCAAAGAATTACTGGCAAAGGAAAACCAACATACTTATGCTCTCCATTGTCCGCAGTGTAGGAATATAAGCTAAAATCGTGAGAATCCAGCAAGTGATGGTTTATGTATTCTTTTATCTCAGTTTTTATATCTCCTTTTTCTGACCCTCCCCCATCTGTTGCAAAAGAGAAAGTTGTTACAAAAAGAAATAATAAACAAATCGTTTTTATAGAAATAATATTTCGCATATCACTTATTATAATAGTGGCTTAAAAATCGCTGCAAAGGTATGCTTTTATATCAAAAGCAAAAAAGAAATTTTCATATTATTTACAACTGCTTTTTTCAGCTAATCATCTGTGTCTAATCTATTAAGAAATCTAGATAAAATTATACTCTCCATAACAAGACAAATCACATACGGAATAAAGAAAGTAAAAAACTCATATCGACTAAGAACATCATCCGAAGTATACTCAGGATAAAAGAAAAGGAAAAAGAAGACAAACTTCAACATACTACCAAGCATAAAAAGAAAACCTAATTGATCTTTCAGTTTTCTTTTAAATATGTAAAGCAACACAATAACTCCTAATGCGAGAAATATATTGACTATATAAGAGAATCTTAATTGCTCCAATATAATTGGACTATCTATTTCTGCATTAACATAGAGATGCATACAAAAAGCAATAGACGCAACAAGAGTAACACTTATAGCATTTAATATTAGTTTTCTTAAAATCAAGGATTCAATTTATTTACTTGCCTTAGCACAACATATAGAGAAATAGTCACGCCAACAAGAGTGCAAACAATTAAGTATGCTTTTCCTGAAGGGTTGTAATTTGTGTCCAACCACTTGCCCAATAACACAAATAGATAGATTGTAATCCCCATTTGTATGGCTATACCGGATAAGGCTGCAATTTGTTTAAGCTGTTTTTTTGGTTTTTGGTCCACCTTGTAGTTCTTTTATCGCGGTTTTCATAACACAGGTAACATTAAATGTAGCACCTGGCTCCACAGCTAGCTTTTGTGTTGTGACCTCACCTTCTATATGTGCAGAGGCCTTTAGCGTCAATGTTCCTGAAAGATCCAATTTTCCGGAAAACTTTCCTTCGAAATAGGCATTGGCACTTTCCAATGTCCCATTTATCTCACCAGTTTTTCCAACTACGACTTTTCCAGGTGTTCTTACATTTCCTTCTATGACTCCATCTATTCTCAAATCTCCTTCACTGGAAAAGTCACCTACTATCTTGGTTCCTTTTGCTATTTTGTTTTGGATGGAGGTTCCATCTTGTTGTTTTTCTTTTTTGCTATCAGAAAACATATTGCTATTGATTTTAAGGAATTGTTACACTATTGGTTTGCCAAATACATCTCTAGGTTCTTATGAATTTGCACAACTCTATAGTTTTGTGTGGAAATGGCAAACGATGGTCTCTTCACCTTGTACCCATCTCCTTCTTCTAATATCTGTGAGAAACCTTTGGCTCCATCTATGCTCTTTAATCCGTGTACTACGACAAAAGTAGTGTTTTCATCATACAAATCCACAGATGTATTCAAATCATAGTATCGTACTTTCCCCACGGCTTCATTCATTGTTTTCACAAAGTCTTCCACCTCTCCTTTTTCAGAATTTGAAAACTGATAGATTACCTTGAAACTTTTTTCTTCCGCATCATCTCTAAATTCCGAATTTGAAATCGTCTTGAACGCCTTGTCTATTATTCTTTGGGCTTGTACTCCTTCTGGTGTGTTTGCATAGTTGACTGCAATGTTATTTATCGCCTTGCTATAAGTTTCGAACCCATATAAACGACCAGATGCCGTTGCTTTCAACAATTCGAACTTCGGTACGATGGCGTCTCCTTCGAATGCATTGATGTAGTTTTCGGACTTACTGATGACCTCAGCAAACTTTTGTTCCTCAAACAGCTTGTAAGTGTTTTCATAGACACTTTCCGGACTGTTTTCATCTTTGTCTGCAACCGATTCAGGATTACTTAGAATTTGTGCATAGCGGGAATCCGGGTAATTCGCTATTATCTCGTTTTTGGCTATAGAAGCCTCGTCGGTTTTTCCTTGTATTTCGTATATCTTATAAAGGTTGTATTTGGAGGGTAGCACCAAGCGTTCTTCCGGGTTACTTTTCAGCAACTCCAAAAATTTCCCTTTGGATAGGTCGTATTCCTTAAATTTCTCCTTGTATATCAATCCCAATTGATAGTATGCATAATTTCTATCCTTGGATATGCTATCTATAGCCTTTTGCTCCGTTGGAACCTTTGCCAAGTAAAACTCTGGATCGAACAATTCGTTGTCTTCTTCCAAGTCTGCCACCCCAGCTCCAGAAGCAATACCGCCTCCTATTCCACCTTTACTGCCAGACCATCTCCATCCATCCTTTAACTCCCTGTCTCCCCAAATTCTTGAAAATTCATTTTTACCATAAGCAACCGTTGATGGATTGTAGAAGTAAAATGCAGATCCTGCGTTTGGTGTACCACCCTTAGGTTTTACTATGTTTCCAAAACTCGAGCTACTTGCATTGTTTGCTGCCAGACCTTTTTTCTGCTCTTCTATCGCAAGCCTCTCCTTTTCAGCTTCTGCCTTGGCTCTAAGCTTGCTTGTGTATTCTTCGAAATAACTTAGTCTTTCGGTTTCAGACATAGAAACCAGATTTAAAATACTGTCATTGACCTCTGCTATGTCCTCATAGTAAATGACGTCATCCAGATTTTCCCTTTTTCGCTTAATAACTCTAAAAGGCTTGCTGTCCTTGACCATATTGGTCATTGTGCTATCAAAATAGGCTCCTGCCCCCTTATACTCATTCGCATCGAAATGCATATCACCCAAGGTTTCATAGTTTTTGGCAACCAATTGTTTGTCTCTGGATTGTGTTCTTAACGACTTGTTATAATAGGCAATAGCCAAGGAATCATTCTCGATTTCAAGATGGTATTCTCCTATTTGATGATAGATTTTATCTAGGAAAGGTCTATTTTCCCTATCTTCTTCCAGTTTTGTCAAATGTTCCAAGAAAGCAATTTTATCTCCCCCTTCATAATCAAAGTTCCTTGCTTTTTCCACATGGGCTCCAATAAGGTATTTGCGTGGTATTTTTCGGTTCAATTCGATGACATTGTCAAAGGCAATGTTCGCACTATCCTTGTCATTCAAAGCGTTGTACAGTTGCCCTTGTATAAAACGGTAGCGGCCTTCCTCATTTCGTCTTTTCGTTGCATCCGCTGCAATGTCTATTTGTGTCAATGCGCTATCCAAAGCCTCTATGTTTATATATGCTTGTGCCAATATGGATGTAGCATCTGCCAAATCCTGACCTTCGATTTCCTCCTGCTCCAAGAGACGCTTTAGGTTTTTTATCGCCAATTCGTCATTTTCAAGACGAATGTTCGTTTTCTCCCTCCAAACCTTTGCCTGGTTTATGTTGCTACTTGCTGGATATTTATATAGAATGTAGTTAAATGCCTCCAAAGCTGGCACAAAGCGCTGATCGAAGTAGCGTGCCTTCCCCAACAACAGATAAGCCTCATCTATTTGAGGGTTCTTTTCCTTGCCTTGGATGTTCATTCCGTGCCTTTGGACTGCCTTTACGGCTTTCTCCTCTGCTCTTGTAAAGTCCTCGTTTTTGGATTGACCAGGCAAAATCACATCTTCATCAATTTGCATGCGCTCCACAGGTAAAATTTCCCAGTAGTTGTCTTGATAAGAATCGTTAATGCTTGTCCTCCCTTTTTCCAAGGCCTCGTAACCATTGAACAGCGTATTGTATTCTGCGGTTACCGCATGAAAGTTCCTACTTATGAAATTGTCTTTCTTACGAGAACAACTTGTAATGATCAAAGCAGAGACTGCTACGAATAATATTGGTTTCAGTGCTATTTTCAACGTTGTTGTATTTAGTCTAATACATAACTTTAAACTTATGCGAATATTATATATTTATTGCATAAGCACGTAAAAATAAGCATCTTTTTCAGTTTATGCCAATTAAACTAGAAAATTGAAGTGTTTTATACTTCCGCAACCTTGGAAAAATGTATTTCCAGTTCTCTTAAAGTAGCTTCGCTGGTTTTCAGATCCTTTATGACTTCACCTTTTTCCAATACCACGATGCGTTCACAAACATCCGTTACATGCAGTAGGTCATGGCTTGATATCAAAACGGTCACGCCTTTCTTTTCGGCTAGATCCTTTACAATACCCTTTAGTCTAATTTGTGTGGTCGGATCCAAATTCGCAAATGGCTCATCCAAGATAATGACTTCCGGGTTTCCTATCAATGCAGCCACTATGCCTGCTTTTTTCTGATTTCCCTTGCTTAAATCCCTCAAGTATTTTTTCTGACCAAGTATTTCTCCATGAAAAAAGTCTTCGAATTGAGCTAGAAGCGCATCTACGTCACTGGATTTCTGTCCTCTCAACTCCCCTATGAAATAAAAGTATTCCTCGGCCGTCAAATAACCTATCAAAAAACTTTCATCTATGAATGAAGATGTAAATGGCTTCCAGTCCTCGCTCTCATGGACCATGACCCCATTGTTCTCTATATGCCCCGTTGTTGGTTGTATCAAGTCCAACAATAAACTAAAATACGTTGTTTTACCTGCTCCATTATTTCCGACCAATCCAAAGCTTTGTCCTTTTGGTATTTCCAGGTTTTCAATACTCAAAACTGTGGATTCGTTATATTTCTTTGAAAGATTTGATGTTGTTATCATTGTCTTGTACGTTTAATTTGGTTATTTCTTTTCTGAAAAGGCTGCTATCGTCTTATACTTTCCTTTTTGGTATACGGCTTCTATTTTTCTGAATACAAAGTTCCTAAATACAATGCCGAGGACTCCACTTAAAGCCAAAGTGATAATTCCAGCTTGAAAATTGATGAGTTTGTATGGCACATAAAACAACAGCATTGGCAATATGAACTTAGGAAGCGCTATTAGCAACTGAGTGGGATTGAAACCATTTGTGTTGCTAAAGGCCTTGGCCTTTACATTAAGTTCCACAGGCACCCTATTCAATACACCTCCATATAGGGTTATAAACGAATTCAAACCGATGTTGAACAATGCTCCTGCCGCAATCATTCCAAAAATATCCCATCCAAAATAGATGTATGGCGTACTCAATATGAAAGAGAGTACCACCGCAAAAACCATCAAGTACCACTTGGACTGCAAATAGGTCTTATAAGGAATGTTTTGACTCATCAGCATCTTGTAATACTCGCTATCCCAAGAAGGCACCAATTGACCAAATGTCATTAAAAATCCTCCGGTAACGAACATTGAGGCGAATGCCAGAAATGCAGGCATGTTCATATAGGTTTCTTGGGTATAGAACATCAAACCATAAAACAGGAATATAAAGGACATGAACATGACTTGTCTTGGCCTTACATTCCTCCATATCAGTTTTACGTCATTCTTTATGAATGGTGCAACCGCTCCAAAACGATTCATCCAGGACAAATCCGTTGCATTTACTTCTTTTACCTTTTTGGAAACGGCATCGTCCAAGTAAAATCCTTTTTTGATGAAATTGAAATTCACATAGTACAACCCTATCGCCCAGAGTATGGACAAAACAGCCAAATATGGATGATTGTACAAATAATTGAATGCTGCTCCTATAGGCTCAGATGCCTTGAAAACTCCATAAACCTCCAACCCTACGAAAGCTACCAAAATGGCCAATATCACATAAAAGGCCACGTTGTTCTTGTTAATCAAGAAATTGAGAAAGTTATTTGCAAACGTAATGGACACCACGGCAATAAACCAACAAAATACATTAACCAGAGGATAGCCTTGCGTCAACAACACAATGCTAAATGGAACAAATACGAATAAAGGTAAAAAATTGAAAAAAGAAACACTTGTCTTCCCTAGCAAGTAATGAATGACGGTACTTCGTTTGATAGGTATGGTCATTAACGGCTTTACATTCATCACAGGCAACTGTTGCATAAAATAACGAATTAACAAATCGAAAAGAAACCAATAAATCAAGAAGTTATTCACTACCTGCATAGGGTCTACCGAAGGGATTGCCTTCTTTATTATAAAAAACAATCCTACTCCCAGCATGAGTGCTGCACCTCCAAAATACAGAACAGCCAAAAAGAGCAATATCTTGATTGCCAACCCCTTTTGAAAATAGGAAGCGCGTCGAAATTGTTTCCATTCCAGGCTTATAAAACGTTTAAACATATCGTTATTTGGTTAGATTTTAATGATTAGTATCCTAAATAAAGGAATTGTTACAAATTATATTCAGGATATGTTTTTTCAAGAAGATTTTCTGCCTCGTTGGGCAATACCAACAAACTCACATAGCTAAACAATCTCGCCAAGGTAAAAACCACTGATACCACAACGATGCCAATGCTGCTTATGAAGGCTCCATTGATAAGATTGTCGGCATTGAATATTTGTGATATGAAAATAAACCCAACAGCGGATGCTTGCTTGAAAATAATCTCTTCCAACAACCATTTTCGCTTGGTCATCTCCTTTTTTCTTTTGAATTCCTTATTCAATCGATTTCCCCGATAAAAGCTCCAAAAAGCCAACAAAATGAAACTAGACATATAAAAAACATCAGCCAAAGAAGAACTGAATGCCATATAAAAGATGATAAAGATGGAAATCGTTATAAGCAGCTGTGGTAATTCAAACCACTGTTTGAAATAATTCCATAAATATTTCCGATATCTTTTACCCATTGTCTTTTGACGTTCTTCAACAACTTCCATAAAGCCAAAGACACCAAACTTCTTAAAAGATTGAACTCTTGCTTCTTCAGAAGACAATTCTGGTCGTTCTTCCCAAATGGCTTCGATATCATTTGTCAAGTGATCCACCAATTCGGTTTGCAAATCGTAATGCTCCACAAAGTGTTGCCTTGTAAAGGCATACAGACCTTGTATTTGGTTTTCGTAGCTTCATTTAAAGTATCTTCCCATATTTTAATTCATAATCTCTTTTAAACTGAATTGCTGCCATTAAAAAAAGTATTGGCAACATCAAGGCAATGGATTTAATCATCAAATAGACATAGACGTATTCTCTTGAAAAGCTTGCTTCATACTTGAAGTCGAAAAGACTGAATATGCATAAGAAGAAAATCACCAACATTCCCATTAAACGCTCCAAGGCAGAATATCTCGTTCTATTCTTTTTACATATTATTTTTACCACAGATAGCGCTCCCACATACAGACAAAAGTATACGATGCTTGCTGTGCGATTGTAGATTTCGATCTCTAGATTTTCCAGTCCCATAAAAAGAGTCAATCCTATTATTGCCACAAGCAGCAACCCCTTGAAAGACAAAAATTGCTTAAAAAGCATTTTTATTATCTTTTTGTCTGTTGCTTTTTTAAATGTTTCATGGTTATCCAATATCGACTCCTTGTTTTCTATCATATATGCTTTAAAGGCATCGTGAAAAGATTTCATGCCCCCATCATTCATTTGGCTTTCAATATCAGAAGCAATATGATCCACCATTTCCAACCTGACATCATTATAAGTGATATTGGAATTTTCAAGGTAATTGTCTATAAACCGTATATTCTCTTTTGTTAACATTCTCATTATTCCAAGCTGAATTTAGGGCTTACCAATGCTTGCATCGTTTTGATGTAGTTTTCGAGTTCTGACAACTTGTTCGTTGTTTCTTTGACTCCACTTTCCGTCAGCTTATAATATTTTCGAAGTCTATTGTCCACTTTTTGTACCTCGACATCCAACAAACCTTCAGCTTCCAGCTTATGCAAAGCCGGATACAGGGCTCCTTCCGTTATATTCAATTCACCTTTTGTAATTTGCTTGACCTTTTGTGTCATTTCATAACCATACATCTTATCGCTTTCATTCAAAAGCTTCAAAATAATGGTGGTTAGGCTTCCCTTGTACAATTTAGAATTACTCATAGTTCAAATATATACATAATTTACTTATGCATAAATAAATTATGTATTATTTTTTTTCCCAATTGGTTTATTAATTCTAAACCGCTTCACTATTTTTACAAAAAAAACAACAATGTCTCAATTTCATAAACTCACAATACTAAATATTCATCGTGAAACTTCTAAATGTGTCACATTAAGCTTCTCCATCCCAGAGTCTTTAAAAGATACTTTTGCTTTTAAAGCTGGGCAGTACATCACTTTAAGGGCAAACATTGATGGCAATGACATAAGACGTGATTATTCCTTGTGTTCTTCTCCCAATAGCGGAGTAATCAAGGTGGCGGTCAAGGAAGTTGAAAATGGAACTTTTTCCAAATATGCAAACAATGAATTGAAGGAGGGAGACGTTTTGGATGTCATGCCTCCAAATGGACGCTTCACCTTCGAACCAAATTCATCCAAAACCAGAACCATTGCTGCATTTGCAGCCGGTAGTGGGATTACTCCTATACTGAGCATAACAAAGACAATATTGGAGGAAGAACCCAACAGTTCTTTCGTTTTAGTCTACGGAAACAAAACAACCAAGGACACTATTTTCTTGAATGAATTGTTAGATCTTCAAAGCAAGTATAGCCAACGCTTGACCATTCAGTTCGTATTCAGTCAAGCACAGGAAAATGACGCCATCTTTGGAAGAATAGAAAAAAGCACGGTGAATTTGATTGTAAAAAACAAATATAAAGACACGACCATAGATGCATTCTACCTTTGTGGCCCTGAAGCCATGATAAATACAGTAAAGGATGTCTTGACTGAAAATGAGGTTTCCGAAGATGCCATCTTTTATGAACTCTTCAAAGCAGCAAAAGCCACTCAATCGGCTCAAGAACCTAACACTACAGGAAAAACAACTATCAAAGTTATTGTTGACGATGAAGAAGCAACATTCGAAATGCCACAAAAGCAATCCATCCTCGAAGCTGCCTTGGATCAGGATCTTGATGCACCATATTCTTGTCAAGGTGGTATTTGCAGTAGTTGCATCGCCAAAGTCACCGAAGGAAATGCCACAATGAGACAAAACAACATTCTTACAGATGGGGAGGTAGCCCAAGGATTGATATTAACATGTCAAGCACATCCAACTACAGCCAAGATTACTGTTGATTATGATGATATATAAGTAGTCAAGTCCTACTTAAGACCTTCCTTGTTTTTGTATTGTGAAGGCATATGACCTGTATTTTTTTTAACATCGAGTTGAAACCGGATTTCGAATTGAAACCCGACAATACCTCAACACCCCAAACTGAATAATATTCATAATTTTACCATATTGCTAGTAGGGTATTCAAAAAATGAACTGTTTAAGTAGTAAATCAATCGCTTTTTAACTCTAAAGACAGTATTATGAAAACCAAAACCCATTATGTATGCCTATTGGCTGCTTTATTTTTTGTAAATATAGTATTGTCACAAGATCGCATTTGGTCCAAAGCGTCCTTTGTTGAAGGCACACAAGGCGTATCTCTTAAAAACCTGGATTCCAATCACTATTCGCTGGTTAATCTGAATGTTGAATTAATCAAGCAGCAATTAGCGAATGCCCCCTTAAGGAGTGTTTCCCAAAGAAAATCCAATACCATTGTTGATTTTCCGAGTATTTATGGCAAAACACAGCAATTTAGAGTTGTAGAAACTCAAATTTTCTCATCTAATGACAATATATCCCAACATCCCAACATTAAAACCTATTTAGGATCAAGAACAGATAACTCTGGAACTAGAATACGATTTAGTGTAACTCCTTTGGGTTTAAAGGGTATGATTTCAGAACCAGGAAAAGAACCGGTTTACATTCAACCTCTGACTAAACCCTCCAATGATCAGTATATAATTTACAATAAAGACGCAAAATCGAATACCTCGGAAACATTCGAATGTTTAACCGAAGATTTAGGTCTCTCCAAAGAAACAACAAAAAATGACATAGGCCGAAATGCAAATGATCAATTATTAAGAACATTTAGAATAGCAATATCCGTGAACCAAGAATATACTGGTTTTTGGGATGATGGAAATGCTGGAAATGGAGATGATAGGGCAGATGCCTTAGCGCAAGTCGCTTCAACCTTAAACAGAGTTAATGAGATTTTTGAAGTCGATATGGCTATTACATTCGTATTGGTAGATACAGCAGACGACCCAGCTATAGATTTAATATACTCACCAACACTTCCGGATCCTTATGGCACAAATTTAAACGCAGATTTGATGACCAATCTAACAACTGTTGTTGGAAGTGATGATTATGATATAGGCCATTTATTTGTTTATGATGCTGCTGGTTCCACCAATGGAAATGCTGGGTGTATAGGTTGTGTATGCGAGGCTAGCAAAGGTTCTGCATATTCACAGCATAATTTTGTAGATAATAGCGGTAGTGGTGGACCTTTTTTTTCAGATTTTTTTGAGAGTTTTCTCGTACCACATGAGATGGGGCATCAAATGGGAGCAAATCACACGTTTTCCAACTCCTCAGAAGGAACTGGAGCAAATGTAGAACCAGGTAGTGGTACTTCAATAATGTCATATGCTGGTATATCCGGATCTAACAATGTACAAAATTATGGCGACCAATATTATCACTATTATAGTATTTTTCAAATATTAGAAAATGTGACTAGTGCTCCAAATGATTGTGCAACCACAACTACCATTACGAATAATTCTCCAGTTGCCAATGCAGGTGTAGATTATGCAATTCCAAACGGAACGGCTTTTGTTCTTAAAGGGAGTGCAACAGATGCAGATGCAGGAGACACATTAACTTACACATGGGAGCAATTAGATGATGGTGTAGTGACAAATGATAGTTTTGGACCAACAAGTCTAACCGGAGCTCTATTTAGGTCGCGTCCGCCAAGTACTTCTCCCGATAGATACATGCCTATGTACAATAGGGTTTTAGATGGGCAATTAACAGAATCCAATCCTGTAGCCACCCTAGACAATAGTTCTTGGGAAACCGTATCTACGGTAGCACGCACATTAAGTTTTGGATTGACGGTAAGAGATCGTTCAGACTCGGATGGCGTAGGGCAAACACCTCAATCAGATCAAGACACCATGACAGTAAGTGTTGAAGGAGGAGATCCTTTTACGGTAGTTACACCACCATTTTGGGGGAGTGAAAGTACGCAAAATGTAATGTGGAATGTGGGAACCACAACCAATGCAACTATAAATTGCCAAACTGTAACCATCAAACTATCTACAGATGGTGGCCTTACCTTTCCAACAACATTGGCGGCAAATACTCCAAATGATGGATCAGAAACAATCGCTGTACCTGCAGTCGCAGATACAGACAATGCTAGATTGCTAGTTCAAGCAACAGATAATATTTTCTATGCTTTGTCTGATAATTTTTTAAAATCTAATGTTCCTTCATTTTCTTTGAATAATTCTGATAGTGTGCGTACTGCATGTAATATCGATGCGGTTTCCTATGATGTTGATTTCTTCACCGTTAATGGATTCTCTGAGACTACAACGTTTAGTGCCACTGGAAATCCTGCAGGTTCATCGGTTTCATTTACACCAAGTACTCTAAATGCAGACGGAATGATTGTTGCGGATGTCACAGGGTTAACTGGGGCTACAGTCGGAGATTACACAATAACCATTACGGGAACTTCGGCATCAGAAACTAAAACTATAGATGTTACATTAACAGTGGTTGATGGGGTATGTGATTCAGTTGGAACCACGGATTATGCAACAAGTACTACCTTGGTGCAATTTGGAGACATCGACAATCCTTCTGGAAAACCATCCGGGTATAGTGATTACACATCAATTTCCACAGACGTGACACAAGGAATGAATTATCCCATTACAGTTAATATGAATACTGATGGCAACTACACGTGTGCTAGTATGGTATGGATAGATTGGAATCAAAATTGTATTTTCGATTCCAATGAGGTTTATGATTTAGGCAGTGCGACAAATACAGCGGATGGACCATCAGGAAATTCGCCATTGACCATTACTGTTCCCAATGATGCTATTTCAGGGAACACGATAATGAGAGTTACTACAAAATATCAAACTGCCGCATCTTCTTGTGAAAATAGCCATGACGCAGAAGTTGAAGACTATACGGTAAATGTTACACCGGTACTTTCGGTAGATGAGTTTGCCCCTTCTACAGCATTTACCATATACCCAAATCCAAACAATGGTGAATTCAATGTGGCATTGGATGGATCTTCTGCCAAGAACATTGAAATTTCTGTTTTCGACATTAGGGGGAGACGTGTATTTGATGAAACATATGAGAGTAATCCTGCTTTTAATGAGTCTGTTAACTTAGGAAACATACAATCTGGAATGTATCTATTGCAAGTTTTTGATGGTTTAAACAAACAAACAAAGAAGATCTTAGTGAAGTAACCATTACTACCATATCTTTTACTAAACAACAAATGTAGAGAATTTATTGGTGTTGGACATTCTCTTTGAAGAGTTCGATAACAATATAAGGAATTTGTTTTTTGAATCCTTGACGAAGGGGGTTTCAAAAAAATCATCAGTGAATCCTACGCAAGATATTGGAAATAAAAGGGAATGACAAGCACATCCAACCACAGATAAGATAACCGTGTATTATAATGATAGATAGACAAACTACTACTGAAGACCTTCCTTGTTTTTGTATTGTGAAGGTGTATACCCAGTATTTCTCTTAAACGTCGAGTTGAAACCGGATTTAGAATTAAAGCCCGACAATCCTCCAATCGCCTCAATCGTATAGTTTTGATGATTTTTATCTGTTAATAGCTTCTTTGAATATTCTATTCTAAAATCATTGATGAAATTGGAAAAGTTCTTGTCGTACTTCTTGTTTATCAGTTGAGACAGGTATTTTTCATTGGTACCTACCTCCTTGGCCAACATCTTAACGGTAAGCTTAGGATTCAAAAACACATTCTCTATTTTCATCTTTTGAATCAATTTTTCGTTTATGTCATTCAAAATGACCTTGAAATCCTCTTGATAATCAACCACACTGTGACGGGTAACCTCCCACAGGCAATAATAGGACACGATGAAATATGCTATGTAATAAAACTTCAATGTCGTTTTTAAATGCAAATCCGATATGAAATAGTTCTGAATGACCCATATCAATATGTAAACATCATAAAGCAAAACGAAACAAAACAAGTAAAACTTGTTCTTACCCTCCCTGTAAAACCTCTTTAAAGTCAAGAATTTTAGCAACTTATAAGCCATATAACTATAATATATGGTTGAAATAGGGAAAATAAAGAGAATGATGACATAATTGGAATAACTCATCACGTTTTCCACGACCTCATAAGTAAAATCCTCATCATCCCTTTCTATGCCGAAATAAACCAAACAAAAAATATTGATAAGAAACAGTGTTGCTGGCAAATAGTAGTTCCTATTGTCAAAAGCACCTATTTTCAACCTACTATGCACAATATTATATAATAACGGAGGCAATAGTGTCAGCCAAACAAAAAACAACAAGGAGAAAGTATTTATGACTTCTTCCACGAAAACAGATTCATAATCAGATGCCACGATCAAACTCCCAAAAAGCAAAAACCAAGACAGGTAAAAAAAGAGTTCGACCTTGCTTCTCTTTTTCAAGACATAATGAAAAAGAGACATTGAAAACGCCAAAAAGGATATGGTAATTATTGCAAGTTTCATGAATTTATATGGGAGAACATACCAAATATAGGGAAAATAGTATTGATTCCGTAATACTGCACATCATGAAATCTTCATTTACAGACGGTATCTATAGATTTGATGAAAATCTCAGGAGCACCATGAAAACAAACTACTTCACTTTAATGTTCTTTAGCATATTGACCACGCTTGCCTACTCCCAAGTCGGCATTGGCACAACATCTCCAGATGCAACTTTACACATAGTAGGGACCACCACTTTAGGGAGCACTGGTGGGACCACCGATCTTATAAATGAAGATTTTTCGAGTTATGCAGTAATCCAAAACTACACTCCCGATGCTTCTTGTACAACTACCTCTGGTTGGGTGACCAGTAGTGCAGCACCTGCAACATATGAGTGTACCAATTGTGTCGGTTCTTACTTATACATAGATTCTGACGATTCAGGGTGCGACCAAGACGCCACCGTTTTAATGACTTTCGTGCCAACTACGACGTCCGTAGACATCTCTTTCGATTATGCCGTTATAGAATATTCCTCCGGAGCTGACTCTTTTAGAGTCTATTTACATGATGGTGTTTCACAAGTTGGAGCAGATCTCTTGAATGTAAATACCGGAGGAGATACGGATGCTTCCTATTCCGGAACCATTGCCGTAACAGCCAACACTAGTTACACCATACGATTTGAGTATCTGGGAACATATGCTTACGGGGCTACCGTAGACAATGTTCTGATTACTGAAACGTCTACACCCAGCACTGGTAATTATACCTTTAGACTAGAAGATGGGCAACAACAACCAGGTCACGTCCTAACAAGCGACGCTAATGGTTATGCCACTTGGATGGCTCCTAGTGGAGGTTCTGGGACAGATAACCAAACACTTTCATTGAGTGGAAATCAATTAAGCATATCCAATGGCAATACAGTAACCATTCCCTCGTCTGGTGGAACAGGCTCCTATGATTTTGAAAATGGCTTGACAGAATCTTCAGGAACCGTGAGACTAGGTGGAGTTCTAACCAATGACACATATTTGGATTTAAACTCAAACGACATATATTTTGAAGGTAGCGGAACTGGAAACATCACTTTCGAAGACAATTCTGGACAACCAGCCATGACAACCAATTTTGCAGATGGCTATATAAACTTTGGGTCGGGAAATGCTTTTGTTGATGCTGACGACGGAACAACATTTACCGACACCTATGGAGGAGGGCCTTTTACCAAGGGGTTTGTCCTAGGAGCATATGATGGCTCTTCTGGAGGAACAGCAATAGCTTTGGGATCCATAGAATATGTTGTAGATGGAACCAACGAGTTATTCTATCAAGGAGGTGCATTTAGTCCAATGACGAATTTAGGAGCAGACTTAGGTGCCTATCCCTTTTCTGGAACGACGAGAATGTGGGATGACGTCTATGCCGATGATTTCATAACACCGACAAATACATACCCTAGAAGTAGTGGAAGAACATCCAACTTAAATCAAAGAGGTCTAGCCGAAATATTAAGATTGAGACCTATCTCCTACCTAGACAACACATCGATAGTTGACAGAACCATTATCCCAGACAACTTGAAGGAAACCAAACTGGGCTTTTATGCAAATGAGCTTCTTGAGGTCATTCCCGAAGCCGTCAAAACTTCTGATTGGGTCAACCTTGATGAATCAGGTAAAAAAACAAGAGTTGTCTATGATTCTCCCAAAGGCATAATGCCATATCAAATCATTCCTGTGACAGTAAAGGCCATACAAGAGCAACAAGAACAGATAGATCTTTTGAAAAGTTCCATAAATGAACTCAAAAAACAAAACGAGTTACTTAAAGCTATGATTGAATCCAAAGAATAATAACAAAAAACTCCATTTCTCAGCCTATTTATTTGTAAGCAACTGTTTTACTAAAATCATTTAATCGTGTTTACAAGCTTTTTAATCGAAATTATTGTTTTTTTATCATTATCATTAAAATATCATCGATAAAACGCTTAACTTTAATTTAGATTTATGACACTAAAAGATTTGTTAGTTTAAGGGATAATATTAATTTTTATAGTCAGTTGTAAATAAAAAATGCCTCATCTTTTGATGAGGCATTCTTCTATAAAATCATTTCGATCCTAGCTATTACTTCATCTGGAGAAATCGTTCGTGAAGCTTCCTCATACCCTTCAGGATATCTATTGCCATAAATGGATGTTGGAATTAACGGGAATCGTTTTCTGTCTGAAAGTATTTGGTGTTTTTCTGGCTGATTGAATGGTGCGAACCCTGCATAAGGGTGTGTTACATTCCAAATGGTAATAACCTTTATTCCCAACATTGCCGCTAAATGTCCATTGCCCGAGTCCATGGACAACATCACATCCAAGTTGGATATGATATTCAATTCTTCATCGATACTGAATTTACCTGCTAGATTTATGACGTTTTCGTATTTCTCTTGTAAAACCTCCAGTAATTTCATCTCTCTTTCCCCTCCTCCAAATAATAGGATTTTATGTTTTTTGGACATCGTTTTAATCACTTCCTCCAAAAAATCCAAAGGATACATCTTGGATTCGTATTGTGCAAAAGGGGCTATACCAATCCTTTTCCCATCATCATTCCCAAGAACCTCAAGGATCTCATTATTCAATTTTTGAATTTTTGATTCTTGGAGACCAAATAGGTCTATTTCATACCCTAAACCATAAAACACATCTGCATAACGTTGGTGTGTTGTTTTCAATTGCCGGAATAGCTCTCCTTTGATCAATGCCTTTTTCTCTGTTCTTCCTTTATCTACTTGTTGAAATACCCATCCAATAAAAAAAAGCTTTAGAATTTTTGTTCTCAAAACATTATGTAAGTCGGCCACGGCATCAATCTTAAACTTCTTTAATTGTTTGGATAGCTTGAACAGGCCAAAAACACCTTTATGTTTCTTTTTCAAATCAGCCTCAAAAACCTCAACATTCGGCAAGTCCCTAAAAAAAGGCTTGAAGAACTCTCTAGTTAGAACTGTAATCTTAACTTCAGGGTACTGTTGTGTAAATGCTCTTAGAACAGGAACTGTCATTGCCACATCTCCCATTGCTGAAAAACGAATTACCAATATGTGTTTCGGCTTTGACATTTCTACTTGGCAGGTGAAGTCTTGAAAGTGAATTTAGATGAGAATATTCTACTTTAGTCCTCTTAAGACAGGATTGAGTTCGTCGTCATTATACATTTTCATCTGCTTGTAGACCTTCATGTACTTGTCTCCATTTTCAATATCCACAATCATATCATCTATTGCGGTGCTCAAATCTACACGTTGTTCCAACAACACATCTAGTTTTTTCTGGCAAGCAGCAATATGGCTTTGCGAAGCATCTGTTCTTTCCACCTCTTCGTTCATATGGTAGATCTTCAATGCCAATATCGACAACCTGTCAATGGCCCAGGCTGGGCTTTCAGAATTCAATTTTGCCGAATCCTTTGGTGCGACATCTGCATATTTATTCAAAAAATAACCATCAATATACTCCACCATATCAGTTCTATCTTGATTGGAAGCATCAATTTTACGCTTTAAGGTCAGAGCTGCTACCGGATCTATTTTCGGGTCTCTGATAATATCCTCATAATGCCATTGTACAGTATCTATCCAGCATTTTCTGTACAATAAATGCTCTATTAAATGCTCTTTTTCATCGTATGTGTTCGTGAACTCTTGATCCACTGTATTTATCACGTGATAGGTATTAATTACATCTTGAAAAATAGCATTCGCCTTACTTGTAAACATATTATCTAGTTTTAAAGCACAAAACTACGGAAATTATATAAGAATATTCAGAAAAACAGAGCCCCAGACATTCGGCATCATTATATTAAAATTTATATTAGACAGATGCAACTAAATAGCTAACTTTACCTTCTTTAAACCAAGGTTAGCCATTATGAAAATTCACAACATATCATCTAAAAACTCCGTCTTGAATACTTTTATTGCCGAGATAAGAGATGTCGACACGCAAAAAGACACTATGCGCTTTAGACGTAACATTGAACGTATTGGGGAAGTTTTGGGTTATGAGATGAGCAAGACTTTCTCCTACGAGCCAAAAGAAATACAGACCCCTTTGGACAAGACAACTACGGACATCTATGAAAACGATTTGGTCTTATGTTCGATATTGAGAGCAGGTGTTCCGCTTCACAATGGTCTTTTGAATTATTTCGATGATGCCGAAAATGCTTTTATTTCTGCTTACAGACACCACAAGGACAATCCTGAAGTGTTCGAAATCATAGTTGAATACTTGGCTTGCCCCAGTTTGGAAGGAAAAACCCTTGTTTTGGCAGACCCAATGGTAGCTAGTGGACAATCCCTAGTAGCTACTTACGAAGCCTTGAAACCTTTTGGAACTCCAAAGGAGATTCATTTAATTGCCGTTATCGGAGCAAAAGAAGGCATTGAATTCATTAAAGACAAGTTTCCTGAAGACACCCATTTATGGATTGCAACGATTGACGAGGAATTGAATGAAAAAGGATACATAGTCCCTGGGCTTGGGGATGCTGGAGATTTGGCTTTTGGTGTAAAATTACAACATTAACAATACGAAAGGCGTTATAACCATCACCAAAATAAAGGTTTCCTTGAACCATTTTTCCTTGATGGTTTCCACATAGTTGGTTATAATTATCGCAATTGGTGAAAACAAGAACAAGAATTCACTTCCATCCTTTTTAGGGGACAAAATCATTATCGTACTTGCTATGATACAGCTTGCAAACACCATCTTATAAGTAGGTCTAATGTTTTTTTTCTTCTTTTTAATGCTTTTCAGATAAAATACCGAAGACCAAACCCCAAATGAAAGCAGCATTGTCATTGCCACAATAAATTGTACAGAGTTGTAACTACTCAAATCCAATCCAATTTGCGGAGAATAATCCATCGATGCCAATAAATCATCATATAGAACAGCGGAGTATGCCATTGCAATGATTACAACAGCAAAAAGTCCTAAAAAAGGAATAAACCATTGTTTAATCTTGTTTCTGGAATAAAAGAACAACGCCATGAAGACAAGAACAAAAAACAATATGGACCAAAAGTATACAATACTGGCTGCTCCTATTAAGAGCGATGCATCAAAAAGTTTCTTTATTGTCTCCTTTTGAGTTCTCAAACTCAGCAACCGCCTTAATCCCAACAATACCAACAGATTGGAAATTATGATGTCGATATTCAAAAACACCTTGGGCATGGCCAGCAAAAACAGACTAAAAAACAACACTTCGTAATTGCTTTTCTGTGACAAGTAATTTTTACTCACTATAAAATCCGTCAACAAAATAGATAGATAGCAACATAAGAACACAAAATTCAATTTCACTATGTAAATTGCGGACAATTCTGTCTCATCAAACCTTAAAACAGCTGCAAAGAAAGCTATGAGGGCAATGAAAAAAACAATTAAAAAATTAATTGGTTTAGATTTACTAAAAATACTTGTAATCATTATCAGTTTTTGTATTTTTGCCCTATAAATATACTACTATGAAAGATTTATTTTACGCAATCCAGGATTTATTTGTAAATGTATTGTTTGCTCCTTTTGATGCTTTAAGAGCCTTAGAGTTGGAAAACTGGTGGTCTGCAAACTTCATGAACTGGTTTTTTATGGCTATTTGTTCTGTTGCATTTGTATACTGGATGCTTCAATTGAAAAAACACAGCGACAACAACGAAGAAGACAAGAGCGTGTCATCACACTCTTATCTTTAATCGGTATATACTATAAATCGAAACCAATATCCTTTCGATAATTCATCTTATCAAAATGTAGTTTTTCTATATTTTGATAAGATTTTTTTATGGCTTCCATATACGTTTCCCCATAACTGGTAATAGCCATTACCCTTCCTCCAGAAGTTATTGTTTTCCCATCTTTTAGAATAGCTCCTGCATGAAAGGCAATGGAATCCTCGATAGTTCCTATTCCGGAAATTTCCTTTCCTTTTTCATATGCTTCAGGATACCCGCCAGACACCAACATAACAGTCGTAGCTGCTCGCTCATCTATTTCTATCTTTATAGTGTCCAGAGTCTGGTTTGCTACTGCTTCAAACACTTCAACCAAGTCATTTTTCAAACGAGGCAATACGACTTCCGTCTCAGGATCCCCCAATCGCACATTGTATTCTATTACAAAAGGATCATTGCCTACCTTGATCAGTCCGATGAACACAAATCCCTTATATGGCAAATTGTCTTTTTCAAAGCCCTTTATTGTTGGGATTACTATGCGCTCCTTAATTTTAGACATAAACTCTTCATCTGCAAAAGGTACTGGAGAAATTGCTCCCATTCCTCCTGTGTTCAAGCCCGTATCTCCTTCCCCTATTCGCTTGTAATCTTTTGCAGTTGGTAAAATCTTATAGTTTTTACCATCTGTCAATACGAAGCAACTCAACTCTATCCCATCCAAAAACTCTTCGATTACCACTTTGGTACTTGCAGCACCAAACTTTGCATCTATCAACATTGCCTTCAATTCTGCTTTGGCTTCATTTAAATCATCAAGGATGACAACTCCTTTTCCTGCTGCCAAACCATCGGCTTTCAAGACATATGGTGGCTTTAATGTTTCCAAAAAGGCATAACCTTCTTCCACATTTCCACTATTGAAACTTTGGTATGCAGCCGTAGGGATGTTGTGCCTAAACAAAAACTCCTTGGCAAACTCCTTGCTTCCCTCCAATTCTGCTGCTGCCCTTTGAGGCCCAATCACTGCTACATCCTTAAGTGACTCATCATTTAAAAAGAAATCGTGAATGCCTTGTACCAAAGGATCTTCTGGGCCAACAACGACCATATCGATCTTCTGTTCTTGAACTAGTGTTCTAATTGCCTCGAAGTCGGTTACTTTAATATTTACATTTTCGGCAACTTCAGCTGTTCCCGAATTTCCTGGTGCTACGAATAGTTTTTCGCATTTTGGGCTTTGTGCCAATTTCCAAGCAATTGTATGTTCTCTTCCTCCAGATCCTAGTATTAAAATAGTCATAGTTTGTGTTGTTTGCGCAAAAATAATTATTTACTTTACATAAACATATTTATACGTTTTTCTTTTGAATTTATTTGACCTTTCTCTGCGACTCAATGGCTTCCCTATCAAAGAAGCCAACCTTGCCTATGAGTCAATTAAGAATTTGAGCGATGCCGATTATGAAGGTTATTTTCACGAACAACGAGAAGCAATTGTAAATTACCATTTGCTGAACAATTCTTTTTACAGGCAAATAGCGACTCATGCCAATCCAAAAGATTGGAAAAGCATTCCCATCATTACAAAACTGGATTTGCAGCAACCTTTGGGAAATAGGCTGTCCAAAGGGTTTTCTAAAAAAAATTGCCATGTTCACAAAACTTCTGGCTCATCTGGCACTCCTTTTATCTTTGCCAAGGACAAATATTGCCATGCCATAACTTGGTCTGGTTTCATAGATAGATATGGTTGGTACGATTTGGATTTCAACACTTCCAAACAAGCTCGTTTCTATGGTATCCCATTGAATAAAAAAGGTTATTACAAGGAGCGTCTAAAAGACTTTTTGAGTCGTCGTTTTCGGTTTTCGGTTTTTGATTTGAGTGATTCCCAATTGGAGAAAAACCTCGATAAGTTCAAATCTACAGCTTTCGATTATATCAACGGTTATACGAGTTCCATTGTTCAGTTCGCCAAATTCTTGGAACGCAAAGAAATCATTTTAAAATCTGTTTGCCCAAGTTTAAATGTATGTATCGTGACTTCGGAAATGCTTTTTGACAATGACAAGGTTCTTCTGGAAAAACAATTCGGCATTCCTGTCGTAAACGAATATGGAGCAGCCGAGCTGGGTTTGATTGCTTTCCAGAATACCAACGATGAATGGCTTGTAAATAGCGAGGATCTATTTATTGAAATCCTTGACGAAAACAATCAATCTGTTCCATATGGTCAAGAAGGTAAAATTGTCATTACTTCGCTCTATAACAAGGCACATCCTTTCATTAGGTATGAATTGGGTGACATTGGCTCTCTCATGGAAGCTAGCACACTTAGAAAGCCCATTCTAAAAAAACTAGTAGGGCGCACTAATGACATCGCTGTTTTGCCTAGTGGTAAAAGTGCTGCCGGGCTAACTTTTTACTATGTTACCAAGACCATAATCGAAGACGATTCCAATGTAAAGGAATTTATCATTGAACAACTGAAAACCGATGCTTTTAAAATTAACTATGTAAGTACCGAGGTCCTTTCTGAAGAAAATATAAACCGTATAAAAGAAGCCATAGCCAAATATTTAGAATCTGGACTAACTGTTGTCTTTGAACGCAAAACGACATTAGAACGTGCTAAAAGCGGTAAATTGAAGCAATTTACCTCTTATTTAAAATAATGGTTTGTTTGGATTTCACTAAAAAGTGCTCTTTTAAAAATACCAGCATGCAATACAAGGACTTTGACGTTGAAAAACCCAATCCTTTTTTATAGACCGCGTAATTGTATTTCAACAAATTAAACTTATTGGAAGACATGGAATTTTCCCTAACACGATAATAAGCGAGAGATTCTTGGACTCCCTTCGCTGGTTTACCAGATTTTTTTATTGCTGCCAACCATATTAACCAATCTTGACGTTTGCGTAGGTTGGGAGATGTTATCTTACCTAGGGTCCTTGCATTGTAGATTCCCGTCAAATTACCAATGTAGTTACTTTTAAGATATTTCTCATAGCTTAAAATGGGCAATGCCATTATCAACTTGTTCAATGGTTTCCCCTCTTCGTCTATTTGCTCATAACTCGTAAAGCTAACTTCACAGTTTTCTGCTTGCATAAAAGCCAATTGCTTTTCAAGTTTCTCTGGTTTCCATAAATCGTCTGCATCCAAAAAAGCTATATATTCTCCTTTTGCCTCCATTATACCCTTGTTTCTGGATATTGCCGCCCCGGAATTGGTTTCGTTGACCAGTAATCTCACATTTGGATATTCCTCCATGAAGGCTTTAACAGTTTCCACAGTCTTGTCGGTAGATTTGTCGTCAACAAGCAACAACTCCCAATTGGTATAACTTTGATTTATGACGCTATTTATGGTTTCTGTTACGAATGCCTCAGAATTAAACATAGGTGTTATTATGGAAACCAAGCTCTTCAAATTTTAAGTTTTAATATGCTTTGTCCTGTCCTATGAAGATATGGACTATAGTTTGAAATATAATTTTCATATCCAACAACAAAGACCAATTTTCAATATAAAAGATATCATATTTTATACGATTGATAATATCCTCATCAGATTTTATCTCTCCTCTGTATCCCTTTATCTGTGCTAATCCAGATATACCAGGTTTAACATTGTGTCTGAAAATAAAATTGTATCTGTCTATCTTCTTGGAGTAATCCTCCGTGTAGGTTAGCATATGTGGTCTAGGCCCAACCACAGACATATCTCCTTTTAGAACATTGATAAATTGTGGCAATTCATCAATACTGGTCTTTCTTAGAAATTTTCCTATTTTGGTGACTCTTGTATCATTTTGCTTAACATAGGTTCCCTTGATTTCTCCCAAGGTCCTAAGTGACCTGAACTTATAACAATTAAACTCTTTGTAATTTATCCCATTACGTTTATGCTTATAGAACAAAGGCCCCTTGGACTCTAATTTCACCAAAACAAAAAGTATTATGGATACCCATGACAAAATGAAGATAATAATGAACAATGAAAAAACAACATCAAAAGTTCGTTTTACCAATTTGTTGAAATCATTGTTCAAAGCTACTTCTTGAATAGACAATACGGGCAAATAATTATAGAAATCCGTTTTGAGCCTCTTGGTAAACAATCTTTTTGTATTGGGTATGAACTTGATGTTACAATGATTGATGTTGGCATATTTCACGAAATCGTTAACCTGCTTTTCAGTCAACTCATCTATGGCACAGTAAATTTCATCTATTCCCGCATTCTCTTTCAAGTAGGTAAAACTATCTGCAACACTACCAGTTTGTCCATTGCTTTTAGAATCGCTAAATGTTGCCAGCAAATTATATCCTAGTTCCTTTTTTTGAGTGAAGAGCGATTTCAACTCATTTGCTCCTTCACTTTTTCCTATAATAACAACACGCCTCACGTTCCCTTGCAAATAAGAACGGTATGTCTTTAGAGTATAATAGCTCAACAATTTTATCAAGCTGATTATAGCAAATGAACACAACAAGTACTTTAGCATTGCAAAAGCTTGAATGTTTATACTTCTAAACGCTCCTACAAAAGCCAAAAACACAATGCTATAAACAAGCAATTGCTTCATTATCAAAGACATTACGTTAAGCAATGAAGTATAGCGATAGACCTTGTAAAAACTCATCAATGATGTCGACAATATCCACAACTCCACTGAATATATCAGGTATAAGAAATGTTTGTTGTTTAAAAAGTCATAAGAGAAGAAGTATAGGTTTTCTTCATTGAAATCAAAGAAATAAAACGCCAGTACATTAATGACTGCAATGTCAAAAATGACAAGAAAAGGTCTTAAAAGCCACGAATACCTTCCGCGTTTATACTCCATAAACTATTTGTTGTTATAACTTGAAAAATCTTTATGCTCACTTTTATATAATTCTTCTTCGCTTAAATTCTTAAAGTAGTCAAAGGTTATACGCATACCTTCTGCTCTACCTACCTTTGGCTCCCAATTTAATAGCTTTTTAGCTAGGGAAATATCGGGCTGTCTTTGCATAGGGTCATCTACTGGCAAATCTTTATATATGACTTTTTGAGACGTTCCTGTTAGTTTTATGATTTCCTCTGCGAAATCCTTTATTGTAATCTCATGAGGGTTACCAATGTTCACTGGACTTGAATAATTGCTTAACAGCAACCTATATATCCCCTCCACCTGGTCATCTACATAACAGAATGAGCGCGTTTGTGATCCATCTCCAAAAACAGTCAAGTCCTCCCCTCTAAGTGCCTGTCCCATAAATGCAGGAATAACTCTTCCATCATTGAGTCGCATCCTTGGTCCATAGGTGTTAAATATCCTTACTATCCTTGTTTCCAATCCATGAAATCTATGATAGGCCATAGTTATGGACTCTTGAAATCGCTTGGCTTCATCATAAACTCCTCTAGGACCAATTGTATTTACATTTCCATAGTATTCTTCTGTTTGTGGATGAACCAATGGATCTCCATACACTTCCGAGGTCGATGCAATTAACAACCTTGCTTTTTTGGCCTTTGCCACACCCAATAGATTATGAGTGCCCAATGAGCCCACTTTCAATGTTTGAATAGGTATTTTAAGATAATCTATTGGACTAGCTGGGGATGCAAAATGCAATATGTAGTCCAAATCTCCTTCTATCTCTATAAATTCCGTGACATCATGTTCAAGAAAACTGAACCTTGAGTTACCTGAAAGGTGTTTTATGTTTTTCTTGTCTCCAGTTATAAAGTTATCCATTCCGATGACATTATATCCTTCTCCAATAAAACGATCGCATAAATGCGAGCCTAAAAACCCAGCTGCCCCAGTAATTAATACCTTTTTATTGTTCATCATCTTCCTATTGAAACATATTTAAACCCTTCGTTTTCGACATCTTTGACATCGTAAAGGTTTCTTCCATCAAAAATGACATTTCCAGCCATTCGTTGTCTTATCTTATCAAAATTAGGTGTTCTAAAAATACTCCATTCCGTACAGATGACTAAAGCATCTGCTTGCTCCAAAGTATCATACATGCTATCGGCAAATTTGATTTTGCCTTTTAATTTTCGTTCCACATTTGGCATAGCTTCTGGATCAAAGGCAGTTATGCTGCAACCAGATTCCAACAAACTATCTATTATATCCAATGCTGGAGCTTCTCTAATATCATCTGTTTCTGGTTTAAATGCCAACCCCCATACAGCTATGGTTTTCCCACTTAAATCATTATTGAAATGATCCTCTATTTTTGGTATCAACACCAGTTTTTGCTTGGCATTGATTGAAATAACGGCATCCAATATTTTAAAGTCATAATTGTTGTCTTTTCCAGACTTGTGCAATGCCTTTACATCTTTTGGGAAGCAGGACCCTCCATACCCTATGCCTGGAAACAAAAATCGTTTTCCAATACGAGAATCTGTTCCCATTCCTATCCTAACTTTATCCACATCTGCTCCAACTTTCTCGCAAAAGTTGGCGATTTCGTTCATAAACGTAATTTTTGCTGCCAAAAATGAATTTGATGCATATTTGGTGAGCTCGGCTGATTTTTCGTCCATCACAATGATAGGATTTCCAGATCTCACATATGGCTTATATAGTTTCTCCATAAGAGCAATTGCTCTTTCACTACTTGAACCAACAACTATACGTTCTGGTTTTAAAAAATCATCTACGGCAAATCCTTCTCTTAAGAATTCTGGGTTGGATACGACATCGAAATCTATAGTTGTATTCTTCGAAATAGCTGCTTTGACTTTATCCGATGTTCCTACTGGAACCGTACTTTTATCGACTATGACCTTATAGTCCGTTATTAGTTTTCCTATATCGTCTGCAACACCCAATATATATTTTAAATCGGCAGAACCATCTTCATCTTCTGGAGTTGGCAATGCCAAGAAAATGATATCTCCATGACTTAATCCTTCTTCTAGATTTGTCGAAAACCTCAATCGATTTGCCTTAATGTTCCTTTCAAACAACACATCCAAATGCGGTTCATATATTGGCACTTCTCCCTGCTGCATTTGCTTTACCTTGTTTTCGTCAATATCTATACAAAGAACATCGTTTCCCGTTTCTGCCAAACATGTGCCTGTTACCAAACCTACATATCCTGTCCCTACTACTGTTATTTTCATTTATTCCAACTATTAATCATTCCTTGTTAAAAAGCATATGTGACATCATTTCATAGGATTACACCAAAGAACGATGAATTTATACTATCTTTTTATCTAAAGTCTCAAAATCTGAATTCATACTTAAAAATTCTGGGACTATTCCTTTCATTTTCTTCACGATAAGGTTTTTATCTCCTTCTTTCGCTATTTCTATCAAATCTAAAATCCCTTCACTTATGAAGTCATACTCATAGGTTTCGATTTTAGCTATCATTATCTTATCATTATACGTTGGTAGTGTTTTTGATTTCTCGTTTAACAATTCTTCGTATAACTTTTCACCTGGCCTTAACCCTATCACTTTAATGTCTATGTCTTTATATGGTACAAATCCTGCTAATCTTATAATTTTCTTAGCCAAATCAATAATTTTAACGGCCTCCCCCATATCAAAAATGAATATTTCTCCTCCATTTCCCATTGCCCCAGCTTCTATGACCAATTGACAAGCTTCTGGAATGGTCATAAAATATCTTATGATATCCGGATGCGTTATGGTAAGTGGCCCTCCTTCCTCTATTTGTTTTTTAAACAATGGAACAACAGATCCATTGGATCCCAACACATTTCCAAATCTTGTTGTTACAAAATTGGTGTTTGATTTTGTTTTGCTCTTTACTTTCTCCTGAAGTGCTTGTACGTAAATCTCCGCAATACGCTTAGAAGCCCCCATAACATTACTTGGGTTTACAGCTTTATCCGTAGATACCATTACAAACTTTTCTGCATTGTATTTACACGATAGGTCTGCAATGTTCTTAGTTCCAAGTATGTTTGCAAAAACAGCTTCCGATGGATAGTTTTCCATTAATGGTACGTGTTTGTAGGCCGCTGCATGGTAAATCACATTGGGTTTGTATTTACTAAAAACCTCGTCAATGATTTTTATGTTTCTAACATCTGCTATGATTGCCTCGAAAGCCAGATGAGGGAAATTATGTTTTATCTCCAATTGTATTTGATACAATGGTGATTCAGCCTGATCCAGAATAATGAGTTTACTTGGCCTATAGCTAGCCACTTGCCTGACAATCTCACTTCCAATAGACCCTGCCCCTCCAGTAACCAAAATACATTTGTTATATATTTCTTTAGCTACAAGTTTATTATCCAACCGTATTGGCTCTCTTTCCAAAATATCCTCGATTTGGATATTTTGAATTTGATTTGAAAGGTTCGTATTGTTTTCAATATCGGAAATCAAAGGAGCTCTGAAAACTTTGAAGTTATGCTCCAAACAATTATCCACTATCTCTATGCTTTGTTCTTTGGTTAACTCACTATCTACCAATATCAATGCCTGAGCTCTATAGATTCTCAACAAAACTGCGGCCTTTCTATTTAGATGAATAATAGGCAATCCCAATATCTCCTTACTTCTATTCTTATCCTCTTTGTCGATAAAACCAATTACCTTGTATCTGGTTGGTTTCTCCGATCGCAATGCACTGGCTATTGCTATGGCATTTTCATCTGTACCGTAAACCAAGACATTTAATTGGGATTCGGCGTAACGATAACTGAAATAGACTTCAAAAACCTGTTTTACCATCACTCTAAACAAGAACAAACCACAAAAGGATATTATGGAATACACCAGTAATTCCGGTACCAAAAGAAGAGTTTCTCCCGTAATTAATAGATATATGTAATGAATTCCCAAGACTGCCACCAATGTTGAAGCAGAGGCAAGGAAAAATTTCACAGCATCTATAAATGTTGAATGTCTAATTAATCCTGCATAGGTTCTGAATAAAATAAAAAACAGAATATTGACCAAAATAACTATAAACTCCTGACTTGTTGGAAAAAAAGAGATGTAGTTAATCTTCTGTAAGTTACTCACTATAACCTTAGTGATAACAATTGCCAATAAAAGAATTGTAGAATCAAAACATAAAATAGCCCAGCGCGGTAAATAACCTATATTTTTAAAATCTATCTTTTTCCGACTAGATTCCAATACTTGTCTTAAAGCTTGTTTTGTTTTTTTGAGCATTTGGGTAATAACTTATAGACAGCAAATATCTTAATTATAATTACAATATAGAAATATAACCATAGATTACATTGATAAAGCCTAAAAATGCTGTATAAATGTCATAATAACCGACTTTATTCTAGTAAAGTCTTCTTCGGTTAGATTTGAGCTACTTGGCAGACACAACCCTGTCTTAAATAGTTTCTCAGAGACGTTCTCTCCATAGTATGGATAGTCTTTAAAAACTGGCTGCAAATGCATTGGTTTCCATAGTGGTCTTGTTTCTATATTCTCTTTTTCCAGCGCCACCCTAAACTCTTCGGTTGTAAACTTCGCAGATTCATCAATGACAATGCAACTTAACCAAAAATTAGAATAATAATCCCCATTGGGTTCGACCATTACCCTTATGCTTTTTACATCTTTGAAGACCGTTTTGTAAAAGACATTCACTTTTCGTCTTAAAAGCACGTACTTATCCAAAACTTGCATCTGACCACGACCAATACCAGCACTTATGTTATTCATCCTGTAATTATAGCCTATTTCCGAATGTTCATAATGCGGCGCTTTATCTCTTGCTTGAGTTGCGTAGAAAACAGTCTTTTCCTTCTTATCCTTAGACTTACAAATCAAGGCACCACCCCCTGAAGTAGTTATAATTTTATTACCGTTAAATGAAAGTATTGAATATGTACCAAACGTACCACATTTTATGCCTCTATATTTAGAACCCAAAGCCTCAGCGGCATCCTCTACTATGGGAATGTTGTATTTCTCTGCAACACCCATAATAGCATTCATTTTGGCTGGCATACCAAACAAATGGACAATAACTATTGCTTTAGGCCTTTTCCCTTTGGATATCCTGTCTATAATAGCTTCCTCCAAGTGTATTGGGCATATATTCCATGTGTCTTCCTCGCTGTCTACAAAAACAGGTGTGGCACCTTGATAAATTATTGGATTTGCTGTAGCAGAAAATGTAAAGGATTGACATAAAACCTCATCTTGATAACCAATCCCCAATTGAACCAGAGCCATATGAATTGCAGCTGTTCCAGAAGATAAACAAGCCACATGTGAATCCTGCTGTAAATAGCCTTCCAATTTTTTTTCAAAAGACATTAGATTCTCACCAAAATTTGAAACTTCGTTTCTAAGTATAGCACTTTCAATGTAATTTAATTCATTTTCTCCCAAATGAGGCGAAGAAAGAGCTATATGTGACTTCATATTATTTTTTTAATTTTTCGATAGACTTTATTTTAACAAGCAAATAAACAATTGAAAACATTGCAAATACAAGCCCTAAGACCAATATTGCATTTATTTCATATGACAAACACATTATCAATGTCATATTAATCATCAATTGCGAAAGAAAATAACCTGTAGATACTTTTAGGTGTGAAATCTTGAAATCGTTAGCCATAATTTGATAAAGGTGTCTCTTATGCGCTTCAAATATATTTTCTTTTCTTAATATACGTTCAAAAATAGTCCACCCTCCATCTATTAAATAAACAGACAGTATTAAAAACACCATTGGATTCTCACTCTCCAAATACAATTTTATTACCAAAAACAATATTGAAAAGCCAATTGAAATACTTCCAATATCACCAGCAAAACAAACAGCTTTCGTTCTAAAGTTAAAAAACCCAAAAACGACCATAGCCATAATTAAAACAATCAATAAATTGGAATTGACAAAAGGGATGTGAAACTCATTTATATACAGAAAGGTAGCAAATGTTATTAAAGCATTCAAAAAAGTTATCCCATTAATTCCATCCATGAAATTATAGATGTTGAGAAAGCCTAATGAGAATATGTACGCAAATAATATGATGACCACAGAAATAAAAGAATTAAACTGTATTAGATCCAAGCCGTAAAACAATAGAGAGAAAGCTATTAGGTGGACTGCTATTCTAAGTTTGGATGACAGTGTTATCAAATCATCAATAAAACTAACGATTGAAACGAGTACAATGCCTGTGAAAAAACACAAGAATGTTTCGTCCGTTTGATAGAATATCGCATATAGTATAATTGAAAACAATATGATGATGCCTCCTCCTCTTATTGTTGGAACAGAATGTGCACTTCTATGATTAGGGTTATCCTTAATGTTTTTGGAGCGTGCTATTTTAATGTAAGCTATCTCTATAATAAATAGAGTGACAAAAATAATTATATGAGAAAGCATTTAGATCAAGTATTAGATTATATTGGTTTTCTTGTTAATTATAAGCTTGAAAAAGGTTTTCTAAGTTAGAAAACAATTTCTCCTTAGAAAAATTCCCTTGATAGTATTTTAATGCATTGCTTTCCATTTCGTTTCTTTCCTTTTCTGATGAATATAATAGTTTTATCGCTTTTTCAGAAAGTGATGATGAATCTTCTGCAGCTACGGCATACCCACATTTAGATTCGTTAATTAAATCTTTGCCTTCTCCATTTATCATTCCTAAAATCATTTTCCCAGAAGCCATGTAGGCTTGAACTTTGGCAGGAACTGTGATTCCAAAAACTGGTGTATCTTTCAAAGACACCAACATTGCATCTGCCTTTTTAAAAAAATGAGGCATTGTTTCCAATGGGTATCTCCCTAAAGGGTAAACTTTGGTCAGATTTCGTTCTTTTACTTCCTTCTTTAGCCAATTTAACTTGCGCCCATCTCCTACAACAATCCAATTTATAGTTTCTTCCTTTGTTTTTTCGGCTGCATCTAAAATAGCTTCAAATCCTTGTGATTCACCTACATTACCTGCAAACATAACATTAAATCCTTCAGGGAGTTCTGGAATTTGAATGCTAGTCTCTTTTACATTAACAAAAACATCTTCTGCCCAGTTAGGGAAATATTGGATGTTTTTGTTTTTATCCTCACATTTATTCTGAATACTTTTTTTAAATGATTTTGAACTCACCAAAATCACATCGGATTTTGCATATATTTTTCTTACCAATTTTTCTATAAAATCAATAACTCTACCTTTTTTCAAACTAGTAGTTGCTATTACACTTTCCGGCCACAAATCCAAAACCCATAAAACCATAGGTATTTTTTGTTTTTTCTTTACCCACAACCCCGGTAAAGCCATTGTTGCTGGGGACAATTGCTGAACAAAGATTATGTCATATTTATCTTTAACCCTAAATAATACAGTAAAGTATGAAAAAAAGATAAAAGACAAATAATTTAAGGCCAAGGGGATTGCTTTTCCACTTTTTCTAGGGAAAAGTGGAGATCTAAGTATCTTTACTCCTTTTATGGTTTCTTCTTTTTTTCCAAAAAAGCTATAACCTTCATAGAAATCGCCTTTAGGATAATTTGGTTTTCCTGTTAAAACAGTTACATCATAGCCTTTTTTAGCGAAATCAAAAACAATTTCATTTCCCTTAAAAACCTCAGGATAAAAATATTGTGATATAAAAAGTACTTTCATCTTAATGTTTGGACCAAACAACTCTATTAATATAATCCGTATAAGAAATTATTATTCTAACCATTTTTTCCGAAACATTCGGTATCGAATAATCATACACTTCCCTGAAGTTTCTTTCCGGATTGAGTTTTTGGCTTTTCAAAGCTATCAAACCTTGCAAGATACGTTCTGGATTCAATCCCACCATCATCACAGAAGCTTCTTCCATTGCTTCTGGTCTTTCATGCGCATCTCTTATGTTCAATGCCTTAAAATTTAGAATTGACGATTCTTCCGATATCGTACCAGAATCCGATAAAACAGCATATGAATGCATTTGTAGTGCGTTATAATCTGAAAAACCCAATGGTTTTAAAAATTGAATGTTTTCATGAGTCTTCAATGCTTTGTCATTTAGCATGTTCCTTGTCCTTGGATGCGTAGAAACAATTATTGGATAGTCGTATAGTTCTGCAATCTTGTTCAAGGATGTTATCAATCCTTCAAAATTTTTGGGGTTGCTAATGTTTTCTTCTCTATGAGATGATACGACAAAAAATTTGTTTGGCTCTAGATTTAAAGTTTCCAACACATTTGAAGCTTCTATTTTAGCCTTGAACTTATTTAAGACCTCGTACATCGGGCTGCCTGTCTTAATTATTCTATCTGGAGACAATCCTTCTCTAAGCAAATACTCTCTAGCTATGCTACTGTATGTTAGATTCACATCCGAAATGTGATCTACAATCTTCCTATTGGTTTCTTCTGGTACTCTTTGGTCGAAACACCTGTTTCCTGCTTCCATATGGAAGATAGGTATTTTACGTTTTTTGGCAGGAATTGCACATAGGCAAGAGTTAGTATCCCCTAAAACCAAAAATGCATCTGGGTTTTCCTTTTCAAGGATTGGATCAACTTTAATTAAGATGTTACCAACCGTCTCTGTTGCGTTTTTACCTGCAGCTCCAAGAAAGTAATCTGGTTTTCTAATTCCCAAATCGTCAAAAAAGATCTCATTCAACTCATAATCATAATTTTGACCTGTATGAACCAATATGTGATCAATTGCTTCTTCTTTATCTAAAGCTTGCATGACACAAGCAAGTCTTATAATCTCGGGACGTGTCCCTACGACTGTTAATACTTTTAATCTTTTCATTCTAAAAATTTGCTGCTGCAAAAATAGCCTTTTTATTATGCTTAGAAAAAATTAAATAAAAACCACAACAATTATATCAAATAGTTTTAATTGTCAATTTCTATACTTCTATAAAATATGTGTCGGGATCATCAGGATTGTACGGCTCATTAATCCAAAACAAAGTAATAAGTTCTGTATCACCAATGTTGGTAATGTTATGAGTGTACCAAATTGGCATGTCTACATATGCTGGAGTATTTCCATCCAATTCGTAATTTATGACTTCATCTGTATTTATTTTACGCAATTGAATTCTAGCCTTTCCACTTATTACGGCAAAACGTTCTACTTTTCTTGTATGGTAATGATTCCCTCTAGTTATACCAGGTACCGTAGTCGAGTAGGAAGATTGCCCAGAGGTATTGGCTCTCATAATTTCCACAAATGCCCCCCTATTATCTGTGTGTTTCGTATATTTTCTAGGAAAATAGTCCTTAGGAATGAAACTCGTGAACGTATTGAACAGAGCCAACTCAAATGAGTTCCTTAAATCTACAACCACGCCATTGTCATAATACGACGTTTTATAACCATTTAACAAGCCCAATATTTCTGAAACTCTCCTTGCATAGGTATATTCCACAATCTTATTAGAAACGCTCTCTGACGCCTCCAAAACAACTTCATTGTAAAAAACCTCGCTAAGTTCATTAATATAAATGAGATTGACTTCACTGTCGCTATGTATTGTTGGTGTATCGCCTTTTATTATTTGGTGACAAAAAGTCGCTATGAACGAATTGTAAAACGGTTTTCCAAAAGGACCAAACACATTGGGTATTACCAAAGATGAGACACTTCCACCAGACTCTTTCGCCCAGTTTTCAAGGGCCTTTCTCCCATCTCTCTTGGATTGCCCGTAAAGATTATCTTTATCTTCCTGGGTAGATGAAGAAAATATGACCTTAGGAGTAGAACTTGTAGCTTCACAGGCAGCAATGAGTTGATTTACCAATCCTACATTCGTGTTGTATATTACCTGTTGATCTTCGTGTCGATTCATGGCCGCTATATGAACGATGACATCGCAATTTCCAACAAAAACTTCCAATTCATCTTGATCCTGAAAATAGGATCGCTTAAAATCAATTAATTTTATTTCTTCCTTTTTGGTACCTAAAAAATTATAAAGATGACTTCCCATGAAACCAGCTTGCCCTGTTATACCAACTTTTTTCATTCTTTTTATTTTATCCATTTTTCACTGTCAAACCTCACCTCGTCATTTTCTATTTCATTAAGCTTGTAATCTGATAGTATCATTAATTTAGAGTCTTCCGTAATTGCCTTGAAACCATTCACATACCCTGGAGGTATGAACAACACTTGTGGCTCGTTTTCCTCTAAAGTGTATTCAATAATCTCCAAGTCCTCTGAGGGATTCAACCAATCATCTATTTTAATCAATTTAATGCTAAAGTTTCCTTTCACACAAAAAAACCACCTACTCTCAATTTTATGCCCTTGCCAAGCTCTAAAAAAACCAACAGAACTATTTTGGGTAAAATACATTCTCTTAATTTTAGACAAATCAAAGTCGTTTACAAAGTCTATTTGGCCTCTTTCGTCTTTATAAAAACCTCCTTTTATTAATTCTGGTAACAACCCTTTCAAATTATGCTTTTAAGTCTTGATTAATAAATTCCAATTTAAGCAACAACTTCTTCATGCCTTCCTTGTCTAATCGCTCTGTATTATGGGAGTGGTAATCTTCAACGGTATTCATATCGACTTCCCCTTCCGAGAAAAAATTAGAATAATTCAAATCTCTGTTATCTGATGGTATTCTATAATAGTCGCCCAAATCTTCGGCTTTTACCTTTTCTTCTCTAGTCAATAGGGACTCATACAATTTCTCACCATGTCGCGTACCGATAACCTTAATGGGCCTGTTTACCGAATACAATTCTTGCAAAGCTTCTGCCAAGACCTCAATGGTTGCTGCAGGTGCTTTTTGGACAAACATATCTCCTGGGTTGGCATGCTTAAAGGCAAATAGGACCAAATCCACTGCGTCTTCCAAAGTCATCATAAAACGTGTCATGTTCGGATCTGTCAATGTCAAAGCTTCTCCTCTTTTTATCTGATCTACAAATAAGGGAATCACCGATCCCCTTGATGCCATGACATTTCCATAACGTGTTCCTGAAATTATGGTTTCTCCTGCATTCCTGGAGTTGGCAACCAACACCTTTTCCATCATGGCCTTTGAAATACCCATTGCATTAATTGGATAAACGGCCTTGTCGGTGCTTAAAACAACTACATTCTTAACTTTATGGTTAATGGCAGCCTCCAAAACATTCTCTGTACCCAAAACATTTGTTTTCACCGCTTCGACAGGAAAAAACTCACAGGATGGCACTTGTTTCAATGCTGCTGCATGAAAGATGTAATCGACTCCTCTAACAGCTGTTTCAACCGAACGATAATCTCTGACATCTCCTATGTAAAATTTCACTTTTGGGCTTGCCAACTTGCGTCTCAAATCGTCTTGTTTCTTTTCATCTCTCGAGAAAATTCGTATTTCCTTAAAATGATCTGTATTCAAAAAACGTGTAAGTACCGCATTTCCAAACGATCCTGTTCCTCCTGTAATTAGTAATGTTTTATCTTTAAGCATCTTATCCTAGAATGTTTTGCATTTGATCCTCCCAAAAATACGGTGGGTTTTTTTCTAATGCTATTTTTTTATTTTTTAATAATGTATCGTCTTTGTATATGTTCATTATCAAATCGTACAAAGCATTGTAATCGTCATATTTTATGTTGAAATAACCTCCTTTCGGAAAATATTTAGGTATGGTTTCTATTCCATCATTTAACACCGGAACTGTTTTAGTAATTATGGCATCTCCCCATTTGTTGGGGCTTGCCTTTCTGTTTATTTCCAAACTCGGGTCGTAAAATGTAAAAATCAAATCTGATTCATGATATGTTGACAACGACGTAATGGCATCTACCACTCCTAAATATTCTACGTATTTGCTTTCAAGTATACCATCTAAACCTTCTTTTTTACCCGCAATAATTATCTTTAAGTTCAAACCTTCTTCCAAACGGTTTATAAAATTTGAAATCATTTTAAGCCCTCTGGTAGGAACCAGCCAACCATTAATGTATATGACTAATTTTTCTTTTTTGGTATTTTGCCTCTTCAACGATTCTTTCAAATCATTCTTACTAGGAAAATTTTTCAATATTTTAAACTTATCCTTAGGGAGATTATACCCTCCTATTCTGGAGGCATCAGGAACGACTGTAAACATTGACCTCTCAATAACTCTTTTTTCAATATTCAACACCCTGTTCCTTAATGAAGGGGAAAAGTTTTTAGATTGATAAAAATTATCCGGGTTATCAAATATGTATTCTGTTTTAATAAAGAAACTTCTCAAATAAACCATAAGAGCACTTTCAAATCCAGAAACAAAAATAACACCGATTCTTCTTGTGAAAAGTAATCTTATAAACAATTTAATTGTCCATATTACATATTCCACCATCTTATTGTCATAGGTCTTAGAAATACTCTTTGTTATAAAATTAACCTGTACATCCCCCTTCTTTTTCCATAATTGCAACGAATAATCATTATTTGTTAAATAATTTATTGTTTTTGATAACCTTACGCGATCGTCTAAATTGGACTCTCGAATAATTAAACATATTTTTTTAATTTTCATCGTTTTAAAACATACTTAAATCTTCCAAAGAATTTAATGACAAGAAATGGCGCACATGAAAACAATGTCCTAGAGAACATTCCTAAGAACTCACCATATTGAAACACAAATGCTAACGAAATTAATAGATAGATATATATTGAAAGTTGAAGTATGTTACCATCCAACCCTGCCAACATCTTATTTAACAGAGCAAGGAAAAATGCTAGGAAAAACGGTATTAACACAATTCCAAACACATTAAAATTCATATAAGCTTCTGTTGGCAGTCCAGTAGTATACGATGTTATGTTTCTTGCATTTTTAGATTCCAAGTTATAGCTCCCTGGCTTTATCCAATTTCTCAATTCCGGCCCACCTCCCAATGGCTTGTTCTTCCATATTTTTCTAGGTACGACATTTGTAAACCCTGCCAGAAACGTTTTCCCGTACAGAGAATTCCAACCATCCAAATTGTCATTCATCCATACCATATTTTCATACTTACCGAAGTTAGCTACAATATTATATGATATTTTCTCTACAAAAACCTTGGCAAACTCAGCATAAAGATTTTTACCCTTATGTTTTATTCTCACTCTAAAAAAACCAAAAAAGGAAAGAGCCAAAACTAAAGTGAACAAAATTGCTCCTGTCCTAACTACAAACTTTCTGTTTATCTTTTTCTTCAAATAGATATAGACAAACAGTATTTGAATAACCAATAATAGAACAGAAAGCCTACTACCAATTAAAAGGTATATTGTTGCAAACAATAAGATAGAAGAATATATCACAACCTTTTTCAATAGGCTTACAAATGATTTGCTTTTAGAAATGAACATGTTAATAAACAAAGCCAATGCTAATATGTTACTAGAATATATGATTAAGGTAATGAAGCCAAGTCCTTTGTTTATAACTATTCTATTCTGAAAATAATTCCCAACACCAAATCTAAATATATGATTTATATAGGCTATTGAAACAGCTACAGTAAAGAAAAAGTACAGATAAAGTAGAAATTTTTCAGGGAAATTTAATTTCTTCTGGGTTATTCCTATTAATATTTTAGGGGTTTTAAACGAGTTTTTTACAACTAAGAAAAAAACATAGGTAAAAAAGTAAAATACCGTAAGTAGAAATTTACTATACACAATACTGAATGTAGAATAGCCTTCTTCATAATAGTAATTGTTATTGGCCACCATAAGTATTGGCACCAAGTTATAGAGCACCAACCAACAAATGGAGAAAAAGGAAAATGGCTCTAATAAAATCAACCTTTTCTTTTCTCCTGATTTTGCTTTTTTTCGGATATAGAAAAATATGAAAGAAATTTCCAGAAATGTTAATATGTAAAATATTATAATCATAATTACTCTCGTTTACATTCTATTTTTCAGCCGTTAATTTCCCCAAACCCAAATACCCAATCAACACCCTAAGCAACCAAGTTAGCAACAAAGATATTGATATTGTATACAAGGCATTCCACTTCATGAAATAAAATATACCAAACGCAGAAGCTATGTATATAACATTTATCAAATTATAAGATATGGAAACTCTATTAAGTAAAAAGTTATTGGCAAATGCACCAAAAAAAGAACTAGGAATCACCAATAGAAATCTAGAAAACAAAATAATGGTCAATATTATGGACAACCATAGCTGAGGATCTTCCTTTTTGACTGTAACAAACAACCATGTAGCCAAATAAAAATAGGCTGTTATCGATACAATCCCAGCTATAACAAAGTATAAAGAGTACTTCTTCAATATAGAAAAACTCTTCTGTCTGTTATCTCTTAGGAATGGAGTCAATATAAATCCGGCAAAACCTAAAACAGCTGCAAATGGAGATATAAAGAAAGTTACATGCGAAAACAAAACTTCCGATTCCGATTCCGACCCTATGAAGTTAATTAGTATTTGATCTATGAATAAAATAATGTTTAAAGAACATGCAGATAAAAAGAAATAAAAACCTGTACTAATCGCGCTTTTGTATATGGAGAAGTCCGTATGCTTTATTCTTAGCTTCAAAAACGGTTTGACTACAAATACCAATGAGCTCAAAAAAGCTATCAACAATGGCACTTCAATTACTTTATATGTGACGGCAACTATCAATAGATAAAATAATATTCTCCAAAAATTCAATATTAACATCGACAATGAATAATTCAACTTAGACCTCTCATAAGAATAAAGAATTAAAAGCAATGAATACAATAAGAGTATGAAAAAAAGGTATTTAAAGTTAAGTTCAAAATCCAAGACCCATAAAATGCCACACACACAAACAGTCATTATGAATATCTGGAACAAAAGAGGAATTATGGTTTCCTTGAATGATAAATTCAATCTTACAATGGCTTGATCTACACCGAGAGTTATTACTGACCCAGAAATGAAGATTACCGACTTTAACAATGCCCAATTGGAAACAAAGCTCGTATCGTATTTGGATATAATCCAAACATCAGACAGCCAAAACGTCAACAAACTCAAAAAGTTAACGACAAAAGGAACCGATATTTTCTTCAATATAACTTGCTTACTGCTCAATATTCCTTTTTTTAATTACTTTGGCTGGGTTACCCCCTACAACTTCATAAGGTTTGACTTCCTTGGTTACGACTGCTCCTGCAGCTATAACTGCCCCATATCCTATTTTCTTCACCGTTGGCAGTATTATCGCATTGGCTCCTATCCATACATAGTCTTGTATGATCAAGTCATTAGACAGTATTTCGCTATATTGGATATCAATTTTATCGTCTACGGAATGATTGTGTGTAAACACCTTGGCTCCCTCAGAAATGGTGACAAAATCCCCTATGGTTACTTTGGCCGTATAGTCTATTAAGACTTCTTTGTCCAAAACCACATTTTTCCCAAATGAGATACTCGAACTTTCATTTTTATGAGATGGTTTAATCATTACACCATGAGCGACTATAAGGTTCTCAGCATTAAAATGCTTACGATAAACAAAACACCTGATCTTTTTCAGTATCGGGTATGAGAACAATGGGGTTCCTCTAGTTATTATGTATAAAAGTCTCATTTCTATTTTTGTCTGTAATGTATATTAAATTAAAAAAAACAAAGAAAACCAAAGCTTTATGCCTTATAAGCATTGAGTCTGCCAGAAAGAACAACAAACAGGCTACTAAAAACAAATAATGCCCTTTCTTTTTGTTTTCCTTGAACAAATAATAAAACAGCAAAATTAAACATATAAATCCAAAAACACCTGTATCTGCAAAAACTTGAACAAATTGATTATGGTAATGTAATCCTTTCAATTTCCAAATCACTTCTTTTTCTGTGTCTTCGTTTATTAGATTCTTCTCATAATAGTCATCAAGATATTTTTGTGAATCCCCAGTTCCTTGTCCAAAAATTATTTTTTCGATTGGCTGTTCTGCAAAGGCCCTTAATGCATAAACCCTTAGCTTCTTTACATTATCACTATTGTCCCCTGGATCATTGGAAACCTTGAAAACATCAACCAATTCGACTATTCTATCTGAAAATCTTGATTTGAACAGAAACACAGAAACACAAATTGCAAAAAACAAAAATATAATCACCTTGAATTGCCTTTTTATCTTAAAGTCTATTTTAAAGAAATAATAAACCAACAACAATACGTAAGCCAACACTCCTATCTTACTGGACAATTGAATTATAAACACCGTAAGGTAAAGCAACATTGACAATGTTATTCCTTTTTTAACTTTCTTGTCAATGGTAAACTCAATCAGAAAGATTGATGCTAAAATTATATATAATGAAAAAAACGATGGCTGCAAATCTATACTTTTAGTTAACTCCCCATAAGTAAACCAATGATGTGTAAAATATTGAAAAAATGAAAAATCATTTGTAGAAAAGCTGTTGACCCAACTCCAATATATAAGGTTGTTCACTTGACAGTAAATAGAGCCAATGATTGTAAAAGTAATAAACCCTATTTTCACATAATCATAATCAATTTCCCTATGTCTAATAGTATTGAAAACTAAAGGAAATATTAAAAAGGGCAAATAACGTTGTATGATTTTCAATGCATAGTCTTTGTTTTCCGATATGACTAAACCATAAAGCGTGAATGTGAAAAATACTATAAAAACAACAAGGCTTTTTAGATCAGGCAATCTATAAAGATGTTTCTCCTTGTTGAAAAGCCATATTACTGAAAGCAATATTATGCTAATGCTATTAACATTTTCTTTATAGAAGAACAAGGTCGCTGGCACAAGCAACAAAACTATCAAATATAATTTATCAAATGCTTTTAATGATTTCCAATAATTCAAATTCATAACTTATTATTCTCTACAAAAGAACTTACTGCTTCCCTTTTCAAAAAAATGAATATCAAACAAAAAAATGTGGAATTTGCTATCGAAGACACCAAATTTCCTGACAAAACACCTATAAACAAAGTGCTCAAAAATAGTGCATTGTACAACATTCCCATTTGATCCTTTTTCACATACTTGATGGCAAAAAAGCTCTTGAAAACCAAATAATAGACTATTATTCCTGTTATTCCGAAAAAAAGAAAAACATCTATAATTTCAAACTCCACTCTATAAAGTCTAAAATCGATGCCACCTGTTATATATTTATTAAAACTCCAATTCTCTCCTATGAAATTAAATGCCTTCTTTAAAAGCAAGTCTCTTTTAGATGTAACAAAAGTTAAAAAGCCATGATCTCCATATATGTCGTGTTTCAAATTTTGAAAGCTTTGGATCTTATAGATAATCCTATCTTTAAATAGCAAAAAAACGATAAGAAACGAACTCAACATTAAAATCAATTCTTTTTTCTTATTCAATCTAATTACCAAATCTATCATAAAGACAAAAGACACAAACAGGTAGATTGATTTAGTTCCTATCATAAGAGATGAAAGAGCAAAAACAATTAACTCAATGACTTGAAATCGTTTTACAGTTTTGTTCTTTAGAGATTGATAGAACCTAAAATACAACAATGTAATTATAAAAACGTAAAAAAAGCTTCCTGCTCCTTGTATGGGCAACAACCCATTGTACCCAAACCTTAATGAGTTTGGATATGATTTAAATATATTTAATTGAAAAAGCACTCCAAAGATTACAAAGACAAGGTTTATTCTTGCTAAAATTATTATTGCTTCAATTATCTTATCCAATACCTTTTTTTCCAAATTTAAAACGATGGGAATAAGCAATAAGAAAAACAAATGCTTAATTAAGTAATAACTTCTATTGGTAAAGTAATGTTGATCGTAATCTTTAAAGGAAAACACAATGTCTAAACAAAAAACTGATAATAATACCAGAACATAAACAGCTATTTTCTTTTTTTGGCTTTGTTTAAAAAATGCAATTGATACGAGAATAAAAAGAAAAGCCTTATAATATGCACTGGGATATAATTCACAAGTAAAGTCGGTTTCGTAAATCAAGTATTTAGTGACAAAATTAAATGTCACCAAAAGTAAAATTAGGCACAACTCTTTGTTTTTAATTAAATATCTAAAAAGATTCATTGTGCTTTTTTAATATAATTTAAGGCAAGGTTACATCTTTAATTACTAGATAATTAGTGTTCTTTTCCTGATTATTACTAGTATTATACAAATAGAATCTTATAAAAGAGTATTCTTTAGGTTTGAGCTTAAAGTTCTTTAAGTGTATTACAACTTCATCTCCCATTATTTGAGGTTTCCCATAAATGCCTATGGTTCTTGCCCCTTTCTTTCTTTCTGATTCTTTTTCGAACTTACTAGGATCTTTTGGTGTAACGATTATAGCAACTGTCCATTTTATAAATTCATCAAAGTCTGTCTCTTTTTCCGAAAGAACCAAGAGAATGGAATATGTGTCCTCAGCGGTTTTAATGGCATTAACCTCCTCGAAAACGATCTCTTCTGTAAATGAATGCACTTCACTACTCAAATTAACTAAATTTGGTTTCTCCAACAGGTTTTCTACCTTGTTAAAACCATAATTCTTCTCTATTTGATCAATAAACGAGAGCTTAATCTCTTTCTTTTCTGATTCTTGATTATCTATTGGTTCTTTTTTTTCTGATTTACAACTAAAGACAAATAGTGCAATAGAAAAAATTAGGATTAGTCTTTTCATTTCTTTTATTTAAAGTTTCCACAAAAGTCTAATGTAAATTTAGACTTTTCTATATTCTTAAATTCCCTATGAGCAACTAAATATACAATAATATCTGCTTGCGTTATAGCAGTTTCCACAGAGTGAATTTCGATTGTTTCATAATTGTTGATGTTTGGCTCTACTGCCAAGACATCTATGCCATTTGACACCAATGACTTTACAACATTCAATGCAGGAGATTCTCTTAAATCATCTATATTGGGTTTAAATGCCAAGCCCATTGCTGCTATTTTAGGCTTTCTTCCATTATCCAATTCAAATCGAAGTGCTGTATTTTTAATTTTCTCTATGACCCAATCCGTCTTGTGATTGTTTATTTCCCTAGCCGCACGAATAATCTTGGCCTCCTCAGGAAACTCAGACACAATAAACCATGGATCTACAGCTATGCAATGTCCTCCCACACCAGTTCCTGGTTGTAAAATATTAACCCTTGGATGCTTGTTGGCCAATCTAATCAACTCCCAAACATCTATTCCTGCTTTATCTGATATAATTGACAATTCATTGGCAAAGGCAATTTGTACATCTCTAGAAGAATTCTCCACTAGTTTGCACATTTCCGCTGTTTTGGCATTCGTTTTATGCAACTCTCCCTTTACAAAATGTCTATAAAACCATACAGCCTTGTCCGTAGACGCATCATTGATCCCTCCAATGGCCCTATCATTATGCTCTAACTCATATATTACATTTCCAGGTAAAACACGCTCTGGACAATATGCCATAAAAATCTTGTCTTTCAATTTTGGATTCTTCGAGAAGATGACTTCCTCCATTTTTTCGGTAGTCCCGACTGGACTCGTAGATTCAATAATTATTAAAGCTCCTTCCCTCAATGTTGGTAAAATTGCCCTAATTGCAGATTCCACATAAGAAATGTCTGGTTCGTGATCCCCTTTGAAAGGCGTTGGTACAGCTATTAAATATACATCTGCTTCGACTGGCTCTACGCTAGCTTTTAAATACCCGTCTTTTACGACATGATGAACCAAACCATCCAAATCTGGCTCTACAATATGTATTTCTCCCTTATTAATTGTATCTACAACATCCTGGTGTATATCGACACCTGTCACATTAATGTTTCTACTTGCTATTAATGCAGCAGTTGGAAGGCCTATGTAGCCTAAACCTACCATTACGACACTTGGTTTATTATTCATTATAGGTTTGATATAAATTTTACAATGCTATCACAAGCTGTCCCATCTCCATAAGGATTGTGGAGTTTGCTCATTTTAAGATAGGCTTGTTCATTGCTTAATAAATTGTTGGCTTCTTCTATTATTTTGGACTTATTGGTTCCTACCAAGAATACCGTTCCCGCCTTAACTGCTTCTGGTCTTTCCGTTGTGTCCCTCATTACCAAGACAGGCTTCCCTAAACTAGGTGCTTCTTCTTGAACTCCTCCACTATCTGTTATTATCAAATATGACTTGCTCATTAACCACACGAAAGCCGGGTATGACAATGGATCTATCAACTTTATGTTTTCAATGTTAGCCAAGAGTTCATATACTGGTTTTTGAACATTGGGATTTAGGTGGACTGGGTAGATAATTTGCACATCTTCATTCTCTATTGCTATCTGTTTTAGCGCATTGCATATGTCTATAAATCCTTGTCCATGATTCTCCCTTCTATGACCTGTTACCAATATCAACCTCTTAGAATCATCTGCAATCGCCTTCAAGTTTTCTACTTCTTCATCCGAATAACTGGGCGATGTTACTTTTTGAGAGCTAAATTGAAGCGCATCTATCACTGTATTCCCTGTAACGAGTATGTTCTTTTCCGAAACATTTTCGTTTAACAAGTTTTGTTTCGAAGTATTGGTCGGAGCGAAATGATAATCAGAAATACTACCAGCTATGCTCCTATTCACTTCTTCCGGAAATGGTGATCTTTTATTAAAAGTTCTTAAACCCGCCTCTACGTGACAAACTTTTGCCCCAGAATAAAACGAAGCAATACTGGCTGCCATAGTCGTTGTTGTATCCCCATGTACATAAACGTAATCTGGGTTGAACTCTTCTAAAACTGGTTTCAACCCTGTTATTATGTCTGCCGTTAAAGAATATAGGTTTTGATTGGGTTTCATCAAATCTAAATCGTAATCTGGAATTATCTCAAAAAATGACAAAACTTGATCCAGCATTTCCCTGTGTTGAGCAGTTATGCAAACTTTTGTATGAAATTTATTATTATGCTTTAGAAACTCCTTAACCAATGGAGCCATTTTAATGGCTTCTGGTCGAGTTCCAAAAATTATAAGATTTTTTTTCATAGCAATTATATAGTAAACTCTATTTTTAACACACTCTTTAGCGAATGCAAAAGTAGTATTTTATATTATTATAATATTGAAATCATAGGCTTTTGTCTTGATGAAATTACAACCTTGCAGTCACCATCTTTTGAGGTAAAAACCCCTTTAGATCAAATAAAACAGTTCCCTCCTTAATTATATTATTCCAATCTAGCAATTTAAACTCATTATGAGCTACAGCTAAAACTACAGCCTGATAATCTTTGGATATATTTGTAACCAAATCTATGCCGTATTCTTTCTTAACTTCTTCTTTGTTGGCAAAAGAATCGTAGACATCCACCTCTAGTCCAAATTCTTGAAGTTCATCTATTACATCTACTACTCTGGTATTCCTTATATCTGGGCAATTTTCCTTGAATGTAATTCCCAATATCAATACCTTTCTATCTTTAATGGTATGTCCTTGTTTGGCCAACAGCTTAACCAACTTGTTGGCTACAAACATTCCCATATTGGAGTTTATTCTTCTTCCTGCCAATATCACTTCTGGATGATAACCTACAGATTCTGCCTTATATGTTAGGTAATAAGGATCAACACCTATACAATGCCCCCCAACCAAACCTGGTGTGAATGGTAAAAAATTCCATTTTGTCTTTGCCGCTTCCAATACTTCATTCGTATCTATTTCCAGCTTATCGAAAATAATGGCCAACTCATTGATAAATGCTATGTTTAAATCCCTTTGGGTATTCTCTATCACTTTAGCTGCCTCTGCAACTTTTATCGAAGACGTCTTGTGTGTTCCTGCTGTTATTATTCTTTTGTATAAGGAATCAACCACATCGGCTATTTCTGGTGTACTTCCTGAAGTAACCTTTACGATATTGCTGATTTTGTGTTTTTTATCTCCAGGGTTTATTCGTTCTGGTGAATACCCACAATAAAAATCCTCATTGAACTTTAAATTGCTATTCCTTTCAAGAATTGGTACACAGACTTCTTCTGTACAACCAGGGTAAACTGTTGATTCGTATATCACGATGTCCCCTTTTTTTAAAACAGCTCCAACTGTCTCACTAGCTTTTTCTATTGGGTTTAAATTTGGTGTTCTTGCTTTTGTTATGGGTGTAGGCACGGTAACTATGTATATGTTAGCCTTTTTCAAATCTTCTGCAGAATTAGTGAATGTAAGTGTTTTTGAGGCTTTCAAATCTGCAGAAGATATCTCCAGGGTATGGTCTTTACAAGACTTTAATTCGGCTATTCGGCTTTTATTGACATCAAACCCAATAACATTCATTTTCTTTTTAGAAAACTCAACAGCCAATGGCAAACCAACATACCCTAACCCTATTATTGCTATATTATTTTTCATATACTTTTAATATTAAAAATTGTAGACGGCAACATTTCGTATTGAGTTAGGGAACTATTATATGAAACTTATTCGTCTTGTATGATCTCCTCTACGCTATTTTTCCAATTTGGAATTGTTACTCCAAAAAGATTCTTTGCCTTAGACTTTGACAATACACTATATTTCGGTCTTTTTGCTTTCGTTTTAAAAAAATCGACAGGAGAAATATTCAATGTGTCATAATGCTCAAAGTGAGTTGCTATCTCCACCGCAAAATCATACCAAGTAGCCTTCCCTTCATTACTGTAATGATAAACTCCAAATTTATTGCTTTTCGATAAGATTAAGGAATAAATGAATTTGGACAGATCAATACAACTTGTTGGTGTTCCAATCTCTGCCGTTGTTACCTTTAAAGGGGCTTTTTCTTTTATTTTGGCCACTATCGTCTTAAAAAAATTCTTACCATATCTAGAATATAGCCAAGAAGTCCTAATTATAAAGTGATTTTGACTGATTTGGGAAATATAATGTTCACCTAAAAGTTTTGACTTGCCATATTCATTTAATGGATTCGTATCGTCTGTTTCAACATAGGGAGTGTCTTTTTCTCCATCAAACACATAATCTGTAGAAACATGTATTAATATTACATTGTTTATATCACATACGATTGACAATTTCCTTACAGCTTCAGCATTGATTTCAAAAGTCAAATCTGAAGATTCCTCAGCTTGTTCCACATTCGTATATGCAGCACAGTTTATACAATAACTAAAATCATTCTCCTTAAAAAAGGCTTCTACTGCATTTTCATCAGAAATGTCAAGTGCTTTCTTTTCAAGAAAAACAAATTCAATAGCATCTTCATTTTCAGAAAAAAGCTCTTTTATAGTTTGTGCCAATTGTCCATTTGCCCCAGTAACCAAGACTTTCACATTCATCATAGTCCCATGGTTTTGAATTTGGGTAAAAGTAAATCTTTCTCTGAAAGAATTAACTGGTTATTTGGCAATTGCCAGTCTACATTTAGGGTTTCATCATTGTATATGATGCCTCTTTCAGACTCTTTATTGTAAAAATTATCACATTTATAAGAAAAAATAGTCGTTTCGCTAAGTACCACAAATCCATGAGCAAAGCCCCTAGGAACGAATAATTGTCTTTTGTTGTCCTCACTTAGTTCCAACGCTATATATTCCCCATAGGTAGAAGAACCCTTTCTTATGTCTACAGCAACATCCAATACGCTTCCTTTTATTACACGTACCAATTTTGCTTGAGCATAATCTCCTTCCTGAAAGTGCAAGCCCCTTAAAACCCCTTTTGTCGAATAGGATTCATTATCTTGGACAAACAATGTGTTCATTCCCGTTATTTCATTAAAAACACTGCTGTTGAAGCTTTCATAGAAATAGCCTCTTTCGTCATTAAAAACCCTAGGCTCTATAATAAAGCACCCTTTGAGTTTAGTTTCAATAGCCTTCATAAAAATGTCTAAAAGAAATTATTTGTCTAAAATACTTAGTAGGTGTTTCCCATAACCACTTTTTATCAATGGTTGAACTAATTCGTTTAATTGGACTTCATCTATATACCCCATCCTGTAAGCCACTTCTTCTATAGCTCCTATTTTCAAACCTTGTCTTTCTTCTATGACTTGAACAAATTGCGATGCTTGCATTAGAGACTTAAACGTTCCTGTATCCAGCCAAGCTGTCCCTTTGTCCAATACACTTACCTTTAATTTTCTACGTCTTAAATACTCTTTGTTAATGTCTGTGATTTCCAATTCTCCTCTATGGCTAGGCTTAATCCTTTTAGCTATATCGATAACATCATTGTCGTAAAAATAAATGCCAGGAACGGCATAGTTGGATTTTGGCTCTTCTGGCTTTTCTTCAATGGAAATGACATCCCCAACAGAATCAAACTCAACGACACCATAACGTTCAGGATCATAAACATGGTAAGCATAAATAACTCCTCCATCTGGATTGTTATTGGCCTGCAATAATTTTTCCAGTCCAGTACCATAAAAAATATTATCGCCCAATATTAGTGCCACCTTATCTCCCCCAATAAATTCCTCTCCTATAATAAACGCCTCTGCCAATCCATTTGGTGCCTCTTGTACTTCATACTGAAAATTACAACCAAACTTTTTACCATCTCCCAACAATCCTTTAAAAAGAGGCAAATCATTAGGGGTAGATATTATAAGTATGTCCCTAATTCCCGACCACATCAATGTAGACAAAGGGTAATAAATCATTGGTTTATCATAGATTGGCATCAATTGCTTGCTTACCGCCAAAGTCAACGGGTGCAATCTTGTTCCAGAACCTCCTGCTAATATTATGCCTTTCATTTAATCTAGATATTTGTTTAAATACCAATCTATGGTTTTTTGAATTCCTGTTTCAAAATTTTCATCAGCTTTCCAACCCAAGTCTTTTTCGATTTTAGATGCATCAATCGCATATCTGAAATCGTGCCCTGGTCTATCCGTAACAAATGTTATTTGCTCTTTATAAGATTTTAATGCCGGCTTAATACCATCCAAGATCTCACAAATAGTATTTACAATGTATAAATTATCTCTTTCATTTCTTCCTCCCACATTATAAGTTTCTCCTTCTTTTCCTTTTTTATAGACCAGATCAATCCCTTTGCAGTGATCCAAAACATAAAGCCAATCCCTTATGTTTTTTCCATCCCCATAAATTGGAATTTGCTCCCCAGCCAAAGCTTTCCTGATAATGGTTGGTATCAATTTTTCATTGTGTTGCTTAGGGCCATAATTGTTGGAACAATTTGTAGTTACTACATTCATTCCATAAGTATGAAAGTAGCTTCTTACTATAAAATCCGAAGATGCTTTGGAAGCACTGTATGGGCTATTGGGTGCATAAGGTGTTTGCTCTGTAAACAATCCGGATTTTCCTAATGTCCCATAAACCTCATCTGTGGAAATGTGGTGAAACCTGCAAGCTTCAAAGCCATCTTTTATTTTATTGGGACCATTCATCCAATTGTTCTTGGCAACATCCAACAAATTAAACGTTCCTGTAATATTGGTATCTATGAAAGCCCCTGGATTTTTTATTGAGTTATCCACATGTGATTCTGCTGCAAAATGGATCACGCCTGTAAACTCATATGTTTCAAAGAGTTCTTCTATCAAGTTTCTATCACATATGTCACCAGCTATGAAAGTATAATTTTCATGATTTGCAACCTCATCCAAATTGGTTATATCACCTGCATAAGTTAGCTTGTCCAGATTAACAACTTTAACATCTTTATTTTCTTCTAAGAAATACGGTATAAAATTAGCTCCAATAAACCCTGCACCTCCAGTAACCAAAATTATTTTATTCATCATAGTTTATGGCATAATTTACAATTTTATTGGTTAAGAAAATTAAACAAAGCAATAGAAAACCCACTGCTGGAAAAATAATGGAATATCTCTCACTTAACCTAACTTTTCTATCCCCAACTTTCTGAAAACTAGATATGACATCAACAAATACATCTTGTTCAATGTTTTTCTCCTCTAATCTTCTTAGCTTGTCCCTTATTACCAACTCCTTGTTAAGCAAATCGAATTCTTTGGTGCTGGATTTGTCTTGAGATAACGACAACTCTCCAAATTGTAATTGCTTTTTTGGATTTTTTGCTTCGTATTGGAGAACATCTATATATATGTTTTGTAGTCTTTCCAACTCTTCTAAACTTGCAAGTAGGTTCTCCTTTTCCAATTTATAGAATTTCTGTTCCTTTTCTTTCTTTGTATTGGAAAACGCATTGGTAAATGCTGTACTTATACCGTACTCCAAATCCTTGAAAATCTTCTTGTTATACGACTCAGCAGTTATCTGAAACAAATCTCCTGAAAAAATACTCCTATTATCTATATAGTCTTCAAAGGACACTTCTTCTATCTCTATTCTCGTACTATCCAAGGCTTGCAAAAAACCTTGAAATTGCAATATCTTATCATTTTCGGTTTCTGGCCCTGCCTCTATCTTAAAGGATTTTATCTCTTTTACATCTACTTTTTTATCAGGGTTATTGCCATTGAAGATACCATCTAATGTTTCATAATCTTTATTAGCAATCAACGCATTGAAATATTGAATATTGGTAGCCAATTGAAATTTAGAATCAAAATAAGGTCTCACCAGCATTTCTGAGCTATAGACCTTAGGTTTTCTTTGCTCCAAGAAAAATCCTGCAGCCCCAGCAACTATAAGCACACCTATTATTAGTTTCCAGTTGACTACAAAGGTTTTTATAGCATATATGATTATTGAAAAAATTGATTTTAAAATTGAGCCAATAAAGTTAAAAAACCTTGTAAACACATTTCCTATTAAATTAAAAAACACGATTAAATCGACTTCTTCGGGTGTGTTCTTGTTTGATGGTAATTCTTTACTCATAAATTATGGTTAATATGGTTAATTAAATATTTGCTGTAATATCTTTCTGGTTATTAAATATGTTGGCCTGACTCCCGAGGTTCCCAATCCTCCCGAAGCCAGTGTTCCACCTGTTTCCAATGGATTATCACTTGCATAGTATGCATAACGGACCTTAACATCTGGATTTATACTGCCTCGCACCTTGGATGCTGCTTGTATTGCTTTTTGATAGTGAGCTCCTTCCATTTCCAACCCTATGACATTCCATGTCGAATTGTAAAAGAACTTTAAAATATCCTTGTTCTGCAACGAAGTTCCTAAAACGGAGACCATGGCTCCCTCAAATACCTCAACGCCTTGACCTTCCAAATCAGATTTGCTCAACTCGTTGTCAAATGGATAATTATCTGCCGTACCTTCAAAAATATGGGCAGAAGGAATCATTATATCCCCTTTGCCTCCTTCTAAGATACCTGCTTTACCCATTATCGAAATAGACTTTATATTCAAATGCGTTTTTTCACTCTTTGCCCCGTAAGGCTTAAGCAACTCATCTATAGTTTCGTACGCCTGCTCCCCAAAAGCATAATCCATTACAAAAATAACAGGGTTCTCAAACGCTTTGCCTTTCTTGTTCAACTCTAAACCTGCTAGGTTTAAATTTAACTTTGCAGTATCGAAAATTTGAACATCTATATTGGTTCCAGACGTATCTTTTATGTATATCATCCCATGCTGTAACGCTTTTTGCCTCACTTTATTGCGTAAGATTTCATTTTCACCATTGCTTAGATCTTCATAAACATCAAAAACATCTTTCTTGGATACCAAACTCTTTAGTGCCAATGGTGCATATAACGTATTCATAACACTATGCAAGTTCGCACTGATAATATGAATTGGACGCTCCAACAAATCATTCTTTTTTAGTGTTTCCTTGATTGTATCTGCCCAAATCTCGCCATGAATATGATGTCCCAACCGCTCTCTTAATACAGGACTAAAGGTTATTGTTCGTCTAATGTTGTTTACAACTTCATCTATTGCCAATTTACCCAACCAGTATACAATGTGCAATAACCGCTCTGGATTTCCCTTTGTAGAGAAATTTGAGTATATGGAAGATAGCTCTTTAAAAGTTCTTCCCAATATATTGGCTGTATGTGTAATTGCTATTTCTCGCTCTTTCTGAGTAAGTTTCTTTTTGGATAAAACTGCTTTTTCCAACTTTAACCAATCTCTCGTCGTATGCCCTTCGTCATTAATTACTACTCGTTTGCTAATTTTATGAGATTCAACAAAAAGAAATGTCAAATGGGTTAGAATGTCATATATTTCCGAGCGTCCTCGTGTGATTTCTATGTTCATTTGCTCTTCGTCTATACGATAGCAATTACGCCTTCTCTTTGGAGGTATTATTGCTTCAAAATGGGAATCCGCATAACCTTCATCACTTGTCAAGTTAATGAAGCGACATTCCTCGATGCCTGTAGGCAACCTATCTATAACATACAAAAGCCCATCCAGTTCTGCCTTCTCATCTGCTATCGATCCATAGATTTCTGGCCTCAAGACCAAAAGTGCTTCACGCAATGTTTCTCCTGAAATCCCCATAGGTTTATAAAAACCACGATTAAACAAATGACGCATAGTAATATACATTCTCTCAATAGCATTTGAGCTCTCCTGCGCTCTCGTTCTCTCATGATATGTTTTTTGACTCATATTCTTTGTTTAGCTTGTAAAGATACTATTATTTATGAAGAATTTCTGCTTGCAATGCATCAGCAATTTTCCTATCATTGGATAGACGTGGGATTTTATTTTGCCCCCCTAATTTGCCTATGGATTTCATATAATTTTGAAAACCATTCTTCTTTACGATGGAAATTCTTAATGGCTGCAATACTTTTCCTTCTATCAAGTCCAAGTAATAGCTATTTTGCCTCTGCAAAGCCTCATCTATTTTTCTAGCTAAGACAGATATGTCCTCTGGTTCGTTTTGAAACTCAATAAACCATTCATGATAAGGCAGTCCAGACTTTGGACTAATTTCCGGTGCGACCGTAAATTCATTTATTCTTACCTTGGATTCTTCTATTGCCTCTTTTAAAGCATACTCTACTTCTTTCCCTATGACATGCTCCCCAAATGCAGAAATAAAATGTTTAATCCTTCCCGAGACGATAATACGATATGGCTTTACACTTGTAAACTGTATCGTATCTCCTATGTTGTAAGCCCAAAGCCCAGCATTGGTGGAAATTATCAACACGTAGTTTACACCTATTTCCACATCGGCAATCGTTATGCGCTTTGGAGATTCGTTAAAAAATTCATCTGCCTTGACAAATTCATAGAACATTCCAGAATTCAACTGAAGTAACATTCCTTTTTCGTCTTGTTTATCTTGAAATGCAAAAAATCCTTCACTGGCTGGGTACAGCTCTATGCTATCAACCTTACGTCCTATCAAATTTTCAAACTTGGCCCTATACGGCTCGTAATTAACACCTCCAAAAATGAACAAATTAAAATCCTTGAAGACGTCTCCTATCTTTTTCCCTGTCTTTTCCTGCAGTCTCTCAAAATACATTTGTACCCAAGATGGAATACCTGAAATTATAGTCATATTTTCAGGAAGAGTCTCTTCCACTATGGCGTCTACTTTCGTTTCCCAGTCCTCTATGCAATTGGTTTCCCATGAAGGCATCCTATTTTTTTGAAGGTATTTAGGCACATAGTGTGCCACAATTCCAGATAGTCTTCCCAACTGAACTCCATTTTCTTCTTTCAAAACAGGGTTTCCTTGTAAAAAAATCATCTTGCCATCCACAAATTTCACATTTCCTGTTTCGTGTACGTACATTAAGATTGCATTCCTTGCCGCATTAACATGATTTGGCATGCTCTCTTTCGTAATGGGAATGTATTTTGCACCAGAGGTAGTCCCAGAGGTTTTTGCAAAATATAACGGTTTCCCTCTCCATAAAACATCCTTTTCTCCAGCTACAACCTTATCGACATAGCTTTTTAGTCCTTCATAATCTCTTATGGGGACTTGCCTTACATAGTCTTCATGAGTGTTTATGCTTTCAAAACCGTGGTCTCTTCCAAAAGCTGTAGAACTAGCGTCTCTTATTAGTTTTTGAAATACTTTTTCCTGTGTTTCAATAGGGTTGTTTACCCATTTTTGAATGGTTTTGTTTACTCGTTTGGCAAATGATTTTGCCAATGCAGATTTTAATGATATCATTTTATTTAAAATCTATGAAATTAGTTGGATTCACAGGATAACCATCACTCCACAATTCAAAATGCAAATGAGGTCCTGTAGTCAATTCTCCCGTGTTCCCAGCTGTTGCAACAACTTCTCCCGCTTTGACCAAATCCCCTTGCGCCTTGGTTAGTGATGCATTGTGTTTATATACAGAAATCAAGCCATGACTATGTTCTATGATAATGACAAAACCTGTTTCCGTTGTCCACTCCGCAAAAATGACTATCCCATCCGCAGTAGCTTTTATGGGTGTGTTCTTTTCTACGACAATATCTACGGCATAATGCTTTTCCTTTACATTGTACGTTTCGCTAATCGTACCGTTTACTGGCGGAAACAAAACGAAATTAGCTTTGGATCTTGCCGTTTCGAATAAGTTGTATTTATCTTCCTTATCTACTTTTTCCCTAAGTATTGAATCTTCTTTTATCGGGTTTAAATCGACTTCGCTCACATCAATGTTCGCTGCTTTTATGATGGAATCCCTATCAAACTCCACCGTACTAACTTCTCCTTTGAGCACTTTCTTGATAGAGCCATAATATTGCTCGTTCAGTCTAATTACTTGTTGAAGCGAATCGGTTTTATAATTGAGTTCGACAGCTTTCTTTTTCAATGCCGTCGATGAATAACCGGGAATATATTCTCTTATTGGTGTAAACGCTATCAACAACGTAGTGAAAGCAATTAGCAATATCGATGAGATGGTGGCCAAAACGAATACATTTAGCCTTGTAAGTTTAAATGATATGCGCTCCTCGAACGTATCTTCATTCAGTATGACCAAACGATACTTATGGAGTAACTTTCTTTTTAATGGAATCTTTTTTTCTTTTTTCATAATAAAACGCATCACAAATATAATCAATCATTGGTGTTTTTTATTCAATTTTCAGGTTTTAGAATATTTCGATTGCAAGCACCATAAAAAACATCTAAACAATTGATTTACAGAATATTAATACTACCACGGAATGCTGTTTTTTATAAAAACAAGGAGTAATGCTTTGTTTTTATTCTTAATAATACGTTGCTTTGAATCAAAACTCAAGCAAATGACATATTTAATACCTAACGATTATTCCGTTAAAAAAGTTCAATCTAAAAAATTAATAACCCTACAATGCATAAAAAGATTGAATTATGGAAGAAAATAATATTTTCCCTGAGGACATACTCCACAATACCGTAGAGTATCACATTGCCAAACACAGCAAAAAAACCAATCTTATCTTTTGGCTAATTTTCTTGGCATTGGCATGTGTGTTTATTTCACTTCCTTTCATTTACGTAGACATAACGACGACTAGTCCTGCATCTATTACTTCCATAGAGAAACCCGTATCCATATATTCGCCTACAGGGGGTAGAATCACCTACTTTAACCTTATTGAGAACAAAATGGTTAAAAAAGGCGACACCCTACTGATTATCAGTCAAAAAACTCAAGATGCCAAAAATGATCTTCTAATCGAGCAGAAAGGGGATGCTTTGAATTTCATTTCAGATTTGAAGTCTTTGCTTGAAGGCTCTCATAGCAACATTAAAACGAGCAAGTACAAAAAAGCCTTGGCCCAATATAAACAAGAACTATCCAATGCAAACACCATCATTGAAAATGCTCAAACCGATTATGCCAGAACCCATAAACTATACAAAAAAGATATCGCGACCAGGGTCGAGCTTCAAGGAGCAACTCATGAGTTGGAGAAAGCCAAAAACAATAGGGCCAGCATTATAAGCAAAACAAAAACTTCATGGGAAATTGAACTGATAGACTACAAACAGACCATCGACAACTTAAACTCCAGTGAAAAACAGCTACTCGAGGAACGAGACATGAAAATAATAACAGCCTCCATCGATGGGGATTTAATAAATGTACAACCGTTCAACCTAGGAAGTCTCGTTAATCCCGGAGTAAGTTTGGCAACCATATCTCCAAATAAGAATTTAATTGTCGAGTCGTACATAGAACCAAAGGACATCGGCTATATAAAAGATGGCTTACCTGGAAAATATCAAGTGCACTCGTATGACTCAAACCAATGGGGATTTGCTACTGGAGAGATCTTGGAAGTTGGAAAAGATATAATTACCATAAACAATCGTCCCACTTTTAAAATAAGAAGCTCTTTGAACGAAAAAGAACTATCTCTTTCCAATGGGGCAAAAGGAAAGTTAAAAAAAGGAATGACAGCTACCAGTAGATTTTTTCTAACCCGGAGAAGCCTATTTCAATTACTTTTTGATAGCATAGACGATTGGTTCAACCCTTACAACAACAAAAATGAGTAAACTAGAAATAAAACAACATGATTTTAGCGATTGCGGAGCAGCTTGTTTGGCTTCTGTTTCAGAACACTACAAGCTAAGTCTACCCATTGCCAGAATTAGACAATATGCCAACACCAACCAAAAAGGGACTACACTTCTAGGGCTTCGTGAAGCAGCCATTAAATTGGGCTTCATAGCAAAAGGAGTAAAAACTTCAATAGAAAGCTTAGAAGAAATCCCCTTACCAGCCATTGCCCATGTAATGATTAAACTTGAACAACACGAGTTTCCCCATTATATGGTCATTTACAAGGTTACAAAGGACTATGTAAAGGTTATGGATCCAGCCAATGGCAAATTGGAAAAGAAATCAATAGAGGAGTTCAAAAAAATCTTTACAGGATATATGCTGATCTTAATTCCTGATGAAGACATCTTTCAGGAAAGAAATGAAAAGTTTTCCAACCTGAGACGAATGGCTTTTCTCTTAAAGCCACACAAGCATATTTTGGTTCAAGCACTCATAGGCTCCATCATCTACACACTTTTAGGTTTCTCTGTATCCATTTACATAGAAAAGATAACAGATTTCGTTCTTGTAAGCGGAAACAAAAGCTTACTTAACCTAATGAGCATCATAGTCTTGCTCTGCATCATTCTTCAATTTCTCTTTGGCGCCTTAAAAGATGTGTTCATGCTAAAGACAAGTCAACAAATAGATTCAAGGCTCATCTTGGGCTATTACAAGCATTTGTTCACAATGCCTCAAAAATTCTTTGACACCATGAGAATTGGAGAGATCATGTCTAGAATAGGAGATGCCGTAAAAATTAGGTTGCTTATTAATGAAACTGCTTTGAACATAGTTGTCAACATATTCATTGTAATTTTCTCTTTCATCTTCATGTATACCTATTACTGGAAGCTGGCAGCCATAATAACATTGATTATCCCTTTGTACATTATAATCTATTACATTGTAAACAACCTGAATAAGAAGGTAGAGCGTCAGGTGATGGAAAAAAACGCATTGCTTGAATCCCAGTTGGTCGAATCCATAAAGAACATTGGTACTGTAAAGCGATTGTCCCTAGAGGAGTTTTCAAAGAACAAGACAGAGTTAAAGTTCATAGATTTATTGAAAGCCATATACAAATCTGGGCTAAACAACATCTTTTCCAATATATCCACCAGTTTTGTTTCAAGGATATTCACAGTAATATTGCTTTGGACTGGGACTTATTATGTCATTGATGGAGAAATCACTCCAGGAGAGCTCTTTTCTTTTTATTCCATAATAGGATATTTCACTGGGCCTGCATCCCAACTAATCGGGACAAACAAAACCATTCAAAATGCAATGATCGCTGCCGACAGGTTGTTTGGAATCATGGATCTGGAAACCGAAGCCAACGAAGCCAACATCACTATTTCCGAGCATTCCTTTGGAGATATCCAGTTTGACAATGTTCGTTTTCACTATGAACTAGGAAGGGACATCTTTAAAGATATCAGCTTAAACATTCCAAGAGGCAAGTTCACAGCCTTGGTAGGTGAAAGTGGTAGTGGAAAAAGCACCATAGCATCTCTCATTCAAAACGTGTACCAGCCATCTGAAGGAAAAATACTCATCGGGGACTACGACTTGAAATACATAACCAAAGACAGCATTAACTCCTTGGTAACAACTGTACCACAAAATGTCGAATTATTTGATGGTTCCATCATTTCAAACATAGCCATTGGAGAGTACAACCCAGACATGGAAAAAATCATCAAGGTTTGCAAGCAGGTGGGCGCATATGAATTTATCGAATCCCTTCCCAACGGTTTTGAGACTTACTTGGGAGAATTTGGAGCCAATCTCTCTGGAGGAGAAAGACAAAGAATAGCATTTGCCAGAGCTCTTTACAAAGACCCAGAAATATTAATTCTTGATGAAGCCACCTCTGCTTTGGATTCCGAATCTGAATTGGTAATCAAGGACCTTATAGATGAATTGGCAACACAAGGAAAAACAATAATAATAATTGCCCACAAATTACAGTCCATAGTCAAAGCAGATAAGATAATTGCTCTTAAAAAAGGTGAAGTCATAGAAACGGGAACACACCAAGAGCTTTTGACCAAAGATGGCTATTACAACAAAATGTGGAAAAATTTAAACGTATAACTAAAAAAACCCTTCAATTATGAAAAATCATTCATTTGCAAACAAAGCGGTTGTTAGAACACCATTAAGTGTTAAAAAAATTGATATCACTTGGGAAGAAATTCAAGAAATATTCAAAGTTCCCAAACATAGAGAAGCCTTGTTCATTGGTTCTCCGAATATTTTCAAAGCACTTGAAATGTGGGAAAAGGGAGAAGCTTTTCAAACTGAAGACGAGCTTAAAAACTTAAAAGGCTCTCTCTATAAATATACTTCAAGGTTGGCAAATCGTTGTACTCCATTTGGCCTTTGGGCTTCAGTAAGCACAATAGGTCTTGGCAAGGAAACAAGTATCAACGTAGCTGATGGAGAATTAAAGCGTACTACGAAATTCGACATGTATTTTTTAGGTGAGATATTGCCAGAAATAACAAAAAACAAAGACATCCGTAATGTTTTAAAATACTTCACCAACAACTCCATGTACAAGGTGATGGATAAATATCGCTTTGTCGAATATTACTTCAAGGACAGAGTACGTTGTCATAAAATATCCGAAGTGGACATTAATGACTATTTGGAGAAAACAATTGAAATTGCCAAGAAAGGAGCAACAATAAGCGAACTCATAAAGCCAATCACCGATGACGGCATAAGTCCTGAAGATGCCACAGCCTTCATTCATCAAATAATTGACAGCCAGTTCTTTGTGAACGAATTGGAATTCACATTGACTGGAGATGACTATTTAGAAAGCCTCTTGATCGTTTTATCCGAGGATCGTTTCGACTTCTATGAAGCCAACGTGGTCAAGGAATTGTTGCACTCATTAAAGAACAAGATAACTGCCATTGATGATTCTGTCTTTAACAGCCCAGAAAAGTACAGAGAAATCCATGAACAAATAGAAAAAGAAATTCAGGAAGCCGATCTAACAAAATTGTTTCAGGTAGATAGCTACAAGGATCTTTCCGGGTCAACCTTGGGTTATTCGTCTTTAAAGAAGTTACGTAATGCCATAGTTGTCTTGAACAAGCTTCAAAACAAGAGAAAGAACCCTACCCTAGAAGAGTTCAAAAAACAATTCCAAGAACGCTATGAAGAATATGAACAACCTTTAATAAATGTTTTGGATCCTGATTTAGGCATAGGTTATGGTAATAGTTCCGGTGCAAAAACACCTTTGGTGGACAAATTGGCCATAGTAGGAAATTATTCTGGAGAACAAAAACTGAGTTGGGACAACAAAACCGGTTTTTTGTTTAAAAAAGCAATTTCTGCGCTCCAGTCCGGAGCTACCAACATTAACCTCACCGATGAGGAAATCAATCAATTCAAAGAGGATGAAAGCTTGTATCCAGACAGTTTTTCAACATTTTTCAATGTATTTCACGAAAATGGAGAAGAAAGTCTACATATAAAATCTGTTTGGGGGCCATCTGCAAATGGCTTAATAGGGCGCTTTGCCCATTTGGACGATTCGATAGAGACTATGTGCAACGAAATACACGAGCATGAGAAAGCGCTATACTCAGATAAGATTCTAGCAGAGATAATACATTTACCTCAAGCCAGAACAGGCAACATACTCTATAGAAAATTTCAAAGAGATTATGAAATACCATATTTGGGCAATTCTTCTTTGGATGAAGATCACCAATTGGATGTGGCCGATCTATATATTTCACTTAGAAGGGGCAAAATAGTCTTACGCTCCAAGAAATTAAACAAAGAAGTTATCCCTAGGCTGGGGAATGCCCACAACTATAGCGCAAATGCATTGCCCATATATCACTTCTTGTGCGATCTGCAAGATCAGGAGCAGTCTGGTCTGTCTTTTAGTTGGGGGAGTTTACAACGGGAATTCAATTTCTTGCCGAGAGTCACCTACAAAGACGTCATCTTGTCCAGAGCAGTTTGGAACCTAGACGAGCAAACGATAAAAGGGTTGTTGGCCAATAAGGAATCTGAAGCTTTGGAAGCTGTAAAGGCCTTCCAGAAAAAACACAACATCCCAACCATAGTGGCCTTTACTCAAGGGGACAACGAAGTCGTCGTCAATTTCGAAAATGAATTGAGCTGCATGACTTTCTACTACATGTTAAAAGGAGAGCGTTTTATACAACTTAAAGAGTTTTTCTTTGAAGAAGACACGATAACTGGAGCGTATTGCAATGAATTTGTTGTACCTGCCTTTAAAAACATCCCAAAATCCGTAGACAACAACGTCAAGTTCAATCTAGATAGTAAAATAACCTTGCAAAAAGCATCCTACTCCATTGGGGAAGAATGGTTATACTACAAATTTTATTGTGGTGAGCGTGTTGGTGAAAAACTATTGAACCAAGCCATAAAACCAATAGTCAATGATTTGGAAAGCAACAACCTGATAAACAAATGGTTCTTCATTCGTTATAGAGACAAAGATGGTCACCATCTACGCTTTAGAATTCAATTAAAAGATCAAGACAAATTCTCGGAATGTGTATCCGTCATAAAAAAGCACATTCAACCTTTCGAAAACAACCTGTTAATTTGGAAAACACAAACAGATACTTATTTAAGAGAATTGCAACGTTATGGTTTTGAATCCATCGATGCCACTGAAGAATTGTATTATAACGACAGCGAATGTACCGTCAAATTCGCCGATATGATCGAAGGGGATGCAGGAGAGCGCATAAGGTGGTTGTTTTCCCTTCTATCCATGGACCACCTATTAAATGATTTCGGCTTTGATGTAAAAGAGAAAATGAGACTCTTGAATGTTGCCAAAACCAGCTTTGGGAAAGAGTTTAACAAAACTGGCGCATTGAACAAACAAGTCAATGAGCTTTACAGTGAAAACATGTCCAACATAGAAACCTTTTTGGATGAAAGCACCAAATTGGAAATATACGCTCCTCTTTGGGATATTTTAAATGATCGATCTACCAAAAACAAAAATGTTGCGAACAAACTAAGGTCCCTTGCAGAAGAAAATGTATTGCCTGGTGGCCTTGAGAATACTGTTTTAAGTTATTTGCATATGGTATGCAACCGCATCTTCCTGGCAAAACAAAGAATACACGAAATGGTCGTTTACGACATGCTGTTTAAATACTACAGCAAGCAATTGCACACACAAAAAAAGAATAAAAAAGAAGTTTCGATTTAATTATCAATCAATCACGAACATGAAAAGGAGCACTAAATAGTGCTCCTTTTCCAATAAAACTTTAAATTATGAGAGCACTTGGTGTCTTAAGTCCATCCTTGGCAGCTAAATTAGGGGATGAAGATAAGTATATCTTGGAAATTGATTCTTTGAAAATACCTTTGGCATTAATTCAAATCCCAGACACGGAATTTGAAGAGAGCAATGATAAAAATGCAGATAGCGTATTGGTAAAGAAAAAAGGGTTTTCTTTAAATTATAGAGACTTGGGCATTATCGAAAATGCCTGGTATAGGCTAAAAAGCATAGATAAAGACACCTATTATCCAATAGGTTCCGAGTTTTGTGGGGAAGTCCTGCAAATTGGTAAAAATGTCGACAACCTTAAAGTAGGGGATTATGTAATTGCAAATTGCTCATATCCAGAAGCTCCCAACAATGCTCCTCCAGGAATCCCAACCAACCATAGTAGCAAAGAATTGGAAATCTTTCACAAGGGAAAACTAATGAAGATCCCTGAAAACATTCCAACAGAACAGGCTTCTGGTATGAGCATTGGTGTACAAACAGCAATGTCCATGATTAGAAAGGCCAACATCAAGGATGGCGATAAGGTCTTGGTCACCTCCATATCTTCAAATACCTCGATAATAATCCTCAATTTCCTCAGAGATAAAAATTGCACTATCTATGGGTTATCATATTCTGGGCAAGAAACCGACAAAATAAAGGAGTTACATCCCTTCATCGAAACCATATACAACTTTAAAGACAACAACATCCCTGAAAATTTGTTCTTTGATGCGGTTTTAGACCCTTTTTCAGACACCCATATGGTGGCTCTGCAATCCAACCTTAATTTTAAAGCTCGTTATGTCACTTGCGGCATGTTCAACCAATCCAGTGAGAAAATCAGAAGTAAATCGGCACAAACCAATCTTAGTGCATTGATAAGTGAACTAATCGCCAAGAACATCCATGTCTGTGGCAATTGTCTAGGAACAACCAAAGATTTAGCTGACGGCATAGAGATCTTAAGCAATACTGAATCTAGTGAAATCATAGTAGACAGCTTTTATAAAGAAGACGAAGACATCAACTTGTTTTTAGACAAGTCATTTCTAAAAGCCAAGAAAATAGGAAAGGTTTCGTTTTTGTATTCTTAAAGAACATTATAATTCACTTTCTATGTATATTAAAAAAGGTGCAGTAAAACTGCACCTTTTTGCTTTAATCATTAACATTAATTTTGCTCGTTGGGATCATCATCATTAATTTCATTTGCAATACCTTCTGCTACTCCAAGTAAAAAACTTATAAGTATCGAGCCGCCGTTAATATCATTCAACTCATCATCATTCAACTTAACTATTGAATGCTTTCTAAATGTCAATGCCTGTGTTTGTGTTTTCATAATTTGTTTTTTTTGAATATTAATCTATTTCTCTTGAAATTGCTTCTCCTACTGCTACTCCAAGATCGTTTGCTGCGTTGATAACAGCTACAGTAACAGCTGCAGCAGCAGCTATAGTGGCAATTGCACATGCAGGCGTTGTTCCTCCACTTATCTCCAGTAGTTTCGTATCATTCAATTCGGCTATGGAATGCTTTGTAAATGTCAATTTGTTCTTTTGCGTTTTCATAAAATTTGTGTTTTAGACATTGCTGTCGGTTAGTATATCACTGATAATGATAATGGAACCTATCACGGAACCTAATGTCATGGAGCCTCCTGTAAGAGAACCTCCATTCACATATTGCAATTCATAATCATTAAGCTCTACTACCGAGTCTTTTTTGAAGTTTAATTCTGTGTTTTGTGTTTTCATAATTTGTGTTTTAGACAATACTATCATTTAGTATGTCTTTGGTAATCATAATAGTGGCGATTATGGAACCTATTGTAGTTCCTCCATTTACGGCTTGTAATTCATTTTCATTAAGCTCTACTATCGAGTCTTTTTTGAAGTTTAATTTCGTGTTTTGTGTTTTCATGATTTAACAATTAATTTTATGCTGTAATTTCGACAGACGGCTTACAACTTTACCGTTTCCAGGCTTATCTTGTTTTGCTTATGATTAATTGAATCGAAAAAGTCGATGACTATTGCAAATACAAATGTCCTAGGTGTTAATTTATTTAAATTCCACTTATGTGAAACCAGAATTTAAACGACTTAAACAACGAACTACACTTGTTGTTGTGACATTAAAACATCTTTTCTAGTTTCCTGTTTCAAATACCGTTCTCAACTTGTCAGAAATTGGGTCTGGGATACAATTGCTACACACGTATGTCGTCCCTCCCATTACGGCTTTAATTTGTTGATCATTTAGCTCTGTTATTGAGCTTTTACCAAATGTTAATTTGTTGTTTCGTGTTTTCATATATCTTCGTTTTATTTGTTATTCAATGTTTTTCAATTTCATCAACAACCTCATCCATAATGATCTATGTTTTGGCAATCGAACTATTCATTTTTTCTAAATCCCAATCTGGAAGTCTTTCCATATTTTTTCATTAAGGCATTGCATTTAAGCAACAGCATCACCTAATAGCCATATATTGAAAAACCTTTACCTATTCATAAAAATTCAGTCTTTAGTTCGTGTGTTGTTGTTTATTCAAAATCATTTAGATTCACAATTATTTTGTAATGGACCAACTACCAACCAAACATAAATTAGTATTCTTCAACTCGAGTATCGTTTGACCTTAAGTTCGTTTTCTACATTCTGAAAAATTATGAAGTTCCTTACATTATACTTTTGTGTAAAAGCACTGAACCGTGTATTTGCAGAATACTACATGTTGATGGATTGAAATACATGAAAATTGTGTTATTAAAATTACTTAGAGCCTTACAGAGCTCTTTTTTGTTCCAATAGTTTAGTCAATTGCTTGAATAAAACTATTGTGAGCTGTTTGTTTTCTGCTTCAAAGTAATTTCAAAAAAAAGTAGTTTCAAAATGAACCGAGCTTGATTTTACAAAAAGACACAGTACCTTTTTTAAACAAAAACACCTGATAATCAAGTTTATATGATATAATTTAAAATTCTATATCTCTTCTATCTTTTTAATATAGACAAAAGGAGAAATGCCTGTTGTTTCTTTAAAATATTTAGAAAAGGCATCTGCATTTTTATATCCCAATTCTTGAGCTATTGCTCTTACCGAGTAAGAACGCAATCTTGTATTGTTTTTTAGCTCTATGATGGCATAATTAATTCTCAACTCATTAATATAAGCACTAAACGTCTTATCCAAATGTGTGTTTATTATTTTAGATAAGTAAGAAGTATTTGTTTTTAGCTTTTTAGCCATGTTATGTTGTGTACAATCTTGTCGTAAAAAATACAATTCATCTTCTAAGACTTGAAGTTTATCAAGTATTTCTTCAACCTTCTTGTCATTTATGACATATCCTGAATCTGTATTTTCGCTAATATCTACAACAGGAAAAGTTGAATCAATCTCATCTAGGGCATCTTCTCCAATGTTTTGAGACAACTTTGTTTTTTTATCTTCTAATACCTGTTCTTTTTCATCACTGCCATCTATTTCATCTCGATTTCTTGCTTTTTTTGCTTCAATCGTACTGACCCTTAACATTAAATCATCAAATCGCTTTTGGTTTATCTTTGACTTGTTTTTAAAAAACATAAACAACGTAACTACTAAAAACAAAAGAACAACACAGATTATTATCCAAAACCATTTTGTCTGTTTTTGTTTTTGTTTTTCCAAAACCTCTTCATTGATGGCAATATTATGAATGCGCTCCAATGCCAATATTTTTTTCTTAGAAATGGCTTCTTCCTCTTTTATATGCTTTTCAAAATACTGACTAGATAAATCAAAACTGTCAACCCGTTTAAAAACATCTGCTAGTAATAGGTAGTATTTAGAAAGTTGATCTTGAGTTTTTACAGAACTGTTGTCTAAAATACTCCTAACCATATCTTTACTATTCAAATAATCCTTCTCTTCAAAAAGCACTCTAGAATACAAATAATTTATCTCGTTTAAAAACTCATTATTTTTAAGTTGTTTGGCAAATAATCTTGACTTATAAATCTTTTCTTTAGCCAATTCAAACTCTTTACTGAGAAAATAAGAATTGGCTTGAAGCCTTCCCATATAATATAAAAACTCTATGTTTTCACTTTCCTTAGCTTCATTCTCACCTTCTTTGATAAGGTCATTTGATTCCTCGAGCCTACCACTTTCCAAATATGCTTCTATCAAACTTTTTCGAACAAACTTTAAATCCTCGTCTTTGTCTTGCTTTCTCTTATAGTAAACATTTTCCAAAATGCCTATTGCTTCTTCAGATTCTCCAATTTTAACTTTTATTAAAGCTATATTTGTCTTTATTCTATCAATTGCCAACTCAAAATCATTCCTCTTACTCATTATAAGCGCTTGTTCGAACAACTCAAAAGCGTCTTCGTACATACCTTCTTTTTCATAAATTACTCCAATGCTAAATTTAAGCTGAACCACATCTTTTGGAAGCTCATAAAGGTTGAGTGCTTTATAATAATAGTAAAGAGTGCTGTCTATTCTATTCTTAATCTCATACGCTACACCTAAAGCACAATATGATTTTGTTATATAGTCTGTACTGTTATTCCCTTTTGCTCTATTCAAAAAATTTTTAGATAGTTTTATGGCTTTGTCAGGATGATTGTACATCAGCTTTCTAACTGAATCATCAAAACGATTAAAATCATCTATTGAAATTTGAGCAAAAAAAAGTTGATTAAACAAGAAAAATGAAAACAAGAAAAACAAGAAATTTCTATTCACAATTCTGGTTATTAATTGTTATCATTACGATTTTATAATAATTCATTCAACCCTTTTTTATAAAAACAAGTTCTGCTATTTTGTATAGTTATAAACAGCTGTGTAAATTTAAAAAAATATTAAAACTTTATACATATGAACACTCAAGCAAAAATGAAATTGACATTTACCAAAGGCACTATAACAGAATTAAATGACAACTTATTATATCGTATAGAAGGTGGTACAAGTGGCACACTTGGCGATACTGGAGCTAACCCCGGAGGAGATTTGACAGGGAATACCTCAGACGGCAATAATACAGATAGTGACATAAGGTCTAGACCCACAAGCTTTGGTTAGAATATTGTATGTCGTTAAATAGAAAAGGACATTTCCATTAACTTGGAAATGTCCTTTTTCAAATATACTATAGATTTTACTCTATCTGACTACTCTCTTGTGATCAATAGGCTGATGATGATCCCTACGCACAATGGAGATGTTCCACCGTTTACGTCTTGTAGTTGATCGTCGTTCAATTCTACCAATGAACTCTTGTTGAAGGCCAATTTGTTGTTTTGCGTTTTCATAAAATTTGTGTTTTGTATGTTAATTGTTTGACTACTCTCTTGTGATCAACAAGCTGATGATGATTCCCACGCACAATGGAGATGTTCCACCGTTTACGTCTTGTAGTTGATCGTCGTTCAATTCTACCAATGAACTCTTGTTGAAGGCCAATTTGTTGTTTTGCGTTTTCATAA
>CANMCF010000009.1 GCA_947496215.1 uncultured Bizionia sp.
TGCGTATAAAATAACCTTATTCTTCTCTTTGGTTCTTTATGATTAATTTATCTAATTTAATGAAAGGCTAAGTTAAGTTGTATAAAGGGCATCAAAGTGTCCTTTATACTTACTGTTGTGCACAAGCTGAAAAAAATCCTGCCATGATAAAACATTCATTTATAGGTTTGATATTTCTTTTCAATTTCAACATTGCAATTGGGCAAACGGAAATAAAAGCCCCCGAGTTTGATGATAATTACAGTAAAACCGTACAAACACTGGAAAACGGGAAAACTGACATTGATTATGGATCATTCAGAGAAAGCTTCATTGAAAGCAAACAGTTCAAAATTGCGTCTAAAAAAAGGGCTGAATTTAGGGAATTGAAAAAAGAAATGTATAAGCAAATGTCAGAGTCGGAATATGATAGCATAATCGTTACGACTAAAAAAATGTTGAGTATTGATTATACAAGTATGAAAGCTCATAAAATTTTGAGACAGACATATAAAATCATTGGAGACACTATTAACGCAAAAAAATACAAGGCAATACAATTCGGACTTTTAAAATCGATTGTGAATAATGGAGATGGAAAATCTTGCAAAACCGGCTGGCCAGTGATACAAGTCTCAGAGGTATATTTCATACTAGAAATGCTCGGAGTTGAATTAAGCAAACAAGACATTGACAATAACGGAGGAGTTTGTGACCGAATGGAAGTTGTGGATGAAAAAGGAGAAAAGAAAGTTTATTACTTTGAAATAAGCAATGTATTCAAAGGACGTGAAAATCTCAAAGAAAAATAAAGTCAACACATGACAAAGAGGTCCATAGTGCTAAATTGAAAGTCTTGCATAAAAGCACTTTATCGGAAATTCATTATCTTTAATTCCCGTACCAACAACAGCGAAAAACATTTCAGATGGCATTGAAATCAAACCGCTAAATTGGTAAACCAAACAATCTAAAAAACAGTCATATGAAATATTTAAAATACATCATTGGATTTTTCGCCATCTTGGTTATTGGATTTTTTATTTTAGGTTTGATCAAACCTGAATTGTCTTACGAATGTGAAATAATGGTAGATAAACCATTAGCTGAATCTTGGGCAGTGAGCCAGGATGAGGAGAAATTGTCAGATTGGCTAAGTGGGTTTCAAAAAGTTGAACACGTGAGTGGAACTCCTGGTACTGTAGGAGCTGTATCGGATGTGCACTTCATGACCGATGGACAGGAAATGACAATTAGAGAAACAATTACTGGTATCGTTCCTAACCAATCCATATCCATGTCGTTTACATCTGACTTCATGAATATGGATTACAAACTAGCCATGACGCCTGTTGATGGAAAAACAAAAATTAGCTCAAGCACGACTACCAAAGGAAATGGGATGGTTTCAAAATCAATGATGGCATTGATGGGTAGTTCCATCAAAGCGCAAGAAGACACCAATCTTTCCAACCTTAAGAGTACCATTGAAAAAAATTCAAAAAGCTACATACCTGTTCAAAACTAGCCACATCAACTGGTAGTCGACTGGTTATAAATGTCGTTTTTTTACAATCATACAGCATCCCGATTTTTCATATTTGTGGTCTAAAACATCTAAATATGGAAAAGACGATTATTGCACAATTAAGCATACAAGAAACAAAGACAGAACAGTTTTTAAAATTGGCAGAGGCCATGGTTGACATGAGCATTTCAGAAAACGGATGCCTGACCTACAAACTATTAAGAGAGGTATACAAAGAAAATGAATTTTTCATCTATGAAAAACATGAAAACGAAGAAGCTGTTGAAAAACACAATCTATCTGAACATTTTAAAAGCTTCCTAAATTCGGTAACACCATTATTAGTGAAAGTACCTATAATTGAAAATTTTTAATGTCGAGAAACAAAACCTTTGAGCCAAACTCGTTCCTTTCAAAATACATTGACCGATTTTACACTTTTGAAAAATCAAGCAATGATTATTTTGAACTTCCTCCTGTGCTTCCAGGAACCGGATTGGAATTGGTGTTTCATTTAGGCAAGTCATTATCCATCAACAATGGGAAACTCCCAAAATCGCATACGGTTTGCCCAAGAAAAATCTTTCATTTCGACAAGGAAAAAGAGGTTTCATTTCTATCCGTAAGATTCAAAAGTGGTGCTTTTAGACATTTTACTGCAATTAAATCCTCAGAACTAAATGACAATTATTTTTCAGTAGAGGATTTATGGCATCAAAAAGGGAGCGAATTAACACGTAAACTTGAAGATCTTTCCGGAATCCAAGCCAAAATTCAAGAAATCGAATCATTCTTGGTCAATGCTTACAATCAACATCACAACGAAAAGGATGACAAGTGGGATTTGACAATAGACGAATTGTATTATAATTTCGACAGCAACACAATACGACAACTATCTCAAAAAGCAAATTTAAGCCTTCGACAGTTTGAGAGGGGTTTTAAGTCTCAATTTGGAATCACCGCCAAGGAATTTCAAAAATTCACAAGGTTTCAAGACGTTATCAAGAGCATGCTCCTCAACAGAGATTCCGACTATCTAGATACAATTTTAGATAACGGCTATTTCGACCAAAGTCATTTCATCAAAGAATTCAAGTCCCTAACAAAAAAAACACCCTTGGAATATTTTACTGAAGATAATTTTAACAGTCATTTCTACCACAAATCTATAAATAAAAGCAAATTGCCTACAGCATAAAAATCAATTGCCAGCAGAAACATGGAAAACAAAATGATAAGACCATACAAACCATCAGATAAAAAGACCTTATTAAAAATTTTCGGGCTCAACATCCCCAAATCCTTCGATGAAAGAGAAGTGACCGATTTTGAAGAATACCTAGAGCAAAAGCCAGAAACATACTTAACAGTTGAAGTGAATGGCACTATTGTAGGCGGAACCGGATACTACGCAAATGAAAAGGATAAATCAGGACAAATCACATGGATCTTTTTTGACCCAGGTCATTCCGGCCAAGGACTAGGAAAGCAATCGGTAGAATATTGTCTGGAATTGCTAGGCAAAGATGATAGCGTCGACAAATTCACAGTTGCGACTTCTCAACTTGCATACAAGTTTTTTGAAAAATTTGGCTATAGTACTACTAGAATTGAAAAAAATCACTGGGGAGAGGGTCTCGACCTATACGAAATGGAAAAACCAAACAAATCAAAATTAAAAACCAACAGTTAACATCCAGTACAATTTCTCCCCTTGATCAAGGGCTTGCTCTTTTTTACTATCTTAGTTATTCCCCAAAGAAGTCACACGCAAACATATTGTACCATATTAAAAACCAACCACTATGAAAAAACCTTTTATAATTTTCATATTAATGCTCATTTGTTCTCAATCTTACGGACAAAAACCAAGGGCTAGAGACTTAGGAGTCCCATTTTTTGGCAAGACAGGAGAATTCAATGCCATTACAGATGTTAAAGGAGTCGAAGTAGGATATAGCACCATTATTTCTGGGAAAGGAGAAAACATTTTGGGCAAGGGTCCCATAAGAACAGGAGTCACTGCGATATTTCCGAGAGGAAAAGCAAAAAAATTCAGTCCAGTCTATGCCAACTGGTATAGTCTTAATGGCAACGGAGAAATGACAGGCACGACCTGGGTTACGGAATCGGGTTTTTTAGAAACACCCATTATGATAACCAACACGAATAGTGTTGGAGTCGTTAGAGATGCCGTATTGAAATGGTATGTAGACACAGATTGGTACGGTGGAGAAAATTGGTGGTACACCTATCCTGTGGTAGCCGAGACCTATGATGGTTTCCTTAATGACATTTATGGATTTCACGTAAAAGAAGAAAATGTCTTAGAAGCCATAAAAAATTCATCGAGCGGAAAAATTGCTGAAGGAAATGTTGGTGGAGGAACCGGAATGATGTGTTTGGGTTTTAAAGGAGGGACAGGGACTTCTTCGAGAGTTATCAAAATAAAGGATTCGACTTATACGGTTGGAGCAATTGTTCAATCCAATTTTGGGGCGAAAAGAAACTTATACATCGCAGGCGTTCCCGTAGGAATTGAATTAAAAGACACTTTAAACTACAAATTCAATGCCCCTCCAAAATCAAGGAGACAAGAAGGAGATGGTTCCATTATAGTAATCATAGCTACAGATGCGCCTCTTTTACCGCATCAATTAAAAAAAATTGCCCAAAGAATTCCTTTAGGTATCGGCATTGTAGGTGGACGAGGAAGCAATGGATCTGGAGATATTTTCCTAGCCTTTTCGACAGCCAATGAACAAGCATTCAATCGTGATGAGACCATAACAATAACATCAATGCCAAATGACCAATTGATGCCTGTTTTCGAAGCAACCGTACAAGTTGTCGAAGAAGCAATCATCAATGCAATGGTAGCAGCCGAAACCATGGAAGGAATAAACGGGAACAAAGCCTACGCCATACCGCACGACCTCCTAATCAAAACCTTGAAAAAATACAATCGCCTAAAAAAATAACGCGGCACAACAGCAACCATAACTAACTGTGGCTTTCTGCCGCACCAAAACAAAAGCCCCACTCAACAGCTATGGTTTCCGTTCCACGGAATTTGAACCTAGATCTAAAAGTGACAGTATTAGACTCTTTCGAAACTAAATGTCGCATGAATGACGTATCAAATACATTACTTAAATTTGATAAAAATTAGAGATTGACTTAATCTTGCTTCGAATTAAAAAAAAATGAAACAACCTCAATTAGGGAAAAAGATTTCTGAATTAAGACTTGCAAAAGGCTTAACCCAAACTGAACTTGCAGACAAATGCAATTTAAGCTTAAGAACCATTCAAAGAATAGAAACGACAGAAGTTACACCAAGAAGCTATACTCTTAAATTAATCTTCAAGAGTTTGAATTATGACGGTTATAGTTCAACTAACAAAAGCCCTTCTAGCAGTGTTAATGGTTTATTTAACTTTAAGAAGTACAAATACAGTAAGGTCATGATTTTATTAATTATCGCTTCTACGATTGTCTTTCTTTTTTTAAAACTCCACTCGAACAATAAAATACAATCAGAATCGAAAGTGACCAACATCATTGAAAAACATCAAAGAGACATAAAAAGGTGGATGAACAACAAAGAGATTGATTCTGTACTTTCCAAATATGACAAGAATGCTTGTATTTTAAATTCAATATGCGGAAAGATTCAAATTCGGAAAATGATGAAAGATGTTATTGAAAACAATTATGAATTAATGGATTACAATACATTATCCATAAGTGTTGGTGGCTCCATCGCCATAGAGAAATACGAGAACACCTACAGATACAAAGGGGAAATTCGCAATCAAAACGGTATCACAGAATGGAATTACATCAATGGAAGTTGGTTAATAGCAAATGACGTATTCCGAGACAACTAAAATCATACATTAACAATGAGAGCAAAGCTATTATTTATACTATCCTTAATTCTAATGCTAAGCTGCAAGAATTCCAACAATGTGGATTTTGAGAAAAACAAAAGTGCTTTTTTGGATGAGCAACTGGAATTCGCAGATCCAGTATGGAAATACATTAGGAGTAACAAATACCACCTAAACACCCTTAACCAAGATGAGTTTACAAAAAAAATAGACTCACTGCAATCTATTTTCTCGACTCATCTCAATGACAATAAAAGCAAACTAGACAAGACTACTTTTAATTATGAAACTACAGGAATCAAACTTGCATTTGACAAGCTCATATTAGAGTACCCAGAACTCCACAAAAGATACACTGGTGATAACATTGTCCCATCTAAATACAATCAATCTAAATTAGAGGAGAATTTGACTTTCTTTAATGACGAAAAATTACTTTCAATAAAAGAATTAAAACATTATGTGACATCTTACGTAAAAACCCAATCCCGTAAAAAGATAGAAAGTTCAGTCTTTGACGAATTAGACAATCAGCAATTAAATGCAGATTGGAGTGTCATGGAATCAATATTTACCAACAGTAAAGTTAGCGACTTTTGGAAACACAAGTATTTATATTATCATATCGATAATCTAGGAATAAAAAACATAGACAAAATTTATTCAAGTTTCATATCTTCTTGCAAAACCCCAGAGTACTCAGAAAGCATAAACAAGATATATCTTTCCCATAAAAAGAAAAGAGCATCTCATATCATAGAAACCTACAAAGAAATTGGCGGTTTCAAATTGGATATGCACCTTTTTTTACCAAACCCAAAAGATTTCAAAGGAAAGCGTCCAACAATAGTCCAATTTCATGGAGGTAGCTGGTCTGAAGGCAAACCTGATTGGTTTTTCAGCACAGCAGAAACCTATGCAAAACAAGGCTGGGTAGTTGGAGTGGTTGAATACAGAATTAAAGGAAAACAAGGCACATATCCTTTCGAAAGTGTCAAAGATGCCAAATCGGCTATACGTTGGATTAGAGAAAATGCCAAGAAATACAATATTGATCCAAATAAAATCTTAGCTACGGGCAATTCTGCTGGAGGGCATTTGTCCTTGGTCACCACATTGACAGAAAACTGGAATGAAAGCACCGACAACCTAAAGACAAGCGCTAAACCAAATGCGATAATAGTAAACTCTGCCGTATATGATTTAACAAGCAATCCAAATAGATGGATTACAGAAAAAGTACAAAACAGGGAAATGGCAAAAGAAATCTCACCCAATCATCTAATAAAAAAGAGCACTGTAAAAATGCTTTTGATTCATGGTGACAAGGATGGAAATTGCCCCTATGAAACTGCAGAATATTTTTACACCAAAATGAAATCAATGGGAAATGACATTGAGCTGCATACGATAAAAGATGCTGACCACTGGATTTGGTATGGAAAACATTCTTCTAAAGTCTCAGCAATTACAAATGATTTCATTGAAAAATTAAACCTTTAACCAAATAACATACAACAACTTACATAGTTAATTGCTGGTTCTGCATATCCATACTTGGAAAGTCTCACGGATTTTCCTCTGGTTCACTTTTCTTTTATTAACTTAGTTCCAGCCAACGCAACTAACCGTGCACAAAGCATTTTACAAAATTAGAAAGAACGATAAATGAATCTAAAAGAACAAAACACGGCCTTGCTTTTAATCGACATTCAAAAAGGATTTGATGATGAAGACTATTGGGGAGGAAATAGAAACAACAAAGACGCTGAAAAAAAATCGGCTGTGATATTGAAGAAATGGAGAGAGTTGAGTCTTCCTATTTTTCATATCGTCCATAGTTCACAAAACACAGTTTCAAGACTACACGAATCCCATCCAGGCTTTGAAATAAAAGATGAAGTAAAACCGATAGATGGAGAACCCGTGATAAAAAAAGATGTCAATAGTGCGTTTATAGGAACCGATTTGAAACAAAGGTTGAACAGTCAAAAAATAAACAAGTTGGTAATTGTCGGACTAACGACAAACCATTGCATTTCGACCACCACGAGAATGGCTGGAAATTTCGGATTTGACACTTTGCTAATTTCCGATGCAACTGCAACATTTAATCGAATTGGAATCAATGGCGAAAAATTTGATTCTGAAATTATTCACCAAACGACTTTGGCCAATCTGAACAATGAATTTGCTAAAGTGATCAATACTGAAGAATTACTCGAATTGGTGTAAAAGCCCCATGCAAAAAAGAATTGAGAATACTTCACTCTATTTTTCAATTTCATCAATAGTCTTCTTAAACCTGTCTATCAATTCATATGTTTCTTCTTCGTCATATGCAGCAAAACCAATTCTTATACAATTGTGACCTAATTTAGCACTATCATAACTCTGCCAACCTCCAATTTCCAATTGATGCCTTCGTGCTACTTCGGATATGGTTTCCCAAGAATAACTTGAATTCAACTTTGTCCAAACCGCCATTCCTCCCTTTGGAATTTCAAATTGAAAAACCTCTCCCAATTCATCTTTCATGAGTTTACAAAACAAATCACGTCGTTGTTTGTATATTTTCATCACCTTGCGAATATGCCTATCCAAATCTCCTGATTTAATGAAACTTGCAAATGTCAACTCCAATAACGCATCTCCTTGCCTATCAATGAATCCCCTCAACTTGGATGCTTCGTCCACAAATTCCCTTGAAGCTATTAGATAGCCTATCCTAAAGACTGGAGCAACAGTTTTACAAACCGATCCGATGTAAATTACATTCCCATTCGTATCATGACTTGCCAATGGTAAAATCGGAGCGTGATTGTAATTGAAATCATAATCGTAATCATCTTCGACAATTGCAAAACCATATTGCCTTGCAAGGTTCAACAGATGAATTCTTCTTTTTGCGGAAAGTGTCACCGTTGTCGGATGATGATGATGAGAAGTTACATATACAGCCTTGATTTGCTTATGCTTGCAAAGATTTTCGATTTCGTCGGTTACAATTCCATTTTCATCCACCAAAACACGTTCTAACTTTGCTTGTCGATTTAAAAAAGTGGAATCCGCAGACTCATAATTGGTATCCCCCACTACGATGACATCATCTTTTTGAAGCAACAATTGAGACGACAACCAAATTCCCATTTGACTACCTCGTGTAATCAACACATTTTCCTTGGTAATATGCAAGCCTCTGGTAGAATTCAAATAATCGACCAAAACGTCTCGCAAAGTATCATTTCCATAAGTAGAGCCATAAGACAAATGTTCATATGCATTTTTTCTTGCAGAAACCCTTCTGTACGTTCTCGCTATTTCATCAACTGGAGCCAACCTTCCATCCGAAATGCCATCATTCAAATACATGAAATCAACATTGTTCCTTGTCGTTTTTTCAGGAAGAATACCATTCTTATAAAAAGAAAAACCAGTACTTTCCTTTAAACCAAAAGCTTCGGAATCATTTATTTTTTGCTGATGAAGCAATGGCAAACTACTAAGTACGAAGGTTCCCTTTTTAGGAATGCTTTCTACCCACCCTTGCAGCAACAACTCTTCATAGCAAGCAACAATTGTCTTTCTATGGACATTTAATTGCTCTGCCAAAGTTCTACTACCCGGAAGTTTGGTGTTAGGCGCCAAGGTTTGATCTTTAATGCATCGAATGATTTGATTTGACAATTGCAAGTACAATGCCTGATTGCATTTTCTATCAAATTGAATACTAGTTTTAAATGGAAACATCTGGACTATTAATTATATCTGTTCTGGACGGCTAAAACAGTCCATAAATATAATATTTTTGAAATACAAAAGCAGTAAAAATGACAAAAGCAGACTTGAATCCATCTGAATTCGACACATATTATCAAAGATACATTGATAAACTATCCAACAAGACCAAGCTAAGAAAAGGTTATGAAACTGGGAAGAATGCCATAATTGACTTCTTTGAATCCATACCCGATGAGAAATCTACGTATCGCTATCAACATAATAAATGGAGCATAAAAGAAATATTGCAGCATATGATAGATACAGAACGTATTTTCATATATCGTTGCTTTAGGATTGCCAGACGAGATGCAACTGCCCTCTCAGGGTTCGATCAAGACATATATGTCAATCCATCGGACGCCAACAACAAATCAATGGAAGACCTATTGAATGAATTTACGATAAATCGCAACAATTCAATTTCATTGCTGAATAGTCTAACGGATGAAAATTTATCTTTCATAGGAAATTCCAACGGATCTGCAATGTCAGCAAGAGCTGCCGCTTTTACCATTTTAGGGCATGACATCTGGCATATGGAAGTAATTCAGAACAAATATTTATGATATGTTAGAAATTAGACCCAACTGCGAACATTGCAACAAAGATTTGCCAAACACGGCTACCGATGCAATGATTTGCTCTTTCGAATGCACCTATTGCAAAGAATGTGCTCTTGAAATCTTTGAGAATGTATGTCCAAGCTGTTCAGGGAACTTCGTTGATCGTCCAATTAGACCGCAAAGGCATATTGAGAAAAACCCTGTTTCCTCCAAACAAGTATTCAATCCAAAAGATTTGGAAAAAGCTAAAATGAACTCAAATAAGTTTAAAAGCATACCACCAGAAAGAAGATAGCATAACAATGATTAAAATTAAAACAGCCAAAGAAACGGATATAGGTATCTTGGCACTTTTGGGAAGAATAACATACTCTGAATCCCATAGTCGTTTCATTGATGATCAAAACGATTTGTCAAAATACATCGATGATGCCTTTTCAATTTCCAAGATTGAACAAGACATAAACAATCCAAATAACCTTTTCTATATTCTATATGTGGATGATCTACCTGTAGGCTATGTAAAATTGGTATTGAACGCAATACACAAAAGTGTTGTCTCACAAAACAATTGTCGACTGGAAAGGATCTACATCCTAAATGACTTCATACCATTGAAAATTGGGCAGCAACTACTAACTTTTGTCGAGGACAAAGCCAAAGCCCTACAATTGGACACCATATGGCTTTCCGTCTACATGAAAAACCATAGAGCAATCAGGTTCTATCAAAGAAATGAGTTTAAAAACGTTGGGGAGTTAAATTTTATAGTCAACGGAAAAGAATATGAAAACATAGTCTTTTCAAAAAAAATATAACTATGAAAGAATATTCAAAATCGAAATTAAACAGAGTAAAACGCGGGCAAAACAGAGCTACGTACGATATTGAAAAAATCAATGCCATTCTAGATGCTGGGTTTATCGGTTATGTAAGTTACACATACCAAGGTCGAGCAATTACACTACCAATGGCCTATGGCAGAAAAGACGACAAGATTTATTTACATGGGTCTCAAGCCAACAGGATGTTGTTGGCTTTATTGGAAGTCAAAGAAATGAGTATGACCGTAATGCATTTGGATGCTTTGGTTTTGGCTCGTTCGGGATTGCACCATTCTGTAAATTATCGCTCTGCAACTTTATTTGGATCTGTAAGAAAAATAGAAGACCCAAATGAAAAAGATTCAACTCTTTTTTGTTTCATGGAACATATGATGAAAGGTAGATGGGACGGAATCAGATCCATGCACAAGGAAGAACTTGATAGAACCTTGGTTGTAGAAATGACTATAGAAACTGCTTCAGCAAAGATTAGAGATGTTGGTGTTGCCGATGAACTGGAAGATTATGATTTGGATGTTTGGGCTGGTTTGGTTCCTTTGAAGCAAGTTGCAGAATACCCAATCCCTGATGATGGCTTACCGCAGAAAATGAAAATCCCGAAACACGTTTTAGACTATTATCAACAAAACAAGGGATAAAACATCATTGAAGACTCCTATTCATCTACACTGTTAGATTTCATTCTGACATCCACAAGTTACGCTGGCGTCTTTCCCATCGACAATTTGATGACTTCCGAATTTATGAGAAAAAACGTATGAGCATAGGAGCAAAAGAAGTTTATCTCTTTCATGCATTTATAACCGAATTGAAGGGGAAATTGGTTAAATTACAGCTAACTAAGAACCTCGTTTAAAAGCAAGTCTTTTTTTCAGTTGTTTCGGAGACAAAATTCTCATCGTTGACAATTTGTTCTCTTGTCATGATAAAACCATATCATACCAAGAATAACATATAAATTACATCGACGAGGAATAAACGAAATGAAATAAATCCTAGCTTCAATGAAGGTCACTCTAAAAATCTTTTAAACCATGGAGGAAAAGATCGAAAAAAAAGACCAAAACATATTTAGACGAAATAGCAAACCGTTTTTATTTGTTGAACTAGCAAAACCTGATGAAAACGGATATTCCAGAAAGGTGAACATCAGTGAGTTCATAGAGGAATATGAAACTTTAAAATTCGGAAATGGAGGCGATTGGTGCAGGTCTGATGGAACACTCGCAAAACGCTATAACTTAGACAGGATCAAAGACAAGGGAGCAATAATCGCTGTACAACTATTTGGATTCAACATAAAAAACAAAATATCAAAACAAATAAGAAATGATATCACAAAAGAAATAACATCACAAAAATGCGCTATTTTGAACATAGGCAATGTTGAAGTCGATCATAAAGATGGAAGGCGGGATGACTTTGAAAATTACAAACCCGAGAACCAACACCCAGATCAATTTCAACCACTTTCAGCAGCGACAAACAAAGCTAAAAGACAACATTGCAAAGACTGCAGAGACACCAACAAAAGGTTTGATGCATCCGTTTTAGGATACTCAAGAAGCACTTGGACCGGTGATCTAAACTATAGAGGCACTTGTGAAGGTTGCTACTGGTTTGACATCAAAAAATTCAACCAAGAAATAAGTAAAGGCTATAGACCAGAATACGAGCAAAACTAAAACCTACTACTCTTCAAAAATATCATTAAATTGACAAAACATATTTAGATAATATTCCTCAAAACATTACATTTGTACAAATGTGTACAAATATGGACAAATCGAAACCACTTTTAAAAATTAGCGATGTTGCGGAAAATATGAATGTATCCCTCAAAACAGTTAGGAGACACATACATTCCGGCAAACTAAAATCAACCAAGGTTGGTGGCGTGCATCGCATTGCAGAAGGTGACTACGACGACTTCATAAAGTCCTTCGATGCAATCGAGGAGAAAGAAGCCATAGCAAAAACGGAGTTGCCAAGACGTTCCAAATCCAAAAAGACGGACAACATCAATTGGGTGGACATCAGTGAGGAATGGGACAACCCAAAAGCATCCAAATTCACCTCAGCCGACTTGTTTTGCGGTACCGGAGGTATGGCCTTGGGTTTTGAAATGGCAGGCTTCAAACCTGTTTGTGGATTGGACTGGTTCAAAGAGGCAGGGCAATCCTACCGTCGAAACCTCAAACACAAACACGTCGAAGGAGACATCACCAATCCAAAAATAAAGCAGAAATTTATCTCCACCGTAAAAAAACAACTTAAAGGCAAGCGCCTAACGGTACTTTCCGGCGGCTTTCCTTGCCAAGGCTTCAGCATGTCTGGAAGTCGCATCGTGGAAGACGAGCGCAACTCGCTATACAAGGACATGTTGGAGATCATCGCCGAATTGGATCCGGAATACATCGTGGCAGAAAACGTAAAGGGATTGCGTTCCATGTTGAAGGGAAAAGTGGAAGACAAGATCGTAAAGGATATGGAAGCATTGGGCTACAACGTGAACGTTACCGTCTTGAATGCTGCGGACTACTACGTGCCACAAAAGAGGGAACGCATCATATTCGTAGCAAACAAGATCGACAAGACCAACTACCACCCCGCTCCATTGTTGGAACCTGGGTCTTACATTACCACAAAGGAAGCCATTAGGGACTTGATAAAGATTCCTGACGACAAATCCATAAACCATGTGCGAACCAAACACCGAGACGACATAAAAGAACGCTTGGCTTTGGTTCCGGAAGGCAAGAGTCTATATGACAATTATTCGGACTCATGGAAGAAATGCCCATGGAATGAAGCCAGTTGTACCATAAAGGAAAACCATGGAGGCGTAAACATTCACCCCATAGAACCTCGTGTGATCACCGTTCGTGAAATGGCAAGGTTGCAATCGTTTCCAGATTGGTTCATCTTCGAAGGCCCAAAGTCCAAGCAAATGGTACAAATAGGAAATGCAGTCCCTCCGCTGTTGGCAAAGGCCATAGGATTGGCGATTAGAAAGTCCTATGCAGAATAACTTGAAAAAGACATTGTGCTCTTATTGACTTCTCTTTCTTTTGTCAGAATTACAACTTCACAAACCCATTTTGATATGCATACGTAACCAATTCTGAAACGGAATGAATGTTAAGTTTGCTGTATAAGTTTTTCTTATGTGATTGTACTGTGTTTAATGAAATGAAAAGTAGCTCTGCAATTTCTTTTGTCTTTTTGTTTTCTGCGATAAGTTTTAGAATGTCTATTTCTCTTGGAGTCAAATTTACTGCTTCAGATTTCTTTCCATTTGGACGTTCAGTAAGATCATTAATTAAAACCGAAGTAAGTTTATCATCAACATAGGTTTCTCCATTAGCGACTTTATCAATAGCTTCCACCAATATTGATTTGCTCGTTGTTTTTAACACATATCCCTTTGCTCCTTTTGCCAACGCTTTTTTAATATACTGAATTTCATTGTGCATCGTAAGCATTAAAATATTTACATTAATTTCTAACGATCGAATTTCATCCAACACTTCTAATCCGCTCATTTCAGGCATTGAAATATCAAGCAGCAATACATCTACAGGGTCTTGTTTTAAGAACTCAAGTGCCGATATACCTGAAGTCACCAAATGTATTTCATAGATTTCCGTTCCTTTTTGAAGCATTAACTCAATACCTTCAGCTACGAGACTGTGATCGTCGCAAATTAATAATTTCATGTTATATATGTTATTAGTGTATTGGGATGTCGATATTTACCGTTGTTCCTATTGTTGTTCCAGAATCTATATCACAGACTCCGCCCATTTCCATAATTTGTTTTCTTAGGTTTTTAAGACCGATTCCTCTATTCTTTTGTCTAACATCAAACCCTTTTCCATTGTCTTCCACCATGATATTTATAGTATCTGAATTATTCGTTGCATAAATGGTAAGTGCACTCGCTTGTGCATGCTTTATCGTATTATTTACGAGTTCTTGGAGAATCCTAAATATAAAAATACTGACTTGTGAATTCTTGAATTCATCTAATCCATGAATCGCCGTATTCACAGTTAGGTTACTGTTTTCAACTTGCTTGGAGAAAATCTCAATAGCATTTTTTAAATTAAAATCTGGAACAGGATCTTGATCAAATCGATGTGAAAGTGCCCGAACTTCTTCTGTAATCGTATCTATGATAGTTCCAATTTTTAGATGCAGTTTTTTAGTGCCTTTATCTGCATGTAGAATATCTTCATCAAAAGCTTGGTAATGAAATTTCACGGACGTTAATAAACTGCCTATATTATTATGCAATTCTTTGGACACATCTTCTTTTTCGTGTTTCCTAGCAAGTAAGGTTGCATTTATTATTTGAATTTCCTGATCGTTCACCAAGTTTTGAATTCGCTCATTTAAGAGTAATTTTTGTTGATTTGCTAGTTCGTTTGATGCTTTTCTTAGTTTATAAAAGTAAATGCCAATAATTAAAATCAGTAATAAAATAATTCCAAAAGCAATTAAAGATGCATATAGTTTTTCGTTTTCTTCTTGTTTTCTAAATGCTTTTTCTTCTGCTAACAAGCGTTCATTTTCCAAAATAGTAACTTCTGCTTTTTTTATTTGTGCTTGATGCGATTCTTGTATTCTTGAAATTTTCCATAATTCTTCTTCATTGAATACCGAATCATTTAACACCACATATTGTTGCTTGTATGCATATGCCTCTTTGAAATTACCTTCACTATACGCAAGCTCACTTTGTTTTTTTGCGATGTACCTATTTAATGTATGGTTGGTAGTATTCTTTGACAATGTAATAGCTTTTGCCAATTCTTGCTTTGCTTTTGATATTTGCTTTTTACTTTGAAATATAGTTGCCCTGGCAATATGGGCTTTAGCAATATTTAAAGGTTCTGCTGCTGCTGTAAATAACCTTTCCGCTTTTTCCAAGTATGCCAATGAGAGTTTATTGTCTTTTTCAGCATATAATTCTGCTATGTTCAAATACCCATCTGCTAATATTAGGGCATTTCCAATTTCCTCTTTTAACGCAATGCTCTTTTTAAAATACACTAATGATGTTGAGTCGTCACCTTTCTCATAATGCATTGCACCTAAATTGTTGTATAACTTGGCAATCTCTATTGTTTTCCCATCTTCTTTATATCCATGTAAAGCTTTGTCATAGTAAAACGCTGCTTCTTTGTAGTTATCGGAAAGACTGTATACATTTCCTAGATTTTTATAGGTCAATAAGTTTTGTCTATTCGTTACCGTGTCTTTATTTAAAAATAAAGATTGTTGGTAATGATAGATAGCTGAATCATACACACTCATTCTTGTGTAGACATTTGCAATATTGAGATGAGTTCTACTTTGTTGTTTTTGTGTGATGCTACTATCTATAATAGCTAATCCTTTTTTGTAATTCAATAATGCATCAGTATAGATTCTGTTCTTTTTAAAAACCAAAGCTTTGGTATTGTATACAGCCAATACACCTTTATAGTTTTTAAGTTTCTTTTCTATCTGTTCGGATTTCTGCAATACATAAAATGCGCTATCTAATTTGTTTCTACTGTTCCAATAGTACGCTTGAATTCGTAAGCTTTTAGCTCTTCCTTTTTTATACTGACATCTATTTGCCAACGAATCAGCCGTTTGGGCTACTGCATATGAATCTTCCCACTTTTGCTGTCTTACATATGCAAAGGCTTTCGTATTTAAACTATCAATATACTGTAACTGCTTTGTTGCTATTGGAATCTTTTCTTCTGTACAACCAACTACACATAGTACAATACAACTTAGAATGTATCCAATTTTATGATTTACAACACATTTCACGCTTTATTAGAATATGTATCATCAATAACATCTGTATCTTCATACGTAATTACAGTACGTTTGGTTCCAGTTGGGTTTGTCTGTACCTCATTTAATATTACGTTAGTAACAAATATATTTTCCATATCTTCATTAAACTTAAAATCTGCATTTATTCCTTTTTTAAGTTCTAAAAAACAATTTATCGGAATGTATTCCTCCAAGGTTGATGTTTCATCTGTTTTTTCTAAATATAAATTTAAATTTAGCATCCTTAAATCAACTCTAGGGGCTACTGCTCCTATATTTACAAGGTCCCTTCTTAAAAATTCTTTGAATTTCAGATTAGACAAATTTGTCCAAACTGTAGCATAAATCAATATTATATCTGTTTCTGGCTTATTTTCACGTACTACTCTAACATTTATATTTACTATTCCTGGTGTTTTCATTTCTACATGCTGGTCTTAATTGTTAGTTTATTTTAAAATTAGTTAAATCAAATAGTCTCATCAATAACATCAGTACCCATACGCAACTACGGTACGATTGCTCCTGTAGGTTATGTGGATAATACTATATTAGTTAAAGATACTGCTATTAGCTGTATGCGAATACATCTTTTTTACTATTAAAAATTACAGGACAATGGCATGATTGTCCTGTAAAATCAAATTGTTCTCATTCAGGCTTTTTGGATTTCGCCTTTTTATGAATTAGTCACATTGACAACCTTCTTCATTTGCTGCTAATAGTAATAAAGCCATATCGCCAGAAGATAAGTCTTGTTCACTTTCTTTTTCAGTTCCTGGGACTGGTAATACTATATTAAATGTTCTTCCTACGCATCTTTTACCTATTGGCCAAGGGAATTTAATACATCCTTTTATGCTTAAACTAAAACTGATACTTTCTCCTGATGCTCTAAAGTCTCTAATAGAAACTTCAATTGACACTCTAGGAATTGGTCTGAATACAAAATCTACATCTGCGTTGAATTTAAATGATTTCGAATAATTTCCAAAAGGTGTTTCGGCTGTTAATCGTATGGTTACAGATCCATCTCCATTTGCTGTTAATTCAGCACAAACTCTAAACCCTAATACACTAGGTGTACATCTTCTAATTGAACGAACATCAAATCCTTCGTATACTTCGTTACTTTTTACTGCGATAATTGTTGACATAATTTTTGTTTTAATAAATTGACTCTTACTCTATTGAGGCTTTTCAGATTCCGCCTTTGGCAATGATCATTAAATTTGTACACTCCAAAACTACTGCTATGACACATGTTAGAAAACACACATATGGGGTATTTTCAACTCACCTATTTATGTGAGACAAGAAGAATATTCCTGAAATTATTTAAGGAAGAATTAACAATTCAATCAATGAGATGTTATGTCAGATCAATTAAAAATTGGACTATGGATTATGGGGCCTACAAAGCAGTAAAAGAATTAGGTATTGAATTGGCAATAAATACTATGGGAGATTATCTTCGTTCTTGGGGTTTCAATACACAGAAATCAAAGAAAAAGGCTTCTAAGCAATGTTCGAAAAAAGTTCAAATATGGTTAGATCAAGAACATCCATTGATTAAAGTCCAAGCAAATGGTACAAATAGGAAATGCAGTCCCTCCGCTGTTGGCAAAGGCCATTGGCTTGGCGATTAGAAAGTCCTATGCAGAATAACTTGAAAAAGGCATTGTGCTCTTATTGCTTTCCATTATTGCTTTCTCCTTTATATTTTAAGTTTCGAACATACTTCTTGTTCTTAATTTAAACTTAAAATAATAAGGCATTCGTTTATTTTTCATAATTTAACTGATTAAATTAATCCAGTTACCATGAATATCATAAAGATAAAAGACGAAAGTGCCGCCGGCGATATCTTAAACGAAATTACGCTTAAATTCAAAGAAGAATTCATAACCATTTCCGATCTCATAAAAGCGAGAATAGAAATGGAGATCGATCGCTATGAGGACAATGTGGAATCTTACAAAACGGGATTGGTTCTACCCACTAAAACAGAAACCAGACTAAACAACAAAAAGCAAAAGGCAATCGACCCTGAACAACAACTGTATGTAGCCCTCGATGCATTCAACAACAATGGTTTCATTCTATTGGTGGATGACGAACAAGTCGAAAACATAGAGCAAAGAGTTCTTGTAGACGAATCCACAGCTGTTTCATTCATAAAATTAACACCTCTTGTTGGCGGTTAAAATACCTAAGTGTCCATGTTTAGTTTATTCAAGAAAAAAAAGGAATCCCAAAAATTCAGTAATGTAGAACGCTTGGTAAATACCATCAAAGCACAAAATCATTATGTATATAGCTCCAATGATCTTAGTGATATGGAAGTATACAATGCTTTGAAAAAGGAGTCCAAACCATTTCAAAAGGAATTTATAATTGATGCTTTAAACTACTTGGAGCACATAATGGGCAAAGAAAAACTTCACTCCAAAAATGGGAATGACGATACTTATAGATACCGATTGATCACTTATGCCGTACTTAACGGATTAATGAGAAGAAACCTCGATTATTCTGAAAAAGAGTGGATCGACATGTTTCAGTCCATACACGACATTTCCAAAAATACAGAGCATTTTTCGTTAAGTGATTTCCCTGTAAATTACGCCATACAGCAAATAGAGCGTTACATAAAAAAAGAAGGGCTGTCCGAGTCCCTTTCTTCTTACATTAAGAGCATGTTGCAATGGGACATTTTAAACGCCTCCCATTCTGGCTATTGGGGAAGTGACTTAAAGAAATCTGCTTCCAAGCTTAGTAAAATTGTACAGAGTGACGATGAAGTCGTTCTTTTTTCATTGAAAACGGAAGACATTGGAGATGCAGTAAATACAATCATAGCAGATAGTCCCAAAAACGGCAATGAGCTTCATCAATTGCTCTATTTAACCTATGATGCCACAGGTTCCAAGCCTTCAAAGAAGTTTCAATCGCAAATAGATGATCTCATAAAGGCCATTGGCAAGAACGAATACCGAAAGCTGGCTCAAGACATACTTACCAATGCCGCAAACCATCCCATTACCGAAAAAGATAGAAGATACAGCTACGGCAACGAAGTTAATGAATACAAGGAATACTCTTTTCTATGCGATCCAAGCAAGCAGTTCATAAAAGGGATCGTTTGGACAATGACTCCTTATTCGGACAAAGAGACATTGATCATACTAAGCAAGCTCCTTGAAAAATCCTACACGAAAATGCCTGGAGTTGGCCCTGCTGCCGCAGCCGTTGGCAATGCCTGCATTTATGTGATGGGTAATATGAGAGGTAAGGATGGATTGGGGGCATTATCCAGAATAAAGCTGAAATTAAAACAAAACAACGTTAAAAAATCGATAGACAAATACTTGGAATTGGGGGCAAAAAAATACAATGTCTCCGTTGAAGAGCTAAAGGAAATGTCCGTTCCCGATTTTCAGCTTGTAAATGGCGCAAAGTCAATTGATTTCGATGATTACAAGTTGAACATCAGCATTGAAGGTGCAAAATTAAACCAGCAATGGATCAAACCAGACGGAACAACAATTAAGTCTGTTCCGAGCATCGTCAAGAACTCAACCAAACATTCCAATACATTAAAAGAATTACGAAAGGAGTTAAAAGAAATTCAAAAAACATATTCTTCTCAAAAACAGCGCATCGACAACCAGTTCATTTTAAACCGAACTTGGGATTTCGAGGCGTTTGAAAAATATTATTTAAGCCACGGGCTGGTAAACCCCATTGCCTCAAAATTGATTTGGACTTTTGAAAACGACAAAGGCAAGAAAGCCGATGTTATTTCAATTGATGAAAATTGGCAGGATTCCAAAGGAAACAGTGTAGAATGGATAGACGAAAAATGCAGCATAAAACTTTGGCATCCTGTTTTCGCAACGGAACAAGAGATTGTAGATTGGCGTGACAGAATGCTGTACTTAGAGTTAAAACAACCCATAAAGCAAGCTTTTAGAGAACTTTACATTTTAACCGATGCCGAAATAAACACGAAAAACTATTCCAATAGAATGGCAGCTCACATCTTGAAGCAACATCAATTCAATGCCTTGGCAGGTTTGCGCGGATGGAAATATTCGCTTATGGGGGCGTATGACGATGGTAGAGACAGTGAGACCTGCAACAAATACCTTCCCGAGTATAAGATTACAGCCGAATATTGGATAGATGAATTGAACGACCACGATGCCTTTAACGATGCAGGCATATGGTTGTACATGGCAACCGATCAAGTTAAATTCAAGAATGAAGCCAACGAACTGATGGATCTTGTCGATGTTCCAAAAATCGTCTTTTCCGAAGTGATGAGAGATGTCGATTTGTTTGTTGGTGTCTGTAGTGTTGGTAACGACCCCGAATGGGGGGACAATGGAGGTGAAAGACAAACACACAGAGATTACTGGACCTCTTACTCTTTTGGAGATTTAACTGAAATCGCAAAAACGAGAAAGTCAATTCTTGAAAGATTGCTTCCTAGATTGAGTAAACTAAAAGGAAAGGCAACAATAAATGGTAAGTTTTTAATTGTACAAGGAACATTGCGAACGTACAAGATTCACATAGGTAGTGGGAACATTTTAATGGAACCCAACGATCAGTATTTGTGCATCGTACCTTCTCGTTCTACCGACAAGACGACAGATCGCTTGTTTATTCCCTTTGAAGGAGACAAGGGGTTGTCCATTGTATTGAGCAAAGCCTTTTTGTTGGCAGAAGACACCAAAATCGATGATACTACCATTACGAGTCAAATAAACAGAAATTGATGTCCTCCTTTTTCGAAGTACACCATAAACTAATTGGTGAAGATTCCCAAGCGAATATTTCATCGTCCCACATTGCCATCGTTGGCATTGGCGGACTGGGATGTTCCGTAGCAATGGGACTTGTTCGACTAGGCGTAAAAAACTTGACATTAGTGGACCACGACAAAATTGAAGACTCCAACATACCAAGGCAAGTCTTGTTTGGTCACGGCGATGTGGGTTTTCCAAAAGTGGATGTAGCCAAGCAAAGGCTATTGCAAATTTTTGAAGATCTAAACATTGTAACCCTAAAAGAGTCCATCTCTGCAAAGAATGGTCTCGACCATTTAAATCAAGCGGACATAATCATAGATTGTACAGATAACCATATTGCCCGTTATGCGATAAGCAGATGCTGTGAAAAGCTAAACACACCAATGGTTTATGGTGGTGTTGAAGCCTTTAATGGCCAAGTTGGCGTGTTCTGTTTGAAAAACAGCAAACCCTTCCATGTTCTTTTTCCTAAAATTGAAGCATTGGTAGGCAACGAACAATGCAATGCCTCCGGAGTATTGCCTTTTGTGGTTCAAACCGTAGGAAACCTTCAAGTCATAGAGGCCTACAAGATAATGAGCAATGAAAACAACATATTGAACAATAAGCTCTTGTGTTTGAATGTACTAACTGGCAAACAACGCATCATCGATTTGGACATCAAGAAATGACACCATTTCTCATCTAAAACAATTATGTGACTCTCGCTCATAAAAAGAGGAGCTGAATGAATTCAGCTCCTCTTTTTCTTTTTATTCATGTGAAAATTCCTTGTTTACAATACAATCACATTACAATGTCATTCGTCCATGCATAAGGTTCAGGAATGCCTGTATCGTCAATGAGTTGTCTAATGTCTATTTCTATTCCTCTGCTCATATCCGTGATGGGAACATCGTTTGGACCTCCTTCAAATGGATTTTCAGTATTTTCCCCGATAGCCTCCATAGTGTGGAACACCCATGCTATCAATGCACTGAATGGAATGGAAAACCAAACAAAATGCTTTGCTATGGTTTCCTGAACCATATGCATCAAAGATGAACGTTCTTCATGCTTACTTAGCAAGGCTAATATCTTATCACCGAAACTCTCAAATTCTTCCATGATTCCATAAGGGATGAGCAAAATGAAAATCCACACGAACAAATAATTGAGTGTTGCGAATTGTCTTGGATACGGAAAGTTCTTGATACGTTCACTTTTACCTTGAAGTGCATAGAACTCCACCAACATGTTCGACATTTCCATATGACGAAAGTCTTCGATCAAGCCTTGACTCTTCAATTCCTTCAAACGTCTTGATTGAATGCCCAACAATTGTGATGCTTGATTCCCCTTTGCAAATACCTCATCATATTCTTCCTTGGACATATAGGGATCTATGGCTTCTTCAATTGAGATCTCATCTTCACAAACCCTATATTTGGCTGCCTTGAACTCCTTGTTGGATCGTTTTGCCTTAAGATGCATTTCCCATGGCTTGTCCTTCCTCAATTGATATCGCAGTGCTGTCAACCAAGCTATGTGACGATGCACCAATTCACGTTGAATCTCCTTTAGCTCTCCTTCATCCCTTGCCTTGACCGTATGATCATTATTTATGAAATCCTTCACCATTATGGTCCATGATCGTGAGGCGTTGACTATACCTCCCCAAATCTTTCGAGCCTCCCACAACCTATCATATGATGCATTGTTTTTAAAACTTACGATAAATGCGACGGCTGTTCCCAAAACTCCCAAAGGCAACCATGGTACGTGCAACCATTTCAATCCCACTATATCAAAAAGGAAAACAGGTATCGTTGCCAAAAAAAGAAATAGTAAAATATGACGCCGAGTCCATCTCAACACGCCTTTTACAGGAAATATTCGTTTTGTATACATTAAGTCTAGTTAGATTTATCGTATGAAATATACGAAAAACCAACAACTAAAAGGTATTCCCATTTATTCTTCCCATCTTATTCAAATCATAGGCTGGAATTTCGAAATGGAGATTGAAAACTAAAATGTTTTTTTTGCTTTTCCAATCCCGCATCCAACTCCTACATTTAGTCTAAGCCATCTTTTTTATTTGATTACAATTTTAGATGTGAGAATCCTATTATCGGTCTCTACATTAAGCAGATACACTCCCTTAGCCAAGGGTGAAACATTCAATTTTCCGTGATCACTTTCTAATGCTCCTTTGGTAACTATGGCTCCATGGATGGTCATTAATTCATAAGTAGCATTGATGAAATCATGTTTTACATTGATCTCCCCAGTCGTAGGATTGGGAAATATTTGAAAGGTAGTCTCCTCGAAGTCATCAACGGACAAAGATGAAGGAGGCACTTGTCCAGAAATGAAGTATCTCCCTAATGAACCATAATCGGTATAGCCGTCTCCTAAAGGATCTCCGAATCCCACTCCATCTATTTCAATATAATAAGTGCCTTCCGTTACAGTTTCGTTTAAAGTTGAGGCATCGAATCCATCGGTATCCGCACTTGCTATTTCCGTACCTGAAGCGTCCAGCAACCGAACTTTCAAATCTAGATTCTGAGAATAATCATATAGATTTGCAGGTCTTGCAACAAGATCGATTGTCCCTGAACCCACTTCCATTTTAAAGAGGTCCACGTCCGAAGTCATTCCTATTATCCCAAAGTTTCCGTCCTCCATCACATCTCCATTGGTTTCTATCGTCAAATTGGTGCTATTGGCCATGTCGTCACCATGGTCGTCCGTTCTATATCCCACGCCATTGGTATTTCCTGACATTATTTGAAGATCGTCTTCTGAATTGTTGGCTCCGGAATATTCTCCCTTGCTGAATTGGGAATAACCATCGGTTACGGTTCCCATTATCACACGATAAAAGCCATGTCCAGGATAATATTCAGCAGACGCGTTTCCATCATGATGCAACCCAAAAGTATGTCCTGCCTCATGAGACCCCACATTTGCAGCCTTCACAGGAGATTGCACGGGGCCTCCCATTTTCACCCAACACGGATCACCACTACCATTGTTGAAAGACCCCAAAAAAGCGACTCCTGGATTGCTGGGATAGGTATTGTTGAATATGATCATCTGCCTGGAATATATGTTCGCATTGTCATATACACTTCTTGTAGTGGTCACATTAATATTGAAAGGCGCATAATCTTCCGATATCACATAGAATACTTCTTCTATTTCTGCATCGGTAAGTCCAGCAGCTGCAGCATTGATGGTTCCCCAAGATCCTCCCGACACATTTTCTCCATCGAAATCCAAATAAAGCACTCCGGGAGCACCAGGAAAACTTTCCAACTCTGGCACTACCATCCCTTTTTGGCTATGTTTGGGCCAATCACTTTCCTTTTGTGCATCCACTATTGAAGACGTATCTTCAACTATACAAACTTGAGTATGGATGTCCACCTTCTCAATGAAGACTTCTTTTTGTTCATTCGTGGATATCACATAAGCTTCATCGTTATCATAAAACAATAGTTTGCCTTTGATGCCTTTGTCGTCTCCTTTTATGAAGAAAGTCGCATTTTGGTAGCCATCCACCTTTCCAAAAAGGTAGTAATTGTCTTCTGTGCAATCGTTAGATTGAATGTTGATGGCAAAAGACTTTTGATCTGTAACCTGTAGATCGACCTTTTGGTCTTTAGTCTTTTTTAAATGAGATTCGACAAAGGGTTTTACGACCTCCTCCAAACTCCCTAATCTATATAGGGTCTTGGATTCTTGTGAATATATGGTTGTTGTATTAACTAGTAATAGCAACAGTCCGAAAATTGATCTTGAATAAAATGCAAATGTTGAATATAGAGCATCCATAATAACGAGGGTTTATGAAATTGATTAGATATAATTAATTTAAACACAGTGTTGAAAATCTAAAAAAAGGGACTGATTTTCAGATTAATACACCCAAATATAGCATTTATTCAGGACTTATCATTTCAATACTTTCTTATACTCATTATTTATTCAATTTAGACTTATGATTCAAAGCCCATATGTCTAATCAAATAACATCCTATACTACTTCTTCTTTTATGACTTATAAATAGTATACGTATTTATAGAGAAAAAGGACGTTTTGACATCTAAAAAAATTATTGAAGAAAGGCAAAAACCTAATAATCCAATAGCTCTTCTATTTTAGTCTTCACCTTTTCAGTTGATGGAATCATTGTTTGTTCCAGAGTGGAATTCAACGGAATTGCTGGCATGTTCTCACTTCCAATTGTCATCACTGGTGCATCCAGATACTTGAAGCACTCCTCCTGAACTTTTCCAGACAAGGCCCTTGCAAAGCTATTGTTTGAAGGCTCTTCGGTCACCACAAGACATTTCCCTGTTTTCTTTACGGATTTCATGATGGTGTCTTCATCCAAGGGAAACAAGGTACGCAAATCTATGATTTCTATTTGCTCCTGCATTCCAAGCTCTTCGGAGGCATTCATTGCCCAATGCACTCCCATTCCGTAAGTAACGATGGTCAATGTCTCCTCATTTTCCTGTTTCCAGATTTCTTGCAATACCCAAGCCTTTCCAAAAGGCAATACATAGTCTTCATCTGGCTCAACCGACGTAGCTCCTTGTGTTCCGCTAACTTTACTCCAATACAGTCCTTTATGCTCTAAAATAACTACTGGGTTCGGGTCGTAGTAAGCTGCTTTCATCAAACCTTTCAAATCGGCTCCGTTACTTGGGTATGCAATTTTTATTCCTCTAATGTTGGTGATTATACTTTCTACAGACGACGAATGGTATGGTCCTCCACTCCCATAGGCTCCTATCGGTACTCGGAGAATCATGCTTACCGGCCATTTTCCGTTGGATAGGTAACAACTACGGCTTACTTCTGTAAACAATTGATTTAATCCTGGCCAGATGTAATCGGCAAACTGGACTTCTACGATCGGTTTTAGACCCACTGCACTCATCCCTACTGTGGACCCCACTATGAAGGCTTCCTGTATTGGTGTGTTGAACACGCGATCGTCTCCAAATTTTTGTGCCAGTGTCGCTGCTTCCCTGAACACGCCACCAAGTCTCCCTCCAACATCTTGTCCGTATAGCAAGCATTCCTCGTGTTCTTTCATCAATTCTTCTACTGCAAACAAGGCACAGTCCACCATAACCACTTTTTCTGCTCCTTCCGGGGAACGCGTTCCTTTTTCCTCTGTTATTGGTGTTGGTGCAAAATCATGGGTAAATAGATCTTCTGCCGTCGGGTCTTCTGCCTTCAACGCCTTTTCGAAATCGGATTGTACTTTTTCCTTTGCGGCGTTCTCTATGTCATCAACTTCTTTTTCAGAAAATCCAGCATCCAACAATTGTTGTTTCAACACCGGATAGGGATCACGGGAACGTGCTTCCTCCAAATCGTCACGATACCATTCCATTCTTACACCTGATGTATGGTGATTTAACAAAGGTACTTTCGCGTGTACCAAAAATGGACGACGTTCGGTACGTATTGTCTCTATGACTTTTTCCAAGGCTTGATAGCTTTCCGTAAAGTTTGCTCCGTCTATCGAAATGGCTTCCAAGCCATTGAATCCACGTGCATATTCGTAGGCATCCTGTGCTCTGGTTTCTTCTGCATTTGCAGAGATGTCCCAGCCATTGTCTTGAACCAAATACAAAATCGGCATTTGTTTCAATGCTGCCATTTGGAAGGCTTCCGCTATTTCGCCTTCTGTAACCGATGCATCTCCCAAGGAACATACGGTTATCGGCTTAAGCATTCTCGTCTCTTCGAACGGTGATTCCTTGGCCGCTTGATCCTCCAGACCTTTCAATTCCTTGTACTGCATTCCCATGGCAACTCCTGTGGCTGGAATGGCTTGCATTCCTGTTGCCGAGGATTGGTGTGGAATCTTTGGCTTGTCATCATCCTTTAAACTCGGGTGTGAATAATAGGTACGTCCTCCAGAGAATGGATCTTCTTTTTTTGCCAACAACTGCAACATCAAATCATGAGGTTCCAAACCAAAGGATAGCAACATGGCATCATCCCTATAATATGGAAACGCATAATCTTGTGGCAACAATTGCAGTCCCAGTGCCACTTGAATTGCCTCATGACCTCTAGAGGTCGCGTGCACGTATTTCGAGACTTGTTTAAAATTGGCTTCGTACAATTCTGCCATTGCTTTCGCTGTACATAATTTTGAAAATCCTTTTTCCAGTATGCTTTTATTCATCTTGAATCCCCACGAAGATGGGTATCTTTTTTTATTAAACTTCTATAATTTGAATTGTCACCTCTCCTTTTCAATGCTTCTTTTGCGTTAGGGGTTGTAGCAACATCCTTTTGCTTTTCGCGAAAGATATAGCGGAAAGCCCGACTCCCTTTTTCAGGGAGTAACGCCCAAACTGGCCTATACCAATTCGTTCTCCACTTTTATCATCCATCCGAAGGCATCTTCTACTTTTCCCGTCTTGATGGCATTCAAGGTATCGTTCACTTCATTCCCCACTGGGCTTTCATCGGACACGTGAATGACTTCTCCTTCCAGTCCGATGTCTTGGATGTAAGCTATTCCTACAGCTGTTCCTGTCCCGAAAGCCTCTTCCAAGGTTCCGTTATTTGATGCCGTCTTTATCTCATCGATTGTTATGGCTCTCTCCACGACTTCGTACCCTTTGTCTCTCAACACATCTATTACACTCAGTCTCGTGATACCGTCCAAAATGGATCCATCTCTCTTCGGGGTGATCATTTTTCCACCTATCTTGAAGAAGATGTTCATGGTTCCCACTTCCTGGATGTACTTGTGTTCCACGGCATCCAACCACAATACTTGATCATAGCCTTTTGCCTTTGCCAATTCTGTTGGACGAATGGCTGCTGCATAATTCCCGGCTGCCTTGGCCTCTCCTGTTCCTCCACTGGCTGCCCGTATGTATTTTTTTTCTGCCCACAACTTGATACGCTTGCTAAAAAACGGTCCAGCTGGCGAAGCCATGATAATGAACTTGTAATGCGTTGCCGCACGCATACCTATGAAAGGTTCATCGGCATACATGAATGGCCTCAAATACAATGCACTCCCATCTGTTGGAGGAATCCAATTGCGCTCCAGGTCGACCAATTGTTTCAACCCTTCCACAAACAAATCTTCTGGGAAATCGGGCATTCCCATTCTATCTGCACTAAAGTTCAATCGTGCTGCGTTTTTATCGGCACGAAACAACATTGGATTTCCTTCTGTATCCACTGTTGCCTTCATTCCCTCGAAAATGGCTTGTCCATAATGCAATGCCATTGCTGCTGGATGTGTAGGAATCAATTCCAACGGTTCTATTCTTGGATTCGTCCATTCTCCATTTTCAAAGTCACAAATGAACATATGATCTGTGAACGTTGTTCCCAATGGAATGTTATTGAAATCCAAGGCGTCTACTTTGGATTCTGCAACTTTGGTTATGTTTATGTTATGCGACATGATTTTATGTTGTTATATTTTAATATTCTTAGAAGCTCCATTATATTTTTCTATCCGCATCGAATTGCTCGAAGTAATCTGCCACACGGCGTACGAAAGATCCTCCTAAAAAGCCATCTACCACACGATGATCGAAAGACAATGACAAGTACATCATACTACGTATTGCAATTTCGTCTCCCTTTTCGGTTTCAATGACTTCCGGTCTTTTCTTTATGATTCCGAGTGCTAAAATGGCTACTTCCGGCTGATTGATTATTGGTGTTCCCATGACACTGCCAAAGGTTCCGACGTTGGATATGGTGAACGTACTTCCTTTTATGTCGTCTCCTCCCAATTTGTTTTCTCTTGCTTTTCCTGCTAGTTCATTTACATTTGCTGCCAACGTCTTCAAATCCTTCTCATCTGCATTTTTCACTACTGGGACAATTAAATTTCCACTTGGCAATGCTGTGGCCATACCAATGTTGACATTTTCTTTTACAATGATGTTGTTTCCATCTACAGAGGCATTTATGTTTGGAAAATCCTTGACAGCCTTTGCTACTGCCTCCACGAACAATGGTGTAAAAGTCAATCGCTCTCCATATTTCTCCTTAAAGCTTACCTTATTTGCATTTCTCCAATTCACCATATTAGTCATATCTGCTTCGACATATGCTGTCACGTGTGGTGAAGTATGCTTTGAATACACCATATGATCTGCAATCATTTGGCGCATCCTATCCATTTCTATGACTTTCCCTTTCCCTTTGTCAAAGTTTAATTGCGGAATGCGATAAGCTGTTGGATCCTGCTGTGCGACTGGTTGTGCGAATTTATATGGCCTTCCATCTTCCAAATATTGAAAAACATCGCTTTTACGCAGTCTCCCTTCATGTCCCGTAGCTGGAATACGAGCCAGCTCTTCGAAACTGATATGATGCTTTTTTGCCATCTCAATAATTAATGGGGAAAAGAACGTATTTGAATTGGACACGCTGAATTTCTCCGTCGAATTGTTTGGAATTTGAACAGGTTTGGATCTTTTGGGAGTCTTCACCTTTTCTGTTTTAACATCTGAAGCCTTGGTTTCTTTAGCTTTCACATTGATTTCCTCTGAAACCTCCAACAATGCTATCACTTCTCCAACTGGTACTACATCTTTGGCTCCAAACAATGTTTGCATCATTGTCCCTGCTGATGGTGCAGGAACCTCATTGTCCACCTTGTCGGTTGCAACTTCTAGAATAACATCTCCTTCTTCGAAGCTTTCTCCTTCACTTACCAACCAATTGATAATGGTTCCTTCTGTTATACTCTCACCCATTTTGGGCATTTTCAATTCAAATTTCATTTAATGAAAACATTAATTTTATTAAAGAATTAAATTTAATGAATTCATCATATTACTTATTTTATAATCTTCAAATGTTATCCGATATAGAAAAATACACTTAATTAACACTATTATTTAGTTTTTTATTCTTTTTATTTTTATTTTTACATCTTTACAAATTAGATTTTTCTTATGCAGGATAAACTTGATGAAATCGATTCCAGAATCTTGTCCTTACTTCAACAGAACAGCGATAGAACGACAAAGAGCATCGCCAATGAATTGGGTATGACCACAACCCCAATATTCGAACGCATTAAAAAATTGGAAAAACAAGGTTACATCAAAAAGTATGTAGCACTATTGAATCATAACAAACTAGGACTCAAACAGACTGTCTTCATTGGCATTACCTTGCAAGGGCATACGAGAAGTTTTCTTGAAAAATTCGTAAAACAAATAAATAACTTCCCAGAAGTCATAGAATGTCATAGAGTAAGTGGCAATTTTGATTACTTGTTGAAACTTGTGGTTGAAGACATTGAGGCTTATGAAACATTTATCATTACCAAACTCACCCTTTTACCTTACTTGGGAAATGTCCAAAGTTTGATTACACTATCTACTGGAAAGGACACCAATGAAATCGATTTGAGTCGCATTAGCGAATAAACAATGTGTTATTTCTTAAAAGCCTCCCGCAACGTTTGATAGGCTTCTTCTTGGGAAGGCAAATTCTCTGGCACCTCTCGCAAGGGCTCCACCTCCTTCAATGTAGCATGACAGTCGGCAGGCAATTGTTGATATAGTTGTGTTCCTTTGGTTTTCCAGGCTATCATTTCGTCGCTCACTTGCTTGATCACTTTGGCTGGGTTGCCAACAACCAAACTCCTATTTGGTATCTTGGTCTCTGCTTTCACGAAGGCCATTGCTCCTATTATGCTTTCATCTCCAATTTCTGCATCGTCCATGACAACCGTGTTCATACCCACCAAGACATTACGCCCAATGTTTGCTCCATGAATGATCGCTCCATGACCTATGTGTGCACTTTCCTTGAGTGTAATAGACTTACCAGGAAACATATGCACTGTGCAATTTTCCTGTACATTGACGCCATCTTCCAAGATTATTTGTCCCCAATCCCCACGTATGGCAGCACCTGGGCCGACATAACAATCTTTACCAATGATCACATTACCTGTCACCGCTGCCAATGGGTGGACATAGCTACTTTCGTGTACGACTGGAATGTATCCTTTGAATGCGTATATCATACTATAACTCTTCTATTGTTGACTTGCCTTCACTTCTATCATCACAAGTCCATTGCCATTCTTCATGCAATCGAATTTTACCATTGGGCAGTATCTCTGGAATGGATTTGCAAATACCTGTCATTAATTTTCCTTCTATGTTGATTTGATGGTATCTCATATCTATTTCGCCATTAGCTGAAACTATGCCTATGAGATTCCCTTTGATAATTTTGCCTCCAGAATACTCCGATGTCAAGATGTTTCCATTTTGTTTGTAATGGAACACGGTTTCTTCGGAGGTTTCTCCATTGTCGGTGTTCTGGACGGCTTTGAATATTTTATCATTATAATCAATCATATACTCTCGAAGACCTGCCTTTTATATTTGATGATTTACTTAAAGCCCTTTAATTTTTCTTTTGTGAATTCTGACAATACCAGCCTTCCACTTGTTTGCGCACGTTCTGCCAATAGATCATCCCAATCATCTGTCCCTTTCCAGAACACTTTCTTCATTTCCATCATAGCTTCCGTATTATAGGTACATAGGTGTTCTGCTGTGACCTTAACTGCTTCATCCAGTTCTTCCGTACTTTCATATACCTGGGTAAACAAGCCTTTTTGCTTTGCCCATTCTGCTGGATAAAACGTATTTGCATCAATGGCTATTTGAGACATGGCACTCAATCCCATCTTACGCTCTATGGCTGGTCCAACTACAAATGGCCCAATTCCTATGTTCAACTCACTCAATTTGATTGCTGCAAATTTTGTAGCCATGCAATAATCCGTAGATGCAGCCAATCCTACACCTCCTCCAACGGTTTTCCCTTGGATGCGACCTATGATGAATTTTGGGCATTTACGCATGGCATTGATGACATTGGCGAAACCTGAAAAGAACACTTTCCCAGTTGCTGCATCATTGATGTTGATTAACTCCTTGAAACTTGCTCCTGCACAAAAGGTTCTATCTTTTCCACTTTTCAATACGATGACTTTAATCGCATCGTCATTTCCTGCATCTGTAATGGTTTGTGCCAATTTTGCCAATATGTCTCCTGGCAGGGAGTTATGTGCAGGATGAAAAAATTCTATGTATCCTACTTCGTTTTCTATGTCTATTTTAACGTATGGGTCGCTCATATTAATAATTGTAATCTTTTATGTTTTATATCAATCCAAATTGCTCAAAATGATGGTTCAAATGCTTTCTCTCAAGTAAATACCATTCATATTTATTCAGTTCACCAAAAACTATGTTCTTCAATACAGCTTTGGGATTTTCTCTGAAATATGCCTTGTAAGATTCTCTTGCTTCATTTAACTTTTCAATGGCTGTCGTTAAATTTGGATGCTCCAATGTTGCCAATGTTCCTTTTTCCAACAACGGGAAATCTGAATTTCTTGGAAATGGCTCATAGTTATATAGGCTATTATGTACCTTTTCCAATATCTTTTCTGGTGTGGCAATGTCAAAGTCCTGAATATCTCCTGAAGCTATCTTATAGGTATGTTCCAAATGCTCTACCATATGTTGCGACGTCATTATCCCCCATTTCGGTTTAGCGTCTTCTGCAAGATTGCTCAAGGCTTCCTGAATTTTAGCTTCTGTCATTTCGACCAAAGACTCTTGTTTCTTTTGAACCATTGTTAAAATGGTTGCCACTGCCACCAATTCATCTTCTGCATCGAATACCTCTACAAACCATTTTACGATACCACTAGGGTGTTCTGCACTTGCAACATCTCTATCTACTTTTTGCTTACAGGTCAATCGTACATATACTGTATCGTTGTGATATAGTGGACGTAAAAACCTACATTCTTCCAATCCGTAATTTGCAGATACTGGGCCTTTGTTAGGGTAAACGAACAATCCAGCTGCTGCTGAGATTATAAAATAACCATGTGCCGTTCTCTTCTCAAAAATACTCCCGTCCAAAGATGTAATGTCCGTATGCGCATAGAAATGATCCCAAGTCACATTTGCGAAGTTGATGATGTCCGTATCCGTAAAGGTCCGCTTGTGAGTCTTCAATGACATTCCTGGCTGAATGTCTTCCCAATGGTATTTAAAAGGATGCTGTTCTGCTTCCTTGTATTTCGCATTGGGCTGGTATATACCGGTAATTTCCGTCAGTGTCGTTGGTGAACCCTGAATGGCCGTGCGTTGCAAATAGTGTTTTATGCCTCGCATTCCACCCATTTCCTCTCCTCCTCCAGCTCTTCCAGGACCACCGTGCACCAAACTTGGCAATGGAGAGCCATGACCGGTACTTTCCTTTGCCATTTCACGATTGATTACCAAAATACGTCCGTGATGGCTTGCTGCATTCACGACGTAATCCTTCGCTATCTTATCATCGTTTGTTGCTATCGATGACACTAGAGATCCTTTACCCATTTGAGCCAAAGTAATCGCCTCTTCCAGGTTTTTATATGGCATGATGGTACTTACTGGCCCAAAGGCTTCTCTTTCGTGAATAGCTGTATTTTCGAATGGATGGTCTGCCCTCAATAAAATTGGGCTTATGAAAGCTCCTTTGTTTGAATCCGCTCCTATGGTTTCAATCTTATCAAGACTTCCGTAAACGATCTGTGCTTCTTTGGCCAAATCCTTCACAGAATCTCTTACAGCTTCTACTTGTTGTTTACTGATAAGTGATCCCATTCTCACTTCTTTCAATCTTGGATCTCCTATCGTAACTTTGTCCAGCGCCTTACCTAAAGCTATTTGGACATCTTCCACTCGATTCTCAGGAACGATGATTCTTCTGATGGCAGTACATTTTTGTCCTGCCTTTACCGTCATTTCCTTTCTTACTTCTTTTATGAACAAATCAAATTCTGGAGTTCCAGGAAGCGCATCTTCGCCTAATATGGAAGCGTTCAATGAATCTGCCTCCATCGTAAAAGGTACAGCTTCTTGAATGATTCTTGGGTGAGCCTTCAACAGACGGCCTGTTGCTGCCGACCCCGTGAAGGTTACCACATCTTGGGATTCCACCGTGTCGAGGATGTTACGAACGGTTCCGTTTATGATTTGCAATGCTCCTTCTGGTAAAATTCCTGAGGCTATGATCGTCCTCGCGACTGCTTCTGCCAAATATGACGATGATGGTGCTGGCAATACAACTGCAGGAACTCCAGCCATCCAATTGACTGCGCATTTTTCCAACATTCCCCATACTGGGAAGTTAAAGGCGTTGATATGAACTGCCACTCCTTTTTTCGGGACCATGATATGATGTGCCATAAAACGTCCACCGCGAGATAGATCAATGGCGTCTCCTTCCACATGATAGGGTTGATTAGGAAACAACTTTCTCAAAGATGCATTCGCAAACAAGTTTCCAAACCCTCCTTCGATATCTATCCAGCTATCTATTTTTGTAGCTCCTGTCCTGTAACTCAATTCGTAAAAATCGTTTTTACGTTTGTTAAGGTACAACGCCAAGCTTTTAAGCATGTTCCCTCTCTCTTGGAAGGTCATTTTTCGAAGGACTTCCCCTCCTTTTGTTCTTCCGTAGTTCAAGATTTCCGGAACGTCCAATCCTTCAATGGCTACACTTGCAAAAGCATCTCCTGTTATGGCATCCAATACAGGGATTCCTTCTTCTTTTCCCTCTGTCCATTTTCCAAGAACATAATGTTGAATTTTATTCATAATTACTTCTTCTTAATATTACTAAGATTTCCGTTTTCACGGAAATGTTGTGTTTGTTATTTTTGCCAGGAATTTATACGCGTTCTATGATAGCTGCATAACCTTGCCCTACTCCAATGCACATTGTCACCAATGCATATCTTTTGTTTTGCTCTTGTAATTCCAATGCTGCTGAATATGCTATTCTTGCTCCCGTGACACCTAGTGGATGACCAATGGCTATTGATCCTCCATTTGGATTCAACCTTGCATCGTCATCTGCCAAGCCCCAGGCTCTTGTACAAGCCAATGCTTGTGCTGCAAATGCTTCGTTAAGTTCAATGACATCCATATCGTCCATTGTCAAACCTGCTTTTTCCAAAGCCTTGTTCGAGGCTTGCACAGGTCCAATCCCCATTATTCTTGGTTCTACTCCAACCACTGCGGAACTAACGATTCTTGCCAATGGTTTCAGATTGTATTTTTTCACGGCTTCTTCCGAAGCTATTATCGTTGCTGCTGCCCCATCGTTCAATCCTGAAGAATTCCCAGCCGTTACGCTTCCTCCTTCTTTTTTAAAGGCTGCTCTCAATTTCCCCAAGACTTCCAAAGAACTCTTTGGTTTCACAAATTCGTCTTTTGAAAATTGAATGGGATCTTTTTTACGCTGTGGAATTTCGACGGTCACGATTTCTTTTGCCAAACGTCCATTTTCTTGAGCCTTCGTAGCCTTCATTTGACTCCAATAGGCAAACTTATCTTGGTCTTCGCGAGAGATGTCATATTTCTCCACTAGATTTTCTGCAGTATTTCCCATTCCATCCGTACCATACAGTTTCTGCATTCTTGGATTGATGAAGCGCCATCCAAAAGTAGAATCATACATCTTGGAATCTCCTCCAAATGCTGTTGATGGTTTTGCCATTACATATGGACCACGTGTCATATTTTCCACTCCTCCTGAGATAAACACATCGCCATCTCCTGTCTTTATTGCTCTATTTGCATGTATAATTGCCGACAACCCCGAACTACATAGACGGTTTACCGTTTCTCCCGGAACGGTAAATGGTAAACCTGCCAACAACGAAGACATTCTTGCCACATTGCGATTGTCTTCCCCTGCTTGATTGGCACATCCCATGATAACGTCGTCATAGGCTTCCTTAGGAATGTTTGGATTGCGTTCTACGACTTCCTTGATTACCAATGCTCCCAGGTCGTCTGTTCTAACAGCTGACAATGTCCCCTTGTAATTTCCTATCGGAGTTCTTACTCCATCTATTATGTATGCTTCCATTTGTATGTTTACGCTTTTTTGATTTACGATTCAAATTTGACTTTGCAAATCATAATTTCCCAATTATTTTATTTCCCCCAATTTTTATGTGAACAATGATAAATATCAAACTATTCAACCTTTGCCGAAAAGATGGCCTTTTTTATCACCCCTATGTATTCATCTTCTTTGTCCACTTCAAAATAAGAAGTAATCACAATTGAAGATTCTTCATTATTTTCTTTGCAATAAATAAGCATTATGTATACCTCGCCTTCTCTTTCAAGTTTATGCTTCATATACAACACTTTTTTTCCATTCTCAATCAATTCCCCTCTATCTATAATCTCCACTCCTTCTCTTGCCTCTTGATTTCCCATATCCTCCTTCATTTTCTTATAGGAAGAAGGAACAACCATCCCTATAATCGCAGATTTCTGATCTGAAGTGAAGTATGAGTTCCCTTGGGTAATTGAATAGACATCTTCATCGACATCCATCTCAATAACCGAATCAGAAAGCATCAACACCCCCTTTTCCATTTTATCTTCATCAGCTTTAGAAACACCATCGTCTTGACCAAAACCAGCAACCCCAATTGACAATGCTACTATTAATACTATTTTTCTAATCATTTAATTCAAGGCTTTTTAGGTTAAATTTTAATTTTTGGCTATTCTTATTTGATATTCCTTCTTTTACTTTTTCCAATCCTTCTGCGTACGATATACCACTCCTTTGAACAATGCAACCAACTCGTCTCCTCGTTTGACTTCAATAATATTGAAACCCAGTTTATTGTTTACTTTTTCTATCACTGATTCTGCAACTATGTAATCCCCTTCATCCAATGCTTCGATATGATTGATGGAAGTCTCTATGGACACGGCATATTTACCATGTGTGTTGGCAGCAAAACCAAAGGCGGTATCCGCCAGCGAATAACTAATGCCTCCATGAGCTTTGTTCATACTGTTTAGCATCTCCCTTCTAATGGTCATTCCTACCGTGCAACGTCCAATTTCACACTCCAATATCTCTATACCCAACCAAGTACTGTAAGCATCTTGACTTAACATTTTGTATGGAATTTCTTCTCCTTTCATAGTACCTCCCAAGAAAGTGGGAATCTTGTCGTTTTATTTCTATTTTGTTTTCGATGTAAAATTGCAGAAAAAAACAATTTTAGTCGAACTGATATTCTCTAAAAGAATGTTTTGTTCTCTCTGTTCATTTTACGCAACAACGGACTGCAACGGTATCTATCTTCATGATATTCGTCATACATCTCATCCAAAGTGCTTACACACCAATCGATGCCTTTTTCGTCTGCCCAAGCCAATAGTCCTTTTGGGTAATTGACTCCTTTGGTCATTGCGTTGTCTATATCTTCTGCCGATGCTATATTCAAGAACAAAGCGTCTGCAGCTTCATTGATCAACATTACCAACACACGATTGAAAATCTGTTCTGACAATACCTTGTCTACTTTAGGAGTGGGCTTTGTCGCTCCTTCTGCATAGTCATAATATCCCTTCCCAGATTTTCGTCCTAGATAACCAGCTTCCGAAAAACGTTTCTGCGTAAATGCCGGCTTGTATCTTGGATCGAAATAAAATGCTGTAAACACTGTTTCTGTTACTGTATAATTAACATCGTTCCCTATGAAATCCATTAACTCGAATGGCCCCATACGAAAGCCTCCCATTGTTTTCAAACTATGGTCTATGGTCGCAAAATCCGCTAGACCTTCTTCATAGATCCTTAACGCTTCCCCGTAAAATGGTCGCGCCACCCGATTCACAATAAAGCCCGGCGTGTCTTTTGCCACTGCTACCACTTTTTTCCAGTCGGAAATGGTTTGCATTGATTTCTCAAGAACTTCTTCCGATGTTTGAATTGCTGGAATCACTTCCACCAATTTCATTAAAGGTGCTGGATTGAAAAAATGAATTCCAACACAACGTTCTGGTTTTTCCAACGAAGCCGCTATGGATGCTATTGACAAACTTGAGGTATTTGATGCTATGATGCAATCGTCTGCCACGTAACCTTCCAATTCTGAAAACACTTTTTTCTTTATGTCCAGGTTTTCAATAATTGCTTCGATGGTTAGATTTGAATCTGCCAAGTCCTTTAAACTATCCACATATGTGATGTTTCCTTGAATTCTGGATTTTTCGACTTCGTCGATACGTCCTTTTTCAATTAGACGTGATAGTATTTTTTCCAAAGCGCCTTTTGCCTTGTCCAATGCTTTTTGATTGGTATCGTACAACTTGACCTTACAACCAGAAGTCGCTGCTACTTGAGCAATGCCACTTCCCATCGTACCTCCACCGATGATTCCTACATTCATAATTTAATTCCCTTTAAAATTCGGTTTTCTTTTTTCAATAAACGCAGCTACACCTTCTGCATAATCGTTGCTTTGTGCCGCTTCTATTTGCAATTTGGATTCCAATGCCAATTGGGCTTCCAAATCGTTTGTCATGGAATTATTGAATAATTCTTTGATCATACCCAATGCTTTGGTTGGCATATTCGCCATTTTCAGGGCCAACTTATTTATGGTCTCATCAAATTCTTCTGTAGACACATATTTGTATATCATCCCCAATCGTTCAGCTTCCTGTGCAGAAATCTTATCCCCCAACATTGCCAAGGCAGATGCTTTTTGGAATCCTATCAACCTTGGTAAAAAGAATGTTCCTGCACTATCTGGAACCAAGCCTATTAAACTAAATGCTTGAATGAAACTCACCTTTTCATCTGCAACCACGACATCACAGGCCAAAGCTATATTTGCTCCCGCTCCTGCTGCCACACCATTCACTGCTGCTATTATTGGTTTCTTGATGGCACGAATTCTTGTTATTATTGGATTATAATGTTCTTCCAATATTTTTTTGAATCCTGGATTCTTATCAGGGTCTGTAACTTCTTTTAGATCTTGCCCTGCACAAAACGCCTTTCCATTTCCTGTCAATACAATTGCTCTAACTTCTTCATTTTTTTCGCAAGCATCCAGAGTATCTTGCAATCTCATCGCCATTTCTCGATTGAAACTGTTGAACACTTCTGGTCTATTCAATGCAATGTGAGCTACTTTATTTTCTATTTGTAATGTTATGCTTTCTTTCATAAATTTAGTTCTCTTGCTGAGATTCCCGAATTCACACGGGAACTTAAAGTTTAAATTCCGGATTATAGATTAATCCAATAATGTTATTCCAAGGATCATAGATACTAGCAACCATTATTTCGCCTCCTACGTTATTTGGTTCTTCATGTTTTGTTGCCCCTAAGCTTAAAAAATGCTGGTATGTACTCTGAATGTCTTCTACTCCCCAATACGAGAATACATTTTCGGTTTTCAAGCTTTGGTCCCTTTCTTCAGGTTGCAAACCCAATTCGTAGCCTTTAACATTAAAGCCCACATAAAAAGGTTCATTGAAATAAGGCTCCACTCCAAAAGCTTCACCATACCATTTTGTAGCCTTAACGACATCGTTAACCATATATATGGTGGTGCGAAGTCCCAACATAAAAGATTCCTTCTTACCCATACTTCATTGAATTATAGCATTCTTTTTATTTTAAACATTTAAAATAGTCGAATGGTTCTTGACAATCGCCACATTGAAACTGTGCCTTGCATGCCGTTGAACCAAACTGACTTACCAATCTCGTGTTCTGCGAACCACAATTGGTACATTTCACCATACGTTTTCCGTTTAATAGCACATCCTTATCAGCCTCTGCACTTAAAGGTGCTGCTATCCCATAGTCTTCCAATGCTTTCCTTCCTTTGGGCGTGATCCAATCGGTAGTCCAAGCTGGTGCCAAAATCAATTCTATTTCAGAATCGTACCCTGCTTCTTTCAATGCTTTTTTTATATCGTCTCCAATGACATCCATTGCTGGGCAACCACTATATGTAGGTGTTATTTGTACTTTTACGATATCGTTTTTGATGATTGCCGAACGAACAACTCCCATTTCCATGATGGACAATACTGGAATCTCTGGATCAGAGACTTGTTCGAGTATTGAATGGAGTCTTTTGTCTATGTTCTGTTCTGTTTGAATCATTTTTAAAAATCTCTTCGACTACGCTCAGAGTCACATTTTCTTTGGTTTTGAAATCTCGTCTCTTTGAATGAGATTCCTGGCTGCGCAGGAACTCTCGTTACCATTCCATATTTGGGTACGTGCGCTGCATGTATTGCAAATCGCTCAATAGGTAGCCCATATGTTCTGTATGAATGCCTTTCTTTCCTCCTTTTTGAAACCATTTTGACTCTGGAACGTCCAAGGTTGCCTCCGTTAAAATAGCATTTACAGTATCATAATACTTATCCTTGAGTGTTGTAACGTCTACACCATTTTTTTCCTCAACCATGGCTTTGTCTGCTTCTGTTTGATGAAACAACTCGTCCGTATATGTCCACAAAGCATTGATTGCTCCTTGTATTTTTTCTTTACTTTCTTCTGTCCCATCTCCTAATCGTCTTACCCAATCTGAAGAAAAGCGCTGATGATAACTTACTTCTTTCATTGACTTTGTGGCAATAGCAGATAAAGTAACGTCATGACTTTTCTCCAATTCAGTCAAGAACATAAAATGATACACATCAAACAAAAACTGACGAGTAATGGTATATGCAAAATCCGTATTTGGTTGTTCCACAAGCAACACATTAAGATATTCTCGCTCTCTACGCAAGAAAGCAATTTCATCTTCGGTTGTGTTGTCTCCTTTTATTTTAGCTGCATATTGGTAGTAACTTCTTACTTGCCCAAATAAGTCCAATGAGATATTAGTACAAGCGATGTCTGTTTCCAAACTTGGTCCGTGTCCTGTCAACTCTCCTAGTCTTTGACCAAGAATCAGGCTATTGTCTGCAATACCAAGGATGTATTTATATAGGTTTTCTTTCATATTCATCTCTCATGAAAACGAGAGTCTTATTTGATTTGACTGTAAAATTTCAACGTTGCCGAAACCCTTCAACTTTAATCAGGGAGACATTTCATTTCTATTTATTAGTTTCCCGTTTTCACGAGAAATGTGATTATTGCTTACAATAATCACATATGCTTTACTTCGTCTGGCAAATCGTAAAATGTAGGGTGGCGATAGACTTTATCTTGAGCTGGTTCAAACAATTCACCATTATTTTCCGGATTTGATGCCGTAATGTTTTTAGATTCCACGACCCAAATACTAACACCTTCATTTCTTCTCGTATACACATCTCGTGCATTTTCCAAAGCCATTTCTGCATCTGCCGCATGAAGGCTTCCAAAATGCCTGTGCTCCAATCCATTTTTACTTCTGACGAATACTTCCCAAAGTGGCCAGTTTTTTTTTGTTGACATAGTATTGCCCACCAAAGTGGGTCTCTTATTAGTTAAACTTAGTTCCTGTGAAAACAGGAATCTTATCTTCTGAATTTATTATAATTTAGATTCCAATTGTTACTTAAATCTGACCAATTTGGATTCATCTCTTCTATTAATTCAATTTTCCAATCTCTTTTCCATTTTTTGAATTGTCTTTCTCTTTTCTCTGCATCTTCTCCTCTTCCAAATTCTTCAAAATAAACCAACTTATCACAATTGTATCTTGCTGTAAAAGATTTGGGATAAAATTTTAATTTATGTTCTTTTACCCTTTCATTAATATTATCGGTTACACCTATATAAATTACTCCATTACGTTTATTTGTCATTATATAGACATGCCAATGTTTCATTTTCATCGACTAAGAGACCTCTTTTTTCAAAGAGGTTCTTTTCCTTTTTTGTTGCTTTTCTGCATAAGCCATAGCTGCATCTCTAACCCATTCTCCACGTTCCCATGCTCCAACTCTTGCATTCATCCTTTCCTTGTTGCATGGCCCGTGTCCTTTTACCACTTGCCAGAATTCATCCCAATCTATTGGTCCGAAGTCATAACTCTGACGTTCTTCATTCCATTTTAAATCCGAATCTGGAATAGTCAACCCAATCAAATCTGCCTGTGGTACGGTTTGGTCTATGAATTGTTGGCGCAAATCGTCATTGGACTTACGTTTCAACTTCCATTTCATGGATTGTTCCGTATGTACGGACTCTGCATCTGTTGGCCCCAACATCATTAGTGATGGCCACCACCAACGGTTCAAGGCATCTTGAGCCATTTCTTTTTGCTCTGGTGTGCCTTGTGCCAATTTCATCATGATTTCAAATCCTTGACGTTGGTGAAAGCTTTCTTCCTTGCACACACGAATCATCGCTCTGGCATATGGTCCATAAGATGTGCTACATAATGGTACTTGATTGATTATCGCAGCTCCATCCACCAACCATCCGATGGCTCCCATGTCTGCCCAAGTGACCGTTGGATAATTGAATATACTTGAATACTTTGCTTTTCCTGTATGCAGCTGTTCGTATAATTCATCACGGGAAATACCCAAGGTTTCACAGGCACTGTAAAGATACAACCCATGTCCTGCCTCATCTTGCACCTTTGCCAACAATGCCACCTTACGTCTCAATGATGGCGCCCTGGTAATCCAATTCCCTTCTGGAAGCATTCCTATGATTTCGGAATGTGCATGTTGAGACATTTGCCTAATGTGCGTTTTACGATACTTCTCTGGCATCCAATCCTTGGGTTCAATCTTTTCATCACGTGCAATACGTTCCTCAAACTGGGCTTCCAAATTTTTTATTTGTTCTTCACTCATAATAATAAGCTTTTCTTGTTCGCTAAAAATAGCGTTCAGCAATTGTTTTTATACATCAAAATCTACGACCACTTTTTCAGAAGTAGGTACGGCTTGGCAACTCAATACCAGGTTTCGTGCAACCTCCTTATCGTCCAAAGCATAGTTTATCTTCATTTCCACGGTACCTTCCTTCACCTCGCACTTGCAGGTGCTGCAAACTCCACCCTTGCATGCAAATGGTAAATCGGCTCCTGCTGCCAATGCTCCATCCAAGATGTTGTCGTATTCATCTTCCATAATGAAATGGAATTCCTTTCCTCCATCTACTATCGTTACGTCTGTTCCTTCTATCTTATGTTCTAGGACTTCTGCTATGTGCTTGTTTTCTTCTTCGGAATTCCCTGAGAAAAACAATTCGTAATGTATTTTTTCTTTCTCCAACCCTGCTTTTTCCAACTCATCCCGAATTAAGAAAATCATATCTTGTGGACCACAGATGAAACAGCTATTCGTATCTTCTACATCTATGAATGTCTTTGATAGAATTTGTAGTTTTTCCGAATTAAAACGTCCATTGAGCAACGGAATGTCTCGTTGTTCCTTCGTCAAAAAATAAAAAACTTGAAAACGTCCAAAAAACTGATTTTTAAGCTGTTCTATTTCTTCCTTAAAGATAATTGATTTTACGGTGCGATTCAAGTAAAACAGTTTGAATGTACTATTCGGCTCTGCTATCAAATGTGTTTTTATTATCGATAGCATTGGTGTGATTCCACTTCCAGCCGCGAATGCAATGTGATTCTTGGAAGATTCCGGATCCGTTTCTATGTAAAAATGCCCAGATGGCGCTCCTATTTCCAATGTATCCCCTGCTTTTAACAGTGTATTTGCATAGGTGGAAAACACACCGCCTGGAATTTTCTTTATTGCCACCTTCCACTCGCCATCCAAAGGACTCGAACATAACGAATATGAACGACGAATATCTTCATCGTCAATTATTTTCCGCAATGTGAGATGTTGACCTTGCTTGAATTTGAAAATCTCGTATAGATTTTCTGGAATGTCAAAAGTGACCACAGAACAGTCTTTGGTCTCTTTGTATACCTCTTTAACCTGTATGTTGTAAAATTCTGTCATTTGCATATTTAAACTAACACTTGTTAGTTTGAAATACAAATATACAAAACTTTTAAGAAATTAAGCTTTCACCCCATTTATCAGAACGTTGGTTAGATTTTGTGCCAAATCCTCTGGTTTCTGCTCTTCTTTTTTGGGTATCCACAAGTACAACGATCGTAAGGTGGATAGTATTGAAAACAGTATCACCTCAGGGTTTCCCTTTATTATCTCATTGTTCTCCATACCCTCAACTATGATTTTCCTAAAATTGTCCTCGTAGTTATCCCTAAGCTTCAAATAGTAATCCAATCGTTCTTCCAAATGCATCCAATCGTTATTCAAGGATGCCATTTCAAACGTGTTTTGAATGGTGATGTTGACATGTATCTCTATTATTTTATTAAGTTTCTCAATGCTATTGATGTTGGAAACCTTGATGTCTTCCATCCCATTGGTAAATTCTTCAGCAAGAAAAATGATTATGTTGGTGAGAATATCCTGTTTGGAATTTATGTGATTATATAGGCTTGATGCCTTAATCCCCATTGACGTTGCGATGTCCCGCATCGTTACTGCACTGTACCCTCTTTCCTTAAAGAGCCTGGCAGCTATATTTACAATTTGTTGCTTACGTGTTCCTTGTTTCATCGGTTACTAATATACATATTCGATCTTAGATTATGAAAACCTTGGTAAATGCAATGTATTAATTCATAACTTTGTTATTTACCATCTACAAAAGATTTTTAGTTTATCATGAATCCCACAATAGAATCCAATCCACTAATAGACCGGCTACCTCCTCACTTAAAGCAATTCATTAAACCTCAAGACTATGAAGATTATTCTTCCATAAACCAAGCGGTTTGGCGTTATGTGATGCGTAAGAACGTATCATACCTCAGCAAGGTTGCACACGAATCCTACATCAATGGTTTGGACAACACAGGTATTTCCATAGATACCATACCAAGTATGTATGGGATGAATCGCATTCTCAAGAATATTGGTTGGGCTGCCGTTGCCGTGGATGGTTTTATTCCTCCCAACGCCTTTATGGAATTTCAGGCATACAAGGTCTTGGTCATTGCATCGGACATTCGCCAATTGGAAAATATGGAATACACCCCAGCTCCAGACATCATCCATGAAGCTGCTGGCCACGCTCCAATCATAGCCAACCCCGACTATGCAGAATATTTGAGACGTTTTGGAGAAATTGGAGCCAAAGCCATCTTGTCCTCCCACGACAATGACATGTATGAAGCCGTAAGATCTCTTTCCATTTTAAAGGAAGCTTCCAGTTCCTCTAGTGAAGCCATTGGTAAAGCTGAAGAATTGGTGAATACACTACAAAACAAAAAGGTCCCTCTTTCTGAAATGGCAAAGATTAGAAATTTGCATTGGTGGACAGTAGAATATGGACTGATCGGAACATTGGAATCGCCAAAAATATACGGAGCTGGGCTTTTGTCTTCCATCGGGGAAAGCAAGTGGTGCATGACCGATGAAGTAGAAAAAAGATTGTACAGCATAGATGCTGCCGAAATGGAGTTTGACATTACGAAACCCCAACCTCAACTGTTCGTTACTCCAGATTTTGCATATCTGATGGAAGTCTTGGAGGAGTTTTCCAATACAATGGCTTTGAGAAAAGGTGGTTTTAGAGGCTTGCAAAAACTTATGGATTCGAAAAAAATAGGGAGCATAGAACTTAATACTGGATTACAGATTTCAGGAATTTTCACAGAAATGATCACCGACGAGGACAACAATGTCGTTTTTTTCAGGACTAAAGGGCCTACTGCATTGGCCAATAGGGAAAAAGAATTGATTGGCCATGGAACAAAAGCCAATCCCAATGGGTTCAGTTCTCCCATTGGCAAGTTAAAAGGCATCAGTTTGGCAATTGAAGACATGGGGCCTCGTGATTTGAAAGCCTATAATTTCTATGATGGAAAACGCATCGCTTTCGAATATGAAAGCGGCATTACCGTTGAAGGCTTAAACGTGACGGGAATACGCAACATATATGGCAAGTTGATATTGATAGAGTTCGAGGATTGCACCGTAACTTACAAGGACAAAGTGTTGTTTTCTCCAAATCAAGGTACCTTCAGGTTGGCAGTTGGCTCTTCTATTGTTTCTGCCTTTGCCGGTTCTGCGGATTTCAGATCTTACGACAACCTATATCATATCTCTTCAACTGAAACCATCAAGACAGAAAAAAACAACAGCACCATAGAACTGGAGCAGCTTTACTCTCAAGTGAAACAATTGAGAAGTACTGAATCTACTAACTCGACCAACTTGGATGTTGTAAAAAATATTTTTTTAACTTTACAAGACAATCATTCAGAAGACTGGTTGTTACCGTTGGAATTATTTGAACTTTCAGCTACTACAAATGATGAGCCTTTAAAAGTTAGCATTCTTGATCATTTAGAACGAATCAAAGACAAGAAGCCAAAGATAGCTCATTTGATTGCAGATGGCATTGCATTGATACAAGAACACATTACAGATTGAAACCATGGGATTTTTAGATTTTATATTAGGGGTGAAAAAGCGTCAACTCGATAATTTCGTAAAAGAAGGCGCCATTTTTTTAGATGTCAGAACTCAAAGGGAATTCGACAATGGTGCCATAGCTGGTTCCAAACACATTCCGTTGCAGGATTTACACAACCATGTCGATGAATTGAAATCACTTGACAAGCCCTTCATTGTCTATTGTCAAAGCGGAGTGAGATCCGCCAAAGCTGCAAAATATCTAAATCTCAACAACATTGCTGCCATAAACGGTGGAGGGTGGTTAAGTTTGTTGAAACGCTACAACAAGTATTTAAGCAGAAGCTAGCCTGCGCTTTCTTCTTTTGTAGACGATCCAAACTGGCAGTAGCAGCAATAACAATAGATAGCTTTTGTTTTTTTTCTTGAAGACAGGGGCATCATTGCCTATCAATGTTATCGCACTCCAATAGTAAGGTGATGCTTCACTAGTGTTCCCATGTCTTTCCAAATAATCCATTTTTGCTTGCCTCAATGCTTCCCCCTTTGTTTTGCCATCGTTCAAATATTCATAAAAGGCATATGTTATTTCATTGTTTGCCTTTAGGTCTATGTCCCATAGTGAGGCCAAGACGCTTTGCGCCCCAGAATTCACAAAGCCTCTGGCAATGCTCATGACTCCTTCTCCCTTTTTCAATTCTCCGCGGGATGTCTTGCAGGCACTCAAGACGACCAAATCTGAATATTGATTTGTAAAATACATTTCATCCAACTCCAACTTGTCATCATGGAATGCCAACCATGGCTTTTTTTCCAATGATACGCCTCCATGGGTAGACAAATGCACTACTTTATAGCCTCCATAAGCTTCTACAAACTCCTGTTTTGTAGCATTTCCCGCTATTAAAAATGGAGTATTCAACTCTTTTTCCAATGTTTTCACTTCATCTTCATAAGTAATCAATGATGACAATGAATCATCTTTAAAATATGTTGGTCCCATTGCCAAATAATCATTTGCATATTTCCGTTTTATCTTATTGGAGCTCATTAAAGATGAAAATGAATAGGCGTAGCTTATTTTGCAAGAATTAATTAGAAACACTTCATTCAAGGGTTTATTGCTATTTTCCACCAGCAAAGGCTCAAAAGGAATATTTTGCAAAACATCATCTTGAACAATCAATAAATGTTTATTCTTAAAAACAGTTGATGTCGTATCCATAAAGGGAAACAACTGCTTATACAACTTAAAGGCCAAGTCTTTGTATTTATTTTGGTCTTCATGATTTACAAACGGTTTTCTCAAATATTCCTGAAACTCCATAACCCTGTCTTTAAGTTTGTTCCCCTCCTTTATCTTGAACACACTTATTTCTTTTTTGGAAACCAAAGAAACAAAGGCTTGATCATTTCCTATTTTGTATTGCAACAGTAATTGATTCTCTTTTAAATGTTCTTGAGCCATCATTGCATCTACAACCTTTATTCCTTTCTTATAGTCATGATACTTTGGAAAGGCAACCTCCAAAGAATCAACAAACTGGGCGTACTCATTTTTCTTGAAAAAAACTTCTCTTTTCAACTCCTCTTTTTTATGGATATCGCTTTTCTCGAGTTCCCCTCTAATTCCATCTATCTCCCGTAACAGCTTCAACTCCCTCTTTATGATTTCATCAGGCAAGTTAGCCAAAGCTCTAGCATTTATATCAGTGACATTCTCAAGAAGCAAGAAGGCCTTGCTTTTTTCAATGAAGTAAAAAGCCTTTTCCGGCAACCCTAGCTTGTAACATGTCCGAGTCGCCTTCAAATACAAATCTGTTCCTTTATCCCTCCAAAAGAGTTTAGACAAATCCTCTCTACTTTCAAAATAAATACCATCTATCACCTGGTCTATCAGTTCGAATGTTTTTAGAGCTTCTCTTGAATGATTGTCATTAGTAGTCATCTCTTCAAATTTCACCCAAGCATTTGCCTTATCTATTAAATATCCCAAGAGATATATTTTATTTTCAGACAACTCTATATCTTGTATCGTCGGCAAAGTTTCATAATCTAATTCGGTATTCCCAATTGAGAAATTTATTGCTTTTTGATAATAACCGAGAGCTTTCAAATAGTTCTTTTCAAGAACACATACATCTCCTAAGTTGTCATAGACAACTGCCTCTTGCAATGGGGTTCCTACTGAGTACTTCAACGCCCTTTCAAAATATTGAATCGCTTTATCAACATTGTTCATTTTTCTATTGACAATCCCCAGATTATTTAAACTTTTTGAAACTAGTAACGAATCTTCAATCTTAAGGCTTTTTTTTAATGCATTAGAATATTCGACAATACTATTCTCATAATCCCCTAACGTGTCATAAAAATTTCCAAGGTTTATTTTCACTCCTATGAAATCTCTCTCTGAAACCGTGAAGTTTTTACTCAATTCGTTGATTTTCTCATTATTCTCAAAGAAGACCTCTTTGTGTTTCACATCATTCATACCTGCGTAGATTGCTGATACGTTTTTATAGATCTTCAACAATTGTCTTTGATTGTTCGACTGCATATAAATTGCTTCACTTACAGCATAACAATCCAAAGCTTTTTTAAAATCCCCCATACTTCTATAGACCGATGCCTTCCCCCAATGAACTTTAGCCACTCTAATTTCCTCCTTGTCACAATACTTCAAAATACTATCATAGGTTTTAAGGGACTTTAGATAATCTCCCTTTTTATAATGAAAATTTGCCAAATTGGAATAGCTGACTTTAAAAAGATCTGGGAATTCTACATAATGTTTTTTTCTTATTCGTGTGGCTTGATATGCATATTCAATTGCCTTTTCAATATTATACCTATATACTTTTTTTGCAAACTCATGATAGATTTTGGACATGATCAATTCATTGCTTGAATTTTCATTTTTGCGAATAAGATCTTCAACCTTAATTATTTGTTGATCTATGGTAAGTTCTGGTGTCTTTACAATTGAATCATACGTCTTAATGAAATCCTGTTGTGCGTACGATATGTATTTAGATAGTATCAATATGACAATCAAAGCTCTTTTACACATCATTTTACTATATTTTTAAGTACAATATAGTATTCCTCATTTTTATAAATCAAAAAAATGATGTTAATTAAAAAAATCAACACCATTTCAATTGCCATAGAGCCATATAAAAACGGGGAGTAGCATAACTAGCTCTCCCCGTTCAAGCCCATAAATAATTTAATTATTAATCAAACTCGATCTGCCTGTGCATAAGAAGTTGCATACTAATCTAGTAATTGTTCATACACGGTGTTTCCATTGGTTATTTTGTCTATTCTCTTTGTAGGGTTTCTGTATCGGTAATGGTTTCTCCATCTTCAGTATATGTTTCAGACCATTTAATGGTGTTTTCACTTACCTCAATAATTTGATAAGTTGAATCATCGAAAGTAAATATTTCTCCATTGTATGCATATTCAAGAATGGGGTAACTAACAATGTCATCTTCATCTGCAACACAGTCATTATTGAATTCATAAAATTCCAAATATCGAGCTGTCTCCTCTGTTATAAAATATTTGTCTAAGCAATCTCCTGATTCAACATATTCAACTCCATCCGACATTAGAGAGATAACTTTCCAATCACCTATTATACTTGCCGGTAAATTATTGTCATTGTCATTGTCATCATTATTACTACAGGAAGCCAATAGTCCAACCATACTGAAAATGGTCATCTTTTTTAATACATTCATTTTTCATTGTTTGTAATTATATCACTGTAATAAAGTGGCCTTGTATCTTATATCGTCCAAACCAGAGACAAATACCGTACAATCCCCTATTATAACATTCCTTAATCCCGCAGGCGTCAAACCTGGCACATATAACGATGCGCCTTTGTAGGTCGCATAGGCACAGGCGAAAGAGGTTCCTTCTATTTCAAAATTAACCTCATTGATGTTTAACTCATACGGCCCTCCTGGTGCTGCTATGTCAACACTTAACTTTCCATAGTTTGAATACTCTGCCAAAAGGTATCCATTATTTGTTGCCAATGGATTTATTGAAGTGGCATTTCCAAATGCAGCAACAGTCAATATGTTGGGATCGTCATATGAAGATGGGTAATGAGGAATGATATCATTATCGTTTTCTGTATTTCCTGCAGATGTTATAATAAGCACGTTCTCTCTTTCTTCTTCAATGAAACTGTCCATTAGCGCATTGGAAAAACCTCCTCCAAAACTTAAATTGATTATTCTTACTTCTGGCTTCTTAAGCGCATACTTGAATCCACATAGAATGTCAAAATCTTCAGCATTGCCATTTTTATCGAATACCTTAACTGGCAATATGGAATTTTGCACTCCCTCTTCTACCAATTTATCATGTACAATTCTTGTTACGAAAGTTCCATGGTTGTTGTCATCGAAAGGGTCGTTGTCTCCATTTACAAAATCCCAACCAAAAATATCCACTTGTCCTGATTCTCCACAAGGCAAGTCATTATCATTATTGTAAAGAAAACCCCCAGTAAAACCTCCATTCACATAATCTACACCAGTATCCAAAATCGCTATTGCAATATTTTGATTGGCATCAACCATTCGTGACTTTGCTATTTCCAAATTACCAGTAAACAACTGGGATTCGAAGCCATTATCTTGTAACTTCACTTTATTGTTGAATGACGTTCCTTCGAGCTCAGGATCCTCATGTGCCGTATTTTTTCTTTCTTCTATTTCCTTTGGATCTATTCCTTCTTTGAAACGCCACAGCTCCAAAGTTGGATCTGCACAAGGACACTTTTTAATATCCAAAACTCCATATTTATCTCTTAGCACTTGTTTTTGGGCTTCTGTCAAATCAGGAATGTATTTGACTATAAACTCATTTGAAGTAATTCCTCCATTTTTGTTGTATGCATTTGTCTTTTGAGTCTTGTTGCCATCAAGTATCTCTTCTTGCTCTTTACTACAGCCTATTATGGCTATTAACATTAATAAGATTGACAACCGTTTTAACATTTTCCTATTTTTCATTTTAAGTATAGGGGTTTTAAAATTTCTGCTTCGATTGACATTTGCCATTATATTAATCGAAGCAGTTAGTTATTTTCTATTCTATCATTACTTTTTTCGTTATTGTCTGCTTACCTGTATTGAACGTAAAGAAGTACAATCCTTTAGTTAGCAATCGTCTTAAATCAACGTTTAATTTCAAAACGCCGTTGACGGTTTTGTTATTGTTGATTGTTTTTACCAAAATACCATCAAATGTATAGATATTAAAAACAACTTCATTATCTCCTTCCGTTTCTATTTTCATCTCCATGACACCATTGTTTGGGTTTGGATAGATTGACACTTTTTCCTTCAAATCCCCATCATTTTTATTTTCTACTTCTGGATAGCAAGCTTGCTCAGAAGGTGAGCGTCTGTCTCCATTTGCGCAATTAGCAGTTACTTGCCATACGAAACATTGATTTACCATTCCAGAAGGTAATGCATAGCTATTCGTTGTTGTTATGATTGGAGTAATGGAAACGCCTCCCCCTTTACATCCACAATCTATAGGAGTTGTATTTCCCGATGGTGAATGAACAGTATAAGAAACTGCCCCAGGCACAGGGTTCCAAGACAACGTAGTCCCAATCACCTGTAAATTGGTAGGAGGTACTGTACTGCAAGGCACTTGATTATTCGGGTTATAACAAGAAGCCCTAGATATCAAAGATTTATTCCCGCTGGCACAAATGGCAGTAACCTGCCACGCAAAGCAACTATTCATCAACTCACCTGTCATGACATAACTATTCGTCGTCGTCGTCATTGGTTCTATATATATTTCTTCACATCCACAATCCGGCCCTTGAGGATCCGATGATGATGTAATAACATATGAAACTGCTCCAGGTACGGGATCCCATGTTAATGTATTCCCTCCTACTACCTGAAGATTTCCAGGGGCTGAGATTTCGCAAAGAATATCATCTATGACCGAGCAATCCAAATTTGAATTTGAAGCTTTTTCCAATTTAACTCCTTTACCTGATTTATTGAAATAATGTTCTGTCGTATAACAGACTTCCTCACAAGGAGTTGTAACCTTATGTATTACAACATAGTACTTTCCTGGTTGCGTAGTAAAATTAAATGAAAAAGGAGCGACTAGGGCTGACGTTGCATTGTATACAACCGAATATGGTCCTGTACCTGGATTTGAACTAGAAAACACATACCATTGATGAGTCACATTTACATTTTCATATGAATTAAAACCTATGATTTCGATGTTCCCATTCGTATCTTGGGAGGAAGCGAATTCAGCTTCAAAATAGGAGTTACAACATTCTAATGTAAAGCTATGTGTAAGAGCTGTCCAATCTATACAGTTTTGTGAATTTGCCAAAGCAAGTTTGATTTCATACTCATAACCAAGCTCGAAATATTTTGATGGATTCAGATTGGCAATTTCTTCAGAAAGATTAACAAGCCCTACTTGAGTTGATGTCCACCCTAAAGTAGCATATATATTAAAACCTTGAGCGCTTCCAGTCACTCTTCTCCAAATATCGATATAATAACTATCTTCTCCTTGAGAGGCAGCTCCATCTAAATATACATCTTCACCATAACAAAATGTATTTTTTATCGTACCTGATTCATTTTCAAAATTAAAAGCTACTGTAGCATCAAACCCTTGAACAGGAGTCCTTACTTCTTTCCAAGTATAACAGTTATCCCATATACCATGCTTAATATAATAATTTTTACTTTGATCCAACCAATTAAACGTTGCTGAAGGACCATATTGGATAGGAGATACAGGATCTATATCCAATGTGCTTGGATCTCCATCTACAGTATCAGCGTCCAAAACAGAACCTTCAACCGTCGTTTCCATTAATCCCCACCAATGATAACCTGCTGTAGGGTCATTAGCCGCAACTGTTACACTAAAATTACCATTATTACAGTTTTTATTTAAAGAAAAACTTGGTGATGCATTTTGGTTACAACAGTTTTGTGTACAGAAATCATCCACTCCTAACACTTCATTCTGCGTAGGAGAACCTGCCACATCTGTATTGAATGCAACCCCAGAAACATTACTGACCAATGCATTCCAATCCACAAGAGTACTTCCTGCTGACATCCTCCACTCTCCATTACTATCAAATGGTAAAGCATTCTGAGCATATCTTATTGGCGCAGTACAGATGGTTACCCAATTATCATTTTCAGTGATTGTTGAATTAGAGACATACTCTGCCCAAAGAGTTTGATTTGATATTGTCCCTTGATAAATTCTTATTTTTGGATACATAGCAGATGAAGAATTTGGAACTCCATCATCAAGAACCACGTAATCCCAACATAAACAGGTCGCAGAAGCCCCAAGATCTCCTGTATAGTTCACTTCATTATATATCCATGATGGATTGGTACTTGGTCCATCTGTTGCTTTTAAATATGGAACTCCATTTACAATACTTGCGTGTTGAGCTTGCCAACTCCCCACACTTGGCCAGTTACCAACATTATTATTAAAATTTTCACAATTTTGCGCATAACCAGCACAAAAAATGAGTGATGCTAATAGAAGAAAAAAAAATCTATTTTTCATTATTAAATTATTTATTGATTCCTACTCTATTTTTATAAACAGGTTTTTCGGGTACCACCTTATTTAAATCGATTCACAAATAAGAGGCATATCATTTTTTTTGTTACCCAGTAGCTTTAAACTATTTTGAAAATTAAATTGACTATGGATGAAAATCCATATTAATGAATGATGATTTTGCCCTTCTGCTTCTTAAATAAAGAGTCCCTTTTTGGAAATTAGAATTCATAGGAAATCTGCGAATAGTACTATTCGCAAGTGATTAAGTTTCTTGAAACACAACAACTAGCATTTAAGCCGAAGCTAACCTACGTTTTCTTCTTTTGTAGACGATCCAAACTGGCAGTAGCAGCAATAACAATAGGTAGCTTTTGTTTTTTTTCTTGAAGACAGGGGCATCATTGCCTATCAATGTTATCGCACTCCAATAGTAAGGTGATGCCTCACTCGTGTTCCCATGCCTTTTCATATAATCCATTTTTGCTAGTCTCAATGCTCCCGACTTGGTTTTTCCATCATTCAAATATTCATAAAAGGCATATGTTATTTCATTGTTTGCCTTTAGGTCTATGTCCCATAGTGAGGCCAAGACGCTTTGCGCACCTGAATTCACAAAGCCTCTGGCAATGCTCATTACTCCTTCTCCCTTTTTCAATTCTCCACGGGATGTCTTGCATGCACTCAAGACGACCAAATCCGTAGATTGGCTTGTAAAGTACATTTCATCCAACATTAATTTATCATCATGAAATGCCAGCCATGGTTCTTCTTCCGAAGAGCCTCCTCCATGTGTAGACAAATGTATTATCTTGTACTTGCCATAAGCCTCTCTGAATTTTTGCCTTGTTGCATTTTGGTTGGTCACGATCTTTGTTTGCAACTCTTCTTCCAGCTTTTTCACCTCATCGTCGTATGCAATTAATGATACTAGCATTTCATCCTTGAAATGTGTCGGACTCATGGCAAAATAATTGTTGGAATACTCTCTTTCTATCTTGCTAGCACTCACTAAGGATGAAAATGAATAAGCATAGCTGATCTCATAAAGGTTGAGCATATATGACTCATTGATTGGGTAATCCCCACTTTTAACTATCAATGGTTCAAAAGGGATGTTTTGCAATATGCCATCCGCGACTATCAATAGTTTTTTGTTTTCCATAGTTTGCGAAGACTTCTCCATAAACGGCAACAGTTGCCTATACAACTTGTAAGCCAACGTCTTATATCTTTTTTCATCATTTTCAGTCACAAATGGTTTCCTTAGATATTCTTGAAACTCTGAAATCCTTTCTCTTAAAAGGTGGTTTTGCTTTATTTGAAATAAATTTATTTCTTTTTTCGTAATCAAAGAGACATAAGATTTATTTGTGCCTATCTTATACTGTAGCAACACCTGTTCTTCCTTTAAGTGCTCTTGTACCATCTTGGCATTGTAGACTCGAGCTCCTTTTTTAAAGTTGTGGTATTTTGGAAATGTGGTTTCCAAGGAGTCTATGAATTTTGAATATTCATTCTTTTTAGAAAAGATCTCTCTTTTCGTTCGTTCTCTTCCTATATCATCCTGTTTTCTCATTACAAGCAATCTTCCCTTGAGATTGTTTATAGCATAGAGCAAAGCATATTCTCGTTCCACGACTTCGTCTGGCAAGTTGGCCAATGTCTTGGCGTTTAGATTGGTCACGTTTTCCAAAAGTAATAATGCCTTGCTTTTTTCTATGTAATAAAATGCTTTTTCCCTTTGATTTAATTCATAACATGTCTCTATTGTTTTTTGATATAGATTTGATGCTTTTTCTCTCCAAAAAAGTTTGGAAAAATCCTCTCTACTTTCAAAATAGATGAGATCGACAACCTTATCTGCCAACTCCAAGGTTTCCAATGCATCATCCAAATGATCTTGATTGTTCTCCTTTTCCCAAAATTGAATCCAAGCATTGGCCTTGTCTGTTAAGTAATCCAATATGTCTTTTTTATGAATTGACAATTCTATGTCTTGAAAGTTTGGCAATGCTCCATAGTCTTCCTTCGTATTGCCAGTGACTAGGCTTATCGCTTTTTGATAACTGGAAAGAGCCTCCTGGTACTTACCGTTGATAAGACAGACATCTCCAATATTGTCGAAGACCTTGGCCCTTTGATCCGATATGTTCCTTGCAAACCCCAACGCTTCTTCAAAGTACCTGATTGCTTCTTCTATGTTATTTTTCTTTTTATTGGTTACTCCTAGGTTATTTAAACTTTTGGAAATGGATAATGAGTCTTTTAATTGCACACTCAATTGCAATGCTTCTCGATATGTTTCTATGCTGAGATCATATTCTTCCATCGTATCGTAAAAGCTCCCTAGGTTAAGTTTGAGATCCCTTAAATCCCTTTTAGGGATATCATAGCTTTTACTTAGAATTTTTATCTTTTCATAATTATGAAAAAACTCTTTTTTGTACTTGACATCATTGAAATCTGCATAGATGGCCAAAACATTCTTGAGTACTTTCAACAATCGCTTTTCATCTTTTTTATCTACATATATCAATTCACTTACGGTATAGCAATCCAAAGCCTTCTTATAATCCCCTATAGCTTCGTAAATTCGAGCTTTCAACCAATTGACCTTGGCCACCCTCACCTCTGTCTTATCGCAGAACCCCAATAGGCTATCACAGGTTTTCAACGCTTTTAAATATGCTCCTTTTTCATATTGAAAATTTGCATAGTTGTTAAAGCTACTTTTAAAGAGCGATGGGTCTTCCTTAAAGTATTTCTTCCTTATGCTCGCTGCTTTTTCAGCATTCGATATGGCCTTGTCTATGTTTACATCTTGCTTGAATAGGTATTTAGCAAACTCGTGATGCACCTCTGCCTTCTTCAATTCTTCATATGTTTTATCATTGGCCAACATTTCCTCTATTCCCTTTACTTTTTGAAGTTTTGTCAATGTAGGCAATTCCAATATGGAATCATATGCTGCCCTAGGTTCTTGCTGCGCATGAATAACTGTTCCAAGAAGCACCATAATTGGAGCTAGCCACTTTTCACATATTTTCATATTGGTTTTTTAGAGTTTCGTATTCTATTCTAAAATTAACCAATTAAAATCAGCTTTTATTGCTCATCCATACATTTTATATTTAAAGCAGAGAGCAACTGATTGCTCCCTGCTTATAGTCTAACAAAGTCACCTAAACCTAAATTAAACTAAAACCTATTCCAATAATGCTGCTCTATGTTTTATATTGTCAAGCCCGGAAGGAAATACAATGCTATTGTCTATCACTTTGTTTTTCAATCCTATTGGCGTCACTCCATCGGCATATAATGCTGCACTTCTATAACTTGCATATGCACATGCAAACGATGTACCGCTTACCGTCATGTTCTGACCATTGACAACATATGAGTAATTTTGACTGGGAGCGGCAATATCCACGCTATTTACCCCGTAATTTGAAAACCAAGTCAAAAAACCCCCATTGTTGTTATTGCTACCAGCGTCCGAATCAATTACCTCCAAATCCTTCAAACCTGCAATGGCCAAAATGTTTTCTGTACCATAAGAAGACGGGTAATGAGGTGATTCATCATTGTCATTGGTTTCATTACCAGCAGAAGTAACCACCAATACCTGGTCTTGAGATTCGCTTAAAAACCTATCGAAGAGTTCTTGATATAGATAACTACCAAAACTCATATTGACAATTTTCACTTCTGGTTTGCTCAAAGCATATCTGTAACCGCACAATATGAGAAAGGTGCTACTGCTCCCTTCTGCATCAAATACCTTGACAGGCAATATTTGAAAGGGTATGCCTTCATCATTCAAATTGTCCGCTATGGTTCTTGATATGTAGGTCCCATGATTGTTGTCATCAAATGGATCATTGTCTTCATTAACGAAATCCCAACCAAAAAAATCCTCTTCATCGGACTTTTCACATTGCTCGTTGTTTCTATTGTTATATAAAAATGGTACAGAAAACCCTCCTTCAACATAATTTACTCCTGTATCCAATACAGCAATAGTCACATTTTCATTCTCTTGTACCTGCATGTTGATGGCTCCATCTATCGTTCCTCCCAATGTAGAAGGGGTAAAGCTGTTATTTTGCAGTTGTACTGCATTGTTAAACAATACTCCATCCAAATCCGGATCATCACTTGCCGTATTTTTTTTCTCTTCAATTGCTGTTTGTGTCGTACTTAGTGAGAAACTCCATAGTTCCAACGTATCATCCACACAGGAACACTGCTTATAGTTTTCCACTTCATAGGTATTCCTAATTATTGATTTCTCTTCATCTGTCGTACCTGAATCGTATTTAACTATTAGTTCTCTGGAGCTTTTTACCTTCCCTCCTTTTTCTACTATAATTCCTCCTTCAACACTTAGATCATCCATCTCCATTGGTTCCTTGCTACAGCAAACCATAATTAACGATGCGAGTAACATCGTCATCATATTTAATTTTTTCATAATATTTAATTTTAGGTTTAGGATTTTTTATAAAAAAGCAGTTTCAATCAAACGTTTTTTGATTGAAACTGCCTATAATTGCTATTCTATCATTACTTTTTTGGTTATTGTTTGTTTCCCTGTATTAAAAGAGAAAAAATACATTCCTTTGGTAAGTGTAGATCTCAAATTAAGATTTAAACTTAAGACTCCATTGCTGATATCGTAGTTTTCAATGGTTTTAATCAAAGTCCCATCAAAGTTGTATATGTTCAATATGACACCTTCTTTGGTTTCCGTTTCTACTTTTACGTTCATGATCCCATTGTTAGGATTAGGGTAAATAGAAATTCTATCTTTTACTCCTCCATCTGAAACTTCTTTACCATTACCATAACACGCTTGTGATGAAATAGGAGATTTCTCCTCACTTTTACAGATTGCGGTCACCTGCCATACAAAACAAGCCTTTTCCAATCCTGCCGGCAATGTATAACTATTGGTGTTTACCGTCACTGGTGCTATTGATACGCCGTTGGAACCTTTACATCCACAATCTATTTGTGGTACGTTGCCTGCTGGAGAAGTTATCACATAAGATACTGCTCCTGGTACTGCATTCCATGTCAAAGTTGTACCAGACACTTGAAGATTGGTTGGTGCCGTTACTTCGCATTCTCCTTTTACATCTGGGCCATAACAAGCTTGTGTGGAAATAGGAGACTTGTCCCCGCTTTTACAAATAGCAGTTACTTGCCATACAAAGCACTTTTCTGCCAATGAAGCTGGCAAAGTATAACTATTGGTGTTCACCGTCACTGGTGCAATTGATACCCCATTGGAACCTTCACAATCACAATCTATTTGTGGTACATTGCCCCCTGGAGACGTTATGATATAAGAAACTGCTCCTGGTACTGGATCCCAGGTTAAAGTGGTACCAGACACTTGTAGGTTTGTTGGAGGTGTAGCTTCACATTCTTCTTTTACTTCCGGATTGTAACAAGCCTGTGCGGAAATAGGAGATTCTTTCTCATTTTCACAAATGGCAGTTACTTGCCATACAAAACACTTGTCTGCCAATGAGGCTGGCAAAGTATAACTATTGGTGTTTACCGTAACCGGTGCGATTGATACGCCATTGGAGCCTTCACAACCGCAATCTATCTGTGGTACATTTCCTCCTGGGGAAGTTATCACATAAGATACAGCTCCTGGCACTGGATCCCAAGTTAAAGTGGTACCTGATACTTGTAGGTTTGTTGGAGGTGTAGCTTCACATTCCGGACAAGTAGAAATAATGATGTCATCAATAGACAACTCTGCTTGGCTAACACCATTCGATGGATCAAACATATAAGGAAATACCCATAGTTGAGAATAGTCGGCATCTGGTGTATAGATTAACGAAATGTCCGTCCAAGTATTTAAGTAACTTCCCATGGTCTCATTAAAAATATAATCCCCATTTGGATTCCCTGTGATATCACCTGCATTGTTAGTCGCTACTAAATTTACTGTTGCATTGTTCGCTACATTAGGATCTCCCGAGTTTTTATCGTCTGTTCTTATTCTGAAGCAAATAGAGTAAGACACGCCTTCTTTAAAATCGAAATTGGCAGCAATCCCCTCTCCTTTGTCATTGTAAGACCACATCCATGCATACGGATTTGTTCCAAAGCCATTAATGGATGGTGTTCTTTCCGTATCTACCCAATTAGGTACACAACCACTATTAAAAGCGCCATTACCGCCACAAGTTGCTTGATTGAAATCTCCATTTACAAGCAAATTGTTTTCTGCATCACAACATGGTGTTGGACACTCTTCTATGTTGATTGTAATATTTTGACTATAAGGATCTCCACAGGAATCTGTTCCTGTGATAGTAGCCACAAAAGAAGTTAAGGTAGATCCATTTGGCAAACAAAACAATCCATCCAAATTTGTAAGCACTGGACTAGATGTATTATAAACCGCATTTTGAATATTAGTCGCATTTATATTTATACAATTGGTATCACAAGGGATGGTATAAGTTAAAGTCTCCGTAACATCTATTTCATCTACCGTTATGGTAGTTGGGTCGACGATACATGGTTGGCAAATGGTCAAATTGGAGACCCTAGCTTCAATTTGAGGATTCGGAGCAGATGGGTTGGAAGGATAAAACCAAAGGTTGTTGAAATTTTGGCTCGCAGTAAAATTAAATGTATATGTCTGACTATTGTTTCCATTAGCCCAAATATTTTGTCCCATTACCGTTTGATTGGGGTTTGGGGTACCAGGAACCGGGTCTCCCGCTCCTCCTTGAACTCCATTTATTGCATTTTGCGTTAAAACAACGTTCATCATGGAATTGGCATTTGGTATTTGCCCGGTATTGGTCGTTGCATTTATGTTGAACGACACGCAATATTGCTGTCCTTGCACAAAATTGAATCCAGAGTAGTTTACTCCTTCTCCTATAATACTTTGAGCTCCATTACTGAAGTAAGACCACATCCATACGGAATTGTTTCCCCATGACGGTGTACCATGAGAATTACTCCATTGTTGCCCATTGGCGATTTGAATGTTTTGACAATTTCCTTGATTACATTGCGAATAGCTCGTGAGATAGCTTAGTGCAATCAAGAAAAAAAAGAATGATTTTTTCATAATTATAAGGGTTTTATTGATTAATTAAACTCCTACTCTGTTTTTCGAAAGGCTTTTCGGATACCGCCTCTTTTGAATTAATTCACAGATAAGAGGGGGTTCTCTTTTTTTGTTACCCAATAATTTTAAACTATCTTGGAATTTAAATTAAATACAGACTAAAATCTATATGAATAATGATGATTTTGTTCGTCAGTTTTTAGAAGGAAATACAGCACTCCTCAATGACATCTATAAGAACTCCTTTAAATATGTTTCACATTACATAACAAGTAGAGATGGTACTAAAAAAGATGCTGAAGATGTTTTTCACAATGCCTTGCTTCTTATATATGTTAAATTGAAAGAAGAAAAAATAGCCATACAATCATTTGACAATTATCTATTTACCGTTTGCAAAAACCTATGGAAACGAGAAAATGTAAAACATAGGGTAACAAAAAACAACACAATCCCTCTAGTTAGTGAAGAACTTGACAAAGCTGCCTTTTATTTGGAACACAATCAATGGGAATTGTATAAAGAAAAGTTCGAATTACTCACAAAGCAATGCAAAGACATATTGCATATGGTTTTCGAAAAAAAATCATATTCTGAAATTGTTTCAAAGTATTCTTACGCTTCTCAAACTGTTGCCAGACAGCGTGTTTTCAAATGTAAATCCAGACTTGCCAAACTGATAAAGGAAGATTTCAGATTTTCAAAACTTAAACACAACAAATGAATTTAGATAGTGACATACAAAAAAAAATCAAAGCTTATCTCGATGATGAGATGACAGACATTGAACGTAACGATTTTGAAGGCATCATCGAAAACGATGAGCATTTGGCAGAAACCATTTCCATATTAAAAACAATGGACACTGTATACGATGACAATGAATGGGCCTTGTACGATGGTAAATTATCCAAACTAAAAGCTACATCAAACCTATTTAAAGGAGATGAGATCACTTCTTTTTCCCAAAAAGTAAAAACTGCAGAATCCCACTACAATACCAATGACAAGGAAGGAGTACGACATTACATAAAATATGTTTCTTCCTTTGCCGCTGCCATATGCCTTCTTTTCATCGGTTATTATTTTTTAGGCAAAGAACAATCTTCATTGGAACTATTCAATGATTATTACAATCAAAGAGATCTACCTTCCTTTACGACGAAAGGTGAAGTAGTCAATACTCTATCCAAAGCAGAAAACTTATTCAAAACAAAACACTACAAAGAAGCTTTGGAAATGTTCACATTAGCATATAACACACAATATAGCACCATAAATCCCAATCTGACATTGTATATGGCAGTTTGCCACTTGGAGTTGAACCAATATGACTCGACCCATGAAAAGTTAGATTCATTACTACAAACCAAAGTTTTAGATTCTCATAAGGCCTATTGGTTCAAAGCATTGACTTACTTGAAGGAAGACAACAAAACCAAAGCTATGGAAACACTGGAATTATTGACAAAGGACGAAAAACACTTCAATTACGACAAGGCCAAAGCGCTTTTGAAAGCATTGAAGTCTTGATAAGAAGTCTATGTTTGAACTTTTTCACTTTAGTTACATAAAAAACATTTTCACACAGGAGTTTCTCAATATGAATTAACCATTATCTCAATTGAATCTTCAATATTTATTTGTAAGATTTATCACATATAAAAAACACATAATCGTACTTATACGTATTTCATCGTGTATTTTAATTTACCAAACTCTAATTCACAGAATCCAAAAACCTATTCATAAATTTGATTATCAGAGTTTTAGCCTTTAAAGCTATCTTTAATGAAACATAAAGTAAATGACCCAAATCATCTCTAAAAAGAAACATTAAAGATAGCTTTGCTTTTATTCTCCTTCTAAAACTTTATATCCTCGAAATTTGAAACAGCTTGCGATTGGTATTCCAAAGTCCAATTCATGGAGTTTGTGAGGATATAGAATTTTGATAGTTCACTAAGGAGTCTGTTCCTAGCATTCGTTTTCAACGTTGAAGCTTCCACCTTTTTCATCAACGATGCCTTTACCGTTTCTTTGATCACATTGTAATCATTGGCTTCAAATGGGTTTAAAAAATCGGCTTGTATGTCATAATACTCAAAATCCGGACTTATCTTTATTTCCTCTTCGGGAATATTGGTTATTCTAAGGATTCTATTCTCTTCATCTATTTCATATTCCATTTTACTTAGGTCATAGGCTATGCTGACATCTGCATTGACAACAATCAATGCTTTTTTTTCAGCAGACAAGAAATCGGAAAAAATGGCTTTGGAATTCTTATAATTGAACACCTCGCTAAAATGCCCTTCGGTAACGACAAGTTTCCCTACGTTTTTCAATTGTTCCTGTATCAATGACGAGTTTTCCTGAAGCGTTATCTCATTTTCTTTCTTAGAATCACAGTATTTAAAAGTAAACAATACCACTAATGTTATGACTACACCAAATAGAATTTTTCGCATACGCTAATTTAACAATTAAAACGATATTAAAATGTAATGTGTGGAAATTGTGAGGATAGTTCCCTCTTCCTCATATTCAACTGTTTGAAGAATTCCAAATGCGCGTCAGACTCTGGATTGAATGGTTTATGGGCCAATCCTTTTTGAATGACCACTACCTTAGCCATTGTCTTATGAGCATCCATAGCAATCCATACTTGCTTGAATTTCTCCCAAATGTAATCTACGGCAGTTTCATTGGGGTGTAACATATCTGGCTTGTAAAAGCGATAATCCCTAAGTTCATCCAACATTATTTCGTAGGAAGGAAAATAAGAGCAACCTTTTGATTCAGCTTCGGAAGACAAGACGGAATGGATGGCTCCTATTAAATGCGATTTACTTTGCGTGTTTTCCACAAAACCATCCTTTATGTGTCGTACAGGAGATACTGTAAAAACAATGGACACGTCCTTATTCACAGATTGAATGACATCAATCATCATCCTTAGGCTTTTTGTTATGTCATCTATTGACAGTAGTTTTTTATTGAAATGATTCTGAGTCACCTTATGGCAGTTGGCTACTGTTTTACCGGACTCGGCCAAATCATAAACCCAGGCCGTCCCCAATGTTATAAAAACATGTGTAGCCTCCAAGATTTGTTTCTTGGTGGTTTTTGCACCTGCATTCAATTTTTGAAGCAATCGCTCCTTTGAAACATCGCTTAATTTTGAATGTGCATCGTAACAATGCCATTGGTCATTATGTGAGAAGACATCGTTCTCGGTATATTCCTTTTCATCGATGGAACGAAATACCAATGTCTCTATTGCTTTAGGATGAAATAGAATTCCGAACGGATTTTGCATTGTCTGAAACTTGAAGTAATTGAACTTACTCCCCATGTTTTCAGCAAAACACGACCCCAAAAGCAAAAGCTTAGAACTGTAGTCTATTTGTCGCTCTTGCTTTTTTAAAGGTATTTGTGTTTGTAGTTTCATCTATGGATTCCTAAATAGCTTAGGATTGTCTTTTTATTCTATATAGCTTTTGGCTTGTTTCAAAGCTTCATCTATTCCTTCTGGATTCTTACCTCCAGCCGTGGCATAGAAAGGTTGTCCTCCTCCACCGCCATGGATTAGTTTTCCTAATTCCCTAACTACTTGTCCTGCATTAAGGCCTTTGTCCGCAACCAATTCTTTTGATATATAGCATGTTAACATTGCCTTCCCTTCTTTTGCCGTTCCAAACAATAGGAATAGGTTTTTATGCTTTTCACCCATTCCAAAGGCTACATCTTTGATTCCAGTTGCATCCAAATCCACCTTTTGAGCCAAGAATTGTATCCCATTTATTTCGGTCAAGGCATTTGCCAATTCTCCTTTCAAATTCTTGGCCTTGTCTTTCAACAGGCTTTCTATTTGCTTTTTCAAACCTGCATTTTCTTCTTTCAAGGACACCAAGGCTTTAACAGGTTCCTTGGCATTGTTCAACAAGTCCTTCATTTCAAAATAAACACGATTGTTATCGAAATAAAAATCCTTCACTGCATCGTTTGTTATTGCTTCTATTCGACGAATCCCTGACGCCACAGCACTTTCCGATCTTATCTTGAAATGCCAAATATCTCCCGTATTCTTAACATGGGTTCCTCCACAAAGCTCCATGGATTGTCCAAATCGGATGGTTCTTACTGCATCTCCATACTTTTCTCCAAACAAAGCCATCGCTCCCTCAGCAATTGCTTGCTCCATCGGGACACTTCTATTTTCCTCCAAAGGCAATTTCCCTTCTATTCTTGCATTTACAAAATCCTCCACATCTCTCAACTGCTCTGTCGTCACTTTAGAAAAATGTGAAAAATCAAATCTTAGATATTTGGAGTGTACTGCACTTCCCTTCTGCTCTACGTGTGTTCCCAAAACCTCTCTCAATGCTTGGTGCAAGAGGTGTGTTGCCGTATGGTTGCACTCCGTTCTGTAACGTTGTTTGTCATCTACGACAGCTTTTAAGGTCTCATCCAAATGTTTTGGCAAATTCTTGGAAAAATGAATGATGACATTGTTCTCTTTCTTGGTGTCCAAGATATATACCACATCTGCATTGGGTACTTCCAAATACCCCTTGTCTCCCACTTGTCCTCCTCCTTCTGGATAAAATGGAGTCATATTGAACACTAATTGGTACATTTCTCCATCTTTTTTGGAGACGACCTTTCTATATCGTGTTAGCTTGACATTTGCTTCCAAAGAATCGTACCCGACAAATTCCTCTTCGGCATCTTCAATCAAGACTGTCCAATCATCGGTAGACATTTCGCTCGCTGCACGTGAACGTTGTTTTTGTTTTTGCAATTCTGCTTCAAAACCTGCTTCATCCAAACTCAATCCTTTTTCACTTAGGATAAGTGCTGTCAAATCTATCGGAAAACCATAAGTATCGTATAATTCGAATGCTTTTTCTCCAGAAACTTGTTTTCCTTCAGTAGTTTCGATAATACGATCCAACAGCAACAAACCTTGGTCCAAGGTTCTCAAAAAAGAGGTTTCTTCTTCCTTGATCACATTTTCTATCAATTGCTTCTGTACTTTCAACTCTGGAAAAGCAACTCCCATCTTTTTGCTTAGCACATCCACCAACCTGTATATGAATGGTTCCTTCTTATTCAGGAATGTAAAGCCATAGCGTACTGCTCGACGTAGAATACGACGAATCACATAACCAGCACCATTGTTGCTTGGCAATTGTCCATCTGCTATGGAAAAGGCTACAGCACGTACGTGATCGCTGATGACACGAATGGCAACGTCCGCTTTTTCATCTTTGCCATAATCTGTATCCGTTATTGTTTCAATCTCCCTAATGATCGGTGTAAACACATCTGTATCGTAATTGGATTTCACATCTTGCAGGACCATACACAAACGTTCGAATCCCATCCCTGTATCTATGTGCTTGTTTGGCAGAATCTCCAATGACTTGTCTGCCTTACGATTGTATTGCATGAATACCAAATTCCAGATTTCCACGACTTGTGGATGATCCATATTAACCAAATCCTTACCTGGTACTTTAGCTTTTTCTTCTGCCGAACGGATGTCAACATGTATCTCACTACATGGGCCACATGGTCCCTGTGCACCCATTTCCCAAAAGTTATCCTTTTTGTTCCCCATCAAGATGCGATTTTCTGGAATAATTTCCTTCCAAATGTCGTAGGCTTCTTGATCCATTTTTAGATTGTCTGCATCATCGCTTCCCTCAAAGACTGTAACATACAAAATGTCCTTGTCTATACCATAGACATCTACCAACAATTCCCAAGCCCAAGTGATGGCTTCCTTTTTGAAATAATCCCCAAAACTCCAGTTCCCCAACATCTCGAACAAAGTATGGTGATAGGTATCGTACCCAACTTCCTCCAAGTCATTGTGTTTTCCAGATACACGCAAGCATTTTTGTGAATCCGTAAGACGCGTGTTCTTAGGTTTTGCATTACCTAAGAAATACTCTTTAAAAGGTGCCATGCCCGAATTTACAAACATTAAGGTTGGATCATCTTTTAAAACCATTGGCGCCGATGGTACTATACTGTGTTTTTTATCTTCGAAAAAACTTAAAAATTTAGAGCGTATCTCTTGAGAATTCATATGACTATGTTAATAACCTTGCTTCAGCAAGCCGCTGGCATTGCAAAACAATTTATATATTTGTTCGTTAACTATTTTAAATCTGGCCTAATATTTAGGTCAATATCAATTGCAAAAATAGTATAAATTAGATAATGAGTAAGGTAAAATATTATTATGATTCCGAGACGCTGTCTTATCGTAAGATAAAACGGAAAAAAAGTCGGCTATTCAAATACGTTTTTGGGTTTATAGCTTCTTCTGCCCTGTTTGGATTGTTGTTTATGTTTTTGGCCACACTATATATAGAATCGCCAAAAGAAAAAGCATTGAAGCGTGAGTTGAGCAACATGCAACTGCAGTTCGACCTAATCAACAAGAAAATGGATGAGGCAGAAATCGTCTTGGCAAACATAGAAGACAGGGACAACAACATCTACCGCTTGTATTTTGAAGCAAATCCAATTCCACAAGAACAACGAAAAGCTGGTTTTGGAGGAATTAACAGGTACAAGGCCTTCGAAGGTTTCGACAACTCCAAATTAATCATTGAAAGCAACAAACGCATAGACATCCTACAGAAACAGATCGTAGTGCAATCGAAATCGCTGGATGAAATAAAGGTTCTAGCCGAAGAAAAAGAAAAATTCCTTGCGACAATACCTGCAATTCAACCTGTAACCAACGAGGATCTGACTCGTATGGCTTCGGGGTTTGGTATGAGAACCGACCCATTTACCAAGGCTAGAAAAAAACACTGGGGAATGGATTTTACTGCCCCACGAGGCACTCCCGTCTATGCTACTGGTGATGGTATCGTGGAACGTGCAGACAGCAACTCTTCCGGTTATGGAAAGCACATTAGAATAAACCATGGGTATGGCTACATGTCCCTATATGCCCACCTATACAAGTACAACATAAAGAAAAATCAGAAAGTAAAGCGTGGTGACCTGATAGGATTTGTAGGAAGTACAGGGCGATCGGAAGCACCGCATTTGCATTATGAAATATTCAAAGACGGTACGCGAATAAATCCCATCAACTTTTACTATGGTAGTTTAACAGCCGAAGAGTTCAGCAAATTGCTGGATCGTGCTTCTTTGGAAAATCAATCTTTGGACTAATGCAAATAGATCTTCCAGAAAAGCGATATTATTCCATTGGGGAAGTAGCCAAGGCTTTTGGAGTCAACACCTCATTGATTCGTTTTTGGGAAAAGGAATTCGATGTCTTGAAACCAAAGAAAAATGCGAAAGGTAATCGCAAGTTTACTCCCGACGACATAAAGAACCTTAAATTCATCTACCACTTGGTAAAAGAACGCGGGTTTACATTGGAAGGGGCAAAAACGCATTTAAAAGAAGAAAAGCAGAAAACACTTACCAATTACGAAATTATCAGTAAATTAGAGGGAGTTAAAAATCAACTCATCAAACTAAAAAACCAACTTTAAAAATCATACTATCATGAAAAAATGGCTCATTCCTTTAATTGTTATTGGACTTATCGTATTTGCAGTATTCAAATGGGGCGTAGGTATCAACAATGAAATCATAGAACAAGAAGGTCTCGCTAAAGCTCAATGGGCCAATGTCGAAAGTTCCTATCAACGTAGGGCGGATTTAATTCCAAACATTGTGGCTACCGTAAAAGGTTATGCCGATCATGAAAAGGAGACATTGGAAGCCGTCATCAAAGCCAGAGCGGAAGCTACCAAACCTGAGATAAACATAGGAGAGGGAGCCATCACACCAGAAAACATGGCTCAATTCCAACAAGCCCAAGAAGGTTTAAGTGGTGCTTTGTCCAGACTTTTGGTTTCCGTGGAACGCTACCCGGAACTTAAAGCCGACAGAAGCTTTCTTGAACTGCAAAGTCAGTTGGAAGGAACAGAAAACCGCATTAATGTAGAACGTAACAAATTTAACAAACTTGCTGGTGCATATAATATTTTCATAGCGAAGTTCCCTACGAGTTTCATTGCCAACTTTATTGACAAAGATGCTCTAGCCTTATTCAAATCTGCACCAGGAAGTGAAAACGCTACCAAAGTAGAATTCTAAATTCATGCAAAACAAAGTTGAAGATTTCTTAACGACGATTGAAGAGCAAGAAATTGTTGCTGCGATTCGTGAAGCTGAAAAACAGACTTCTGGAGAAATCCGTGTACATATAGAAAACACTTCCAACGGTAATGTCGATGCACGTGCCTTGGAAGTATTTTCCATCTTGAAAATGCATAACACCAAGTTGCAGAACGGGGTTTTAATCTACGTTTCCGTAGAAGAAAGGGCCTTTGCCATATATGGTGACAAAGGCATCAATGACATTGTATCCAACACTTTTTGGGATGAAACGGTTGGGATCATGCAGTCCCATTTCAAGAATGGCCATTACAAACAAGGTTTGGTCGATGGCATACTAAAAGCAGGAACAGAATTGCAAATTCACTTTCCTTGGAATTCAAATACCGATGAAAATGAACTCCCAAACACCATTTCGAAAGGTTAGTCATGAAACATTCAGTCTTCAACAAACAATATTACATAGGTGACAAGTATAATTGTTTCACCTTGAAAAACGGCGGTTTCATTTTAATACTCCTTGCCTTTTTAGCGGCCAACCTTTCATTTGCACAATTTGAAATTCCAGAAAAACCTGATTTTCAAACCAGTGTCTATGATTCCATCAATCTTTTATCTACCAATCAAAAGAGATCATTAGAAAACAAGCTCATAAAATATTCCGATACGACTTCCACACAAATAGTGGTTGCCATAATTAGCTCCACCCAAGGAGAATACATCAACCTATTGGGAGCCGAATGGGGAGAGAAATGGGAGATCGGCCAAAAAGACAAGGACAATGGCATATTCATACTACTGGCCAAAGACGATAGAAAAATAAACATAAGCACCGGGTATGGTGTCGAACATTTGCTGACGGATGCCATATCTCGACGTATCATAGAACGTGACATCATTCCTTATTTCAAACAAGGGGACTATCATGGCGGCTTGAACAAAGGCGTCGATTCCATTTTCGAGGTGATGACCGGTGAATATCAAGGCACTCGACAATCGTCTTCCAACGGCATCCCTTTTGGCTTGATATTCTTCCTTTTTATCGTATTTATAATCATCTTGATATCCATATCCAAGAACCGTAGAGGTGGCAGCGGTGGCCGAGGCAACAGCTCCACATCCAGAGATATTCTTGAAGCCATAATACTAAGCAACTCTGGTAGGGGTGGCTACAGACGTAGTTCCGGCGGGTTCGGTGGCGGTTTCGGAGGCAGTGGTGGCGGAAGTTTCGGTGGCGGTGGTGGCTTCGGTGGTGGCTTCGGTGGTGGTAGTTTCGGTGGCGGAGGTGCTTCTGGCGGCTGGTAATCCTAGAGCTAGACAGGTAATTCACACAGTCGACACATCAATTCTTTCATCTTCCATGATACTCCATATCTGGCAATGGCTCTTCATTTTTAAGGTACTTGTCAAACCAATTGATCACCTCATCATTCATTTCATTCTTAAATTCGTTTATTCCATGATCTGCTCCTTCGAATATCTTTAAACGATAAGGAACTCTATGTTTTTCAAACTCCAGAGCCAACTTTAAGGAGTTACTTGATTTGACTCTCCAATCCGAATTCCCATGCAACAACAATATTGGTACCTCTTTCGGGAATTTCTCAACCCAATGAATTGCCGAGCGTTTCTTCAACTCTAGTTCCTTGTTGTTCTCATAGTCAGGAATGAGCTCAGCATATACACCCGATTCCATTCCTTTCCTTTCTATTATCGTCAGATCCGACCTTGCTCCCCCAACGACAGCAACTTTTACCTTGTCCGTCTTTGTCAATGCAATATATGTCATCATTCCTCCTCGACTCCAACCAAACATCCCTATTCTGGAAACATCCGCTTCTTTGACTTCCTTTAACACCTCTGTTAAAATCGTGACATCGTTTACATCATTTCCTCCAAATTCCTCTTGTCCTTCACTTCCTCCATTTCCTCTGTATTGACTTGCTATAACGACATAACCTTCTTTTGCGATTCGACCAAGTTCCAATGCGCTGAATGAAGAATTCAATGCTCCAAAATCCCTATTTCCTCCACGATTGTAAATCACACATGGATACTTGCCACTCTTCTTTGGTTTCACCATGAATCCTTTTATTTTCAACCCATCACTTAAATATGTGATCTTATGAATATCAACACTATCGATGTACTGGTATTTTTCTTTCCAAACGATTTCACCATCTACCTCTTCCGTCAATCGTTGGTATATACGTGTATTAGACAAATCTGATACAGACGTCTTGCTTATTAGCAACTGTTCGGTTTGAGCCTGACAATTTGAGAATATTAGAACCAAGAGCAAATGCTTGATGTACTTCATTTTTTTTATTTTCTTGACAAAGTCAAAATTGATTTCTAGGCGTTAAGTTAAATAAACCTCTTATAGAAGCAAAAAAAAGCTCCACATTAAATGCGGAGCTATCTTTTATGTGTCTTAATTTGTTATCTAGTTGAAGTAAAATCCGCCGTTGTCCTTTATTTCTCCTTTGGATCCCAGGCTATTGAACTTCCAACTGAAGCTAAACATGAAGTATTGTTGTAGCACTCTACTTCTGGAATCCTCTATGTAATCCTGTGTGGCTGTTCGCCTGGCATTCGTATTTTGATTCAACAAATCGTATACCTTCAAGTTTATGGATCCTTGGTCCTTCAATATGGAATAGGCCAATGTCGAATTCCAAAACCAAGCAGATTTCTGAAACCCTTCTGCCACATCAGGATTGTAGTTATAAACTATGTCGTTGCGCCACTCAAACTTCTTAGGCAAGAATGTAGCAGTTCGCAATCTTAAGTTATGGTTTGCAAAAGTTCTATCCTCAAAGGCATCCAAGTCGTACTTGTTCTTGGTGAATGAAACGCGATACGATGGCTTGAATTCCATAACTTTGTTCCAAGTGAACTCAACACCCAAACTTGGCGATATGGATGTTACGTTGCTTGCATACTTTACATCGTTGTTGAAATTTACATTCTTGGAAAAGTTTGTTCTTGCTCCGATTCTTACTTTTATGCTTCTAAGTGAATCCATCTTGAAGCTCTTGCTATAGTCCATTCCCCCATATCCATCATAATTCCCATCTACATTGGCATAAGTGGTGGTTCTCTTCAAGGATTCAGGGTCTATGGTCGTTTTTGAGACCACGTTGTTATTGGTTAATGTCATCCCCGAATAGAAATAGAATCCTGTTCTACTTTTCCAATCATAGGCATTGTATCCCATATATACGTTATGTCTGTTTGAAGGCTCCAAATCAGGATTACCGATTACGGTATTCAATGGGTTGGATACATCTTCATAGGCTTGCAACTGTCGCAAGGCAGGTGGAGTGTTCGTCAATCTATAATTTGCATATATCGATGCTTTCTGACTAAACCTATAGTTAAACCTCGAATTTAACTCCAAGGCATTGAAATCGCGTTCCACATTAAACTGTGGCCTTAGCAAATCTTGGTTTTTCAGTGTTCTGAACACATAGTTGGCACCAATCCTAAAGGAGTACTTTTCTTTTTTATAACGTAATCTCAACCCTGGGGCATGACTTGTCTCGGTATATTCGAAATCCGTACTCAAGTCTTCATTGAAATCATCAAACTCCTGTGTTGTCGCATTCTTATCGAAAGTGCTTTCCTTGTTTTCGTCTTTATCCCTTGCGTATTCGTATTGGAAATTCAAAAACAATTCCTTGGGAACAATAGGCAAACTATAGGTTAACTCCGTGCCCAAACTTCTACTTTTATTGTTTCCATCTGTAAATTGATCCCTATTTATCGTTTCTGGTGTATCCCCATAGAGTTCAGTATTGGACCTTAAAAAGTCTTCGCTTTCATCTTTTCTGAAACTATTGTCCATTTCAAACCTCAAAAAAGCACCATCACTACCAAAACGTTTGGTAACACTCAGGTCATTGCTAAATTCTTTTGCACTCCTATCGTTCAAGGAATTCAACGTTGACTCATTCGTAAGCACTCTATCTTCATCGAAGGTTTCATCTCTTCTATCGGACGTGGTTTTGGTAGTCGAGTAATTGAATGACGGCCTTATGTTTATTAAAAGTGTTGAATCCAACTTGACATCGAACTCCATATTGGCTCTATGACTGTCCGTATCGTTTATTGAACGTGAGTTTGAATTTGAAAAGAAACGAGAATCGGACAAAATGGTTTCTCTTTCTGATGCCGATTCATTTTCAGAATTACTGGACGTATAGAAATAATCCCCGGAAACATCCGTCTTCTCTCCTAGCTTGTCTGCGTAGTTCAATCCTGCATTATTGGAAGTGGTAATGCCTTGTCCGCCTCTACCAAATATTCCTAGGTTACGACCTACATCATAACTACGCCCTCGACCAAACATCTTGGATATTTCCCCAAAACTGAATCCTGGCGAGTTGGTATTGTTTCCTCCTACCAAGACACTCAATCTCTGGTCATTGTCAAAGACATTCAACATTCCTGCAAATTCGTAACGTTCATCTGATCCTGCTCCAGCTGCAACACGTCCAAAAACACCTTTGTTGTTTTCTTCTTTTATGGTTAGATTTATCGTTTTGTTGTCTCCATCTCCTCCATCTCCTGAGAAGGCCTCCGACTTGGTTTTCGTATCTACTATTTGTATTTTTTCGACGATGTCCTTGGTTAGATTTTTGGTGGTTATCGTAGGGTCATTCCCAAAAAATGGTTTTCCATTCACCAGAATTTTGTTTACTTCCTTTCCATTTACCTTGATTTTCCCCTCTTCGTCAATTTCCACGCCAGGCAACTGCTTTAACAAATCTTCGACATTGGCATCTTTTTTTGTTTTGAAAGATTTCACGTTGAACTCCAACGTATCCTTTTTTATGGTCACTGGTGCTGTCGATTTAATGAGTACTTCATCCAGTGAACTCGAACTCACCTCCAAGGGGATCGTTTCAAGGTTAATGTCCGACTTGTCCAGTTTTATGTTTTTGAAATAGGTCTTGTAGCCTACATATGATATGTATAGGTTCAAACTTGAATCACTTGTTTCATCTTCCAAAGTGAAAGCTCCTGTCTTGTCCGAAATGGTATAGGTTACCAACGAACTGTCTTTTACTCGTTGCAAGTACACTGTTGCTGCTTCCAAGGCAGATTGATCCGTTTCGTCTATTAACTTGCCTGAAATCTTGAAGGTTTTGGATGAGGATTGAGAGAATGAAAAGAATACACATAGAAGTGCTGCGAATAATATAGGGGTACGCATAGTTTAGTTTAATTTAATGATTGATGATGATAGTGTAATTGTTTACAGCGAACGAAGATAAATGCCAAATAGTGAGCATTTTCTTAAAATAATGGTAAAGTTTTCAAATGAAACGTTATTTTTATCAAAAGCATCCTACATCTCTAAACACTAAAAAACACCAGCTATAATTAGCTGGTGTTTTTTAGTGTTTAGAGATGTACATTCCATTGCCTGAGACAAGAATAAAACTCTCTATTTCTTTCTCATATATACACTTATCGGCACACCTTTGAAATCATAGATGTCCCTTAGCTTATTTTCTAGGAATCTCTTGTAAGGATCCCTGATGTATTGTGGCAAATTACAGAAAAAAGCAAATTGCGGTTGCGGTGTAGGCAATTGCATTATGTATTTTATCTTGACGAACTTGCCTTTGTATGCTGGTGGAGGGTAATGTTCTATTATTGGCAACAAGGTATCGTTGAGCTCGCTTGTCTTGATCTTCTTGGTTCTATTCTTGTACACTTCCACTGCTGTTTCTATGGCCTTGAATATACGTTGCTTGGTCAATACCGAAATAAATACGATTGGAACATCTGTAAATGGTTCCATTTGCTTTCTTATAACTTTTTCGAATTCCTTGGTCGTCTTATGGTCCTTTTCCACCAAATCCCATTTATTAACCAGAACGACCACTCCTTTTCTATTACGTTCCGCCAACCAAAATATATTCTGTACTTGCCCATCGAATCCTCGAGTGGCATCCAAGACCAAAAGGCACACATCGCAATGTTCAATAGCTCTAACGCTTCGCATTACCGAATAGAACTCCAAGTCTTCCTTTACTTTGGATTTTTTACGTATTCCTGCCGTATCTACCAAATTGAAATCGAATCCAAAACGGTTGTATTTGGTATCTATTGCATCTCTTGTCGTTCCTGCTATGTCTGTTACAATGTAGCGATCTTCTCCAATCAAGGCGTTTATAAATGAAGATTTCCCTGCATTCGGTCTCCCTACAACTGCAAAACGAGGCAAGGCCTCTTCTTCATTTTCTTCAATTGTTTCTTTTTCTGGAAATGCTTCTACCAATGCATCCAACAAATCTCCAGTTCCACTTCCGTTTATGCTTGCTATGGTATAGTAATTACCCAATCCCAGTGAATAGAATTCCACGGCATCTTCTTCTCGCTTCCCATTGTCTACCTTATTAACAACCAAGAATACTGGTTTTCTAACCTTGCGCAACAAAGTGGCGACATCTTCATCCATTCCTGTGACTCCTGCTTCCACATCCACCATGAAGATTATCGCATCTGCTTCTTCTATGGCCAACACCACTTGTTTGTCTATCTCTTCCTCAAAGACATCATCGCTCCCTTTTACATATCCTCCTGTATCGATCAATGAAAATTCCTTTCCATTCCAATCGCTTTTCCCGTAATGACGATCTCTGGTCACTCCACTTACGGCATCGACAATGGCTTCTCTTCGTTGTATCAAACGATTGAAAAATGTCGATTTACCAACATTCGGTCTTCCTACTATGGCTACTATACTACTCATTTTCTTGATTTTTATCTGCATTACATATCCTGTAAGCGCCTGCAAAGGTAGTGTTTAGTATTAGAAAAAAACATAAATGCCCCATCAAATTAATTTGATGGGGCATTTATGACATTTAACTTGTTTCTTTATTGTTTGTTTTCATAAAAACTAACAGTTCCACTATCTTCGTTGGATACCACTAGCAAATCGTTTCCTGTTGGGCTTTGGTCAGCAGGTATTACCAACAACCCTTCTGGAGCTTCGTCTCCACCATGTGACAATATAGTTAAAAATGTCGGCGCCAATGGGTTTGTAATATCATAGACCATTACTTGATCTGTTCGTTCCAACCCTACAAAAAGAACATGGCGTTGATCGCCTATGTTTAAAACAGCCACACTTTCCGGTTCTGCCCCTTTATCGTCACTGCGCTTGTCCGCATCATTGAAGCGACTTGGCGTTGTAGCCAATGTTTCTGTTGCAATGCTATTTCCGCTATCGTATACCAAACTTCCATTTGCAGACCAAATACTGAATGACCGTGCTCCATAACTATAGATTTGCTCTACATCATTGTCGTTGTCCACGTCCCCCAATGTTGTCGTGGTTTTCAATCTTCCTAGATTTATTTCATTCTGAAAGTCTCCAGACACAGGATAAACAGATGTATCCAGCATCAAATCCTCTACTCTTTCTTCTTCACTAAATCCATCATAATCCCTAGAATCACCTTCGTTAGCAGAAATTACATATTCCACTCCTCCTATCTTCACAGCTACAATTGCATCTGGTTGATAGATTCCTTTTACATTCCAACTCTTCAAAGTGGTTTCCAAATCTTTGTCACTGGCATCTATTTCATTTCCTGCTTGATTGAAGTCCTTATAGCCCAATGGATAGATGGCATCGATTGTTTTCGCTATGAGATCAACTTTGGCAATCCCATTGTTCTCTTGCAAGGACACCCATGCCGTACGTGAATCCTCGGATATGGCTATATACTCCGGCTCTACATCTTTTGCCAAATCCGCTCCTGGGCCAAATACTCTGAAACCTTGCGCTTCCAAAGCCGTTTCTTGGGAATTGAAAGCTTCAAAACCCAAAGTACTAACCGCATCGGTTGTTAAATCTATTATACTAATACTTCCAACTGGGTCTATCGTGTAATCACCATTTGGTTCCCCTTCATTGGCAGACACCAGTATATTTCCTTCTTTGGAGAACGTTACCATATCAGGCAAAGCTCCAACTGTATATTCCTTCTGCAATGTTAGATTGGAAGTATCATATGTCAAGATTTTACCAGGATCCTGCTTTACAAGAGCTTCCACAGCCACAGCCAATTTGCCATTATGAGTTGTCACGCTATTAGGCGAACCATATGCACTTAATCCTATTGCGGATTCTTCAATGGGCTGCTCTAAATTTTCAATGTTGTATACTGAAATCTCATTGGATTCCGAATTAGTGATGAATAGTTTCTTTGAGACCTCATCATAGGAGGAAATCTCTGCTGATCCTTCTCCTCCAACTACTATAGTCGATTTATATTGAAAGTTTACCTCTGTATTTACTGGTAATGTTTGTGTGGTGTCATCGTCGTTATGACAGGCAAGGGTTAGCATTGAAAACAATGCCAACATCGATCTTGTAATGGTTTTCATCAATTGGATTTTTAATTTAATCCAAATATGAGATTTTTCGATTACCTCAACGTTAAATCAACAAAAAGGAATCATTAGCTTTTACTTCTGATTGTAACCAAAACGTTTCAGTTGCCTTTGGTCGCTTCTCCAATTCTTATTAACCTTTACATATAGCTCCAAGTGTACTTGTTTGCCAAAGAATTGTTCCAAGTCCTTTCTAGCTTCAACTCCTACCCTTTTCAAAGCACTTCCCTTGTGTCCTATTATGATTCCCTTTTGTGTTTCACGTTCAACCATTATGACAGCCCGCATGCGAATGATTTTTTCTTCTTCAAAAAATTCTTCAGTGTCCACCTCAACCGCGTAAGGGATTTCTTTTTTGTAATGCATTAAAATCTTCTCGCGAATCTTTTCATTCACAAAAAAGCGCTCCGGCTTGTCCGTTAATTGGTCTTTTGGATAAAATGCAGGTGACTCTGGCAATAGTTCTATTATTCTATCGAATACTTCTTTTACATTGAATCCTTCCAAAGCAGAAATGGGAATGATCTCAGCATTTGGTACTTTCTCTGCCCAAAGTTGTACTTGCGCTTCCAATTGTTCTTGGTTGGAAGTATCTATTTTATTAAGCAGCAACAAAACAGGAATCTTAGCATTGGTAATCTTATTGAAAAAGGCTTCGTCTTTCAATTCCTTTTCACCGATCTCTACCATATAGATCAATAGATCTGCATCTTCAAAGGCTGACTTAACGAAATCCATCATTGAAGCTTGCAACTCGTAAGCTGGTTTTATGATACCAGGCGTATCCGACAAGATAACCTGAAAGTCTTCCCCATTTACTATGCCCAAAATACGATGACGTGTTGTTTGCGCCTTAGATGTTATGATAGATAGCTTTTCACCTACAAAGGCATTCATCAGTGTAGACTTACCAACATTAGGGTTACCTATGATATTTACAAAACCTGCTTTATGACTCATTTCATTATTCTTTAATCTTTTGCAAAGTTACAACCTTAGTTTGTTTATTCCTCTTTTTATTTAAGTACAATGCTCATAGTCTATTATCTATTTCAAGGCTGTAAACCTTCTCTTACAGGCTAAAAACTTATGGAATGGAATAAGCGATTTTTTTTTACCATCAAGCCAAAATGTTATATCTTACATACAATATTTAAGATAATTATTGTACTGCTTTCCCTAGGGCAAATTCACATAAAATCAATTGCGATGGAATTAAGTGAAATCACCCAAGCTATCAAATTATGGGATAAGTCTAGAGATAATGTAGATTTGATCAAGGCCCTGTTTAATCAAGGCAATGCTTTTAAATTCAATTATATAAAGAACACCCCGACAAACGCTCCCGATACATTTCTCAATGCTTATTTAGGAGTCTTAAACATTGGAGATTCCAAAACATTGAAATTGTTTCTCATAAATTCCGACAGGGACAACAAAGAACAACATATCTCACCTGAAGGGATACTCCCCTACATCTCAGTAATCGACATCTTCTCTGCTCCTGACACATTACCCATATACAAAAAAGATGAAGTGGATCCTATAGAGGCTAGACAAAGGATACAAAGATGGTTAGACAACAGTAATGAGTGGGTTAGACACCAAATAGATTCAAGCAATGACATACATCAAATATTTGCCATGCCAACACGCTATTTGAAAGAGAAAGAATACCAAGCTTATTTTGCTTTGAACAGGAAAATCCCTGGCCCTCACAATGACATTTCCGAATACAAGGGAGATATGATTGTTTGGGATCTCAAAGACAAGGTAATTAGCTTACCTTTTGAAACCACTGCCAACGATTATTACAACACGGTTCGTTTGGTTCCTCCATTTGGACAACAAGACAAAGACTCATTTTATCTATTGAAACTAGCTAACGAAACACCTTCGGTTTGACTGACAAGTATTGGTTAGAATTTCTATTGGCTTTGCCAGCTATAGCTTCTTTCACAGGAATTGCTATTTGCGGGTGCTTCTTTAGGCGTTTAAATACCACATGCAAGTACATCTACTTTTATTTGGTAATTTCTTTCATCATAGATTTACTTAGCCGCTACTTAAACATTGCATATCAAAACAACCTCATCCTTGTTCCTGTTTTCGGGTTTATAGAATTGTTGCTATTTTCAAAGATGTATCATCAGTTGGCTTTTAAAAACAATCGTTTTTTCAAACCGATAATTGGATTTTTATTAATTCTGATTGTAGTGGACATCATAAACTGTGACGCCTCGAATCTTAAACATTTTCAATCTTTTGGTAGAGTTTTGGATGGTTTTTCCATTATCTTCTTCAGCCTCTATTTCTATTGGAAGATGTTAAACAATGGTACTTACGAGAACAATGGAATCTTGAGGCTAAATGCCGGCATTTTTCTTTTCTTCCTATTAAACAGTTTTTGGTTTTTAATAGCAAACTTCTTGGTAAACACACCCTACAATGTAATTTTCATCATTTGGTTAATCAATATCATTACCACTCCTCTATTTTATACTTTTTTGACTTTTCATCTATGGCAGAATGGCAAGACCCTAAAATAATAGCTTTATGGATTACTGTCGCCTTCACAGTGATATTGGTGCTAGGAGTCGCCATCGTATTCTTTGTTCGCTTGCATTTGAAGCGTATGCTAGTTGCCCAACAAAAGTTAAGTGCTGAAAAATTGATGCATCAAAAGGAATTACTTGAATATAGTGTGGAAATTCAGGAACGAGAACGTAAAAGAATTGCTTCCGACTTACATGATGAACTCATCGGGCAACTCAATGTGATAAGACTTTCCATCGTTTCAAAAAACACTACTATCGACACTCAAGAAATGTTAAGCGGAAGCATTGCAACTGCTCGCAGGATTTCACATGACCTTTCACCTCCTTTACTTGAAGAAACTCCATTTAGCGAATGGATCTACAATATGGCATCTCCGCTAAAGCCTCATTATACAATTAGATTAAACATTTGGAAAGATCCTTCGGCAAATATTTCAAAAGATGTAAAGCTACAATTGATACGCATTCTCCAAGAGTTCATAAACAATATCATAAAACATGCAAATGCAAAGACCATTAGCTTTTCTTTACGAGTCGCAAAATCATATGTCGCTTTACAAATAACCGATGATGGAAAAGGATTCGACACCAGAAGCAAAACTCAAGGTTTGGGCTTAAAGAACATGGAACTTAGAATGCAATTGTTAAAAGGACGCTATAAGCTTAAATCAAGCAATGATAGCGGTACAAACTTGTTAATACTCGTTAAAACACCTGTATGTATGGAACATACCCAATAGAAACAAAAGTAACCCAAATAACAAAATAAGAACAAATGAACAAAGCAACTTTAAATTTAGCCATTGTAGATGATGATAACTTGGTTGTTGAATTGTTAAGAAAACATTTTACCGATAGTACGCACATAAGAGTAGATTTAACGGCTTATGATGGAGCAGACTTCATACAAAAACTGAAAGAAGCAGCCTCGTTACCAGATGTGGTCCTACTGGATTTAAGTATGGAAGGGATGAATGGAGTGGACACAATGGTCATTTTAAAAAAAGAATTTTCCAGTATAAAAATAATTGTGCTGTCATCACATTACAACAGGTCTTTTATGGGGTTCATGCTGAAATCTGGAGCAAATGCTTTCATCCCAAAAGAGTTAAGTCTAGACAAATTACTCTATGTGTTGGAGGAAGTACACGACAAAGGGCACTATTTCCTACCAGAACAAATTGATGTCATCAAAGAACAACTATCCACCAACACCCCAAAACCGCCTCTCTCCAAGGAAAGTTTGCTTTCCGAAAGAGAAATAGAGGTTTTAAAGTTGATCTGCCTTCAATTTACCGCCAAGGAAATTGGTGAAAAACTTTTTATAACTCAACGTACAGTGGAAGGTCATAAAAACCGAATCCTTTTGAAGATGGGAGTTAAAAACACAGCCGGATTGGTTATTTATAGCGTACAAAACAAATTGATAAATCCAGAGGAATGTTTTTTAGGTTGATCTTTTCATTAGATTCCCGATAGAATCCAAATTCCATTATCAATTTTAACAAGGAAAACACCTAAACCAGTACATAAGACATACTTTCTCCAAATTTGAAATTATACACGTTTTACAAAAACAGGTAAAAGCATCCTAAGAGCAACTATTAAGTCTACATACTTTTGAAATGTAAATAAAAGGCAATGCAATTAATTGAGTAGCTACTTGTTCGTCTTCTATTAATACATCGATAACTTAATTATTAATCTTAAAATCAAAACATCATGGCAGAAGTATCATTTAAATGGGAACTGGAAGCCTACGAAAGTAGAGGAAACCTTCATCTTAGATGGAATACCAATTCACCATTCAGAGCACAACAAGGACAAATTCGAGTATACAAAGGCAATTCTTTTCCTAGCAATCCCGAGGCAGACACCGCAAAATGGTCTTGGGACGACCAAAACGGAGGAGGTTCTGGTTGGGATACTGGGTTAAATTGGGGGAAGGGTTGGCATTGCGCTTACATTGCTCAAAGCAGTCCAAATGGACCTAACGTTAGCTTTCTTAGATTGGTCACAGACGAAAGCATGGGGCCTAACGTTACCAAGTAACAAATAAAAATACAATATGTAGCATACACCCTATTGATTTTATCAATAGGGTGTTATTGTTTTATCATCAACACAAATAATCTCTCTTTTTAAAAAACAGGTGTTTCTACCTTAATTTTTTCTAATACTATAGACTAAATTTGGTTAACGATTTCAATAGCAACCTAAAAAGCCAACACACATATTTGGCACAAACCTACCTACATTTTAAACTAAGAGCATTCATTGATGGTTAAAAACGAATATATACTTATCGCAAGTGACACCTCCATCTCTTTAACTAAAATAATAAAAAGCCTCAGTGGTTTAACAGATCATATATGCGTTACTGCGACGAGAATATCCGATTGCATCAACATTACAAAATCGCTTCACCCTACTTTGATCATTTTAAATTTCAAGGACAACCATAATGTCATCAATTCCATAATGTCCTTCAACAAAAAACGGTTGTCCCCGATCATTAGTCTCTCTCAAAAATTTGATAGCTCAGCACTGCAAACTGTTGATAATGCCATTGTGTTTGCATTATCTTATGAACATGCAATTCAAGGTCTCAATTTGAGTTACAATGTCGAAACCATTTTGAAGTTAATCTATTCACAACGAAATGGACTACATCAAAAAACTTCATTTCACAACATTGAGGAGCAAAGTAAGAACCTGACCCGATACACCTTGGAATTGGATCAAAAAAACACCATGCTTAAAAATATAAAAGAGCGAATCACGCAACTTTGTCCCAATGTAGACATGACAACAAGAGCAAAATTGATATCGCTAGTAAACACCATCAAGGTTAGCAACGGAAACAAGAAAAATTGGGAGGATTTCAAAATGTACTTTGAAAACGTCAACCCGAAATTCGTGACGGACCTCACCAACAAATATCCTACACTCACAGCCAAGGATTTAAAATATTGTTGCTATCTTAAAATGAACATGTCCAATGAAGACATCAGAAATATTTTGGGTATAAATCAAGAGAGCGTTCGTACGCACAAGTACAGATTAAAAAAGAAAATGACGCTTCCAAAGCATCAAAAGCTTCGCCACTACTTGCAATCCTTTGCAAATTAAAAAAAACAACATCCCACATTTCTCATAGAATTCAATACCATACTTATTGTCCAACACCATAGACCTTAAGTTTTTTTTTATGTCTTTTTCATCCTGTCTACGAATTGTCTACGCCTTACATTAAGCCATGACAATTTGTACATAAACAGTATACGATAGAATGTTCATTATATCTGGTCGTATCCATAACTTTATCCTATCTCTTCTTTTCAACACAGCAAAGAGACATCTTGACATGATACTAAAAGCAATAGAGTTTACGACAAAAGTCTTCAACCAATTCATTAAAAACAAGTTTGGATTGGATGAGAACGCCGTTCTGGCAAATAATATCGTAGATCAAAATGGCACTGTCCCCTTGGAAAACCAAAATAAGATAATCATATCCATAATTCACATAGAACAGGAGACCACAAAGCAATTTTATGGAAGAAATCAAAAATTACCCGATGGAAATTATGTAAACAAACCTCTAACGCAACGTTACAACCTTTACCTCCTAATAACCCCAAATTTTGATAATTACAATGAGACATTGAAGTTTTTAAATGCCTCCATTCAATTTTTTCAAGCCAATGAAATCTTGGATGCAACAACCAATGCAGACATTCCTTCAGATTTAAACAAACTGGAGTTCGAATTGCAAAAAGGGGAAAGCTATATGCAAATGCAAAACCTATGGACGGCTCTTGGTGCCAAATATCGACCTTCCCTTATATACAAGATGAAACTTGTCACAGTCGCTACCGAAGACATTACAGGGTTTAGCACAGAAATATCACAAACTTCAAATCAAGCTCTACAATTATGACCAGCAAGTACATTTCATTGTTCAGTTTAGAAGTGACACACCACTATTATAAGAATGGCATATGTGATGATTTGACATACACTCCTTCAAAAGACACACAACAACTCATAGATCGATTTTCTTTTAAAATGATGAAAAGGCCCAATGGATTCTCTTTTTACATAGAAGAAAAAACATCATATGCCGAGTTTTTGAATTACATACAACTTACAACGGATCAAACAGCTTTCTATTTTGACGCAGCAACAATAAACAGCAACTTCTATCAATTGACAGCGGCATACCCAATTAATCAAATTGGAACTTTTTTTTACGAAAGCACCGACGAAATTAAAGATGGAAACAACTTGCTCTTGAAAAAAACCTTTAATCCATCGACCAGCGCCACAGATGCGTTTACCCTGAAAATTGATTTTACAGACATCGTAAAACTAAAGAAAGCTGACAATGAAGACGTCAAATTCAATATTGAATTTGAATCCAGATCCACCCAATGGATATACAATATAGTAATTGACAACAATGAGAATTTTGATGAACTATCCATCGAAAGCAAATCTGATATCGTATTTGAAGGTCCAAAAGCCATAATCCTGCAAAACGGTCAAAAAGCAATGCAGTTTTCTTCGGGCTCAAGAAAAATTCATTTGAAACAAATCCCCGAGTATACATTTAATTTGACAAACACCACGACAAAACTTGGCAATAGCCATAAAACCACCGTTATCAAGGGACTCCCCAATGCCAACCCTGAAACAATGGAAATATATGAAGACAACGGAACTAGTGAACTCGCTTCATTAATGTACATATATGTATGACAAGGAAAAATCAAAAAACTATTAATCTAAACGTAATATTATGAAACTAAACACAGGCAATTGCGCTCAAAGACCTCCGGTACCTTCGGGAGCATTAGCACCAACTACGAATGCTCTTTTAGAATTTGACGGTTATTGGTGGTGGACCAACTACCCTTTTAATGCCCCTGGTAGTTCTGGGTACTGGTTTAATGGTCAACAATGGGACCCTAGGTTGGCAACCGTAAAAAATGGTGAACTTCATTTAGAAATGAAACAAACATTAATACCTGGCACACCTGCTCAACAATGGTCATCCATAGAGTTGGTGCTTTGGGGACAAGTAGCCAATAATCCCAATACAAAAAACACTCCCCCAAATAGAAGTTACCCTGGCTTTGGCCGCTATCTCATAGCAGCAGAAACTGCGGGAAGCTTCAACGATATTTCCAACAACTGTTGTTTCGGAGCTTTTACCTATCAATATCAGAACGATCCTACTCAAACAAACTCTCACAGGGAATTGGATATGTTGGAATGCAGCAGATGGGGTAATCTTAGTGATCCCACCAATGCTCAATTTACATTGCAACCGTGGCAACCGACGGGAAATGTCCACAGGATAGCATTGAAGGACAAGGGGCAAATAACCATTGTCATGGATTGGAAGGCAGCAAATACTCCTGTGACCTATTCCATCTACTATGGTTTGTTCGAATTGAGTTCATTACCAACAACACCAGACATAACATGGACCACCGCTGCGTCACAGAACGCATACATACCGAACGAAGGCTGCCAAACCATCCACTTGAATCTATGGAGGCAACCTCAAAGTGTACTCCCTTCTGGAAACCAAGAAGTCATCATCAAGAAATTTCAATTTCAATAACCTATGTTCTATAAAAGCACAGAACATATCATACTCAAGAAAATAACAACAATTAACACCAATGTTTTATGAATTTATCAACAATTAAAACGCCTGGGGTTTATATCAATGAAATAAACGGATTCGGAAACTCCGTGGTTCCAGTAGCTACTGCCGTTCCTGCCTTTATTGGGTATACACCCCAAGCTTTATACGAAGGAAAATCGTATACGAACGTCCCAACCAAGATAACATCTTTCGCAGACTTTCAGGCCATTTTTTGTTATCCCAATCCACCAGCCCCTGCTGATCCGGCAAAACAATACAACCCAGAATACTATCTGGTACAGGAAAATGATCAACCCGAAAAAGGGGACTATATGATGATCGGCACCGATTATTATTCCATCGTTCCGGATCCGAACACCATTTACTATCTATACAACAGCATTCGGCTGTTCTATGACAATGGTGGCAGTGATGCCTACATTGTTTCAGTTGGGACCTATGGACCTTCTTCTGGAAACCCAATGACTCCGGGAGATCAAATCATCAACCCCAATGTACAATTGAACGACCTTACCAATGGGTTGAGTTTACTTCTAAATGAACAGGAACCAACAATGTATATTTGTCCTGAAGCCACATTGCTTTCTGTGGAAAACAACAGTAGTTTAATGGAAACCATGCTTCTACAAAGTTCCACGATGATGACATCCGTCTGCATCTTCGACATCATAGGAGGAAATGATCCAGATCCTATAATGTATACGCAAGACATAGAAACGTTCAGAAATGGTACTGGTGCCAATGGATTGGATTTTGGTGCTGCATATTACCCTTTTGTAGGAACGACCATCATGCAGACCAGTGACATAGACTACACCAACATATTTGGGGGTGACATCAAGCAATTACAACCTCTGTTAAGCCCCGCCAGTGCTCCAAACCCAAATGCAGACACGATCATATCCAATATTGAAAACCCTCCAGGAACACCTCTAACTGTAAGTCAGTACAACAATTCATTGATAGCGGCAAGCCCGACATACAGCACCATCATCAATCATATATTGAGCGATGCCAACATGTTGCCTCCTAGTGGAGGAATGGCTGGGGTAATTACAGTGACGGACAATGCCGTAGGCCCTTGGGAGTCTGCTGCAAACACGTCTATGGTAGCAGCAGCTTCCTTGCCCATCAAATTATCGGACTCACAACAAGCTGACCTCAATGTCGATGCTGTTTCTGGTAAATCCATAAACGCCATAAGGTTTTTCAATGGCTTAGGTATTTTAATTTGGGGTGCTAGGACTCTCGATGGAAATAGTCAAGACTGGAGGTATCTTTCCGTAAGAAGGACAATGATTTTCTTGGAGCAATCTTCCAAACTAGCTGCGCAAGCTTATGTATTCGCACCAAATGACAAAAACACATGGGAAGCTGTAAAGGCCATGATTGGGAGTTTCTTGACCTCCATATGGAAGCAAGGAGGGTTGCAAGGTGCTACAGCTGCCGATGCCTTTTCCGTTGAATGCGGATTGGGTAGCACAATGACCTCTGAAGACATCCTTAACGGATTTATGAATGTTACCATAAAGGTAGCTGTCGTTCGTCCTGCGGAATTCATAGTACTTACGTTCCAACAGCAACAAGCAACTTCTAGTTAATAGACCCCTTGTTGCAATGGCAACCTCAAATAGACATATCAATAACAATTAAACTAAAAATAAAAAATTATGGCAACAGATGATGGTAGCGCAGAAGGCGCAACATGGCCCATGCCAAAGTTCCGATTCGAAGTGGATCTGGGAACTGAGTTAACAGGAGTAGCATTTCAAGAAGTTTCTGGAATGGATGTGGAAAATCAAATCATTGAATACCGCAAGAGTAACAGTCCATTGTTCTCAACTGAGAAAATGCCTGGCATTACAAAATATGGAAACGTAACTATGAAACGAGGAGTCTTCGTCAATGACAACACTTTTTGGGATTGGCATGCTGAAATCTCCATGAATACGATTAAAAGACGTACTGTTTTAATAAAACTGTTGGATGAATCCGGTACGGTTACAATGCAATGGCAACTAAACAATGCATGGCCAACAAAAATCACCAGCACGGATTTGAAATCTGATGGCAATGAAGTAGCAGTAGATACTTTGGAAATAGCACATGAGCAATTGATAATCACAAATGGATAGTGACGATTATCTAGTTGGTTTTTACTTCGAACTTTCCTTTCAAGGTGAAGATGCTGCTTTCAAGGAAGTATCTGGACTATCGAAGGAATTGGGGATCGAAGATGTTAGAAGTGGCGGGGAGAATCGGTTTAAATACCGACTCCCAACCGTTACTACCAGTAAAAACCTTGTATTGAAGAGAGCTACCCTTCCAAAGGATTCGCAACTCATAGATTGGTGTGCGAGTACAATGGATGACGGATTGGCTAACCCGATAGAGACGAACGTCGTATCTGTCGATTTATTGAACAACGAAGGAACAGTCCTCATGAAATGGAATTTCTACGACGCCTATCCTGTTCAGTATTCCGTGTCGGATCTCAAGTCGCAAGAAAGTGAAATTTTAATGGAATCAATAGAATTGGCCTACACGTATTTTGACGTTAAAGCCTTTACACAATAAACATTTTAAAATAATGCCATGCCTATAGAAATCAGGGAACTCATTATAAAGACAGAAGTCAGGACAACAAATTCCAACACTCAAAACACCTTGAAAAGTGAAGACCTATCCAATTTGAAAGGTCAATTGTTGGAAGCCTGCAAACAAATGTTCGCAAAAGAGAACAAAAGAGCTAGTTATAAACGATAATTATATAAGATTATGGGATTGGAACCTATGAAAATTACTGGATACTTGGACGAGGATTTTATGAATGCCGTACCTGGAGATCCTTATGAGTTGATGATTAACCCCGAGTCTGTTAAATGGAGTCGCAAGATAAGCTACAATGAACAACAACCTTTGGATTCCAGCTCCACATCTCAGAAGTACAAAAGTACTCCCAGCGTCAACCTTAGTTTCGACACAATCATAGATTGTACGGGCATAGTAGATTCCAAACGCATCGACCTACTTGCGGAAATCAAATCTTTGGAAGACATCGTATACACCTACAATGGAAAAATACATAGACCCAACTTCATAAAGATTCAATGGGGTGCCGATACCATATTCTATAGTGTGCTCAAGACATTCGATACGACCTATACATTATTCAAACCCAATGGCGATCCGCTTAGAGCAAAAATATCCTTGAGCTTCGGTGAATACGTTTCATGTAAGAAAAGAAAACAAGAAGATGGTGAAACCTCTCCGGACATCACACATCTTGTCGAGGTAGTCGAAGGAGAAACCTTGCCCCAGCTATCCAATGAAACTTGGAACACACCCTATTACTATGTACAAGTTGCACAATACAATGATCTAAATAAATTCAGACATATCAAAGGCGGCTCTCAATTAATATTTCCACCAATCATAAAACCAACCCCATGAGTTCAACAGACAAAAATACTTGTAGTGGTGGATTGGCAACCTTTGTAATCAAGGTAAATGGCAATGCCATTCCCGATGCTATGGACGTTCAAAGCATTGAAGTGGACAAAGCCGTAAACAAAATTCCCATTGCAAAAATCACCATCATTGACGGGGATGCCAGCACTGGTACCTTTGAAGCAAGTTCTTCCAGTAGTTTCGTACCAGGAAATGATTTGACCATTGAAGCTGGATACGATTCCAAGAACACATTGATTTTCAAAGGTATCATTACCAAACAAAGCATACGCATTCATGGTTCTTCAGGCTCTGTATTGGAAGTGGAATGCAGAGATGAGTCCATAAAAATGATCGTAGGAAGAAAAAGCCTTACATTTTCCAAAAAAAAAGACAGTGACATCATAGGATCCATAATAGGGACTTATGGATTATCTGCCAAAGTAACGGCAACACCAACAGAATGGCAGGAACAAGTCCAATATTACGCAACCGATTGGGATTTCATTCTTGCCAGAGCAGAAGCAAACAGTTTAATAGTTACCGCATTGAATGGAGAAGTCACCGTGTTTCCTCCTGATGAGGATACCAATTCTGTTTACACTGCTGCCTTTGGGCAAAACATATTAGAATTCTATGCCGACCTTGATTCCATAACGCAATTGGCTTCGGTAAAGGCAGATGCTTGGGATTTCAAGAATCAGGCGATAGCTTCCGGGCAAGCATCAAACAATTATCCAGGACCGGGGAATCTATCCTCGAAGACATTGTCTGAGGTCGTAGGCCTATCGAATTATCAAGTACAAACCGCGACTCCAATGGAAACATCTGATCTTACGGACTGGTCCAAGGCCCAACTCGTTAAAAGTGAGTATTCCAAAATTCAAGGGAAAGTAAAATTTCAAGGCAGTAGTCTTGTCGACCCTGGGAAGTACATCACATTAGCTGGTCTAGGAGACCGTTTCAATGGAGATCATTTAATTTCTGGAGTGCATCACAACCTTTCAAAGGGTAACTGGGTTTCCGAAATTTCGGTCGGACTTTCCAATATCTGGTTTACAGAAGAACCTGATGTCATGGCTCCACCTGCGTCTGGGCTGCTTCCAGGTGTTCAAGGTCTTTTCAATGGTACCGTAAAAAAAATGTATGAAGACCCGGATAGTCAATATAGGATTCTGGTAGACATTCCTCTATTCGACCCCAATGGAGAAGGTCTCTGGGCTAGATTGACCAATTTTTATTCTACCTCAGGAGCGGGCGCCTTCTTCTTACCTGAAGTCGGAGACGAGGTTGTCCTTGGTTTCTTAAATGAAGACCCAAGGTACCCCATAATTCTGGGAAGCCTTTATAGTTCCACAAAAAACAAACCCTTTGAGGGATTGGACCCCGATGAGAAGAACAGCAAAAAAGCCATTGTTTCAAATTCCAAGATAGCAATGACCTTCGATGATGAAAACATAATACTCACATTGACCACACCTGGAAAGAACGAAGCTGTCTTTAGTGACAAGGACAAGCAAATTCTCATTCAGGATCAAAATGGAAACAAGATTCAAATGGATAGTAGCGGCATTACAATAAAAAGTGACAAAGACATCAACATAGAAGCCAGTCAGAACCTGACCTTAAAAGGAAATCAAGGAGTAACCATAGAATCTTCACCAGGAGATGTCACCTTAAAGGGAATGAACATAAAACAAACAGCGACCACACAATTTTCAGCAGAAGGTAGTGCAACAGCAGAGCTTAAAGGTGGTGCACAAACCACCATAAAAGGCGCAATGGTCATGATTAATTAAATAAAAACAAAAGATATGCCAGCAGCAGCAAGATTAACAGATTTTCACCAGTGTCCCATGCAGACACCAGCCATACCTCCAATTCCACACGTTGGAGGGCCAGTAATTGGTCCTGGGGAGCCTACAGTATTAATAGGAATGCTCCCAGCAGCACGCGTTGGAGACATGTTGGTATGCGTGGGCCCTCCCGATTCCATCGTAAAAGGGTCCAGTACGGTGATGATTGGAGGAATGCCAGCAGCAAGAATGGGAGATTCCACTGCTCATGGCGGACAAATAGTATTAGGAGCATTAAACGTCATGATAGGTGGATGATACATTGAACATACGGCAAAAGGAATTTTTAGGTTCTGGTTGGTCCTTTCCTGTTACATTTTCTGCAGGAAATAGTCAATTGACGCTTACAAGATATGAGGAAAACATCAAAGAATCGATTGACATCATCATGCAGACGACCTATGGAGAACGCCCTTTCGAACCTCAATTTGGATCTGGTTTGCAGACATTCTTTTTCAAAGACATGACACCAACGCTAAAAGGGGAGATAAAAGAAGCCGTAAAATCATCACTCCTTAACAACGAACCAAGAATCACCGTATTGAACATCGATGTTGCCTTCACTGACATGACCAATGGATTGGTAGAAATAACAATCGATTACGAATACAACCAAACCAACACTAGGCATAATTACGTCTATCCTTTTTATTTGAAGGAAGGCACAAATTTAAACATATAACAAATGAACTCAATTGATCAAAATAGCGCGATGATGTCACTAGAGCATGCTTTGGTGGCCACCCCTACTTTGATCGACAACAGAACCGAAAAAGACCGATTGAGCTTTTTGGTCGACTTCGCTGCATTGATCAACTTTTATGATCGGGACAACAACATAAATGGAGATTGGACACCTTTCTTGTTAAAAGACCCTGTTTTTTTAATTGCATCCATAGCCAAAATACCCTTCAATAGAATTCAATCACTCTATTTGCGTACCTGCTTGGAACTTAAGGAAGCTTTGACAAAAAACAAAAGCAGTGATTACATATCCAACTCATTCAATCAGCTTTTCGACCAACTGACAAAAATATTCAGGCAGATAGAACGATGGACCTATTACATGCTTAAGTCCAACTATGTATACGACCTTAAAAGTTATGTCATCAATGAAGTAACGGAAACCTATAGTGCACTCCTATGGGCACTCTTATCCTTAAGGGAGCAACTTTACCTAACAGGCCTCATTCCAAACATACAACCTGTGGACACCTATCTATATGCATCCTACGACCAAAAAACGTGGCGGGATAGTAAAGGGAAGACCCCCTTTTGGGAGTTGTTGGATTTGCAATATCCTTTGGAGAACACTAAAAGCACCCCTGATGATTTTTATGTATCAATAACAAACGTTGGCAATGAGCTGTTTTCATTCTTCAAAGGAATCATAGGATATGCCCATACGGAATTCGAAACCATAAAAAAACAAAAAGACCAATTTCCAGACACACTTCTCTTACGCACTTTCACTGAATTGATGGAGATATATAAAGACCAGGTCAATACCATATCCAACAGACATCTCAAGTTTTATTACAAGGACATATTAAAGCAGAAAAAACAGCTTGCAGTAGCTGATACCGTTTTTATTTCTGCAGATCTCGCAAAAGAAGATGCGACCTTCATATTACCGAAACTGACCTTGTTTAATGCAGGTCAAGACAGTAACGAAGCCCCAATTCTTTTTGAATCCATCAAGGATGTTTCTTTGAATCCAGCTTCAATAGGCAACATATATACCTTGTCACAAAATACATCAAGCAACGAGACCGTAGATTTGTACTTAAAAAAAATTGAAGACAGCGATACCGTGAAAATGGATGAAGAGGGGAAAACCGAGAAATGGAAGACCTTTGGATCTCAGATTGCCTCAACTGACATCCCTGTAACCATAGGATTTGCATTTTCCTCCCCTATGTTATTTCTGGAACAAGCCAAGTTAAGAACACTTACATTGAATTTCACCTTTACAGAGACCATAGATTGTACACTCTTTGACAACGCCACATACTTTCTGAGCACCCAAAGCGACTGGTTTCAGATTCCAAATAGCACAGACTACATCCTTGTGTCCTTTGATGACTGCATCTTAACCATAACCATAACATTACAACCTACGGACCCGGTGATTTCGAATTTTTCAAAAAACCCGGATGGACTTACGAATTCTTGGCCAATGTTCAAGATTTCCTTTTCGGGATTTACAAACTTGGCATCACCTCCAGAAATAACAACCCTGGACATAAACGTAAAAACAAAGGAGCTGTCTACATTCCAATTGTATAACGATTACGGTACATTGGCCAGCAAAAAACCTTTTCAACCATTGGGTCCGACACCAGAAAAAGGACAGAACTTCATTCTTGGGAGTTCTGAAATATTCAGCAAACCTGTTGATTCCATAACATTACAATTGAATTGGAACAACTTGCCTCCCAGCTTTAGTGACTATTATGAACAATACAATGACTTCTTACAAAACAAATACGATAAGATACCAAAGGAATCCCTATGGGGCAAGATTGTAAAATTCTATCAATACGAAGGTATTGAGACTCCCGCAAAAAACGTATTTGACGACACCTGTTTCCAAGTACAATTTCAATTGATGCAAAATGGCCTTTGGCAACCATTCAACATGAATCTCACAAAGGTCATCGATGAAAAGAAATATTCCAATCCAATTGAAAACATTGACTCTTACTCTCTTTTCATCTACAAAAACATAGAAGCATACAAAATGGGGCTTCTATTGGAACAATTGACAACACTCTTGAAACAAATGGCTATAGACAACATAGTCAAAGAGATTGCAAATATCATAGAGGAAGACATAAAAAGCATTGTTGTAGCTACACTAAAAGCCTCTTTAGAAATAGCAGTGATAGACCTCATTGCCTCAACATTGATAAAAATAATAGAGGATGTATTGACAAACACCATAAAAGAAGAATTGACACAATGCATAACAACTGAAATACAAAGCATTGAAAAATCCAAGGGGGGAAAGAAAAAACCTCGCATAACAAAAAGATTGACAAAATGCATCGAAGAAAAGTTAAAGACGATCATTGAAACAAAATTAGCAACCATACAAGACGAATTAACAAATAACATGGAGAATGTCACAAACATCTTCATAAACAAACTATTGCCTCCTCCTCCTGCCATCGAAGAGATTCAAAAACTAATAGAGTTAGTTGAAGTAATAGAATTGACAGAAGCTATAGAAGCAGCGTTAATTGACATCAAAAAGATCCAAAAATTAATAAAACAAATAGAACTCATAGAGTTAATAAATGCAATGAAGACTGCACTAATTGACCTCATAAAAAATAATCTGACCTACACCATAAGACAAAAGCTAAAAGCCATCATAGATACGGCATTGAAAGGAATAATAGAAATCGGGGTGATAGATTTAATTGCTCAAGCAATCATAGATGGCATAAACAAAGAAACTAAAGTACTATCCCAAGACCGTACTTTTGGTTCCACCGACATCAAACAAGTCCAAAAGACAATAGATCCTTCCATTCAAAATGAACTATTGTCGTTTACAGATACAAGTACTTCCGGGTTTATAAAAATGCAATTGGAAGATCCAATCTATGGGTTTGGAGCAAATCTATATCCAAAGGTCGTGAGCGCAGTGGCACTATACAATGCAGAATTGATTGCACAGGCCTTTAGTTCTCCTCCTCCCAAGACAGACTTGGTAAATACTCCCAACCCACCCTACGCACCTTTGGTAGGACTATTCACATTGGATTATGAGGCAACTGCAACCTACACTTTTGATGGTGGAGACATCGCTTTTCCATTGGAATGCTTCTATTACACTCCCTTTCAAAACTACCAAGTCTATGACAATGCCTCTGGAGTGTTTAGCATTGGGACCTCTTTGGGAAGTCCCACACAACAAACCGATACCATTCCTCTTTTACCTACCTTCAAATCCAACGGACAGCTTTTCCTTGAACTTTCGTTAAAAGACAAAGACCTTGTTACACCAAGTGAAGTCAGCTTTTATTTTGAATTGGCTAGGGATTATTCAAATAGTACGGCTTCAACCAAAACAACGAAGTATTACTATCTGGGAACCGAAGGATGGACCGAATTGACTTTATTGTCCGATGGCACAAATGATTTCAGTTGTTCAGGAATCATAACCTTCAACATTCCTGGAGACATTACCAACGCACACATCACAATGCCAGGAACGGATACATCCTATTGGATTTCCATAGCAACAGGGAATACTTCGCCAGACGACTACGCACAAACTGTCTTTTTAAAGACCAATGGCATTGAATTGCAACGTACTGGTGAAAACTACTTACTGGATACAAAGGTCCCTAGCATAAAGGCCGACACCATTACCAATCCACATACCGCCATTCCTGAAATAGCAACGATAACACAACCCTTTCAATCTTTTGGAGGTTTAGCATATGAAACAGGAAGACATATGAACCTACGGGTAAGCACAAGACTAAGAACCAAGGACAGGTTAGTTTCCTTGGAAGATTATTTTAGAGTAATCAAACAAGTATTTCCAACGATATACTATTCCAAAACATTCTATGACAAAGGGGCTAAAAAAACTTCTATATACGTCGTCAAACAAGTAAATGATTGGACCAACTCCAATGCATTTACACCTCTGGTAAGCGAATGCGAAGAATTGAAAATACTCGATTATCTTAAAGCACGCACCTCAACCTTCGTCGATCTCATAGTTTCAAATTTCAATATGAAATACATCAAGGTAACCGCAAGCATTCTAATTGCCAAAGGCTATGAACCGTCTGGTGTTTCAAAAGAAATAAATACGGACATCAATATATTCCTATCCCCATGGATAGATGCAACTCAACAACAAATAACAATAGACAAAGGCGTAAATACCGCCCAAATTGCTTCATTCATAAAAAGCTTCGAAAGCATTGTCGAAGTTGAAAGCATATCGATTCGACTAGGCACCAAAGATTCAGGTGACAATAACATAACGTATGGAGCCCCCGTGCAGGAAATCTTACCTGAAGCCCCATCCACATTACTGGTCCCTTCATTGGACTACTCATCAATAAACTATCATTCATGACACAAAAAACGTACATACAAGATGAGCAGCTCCCCTTGGTTTTGGATTTCAAAACCCTTAAAGACACTGGTTTGGCATACATACAAAAAAATGCCAACAGCCAATGGACCAATTTGAACCCCAGTGATCCAGGAGTAACCATTTTGGAACAATTGTGCTATGCCTTTACAGAATTGGGCTATTGCAACGATTTCCCAGTAAAGGACATCTTGACGCAACCAGATGGCACCTTGCTTACAAAGAATCAATTTTTCTTACCTGAAGACATCTTGACCACTTCACCAATTACCATCATCGATTACACGAAATATCTGATCGATCGGGTATCAGGAATCAAAAATGTGATCATCTCCCCCATAAAAAGTGGATTTTCATTTGTTAGCGGTATCTATGAGACTTACGTACAGATAGACGACACGATCACAGATCCAGACTCCATTAAAACCATACTTAAATCTGCCTTTTTCACATTGAATACCAGTAGAAACATAGGAGAGTTCTTTTTGAAACCAAAGCCTTTGACTCCTATGAGACATAACATATATGGCAACCTGGAAATAGAAAATGGCTATGACTTGAATACAATTTTAGCAACAATACACTATCAAATAAACAATTACATCTTCCCACAAGTCACCCAAACAGGCTATGACAAATTAAAGGAAGATGGTGAAACGACCAATACCATTTTCAATGGTCCCATACTGAATGACGGTTGGATTCCAGACGTAAGCATACGACCAAAAAGAAACTCAGTTCAAGCTTTTGACATAACGAAGGTTATTCAATCCATCCCTGGAGTAAAATCCATCATGGGGGTTGGTTTCGGATCCCCAAACGATCCTAGTTATGAAATATGTTCAGACAAAGATCAATTGTTGGTACTTGATTTCATTCAATCCTTGGAACAAGGAAAACTGCTTCATGTTTTCAGCAACGGAAAGAACTTGAACACAAGTATCCAAACCAAACTTGTCAATGCATTGTCAATGACAAAACAACCCAAGATACAAATGGAGACTGTTGCTGCCGTAAAGATGGCTCCAGACCTACCGAAAGGTAAGTATAGAGACATCAGCAGCTATTATTCCATTAAAAATACATTTCCAGCTGCCTATGCGGTAGGTAGTGATTCCTTGGAATCCAATTCTCCTGATTATAAAGTCGCTCAATCCAGACAGTTGGAAGGTTATCTCACATTGTTCGATCAAGCACTCTCCAATCAATTTGCACAATTGGCAAATGTAGGCCAGTTGTTTTCATTTAAAAATGCAATAACTGGGACTCCTCATGATACCGAGGAGTTTTTCAAGACCAAGGATGAATTCCAAAAAAACCATCTTAAATACCCTGCCCCATTCGAATGTTTTTCCCCGACTTATTTCTATCAATCATTGTATGATTCTACTTCAAACAAGAACGCACTCCCCAACATCAGGCCCTTGTTGAGAAATTACGAAGCATTCAACTTCAGTTTCAAGATTGTTCCAAAAGACCAATTGGACAGAAATAGTTGGAACAACTATATGGACGACCCATACAATACCTACATCTGGGGGTTGATGTCCATAATGGAAGACGAGGACATCAACATAAAACGTAGAAATGAGATATTGGATCATTTGTTGGCAAGACATGGAGAATCACCATTGTTGATAGATACCATTATTGACAGTACCATTTATTCTGGAAGCACTACAAAAGATCAAGTAATCATTAAAAGCCTGTTGTTGCAAAACTTTGAAATCCTGAGTTACAATAGAGCAAAGGCCTATAATTACATTGGAGCCAACAAGCTTTCAGCAGAATTCCCCATAGTAACCGAAAAACTACAGCGTAAATTCTCTCAAGGCAATTTGAAGGATTTTATTTTCAACCTCAAAAGAATAAACAAACAAGAACACATAACAGCGCAGGACTGCATTGACTATACAACGGTCGAACTTAAATTAAGTCTACTCTTTGCACTCAAGGAGTCGTATCAGAACTACTTGGTGGACAACAAGGTCGATATGGCCTTATGGATGATAAGGCAACGTAAAGGCCTGATATGCATTGAAACAAACCTATTGCTAGAATCTGCAAGTTTCGAAATCATCATTGTCGAAAACATGTCACAAAACTTATTTTGGGTAATTGAAGAGAAAATAGACTATGAAACCTTGATGCTTCTAGATCAAAAATTGCAAGGCAATGATAAAGACTTGGTATTGAATACCATTAAAAACAAATCTTGGAATACAGAAGTAGTTAATTTAACATTTAGCGAAAAAACGACTTGTGATTGGGATGAAGACACCTTTTCCCCAATAGAAGGCACTCCCTTTTCATGGGCAGTAAAGGCTTCTTGGGGAGCGGAGCACTCCATATCGATCAACAATGTGATCTTTAACAATACCGTATTGTTCATCTTTCCGGATTTCATACCAGATTTGAACACTCAAAAGTTCAAAAACAGATTGAACGTCTTTTTGGAAAGTGAACTACCTGTCCAAATAGGCCCAAAAGTACTTTTCCTATGTAAAGACGTTCTTGAAAAGTTAATTCCAGAATATGTCCTATGGTACAACAACTTGCTCTATGATGTCAAAACTGACAAGGTGCACGGACCTTCATTGGTTGAAAGCGCTGGCGTTTTGGCTAAGAAAATCATTAACCTAAATATTTTTTGCGGATGATAGATAGTGGAAATCATATCATCACCAGTTGCAAATGGGACACTCGCTTTGATTCCAAATCCTATGCAAGCCAACTTCAAACAACCATTAGCCATTGGAGCAAGTATCATATGCTCAAAGAGATCAATACTGTTTTTGATTCCATCTGTCCTGATGGACAAACCTTGAAAATAAAAACCTTGGAAATCGACCTAGGCGTAATCTATTACGATGACCTCACCAATGAACTCCCTTTGAAACTAAGAAAAAATCTAAACAAGAAACTCCATCAAATAGTCACATCTCCCAATGAGCATGGCAAGGTCTTGGAAATAGTACAAGAAGACACTTCTTATCTTCATATGGTAAAAGAGTTCCTATTACACGGTTTGCTCCCATGGAACCATCACTCCAACCACGGATCAATAAATGAGATATTTGACTTGCAAATGTTGGGCAACCGACTGAATGCCATAAAAATGCTCGTAGAAGTAGGACGGTATGAAAATGCAAGGAAACGAATGGCTTGGCAATTTAAAGATCAAAGCATCAAAAAAATCATCGAGGCTTTGGAACCTAACAACCATAAGCACATCATCGATTTTTCCGATGAATTCATAAAGGTTCAGGAAAAACAAACCTTGGTACAATCAAGTTCCCAAGATCTAAAAAAGAACCTTTGGTTTTGGATTCTCAATTATCTGTTTACCGAACGTGGCACCATGTTCAACAAGATCAATTTCGTTAGAAGCAACATTGCGCAAATGGCCAATCATTTCAATATGAAATATGATGAAATTTTCGAATTGATTGAGGAAGCCATAGACAAGGTAAACGAAAACTCCCATGTCAATAGCGAGTTCATTTCAATTTTAAAATTGTTGTCAAAAGAACAACATAAGACCGTTTACACTAACTCCTTTTCCATCAAGAAAAAAGAAAATCTCTGGAATACCTTGAAACTCTTTTTAAAAGATCCTTCATCTCGTATCGTTCATTCAAAAAAGAACACATTCAATGAATTGATTCTAAGTTTATCCAAAGTAGATTCTTCTAGGTTCAAAGCATTGGTTCTTGATGTGGAAAAAACATCAAAAGGATGGTCTCACATCATCAAAGATCTAATAAATCCTTCAGTTGAGGCCCTCTTCTCTGCAATAGCACCAAACAATACCAATGCGATATTGAAACATCTACATTTTTTGAATGCATTGGATTTAAAAAGAGAATTCAACTTGAGCAAGAATCAATTGTGGGAAATGGGAATTCGTCATATCATAAAGTTGGAAGGGACAACCTTTAACAAAAAATCATTCATCAACCATTTCGTTGACACCATTGAAAACAAGAAAAGCATATCAAGAGCAGAAGTCTTGGGCACATTGGTAAACCTTGAAATACCTTCTTCAAAAAAGACCATCGAATCAATTGGCATTTACAAGACATTAAATACAATGCACATTGCCGAGTCTTCCAACATAGTCAACAACTTTTCAAAAGAAACCCTTATGGGGCTATTGAATACATTATACGATTCATCTACCAACAATACATTAAATCAAAACAATACCATAGAGTTGCAAGGAACAATCATCAAATGGATTCATACAAACCCTACTGATGTTTGGAATGTATTCATAACACATCCAAAAAAAGAATATTTGGCTATACGCATCCTTCCCATTTTGGATAAACACCAATCAAAACGATTTCTAAAAAAAACGAATTCAAAATATGCTTCACAAATAGAAATCATACAACAAACCATTAAGGACATCTTAAACAGTACCAACGAAAACTCAAAAACACTCATAAATATAGATCATTCCTTGATGCCTTCTGCATTACAAGTCTTGATGACTCATAAAGTACCTGACACCTTGCAATTGATAACACTTTTATTGAAAAGCATAAAAAGAAAAAACAATATTGGAAATGCTTCCAATTTTGAAGAAAGTATAAAAGAGATACTGAAACACCGAAAATTAAAAACATTGAACTGGTCCCAACAAGACTATTCAAAATTACAGGAACAAAGTTTAAAAACACTAAAACAAAACAAAGTAGACGATTGCATCGATTTAATTGAAAGCCATTCGAACAAACAATATGCAGTTGCCAAAATCATAGCCCAAATCGTACACGAAAAAGGCACTGAAACAGCTTCATTAAAGAAACATTCAAGTCTAATCGTCAAATATTTGCTATTTGATGGTCTTACATTGCAAAAGACTATGTTTAAAGAATCATCTCAAAGGATCTCAAGTATAAACAAGCAACTTACCACCCAACAATTACAACTTGTACTTCATGATGTTTTCTGGCAATGCATTGTTAATTACGGTAGTCATTCAGGAAACAGCATCAAGTTCAAAGCTCTTTTCGAAAAGGCTTTGACCTATCAATTTCCATTGTTGGCAAATGAAAAACAAAAAATCAATAATCAAAGTTTGCTAAAAGAGGAAGACTATGATGTTTCCGACATTGCAACAATTGAGGGCATCTTGGATTTCATTGAAAAACATAAAAACAAACAACAAACCCTTGCAAAAAAAGTATCGTATGTTTTGTCAAGAAAAAATACACAAACTACCTCATTCAAAAAACATTCAGGCCTGATCATTGAATATCTACTAGCGGGAGGCATTTCCTTGCAAAATAGATTGTTCAAAGAAGCTAAACAAAAATCAATAACCACAAGAAATCAGATTACGACACAACAATTACAAATACTCCTTCAAAATTGTTTTTGGGAATGCATTGTTGACTATAACTCATACAAGGGAAACAAAACAAAATTCAAAGTATTTTTTGAAAACACATTGAGCGACAGAATACCACAAAACAAAAAACAAGTACAAAAAACAGTTGTAGAAAATGTGACAAAAAAGTTCGACAATGCTAATTACACCTATATACAGAATACCAGAATAAATACTCTCGAAGTATTCAAATCATTGAAGGAAGAACAAAAGAACACAAATGACACATTTGTTTTAGGCGGCAGGTCATTTAAATGGAGTGAATTGCTACTCCTCGGATTGGAGCTGTCTCCTAAAAAAATGAGGGCTTTAATTCAAAAATCCACAAACTCGAAAAGGATTATTAAATCATTACAGAACAATATCCCCTTCAATCAATTTGTAGCATTGATAGCAAAAGACACTCCAAACCGACACAACGAAATCGTGACGGCTATCTCTGCGTTGTTCAATGTGGCAAAAACCGTAGGAAGCACGAAATGCATCGATGCATTGCAGCAATATTATTGGGACTATGTCATTGCATCAATTCGACCTAACACTCCAGACATCAACCAATTGAAAGAACTAACACAATTGACCTTACAACACCTCTCCAAACAACAAGATGTAAATAGCACGTATCTAATGGAGAAAATTAATGAAAATCGCATTGAAATCCCTAGGCAACTAAAAACAATATTGGCCGAAGCGCATACCTCTTTCAAGTTGATTTTCGAAAGCAATTCAACTATAGACATTTCCAAAGATTTAAAGTTTTGTGTTTCGAATGGTGAAATGGAAAATCTATGTACGCACTTAATAAGGCACAATGAAATCCCATCATGGTTCAAACACCAAAGAAATTACAATTCAAAAACATTGTTGAATGAGATTATGTCCAACCAACCATTGCACATCCTAAATGCGTTGCGAACCAATAAAACGTCAGAAACACAATTGACACAGCTGTTTCAGAGCCTCGAACTTTCAAGAACCATTGAGTCTTTAGGAAAATTATACCCATCAAGGCATAAGCATTTGACAATTTTAAAAAAACTACATGACATCATCGGTTCCATTTCGATGCAAGGCATTTCTAGCATAGCAATACAAGATATCCTATTCAAAAAGATTTTGACAGCATGGACCACATCTCATTGGAACTTGATTTCCACTCAAACCATTTGGAATGAATTGTCATGGGAAATCTGTGCAAAGCGAGGCATTTCCAAAATGGCTTTTTTCAAAGCGTTCGATGTTGTAAAGACCATTATGCCAGCTCCATTTCAAATCACTTACAGCATCATACATCCACTACAGAAAAAAAAGGATGCTAACACAGAAGAAAAGCAATCATCAAAAATTAAAAAAGAAACAATGGAGAACAACACCAAAGAAATACTAAGACAAGGCATTGCCATACCAAACGCGGGACTGGTACTGCTCAACACCTATTTCATCATGCTTTTGGAAAGGCTGGGGCTTCTCGAAGACAAAGCATTCAAATCGATAGATGCTCAATTGGACGCCATCCATTACCTGCAATATCTGGTTACCGGTTTAACCCAGACGGAAGAATCATTCCTAACACTAAACAAAGTACTCTGTGGCATGGCTCCTACCACTCCCATTAAAGACAGCATTGAAGTTTCAGACGCAGACAAGAAGCTTGTAGATGGACTCATCACTTCTGCAATTGGTTATTGGAGTGCCATTGGCAAATGCTCCATAAATGGTTTTAGGGGAAATTGGTTGGTACGTGAAGGCCTATTGACCGAAGAGGAAGACCGTTGGAACCTGACCGTGGAAAAAAGACCTTATGACATTTTAATGTTAAAGTCTCCCTTTTCATTTTCAATCATAAGACTACCGTGGATGACAAAACCACTACATGTCAATTGGCCATTTTAAAACATAAGAACAATGAAAGCACACAACATAGAACCCATAGCAATAGACAGCAGTTAAAAGACACGCAATCACGCAAAATGAAACTTAATTAATAATTTAAAAATCAAACTTTATGAATTCTTACAATGAAAATCTACACGCCAGTGTCGTTTCATCATTAAACGATCAGGAATTGGAATTAGAACAGGTACAGGCACAATTGTACACTGCCATGTTTTCTCTCTATTATGCCCAAGGCGCACGAATTACGGCTGCAGAGCAATTGGAATTGGCAAACAAAAAATACAAACACCAACAAAATGTACAGGAGCAAGCAGTCATAGACAGTGACATTTCCACCAATGTTCTCGCCTCTGCAAACAATGGGAAAACATATGTGGCACAAGCTGTCACCAATACCTCCGTTGCTGCTGCCAATGTACAGATTGCAGCCAATGCGATTTTAAAGTTGGCAAGCGATGCAGGAAGCATATTCAGCATAGTACATGCCGCCGACTTCGATACTGAAATCTATCAATTGAGCAAAGAAGCACACAAACTCATGAACAAAACGGCCTATCTCGCAGAAAAAACATCACAACACAGCATGGAAGCTTCTGCCTTGGTTGCAGAAGTATCCACTGTTTCTTTGGCAGATAAAGCCTCCACGACAGATGCTTCCATTAAAAATCTATTGGGCATTACCACAGCAGATTTTGAGGCTACCACAACAGAAGTCGCAACGGACAATGCCAATCTGTCCACCCTCAATACATCTGAAAAAGCAGCAGAAGGTATTTTGGAAGACACCAATGCTGCATATTATTCAACCCAGATTGCTTATGATCTAAATAACAAGGAACTCAATTTAGATCTTAGGGTAAGTGTGCCTAGAAGCATCGGGAATGCCACCAATTACACCGTTTCCTTCAACCAATACACAAATCCTTTTCCCAAGTACAACAAGGACCTTGCTTTTCCTGTGGAAGCCTACTACATCATGTTGGTAAAAAACAGCAATAGCCCTACCTTCTCCATATCAGATGCTGAAAGCATAGTCGATAAGGGAGATACTGCCAGATATATAAAGATAACACCTGATTCTCCTTTGAGTTCTGTAAATGATGGAGAAGAAGAAGATCCAGAAGGCACATTGATTCCCTTGATCATTGATCCTTTACAGGTGGAAGAGACCATTTATACTTCAGAATTGAAGGACTCGGAAGGGAAGGAAATGGAACTAGGAGAAGATTATGTGATATTCGTACTTGCTCGTTTCACATTGGCGTACAAAAGAAAGATAAACACCTTCGACGACTACATCACTGCGGCATCTGCCAAATTCTGCCTAACCAACACTTTGAACAAGCCAGAGGCAAGTAAAATCATCATAAGAAACAATGAAGAGCTGCAACTTGTAATCACCGATGATTTGGACACAAAAAAAACCTCCGAAGAATTAGACCTGAAAACCGGACCACAAACTATGCTGTTTCGCGTATATGAAAATTCTGATTACAAAGTGGAATACAGGGGCTTGTTCCTTCCAGACAATGCCGATTTGGTCAAAGGACTGTTAACTGTAGAAGGATTGGCATCCATTGAGACCGAGACCGAAGGATTGGAAATAATTGCAGACAAATACGATCCGGAAATTGCAAAACTTACCTCCGAAATCAATTCCCTCGAATCTCAACTAAGTGGAATCACCCAGCAAATAGAAGAAAACAATGAAATTATAACCAACCCGAAGAGTACCAAGGCCGAAAAGAAGAAAGCCGAAGAAGAAAACATCGCGTTGAACAAATCTGAAAAACAGGTTAAAAAGGAGATTAAGGTAAAACAAAAGCGCCTAGATACCGCTATTGCAGAAAAAGATGCAGCCTTAAAGGAATTGGAATCGGACAAGCACATCAAACCAGGTTTCTTTTTCAACCTTACTACTGCCGAACAAGTTCCAGCTGGAAGTTACATGGTAGCCGAGGATGCTACAAAAGACGAAATAAAAGCCTTTGAGAAGCTACTCAGAATCGAAAATGTTCCAATACCAAAAGAAAAACCTGGATACGCTTTTAGCTATAAGAAAATAGTTTTGGAACCGGAAACCACCGACAATTTCGGAAATAGGTTGATTAACCATAATTTATACATTCCTGCCGTCTTGGCTATATCCAACGAAACATCGGTGGAAGCCAATGAAGATTTCACCAATTCCCTATCAGATTTTCAACATACCGAGTCCTTTAAATATCAAGATGGAACCATGGTAGAAATCACATTTTAACAATTAAAAAAGAAAGACTTATGAATACTCGAAACATACTAATAAAATCACTTTCAAAATCCAAATACGGAATCACAGAAAAGAAAAAATCCGAACTGGATGCCTTGTCACAACAGATTATCAATGCACAAGGTGAAGTAGAACAATTACAAGCCATTTCAAACTCCCTAAGTGAAAAGTCGGCTACGCTCAAGCAACAATTGGCAACTGCAGAAACCAATAAAAATGCAGCTTTGTCCAATAAGGACTTGGTAGAGGACATCGCGAACAACGCAAAGGACCTGATGGAAAGCTCGGACAACACCTTTGATGAAATCGTGCTCTCTGACGCCAAAATTCAAAAGGTAGCCAAAGAGATCAAAATGGTCATCGACAAATTGATATACTCGGCAGAGGTCATAAACAAGCTATCCAACCTCGTCATCCGTAAAAAAGCAATAAACCCATTGATTTCCGACGAGTTGGTAACTATGGTCACCACAGCTGGAACAGATGCCAACAATGCAGTTGCATTAACATTGATAGCATTGCAGACCGTCTATGCATCTCAAGCAACATCATTGGAGTCCGAAGCTGCATTGGCTCTAGAATATTTACAAGCAGTAAAGCTCTATGAGTTCATTACAGGTGAAAACTCGGTAGAAGGTATAGAAAATGAACTTCCGGCACAAAACATCGAAGAATTGTTGGATCAGTCATATTTAGTTTTATCGAAAATATACCAAAATACATTGGTGGCTAGCAAAGATACCACAAAACAACTTAGTGATGTCAACACGAAACTAAGCAAAGCTCAAGTAAGATTAAGTTCATTGCAAGCTGGATATGCAGCTGCAAATGCAGCCGCATTGGCTTCTTGACCTCACTAATTGGCAATTCGGTCGAACCGATTGTGTTTAACCGAATTGCTTTTAATTGAATGATACAGAAAATAGATAAAAAAGGAACAACATATGAATACCCATACCAACAACAAGCAAAAAAATGAAAGTCAATCTGTTGCGAATGCAGTATCACAAACAAACAAAAATAACAATTCCAATCTTCAATTCACGGACAACCGCCCGGAAGCCATCCAACTGAAGAAACTACAACATTCGCTCGGAAACAGAAGCAGTGTTAGTCAATTAAAAGTGATTCAATGCAATCCACCAGAAGGAGAAGCTCCAAAGGTAAGCGACATCTATAGTACGGCAAGAAGCTTCTTTGGAAGTTGGGGTTCCCCCCAAATTGCAGACATTCACAAAAAAATGGAACAAACAAAAGATCCCTTGCTCTCTGAAGAAGCCGATATGTTTTCGGGATGGAAAGCTGGCAAACGAGAAAATGAAGAGTTGAGAAAACTTCCTCCAACCAACAATTGGGGAGACAAATTTGCCAAGCTTCCTCCGTCAATGTTCTTGAGACCACCTGCAGCCTCATTTGCAGGAGGAATGATGAAATATGGACATGAAACAGACAAAGTCATGTCCAATCCCTCAAAATACCCTTTTCACCCTCTCAACCCTTGGAATCAAAATATGTAATCACCAAGGACAATTAATCGATTAATCAAACAAAATGACCATGAGCAACGTATTCAAAAAGTTTTACAGAAACTTTTATAATAGAAATGGTTTCATGCCAACCAAACCATTGAATCAGAATATGTATCCGGGAGATTTCTTCCAAATCAGAAATGGGGAAATCATCTTATTGGGAAATATATTCAGAAACAGACTTGTTAGCATCGATGAATGCCAGTTTGAATATGGCATCAAACTAAATCCAGCAAATTGGAATTTCAGTGAAGGTGTTTCCAAACCCTATTCTGGAAGAGACCATGGACACAACCCCATAGAAGGTGAATTCGAATTCAGCAAACAAGTCCTCGCCTTTGATGGTTTTGGAAGTTTTTTCTTTAGTAGCAACAATGTGGAATCCGTAAAAATTGTGAATTGGACGGACATACAACAAGAATTGATTATCAAATTGACACAGGTTGTTTATTCCTTCAGGGAACTTTACGTCGTTACCGAATGTGCAGTACCTTCAGATTGGACACTAGCCATTGCCGGTTCCGACAAAGCAGAATTGGAAATAGCCACAGAATCAGAAAACTTTGGATTGGTTGACCTTTTTGGTGATGCCACAGCAAAGACCATACAAGCGAGAGACATCGAATTTCACCATAAGGAAACCAGAAAGAAACCATCATTCTTCAAAGCAAAGAAATTGGTGGTTCAACAAGAAAAACTGGAAGTCTTCATCAGTGAGCTTATTAGTGAGCAGACATCGAAGACCGTATGGGCTACTGATTTCTATGAATACGACTTTCATTATGATGACATCAGTTTTTCAACACCAGTATCAACCAATGCACAAGCTTGCATATTGGATATGCTACAAGCCAATGAGTTAAACCCAAATACGGCACTACTCTACTTTAGATGGGGAGATGCCAGTTTGGATGACATAGAAAAAATGTTTACGATCTATGGGTATTAAAGACTACGTCATAACGCTTCAGAATGAAATGGATTGGCTTCAAAATGTCATCAACCAAGCCATAAGCACCTATTTACAACATGAAGGCGAACAACCACATTGGACTGAAATTCCAGTACCCGATCTCGAAGATGTCGATTCCCCATATGCCAATACCATAAAGAAATGGCAACTCGACAAGTACCAAAGGCTGGCATTGGCATTGGCATTGGCTCCACATATACGCCCAGAGGCCTTGGATATCTTTTTCGGTCAAAACAAGATCTATGATAGGGGCTTTACAGAGTTTGGAGGCATTGTGGACAAAGAACACAGTGGTTTTCTACCCACTGGACAAACATTATTGTTTATGATGGCTTCTACAGAACCTGAACAAAGAATAGAGGTGTTCAACTTATTTGACCGTTCAAGCATCCTAATAAAGGAACAAGTATTATCTCTTGGAGACACAGAAGGTCACATCCCAAAATACAATGGCGTCTTGACCTTTAGCAATAGGTGGCTTCATTACTTCATCACTGGTGAAAAACCCAAGATAGAACATGGGATTTCTTTTCCAGCTAAAAAAATAACGACACATTTGGAATGGGAAGATGTTGTATTGAATGACACCATAATGGATCAGGTATTGGAATTGAATGCCTGGCTCGAACATGGAGACACATTGATGCAGGACTGGGGATTGTTCAAAAAAATAAAACCTGGCTATAGATCATTGTTCTATGGGCCACCAGGAACAGGAAAGACATTGACGGTCTCATTGTTGGGAAAGGCATCCAATAGAGAAGTCTACAGAGTCGATCTCTCCATGATAGTATCCAAATACATAGGAGAGACAGAAAAAAACTTGTCTCGAATATTTGACATCGCACAATACAAGGATTGGATTCTATTCTTCGATGAAGCCGATGCATTGTTTGGCAAACGAACGGAGGCAAATTCATCCAATGACAGACATGCCAATCAACAAACCGCCTACTTGCTACAACGCATAGAGGATTTCCCAGGAGTCATCATTTTGGCTTCAAACCTGAAGGCAAACATGGATGATGCCTTTACGAGACGTTTCCAATCAATGATCCATTTTACAATGCCTAGACCTGAAGAACGATACGAATTATGGAAGAATGCCTTTTCTGGTACTTGCACGCTTCACCCAGACATTGATTTATGGAAAATAGCGGAAGATTATGAATTGGCGGGTGGAGCCATCATCAACATATTAAGATACTGTGCATTGGCCACCATCAAGAGGAATGACACCGTCGTAACGAAACAGGAACTATTGTCCGGACTTAGAAAGGAATTCAAAAAGGAAAACAAGACCATTAAGGCTTTTTAACAATAGATCAAAACTCAACAATTTCAAATAACATGGGTGCCAAATCAAATATAATAGACTCCAAAAAAAACAATGCATTGCATTATTTGACTTTGGTCATGGGGTCTTGGAAAAAAGACATCCCAGAAAATCAACGAAATGTCATCATTGCCAATGCATTGAACCATTGTTCCTATAAAGACCATTTAAAAGTCGTTGGGTATTTAATTACAAACAGACGTGTGTTTTTAATTCTAAAGGATCGAAAAGAAAGTATAGATGAAATACTGTTTATTCTTTATGAACAAGTACTTCTGGGAATCTACGAATATGAGAAGGTGGTCAAGAAGTACTCTTCAAGAGAGCTACCAACCCCAAAAGGCCATGACCATCTTTTTGAAATATATCCATTTTACAACTATTACATCAGAAGACTAATTACCGGAGGAAAAATAAGACTCCCATATTATGACCCCCATTTGGCAAGATTGGAAGCTCAGATACACAATTATGATTTCTGTTCGGCAATTGATTACTCTGGTGCAAAGGGGCCGGTTGTGGTTCATTTATAAAAAAAGCAGTGACGACCATGGAATATAAGCGAAAAGATAGAAAACACGATACAGCCAATACGATACAACAAAAAAGGAAGGCAGAAAACAACACCCTCCGTCTTGAGGACAATCGTCCTGAAGCGACAATTCAACAAAAACAGGTTGACAACATGAACAAACAAGACTCACAACAACCTGTTCAAAAAAAGAAAAACAACACTGGCCTACCCGATAATCTAAAGTCTGGAATCGAGAGTCTTTCCGGTCACACCATGGACGATGTAAAGGTGCATTACAACTCCTCCAAGCCAGCACAACTAAGTGCACATGCCTATGCACAAGGCACCAACATACATTTGAGTTCGGGACAAGAAAGGCACTTGCCTCACGAGGCCTGGCACGTGGTGCAACAAAAGCAAGGAAGAGTAAGACCAACCATGCAAATGAATGACAAGCACATAAATGATGACAACGGTTTGGAAAATGAGGCAGACATCATGGGTGCAAAGGCCTTGCAATTGAAAAGCCATGATTCGGCAACAACAAAGACAGTTTCGAATTCACCCATCGTACAACGTAAAAAATGGTGGGAATTTTGGAAAAAAGAGGAAGAACCTGATCCGTATTCACATCTTTCAGAAAGTGATCAAAGACTGGCAAGAATGGGAGATCGCATCAATAGAGCAGAATATGGACACAATCGCAACAAAAATGTAATAGGGGGCTCCAGTTTCAACCATGCCACTTCTGATGATATGTACAGAAATGCACGCCTTGGGCAACAATATCATGAACGCTCTGGTCAAGCAACCGAAACACCAACAAGTAAGACCGTAGCAGAAAAAGTAGGTTTGGGTAGTAGTATCGTTTCCAAAACGGGAACCATCTTGACACAAGCTGGGCAAATTGCAGGAAACGATTCTATTGGAACAGCAGGACGAATCACTGGAGCAGTTGGTGCAACCGCTGGAGTTGGAGCATCCTTGTTGGATGCTGGATTGGGAATCCATGACATTGCCACTTCAAAAGAGAAAAAGAAAGACAAGGCCATAAAAAGCATAGATGTATTGGGTGCTTTAGCAAATGCCTCCAATGCTGGAGCTAGTGGGGTTTCTCAAATCGCAGGCCTTGTAGGTTCCAGTACGGGGACAGCAGCAACACTCGCCGGAAAAATTGCCGCACCGGCAGCCATTGCCAAAGGTGGAGCCGATGTGGTTTCTGGTCTCGCAACTGGAGGGCTAGCACACTATCGAAGCAATAAACTTGCAAAAATTGAAAATGATGGATTTAGAAACGATGGCATTGCCCGCTTTGCAAAAGAAAATCAATGGACCAAGGCCAAGGCCAATTATGGAAAAGCTGCAGGTGGTGCTTTGGGAATAGCCGGTGGAGCTACCTTGCTTGCTGCAGGATTGTCAAATCCAGTTGGATGGGGACTATTGGTGGGTGCAGGTCTTGTTGGTGCAGGACTAGCTGGCTACAAGATGATAAAAAAACATCAACAAGGAAAGCAATTGGATAAATCTGAATATAAGGATCAACTGTATAAAGGAGGCATAAATGTTCCAACCGATGAAGAAATGGGTAAAGGTGGCTGGAGTGATATCTTCAAAACCAAATCTATGCGCAGACGAGATATGGTAAGAGGTCAAATAGGGATGAAATTGGCAGAAAACGAATCCAAAACCGGCTTTTATGATACGCCAGATGGAGAATTAAGCGACATCGGAGAACACCTAGGCGTGAAAAAACACAAAGGAGAAGGCATCAGCCTAATGGATGACTTGGAATCTGGAGGTAGAGAAGAAGATAAAATGAAAAGAGCAAAAGCCTATGCCAAAGGGTTAGACTATTGATTAATTTAAAAACAAAAAGACCATGAGCATTGACCATTCAAAACAGTTGGAAGCATTTTCCGAAGCTCTGATGAAAGAAGGATTTTCTGTAAACATCATAGAAAAATCCGAAGAAAGGCCTTACGAAACAGTATTGGTTTTCCTAACACAAGAAAATCACCCCGCAGGAGGATTACAATTGGAATTGTCCTTTATACCAAATATGGAAGAACAACTCGCAGGTCTATCATTGTTGCAATGTTTTGTTGACGTGTCCAATACATCAATTGACAACTTGGAATTGGAAAAAGCTGTAACCACTGTCAATCAATCCATTCCATTGGTTGGTTTTGGTATTTTGGCCAAACCAACAATGTTATGCTTTAGACACACATTAATGCTTCTTCCTAAAATGGAAGACAACATTCCACTGGTAATCCAAACGACTTGGCTCATCAGTTATCTATTAGAAGTATTCGAAGACAACTTGACACAAATCGCAGAAGAAAAAACAACTATTGCAGAAGCATTTGATGGACATCCATTTGCACATCTTCTAGTATGAGACATAGAGTAACAAGCATAAGTCCCATTTGAAAAAAGCCAAGATATGTTCGAACAAAGAAAGAATACCAATGAGGATAAAAGCAAAGCCGCGGCCAATGTCATCATTCAGAGGAAAAACAATGAAAAAAGCAAAGCATCGATAACAGACAATCGTCCTGTGACACAATTGAAACGAGTACTCATCAACGGAGTCTTGACCAATGTCCCAGATGATTATGTTGTACAACCATCACAAGGCAGAAGGTTGGATGGAGCCATTGGAGAGCCTCAAACTAACCCTGAAAACAATCTGGAACGTAACAAAGAGGTAAGAAGGCTTTCCTACGAAGCTGCTCTTCTTCGACAACAACAAGCTAGAGAAAGAGGAATGCCAAGAATAAAGCAAGAAAGAGAAAGTGATGAAAGCTTCCATAATCAACTTATACTGACAGGAAATAGCAAAGCCATCTACGATCGTATGGGGCCTTTTGAAAAATGGCGCGAACACATAGATGGAAGACATCAACAGCATGGTAGAGAAGTCTACACAAAGGCCCTACATGGTAAAGACCCGGATCCCGACTACAACAAGAACATGTTAGAAGCTGATCGATCCATAAGCAATACTTTTGGTCGTAGATTCAATGCAAGAGATTTCCATGAAGCACACAAAGCTACGTTTTCCGACCCCACCGAATTTGGAACTCACTTTAGGAAGGGGCCATTGGACATCAATTATCGTGGTTTCAAATCTCCAATTGACAAGTTACGCTTGGAACATCGTGAAGATCCACTTATAGACTCTTTCAACACCCCTAATATAGAAACCCCAAATCACACAGTAAAGCTTGCAGATCCAACCAAACACCCATCAGAAATGGTTCAAGACATCTTGAACCAGCATTATGAAAACATTGGTTTGGCAGAAAGTTCGGATGATAAATTCCAAGCCATAGCAAAAACGCACAAGAATCTTGAAAACCTACATCCATATGTGGATCACAACTCAAGGGTAAATCGACTAGTATTAAATCGATTGCTGGCAGAACAAGGAATGGCTCCCGCAATTTTGGAAAACCCATTGGATGTCCATCATTCGGATATGGAAACTTGGAGTGACTCCATCAAATCTGGACAGGAAAAATGGCTAAGTCATGTACGGAGACTAGGTGATCAAACTGATGAATGGCAAGAATTAAACAAAAGGTCATCAATGGCTAAAAGATTTTCTCCTTCTATTTCCCATGAGGAGATTATTAATGAATTCATGAGAAAATAACCTAAAAAACAGAATGAATAAAAAAAAGATCTATCAACCATAAAGTCTTGCGACACTTTAATACTCAATGCTTTCACCTCAAAAGACTACAAACCCCATAGGGATTAGGACTATAAATATCTGATAAATAACATTGTAGACTACATTTCGAAACCCTATTTTTGAATATTGAAACCAATTAACCAACTGTGGAAACATTAGAAATATTCGGGTATACTTGTGCCTTGGTCATAGGTATATCTCTAGGTTTAATAGGAGGAGGAGGCTCTATTCTTGCTGTTCCAGTATTGGCCTATCTATTCTCCGTAAATGAAAAGGTAGCTACAGCTTATTCTTTGTTCATTGTTGGAGCCAGTGCACTTGTCGGTGGTATAAAACTTCATTTCAAGGGTTATGTGGATTGGAGAACCGCCATTGTATTTGGCATACCTGCCATTATGGGAGTCACATTGGTTAGATATCATGTGGTACCTTCACTTCCTAATGTCCTTTTCAATGTTGGTGATTTTGAATTTACGAGGCGCATGGCCATGTTTGGCTTGTTTGCTGCTCTTATGATACCTGCCGCATTTTCAATGCTGAGGGAACGAAAGGAAAAACCGACGGAGGGGACGGTAAAATACAACTATCCTTTGATTTTAATAGAAGGCTTGATCGTTGGAGGCGTAACGGGGTTGATAGGTGCTGGAGGTGGTTTCTTGATAATTCCAGCATTGGTGATATTGGCCAATGTAAAAATGAAAGTGGCTATTGCCACCTCACTGATAATCATCGCATTCAAATCCTTGCTTGGTTTCTTTTTAGGCGATGCCTTGACGATGCCCATAGATTGGTCCTTTTTAATGGTCTTTACCAGTCTTTCCTTCATTGGCATATTTGCTGGAAGTTATTTGAGCAATTTCATTGATGGTAAAAAACTAAAAAAAGGATTCGGTTACTTCGTTTTCGTGATGGCCATATTCATATTCTATATGGAATTCTTCATCAAACCCTAGGCTTACCGTTTTTTAAGCATAAGTGTTGTCATACATCTCATTTCCTCCACGTTTGTTGTCTTTATGGGTTCCATGAATTCTAAATCATATGCATCTAAAAGTTTATTTAAAATAGGCTTGGTCAATAGAAGGCGGTCACTTCCATCTGGCAACCTATAAACTCCATTCGCTATTTTCATTATTTTTTCTTCGATCCCAAAACTAGAGGTCATCCTGATGAACAATGTACCATTCGGTTTCAAAACACGCATCAATTCCGAAAACATCTCAAAAAAATGAGATTCATTTTTGGCAAAATGCAATACAGCATTGCAAATCACATGATGAAACATTCCTGATTCAAAAGGCAAAGCCTCTATCGAGGCTACAAGAAAATGATCCTTTCTCATGTCATAATTCTCTTTCACGTATTGTATATGGGATTCATTGTCATCCACTCCAAACACCAGATACAAATTATCATAAAACCATTTTAAGTTTCTCCCCATACCACAACCTGCATCAAGGATGCTTTCTTTTCTCTCATAGCATCCTTTTAAAATTTGATCCAACAAGTAAATGTCAATATGTTCAATTTGTTTCCTTAAGGTTTTGATCGGCATAATTTCTATGTTATGGATATTGTAGTGTGTCTTTTTTTCCCTGTGACCAAATTACAAAATCTACTTCAATCACACCTTTCAGAAGTGTGATCTTTTTAGTTTCAAAACATCAATTGAAACCCTATGAAAACCCTATGTCTGGGGCTCTTTTCTTATGATAGAACAATTTTTAAGCAAGCCAACTTAAAGTGAATATAAATTGGCTTTTATTTGTGTCTTTGTCATGAATTTCATCAGTTATTTTCTTATTATGAATTAACTTTGCATAGTTTAATTTAAGACTGGTATAGTATGGAAAATTTAGATGCAGCAAGACTTCAAATGGCATTCACACTTATTTTCCACATTGTATTCGCCTCCATAGGTATGGTAATGCCATTTTTTATGGTCGTTTCCCACAAGAAGTGGTTAAACACACGAAACCCAATCTATTTGACCTTGACCAAGTCATGGCAAAAAGGAGTAGCCATATTCTTTGTGACCGGAGCTGTTTCTGGTACAGCCCTATCTTTTGAATTGGGGTTGCTATGGCCCGAATTCATGAAGCATGCTGGTCCTATAATAGGCATGCCTTTTTCCTTGGAAGGAGCTGCCTTTTTTATTGAAGCCATAGCCTTAGGCTTCTATCTCTATGGATGGAAGAACCTTCCTGAAAAATTTCATTGGTTTACCGGGCTCATTGTAGGTGTGGCAGGAGTAGCCTCTGGAATTCTTGTCGTCTCTGCCAATGGCTGGATGAATGCTCCTACTGGATTTGATTACATCAATGGGGAATTTTTGAACATAGACCCCATAAAGGCATTGCTAAACCCTGCTTGGTTTACACAAGCCTTGCATATGACTCTAGCTGCCTTTACTGCTACTGGATTCGCGGTTGCAGGTATACATGCCTTCCAAGTCTATAGAAAAAGACAGACAGAACTACATAAAAAGGCTTTTAAGATCGCCATAACATTCGGAGCAATAGCTGCTCTTCTACAACCTTTGAGTGGTGATTTGTCTGCCAAAGACATAGCAAAACGTCAACCTGTAAAGTTAGCTGCAATGGAAGCTCATTATGAAACCCAGAATGGCGCCCCTTTGTACATAGGAGGAATAATAGATGAAGACACACAGGAAGTGAGTTATAAAATTGAAATTCCGAACGCTTTGTCTTTTTTGGCATTCGGGGATTTCGATGCGGAAGTCAAAGGGCTTAATGACTTTCCTGAAGATGAACGACCAAATGTAGCCATCGTGCATTATGCTTTTCAAATAATGGTAGGTCTTGGTTCCTTGCTCTTGGTTGCAGGTATTTTCTTCTTCATCAGTTTGAAAAAGAAGAAATGGAAAAGAAATTCACGTTATTGGTTGTTGTTCACCTTATTGGCTCCAATGGGCTTTATTGCACTGGAAGCTGGATGGATAGTTACAGAAGTTGGTAGGCAACCTTGGATCATTCATAAGATAATGAAGACAAAGGACGCCGTGACTCCAATGCCAGGAATGGTATATAGCTTCTATATGTATGTCATCATATATTCGATACTTACCATTGCTGTAACATGGCTTATGATTAGACAAATAAAAGCACTAAACAACTCAAAAAACTAAACTATGTTATACGTTGTTCTATTTTTCCTTGCAATTTCATTGTTGTTGTATGTAGTATTGGCTGGTGCTGACTTTGGATCTGGAATCGTCGAATTGTTTTCCTCCAAAAAAAATCAAGAAAAGACAAAAAAAACGGTTTATCGCGTAATGGGTCCTATTTGGGAGGCCAACCACATATGGATCATCATCATCATTGTCATTCTTTGGGTGGCTTTCCCAAAGTTCTACAACATTCTAACCATCTACCTACACGTCCCTTTAACTTTGACCTTGTTGGGAATTACATTGCGAGGAGTTGCTTTCGTATTTAGACATTATGATGCCTACATAGACAAATCCCAAATCTTGTATGATTGGATGTTCAGGTTTTCAAGTTTGCTTACACCCATTTTTCTAGGTATGACTTTTGGAGCCATGATCTCTGGGGAAATAATTATAACGGAGGATTATGATGCTTATGGTTTCAAGGAGTTGTTCATTGATCCATGGCTAAATCTATTCTCCATATTGGTAGGTTTGTTTTTTGCTGGACTTTGTGCTTTCTTAGCCTCCATTCTACTGATTGGGGAAGCTGAAGCCGATAAGACTAACATCTATTTGAAGAAGTCCAAAATAGCAACCGTGGTCATTGTCTTTTTGGGTTTGGCGCTATTATGTTACGGCTACCTAGACAACACGACATTCGTATCAAATTTCATTGACAATCCATATTCCATTTGCTTGGTTACCCTTTCTGCTCTTTTGATCTACCCTCTATTATACAGTATAAAGAAAGCATATGTGATACTAAGCCGTACATTCGCAGGCTTACAAGTCTTTTTTGTTTTGTCTGCCGCTATTTGTGCACATTATCCCAACCTAATCATAACCAAAAACACACTGGTAAGCTTAATGGATGGGATGGCGTCCGAAAGTACCATTACCGTTCTTGGACTTTCATTGATAGTTGGAGGTGTTTTGATAATCCCTGGCTTGTTTCATCTTTTAAAATCATTTAAGATGATTAAAATTCTAGAACGTTAGTTAATCATTGTTTAGCTTTTACAAACACCACAAAAAATAAAACCATACCGAATTCCTACTATATAAAAACAATATTCCATCTGGCTGATTTCTTTTCAGATTTATTGCCGATAATTGTTTTTTTCATTGTCGTCATCAGCATTTTATGATACTAAATTATCCTGAATCAATACTATATTATTTAACCATAACTCACTACGAACAAAGGCCTTAACGCATTTTTACAATTACAAATAAAAATAGCTTCGATATTCTGTTTTTATTTCAAAATAAAGAAAGAAAAAGCCTACAAAATATACACCTTTCATCTATTAGCATTTAATTTTTCAATGATTAAAAAACATTCAGCCAATTAAGAACCTTTGCTCACATTTAAAAAAATAAAAAAAAGCAACTCAATGTTTTAAAGCATTTAGGAAGATATTTTTATTTAAAAACACATCTTTAGACGCATTCAAAATGTAGCCTTTTACTCACGAATGATTTTCTCCTATTAAAAGATTAAAAATCAACTTTTATGGAATTGCAAATGATATCGAAAGCAAAAAGATCATTTCAGCAAGAAATTTCTCTCTTCTAAAGCTAATCAATCAAAACCCTATTAAACTGGTATACTATACAGAAGACACAACTTACAAGCAATGGAAATAGTGAAGAAAAAAGTATCCTAAAATCAATATTCCTCTCCTAATCAGATCAAGTTTGTCAAATCCGATCCTATAGACCAAATGCATTTTTCATGTATTTAATCGAAAACCCAAATGCAAAATTATCATATCTCCAATATTTTAATAGTTTTGTTAATGATTTGACAATAAAAGTTGCTCTCAACCAAAATATACAACCCCTTACAAAGAATTTAATTATGAAAAACACATTTACTCTACTGATTTGTTTTCTTTTTTCGATTGTTGCCTTCTCACAAGATAGAAGTTGTGCGGCAATGGAAGATTTGGAACAAAGAATGCAAATAGACAAAGGTCTATCGGAACGTATGGCAGCGATTGAAGCATATACACAAGAGAAAGTCAAAGAACTAGAAGCTCAAGAAGCATCTTCAAATAAGATTGTTGGAGATATAATTACCATCCCTGTGGTGATTCATGTACTTTATAGAAATGCTACAGAAAACATAAGTGATGCTCAAATACTTTCTCAAATGCAAGTGTTGAATGAAGATTTTAGACGTACCAACAGTGATGCAGACAATACTTGGTCTCAAGCTGCAGACACTCAAATAGAGTTTTGTTTGGCGAAAGTTGATCCCAACGGGAATGCCACAACTGGTATTACAAGAAAATCCACGACCAGGGAAGACTGGGGTGCTGGACCAGCAAACGATATGAAGAAGTCCTCAGCTGGAGGTGTTGATGCATGGGATACCTCCCAATATTTGAATATGTGGATATGTCCAAAGATTTCGGCTCCAGGCTTCAACAATCTTTTAGGCTATGCACAATTCCCAGGCGGAGATCCATTGACAGATGGTGTCGTTATGGGTTATAAATATTTTGGAAAAATTGGTACTGCTACTGCTCCTTTCGATTTAGGTCGTACCACGACCCATGAAGTAGGTCACTTCTTGAACTTACGTCACATTTGGGGAGATGGAGGTTGTGGAGTTGACGACTTCGTATCCGACACCCCAGAATCTGATGCATCGAATACTGGATGTGCCACTACTCACAGCTCTTGTGGATCTTTGGATATGGTGCAAAACTATATGGATTATAGCAATGACTCCTGTATGAACTTGTTTACACAAGGGCAAAAAAACAGAATGAGAGCCGTATTGTTACCTGGTGGTGTAAGAGCCAGTCTAGGTGCCTCTACCAAATGTGATGCTCCAACTGGACCAACTTGTACTGATGGCATCCAAAATGGAAACGAAACAGGAATAGACTGTGGTGGTGATTGTGAACCTTGTGATACCGGAGGAAACCAATATTGCGAATCTTCTGGAACCAGAGTGCAATATGAATGGATTGCCGGAGTGCAAGTAGAAAGCTTCAACAATACCTCAGCTGCGTCATTGTACTCGGATTTCACATCTCAAACTGCAACATTGACAAGAGGTACGAGTAACTCGATAACCCTGACTCAAGGATATTCTGGAACAGCATACAATGAATACTTCAGAATTTGGATCGATTATAATCAAGATGGGGATTTCAGTGATGCCGGAGAGTTGGCTTTTGATGCAGGATCCGCTTCCAACACAGCCGTAAGCGGGACAATAACACCTGCAAACTCAGTATTGCTAGGCACAACCAGAATGAGGGTTTCAATGAAATACAATGCTGCACCAGATGCCTGCGGAAATATTGGTGATGGCGAAGTAGAAGATTACACTGTAAACATCACAGGAGAGGTTGCGCCAACTTGTAGTGATGGCATACAAAATGGAAATGAAACTGGGATAGATTGTGGAGGAGATTGTGAGCCTTGTCAAACTCAACCGGACTATTGTGAATCTGCAGGAACCAGAATACAATATGAATGGATTTCGGGTGTGCAAATAGGTAGTTTCAACAATACTTCTGCTGCAACATTGTACTCGGATTTCACATCTCAAACTGCAACATTGACAAGAGGCTCAAGCAATTCCATCACCTTGACTCAAGGATATTCTGGATCTGCATACAACGAATACTTCAGAATATGGATTGATTATAATAAAGATGGTGACTTCAGTGACGCTGGGGAATTGGCCTTCGACGCTGGTTCTGCTTCCAATACAGCTGTAAATGGGACCATCACACCACCTGCTTCGGTTTCTTTGGGAACGACCAGAATGAGAGTTTCGATGAAATACAATGCAGCTCCTAGTGCTTGTGGAAGTATTGGAGATGGTGAAGTAGAAGACTATACTGTAAACATTGTCGGAGGAAATACAAGAACATTTGATGCCTTGACATTGGATCTTAAAATATTTCCAAACCCGGTTACTGGCAGCATACTGAATGTATCATTGAACACTACGGGAGAAGTTCCTTATAGCATCACGAATATGATAGGACAAGTAGTTTCCAACGGAGTATTAAACAATAATTCCAATAAGATAAATGTTGGGGACTTGGAAGCTGGGCTCTATTTGGCTCAATTCAAGTCAGGGAATCAAACGACAACTAAAAAGTTCATTAAGAGGTAGTTTTACACCAACCTAACTATTATCGAGAGAGGCCGTCCATTTTTTTTTTTTGGGCGGCTTCTTAATTTATTAACAGCATTTTATCTTCATTCTATTCTCATTATAAAATTACCTGAATTAGAAAAGAAGAAGTTTTTTTAATTTAAGGTGTTCTTTTAATTTTAAGTCTTATAACGCGTTTTCAGGGTTTTATGCTAACATATCTCTGTTTTGTTCCTTTTTTTTCGGAATGTTAAAAATTATATTGTCTCTTTGTTTACATAATAGATTTAAATTTCATCATTAAATAATTTATTAATTTAAATCTAATGAACACCTATTTTTTTTCATCTAAAAACCCTAATTATTATGTCAAAATGCACAAAAAAACTACCAGCAAACGCAACCCTTTTAACAACAGTTACAGCACTTGTAAAAGGAGAAGCACCATCATCTCTTAAACAGAAGACAAAAACGCCTTTAGCACCATCGGTGAGCGCAAGATATGTCATGCAAGGTGAAAAGAAAGTGATTTCTGCCAACGTCACCGTTTACATTAATGCAAGTGAGGATATAGCTTCATTGGACGTCTATTTGGGACAAACATTGATAAATGGATTTCTTCCCGTTTACATTGTGTACGATTTTACACCGGTAATCCCCAAAAAATTAAGCTCTTACACTTTTAGCTATGAAATATTGAATGTAACTACGGCGCTTAAAACATATGCGTGGAATGAAGACCCTGAAACTTCAAGAGGAACGGAAACTACAGTACAACCACCAGTAATGGATTAATAAAAAACAAGTACTTTTCTATTTATTGGAAAAGGATAAGCAAGATTTCACATAAAAGCAGAGAATGGACATTCTCTGCTTTTTTTATATTTTAATATTAGCTAAATTGTTGAAAAAACAAGATATGAAAGTTGAAGTTAAGGTAATGTTGGTCTGTCTCCTTTTTACATTTTCAAATTTGCTCTTTTCTCAACAAAAAATAAGTGAAGCTTTTTTTAAAAAAGAAATAAAAGAAAGGAGCAGTCAGTTCATTGATGAGGCTAACTTTAACAAAGCACAACTTTTTTTCTTGAAAGGCAAATGGGATTCTACTTTGATATATTCGATGAAGCAATTAAATGCGAAGACGGACATTAAGGAACTCAATGATTATTGCCATTTCTTTAGAGGATTTAGTTTTAACAAGAAAAAGATATTTAAAGAAGCTCAAAAAGAGTTTGAAAATGTTTCCAATGATTTTGCATTTCATTATCATATAAAAATGATTTTAGGAGGCATTGCATTGGAACAAAAAAAATATAGGAAAGCCATAAGCTATTTTGATCAGATAGAACAGTTTGATGAAAAGGAGCTGTTAGGAATAAGAAAAAGTAACATAGAGCATAACTTGGGTATTAGTTATTTGCCTTTAAAAGAGTACGATAAAGCCGAATTCTATTTGGTTAAAAGCGCAAAGCGGCAAGAAGCAGATAAAGACTCCCTTTTGATAATAGGTGCCTATGGAGACATTGCCAACCTATATTATGAACAATACAAAGACGATTTGGCAATTCCTTATTTTGAAAAGGCATATGAGATGTCTAAAAGATTGAAAGGTCTTGAACTAAAGAAAATCGATGTTTTTGATTCTAAGAGAAAGACAGCTCGAAATATGGCCGTAGTAGAGGAAAATCGTAAAAACTTCAAGACGTCATTAACGTATAGAAAGGAATCTGAAAGATGGAAGGATTCTTTGAACAATCAAACTCGAATTTGGGAAGTTGCCCAGGTGGAGAAAAAATTTGCCGTTGAGAAAAAACAAGAAGAAGTTAGTTCTCTGGAAAAAGAAAACAAAAAAAAGATATCTGAAAGAAATAGGTTGTTCTACTTTTCCATCGTATTGTTGGGCTTGCTAATGACCGTGGGGTATTTCTATAGAGAAAAAATAAAGGCCAATAAAACGATAAGAGCCCAAAAAGAAACATTGGATGAGTTAAATGCAACAAAAGACAAGCTTTTCTCCATAGTTAGCCACGATCTACGATCGTCTGTCAATGCCTTGAAAACAAGCAATACAAAATTATTGGACAATTTGGAAACCAGAAATTTAAAAGTGTTGGATGGGTTGTTGCAAAGTAATAGTGCCATTGTAAATGGTGCCTACAATCTATTGGACAATTTGTTGCATTGGGCATTGTTGCAAACCAAGCAATCGTATTTTAAAATAGAGTCCATACGCCTGTTTTTCATCGTTGAGCAAATGGCTTACAATTACAAACCTTTGATGTTGGATAAATATATAACCTTTGAAAACAATGTGTTGAAAAAAGATATTGTCTTTGCCGATCAGGAATCACTAAAAATCATTCTAAGGAATCTATTGGACAATGCCATAAAATTCTCCATAATGAACGGGTTTATCAAAGTATACACTCAAAATACAAGTGAAAACTACTGCGAGTTGGTTATAGAGGATTCTGGTTTGGGAATGGATGAAGCGACACGTTTGGAGTTGTTAAAGGATACGGTATTGCTTTCCAAGAAGAAAAATGAAGATATTATTGGAACCGGGTTGGGGTTACAATTGTGTAAATCGATAATCAAAAAAAACAAAGGCGTGTTTTCCATAGAAAGCGAATTGGGGAAAGGCACGAAAATGATTGTATATTTGTCAAAAACGTTACCAAATGGATAATATAAATGTACTCATTATCGAGGACACCATAGCCGAAAGTGATGCTTTGGTAAAAGTACTTGAAGAAAACAACTATACCATAGTAACAGTTGCCAAAACCTATAAGGATGCATTGGCGAGCTTCTACAACAACAAGGTAGACATTGTCATCATAGATATATTCCTAAATGGAAACCCAGACGGCATCACTTTTGCAGAAACCATCAACGTGGTTCCGGATTCCTCAAAACCCTTTGTATTCTTGACCAGTTCCACGGATCGTAAAATATTCGAAAGAGCTAAACTCACTCAGCCTTTTAGTTTTCTAATGAAGCCTTTCAATGAATTGGAAATTCTATATGCCATAGAAATGGCTGTAGAAAAGTTCTACTCTCAAACAGATGTTTTTTTAAGCGAAGAAGAAAACACGGTCATAAGTGAAGAATACTTATTCATAAAAAAAGGAAAGGCTTTGAAGAAAGTCTTGATTGCCGATATCATCTACATTGAGGTCGAAGAAAAATACTGCAACATAATCACCGAAAAAGAGAGGTTCGTCATCTTGATATCGTTAACAAAGATTCTGGAACTCCTGGACAGTTCAAGCTTTTGCAGAACACATAGAAATTACATCGTCAATACCGAAAAGATAGTGGAAATAATTCCTGCCGACAACCTTATCATACTATCGGGAAACCACAAAGCCACCCTAAGTGACAAGTATAAAGACTTAATAAAGAAAATACGTACTCTAAAATAGCATCCATAATATTCCCTACAATTTCATCCCCTCCTGTCTCTGCATATAACCTGAAAAAGCATTATAAACACTTGTTGCTATCTTCGTCTTCTATTTGACTCCTTTCTTAGGCAATGCTTCCAAAGGAAGTCGTTGTATAATTCAATGCTTAGAAAAATCACATACCACATTTCTCCTATTTCATGGATAGAAACCTCTATCTCGTGCCTATTTTTCAAATAGAACAATTGTTTCATAGTAATTTCACCTCAGAAATAAAAAAGCTAGCAAAAATTATTTCCAACATACGTTTTTAATCAATTATTTCAGAAGTGACAACCTAACCAGTTTACAGTTTTTATAAATACTGCTTGTTGAAATATGACAATGAAAAACCCAAAAAAAGTGGAGTTCAGATCCCACTAAAAAAAACGAGGCAAGCTCTATAAAGCCTTATGAGCAAAATAAATTATAGAAATTATGAACAAATCAAGATTTAACCTAGTCAAAGGATCTCCACAAAAAGTGGACGTAATGTTTTTATCGGACGCAACAGGAAGCATGCTTAATTGCATTGACAATGTACAAGCCAATATTATCACTGCTTGGAATACATTTTCGAAAGAAACAAAGTGGGATATCGAATTGGGTGTTTCTTTTTACAGAGATGCTGGAGATGGTACACCATTTAAGATTTTACAAAAAATAACAGGAGATACCACAAGCATACAGAATGCCGTAAATGGGCTTGTTGCCAAAGGCGGAGGAGACACGCCAGAAGGTCAAATGGGTGCATTGACACAAATTGGAGTACTTGGTAATTCTGGTTGGAGACCTGGAGCAACTAGAATACTTGCATGGTTTGGTGATGCACCTGGCCACAATCCTGATAAAATTGGAGGAGTAACCTATACTCAAGCTGGAGCAATCGCCGCACTGACTGAACGCAATATAAATGTATGTGCCTTTAGCATGAAGCCTTACAATCAATTGGATTCGACAAAGCAAGCCACGGACATAACAACTGCCTGTGATGGTGAACCACACGTAATGCTTAACGTAGATACGGTAGGTGTTGTCACTACCATTTTCAATTACATCAAAGGAGAACTGTAGTGAAGGAACAAGAGTCATAAAAGAAAGGTGAATGACTCGAAATCGTATTTTTTACTTACTCGAATTTACCACCAAAAGAAACTGTACGAATATCTTTGGGCAGTTTCTTCTATTTTCAGCAAATAGAATAGATTCATTCGATCATTTCCACGACATTTCACATATTACTTAAAAAAACTAAATTACATCGATAATGTAAAAGCCGAATTCGAACTTTAATCGAAAATCCCATAATACAAAAAAGTCTACATTTCCATGTAGACTTTTCATTTGTGTGGGGAGAGCAGGATTCGAACCTGCGAAGACGTAGTCAGCAGATTTACAGTCTGCCCTCGTTGGCCGCTTGAGTATCTCCCCCAAAACCGAGTGCAAATATATTTAAGTTTTATAAGTGTGCAAAATAAAAATAACACCTTTTTCAAATAAAAATAAATAACATTGATAATGAATTACTTAAAAACAAAAAGCAACCTCTATAAAAAGGCTGCTCTTGGAATATGCATCATTTTGAATCCTTGATTGCTTAAATCAAGGAACAAAACTGTTTTCTTTGAAGCTATAAACTATAAATAATTCTAGCTGTTATAAATCTTGGTTGAATAAAGTATTCCGTCGTACTCACGGAAATATTTCCATTGCTTGTATTGTTTTGTGATTTTGTATCCAACAAGTTTGTTGCTTTCAACTCATATTCAAACTTGCTATCTGCATTCTTTCTATATGCCAAAGAAGCATTCCAAAACTCATAGCTATTGATAGAACTGTCTTCATTCCTAAAATCATTGAAAGTATAATCTGTCCTGAATGTCAATGTTTTAAATATCAAAGCATCAAAATCTACGGAAGGTGCATGTGTAAAAAACTTGGAACGTGTAGCTCCTTGATCATTGTCTTGGATGGTATAACGGTATCCAAAATCGAAATTGGGTGCATTTCTGAAGTTTGTACTCAGTCCTACATTGTATGTTTGCGTGTAATTTTCATTCTCTTGAACTCTACCTCCGTTTATTATGTTTGTCTTGGAGTAGTTCAAATTCCCTCTAACGGTAGCTTTGAGTTTCCCGAATGTACGCTGAAATCTTCCCATTGCATTGAAGCTCTCATCTGCAAAATCTGAATTAAACGGAGTAGATGTCCTAATGACGTTACCTACAGATGACGTTCTTATCCTATCGATGTTTTTTGTATATGAAAGATTTCCGAAGACATTGGTATAGTTAAACATGTTAAAACTGAAATAAGACAAATTCACATTGTGGGCAATAGCACTTTCCAATTCCGGATTTCCAGAATATAGAGCGTTGTAATTGTTAAGCACCAAACCTTTTGCCAATTGCGTTACATCCGTAAATTGTGTTTGCATACGGTAGTTCAATGTTATTTGCTCGCTCTTCTTTAGTTGCATACGCAAATTGAAATCTGGCAGCACCCTAAAGAAATTGTCTTTGTATTCTATTCCTGTTTGTGTATTTTTAGAACTATAGGCATGGGCGGATATTCCTGGTGTAATTGTAAAAATCCCTGTTTTGAACCTATAGTGCGCTCCCAAATAGACATCGTTGAATGTATACTTGGTATTATTCACATCCAAGCCATCATTGATTGTTGGTGTTGGCTGAAATGGAGCTCCATTATCCAAGGTTTGAAATATTCCCGTGTCAAATTTCTGTAGACTGTAGACTGTACCAAGTGTAAAATTAATATTGCTTTTGGTGTTAAGCACATTCCAATAATCCAACTTGGCATCCAGCTGGTTTGACTGTACCCTCTTTTCCTGAGAAATATCATAACCTATTTGCGTATCGTTCAACCCTAGGCCATCTGCCGTTGTCGCATAGTTGGTCTTATCTTCTAAAAACGCATTGTAAAACGGATCCTCGTCTTGCAACTTATGTTGCCCTTCGAAAGCAAAAATATTATTCTCATCCGCCGTATAATAATAGTTTACGTTTTGATAGATGCTATATGGTTTTGTAGTTTCCAATTCGTTGATCCCTCCTATTCTAGACGAGAAAACATTTTGGTCTTGGGATTCCTTGGATAACCTTCCCAAGATATCATAATCCAATTGGTTGTTGGAGTTAGGCTTGTATTTCGCACTTAATTTAAGCATGCCCAAATCACTACTTTGATTTGTATTGCTTGATTTGTCTTCTATAGATGCTGGCAATGAATCATCCACTGGTGTATCAGGGTTATCTGGTACCGCATTGAAGGTTATCGAATTGTTTTCCTGCAATTCTATACGACTATTGGAAAAAATCGCAAATCCAGAAAGGTCCAAAGCCTTGTTTGGGGCATAACTGAAATTGGCTGCTCCGAACTTTGTATTGATGTCTTTGGCCCTGTTGTTTTGAAGTGATAAAAAACCGAGTCCATTGTTTCCAAGGTTAATGTTGGTTCCACTTTGGCTACTTGGGTTTCTAAAACCTCCTGTGAAGTTGAAATAATCTCGACGTGTAAAGGCAACCTCCCCGATATTATTTAAATCGCCAATGACGTTTACACTATATTCTGGGCTATAGTAAAACAATTTGGGTTGAGCCAAATATAGAGCTGTATCTTCTGAGGCACCTCCTCCTGCAGTCACGGTCCCGAACCAGAAATTCTTTTTCCCCTTTTTTAACTTAATGTTTATTGCTATGTTGTCTTGATTGTTCTGTACACCGCTCAACTGCCCGACTTCAGCATGGTTTTTTAGCACTTGCACCTTGTCTACAGCATCGGCAGGGATGTTTTCGGTCGCCAATTTGGAATCTCCATCGAAAAACTCCTTACCTTCAACCATTACCTTTGAAACGGTTTTACCTTCAACCTCTATTTGTCCATCGTCATTAATCTCCACACCTGGCAGTTTCTCCAATACATCTCCCAATTTACGTTCTGTCCCACTTTTAAAAGAATCCGCATTGTATATTAACGTGTCTCCCTTTATGGTAACGGGCATTTCATACGTCAGTTCTATCTCATCCAAAGTCGTATCATTTTCCAAAGTAAAGCTTTTAGTGACATTGTCTTCCTTGGTCTCCAAAAACTCGTCTTTGGTCTTCATTCCAATGTAACTTATTTGCAACTTGTATTTGGTGTTCTTCTCCAAATTGAGTTTGTACTTTCCTTGGTCGTTGGTGATACCATAAGAATCCAAGACATTGGTTTCTTGATTGATTGCAACGACATTTGCCAATTCCAAAGGATTTCCTATACTATCTTTTACAACACCTTCCAATCGCACTTGGGCAAAGGTTGTGCTAGTCGCCACTAGTAGCAACACTATTATTATTTTTTTCATTTTTTTAAATTGGTTTATTTATTTAGGGTAGTGAGAAGCATTAATGTCTACCTCCGCCTCTTCTTTGTCCTTTACGGTTTCTGCCACCATACATTTCGCGCATTTCCTCCATTTTCTTCTTGATGATGTCATTGTACTCTTGCTTGGTCACTTCTTTTCCCTTCGATGGTTTTTTTATTTCGCTCTTCTCTGTTGGGTTCATGACTATCTTGGAACACAGAATCGTTGTCTTACCTGCATTTACTTCCAAAATCAAACCTGGCAATCCCCAATACTCTCCTGGTCCCTGACTTACTGGAATTTGCATTGTATACCAAGCTGTAACTTCTATTTCTTTGGGAACTTCTACTTCGGACATGAAATCCTTTGACTTTTCATCTGCAGAAGCAACTGTTGTGGAGTCCTTTGTTTTTTCGACCTCTTCCTGTTTTTCATCATCTTTCAAATCACCGTTCCCACTTGCTCCTAAACTTCTACTTCCTTTGCTCTTCTCCTTGGATTTGGTTTTGTCTTCATCGTTTTTCTTTCCACGTCTACGCATATTCATGAAATCCATCTCATCTCCTTTTTTTATGGCCGTTGCCTTCATACACATATATTTACCAATTTGTTTCGTTTCACCAGTCATCTTCCACTCTAACTTTTGGAGGTCTTCCTTTATTAGAAATTGTTTTCCAAAAAACTCTTGGTCTTGTAAAAATTGACTTTCCTTTACATTTTTGTATTGTGCTCCAGCAGTGAAGCTCCCCATCATTCTTCCAAAACCTCCTCTGCCACCTGGAGCTTCCAATTTCTCTTCTTCCTTGTATATCGATTCTGCTTTGTTGAATGTCAAGATGTACGTTTTTTCGAACATGCTCTTCATTCTATCCATTATCATCTTCTTACGTTCTGGACTCATTTGTCTTCCTCCCCATTCTCCTAGATCTACAGAAGTTTTGGATTGGTATGTTGCTACACCTTGAAAATCGTCTTGTGCATATGTAGTTGCAAATGTGAAAAATGACAAACAAGCAATTAAAATTTTAATGGATTTCAAATTCATCGTATTGAGTATTAGGTTGATTCTTAAGTATTTGTTTTCAAAAATACAGTTATTAGTAACCGTTAGACTCTCCTTGTTACACAAAGTTTAATCTCAATACGTTAAAATATTCTTAATTTTCACATTCTGTTATGATTGTGAATTATCCACCAATTCTAAACTCTATGCGATGTCCATCCTTGCCTGGTCTATGGTATTGCTCCTCCATTTCCTTCATTTTCTTTTCTATGATGGCGTTATACTTTTCTTGGGTTACCTCCTTCCCTTTCTTTGGTTCTGCAATGGCCACCTTGTTCTTGGGGTTCAGAACTATCTTACTACAAATTACCGTTTCCGTTCCATCATTTACTTCCAAAATCAACCCTGGAAGTCCATAATAGTTGCCTGGTCCATTGTTTACAGGAATCTGTGTAGTATACCAAGCGGTGATGGTAATTTCTTTCATCTCCGGAACCCTGTCGCCATCTTCTTCAGAATCCCTATTCTCGTTTATGGTCATACTACTTTCCCTTACCTCCACCTCTCTTTTCAATGTAGCCTTGTAACAAGTATATTCACCTATGTTTTTGGTTTCACTTCCCAACTTCCAATCCAGTTTCTCCAACTCATCCTTTATTAGGAACAATTTACTGAATGATTCGTTTTGGTTGGTAAATCGTCCTTCCTTGGTATTCTTGTAAAGCACGTCTGCTCCTCCCGGGGTCATAACCATTACCCGCACTCCTGCTGGTTGAGGAGCTCCTAATTTCTCATCCTCCTTATAAATTGACTCCTCCCTGTTAAAGGTCAAAAGATAGGTCTTTTCAAACTGTTTTTTAAGTTGCTCCATTACGAGGTCTTGCATGCCAGAATCTACTTGTGTACTATCCATCTTTATGTTTAAACCTAATTTTCGTTTGGACTTGTAAGTCGCCACACCTTGAAAATCTTGGGCAAAAATTGAGGCGCTAATCAAAATTGTTGCCAGTGTCAATACTATTCTTTTCATTTTTTATTATTTTATGATTAATTGATGTTACAAATATGAAAATCATATTCAATGTTTATAGTTAACTAATGTTAACGTGTGTTAACCTAATTAAATCCTTTTAGTGGAATACTATAACTTTCGTGTAACTCGCATTCTAAAAAACTAATATCAATGGGTATGAGCTCCTGAAAAGTCCCTTATCTTCTCTAACATTTCTTTGTTTTTCTTAGCTTTGACTGTATCAAACTTGTCTTGAGTAATCTTTTTCCCTCTTACAGGTTCTTTTATCGTAATTTCCTTCTTCGGGTTCAGGATAATTTTACTACAAACGAGAGTAGTCTTACCATCATTAATCTCTAAGATTAAGCCAGGCAAGCCCTCATAATTTGAAGGGCCATTGCTTATTGGTATCTGCAAGGTATACCATACAGTAATTTTTTTATTTTTCACCACAGATTTAAACGCACCTTCTTTTTCCTCGATCACAGTATGTTTCATCTCAAATGTTGCTTTGTAACACACATATTCCCCTATGTTTTTTTTGCCTTTTTCCAAAACCCATTTCCGAAGAACCAAACTATCTTTTACCAAAAACCGCTTTCCCATGAACTCCACTTCTCTAACAAATCTATTTTCCTTTATGTTTTTATATAAAACCCCCATTGGGTTTTGATCCTCCACAATCATATTGGTCTCCTGTGAAGATGGTTCCTTTAATTTCTCATCTTGTTTATATAATGACTCTCTATTATTAAATATCAAAACATATTCTCTTTGTAATTGCTTACTCAATTCTTCATGAATCTGTCTATCCGTCGATGAAATTTCTTTATTGTTATTGCTTTTGTAATCTATTTTGATATGCGATTTATAAAATGCAATTCCCTCAAAACTTTGCGATTGCCCATTAAAAAAAATCATTAACAATATCATTGTAAAAATCCTCTTGTTTGTTTCCATTTCTTTTTATTTTTATCCATCACAAAGATGTAATCAAATATCAAATATCTTCGTTAACTAATGTTAACGTCTGTTAAGCGATTGGTTTTCTAGACTTTTAACATTTACTTTTGATATATGGACAATAAAAAAATCAAATGGATTCTATATATAATAATTATGGTAATCGTAAGTACGATAGCCATTCAGGTCTATTGGAATTATAAAAACTACCAAACGAACAAACAACAATTGATAAACGATGTGCAAACAAGTCTAGACAATGCACTAGATAGCTATTATGAAAATCTAGCAAAGAAAAGCACTCTTGGTTTTGCCGTATATGATGACGCTCCAAATGGATTATTGAATTATCAATATGGTTGTGAAACCATGATGAGCAATATAGACATCCAAATAAACAACTCTGGTTTCGATGAAAATAAATTTTCAACAAAAGACACTCTATACAACAATATTACGGTATTGAAAGGCAATCACATGGATTCTTTATTAATGTCGATGCATGATCACAAAAATGAAGCTATACGTTGGGAAAGAACTTTAACAGATTCTTCCAGAAAAAGCAGTGTTGCATCCTTAACCTCAAAGGTCGTTTTTGCCATTACCAATGACTCTTTGAAGTTAAGAGAAGTAGATTCCCTATTGCGCATGGAGTTAAAACGAAAATCCTTGAATTTGGATGTTGGATTAACTTTTAAAGATCCTTTTCAAGACATTAAAACATTCAACAAGAAAACCAGCACCAGCTCAACATTGTCCACATCTTCCAAATCCATGCTTTTACCTGAATTTAGTGAAGTAAAAGTATACTTCGACAACGCAACCAAAATTATTCTCAAACGGATTCTATCAGGAATCCTAATTTCGACATTACTTGTAATGGCTGTCATAAGCTGTTTGCTATACATGCTTAAAATCATTAACCAACAAAAGCAACTTGCTGAAGTCAAGAACGATCTAATAAGCAACATCACCCATGAGTTCAAAACTCCAATCGCAACTATCAGCGTAGCATTGGAAAGCATAAAGGATTTCAATGTCATCGATGACAAGGTCAAGACCAAAACATATTTGGAACTTTCCACCAACCAATTGTCCAAACTCAACATCATGGTGGAAAAACTCTTGGAAACCGCAACCTTGGATAGTGAAAACTTGAATTTGAACAAGGAAACCGTGGACATAGTTCAAATGCTAGGCATACAAGTGGAAAAGCATCAAATGCAGACCGCCAACAAAACGTTGCTTTTCAATGCTTCGGCAGAGAACATAATGGCCAAGGTTGATGTCTTTCATTTTGAAAATGCAATAAACAACGTCATAGACAATGCAGTAAAATATGGAGGTGATTCCATTTCTGTGCAAATACAACAGGAAGCAACCCATGTAGACATTTTGATTTCGGATGACGGGAATACATTGACCCAAGCCAACCTCAATCAAATTTTCGAAAAGTTTTATCGTGTTTCAAAAGGAAATACCCATGATGTTAAAGGGTTTGGCATTGGCTTGTATTACACAAAAAAAATAATTGAAAAACATGGCGGAACCATTGTTGTAAACCTAAAAGATGATACTACTTTCAAAATAACAATTCCCAATACCTAGAATACCTTCATTTACTTGACTTGTTCAGGTTGTGAAAAATAAAATTAAAAACACTATGAACACCTCCAACAAAACCACCATACTGCTTGCCGAAGATGAACCCGCTTTAGGTCAAATCATCAAAGAGAGCTTGGAAACGCGCAACTTTACAGTATTGCTATGCGAAGATGGGGAGAAGGCCATGGATACCTACAAGAAAATGCAACCAGAACTTTTGGTCTTGGATGTGATGATGCCAAAGAAAGATGGATTCACCCTAGCTAAGGAAATTCGAGTGATAGACAATGGCATCCCCATTATATTTCTTACCGCAAAATCACAAACACAGGATGTCGTCGAAGGTTTTACCATTGGAGGCAATGACTATTTGAAAAAACCCTTCAGTATGGAAGAGTTGATTGTTCGAATAAACAACTTGCTACATCGTACCATAGTACAAAAGACAGCGGATATTCTTCAATTGGGAAACTACACATTCGATTTCCCAAAACAAACATTGCAATTCAAGAAAGAGGACCGCATTCAACTCACTCATCGTGAAGCACATTTATTGTTTCATCTCATAAAAAACAAAAACCAAGTCTTGGATCGCTCTCTAATTCTCAACAAACTTTGGGGTAGTGATGATTTTTTCAACGCAAGAAGCATGGATGTCTTCATTAGCAAGCTCAGAAAAAAACTAAAATTGGACGATTCCATCCAAATACTGAATGTTCGTGGCTTTGGTTATAAGATAGTATTTTGAAAATGGTTTAGTTTTTGTACTTTGGTCTATACAATGAAGAACACAAACTACTTTTTACTTCTTTTTTCATTCTTTATGTTCGGTCAAGAACCCATAGACTCCGAATACATAGGAAAGATAGCTTTCAAAGCAGATTCCATAATAGGTATGGATTCCTTTAAAACCCTATTCTATACCAAAAACAATACGTTCATTGCCAAAAAGGAAAAAGAAAAATTAAAATACAGCAACATCCAATTGGGGGGCATAACCTCGGTAAACACATTCAATCCACTGAAGATAAACGTATTTTACAAAGCCTTCAATACGGTTGTCATTTTAGACAATAGATTGGCTGAAATTTACAAAATAGATTTCAATGCCATCAACTCCTATAGGAATGTCACTCATATCTCGACTGGAAGCGACAATACCTTTTGGCTTTACAATCAAGATGATCAAGTCTTGGAGTTGTTCGATTACAAAACAAACAAGACAAGAGCTAAAACCTTGCCGGTAAAGAGCAAAGTCTTGGATCTCAAAAGTAATTACAACACATGTTGGCTGCTTACAAAAGACTATTTGTATGCCTATAATTATTTTGGAAGCTTGCTTTTTAAAATCGAAAACACTGGTTTTACGTCATTGAGGGAAAGCAACGACAATCTAGTACTAAAAAAGGAAAACAAATTGTTTTATCTAAGCAAAGGAACCGATGTATTCAATCCCATTTCAATTCAAAATTTGTTAATAAATCAGTTTTTGGTAGTCAATGAAATCGTGTATATTTACCGCGATGAATTTCTTCATCGGTACCAACTTAAAAAGAAATAAATATGCACGTTGCCATTGCCGGAAACATAGGAGCAGGAAAGACTACGCTTACAAAATTACTAGCAAAACATTTTAAATGGGAAGCGCAATTGGAAGATGTCGTGGACAACCCTTACTTGGACGACTTCTACAACCAAATGGAACGTTGGAGCTTTAACTTGCAAGTCTATTTTTTGAATAGTCGTTTTCGTCAAGTTTCACAAATACGTGAAAGCGGCAAAGACATCATTCAAGATCGTACCATTTATGAAGATGCGCATATCTTTGCTCCCAACTTGCATGCGATGGGCCTTATGACCAATCGCGATTTCGAAAATTACAAATCGCTCTTCGATTTGATGGAGAGTTTCATTCAAGGACCAGATCTATTGATATATCTTCGAAGTTCCATTTCCAATTTGGTGTCTCAAATTCATAAACGTGGCCGCGATTATGAAAATTCGATAAGCATCGATTACCTTAGTAGGCTAAACGAGCGTTATGAAGCGTGGATTACTGGATATGACAAAGGAAACTTGTTGATTATAGATGTAGACAACCTCGATTTCGTTTCCAACCCTGAAGACCTAGGAAGCATCATCAACAAGATTGATGCAGAAATCAACGGTCTGTTTTAAAACAGACTTAGCCTCCAACATCACAATTGCCAAATATTTTTTGCACAGTATTTTTATTTGCTCTGTCTTTTTTTATGTTTAATGTATTACATTTACATCATAGACTTTAGGAGTAGCTAGAAATAGTTTGAGAAATAACCTTAGAACCTGATTTGGTTAACACCAACGTAGGGAAAAGTTAAAATGAGAATTCCATTTATGGAACTCTCATACATTCTTCATTTTTCATTTTTCACTAGCATCTCATATCATATAGTCTATTCTTTTAAAACAATAGATTATGATTACGATAAAAGTAAACGAAAAAGAACATCACTTACCAAAGACAATCTCTTTACAAGAGACCCTCGAACAATTATCCATAGTCCAAAACGGTATTGCACTGGCAATCAACCAAAACATCATTTCAAAAGACAAATGGGCAACGACGACATTAACAAACAATGACAACATATTAATTATCAAAGCTACTCAAGGAGGATGATTCCTTGCATTGACACATCATTGATAATCACTACACATAGAACGAAATGAAGAAAAAAGACACAGCACCGAAACAAGATGGGGTAACTAGACATCCATTTCCAAATTCAAAGAAAACCTACGTACAAGGGAAACTACATCCACAAATAAATGTGGCAATGCGCGAGATTGCATTGAGTGACACCGTAGATTCCATAACAAAGAAACGCACACCAAATGAACCAGTGACTGTATACGATACATCTGGACCATATACCGACCCAAACAAGGAAATCAATGTACACGAAGGAATAGAACGCATAAGGGAGCAATGGATCATTGATAGATCCGATGTGGAACAGCTGGATACCTTTTCTTCCAAATATTGCAACGAACGTTTAAACGATGCCAGCCTGAACCATTTGCGTTTTTCTCACTTGAGAAAACCCAAGCGTGCCAAAAAAGGACAAAACGTATCGCAAATGCACTATGCAAAAAAAGGAATAATCACCCCAGAGATGGAATATGTGGCGATTCGGGAAAACCAACGCATCGATGAAATGACACGTTTGTCCCAACAACATCCCGGTCAAGATTTCGGAGCTAGCATCCCAACCAAGATCACACCTGAGTTTGTGAGGGATGAAGTTGCAAGAGGACGAGCCGTAATCCCCTCCAATATTAACCATCCGGAAACAGAACCAATGATTTTGGGCCGTAACTTCCTCGTTAAGATCAATGCCAACATTGGTAATTCGGCAACGACATCCAGCATAGAAGAAGAAGTAGAAAAAGCCGTATGGGCATGTCGTTGGGGAGCTGATAACATCATGGATCTGTCTACAGGTCAAAACATTCATGAAACCCGTGAGTGGATAATAAGGAATTCTCCTGTACCAATCGGTACGGTACCAATATACCAAGCATTGGAAAAGGTAAACGGAGTTGCAGAAGACTTAACTTGGGAAATTTTTAGAGACACGCTCATAGAACAGGCTGAACAAGGCGTAGATTACTTTACCATCCACGCAGGAGTACGTCTGCGTTATGTACCTATGACCGCAAAACGCATTACAGGCATTGTCTCTCGTGGTGGTTCCATCATGGCCAAATGGTGCTTGGCACATCACAAGGAAAGTTTTCTATATACTCATTTCGAAGAAATTTGTGAGATTATGAAAGCCTATGACGTTGCCTTTTCATTAGGAGATGGCTTACGCCCAGGTTGCATTGCCGATGCCAATGACGAAGCTCAATTCGCTGAGTTGGAAACATTGGGAGAGTTGACCAAGATAGCTTGGAAACATGATGTACAAACCTTCATCGAAGGACCAGGACATGTCCCAATGCATATGATAAAGGCAAATATGGACAAGCAATTAGAAGCATGCGACGAAGCTCCCTTTTATACTCTAGGTCCATTGACTACGGACATCGCTCCAGGATACGACCATATCACATCTGGTATCGGAGCTGCCATGATTGGTTGGTTCGGTTGTGCAATGTTATGCTACGTAACCCCAAAAGAACACTTGGGACTACCAAACAAGGATGATGTACGTACAGGTGTTGTTACTTACAAATTAGCTGCACACGCTGCTGATCTCGCCAAAGGACACCCAGGAGCACAACATAGGGACGATGCCTTGAGCAAGGCGCGTTTCGAATTTCGTTGGGAAGATCAATTCAACTTGGGACTGGACCCGGAATTGGCCAGAGAATACCATGATGAAACCCTACCAGCCGAAGGTGCTAAGATCGCTCATTTCTGTTCCATGTGCGGACCAAAATTCTGTTCTATGAAAATTTCGCAGGAAGTTCGTGACTTTGCATCAGCGAACGAAGTAAGGGAAGACGAAGTCTTTGCCAAAGGAATGGAAGAAAAATCGAAAGAATTCAAAGACAAAGGAAGCGAAGTATATTTGTAAAGCCATCAAGGAAGTTCCTAGGCCTAGAAAAAAGGGAGTAGTCGAACTTTCCTTTGTTTCTTTTTTATTTTTCAAGAAATAAAAAAGGGTACCACTTCAATCTCAATATTCTTAAATAAATAAAATGATCGTACTCATAGCTCCGGAAAAAGACATCTTAAATGAAGTTGTAATATTACAACAGCTATTTCAAGAAGGCTTGCAATGTTATCATTTAAGGAAACCCCATAAAAGCCTTGAAGAACATATTCAATATATAAGTCTAATCGATGAAGAATACCACAACAGAATCGTAGTTCATTACTTTCATGAGCTGGTAAACGATTACGATTTAAAAGGGATCCACTTCCAAGAGCAAAAAAGGCGTGATGCATTGGAAAACGGCAATCGATATTTCAATGGATTGAACATGATAGGCAAAACGATAAGTAGTTCCTTCCATGAACCAGAGGAATTGGCCAATAACGGATTCGAGTTTGATTACAATTTATTGAGTCCCGTATTTTCATCCATATCCAAAGAAGGATACGAAGGACGTGGATTCAATGTAAATCACATAGACAAGACAATCATAGGTATGGGGGGAATCAATGTAGATACCATTGCAGAAACCATAGCATTGGGTTTCAAGGGAATTGGTGTCTTGGGTGGTGTTTGGAATACTGAAGACCCTTTGAAAAGCTTCAAAAGCATAAAACGTTGCCATAATGAACATATGACACGATAAATGAAACAAAAACCACACATATTGACCATAGCTGGGTTTGATCCTTCAAGTGGTGCAGGAATTACTTCCGACATAAAGACATTTGAGGCTCATAACCTAAATGGACTATCGGTTTGTACTGCCATAACAATACAAAACGACATTGACTTCAAAGATTGCATATGGATCGATGAAGCCATCATTTTATCTCAAATTGAAACCTTGTTCGAACGGTTTTCCATTTCGATGGTAAAAATAGGAATCGTTCAATCTTGGAAGGTCTTGGAAAAAATAATCGATGTGCTACACAAATTGAACCCAACAATAGCAATAGTGCTAGACCCCATTTTAAAAGCCAGTTCAGGATTCGATTTCCATACCAGATCAGATTTGGAAACATTGTCCAACATATTGGAAAAATGCAATATCATCACTCCAAATTACGATGAAATCAAGAATTTGTTTCCCGACAAAAGTATAGAACAAACCATTGCCTTCATCTCCAAAAAGACAAACATCTATCTAAAGGGAGGCCATAGAACCGACAAAAAGGGGTGGGATGAAATCTATCATAGTGACATCGTACAAATCAATATGCCTCCTGGAGTAGACAAGATACATAACAAGCACGGAAGCGGCTGTGTATTATCCTCTTCATTGGCATCAAACCTATCCAAAGGAATCATTTTGGAAGACGCTTGTAAAAATGCAAAACGATATACCGAGCAATTTCTCAATTCCAATGCAACCCTTCTGGGCAACCATAACTACAATACAAATGATTAGTAAATTACATTATATCTCTCAAGGAGAAACACCTGAACAGCATCTAGAAAACATTCGAAAAGCGTGTACCTATGGAGCAGACTGGATACAATTACGACTAAAAAACGTGTCCAATGAAACAATTTTAAGAACTGCGCAAAAGGCTCGTGAAATCACAGTCCATTTTCAGACGCGGTTAATAATCAACGACCATTATGAAATAGCGGGACAAATAAAAGCCGATGGAGTCCACTTAGGCAAGACAGATGCTTGTCCACTTGAAGTACGCGAAAAACTAGGAAAGTCATACACCATTGGAGGTACAGCAAACACATTGGAAGACTGCAAAATCCTAGTAGGAAAAAAAGTAGACTACATAGGCTTGGGGCCTTTCAGGTTTACAGAAACAAAAAAGAACCTGAGCCCTAAACTAGGAAAGTCAGGTTATTCCACAATAATAAAAAAGCTTCAAGCAGAAATTCCGATTATTGCAATTGGAGGCATAACGGTAAATGACATTTCAGAAATAATGAAGACTGGCATACACGGCGTTGCGATTTCCGGAGAGATCACCAACGATTTCAACACCATAGGTACTTTCAATAAAGCTTTGAAACAACCAGCAATCCACGAACAGCCCCATAAATTCAACAAAGAATAATTAAAACGAATCTACAAATCAATCTTTCTAAGTAGATCAAAAAAAAACAAAACATGTACGATATATTAAGAATAGCAGACAAGGAGTTCCTCTCCAGATTGTTTACTGGAACTGGAAAATTCAGTTCATCAACAATAATGGAAGAAGCATTGTCTGCTTCAGAGAGCGAATTGGTTACGGTTGCCCTAAAAAGAGTAGACGTTCAAAATCAAGATGATGACATTTTAACACACCTTGGGCATCCAAGAATAAACCTATTGCCAAACACCTCTGGAGTGAGAAATGCGAAAGAGGCGGTTTTCGCAGCGCAGTTGTCAAGAGAGGCATTGGAAACCAATTGGATAAAACTAGAAATTCATCCTGACCCCAAATACTTGTTGCCAGATCCCATAGAAACATTAAAAGCTACTGAAGAATTGGTGAAATTAGGCTTTGTAGTCATGCCATACATTCACGCAGATCCAGTATTGTGCAAGCGCTTGGAAGAAGTAGGCACTCAATGTGTAATGCCATTGGGCTCTCCAATAGGGAGCAACAAAGGACTAAAAACCAACGATTTCCTAGAAATAATCATAGAACAAAGCAATGTCCCAGTCATTGTCGACGCCGGTATCGGAGCACCATCGCATGCTGCCTATGCCATGGAATTGGGAGCTGATGCCGTATTGGTAAATACTGCAATAGCCGTATCACAACGACCTGTCGCAATGGCCAAAGCATTTAAAATGGCAGTAGAAGCCGGTAGAGCTGCATACAATGCAAAATTAGCCCCCATCAAAGCACACGCAGAAGCTAGTAGTCCATTGACCAGTTTTTTGAACTAAGCAAAAAAAAACTAACCTGTGGATTATCAAACAAGTAGGGTATTTAAAAAATGAGGTGTTTGAATTGTATGAAAGACTCATTGAATGATCTCACAAATTCAAATACCAATGAAAAGTTAATTCATATCAATGAATAGTGAAATGTCAAAAATATGTCATCAAAAAAATAAAATATGAATATGTCCATAATCAAAAGCAACGATTCCAAAACCAAAAGCTTTAAATCCATATTCAACCAATACAATTGGGATGAAACCCTAAAAAGCATCTTTGACAAAACAGAAAAAGATGTTATAAGCGCTTTACGCAATAGAAAACGAGACCTAGAGGACTTCAAGGCATTGATATCACCTGCAGCCAAACCATATCTAGAACAAATGGCACAATCCAGTAGACTAGTCACGAAAAAGCGCTTTGGCAATACCATACAAATGTATTCCCCCATGTATCTAAGTAACGAATGCCAAAACATATGCACCTATTGCGGATTCAGCATGACAAACAAGATACCAAGACGCACACTCACAGACAAAGAAATACTGAGAGAGGTAGGATATATCAAATCCAAAGGATATGATCATATCCTATTGGTTACAGGCGAAGCAAACAAGACAGTTGGAGTCGATTACATAAAAAATGCATTGCAATTGATTCGTTCTCATTTTTCGAACATCACCATCGAGGTACAACCTTTGGATCAGGAAGAATACGAAGTACTAAAAGACAATGGATTGTATGCCGTTTTGGTCTATCAAGAAACCTACCATCGGGATGAATACAAGAAACATCATCCCAAGGGAAAGAAATCAAATTTCGACTACAGATTGGACACTCCAGATAGGTTGGGAAAGGCAGGTGTCCATAAAATTGGATTGGGAGCCTTGTTTGGGTTGGAAGATTGGCGTGCCGATAGCTTCTTTACAGCTTTACATTTGAAATACTTGCAAAAGGCCTACTGGCAAACCAAATATTCCATTTCATTCCCTAGATTACGTCCACATTCTGGAGGATTGGAACCCAAAGTGGAAATGACCGATGCGGACTTGGTTCAACTCATCTGTGCATTTAGATTGCTCGATGAAGATGTCGAATTGTCCATGTCAACTAGAGAAAGTGAAACGTTTAGAAACAACATCGTAAATATTGGCGTCACTTCCATCAGCGCAGAATCCAAAACAAATCCCGGTGGCTATGTGGTAGAAAAACAATCCTTGGAACAATTTGAAATTTCCGACGAACGTTCCACCGAAGCCATAGTCGAAATGTTGAAACAGCAAGGGTTGGAAGTGATTTGGAAAGATTGGGAGCAGTTTGTCGACTAAAGCGCTAATTAATAATCCATATATACATTTAAAATGAACTCCCTCATAGAAAAAGTTAAATTAATAAAGAGATTGGATAAAAGATCTCAGTACAGTTTTCATCCTGTAGCAAGGTTACAAGATGTCGAATATTTTGAAAAAAAATTCGAATTGAAATTACCAGAAGATTACAGAAGCTTCGTTCTAAATATCGCAAATGGCATAGACGACACCAAAAAAGAAACCTCCCCTTTAATCAAAACAAACTTTGTAGACGACCTCATCCAATTGGATGACGAAAGTTTCAACCCATCCATAGAATTCCCCATTGTAAGCAGAACAAAAAAACTAGTGAATGGTTTTCATTATGATCAACTTACAAATGGCAACGTGTGGCTAAAGAGTACAAAATGCGGGCGTGGCATAATACTCATCGTTAAAGGCAAAGCAAAAGGTCAAATTTGGGGAGAATGCCTCTCTAGAGACTCTGAGGTTTTCCCATGGTATGAGGAAATTCCTCTAGAAAACAATTTCAATAGATGGATAAATGATGAACTTGACAATATCTTAACCTGTTTGAAAGCTACGCAAGAAGCATCCAGAGGAAATCTATTGAAAAAATTAAGAACATTCATTTCAAAAAAAGACACCTCTACAGAAATCATCTAAAATGAATAAAGTCATATGTTGACACCAGAAGAACAAACGCAATACAACCGTCATCTCATTTTGGACAAAATAGGAACTGAAGGCCAATTGAGACTAAAAAGAAGCAAGGCTTTGGTCATTGGAGCTGGAGGTTTGGGCTGCCCCATTCTACAGTATCTAACAGCAGCTGGCATTGGCAGCATAGCCATCGTGGACAATGACATCGTGGATCAGACCAACTTGCAACGACAAATACTATATACACATTGTGACATCGGTGAATTCAAAGCCAAAATTGCTGCAAAGAGACTCTCTGGATTAAATCCATTCGTAAATTTCAAAGTCCATACAGAACGGCTATCCCCAAAAAACGCCTTGAAATTCTTCGATTCCTATGATGTAATCATAGATGCTAGTGATAATTTCCCCACACGCTATCTTGCAAATGATGCTGCTGTACTAACGGGTAAGCCTTTGATTTTTGGATCCATCTTCAAGTTCGAAGGTCAAGTTTCCGTATTCAATCACAAAAATGGCCCCACCTATAGATGTTTGTTTCCCACTCCTCCCAAACCCGACGCCATGCCTAACTGTTCAGATACAGGCGTTTTAGGAGTTCTACCTGGTATCGTAGGAGCTTTGCAAGCCAATGAGGCCATAAAAGTGATTTGCGGGATAGGAGAAATTCTGTCTGGGAAGCTACTTACCTTTGATGCTCTCACCATGCAACAATTGATTTTGACTTTTTCCAAGAACGAAACCATTAAGATCGATCAATTGGAAAATGACTATTCCATTTCCTGTTCATTGCAAGAAAACGATGTTGAAATCACCTTGACCGAATTAAGAAACAGAAAAACAGCTTATGATTTGCTGGATGTAAGGACTCATCCAGAGCGTGAAGAATATAACATTGGTGGATTGCATATCCCTCTAGATGAACTTGAAACACGCTATGAAGAAATACCAATCACCACAGATTTGATAGTTTACTGCAAATCCGGAACTAGAAGCAAAGGAGCAATAGCCATTCTAAAAGAGAGAGGATTTACAAATACCTTGATCAATCTAAAAGGTGGTATAATCTAAAAAACCACGCTGTAAAAGCGTGGTTTTCCATATGTTTATATATTTTGTGATTAGCCTTTCGACTCTTCCCTTGCTTCGATTTCTTTTACGATTTCTTCGGCTTTCACTTCTACCTCCTCTAAAGCTCCCTCTATTTCTTGTTTGGTTATTTGCATATCTCCATTTTCGTCTGTGGTCTTGCTCGTAATAACTCCTTTGGCATTACTTGTCTGATTAACCTCATCATCTATTTCAACAGATACCTCTTTGATTATTTCCGTCTTGGTTTCTTTTCTGATATCCAACATAGCCACACCCTCTTCCGTATGCCCTCCCAAGATAGGAGCTATTACCAATCCGATTAGACATGTCAACTTGATTAGAATGTTCATAGACGGCCCCGATGTATCCTTGAAAGGGTCACCTACAGTATCTCCTGTTACTGCTGCCTTATGAGCATCGGATCCCTTAAAGGTCATTTCCCCATTTATTTCAACACCTGCTTCAAAAGATTTCTTTGCATTGTCCCAAGCGCCTCCTGCATTGTTTTGAAAAATTGCCCAAAGTACTCCACTTACGGTAACTCCAGCCATATAACCTCCTAGCATTTCAGCAATTGCCAATTTATCCATTCCGAATAACAATGGTACAAATGCAATGACCAACGGAAATCCAATGGTCAATAACCCCGGCAACATCATTTCTCTCAAAGAGGCCTTTGTTGAAATAGCCACACACTTGTCGTATTCAGGCTTTCCTGTTCCTTCCATTATCCCTGGTATGTCCCTAAATTGGCGACGTACTTCCTGTACCATTTCCATTGCTGCTTTTCCTACCGCATTCATGGCCAAAGCAGAAAACACCACTGGCACCATTCCTCCAACAAACAACATTGCCAAAACTGGTGCTTTGAATATATTGATACCGTCGATTCCGGTAAAGGTCACATACGCAGCAAACAAAGCCAAGGATGTCAATGCCGCTGATGCAATGGCAAACCCTTTTCCTGTTGCTGCCGTCGTATTCCCCACAGAATCCAATATGTCCGTACGTTCTCTCACTATTGGTTCTTGCTCGCTCATTTCGGCAATTCCACCTGCATTGTCAGAGATAGGTCCAAAAGCATCAATTGCCAATTGCATTGCCGTTGTCGCCATCATGGCAGAAGCTGCCAAAGCTACTCCGTAAAATCCTGCAAATGCATAAGATGCCCAAATTGCTCCTGCAAACAACAATACCGAAGGGAATGTGGAAATCATTCCTGTTGCCAAACCTGCAATGATGTTGGTTCCAGCTCCCGTGCTGGATTGTTGTACTATTTTCAATATAGGCTTCTTTCCTAACCCCGTATAGTATTCCGTTACTGAGGATATCACTGCTCCAACTACCAAACCTACCAATGTTGCATAAAACACTCTCATACTGGAAATATCCTGTAGTCCTTCTCCGAAGAACTCCATCTTCATAGTTTCTGGCAACATCCAAACACATAACCCAAAACAAGCCAAAGCCACCAAGACGATAGATGTCCAATTCCCGACATTCAATGCTCCCATTACTTGAGATTCCTTGGCGTCGTTGCTTTTTATCTTTACCAACATCGTTCCGATTATGGAAATGATGATTCCAGCTCCTGCAATTGCCATTGGCAATAAGATTGGTCCTATCCCTCCAAAGGCATCGGCAATGCTTCCTCCCATATCTTTTATTACATAGTTACCCAAGACCATCGCTGCCAATACCGTTGCCACATAAGACCCAAACAAATCAGCTCCCATTCCTGCCACGTCTCCTACATTGTCTCCTACATTATCAGCTATCGTCGCTGGATTTCTTGGATCATCTTCTGGAATTCCTGCTTCTACCTTACCAACCAAATCTGCTCCAACATCTGCTGCCTTCGTGTAGATTCCTCCACCAACGCGGGCAAACAAGGCTATGGACTCGGCTCCCAATGAGAAGCCTGCCAAAGTTTCCAATACTATGGTCATATCTCCTGTAGACGTCCAAGCTCCTTCCATAAAAAAGTGAAAGAATACAATGAAGAATGTAGTTAAGCCCAAAACAGCCAAACCTGCTACACCCAATCCCATTACCGTACCACCTCCAAAAGAAATTTTAAGGGCATTTGGCAAACTCGTCCGTGCAGCTTGTGTTGTTCTCACATTGGTTTTTGTCGCTATCTTCATACCTATGTTCCCAGCAAAAGCAGAAAAAACAGCTCCAAAAACAAAGGCTATTACGATCAACCAATGCGTAGTAGGTACTATGACAGACACTATACCCAGCAATATGCTTACTATCACAACAAAAATTGCCAACAACCTGTACTCTGCACTCAAGAACGCCAAAGCGCCTTCATAGATATGGTCTGAAATTTCCTTCATCTTTCCATCTCCTGCATCCTGTTTCATTACCCAAGTTCGTTTAATCCACATATAGATTAAACCTAATACAGCCATTGCTATCGGCATATAAATCATCATTGATTCCATATTATTTTTGTTTGATTAGTTTTTAATGAACGCTAATGTAATAAAATCAGTGTGAAGTAAAAAATATTTTGAATATGACATTCTTTTAATAAAAAAAATATCAATTCCACACCATGAAACTTCATTCTAGCTGACTTTCAAGACACTAAGTCAAAACCCCTCACTACACACTCCGTAAACAACTGAATGACTTACAATTACACCCAAACACCTTTCTTCATTCAACAAATCAATACTACTCGATTTGCATTTCAAGTAGTTTCACGTATTCGTAGCTTAAACCACCTCATTTCTTTTTACGTATTCATACTTATCGTACTGACTTGTTATACCTAGTTTTTCATTTCAGTAGTTCTGCGTTCAAATTCACTCTGAATTTGAAATAATTTAGCATTGTTCAACAGTCTATAAAACAACGAATTCTAGATAAGTCATTTATAAACCAATTGAGCAGGAGTTAACCGAAATGCCTAAAAACGAGTAGGTAATTAAAACAATATATTATGAGTAAAACAATAAACGTTCAAATAACGATAGATGCCGTTGGTGTTACCAATGCGTATCCTAATCCGAGCAAAGATCAAAACAACCCAACAGCGATAGGCCATCAATATGGTTTTATGGTTGCAACCTCCAATACTATGTCCGGAAGTGGTACTGGTGATTTGGAATTTAGCGCCAATGTAGGGGATAACGTACGTTTCTTTGCAGTTTCTGCTTCCAACAACTTCGAAGATTCGATATTGCTTTATGGCATTACCAGATATAGCGGAGACAATGTCTTTGGGCCTTTCTCCAGTCTTACATTCACCAAAAATGGCGTATCTCCTTCTGGCCCGAATGTACTTCCTGCACATATTGGAAGTCAGCAATTTTGGTTTTACCAAGCTTCTGTGACCAATGCCGGAACGGAAGGCTATAGAATCGTTTTTGCACTTTACGAGCGTGACAACAATGGAAATCCCATTTTATTTGGTTACTACCAATGGGATCCAACGATCCAAGTCAGAGGATAACAATAGTCAATTATAGTCATAAAAAAACTCGGAAGGCATTGCTGTCTTCCGAGTTTTGGATTATAAACGTTTTTATGTCTATTTAGTTTTTCACTTTGTTCTTGAACTTATCGAAGTCACTCTGCTTCACTTCTTTAGGCCAAGAATTGTTAGAGGTGTCGACATCTGCCGTTTCCATCTTAGGATCTACTTTGATTCCCACTATCTCCTTGTCTGAAGCTACAGCCTTACTTACTTCGCTATCGTTGAGTCTCCAGATTTGAGCTGGATAAGTTTCGGTCTTAGAAGTTCCATCCGAATAGGTATACTCTACTATGATTGGCATTACCAAGCCACCTGGCTTTTCGAATGTCACATTGTAGAAATACTTAGGTTCCTTCATTTTTGCTCTTTCTTCTGCAGAAAAATTGTCCATTACGTATTCTTTGAGTGATGGTGAGTTCTCCAAAAGCGTTCCTTTCTTCATTTCTTCCTTGTACTCTTCACTTCCTTCTTCCACCATAAATACCAATGGAGGCAAATCGCTCAATTTCATCCCTCTGGCTTTAGCCATTTGCTTAACTCGCTCAGTAGGTTCTCCTGACACATAGAATTTCTTCACTTCCTTCACTCCTATGTCCACGAAATCCGTAGTGTAGAACCAGCCTCTCCAATACCAATCCAAATCGAATGCCGATGCATCCTCCATAGTTCTGAAGAAATCTTCTGGTGTCGGGTGCTTGAACATCCAACGTTGTGCATATTCTCTAAAGGCATAGTCAAACAATTCAGGTCCCATGACTGTCTCACGAAGAATGTTCAATGCTGTTCCTGGTTTTCCGTATGCGTTGTTACCAAATTGGTGTGTATTCAATCCTTTTGTCATGATTGGAGCAATGTAATCTTGGTCTCCTCCCATATAGTTTACGATATTTGCTGCAGGACCACGACGTGATGGGTATGATGTTTGTCCTTCAGACAATGCATCTGGATACCATTTCCCAAAATCTTGCTCTGCCACGTATTGTACGAATGTGTTCAATCCTTCATCCATCCATGTCCATTGGCGCTCATCGCTATTCACAATCATTGGGAAGAAGTTGTGACCTACCTCGTGTATGATAACACTCATCATTCCAAACTTTGTTCTATCACTGTAGTTTCCATCCTTGTCTGGTCGTCCGTAATTCCAGCATATCATTGGATATTCCATTCCTTGTTGCTTGGCGTGTACGGAAATGGCTTTGTGATATGGGTAATCGAATGTCATACGTGAGTATGATTTCAATGTACTAGCCACAGCTTTTGTAGACCATTGTTCCCATAATGGATTTCCTTCCTTCGGGTACATAGACACAGCCATAACGTCTTTCCCTCCAATTTTAACGGCCATCATGTCCCATATGTACTTTCGTGATGTTGCAAAACCAAAGTCACGAACATTTTCAGCATATAGCTTCCACGTCTTTTTCTCCTTAGACTTTGTCTTTTCTTTCTTTTCAGCTTCTTTTTGACTTACGATTATCACTGGCTCATCAAAAGATTTCTTCGCCTTGTTGTAGCGCTTCATCATTTCTTTTGAGAAGACTTCCTTTCTATTCATCAATTTCCCTGTTCCATCCAAAATATGATCTGCTGGTACTGTAATATTTACTTCAAAATTTCCAAATGGCAAAGCAAACTCGTCACGTCCCCAAAACTGAGAGTTTTGCCAGCCTTCCACATCACTATAGACAGCCATTCTAGGGTAGAATTGAGCTATCACGTAGTTTCTATTGTCTGAATCTGCAAAATACTCATAACCGGAACGTCCTCTTCCGTTTACGTGATCATTGATGTTATACCACCATTTGATCGAAAAAGTGAACTTATCACCGGTTTTCATAGCTTGAGGTAGCTCTATGCGCATCATCGTCCTATTGATCATATGAGTTAATGGCTTACCGTTTGCATCCTTGACTTCCTGTATGTTGAATCCACCATCAAAACCATCGGTCATATAACTATTTGCAAATGACCCGGCCATCTGTGCTGGTGCTATTCCACTACCCTCTATCAAAGGAGTCTTGGAATCCTTTGCTCTCATATTTTGATCCAATTGTACCCAAAGGTATTTCAAGGCATCAGGGGAATTGTTCGTATAAGTAATCGTTTCGTTCCCTGAAAGCTTGGCATTGACATCATCAAGTTCCAAGTCCATTTTGTAATCTGCTTGTTGCTGGTAATAAGCAGCACCTGGTGCTCCTGAAGCAGAGCGATACATATTTGGCGTAGAGAACTCATCATACAACTGTTTGAACTTGTTGTTGTTCGTATGCCCTTGTTTTTGTTCTGATTTTTCTTCCTGTCCCTGTTGAGCCATGGCTCCTATGGAGACAAACATAACCGAAAGAAAATAATACTTAAGTTTAGTCATCTTTAAAAATTGTTATTTTTTGAAATAAATAGGTCGTCAAATTAACAATTTTTAGGATTTATACGTTAATTTTTATTAGAAGTTTAACAAACCTTTATCGTTTTCGGGAATTAATACGAATGTTTTATGTTTTGAGTTTATGAAAGTCCTTACTATGTTCTTTTGTTCTTCGAACATATCAAAAAGCACCTTGTTCTTCACTTCAAAGGATTTGACCTCTTCTATATTCTCTATTTCCATATAGCAATGTATGATGTCATCTTCGTATTCCTTACCCAAGAAGGTGAATTTCACTGGTTGGTTGTTCACATTTATCAACAATTTCGATTTGATGTATCTTTCCATATATAAATCGATTTGCTTCTCATCCTTCCCCGTGTCCAATATTATGGATTCGTCGTATCGTTCTTGTAACAAGCGCTCAAAATCATCAATGAAGATCCTAGAGGTGATCTGTATCGTTTGTTTTTCTTTTATGTAATCTATCTGTGTTACACTTACATAATACTTGTGTACCGTGGTGAAGGCAAACAATGGCAGAATCAAGAGGAACAGGTATTTTCTTATTTTAGACATGGTACTTGTATTTCAGTTTCAAAACTAATCATTTGATTCAAAAAGCATTCCAAATTTTTTGTTATTCTTTCACTGCCCTATTTATTTGGTATTGCTTGTACTTCTCCTTCATAAACTCCAATGCTTCCAGGTCGCTCGTTCCGCATTGTTCCATAAAATTCTCATCTTCCGAACAGAAATAGAGAAAATCCATCTTCAAGTTGTTCTCCAAGGGATGCTCATCGAAAAAGCTCTCGGACAATCTGGCCTTTAGCCCATACATCAAGGCTTCATCCCGTTCCAACTTCACAATGTGCTTCAATCTCTTTGTCCTTCCTGTTATGGCATTGATCAATGCGATGGCAGAGACAGATATGCCTGCGCCTCCCAAAGAGCCTCCCAAAGTAGGATTCACCTCTGAAGCTTCCTGCAAACGCCTTTCGTTTGCCGTCTTCTTTTCCCCCGTGTACCCTGGTATGCCTACATCATAGAAATTGATATCTGGTTTTGCATCCGAGTTCAAAATATCCGAAGACAAATCTCCTGTAAGTATTTTCCCTACAACGACCTCATCCAATTCATTTACCTTAGGTTCCAACTTCACCGTAAGTTTTTTAACTGCGATGTCTTCCTCCGAAACAGCTAGTGACACCAGTTTGTATTGTACCGAAGATATCACCAAGGTGTCTTTAACCATTACCTGTATCTTGAATTTTCCAGATGCATTGGTAGTTGCGTATTGCCTTCTGGACTTGTTTACCACGTGAATGCCATCGACACTTTCATTGGCTTCAACAACTCCTGACAGTTCCGTCATTTGTGCATATCCCAAATTGAGCCCCATTAAAATGCTGAATACGATTTTAATTGCTCTCAATGGCCTTGCTTTAAAAACAACTTACTTTTCTTCTGAAGGGCTTCTATGAGTTTCATTTCATTTTCCGGTCTCAAAAGGGTAACATCAAAGCTTTCATTTTCCAGAAAAAGAATAAAAGCTCCCACCTTATCCTTTGGGATGCCATAGTTGTTATTGAAGTATTCATCCTGAAACTCCTCAAACAATTTTGAAACCTCAGGTTCTTTCATTGCAGTTGTCAAGGCTGCCCTCTTTTCTTCCTTGCTTCTCTTCTTGAACAACGATGGTACGATCAGTTTCAATATTTGTCCAAAATCGGCCAAGTACTTTGGTGATTGAGCTATGGCTATATTTTCTACCCCACTATGGTAATCATCTGACATATCGAAATCGTTAAAGCTTCCAAAGCTGAAACTTACTGGTTTCATCACTATCGTATTTTTAGTGTCAACTTGCAAAAAACCCGTCAAGCCATATGGCAGTATGACCACCTCATCCAGATTGTTTACTCGCTCGACCAAATACACCTTCAATGTATTGGAATCTATGACATCTTGATTTATAGACAATTTAAATGGAATGAATTGTAAAGCCGAAACTTCTATTTTGTCATTTAAAGCCACCTTTATCTTAAATTCACCCTTGGCATTTGTTATCGTCCCTTTGTTTGACGAAGCATTGAACACCGTTACGCCTTCCACATCACCTATACTTACTATTATCTTTCCAGTGACTTCCACCCTATCCGTACTTTGACAAAAAGCAAAGCATACATAGAATGACAACATATATGTTAATAAGGATGATCGCATTCAGTTAGTTTTTATTAATGGTAAAGAACGGTTTTCAAATCTTAATTAAAATTAAAAGCTGCTTTAAAATTTTGTTAAAACCAATGTTTACATAAATTTACAACAATTATAATTATTCTACTAAATAGAATAAGCAATGGTACCATTGCAAGCAATTTTGTCATATACCTAAACAACCTACAAGGAAAACAAATGAAACATTTAATAATAGCGAGTACATCTACCATTTATGGGGGTAAACCTTTAGAATATCTTTTAGATGAATTAGTCGATTTCTACAAAGGTGCCGACGAGATACTTTTCATTCCCTATGCCAGACCTGGTGGGATATCTCACGATGACTATACGAACAAAATAGCAATTGCATTGGAGCCCATTGGCAAGAACGTGAGGGGAATTCATGAATTTGAAAGCCCTGCTAAGGCCATCGAACAGGCCAAAGCCATCTATGTAGGTGGAGGAAACACCTTTGTCCTTGTAAGTCAGCTATACAAAAACAACTGCTTGACTGCCTTGAAGACAGCAGTCTACAATGGCACACCTTACCTCGGTACAAGTGCAGGAAGCAATGTTTGTGGTTTGACGATGCATACCACCAACGACATGCCTATCGTATATCCGCCTAGCTTTAAAACATTGGGACTTGTCCCCTTTAACATCAACCCTCATTATTTGGATCCAAATACCGACAGCACACATATGGGGGAAACAAGGGAAACCAGAATAAAAGAGTTTCACAAGTTCAATACGCAACCAGTCGTTGGTTTGAGAGAAGGAAGTTGGCTAGAAGTCAAAGATGATTCCATACAATTGAAAGGAATATTCAATGCTAGAATATTTGAATACAACACAGAAGCTTACGAAATTGAGGCTACAACTCATCTGAATGAATTGAAATAGGGTTCATACCTACTAGAAAAACAATGATTTGCAAAATCATAAGCTTACAATTAATATTTCCACAAATCAATAACACATTGATAATGAGCATATCCCACAAATTACAATTGAGCAAAGAAGACATGAAGTCTTTTGGCTATCAAGTCATTGATGCCATAGTTGAACATTTCGCAAGTGAACATGACAAAATGCCTGTGACTCAAGCCTCACGAGAAGAGATGGATTCTCTTTTCAACATGGGGATCCCCGATGAACCTACTCATTTTCAAGAGGTCTTGAACCGTGTCATAAATGAAGTACTCCCTAATAGCAATATCGTTTCCCATCCAAAGTCATTTTCCTTTGTTCCGGGTCCTAGCAATTACGTAAGCGTCATGGCCGACACTCTTGCTACAGGTTTCAATGTGTTCTCTGGTGGTTGGGCTGCATCACCTGCAGCTGCAGAATTAGAGATCGTAACCATGAATTGGTTGCTAAAGCTCTTTAAATTCCCAACAAGGAAAGGCGGAGGGATTTTTACTAGCGGCGGTTCCATGGCAAATTTGACCGCTTTGGTAACCGCTAGAAGACAACGTTGTGGAGATGATTTTTCCAAAGCCATCATCTACATGTCGGATCAAGCACACTCCTCAAACATCAAAGCCATTCGCGTATTGGGTTTCAAGAAAGAACAAGTTCGTATCATCCCTACTGACATTGAATTTAAAATGGCCATCAACAAACTTAAAAATGCCATTGCAAAGGATAGACTGGAAGGCTTGGAGCCTTTTTGCATAATAGCTTCTGCTGGAACCACAAATACTGGAACCGTGGATCCTCTGAATGACATATCCAAAATCTGTAAAAAAGAAAAATTATGGTTTCACATTGATGGTGCCTATGGAGCTGCAGCCATACTTTCTAAAAAAGGGAATGTTTTGTTAAAAGGCATAGAAAAAGCCGATTCATTAACCATAGACCCCCATAAATGGCTGTATCAACCTTATGAAATGGGCTGTTTGTTGGTTCGCAACCATAAATGGCTAAGTCAAACCTTTAGCGAAAAACCAGAATATTTGAGAGACATAGAAGGCAACACTTCCGAAATCAACTTTTATGACCACGGCATCCAACTAACGAGACGCTTTAGAGCTTTAAAGTTTTACATGTCCCTCAAAACATTTGGAATGGACGCATTTAGAAAAGCCGTATCCTACAATATAGATCTGGCAGAAAGTGTAGAAGGTTTACTTAGAAAAAGTTCAAACTGGGAAGTAGTTTCTCCTGCCACGCTGGCGGTCATAAATTTCAGATACAATCCCATAGGCAAATCGTTTTCAGAAAAAGAATTGGATGTTCTAAATCAAGAAATTTCAAAAAAAATCATTGATTCCAGAGAAGCTTTGTTGGTTACAACGGTATTACAAAATCAAGTGGTTTTGAGAATGTGCCTAATCAATCCTAGGACTACCATAAAGGATATAGAAGAAACATTGCAATCATGTGAAAAATTGATTGAAGGCCTGCATTAAAACCCAAATGCCATAGATACGACAAGTTAAACGCATTCATTCTAAAAAATAAAGCAAAGAGTCGTCAATATTTTTTTATTTCCAATTAATTTGTATAGTAAATAAAATATTATTGTTAATTTAGCCTCGATGATTACATTAAAAAATAACATACGTATAACATCTTCTAGTTTACCCAGCTACCCCTTGCGCTGTCGCCGCAACGGATAACCCGCTTCTTTGTAAACTATTTACGTCATTTTATTTTTAAATTCTTGAATCACCTTTTTTTCATAACATCTTATAGAAACCTCATTGTCACTTGCAGTGCTGGTGTTGTTATGCCCCCAGTTTTCCGTCGTCGCCCGTAAGGGTACTTCTCTATTCCAGGAACTTAGGTGAGTCCGGTTCCATTTCTCAAAAACACATACTTCAATTATTCACAAATTTTAAACTACAACAATGAAAATTGTCATTGCTGATGAATCACATGCCATTTATGCAGAACAGATATGCGACACCATATCCATGGCAGCCAAAGTTAGAGGTACTGGAATTGCAAAACGCGAACCGGAGTACATCATTGAAAAGATGGAGAACGGCAATGCCGTAATTGCATTGAATGGAGAAAAACTTGCAGGATTTTGCTACATAGAAGCTTGGGGCCACGAGAAATTCGTTGCCAATTCAGGGCTGATAGTCCATCCGGATTTTAGAGGGAAAGGAATTGCAAAACAAATCAAGAAGCTAATATTCGATCACTCAAGAACCAAATTCCCAAATGCCAAGGTCTTTAGCATCACAACAGGTCTTGCCGTAATGAAATTGAATAACGAATTAGGCTACAAACCAGTAACATTCTCAGAGTTAACAGACGATCAATCGTTTTGGAGCGGTTGCCAAACTTGCAAGAACTATGATGTATTGCAACGCACTAATCAACAAATGTGCTTGTGCACAGGGATGCTTTACGATCCTGAAGAAAAACCGGGAGAGCAAGTAAAAATCAAAGAAAAGGTATTCCAAAGATTGAAAATAATCAAAGAAACCATCCACCTGAAAAAACACGAAAAATGAAAAAGTTAGTACTGGCCTATAGTGGCGGATTAGACACCTCCTATTGTGCCGTTAGTTTATCGAAAGCAGGGTTCGATGTTCACGCAGTGAGCATCAACACTGGCGGATTCACCCTTGAGGAAATCAAAACAATTGAGAACAATGCCTATAAGATGGGAGTTTCCACTTATAAAAACATCGATGCCATCAACACCTATTACCACAAAATCATCAAATACTTGATCTTTGGCAATGTATTGAAAAACAACACCTACCCGCTATCCGTAAGTGCAGAACGTGTCATTCAAGCCATTGAGATCGCCAAATACGCCAAAAGCATAGGTGCAAAATACATCGCACATGGTAGCACCGGAGCAGGAAACGACCAAGTAAGGTTCGATATGATCTTTCAAACATTGGCTCCAGAAATTGAAATCGTCACCCCTATCAGAGATCAACGCATACCCAGACAAGAGGAAATAGACTATTTAAAGGACAATGGAATTGCCCTCTCGTGGGAAAAAGCAAAATATTCCATAAACAAAGGGCTTTGGGGAACCAGCATTGGTGGAGAAGAAACCTTGACATCGGAAAAGCCATTGCCTGAATTTGCATACCCCTCCCAAGTTGAAAAAACTAGCACCGAAAAAATAAAGTTGACATTTCTAAAAGGTGAGTTAATAGCTATAAATGACAAAGAGGAAACTTCTGAAAAGGCAATACAAACACTTAACGACATCGCTTCAAGATTTGGAATTGGAAGAGACATCCACGTTGGTGACACCATAGTTGGAATCAAAGGACGAGTTGGTTTTGAGGCAGCAGCAGCTTTGATCATTATAAAGGCGCATCATCTATTGGAAAAACACACACTCACAAAATGGCAATTGCAGCATAAAGAGCACATCTCTGGTTTTTATGGAATGCACTTGCACGAAGGTCTGTATTCAGATCCAGTAATGAGAAACATAGAAGCCTTTTTGGAAAGCAGTCAAACTCAAGTTTCCGGAGATGTATTCGTAAGCTTGAAACCATACCATTTCACCCTGGACGGCATTGCTTCCAGACACGACCTCATGAATGCCAAGTATGGAAGCTATGGAGAAATGAATACAGGTTGGACTGCGGAAGAAGTAAAAGGTTTCATCAAGGTTCTTGGAAATCAAAACAAGATATATCAACAAATAAATCCTCAATCATGATACAAGTTGGAATTATCGGCGGCGCTGGATACACAGCAGGAGAATTAATTAGGTTATTGGCAAATCATCCCAAAGCAAACATCAACTTCGCATATAGCACATCTAATGCAGGAAATAAGGTCAGTCACGTTCATCAAGATCTCGTTGGATCCGTAGATTTGCTTTTCACAAATGCAATCAACCCGAACGTCGATGCATTGTTTTTATGTCTGGGCCACGGGAACTCTCAAAAATTCCTAGAAGATCATTCCTTTTCCGATCATACTAGAATCATAGATCTAAGCAATGATTTCAGGTTAAAAGAAGATCAAATTTTTCAAGGTAGGCAATTCACATACGGTCTACCGGAACTACAAAGGGAAGTCATTCAAAAAGCAAAGCACATTGCCAATCCAGGATGTTTTGCCACAGCAATCCAATTGGCATTGTTGCCATTGGCCAATGCCAAGTTACTACATACCAATGTACACGTCAATGCCGCCACTGGAGCAACCGGTGCAGGAACCTCGCTATCCGCGACCACACATTTCACTTGGAGGGCAAACAATTTTTCACATTACAAACCATTTGTACATCAGCATCTAGGTGAGATCACTCAATCCTTGAATGGGTTACAGGAACATTTTGATTCGGAAATTGTGTTCATCCCAAATAGAGGCGATTTTTCCAGAGGAATCTTTGCAACGGCTTATACCAATTTCGAAGGCAACATAGAAGATGTCAAACGTATTTACAAAGCGTTTTACAAAGATGCCAAATTCACTTTTGTCTCTGATGAAAACATACATTTGAAACAAGTTGTAAACACTAACAATTGCTTGATTCATCTACACAAACATAATGGCAAGCTATTGATAACAAGCATCATTGACAACCTATTGAAAGGTGCCTCGGGACAGGCAATTCAGAATATGAATCTGTTGTTTGGATTTGAAGAATCCGAAGGACTCAATCTCAAAGCAAACTATTTTTAATCGAAGAAATCATGAACCTATTCAATGTATACCCACTATTTGACATTACTCTCGTAGAGGCAAAAGACGTTTTTGTCCATGACAAGAATGGTATCGAATATTTAGACCTCTATGGAGGTCACGCCGTTATTTCAATTGGTCATTCTCACCCGGAATATGTAAAGCACATCAATGAACAAGTTGGCAAATTGGGCTTTTACAGCAATTCCATTCAAAACCCATTGCAACAGCAATTGGCAAAGAAACTTGTTCGATTTTCCAATTGCTGGGACTACAATTTGTTTTTATGCAACTCTGGAGCAGAGGCCAATGAAAACGCATTGAAACTTGCTTCTTTCCACACCAATAAAAAAAAGGTCATTTCCTTTACAAACGCCTTTCACGGCAGAACCTCTGCAGCAGTTGCTGCAACAGACAACACAAAAATAATTGCACCGATAAATGCACAACAAGAGGTAGAATTCATTGAACTCGGAGATATGGATTCCGTAGAAAAAGCCTTGTCAAAAAATGATGTTTGTGCTGTCATCATAGAGTGCATTCAAGGAGTTGGAGGCCTAGACGAAAGCACTACGGAGTTCTACAAGGCATTGGAAGCTTTATGTAAAAAGCACGATGCTCTTCTAATAATGGACGAAGTGCAATCCGGTTTTGGACGAACTGGCGATTTCTTTGCCTTTCAAAGACATGGGGTTACTCCAGACATCATTTCAATGGCCAAAGGCATGGGAAATGGTTTTCCAGTAGGCGGTATTTTAATCCACCCGAGAATTGAAGCTTCATTTGGTCTACTAGGTACAACTTTTGGAGGAAATCATTTGGCTTGCGTAGCATCTTTGGTCGTATTGAACGTTTTGAAAAATGAAGACTTGATGCAAAATGCAAAAGAGATTTCCTCCTATTTTTCAGAAAAGGCGAAAACAATTTCTCAAGTAAAAAGAGTCAAAGGTAGAGGGTTGATGCTAGGGTTGGAATTCAATTTTCCAATTGCCGAATTGAGAAAGAACCTCATTTTCAAGCATCACATTTTTACCGGAAACGCAAAAAACCCCAACCTCATTAGAATATTACCCCCATTGACCATTCAAAAAAAACATATAGATCTGTTTTTTGATGCTTTGACAAAAGAACTATTAAAATGAAACACTATTTAAACATCAACAATCTTGAAGATGCAAATTCAACGATACAAGAAGCCATAAAATTGAAAAAGAATCCATTTCAAAATTCTGAATCAGGAAAGAACAAGACATTGGTCATGCTTTTTTTCAATTCTAGCCTAAGAACACGATTAAGTACGGAAAAGGCTGCAAAGAATCTAGGAATGCAAGTTATTACCTTGAATGTGAATGATGCTTGGAACCTCGAGTTCGAAGACGGTACCATTATGAATGCTGACGCATCTGAACATATAAAGGAAATGGCCAAAGTGGTTTCTCAATATGCAGACGTCATAGCAGTAAGAGCATTTCCTTCATTAAAAAACAAAACGACCGATGAATCTGAATTCATCTTAAGCAGTTTTTCAAAATATGCAACCGTCCCCATTGTAAACATGGAAAGTTCCACTGCCCATCCACTACAAGCATTGACTGACGCCATTACCATTGAGGAACTAAAAACCAAAACCAGACCAAAAGTAGTCTTGTCTTGGGCTCCACACCCAAAAGCGTTGCCACATGCAGTGGCAAATTCGTTTGTAAACATAATGCATGAATTAGATGTCGATTTTTCAATAACACACCCCAAAGGTTATGAATTGAATCCAAATATCACCAAAAACACACCTATCAATCACAATCAAGAAGAAGCAATGAAGGATGCGGATTTCGTTTATATAAAAAACTGGTGCAGTTACTCCGATTATGGAAAAATCATTTCCCAAGACACAGATTGGATGATGACCAAGGAAAAACTTGGAAAAGCAAAATTCATGCATTGTCTACCTGCAAGAAGAAATGTAGTCGTGGAAGACGCTGTCTTGGACAATGAGCATTCTGTGGTTATCAAACAAGCAAACAACAGAACCTTTGCTGCACAAATCATATTGAAGACAATACTGGAAAACCTATGATTCTCGCGATCAAAACTAAATCAACAAAAAAATGAAAACATTGAAAATCATAAAAATCGGGGGAAGCATCATTGACGATTCAAAGGCATTGAATCAATTCCTAGCTCAATTTTCGAAGATCAAAGAGTTAAAGATACTGGTTCATGGTGGAGGAAAATCAGCAACCAGATTGGCAAAACAAGTGCAAGTGGAAGTCAAGATGATAGGGGGCAGAAGAGTGACCAATGCAGAGACATTGGATATCATAACAATGGTCTACGCAGGAAAGATCAACAAGAACATCGTTGCCAAACTACAACAACACGCATGCAACGCCATTGGATTTACTGGTGCAGATGGCAACACCATCGTTTCAGACATAAGGCCAATCAAGGACATCGACTATGGTTTCGCTGGTGACATAAAACGTATAAACACCCAAATTCCAAACCTACTCTTAAAGGAGAAGATCACTCCTGTCTTTTGTGCAATCACTCACGATGAAAATGGGCAACTATTAAATACGAATGCGGACACAGTTGCCTCTGAATTGGCCATTGCCTTTGCTCCCAGATACAAAACAGAACTGTATTACTGCTTTGAAAAAAACGGTGTCTTAAAAGATGTTAACGATAACGATTCCGTCATTGAAAACATCAACAAGGAAAACTATCAGGACTTATTGAAACAGCGTATGATTACTGACGGTATGTTACCAAAGCTGAACAACTGCTTTCATGCGATCGATAAAAATGTGCAGAAAGTCTGCATAGGAAAATCAGAAATGCTTTTTGAATCAACCACAAACCACACGACAATTCAAGTATGATGAAGACACTGATACAATATACACAGGAAGCCATCGAACTGTTAAAGAAACTAATCGAAACACAATCATTCTCTTCGGAAGAAGGCAGGACAGCATTATTGATTGAAAATTGGTTTAAGCACAATGGCATTTCCTACAAAAGAAACAACAACAACGTATGGGCAACAAACAAACATTACGATGCGACCAAACCAACATTATTGTTAAACTCCCATCACGATACCGTAAAACCCAACAATGGCTATACAAAAGATCCCTTCAAGGCGATTGTCGAGGATGAGAAACTCTATGGCTTGGGAAGCAATGATGCTGGTGGCTGCTTGGTGTCCTTGTTGGCAACCTTCACTCATTTTCATAGTCAGGAAAGTTTAAAATACAATCTCGTTGTCGTTGCGTCTGCCGAAGAAGAGAGTAGCGGACAAAATGGACTGAATAGTATGCTATCCATTATTCCAAAGATAGACGTTGCCATAGTCGGTGAGCCGACATTGATGAATTTGGCCGTTGCCGAAAAAGGCTTGGTCGTTTTCGATGCCTTGGTAAAGGGAACAGCAAGCCATGCAGCACATCCAAACAATGACAATGCCATTTACAAAACCATCGATACATTGCAATGGTTCCAAAAACAACATTTTGGCAAATCTTCAGAAACTCTGGGAAGGGTAAAAATGACTGTGACCCAGATCAATGCGGGAAAACAACACAATGCCGTTCCTGCGGAGGTCGAATTGGTTGTGGATGTTCGTGTAAACGACAAGTATTCCAATCAAGAAATCGCTAATTTCCTAACAAAAAATGCTCCTTGTGACGAGATTGTTCCTCGAGATTTGCAATTGAGCTCCTCATCGATTCCATTGGATCACGAATTGGTACAAGCCGGAATCGCAATCGGAAGAACGACCTATGGTTCACCTACACTATCGGATCAAGCCTGTTTGAGCTGCCCATCGTTGAAATTGGGCCCTGGCGATAGTAAGCGTTCACATTCGGCAGATGAATTCATCCATCTGAACGAAATTGAAGAAGGGATACAGACATATGTCAAATTGTTAAATCGAGTAATCGTTTAGCTTCTCTTCAATTTAAAAGAAAACAAAAAATAAGATATGAAACTTTGGGACAAAGGATTTACAATAGATAAAAGAATAGAGCATTTCACCGTTGGAAATGACAGAAAAATTGACATGTACATTGCAAAATACGATATACAAGCTTCATTGGCACATGCGAAAATGTTGCACAAGATCAATAGTATCACAAATGAAGAATTGCAACAATTGGAAGAAGGGTTATCGACATTGCAACAACAAATAGAAGATGAGACCTTTCAAATAGAAGAACAATTTGAAGATGTGCATTCCAAAATCGAGTTTGAACTCACCAAGAGGTATGGCGATGTGGGGAAAAAGATTCATACGGGGCGCTCCAGAAATGACCAAGTTTTGGTTGCTTTGAGTTTGTATTACAAACAAAACTTGATAGAAGTCAAAGAAAAGACAAGCACACTATTTGAAACATTGTTGGAGCTCTCCGATATGCACAAGGAGAAATTGATTCCTGGTTACACACACCTGCAAGTTGCCATGCCATCCTCCTTTGGACTTTGGTTTTCCGCCTATGCGGAGTTATTGATCGATGATCTATATTTAATAGATGCGACATTGAAAGTAGTAGATCAAAATCCATTGGGTTCTGCTGCTGGATATGGAAGTTCATTCCCAATAGATAGAGAGTTTACCTCACAAGAGTTAAACTTTGCCACATTGAAATACAATGTCGTTGCCGCACAAATGAGTCGAGGAAAAAATGAAAGAACAATTGCGAGTGCTTTGGGGGGATTGAGCAATACATTGGCTAGGTTTTCAATGGACATTTGCTTGTATATGAGTCAGAATTTCGATTTTATTTCCTTTCCAGATGAATTGACAACGGGAAGTAGCATCATGCCTCATAAAAAGAATCCAGACGTATTTGAGTTGATTAGAGGCAAATGCAACAAAATTCAAGCTCTGCACTCGGAAATGACATTGATCACCAACAACTTGCCTAGTGGATATCATAGGGATTTTCAATTATTGAAAGAAAATATGTTTTCTGTTTTTGAAGAAATCAAAAACATTCTGGACATCTTTGATTATTCCATCCAACAAATTATCGTAAACGAAGTGGATCTAGCCGATGAAAAATACCAATTTCTATTTACAGTGGACAATATGAATAGTTTGGTGGAAAACGGAATGACCTATAGGGATGCTTATAGAGATATTGGTGTCAAAGTCAAATCAGGAAATTACAAGCCCAATACATCCAAAAAACATACGCACATTGGAAGCATTCACAATTTGGCTTTAGATAAGATTAGAGAGAAGTTTGCTTTGGGTAGTGTTTAGTTGAGAAAAAAATAAAAAAAGGCTTCACATTTCCATGAAGCCTTTCTTTTCTAGTAGCCCCAATCATTCAAAGTTCGATTTTTTTAGCAGAAGATTTAAAATTGATTGGCGAATTTATGGATGAATACTCATAAGCTTATTTTTATTTCAATTTACCTTTCATTTGTAAATAACTTAAAACTAAAGGGATGAACAACAACTGTTTTGAGCGCCTATGTAGATAAAAGAAGAAGCAACAAGACAACTATTAAACAATAGCGTGTTACAATGCTATTAACAGACAAAGCATATCATCTTTTTGAATTATTTAAACAAAATGCTGTTATTATCAGAACTTAGCCAATTAAATATAAAGGCAGTCTTAATTTGACTGCCTTTATCTATTAGAAATAGATGATTTTAATAAACATCTCCTTCAAATGAAGAAATTTGATTATCCCACGATGTAGAAAAAATCCACCATCCAGAAAGTGTAAGGTTTCTTAAATCCCTAATATGCATAGCCCCCATATTACTAGGTTGTGTAAACGTATGAGATATACCTGTGTAACAACTATGCTCATGGATTACAACTTCAAGAGTAACATTGTTTAATATTGTTTGAGCAGTTAAAGAACTAATACGATCGTTAGCACCATACAAATATTGAATAGCATATTCATCTTTATTAGATCCATGATATAATAATTGCCCTGAAAGTTGAGTGCCATCATAAAAAAGATAATCTGCATGACCATAAGACTCACGGTCAACACAATCATTATTTTTCATCGTATTAGCCTTTTTATTAGGTTGCATGTACCTTAATAAGCCTTCTCTAGAGTCGAATATTTTTACATTAAAAACATCTAAACTTTGATCATTCTTATATTCGTATAAAAAAGCTAAGTTTTCTGATCCATTTGCAATAATATTTCTGGCAGCTTTTTTATCACCTTCTATATTAACCATCTCATTAGTTTTTGTGTTGTATTGATAAGTGATTTTAAATTTTTCACCATAATAATCATATTGATGTGTGACTGTTTTCAAGTCGTCTTGCTCAGAATTATTTTGTTTAAAATTAGTCCTTGTATTTATTTCTTCATCAATACTTTCTTTTTGACAAGAGACTAAAGTTACAATTGATAGTAATACAACTAAAGCTAATTTGTAATGTTTCATTTTGATTTAATTTAATTTAATTAATAATATTAATTCTGAATTCAAGAATATGAAACAAACCTAGATTAGTTTGTGTAATAATTCGTGCATCTATTTCTGAAACACCAATTATAATTGTTAAAAGGCTATTTTTATTTTTTAAAAAGGCTCCAATTGAATACCCGTTTTATGTCATAAAAATCATTTTAGCGTCATTCCGATTTTATTTGGCTTATGAGTTGAGCATATTAATCTTATTCTTTAGTCTAAAAATTGTCTTTTAATTAAATTTAGTCAATCCTAAAAAGAAAATACTAGACAATTTTGTTTATGAGAGCGGGAACTGGACTCGAACCAATGACCTTCGGGTTATGAGTGGCAAAATCACATTTAGACCTATCCAACTGTCAACACTTAAAAAACAGATCAAGATCTTTACCTAAAAGACAATGCTATAACCGTCTAAACAAAGCTCTGTTTTTACAACGACTCTCCCTTGTCCACATGCTTCAAAAAGACATTTGATATCATACTCCCTTGAAAACAATTAAACACAAAGGCATTATTATTGTTTTCATCATAGAACATACTTTTTCCCCTGCCATAAAACCGTGTTATTAAAATTAGAGTTTAAATTCCTTCTTTCTAAATAGACTATGGAAAACCGGTATCTATATTAATTTTTATTTTCAATAGTCATTTCGATATAAACCATAAAACCATCTTCAGCATCAATTTTCAGAGTACCTCCCATATTCTTTAATCTATCCTCTATATTTTTTAATCCCTTACCTATTTTATGGTTGGATTCACCTCCCTTACCATTATCTTTCATATTTAGAAACAAGGAGTTTTGATGTACAGCCATATGTAATTTAAACATAGACGCAGTTGAATGCTTTTTTGTGTTGATTGTACATTCTTTTATTATTAGCAACAACTCATAAAGTAAGTTTTCGTCAAGTAAATTTATTCTATCCATATTGTGGATCACAATATTTGTTTCCATGTCATTCCCTAAAATATTTTCGATTATTTCACCTACCCATTTTGAAAATTCTTTCTCACTTAAATCAATAGACTTGACATCGTGTGAAAAATCTCTAACATTAAGATAAATTCTATTTAGTATAGAAAAAAAATAAGACTTGCTAAAGCCCTTTTTGGAGCTTTCCTCAAGTATGATTTTAGCTTCAAAAATATCATTGGCCACCTCATCATGCAACTTTTTTGAAAGCTTGTTGCGTTCTTTGTTTTTAGCTTTTAAAACTTCTAACTCTTGACTTTTCTTAAGTTTACTCAGTTTCTCTTTACCAAGAATCGTTTGGAGTTTGATTTTTTTTGTATAAAAATAAATTAGTCCAAAAACCAACAAAATCAAGATTATTGAAATGAATATGTACTGTGTTTTTTCTTTTTTTTCTTTGTTTATGATAATCTCTTTGTTTTCCAATTTGATTTGGTTCTCTTTAACTAGAAATTTGGTTTCCAAACTTGCCTTCAACTCGTTCTTTTCGAAGGCAAAAAGACTATCATGCAGACTTATGTACTTATTCAAATAGCGTTCTTCAGAACTAGCAATGTTTTGCCTAGCGTAATAATTGGATTTTTTAAGATAGACATCCTTTAACAAATGATGTTCTTGGGATTCAACAAATTCCTTTTCGGCTAAATCCAGATACGTAAACTCATTTGGATCATTTCTTCTTTTTGAAAGAATTGCCATATAGTAATAGTATTCGCCCAATATGACTTCTGACTGGACTTTTCTCCGCATCTCATCACTCAACTCAAAATACTTCTCAGCATTCTTTAAATCTCCAAGAAACAAATAGTTTCGGCCAGCCTTTAAATAAGCAAATGCAAGATTCACATCACTCTTACTGGCATTTTCATCAATGCTTTTCAAAATGTACTGCAACGCTTTATCGTATTCCTTTTTATTGAAGTATAACCCTTCAAGCCCCCGATAAATACCAATTGTGTTATCTCCCACAAATGATAGCCCTTTTAAATAAAACTCTTCTGCTTTGTCAAAATCTCTACTTTCATAATAGACTTGTCCTAAAAATTGATACAACAATGTTTTGTGTCTATCTTTTTTCGCGTAATTCAAAGCTTCGTACAATAATTTCAATAAATCTTCATTTTCCTTATGGGAAGAATCTAAGTTTGAATAATTTATGACTGCACTTATAAAGTGTTTTTTTTCAGGGATGTTTCTAGCGATTTTAATCGCTTCATAAAAATAAAGCCTAGCAGAATCTGGTTCTTTCTTCAAGGTAAAAGCCACCCCTAGACATTGCTTGGCATTCATTCTTTGTTTGACATCCTTGCTTTGCAACAATATGTACTGGGCTCTTTCCAGGGATTCATTTGGAGGAATCTCGAGAACATCTTTAAAGAAAAGAATTCTTAGACTATCGAATTTTCTTGTTTGATAAAATTCATCTTTTGTTTGGGCATAGCCTACTGTTTGGTAAAGAGCAATACTTATCACAAACAAATATCCAATAACTGGATTTTTACGTTTCATATTTCTTTTCGACTTGAAAACATAGTGTTGAGATGTCATTGTTTTTACTATTAAATGGTAATGGTCCTGTCCGTTTTTTATGTACCTAATTCTCTTTTCTTAAAAAAATAATATTTGTCTATCCTTATAAATCAGAGCCCATAACATAAAATACGCCTTTTTTATTTATCTCCATAATCACACAAAAAAATAACTTAAAGGCAACACAATTGAATTGTCCTTATAAATTAGATTCAATCTAGCAACAGACTGTTTCTTCAACAAAAGCCCAAAGGAGACTAATCAACCTTTTGCCAATCATTAACACACTTCATAAGAAGCAATCTTCATAGGCAATGGAAATATCTTATGGGCTTTTGAAAAGAATAAAACAAATAAAACTCAATATATGAATCGATCAAGTATGACCATACCATAGTGTATGTAATAGGGGTTCATCTCTTAACAAGCATTTGTCTCAATAATTCAATTTCTTCTTGCTGTTCTTGTATTGCTTTGACTAAAACTGGAATCAACTCTGAATAATTCATTCCCAATCTATCATTTTCTACCAAAGTATAACTGTTAGGATTGTTTTCATCCAATATTTTCCATTCGTGCGTCTTAACAACTTCTGGGACTATTTCTAAAACGTCTTGGGCCAAAAATCCCAATTTAGTCTCTTTTTGAGTTTCCAAAATTGAGGTATCACCAATTGTTTCCTTTTTCCATTGATAACTGACTGGTTTAAGTTTCATTATTTCATCTATACCATAATCCATCTCTACAATGTTCTTTTTTAAATTTTTGTCGGATGTTTGAATCATACCATTTACAGCATAAACCGAAGACCATCTATTTTGGGCAGATCCCAAAGTGTTGCTTCCATCTATTAAAGGCACAAAACTAACACTACTGCCCAAGGTCGCTTCACCATCAACAAGATATTCAATTGATCCAATTCCCATTGCTGTTCCTCTTGAGCTAACTCCATCATAAAACTTAACGACATAGTCAGTATACCCCGTAAAACCACTAATGTCATACAAAGCGCCATCATCCAAAAGAGTTCCAAATTCATGACCAACGCGAAATACGTCTTGATTGAAATCTGAGAAAAAAATAACATCTCTTGATAATCCATGCCCTATGAAATCACCTAAATAATCAAACTCTATGACGTCTCTGTCCAAACCTCCAATGTTGGCTTGAAGATTGAAATCACTAAAAAAATCAACACTTTTTATAGACAATGAATTAGAATTCAAAGTTATCAATGTGTTTTCGGTAAGGTTGCCTCCTAGCTTTGCGACATTGCCACTTTCGTATAAACCATTTGTAAAACCATAATTGGATTTTAGTGGCAACCATTGTGTTCCTGAATAATACCAAAAACCAAAAGCATTGTCGGTTTGATATACAAGAAGTCCGGTAGCTGGGATGTTTATCGTGTTCTTTTGAGCTTCTGTCACTCTTGGAAGCAAAAGACCTGTATTTGAACTTTCAATATGCAAAGACGAACTAGGATCTGGAGTTGTTGTACCTATTCCGACTTGCGACAATAGACAATTGCACGTTAAAATATAGCAAATTACAATAATGACATTTTTCATAGTAGTAGGGATTAAATGTTTGTTTTACAAATATTTCACTAATAATCAAACATTTACCCATGGTTTTCATCAGTTATGATCATTTTCACCTCAATAGATCATAAAGCATTTAACTCGAATCGATTTTATTGTTTTTCAAATTCCCATTGAGTATGAAGTAACAATCCATTGAATCATTGAACAATGTTTTTTTCAATCACAAAATCAACCTGCCATTCAGCAAATGATGCTCTGTAAGACATATCATATATTATAGCACTTGATTAATTATACAGTATTTAACCAATCCGACTACATTTTTAGCTCCTGTCTTCGTTAAAAGGTTTCTGCGGTGTTCTTCGACTGTAGATATAGATATATTAAGTAATTTAGCAATTTCCTTTGTAGTTTTTTCATTGAGTATGTGAGACAATACATCCAACTCTCTCTTCGTGAAGCTCACTTCGACGCTATCATCAAAAACAGCGGCTTTTCTTTCTACTTTATGCACCCAATCCGGAAAATAAAATCTCCCATCAAGAATATGACGGATTGCTTGCAATAAATCCAGAATAGAAGATGATTTATTGATATATCCATTGACATCCAACTTAAAAAGCTGAGTAATCAGGGAGTCATTTGAATGCGTAGACAGCACCAATATTTTTACTGGAGTTGGAGCCGTTTTACGAATTGCCTTTATAAAGTCAATTCCATTTAGTTTAGGCATTTCAATATCTGTAATGACTAAAGAAATATCATTCTTTGGAATAATTTTTAGAGCTAAATTCGCATCATCACAGGTAATCACTTCATAATCGTTGTCTTCCAAAAGTGTTCTCAAACTTTCAGATACAGTTTTATGATCTTCGACTAAAAGAATTTTGAATTGCATATCAACAAACATTGCATTTAACTCTAATATAATGTTTTTCAACAATTTATTTAAGTTAAATGCAATTAAATATCTAGACTTTGAGTAATTATACCCAATGGGCTTTTTAAAGAACTAGACTTACCTAGTTGGATCGAAAAGATATTATTTGACTTTGAATTATGGAAAACACAAAAAAGAATGTCTTTATTTCATTTAAGAAAAAGACTGTAAAGTTAAGCCCCATGTCATACTGCTGCTCGATCCCAATGGATTAAACATTGTATCTTTGGAGGAAGCTAGCCTTCAACGAAGAAAGCCCTTTACATCAAGCATGATTAAATCATGGGGTCTCACAAACTTTTCCATCTATACTCTTAATAATAAATTCACTTCTACAATTTTTCAACAATTCCTCTTCATTGCAGTTATGTGATTGCCTTCCCGAACATGCGCAATCATTGAGTAATCTTTCTTCTCCAAAACCTATGGTTGTCAATCTATCCGAACTAACTCCATTAGCAACAAAATAGGATTTTGTTGACTTTGCTCGATTTTCACTCAATTGTTTGTTATACTGTTTACTTCCTCTACAATCGGTATGAGATCGTATCTCTAAAATCATATTAGTATGCTCTTTCAATACTACAAGTATTTTTTGTAGCTCAATCTCTGCATCATCACGTATGTCATATTTATCGTAGTCAAAATATATTATTGGAATACCCAAAAGCTGAGCCAAATCAGCACAGGGTTTCATGGGTAATTCTTCTTTTCTCAAGGATATGTCTTTAGTAATGACATCATCAAATGTCGAAGGAGCTGTAAATCGTTCTTCCGAAGCAACATACCCTACTCTTACTCCTCTGACAATATATTCTTCATCACAAGAAACTTCAAAGCTATAGATACCATTCTCATCCACTTTAACTTCCTTTAATTTATTCCCTTTCTCATCAAATAAAAACACAGTTGCCTCTAAAAGTATTATCCCTGAGTTTTGTTCTTTTATTTTTCCTCTTATGATGTTCTTGCATTCACTTATCTTGAAATTGTAAATATCATCACCTCCTTTACCTCCTATCCTATTGGAAGAAACATACCCTTCTGCTCCCATTGCATTTTCAAAATAAGCAAAATCATCCATCGGACTGTTTATTGGTTGACCTAAGTTTTCGACAGTAATTTCTTGATCGTTGTTTATTTTTTTTTCAAACCCTCTAATGACAAAGACATCTAAACCTCCAAGCCCAGGATATCCATTCGAAGCAAAAAACAAATCCCCTTTCACATTTACAAATGGGTAGTTTTCCTGTCCTTCCGTATTGATTTTTACTCCCAAATTTTCTGGGTCGCCAAGTGTTCCATCTGTAAACACATCTGCAACATAAAGATCAGACATCCCATAAGATCCATCCATATCCGATGAAAAATAAATTTTGGTCCCTTCTTTGTTGATACTTGGATGTGCTATGCTGTAATTTAAACTGTTAAAATGTACAGGAGTTACTTTCTCCCATTCATTTCGTTCGTTTAATCGTGCTTTAAATATTTGAAGCCTGTTAATGCCTTTTTTATCTATTCTTACTCGTTTATTTAAAAAATTGTTTCGAGTAAAATAAATTGTTTTCTGATCTGGACTGAAACATACTGAAGATTCATGATATACAGAATTGATCTTGTCAGAAAAACTAGATACATTTTCAAATAGATTGGATGTCCCTTTCTCGACTTTATATAAATCCAAATAAGGTTCTTCATTCCATTCATGTACTTTACCTCCTCCTCTTGTTGAAGCGAAAACAAGCGACTCTTCTAATAAGGCTACACCAAAGTCCGATAATGGCGAATTGAAATTAGCGTTGCTTAATTCAATATGCTTATTGTCAATTTGTCTAATCTTATCCAAATAATCTTTCTCATGTAAAAATGTCTTACTCCTTGAGTCTGCAGGTTTGTTTTCAATAAATTTCTGCATCCATTTATCAGCTTCTTCATATGACTCAGTAGCCTTGAGTGACAAAGAATATCTGAAATAATATTCTGGATCAATTTTCTCATCAAGTTGAACTAGCTTTCCGTACCATTTTGAAGCTTCCTTATAATTGCTATTGAAGTAATACGAATTCCCTAGTTTCATAAATAATTCAGGAGATTCATAGCCTTTCTCAGCAACTTTCAATAAAATTTCAGTCGTTTTCACATAAGAATAATTCTTATAGTCATTCTCCGTTTTTTCGTTTATTGGATTTTCTTGAGAAAAATTTTTAATTGATAGCAATAATACTAAAATCAACAATAACCTATTTTGTGTTTTCATAACTTACCTGTATTATTTAAAAGAATCTTGGCGTTAAAAATCTTGGTGTCTTCTTACTTAATTCAAAACGTAGCATAATTTCATGTGTACCACTATTGTACTTCTGTAATTGGGTCGTTGAGAAATCATATGAATAGCCTAAGAAGAGTTCATCGGATATTTGGAATCCTGCCAATCCACTAAAGGAGTCTTTATTTCTCCAACCTAATCCCAAAGTAAACTTCTCATTGAATAGAAAATTTGCAGATAAATCTGTTACCATTGGAGCCCCAGACACAGATTTAAGTAAAAATGTAGGCTTGAACTTAGTATATCGATCTATATCAAAAACATACCCTCCAATTAAATAGTAATGCATCTTTTCTTTAGCCAGCGATTCACTGAAATCATCATAGTGTTTGGTGTTAATCAAATTTGGTACAGACAAACCTAAATACCAATTTTCTGAATGCATGTAAAAACCAGTTCCAACAGTAGGTGAAAACAAATTCAAGTTTCTAGAAAAAGTTTCGTCTCCTAGAGTCTGATGGATTCCTTTGCTCCAATCGGTTTTTAATTGATGAACTCCAGCTTTTACCCCAAAAGACAATTTTATATTGTCAATATAGCTTAACAAGATCGTGTAGCTAAAATTGGAATCAACATATATTTCATCGGCTGGGCCAAGACCATCTTTAACAATGGTCATTCCCAAGCCAAAACGATCATTTCTCAAAGGTGTATGTATTCCCAAATTGATTGTTTCTGGCGCTCCATCTATACCTACCCATTGATTTCTGTATAAGGCCGATACACTTAAGACTTCTCGTTGTCCTGTATACCCGGGATTTACGACCATAGTATTATACATATACTGACTATACTGAGGGTCTTGTTGCGCCGAGGAATTCAGACTCCAAAACAAAGTCAATACAACTACTATCATGCTTATATTGTAATTTTTCATTTTTTTCATTTTTATCTATTCAAATACACCCAACCAGCTTTAGGTTTTAATCCATTGCCTAAATTCAAGACATAATAATAAGTACCTACTGGCAATTCATTTGAGTTACCTACAAATGATTTTTTATCAGAACTTCCATCCCAGGTATTCATATACCCTTTAGTTTCATAAACTTTATTCCCCCACCTATTATATATCTCCAAAGTGTTTCTTGGATAATTCTCTATGCACTCAATGACAAAAATGTCATTGACACCATCATTGTTAGGTGAGAATTCATTGAATATCTTTAAACATTCTAGGTTTGTTTCGGTTACATCATCCTCTGTGTTTCCATCAAAATCATCACCATTGTCACTTACATCTTCTGCAATTTCATCATTGGTACCTTCTCCAACTGCCAATACCGAATTACTTACTCCGCCAGCATTAACAGCTTGCTCATTTATAATAAATGTTGCTTCATATATGGCTATTTCTGCTTCTAGCAAGGTCCCTTCTGGACTTCCCATATCGGAGCTCACAAAATCTGGCCCAGTCGAAAGTGTGAGGGAATTTCCCTCTGCATCCAAAAAGGTATCGGTAAGTGTTAAATTATTTATTTCGACATTTCCAATATTCTCAATGGTAATCGTATAGTAAATCGTACTCCCTAGAGTTATATCTGAAACTGTTGCGATTTTTGTTGCTTCTATCGCTGCTATACAAGCAACATTGGTTATTACGGGTTCTGTAATATCATCAGCATTGAAGTCACAAGGGTTTAAAGGATCTGTTTCTTCAGGTCCAGGATTGCCATCTCCATCAGGATCAATTTCATTGGCATCTGTAACACCGTCACCATCACAATCAATTTTCACTTCTACCGTAACATTTGAGGCTTGGCTTTGACAACCTCCAACAGTAACACAAGAAACATAATAGGTAGTCGTTACCATTGGATTGACCGTTGCACTTGTCATTGGAATTGTTAGTGAAGCATCTTCATACCAAGTCAACGTTCCTGCCATACAGGCATCTGCACTTAAAACAACTGTTTCCCCCATACATACCAACAATTTGTCTGCTGTTGGATTTGAAGGGGAATTCCCTTGAGTCATTTCTATTGAAATATCTGCCGTATCACTGCCACTACAACCTGCCCCATTTACATAGGTGTAGGTTACGCTGATCGTTCCGCTTTGTCCAACGGGGTCGAAAACGGCCGTTCCGTCTCCATTGTCCGTCACTCCCGTTCCCGTCCATGTTCCATTTGAATCCGTTGGTGTTCCCGTCAAGGTGATTGGACTCCCATTGTCACATTGCCCGACATAGGTTCCAGCTTCTACTGTCGAAGCGCCTAAAATGGCTATGTCTGTCGTATCACTTGCCGTACATCCTGCCCCATTTGCATAGGTGTAGGTTATACTGATCGTTCCACTTTGTCCAACGGGGTCGAAAACGGCCGTTCCGTCTCCATTGTCCGTCACTCCCGTTCCCGTCCATGTTCCATTTGAATCCGTTGGTGTTCCCGTCAAGGTGATTGGACTCCCATTGTCACATTGCCCGACATAGGTTCCAGCTTCTACTGTCGAAGCGCCTAAAATGGCTATGTCTGTCG
>CANMCF010000010.1 GCA_947496215.1 uncultured Bizionia sp.
TTAAAAGCTTTTTAAAACCAGATTCACTGTTCTTAAACTGATAACAAACTTGCTTATTATCACACACATCAAAGACATCCTTACTAATGTCCAAACCAAAATATTCCATATCTTTACCCATAAGAAAAAAAAGATTGTAAAGAGCCGATCTACTGTGAATTCAACAACTTGAAATCGAAGTCTGAAGCTTCATGGAACTGAACGAATTTAACGTAGAAAAGAGAAGGGATTATCAATGTTGACGAGATCTTGGTCTCTGCGTATAAAATAACCTTATTCTTCTCTTTGGTTCTTTATGATTAATTTATCTAATTTAATGAAAGGCTAAGTTAAGATGTATAACACCAGATGTATGCGTGGCCATTGTAAGTGAAACCTTGTAGTATTTCCCCATAATCTGGATAAATGACATTAATTAGCTTCCAACTTGAAAAAGTAAATAAGCCACAAATGACCAATGCCAACATAAAAATATAAAACCCTTGAATCATAGCTTTGCCTTTGAGAGTCTTATTTTTAACCCCGTAGACCAAAAGACCGAAGAAAGTAACTATTGCCAGCAGCAACATTGGAAAGGCCCAACAGAAAGGGTAGGAAATCGTACCAAAGAAAGGAATATTGAAATAAATGTAATCTTCTGTGCTTTTTAGATTGTTTAGGTTGGCTTCGGCAAAGTAATGTAACATAGGCATCAAGTAAGATCCTTGGTGCTCCAATGTGTTTTTGTCCAAGCGGTCGTATGTGTCCAATGCTGTATGGTAATCGAAATGGTCATCTATAAACGCGAAGTTGAAACCATCAATGTCCCCGTCTTTTCTAAAAACAGTCAAATCGGTATCATTGGGTAACATTTTATAAATGCTGTAAGCCAAAGAATTTGCAACAGGAAATTTTGGATTTGCCTCTACAAAGGCTTTTATTAAATTGGCATTGCCTCCGTTAGTTTCAACAAGCATATAGCTTGGGCCTCCGCTACCACGAGCCTCGAAATTTAAAACAAGTCCGACGTCTTCAGCCCATTCGTGTTTGTTCACAAATAGATCTGCACCATTCAATCCCAATTCCTCTGCATCCGAAATAAGAATGATAATGTCGTTTTTTGGTATTTTTCCTTCAGACAGATAAGCTCTTATGCCCTCCAAGATTGTGACGACTCCAGAACCTGCATCACTAGCACCAATGGCCGAATGGGGGTTGCTGTCGTAGTGAGTCAGCAGGAGTAGTGCCTTTCCTTGTTCGCGACCTTCAATCTTTGCTAGAATGTTTTTTGGCTTGGCCAGGTTTCCCCATTGGCTTATGGAATAGCCTTCTTGGACCTGTGTTTTCAGACCTAGCTTTTCAAGTTGTCCGACAATGTAGTTTCTTACATTCTCATGCTCAGCATTACCAACGAAATGAGGTTTTTTGGAAATCTCGGACAAATGTGTCAAAGCTCGTGCAGTCGAAAAGGAACTCACATTGGTATCGCTGGTAGAAACTTTATCAGGTAGCAGCGCATTGAAACTCACATAAACGGAAATAACTATTAATGCCAGTGCTATACTCTTTTTAAACATTATGAAGGTTTTTGAATGATTATAAAAATAAGAAAAATTGCTTGATATGATGCTTTAGGTTAAGTCGTCAAAAATGAGTAACTTTAAGAATAAGTATAAAAAAATAGTTATGGGTATTAAAAGTTTTCAAGGAGCAAGAAAAGGACAACAACAGCAAACAACCAACAATTCACCTTTAAAGGTAAGCGATTATATGACCAGGGATGTAATTGCTTTTAGGCCAGATCAATCTGTTGAAGAGGTTATAAACACATTGATCAAGCATCGTATTTCTGGAGGGCCAGTTGTAAATGATAAAAATGAGCTGGTGGGTATTATCTCTGAAGGAGATTGCATCAAGCAGATAAGTGAAAGCCGTTATTACAATATGCCAATGGATCAAGACAGCATTGAAAAACATATGATTACCAATGTGGAGACCATAGATGGCAACTTAAACGTTTTTGATGCTGCAAGCAAGTTTTTGAATTCCAAACGACGCCGTTTTCCAATTGTTGAAAACGGGAAACTTGTAGGGCAAATTAGTCAAAAAGACATTTTAAAGGCAGCAATGAAACTAAAAGGGCAACATTGGAAATAACTAAAAGGACCTTTGTTCACTAATGGCTTTGGGGCTATCGGTGATTATGAGTTTCTTGTCATTGTCTCCACCACTTAAGGAGACGATGCTGGAATAAGAATAATCAGCAATGGGGGTTTCCAAATCCATCCACCTTACATTACCTGCTACCGTGATTTGTTCTCCTATCTCTATTATGGCTTCTTCATACTTAAGTTGCTTGTTAAAGCCAAATAAGGTTTCACCATCTATATTGTAAAATTTGAGAAGTTTTATGAATTCGGGAGTTGGATCATTAAAAGTTCCAGAATTGGTGGTTTTATCCGTGACTAGATAATCCATATAATTTCTTGGAACCTTAACAGGTAATACGATTGCTCGTTCTCCATTTTTTTCGATAAAAAAATCTTGAATGTTTTCTTTTTCTATCAATGTTTTCCAACGGGAACTCTTTCCTGAGTTTACACGTTGCTGTATCGTTATTTTATAGAACACGCATTTGCGTTTACTCAAGGGAGCTGTCAAAGGGTCGTTTATGTTGAGTGCCTTACCTGATATTTTGGAAAAGGTGTTGGTTCTTAGGCTTCCTACCCTATTTTGAGGTAATTTTTTTAAACGCCTTAAAATTATTGATTCAGAATTGAAATAGTGGTTGTAAAGAATAAATAGAATGACTATTCCAATTATTACGGCTATGAATAAGGGGTTTTCCATTATGTATGAAATAAATCTTGAAATTTTGGTTATGCTAATTAGTAACGAGTAGTTGTCAAATGTTACAATGATTTTTTAATTGACTGCTATTTTTTGGGATGCGTTCAATGCATATGCAGCAAAAGATGCCAACCAGTGTGCACCTGCATATTCCCCAGAATCCATTTTCTCGTAACTGTATTTGAAATGTTTGTTTGCAAGTGCAATCATTTTATCATTTTCCAGAGCTTTCCCAATTTCAAACAAACACCAAGCTCGACTAAAGTTCAATCCGTCCAAATGTGCCATCTTTCCATCACTCTTATCAGCGACATCCACAAGAAAGATGTTTCTTGATGGGTTTGCCCTAAAGCCGGGAATGAATGCATCCAACCACTTTGCATATTCTTCTTTTGAAAGGACTTTTAACATTAAAGCGGCTTCTTGTAGACAAGGCGATAAAAAATCGAATCCTCCTGGCTCCCAACTCAATGGGCAATTGACATCTTTCAAATAGAAGTCTTTTGCTTTTTTTACGATTATGGCTTCTAGGTCTTTATTGTGTTTTTTTGCATAATCCAAAGCAAAGGACATCCCGAAGGCAGTATTTGGGTGCTCTCCTACGCGAATGGGGTAATTCAATTTGTTTAAGAATACGATGAACTTGTCTTCTATCAATGTAGTCAGTGGTTTTAAATCCAAGGAAAATTGTTCCCCTTCCATTGTGTTGTATTCATGTAGACTTTCTGCAAGTTTTAATAGCCAAGCCCAGCCATAGGTTCTCTCGAAAGTCTTGTTGTATGAGTCATCGAAATAGGTTATTTCCCTCAATATGTTCTCTTTGGTGATATTGCTTTTCAATTTTTTTAAAATGGCTTCACGAGCTTTCAATTCTGGAAATCGAATTAATAAATTGACCAAGGTCCAGTGACCATGAACAGAAGAGTGCCAATCGAAACAACCATAAAAAGAAGGATGCAATTCTTTTGGCGTTTTTAAGTAGGATGCATCTCCCAGTACCTGTCCCAACTTGTTTGGGTATTCTTGGTCAATGCAATCGTAAGCAAAACGATATAGGTAATCTGCCTTGTCTTCATTAAATACTATTAATGCCTTTGCTTTGGAGTTAGGGATTTTCACATCTTTCTTTGATGAGTTGCAATGTGTGAAAAGCAGGAATAGTATCGTGATTTTCGCTATCGTTTTCATGGTGCTTGGGTTTTTGCTTCTTAATACATGAAAATAGTGTTCTAAAAGCAAACAATTTAGAATGTCATCACAATTTTAATTAAAGGGTATTAGGTGATATTGGTGGCTTTTGCCAATTTGAGACTGTCTTTAATGATGATGGAATGTCCATCTGTCTCAATGGCGTCTTCCTTTTTGAAATCAGACAACACCCTGATCAAAAGGACTCCACCGAGGTTCCGATGAGGTTGCTATGGTCTTTTCTTGAAAGTGTAAAACTGTGATTTTCGTTGAAGAAGTGTTCCAGTTTAGGGATGGAGATTGCTGTTCTTTCCCTGACATTGTGCTGTGCAAGAATTTTGGAATTGATTATAAAGACATCGAATTCATGACTAAAACCCTTAAGTAGGCGGCTAAGGATGTTTTTATCTCTTTCGAGGATTAAGGCAAATATTCTTTTTGGTATTAAATAGAAAATACAATCCGTCAAGCAGGAAACAGAGTGGGAGTGAGTTTCTTTGTTCAATACGGTATGGTGACCAATGACACCATTTTCCTTAACTAGATAGAAGATGTGTTCTTTGCCATTCAACCCTGTAATGTGTTTTTTCACTTTACCTTGTTTTATTATGTAAACCCATTGGGTATCGATGCTTCGTGATAAAGGTTTTGACCCTTCTTGAGTCTTATGATGGTTTTGTGCTTCTCTATTAGATTGTGGATCTCAATGGGAAATGATTTAACCAGTGAGTCATTGAATAAGGTAGATCTGTTGTGGGGAAAAATTTGATCTATCATTATAAAGGAGATTAGTTAGTTGCTTTGTTGGTGTGGAAACAGGTATGAGGTTTACGAAATGTTTGACATAGGGCTAATTTTATGGTTTTGTCTATAAAATTTGTTATTACGTATATTTTATTAAAATATACGTAATATATTTCTTGGTAGACGTTTTCTGGAATCCGAATAGTTGAAGTCAAAACACAAAAAAACCACTTTTCTAAAAGCGGTTTTCAAATTGATATTAGGTCCCTTGAGGTTAATTGTTTTTATTGAATCTAACGGGTCTACCGTTAAGGTCTTGAATCGGTCTGAAATTTGTATGCATGATTTCTTTGAATTTGTTTAGTTGATAACGTGAAGCTTTCAATGGTTTTTTGAGTACGTACCAAGTAACTATTTCGGAACAAGGTGGTGTCGTCAAAGAACCTGAATAAGTATAATATCTGTTTAGGACATTGCTGTTGTTGTCTTCAAGTGAAATATCATTAATTATGAAATCTTCGTCATTGTTATATTCCATAGCATTGAATAGCTTTTCACCTTCGCTTACGATTCGATTTTTATCATAAACATATGGATTGAAGAAGTCGTCTACGTTGTACGTGAAACTACTATTGTATTCGTCGTTTTCATTCTCTGGAAGCATTCCCATAAAATTACCCAAGACTGGATTCCACTGTCCTTTTTTAAAGAAAACACCCAATACTGCCAAATCCCCTGTGTTGGGGTCTTGGTGTACCAAATGCATCTCCATTGGGTAATGTTTGTTGTTTATGGTGTGTTCGCTTTTGGTGTGAAAATGGAATTGAAGCAAATTATAGGTGATACCATTAAGTATGGTCGTGCTCCCTGGATCATAGTTGAATTGAATGGTATGTCCATTGTTGAATATGTTGGTGACGCTAGAATTGAAATTGGTATTGATTGGATCCAGGTCATTGTCTTTGACGGCTTCTTGTTTTACAATGTTGATTGGTGATTGTTCAACACCTCCGCAATCCGTCCACCCACCATTGCATAATGTTTCCCAAAATTCGGGACCTTCTACTCCTTCGTATTCGAAATGACATTCTGTTTTTGAATTGTATTTCTCATTTAAAAGAATTGTGCTTTCTTCCGTTTCCATATGATCGCTTTCACATGAGAATAATCCCAAAACGAAAGTCAAGCTAAGGATGTAATTGATTTTTTTCATAGTTATATTGTTTTTTGGTAATTAATGGATTCCAATTTATAACCTATTGAGGAAGAAGTTGTTGAGATGCATCATTCCTAAACTTGATTTTTATCAAATATTTTGTCCAACCAGATCAGATTCGCTTTACCAAGGCAAAGAAATCACCTTCCAAGGGCAAGTACCCTTGATCGTAGACAAAATAATATATGGTTCCAGCTTTTGTGGTGTAAGTGCTTGTGAAATAATTGAAGTCGAACCCCTTTTGCATTAACTTCGTTTTGGTAGTCTTTGTTTTCTGATTAGGGTTTAAGGACTCTAGGATACGCCAATTTTTGCGAAGCCTATTGTTTATGTTTCTAATGAGGTTTTTCCCGTCTTTGTTTATTTTGTTATTATGAGCATTCCTACAGTGATCACTACAGAACTTCTTATCAATTCTCCCAACTATTTTATCTCCGCATTCAGGGCATTTTTTTTCCATAGGTTTGTTTGTTTTCAATATTGTACCAACGTAGTTTAAGGTTCTCTTTTTCGTAATGGAAATCTTCAATGTAATTCAAACCTATTTTTAAAAGAGCGTTATGAGACGCTTTGTTCCCTATTTCGGTGATGCCATAGACGGTTTTCAGTTTCATTGCATTAAAAGCATGGTCTATGGCTGCTTTTCCAGACTCTGTGGCATATCCTTTTCCCCAATATTTGGGAATCAATCTGTATCCGACATCGTAAAAATTTGAAAACCCGTTAAAAGGTTCTTCTGTATTAAGCCTCAAACCTGACCAACCTATGAACTCTTTTGTATCTTTAAGTATTGCAGCCCATCGACCAATACCTCGTTCTTTGTATTGTTGCTGTATGCTTAAAATCATTTTTTCGGACTCTTGCATGGTTTTGATGGGTTTGTTGCCTAGGTATCTATGGACAACGGGGTCGGAGTCCAAGGTATACATGCCTTCCAAGTCACTTTCTTGGATATTTCTAAGTATCAAGCGTTCGGTCTCAATATGAATATTCATTTATTGTCTTTTATAGTTGAATTTTACTTCTTCAGATGTTCCTTTGTTTTCGATAAGCACATAGAGGTTAATTTCATCTTCATTGATTTTTTCAAAGGTGAAATTGTTGAAGTATACACGATTGCCTTCTATTTTCACAAGTTTGAAGGTTTCGGACTCTTCTTTTTCTTCCCAACCTTTGAAATCTGGTTCAAAATGTTTCAATTGCAATAGAAGTGTGCTGTCCGTTTCTGTGATAGCCCCAAGCTCATAGAAGACGACCTTGTCGTCTACCACCAATTTAAAACTGAACATCATGGAATTCCCTAGTGCTGGACTCCAGATCTCTTCCGTTATTCCACCAAAGGCTTCGCCTCTCCAATGTCCAGAAACCCAAGAAACAGCATCCAATGTCGCTCTTGGTGATGAATTGCCCTCATTGAATCGCAATGTATTGTTTTGACCGATAGAATAGGATGAGCAAAAGACAAACACAAGAATGAAAATTGGTTTCATAATCAATGAAATAAATAGTTAGACAATCTAATATACTAAACTTAGTATAACTATTATAATCTTGTATGTGTATTTGAATGTGGTATGAAAGTGTCGGAAATAAAAAAAAGCCTTGTTTAGGCTTTGAAATATATTTATCATAAAAAAAATCTAACTGACTTAGTCTACTTGAAGTCCCTACACTTAAGTGATTTTTCGTCAGTTAGATTGGTTGTTTTTGATCAATTTTTCTTATTGATTTAAATAGCTTTTTATATATGTTTAAAATAATTCTTAAAAAACCTAACTGACTTGATTCTTTATTTTTGCTCCCATCAAAATAATTCTCTAATCAGTTAGATTTAAGGTTTACTATTTATTCATCTTTATTAATGACAACAATGAGTTTTTTAATTGACTCTATTGTCGCTTCCAATTATAAAGTAAAGGTAAATTAATGCCTCAAGTTTTTTATAAGGAAAATCCTTAGCATTTATAAGGAAAGCTGTTTTTTTTAGATCAACACTTCTTCATATCTATTCAGAATGGTGTGAAAATATTTGTTTATCAGTCCTTTGCCATTGTATGTTTGAAATATGATTTGTTTGGTTTTGGCGCAAACTTCATTGTAACAATTTTCTTGACCTCCAAAATCCCATTGAGCGCCTAGCAAGATCATTTTATATATTGGGTTTTCAGGCTTGAGATTTGAAGCCTTTTTCAGCAATTCTATCGCTTTCATCTCATATTTCGTGCAATTCCCAAATTCGTAAGGAACTATGGATATGGCATAGCCAGTGATGAAATTGAATTCTGGGATGTTAGCGTACAGCTTCTGTCCTTTATTTAATTCGATTACCAATGTACTCCTTAAATCTATGTCTACGGTAAACTGGCCTTCAACGACATCCAACATATACCACAAGAAGAAAAAATAATGTTTCCAAGATTCAAAATCTTGGTTATTTTGAGATAGTATTCTTTGATAAGCGTAATAAGCTTCGTTGTACTCTTGATTCTCCTCTAGGTTAAGTATTTCTTTTAATTTCATGGTAATTTAAGATTTTAGGGTTATTAAAAAATTAAATATTTATTTGATAAATAGGTTTAACTTAATTTTCAATTACCTGTTTTAGATAAGTTTTCTTGTGCTGTTTTCCTGAAAAAAGAAATGTTGGGAGTAAATATGTATACTAAAGAAACTTAGATAATATTTTTAATGCGTTTAAAAACTTATACTAATAGGTTTGTAATTGTTGTTTAGGAGAGAGTTTCTATATATTTCAAATGTAATTATAAAAAAAGAGAAGGGGATAAGGATTTTCCTTACAGTTAAAAAGGATTTTTTCTCTATCAGATGAATCCTTTTTGCTTGGCAATTTCCACCAAGGTCTTGTCATCCATCTTAGAAACGTCAAAAGCTTCTTTCAATTGACGCTTTCTTCTTTCAATGCCACCAATGGACATCGGGATGATATTTGGCAAGTCTCCCATTTTTGTGCCCAAGGACAATTCGTAGAGTAGCTGCCTGTCTATTTTATCTATTATGAAGTCATTGGTAATGTGCTTACGTAACAATTGCAAGATGGTCTTGCTGTAATGTGGAGGATTTCTTATGACTGTTTCAATGGCTTCCACCAACTCGTTGGAAGAAATGTCGTTCTTTATCAAGAACCCGTCGGGATTAATACTTTTAAGTATGTTGTTCAATCTATAGTTGTCATTGTAGGTCGTGGCAACTATTATTTTGGACTTTGGGGTAATACGTCTTATTTCCAGGCCCAAGTCCTCGCCGGACAACAAATGTCCATCTTGGGATTTTGGTAATTTTATGTCAAGAAATATAATGTCGAAGGTTGTACTCGAATTCTTGTTAAGCTCATAAGTTGCACTGTCTATGTTGTTTGCTTCTTTGATGTTAAACGTATAAGCATCGTTAGCCTCGCTTATTTTTGACATTGCACTTTTATATGCATCAGCAATTATAGGGTGGTCGTCTATAATCAATACATTAATAGGTTTCATTTGTTTTAATCTTAAAAGGAATTAATACAGTAATTTTGGTGCCTTTGTTTTTTTGGGAGATTAAAGAGTAGGTGCCGTTTATAGTTTTTACCCTTGAATTGATATTGGATACTCCAATACCTTTGCTGGTCTTTTTACTATTGAATCCAACACCGTTGTCTTCAATAGTAAAGTTAAGGTTTTCATTTGTATAACCAAAAACAATATTGACATGTGTTGCCTTGGCATGCTTGATAATATTCAAAAGGGACTCTTGTACAATACGATAGCAATTAATTTTCACGGTGTCTCTACTTTCATTCCATAAATCTCCATCTGCCGTGTCAATGCTATATTCGAAGCCCCCAATTTTGCTTTGCTCTTCTACCAAGGTCTTTATGAGTGTGATATAGTCCTGTTTGGATAGAAGGATTTCGTTTTTTAGCTCATGTGAAATGTTTCTGATCTCTTGCTCTATTTTTTGCAATTCGTCTATGTAGGCGTCCTTTTTTTCATTTCCATTTCCAAAATCAAGAAAACCCAACCCCATTCTAGTACCGAAAATCTTACCTAGAACACCATCGTGTAGTTCTTCCGAAATTCGATTGCGTTCCTTCAATCGTCCTTCCTCCAACTTGGATTGTTGTTTTAACATGAGTTTGTAAATGTCTTCGTTTGCTTGTCTTTGTTGCGATTCAAGAATCAATTCCCTGTTTTTTGCACGTTCGGATCGTATGTAGATCAACAAGCTTAGTATAAAGGTTATTGCGATACCTATGACGGTGATCGTTGTTTTTTGAGAAGATAATATTTTAGTCTTGTAGATGTAACCATCTGTTTCAAAACGAATACGAGCAAATTTGTTTTTAATCTTGCGTTCTTGCCTTTCCAGTTCTTCGTTCAAATCCACATATTCGTTTAAATGATGAGAGGAGTTGTCTTGGTCTATTTTGGAAAGTAAAAGCAATGAAGACAACCTGTCTCTGTTGTTTTTTATCGTGTTGGCCAACATATTGGCTTCTTTTGCATATGCAATAGCCTTTGTGGTATCTTTTAATGAAATGTAATATTCTGCTATATGCAGTTTGTTAATGACAACACCTGTGAAATCCTTTGTTTTATTCCTAATGCCCAAGGCTATTTCGAAGCTGCGTTTAATGTTCGTTGTATCTTTTTTCAATAATTTGGTGTATGCCATATTATCTATGATCTTGGCATACAATTTTGGGTTTCTTTCATAGAGATCATTAGATGAAAGGGCAAGATTTAGGTATTCTATAGCCTTTTCATAGTCCTGCTTTTTTTGATACGTCAAGGCCAAATCGTTTAAGACACCTTCTTTTAGGGCTTCATCTTCATAACTTTGCTTGTTTTTAACAAGTTTCAAATGTTTTAAAGAAGTATTATGAAAATTTATGGAATTCTCATAATCCTCCAATTCTTTATATATAGAACCTAAGAGCCTATAGCACTTGTAAAGTGAAGCATTCTTGTCCAGCTGTTTAAATTTGGAAATGGCTTCGAACAACTTTTCTTCACATTCTACATAATCCTTAAATCTACTTTGTACAAAGGCCATATTATACAGCATTTTCCCCGAAAAGTAATAATTCTCTATGGCTTCGTAATTCTTATATGCTTTATTGTAATGGTAGTAAGAGGAGTCAAATACGGCCTTTTTTGCATAATATGAGCCATAGTTCCAGTGTGTTTCTGCTATGCCTGATGTGTCTTTTAGTTTTAGAGAAGATTTGTAGGCTATTTTGTTGGCTCGTTTAAAAGCAATGGAATCCTCGGTTTTGGAAACATCATAGGCTTTATCCAACAATTGCTTGTTTTTTTTTATATCGTTTTGTCTTTTAGAGGTTTTTATTGTCTCTTTATCATTTTTGTTACAACCAAAGATTGTTATTAACATTATAATAATGAAGACACTGTGGTTGGTATGTGATTTAAAATTATAGATAGGACAATTGATTTAGCAAAGCAAAGCTATAAAAAAAGCCTCAGAACAAACGTCTAAGGCTTTCTTTATATGAGATTTTATTTCTTTATTCCCCATCTGGATCTCTGTCATCATCAATCTCTGATGAATCGTCTCCTCCAGTAGCCAATTCTGTGTTTTGTGAGTTGCCCTCATTGATGTCTTCGACAGAACAAGAGAAAAACAATGCTGTAAATAATAATAGTGCTAGTAGTTTAGTTGTAGTTTTCATGATATGGATTTTTAAATGTACGATTAGTTGTCCCCATTATTGGGAGTAGATTTTTTGGATTTTCAAGATCTTGGCTAGCTTAAAATTCATCTTGAGTCATTCTTGTAGAAGCTGCTTTACAAGTCAAATTTAGTTTGATATAAACTTATAAACTAGTAAATGCACGATGCTTTAGTGAACACAAGGAGTTTAATAGTAAACACTATGGTTATACTAGGGAAATTAAATTTGCAAGTGTTGTGAAGATTGCTAAAAGTGACCTTTTTCTGGAGTTAGAATAGTTCTACTATCATTAGTAACGTCTATAGTTTGAAATCATTGTGTTGTTTTATTTTTAGAAGCTAATTTAGAGTTGGGGTAAAAGCACCCCCTAAGGAATCTTTTATGAATTCTATGTTATGAATGTAGGTTTTTGTGAATGGGATCTTATGTGAAGTATGATCTACGGTACATTTGGATTTACTGTAGTTTATTCTAGAAATGAAATCCTTGTTTACGATATAGCTTTTATGGATTCTCAAAAAATTTTTTGGAAGCGTGTTTTCAAATATTTTCAAGGTTTTGTATGCGCTAATTACCTTGCCGTCATTTATATAGAAGTCGGTGGTGTTGTTATCTGCCTTAAGAAACATTATTTCATCGAGATTGATGTATTGGTAATCATTATAAGATTTTAGGCATAACATCCTATTGTATGAGGCTGAACGTTTTTTTTTAAATTTTAAAGCCAGTTTTCTTACATCCAATTCCAAAAGAGGGCGAATTAAATAATCTATGAAATTGTGCTTTAATGCTTGGTATGCAAAATCCTTGGATTTGGATATGCCTACAAAATCAGGAATGGTTTCTAGATAGGTGTTGAGTTCGGTTACAAATTGAAAAGAATTGTCCAGAACACCGTCTAAGTTCAAAAAGACAATATCTGGTTTTCGTTTTAAAATAGTATTCATTGCTTCATCGTAATTAGAAGAACTTCCCAAGGAATGAAACATAGGATAATCTGCCAATACTTCATTAATGTTATTGGCTAAACCACTTTCATTATCTATTATATAGTAGCTATTCAAAAGAGCGAATTTTAAATTTTAAATTTATAAATAATGTGCCTGAAAACCATAAGGGAAATCCTTACAATTGTTAAGGATTTCCCTTTTGTTTTTGGGGTCTAGGCACTTACAAACGCTTACAAATGATTATGGGTAAAAATTGATGTGTATACCTGTTGGTTCTTTGTGTATTATAAATTAAATTTTGTGTTTTTGACGAGATGACTTGTTGAGATTGCCATATTTGGGTGAATCTTTAAACGAATGGCAAACAAAACCTAGAAAAAAAGTGTTGATTTTGCTGATCTGTATGGATTCATTGTCATCTGTTTTGGTAGTATTTAAAAGAATAAATTTCATAAGTCTAAATTAAAAATACCATACTTATTAAAGCTAAGGGAAATCCTTACAGTTGTTAAGTATTTTCTTTTATTTAAAATATATCGCCAAAGTTAAAAGTATGTCAATAAAATGCTATTTGTATGTTATCAAACCTTTATACGATTAAATAAATCTAAACGAATACCGAATAGGCTTGCATCATTTTCTTGACTCTTCGTCTTAAAGAGTGAATTAAAAATTAAAAATGATGCAATACAACAACTTACCCATAGCAATTATAGGTGGTGGACCAGTAGGATTGGCTGCTGCTGCACACTTAACTTTAGAAAACATTCCATTCATTGTATTTGAAGCAGGACAATCAGTAGGTCAAAACATATTGTCATGGAGCCATGTTCGCGTGTTTTCTCCTTGGAAATACAATATAGACAATGCTGCCAAAGAACTTTTGGAGCAAACAAGTTGGATTGCTCCAGATGAGGATGGATTGCCAACGGGAAAAGAATTGGTGGAGAACTATTTTCTTCCGTTGTCTAACTTGCCACAGATAGAACCCAACATTCGCTTAAATTCCAAGGTGCTTTCCGTAGGGAGAAAGGGGCTGGACATAATGAAAACTTGGGGGCGAGAGGACAAGCCTTTCTCGATAAAGGTTGAGGAGAACGGGAGTATTAACTATTACGAAGCTAAAGCGGTAATTGATGCTACGGGAACCTGGAACCAACCAAACCCAATAGGTTCTGGAGGTGTTCATGCCGAAGGAGAACAAGGACTAAGCAATCACATTTTCTATGGTATCCCTAATGTAAAGGTAGATCATTTAGAACGTTACAAGAATAAAAACATAGTCGTTGTAGGTGGAGGACATTCAGCCATCAATGCTTTGTTGGACTTGGCGGATGTTCAAAAAGCATATCCAGAAACGAAACTCAATTGGGTGCTTAGAAAAGACAACATGGATAAGGTGTATGGCGGAAAGAAAGATGATGTCTTGGAGGCAAGAGGTGCTTTGGGGATTCGAATTGAACAATTGGTAAATAGTGGGGGACTAAAGGTCCATACCCCTTTTCATATTCAAAAACTAGTCAAAGATGTCGATGGGATTCAAATCATAGGTGATTTGAATGGGGAAAAGGAAACCATTGAAAATGTAAATGAAATTATCAGCAACACGGGTTCTCGTCCCAACTTGAATATGATTCGAGAAGTTAGAGTGGACTTGGACTCCTCCTTGGAATCTGTATTTGATTTGGCCGAACTCATAGACCCAAACATTCATAGTTGTGGAACAGTAAGGCCTCATGGCGAAAAAGAATTGCGTCATCCAGAGAAAGATTTTTACATCGTTGGCTCAAAGAGTTACGGTAGGGCTCCAACATTTTTAATGGCTACTGGGTATGAGCAGGTACGTTCCATAGTGGCTTTTATGGCTGGGGATGTTGAAGCAGCCGAACGTGTAGAACTCAATTTGCCAGAGACAGGCGTATGTAGTACAGATTTTGATGATGCAAAAGGAGGTAGTGCTGGTAGTTGTTGTGGATCCGAGCCTTCAATAGATGGATCAGAATCCAGTTGTGACACAGGGATTGAAAAAAATGAAAAAGTAGCTTCCTGTTGTTAAAAAAAACAAACGGATTGTGCATCATTTTCAAAAATGCACGTCTTAGCAAATGAAGAGAATCTCTATATCGATTTAATAATTATCTAAAAAAACTCCAAACAAATGAAAACAAGACATTCAAACACTCAAATGGAAACAGTCAAACTAGATGGTGGCTGTTGTGGGGCAACTCCAGTAGAAGTACAACCAGTTCAAAGCTCATGCTGTGGGACAACTCCCGAGGTAGAAGAAAAACCTAAAGAAGGCGGATGTTGCTAACAAGGCAAAAAAACGTATGTAGTAAACAAAGCTCCTCATTTCGAGGAGCTTTGCGTGCTAGTGCAGTTATGGCATTTGCTGGTTTGGGAGATGCACTTCTATATCCTGTTTTGCCTGTTTATGGAAAAGAGTTGGGGTTTTCCGTTTTTTTCATAGGAGTGCTACTTTCTATAAATCGCTTTGTAAGAATCCTTGCAAATACACATATAGCAAACATGGTTAAGCAAGTTGGTATGCGGCAAATGCTGTTAATCACTTCTTCATTGGCAGTGTTGACGACTTTCACATATGGCTTGAAATTGGGTTTGGTCGTTTTTTTGGTAGCTAGGATTCTATGGGGTTTGAGTTATTCCGGTTTAAAAATAGCAACACTCAACTATGCCTCACATACTAAAGGGAAATCCGGTTTGGCATTTGGACTGTCACAGAGTATCAAATCTTTAGGGGCATTGTTCGTACTTTGGTTCGGACCAATCGTAATTGGAGAATATGGTATTCAAAATGGGTTGTTCATTGTTGCAGCAATTAGCCTATTAGGTGTTGGATTGGCATATTCGTTGCCAATAAGGACAGATGAAGAATCAAGTGAGAAAGTAAGAAATAGAGTAACATTCCATCCAAGTGCCATGAATCTTTTGGTACTGGTGCTATCTATCTCCATTGATGGTGTCTTGATTGTTACATTAGCCTATTTGTTGGACTCGAATAATATGATTTCAAGTGAATTACTCTTGTTGGTGGCGTTCTATCTGTTGTTGAAAAGGCTATTTGTAATCGTATTCTCGTTTGTAGGAGGGATGATTACCTTGCGTTATTCTCCGTCCAAGTTATTTGTCGTTGCGGTTTTGGGATGTTTGGTGGCATTGCTGTTAATTGCGATCAAAGTTTCGGTGTTGGGTATTGTATTGGCTTTTTTGTGTAACACCATAGTCGTTACATTTTCGCCATTGGTAGCCATAAAGCAACAGCAAAATACATTGCAATCCATATCAAGTGTCAGTACATGGTGGGATTTAGGAGCAGCTTTTGGAGCTTTTATGGGTATCTATGCCATTGAGCTTTTAGGAGTACAAAATCTATATCTATCTTTGTGTATGGCAGGAACAATTTTATTCATCAATTATTACATTGAAAATGCAAAATCAAATAGAACAACTATATAACCCTTTATTAGGCTACGTTAAAAAGCGAGTTCGCAATCAGGAAGACGCCGAGGATTTAACGCAAGACGTTTTTTTTAAATTATCCAAATCAAATAGAGATGGTGTCGACAACCTTAAAAGCTGGGTATATACCATTGCAAAAAATACGATTACGGATTACTATAGAAAAAAGCAATTGAAGACGAATTCAATTGAAGACGACTCCTTTCTTGATTATGACACAATTGAAGACGCAGGAATGGAATTGGGGAAGTGCGTAAACTCATTCATAAATCAATTGCCAGAAGAATATAGGGAACTAATGACTCTATCCGAACTAAAGGAGATACCTCAAAAGGAAATTGCAGAGCAGCTCGATATGAACTATGTGACGGTACGGTCAAAAATTCAGAGAGGGCGTAAGAAGTTAAAAGAACTATTTGAAGGGTGTTGTACCATTTTACAAGGAGGCAAAGGAAGCATTTTAGGTTTTCAGCATAAAACCGATTGTGATGATCAGACATCTTGCTCTTAAACATTGGTTATGATTTTTCAAATCATTTTTTGGTTTGTTCGTCTATGAAGGAAAACAACAACAAATCTGGAAAATGAAAGCATCAAAATCATATAACAGTAGATATCGAAGAGACTTAATACAATCTTATTTAAAGAATGAAGCCATCGTTCTAGACGTACGATCCCAACAAGAATGGAATTTAGGTCATATGGAAAACTTCAAGCACATTGAGTTTCGCGACATTAAAGGTAAATTGGATTATTTGAAAGCATTGGACAAACCAATTGTAGCAGTTTGTATAAGTGGAATGAGAAGTGGTCAAGTAGTAGAACATCTTGTCAGAGAAGGTATTGATGCCATAAATGGAGGTTCTTGGCAAAATGTGGCAGAGTTGATGAACTGAAGGAAATAAAATACTTGACTTCAGTCACAAACAATATAATTATTGGTTTTCATTTTTGCATCATTAAACAGTAAACACGTCTATAGAAAAAAACCTTGATTTATGAGTACATTCGATACAATTCACCAAAATTACGAACATCGATTCGCAAAAAGCAACCCCAATATGCTAAAACCCATATTTGGGACAACAGATGTAATGCCATTATGGATTGCAGATATGGATTTCAAAGTGGCAGAACCCATTACGAACGAATTGCAACGTTTGGTCGACAGAGGGGTCTATGCCTACGAGTTTGATCCCAACAAGGTATTTCAGGTCATTGCGGATTGGAATTTAAGGAGACATCGACTAAAATTGAACAGAAAGTCCTTTGTACAGGTATCAGGTGTCCTGACAGGAATAGCATTGTTGATTAGGGAACTGACCAATGAAGGAGATGGTGTAATGGTTCAAACTCCTGTCTATCATCAGTTTTATAAGATCATTAAATCGGCAGATAGAAAAATAGTAAGAAATCCATTGAAAATAGTCGATGGCAATTATGAAATGGATTTTGAAGATTTGGAGTTAAAGCTTCAAATAGAAAATGTGAAAATCATATTGCTTTGCAACCCACACAATCCGGTTGGTCGTGTATGGAATAGAGAAGAATTACAAAGGCTGACAGAATTAGCGAACACCTACAAAGTCACCATAGTGAGTGATGAAATCCATTCGGACATCATTTATTCGAAAGCCACGTTCAATAGCATTGCATCATTCGATGACAACAAGCATATTTCTATTTTGGGTTCTCCTGCCAAAACATTTGGAATGCAAAGTATTTCCAATGGTTACCTTTACATTCCTAACAAGGACGTTTTCTCAAAAATGAAGGAAACAATAGGTTCCATGTATCTAGACCATGGCAATGCATTTTCTACTTTTGCAACCATTGCCGCCTATACAAAAGGCGAAAAATGGGTAGATGAACTGATCGTTTATTTGGAAAAAAGCATGAATTGGATTCAAGATTTCATAAGAAGTGAAATTCCAGAGGTGAAGATGTTCGTGCCAGAAGGGACTTATCAAATCTGGTTGGATTTCAGTAAATTGAACTTGTCTGATGATGCATTGAAAGATTTGATTTTCATTGAGGCACGACTCGCTTTAACACCAGGTACATGGTTTGACAAGGGCCATTCTCATTTTATGCGTATGAACATCGCATCTCCTTTGCCAAAACTCAAGGAAGCCCTTTATCAATTAAAGATTGCGATGAATGAAAGTATATGATGCACTAGTTCTTGGAGGAGGTCAAGCAGGGCTTTCCGTAGCTTATTTTTTAAGACGAAGCAAACTCGATTATCTCGTTTTGGATGATCAGGAAAAAGCAGGGGGTTCATGGTTGAAAGTCTGGGATGGTTTAAAGTTGTTTTCTCCTACTGAATATAGCTCGCTTTCAGGTTGGGGAATGCCAAAAGGTGAAAACGAATATCCAACCAAAGACGAATTCATCTCCTATTTGGAACAATATGAATCCCGCTATGATATTCCAATACATAGAAATGTGAAAGTCATTGATGTAATCAAGGACAATGGGTTGTTTAAAGTGGAAACAAACCAGAGCACATACTATTCAAAGACATTGGTCAGTGCCACAGGTACAGCCCAAGAACCCTTCGTTCCAACTTATTTGAATCAAAAGGTGTTCAAAGGAAAGCAATTACATTCGTCAGACTATAGAAACACCAACAACCTAGGCGGTAAAAAAGTATTGATAGTTGGAGGCGGGAATTCTGGTGCTCAGATTTTAGCCGAAGTATCCAAAGTGGCGCAAACACAATGGGTAACCTTGGAGGTTCCTTATTTTTTGCCAGATGATATCGATGGACGTTACCTATTCAATGCTGCCACGCAAAGATTCCTGGGGAAACCGTCAAATCCTTCTTCGGGAATCAAAGCTTCATTGAGTAACATCGTCATGGTCGAAAGTGTAAAGGATGCGAGAAATAGAAATGTCTTACAGGCTAAACGGCCATTCAAATCCTTTTACGAACGAGGTGTCATCTGGGAAGACGATACCAAGGAGCCGTTTGATGTTGTAATTTGGTGTACGGGTTTCAAGGCCAACCTAGCACATTTGCAACGTTTGAACATCATAGAAAACAATCGTATTGAAACCAAATACACACGTTCGATAAAACAGCCCGAACTATGGCTCGTAGGTTACGGTGGTTGGACAGGTTTTGCATCCGCAACCATTTATGGGGTAGGTAAGACAGCGAGGCAAACAGTAAAGGAGATTACCGCGTTTTTGGGCAATTGAAAATTAATTGGTTTTTTCTGCATCATTTTCAAGAGTCTTCGTCCTATCAGATGTAAATCAATGTTTAATTCAAAAATCTGATAAAAATGAACTTTAATTTAAAATCCTTGGTAGTAGCATCAACAATGGCCTTTGCCATGTTGTTCAGTACAAATACTACGGCTCAGTCTTCTTGTTGTGGTGGAGAAAACCACGATGAGAAAACCTGTGCCACCAATCACAAAGACGGTAAAAAAACAGCTTCTTGTGGAACAGCATCCAAAACGAATGAAGCAACATCTGGTTGTTTGCCGTCTAGTTGCCGTGGGGCAAAAACCAAGTTTGGGGAAGCAAAGGTCATTTCCGACTTGAGAAGTAACTTGATAGCACTCAAGTCTGAAATGGAAAAATCCAAAGCACCAAAATTCGAATCACGCTCATACGACATACATGGTATTGTAGGGAAAACGGACGACGAAAGCCTAGAAATCATCATTAGAGAATTAAAACTCATTGAAAAAGATTTCTCCAATAAGATGAGATTCAAACCTTTGGCATTTACATTGCCAGACAACAAGGCCAAACAAATAAAATACTTGGAAAGTAGAATTGAAGGACTTAAAAAGATCTTATAGCATTCCTCAATCAAAAAAACATATATTCAACGCAGTTGAGTTGTTAATTGCTTCAGCTGCGTTTGAAATCACTGTTAAATATTTGCATTTCAATGACTTTTAGAAAAATTATAAGCTTGTCCATCGGGGTTAGCTTTGTGGTATTGCTCATTACTGGAATATTATCTTACTTCCAAGTGTATTCCAGAGGTACAGCCACCTTGCACACTGTATTTGGGATCTTGTTTTCATTGGGAATTCTATTTCATCTAAAAAACAATTTTCGTTCAATTAAAATATATGCAAAAGGAAGGGTTTTCCTTTTAGTGATTTTGATTGGGACATTGTTCTTTTTCGGAGCGTCCTATCAAACATCTCCCTTCGATGAATTGATGAATTTTGGAGCAAAGCAGAAGGCTACTTCCAAAAAGGAATTGAACCAATCAACCTACGAGATTGTAGAGATGGATGTATCCAATGATATCAAGTTAACGATTGATGCATTGAGGTCAGAGCATTATTGGCATCCGCAAATGGCAGTTTGGATAGAGGATGAGAAAGGGAACTTCCTGAAGACTCTCTTTGTTTCAAAAGCTACGGCGAGGGGATTGTTTTTTGGAGGGAGAAGCAAAGACAACTTTAAAGATTTTGACGAAAGCAAAGATGCTTCGGGTGATTATAGGCGTGTCAATGCACTACCGGTTTGGTCTAATAAAAGAGGCGTGAAATATGCCGATGGCCTATATGTTCCACCAAGCAATGATCCATTGCCAGATGCCATTACCGGAGCAACCTTAACAGACAATTTTCAACTTTTGTCCTCCATTGAGAACATTTCAAGATTTAAATTGAAAATTGAAATCAATGTGGCTTTCGATGACAATGAATATTATTCAGAATACGATTTTCCAAATGATGAGACTTTTCACAATGGTACAGGGCAATTGGGACAACCATCGATAATTTTTGATGCCTCAATAGACTTGGGTGATGGAAAGAACTATTATTTGATGGAGCTCATTGGTCATGGTCACCATTCTGGGGGAAACGGAAAGATATTTGAAGATTTGTCCACTTTGACTGCAGCCAAGCATATTATGGAACGTATTGTTGTTGGTGTGAAAATGACCTTGTAGGTTTTGAAGAAAAGGAATGAGTATTGAATATTTTCCATGCAAAAAGTCTTGGAAAATGTTTGGCTGACATCAAGATCAATTTCTAGTAAAGTAGATCAGTTACAACGAAGGCATATTTCATCAGATACCGAGAACAGCAGACTAATTGTCTTATATCTAACCAATTAGTTTGAGAAGTGTGTTCTTAAACCAATTGAATATGCCCTTCGTTTTGTAACATCCATTAGATTAGATGATGGATTGGAAGAATTAAAGTAGACATTAAGCCTTCGTTGTAAAAGGGAGCTTGTCCCAAATCCCATCTCTGGCTTGTTAATTACATTAAATTCTACCAATCTACATCACACCTAGTAATAAACACATTTAACCCTAATTTTAGAGTCAATTCAAGGGGGTCTTCATTTGAAAACAATCAAATACCAATTACTTTTTAACTATCTTTTTTACTATCGATGCTTGTGCATCTGTTATTTCTACAAAATATACTCCTTCCGAGAAATTTGAAATGTCAATGCTCGTTTTTGGGGTACTCAAAACCTTTTTTCCCGAAGCGGAATATATGGATGCGCCTGCAAAGCCCATCCCTTTGGTCACTATCTTTATTTTTGTTGAAGCTGGATTTGGAAATATGCTATACAAGGAGTCGATATTAAAATCTGGGACATTCAAGAGACATGAAGCTTCAACTTCCTGTTCCGAATTGCATCCTGTTAAATTATTTTCGATTGTGGCCAATCCATCTATATTCAAATACTCGCATAGTACACTGCATTCTTCCAATTCGAGGTTGTCTTTTACGATCCAATGACCAACAGTCGTTGGGTCGATGTTGGCAAGTGCAGAAATATCTTGTAAAACAGCGTTGCCTTCAATTTGTAGATCTTTATATACACCTTCCAGATTGTCCAAGCCAGACAGACTTTGTAAAGTGTTATTGCTCAAAATTCTCAGATGATCCGATAGGGGACCTGAAACCCCTTCTAAACCCTCTAAGCTTGTCAAGTGGTCATTGCTGCTAATAACGACCTCGTTATGTGCCTGAATATTTTCAAGGCCAGAGAGGTTTTCCAGGTTGTCGTTGCCTATGATTTTTAGATAGTTCATATCTGTAAGCCCAGACAAAGGGTTGAGTGATTCAAGCTTTGGATTGTTGAAGACAGTAAGTCCGAAATAGCCCAATGGTCCAGAAAAATTACTTATGGAAGTTAACAAAGGGTTATCCGAAATATCCAAAAGAGCAGCTTGTCCAACAAACTGAATTGAACCCAATCCATCAAAATTCACTAGATCCGTATAGGTTATTCTAAAATGACTCTTGATTTTCGATATCTGGTTTAGTCCAGACAGATCAACAATGTCAGAGTTATGACCATTTATTATTAAAGGATCTGTAAGCTCTGTACAATTGGGATAGTTGGATGCGAAATCATCTATTTGTTGCTGACTTTGTATTACCAAAAATTGGGGGCATTGCCCATTGCCATATAAATAAGAGAACAGAAGTAAAGTAAAGCATAATATTTTTTTCATAATTCAGAAGATTTAAATAATTCATTAAGGGAATCTCCGCTATTATCAACAATCTATAACGGTGTCATAAAATTATTGCTTTATGTAAAGAAATGGCCTAGATTGACCACTACAAAACCATAGCAGTTATCTTTTTGGAAGAACAAAACCACAACAGGGTCTGCATTGATTTCTGCTAAATCATTGATTGAATAAATTCATTTTCAAAACATCTCAAGCTCCTTTTTTTGTATTGATTGCCATATGAAATAAAATAAAAAGCTATATTTAGTAGACTCAAAATTCAAGAACGGAAATCTTTGGAGAATATGGTCAAGGACAAGAACCTTGTAAAAGGTAGGAGTTCCAATAATCGATCTTGTGATTGGATAATAGTAAATTTTGTTGAAAAAGCATTTTGTTTTGTAAGGGTTTGGTTTTCATAATTCACGGTCATTGTGCTAGTGATCGGGACATTCTTATTTAAACAGGAAAACTCTTTATTGTAACTTGGTATGAAATATGAATTTGGTTGTGATTTCTCGAAGATTCCGCTATGGATGATTTTATGCTGTTTCTTTATTTTTGTTGGGACTGCTCAAGAAAAACAAACAACAGACGGTCTATTCAATAATTTAATTGCTTCAGGAGACGCCAAAAGAGAATCTGATTGGCTTGGTGCCCTTGAAGATTATTTGAAAGCCGAAAAAATTGTCCTTGGCTTGGACAATCAAAAAGACCTTATCACAGTTTATGAGAAACTAGCCCTATTGTATTACAATGATGAAGACCAAAGGGATGAACTGTTGTCTTATTCCCTTGAAGGATTGGAGATGGCTAAAAAAGAAAAGGATACAGCTCGTACCATCTTCTTCAATCGTTGTGCAGGAACTGTATACACACGCGTGGATTCTTTTGATTTGGCCAAGACCCATCTTATGGAAGCCTTGGTTTTGAATGAGGAAGTGGATGATTACTTCATTCGAGCTGCCATCTATGTGGATCTTGCTGCCATGTATAGCTTAAGCGGAGAGTATGACAAGGCGATTGATATATATAGTTCTTTGGAAAAAAGAACCATCTTCGAAAAACCCCGTTATATTACAGATGACAGGGAGCATAAATTCAATTTGGCCATAGTCACCTTTCATTACAATTGGGCAAAGGCCCTCTATGAAAAAGGAGATTACGAGAAGTCCCATGACTTGATAAACAAAACGTTGAAGGATATAGATTCATTAGATGTAGAGCCTATTTTCGTTGGAATCTCAGAAGTCTTGCTTAGTATGTACCATAACAAAAAGAAAGATTGGGAGAAAAGCGCAAGATATGGGGACAGCGCCATGAGTTTCCTGAAAGAAGTACATCGAGAAGAATTTTTGGACAATGGATTTCAGCAAGCATATTCTGAAAGCTTGATAATGTCAGGGAAGTATAAAAAGGCTATGGCTACTTCAGAGTATTTTGAAAAAAGGGAAGATTCATTGTCAAAGGAAAAATTGAAGAGAAGAATATTTCACATTGAAAAAATAGACGCCATAAGAAAGAGTATTTCTGTCCTTGAGGCCCAAAAACATCAAGCAACACTTAATTCAGAAAAGATTAAAAGTAGAAGCATATTGTACATACTATTGCTATGTATAGCGGTATTTGTTCTAGTTGTTTATCGAAACAGGTTGAAAAAGAATAAATTGACTCATACGTTGCTTGTGGCAAAAAAAGAGCAGATGGAATATAGGTTAGGTCAGAACAAAAGAGAAATAACATCTAAATTAATACAGATGTCGGATACAAAGACCACACTTTTGTCCCTATCTGAAGAGATCAATAAAATCCGCTCCGATGACAGTCTCAATGATGATGTAAGGGAAAGATTATCTAAAATATTAAGCAAGATCAAGTTATCCAAGAACCAAAACATCTGGGGAGAATTCGAGAAGAGGTTTGAAGAAATCAATCCAGAGTTTTATGCTACCCTTCATGAAAGACATCCCAATCTATCCCGAGGAGAACGAATTCTATGTGCTTATTTAAAACTTAATCTTACATCGAAGGAGATTGCTTCAATTTCAGGCAATACTACAAAGGCCGTGGAAGTAAGTCGTTCCCGTTTAAGAAAGAAATTAGGGATTTCGAACAACAAGGATGTCAATCTTAACATATACATAAGGCATTTGGAAAAGAAGGATTTGTCATAGAAATCTGCTCCCTCCTTACTTTGTAGAATTATTATTCGTTTACAAGCGACTACAAGTGTTTACAATCGAAATTAAACGCATACCTACCGAATAATGTTTGCGAGGTGTTGAATATTTGCAGTGTTGAATCGATGAAGGTTCAATGGCATTAACTGTTTAACACTAAAATTTAAAATTATGAACACGCTTAGAAACAAAGTACAGTTGATTGGTAACTTGGGTAACGATCCGGAAATCATTAATTTGGAATCAGGGAAGATGTTGGCAAAATTCTCCATAGCTACCAATGAAAGCTATAAGAATGCAAATGGAGAAAAAATAACAGATACCCAATGGCACAACATTGTCGCTTGGGGAAAAACTGCGGAAATCGTAGAGAAATATGTTGCAAAAGGCAAGGAGGTAGCCATAGAGGGAAAACTCACAACAAGGGCTTGGGAAGACAAGGATGGGATGAAACGTTATGTTACCGAAGTGGTATGCAATGAATTGTTGATGCTCTCCAAATAATCATAGTTGAACTTTTTTGAATGGCCTGCCAAGCTTATCTTGGCAGGCTATTTTTTGCGTATAGTCATATACACAGGGAAATGATCGCTATAACCTCCCTTGTATCTTTTTCCAACATAGGTCCTGTAGGGGTTTCCCTTGTATTTGCCATCATAAAGCTTCAGGAAGTCCTCATCGAAGATGTTGGCTTTGAGAAAACGGAGTGTTTTGGATTTGCGTTCAAAGAAGTTATGGGTAATTATAATTTGGTCAAATAGATTCCATTTGTTTTTGTAGCTGGTAGTCCCTCTGTCTTGGGACAATAAAGTGTTCATAGGGTTGAACAAGCCTTGGTCACTTACCAATTGCTTGATGCTATTGCTGGCAGGATCATCATTGAAATCTCCCATTACCATAATTTTTGCATTGGGATTCTTGCTTTTTATCTCCGTAATGATTTCCGAAACCTTGTTAGAGGCTTTCATGCGTTTATGTTCGGTTTCGTTGTCTCCACTACGTCTGGATGGCCAATGGTTTACCAATACGTGAAGCTCCAAGCCTTCAAACAAACCACTTACCAACAAGATGTCCCTCGTGTAGTCTATTTCTCCATCGTCATCGAATAGCTCCAATGAAAACGTTTCTGAGTGCGCAACTTTAAAGGTGTTATCATCATATAACAACGCGACATCAATACCACGTTCGTCTGGGGAGTCGTAATGTACGAACCTATAATTAAAATCCTCCAAATGTTTGGAGTTTACCAGATCGTTCAAGACATCGGCATTTTCAATTTCGGCCAGGCCAACTATTGCTGGATGCTTTTGGGTTTCCTTCTGGCCAATGTTGGAAATGACAAAGCCTATTTTGCGTAGTTTGTTCTTGTATCGTTTTACAGTCCAGCGTTTTTCGGCCGTGGGAAGGAAATCATCATCACGAGTAAATTCATCATCATAGACATCGAAAAGGTTTTCAATGTTATAAAAGGCAATGGTGTGTTTTTTTGCTTTGGATTTAAAAAAGTTCAGCATGAAACGAATCGAATTAGATAGGCTAAAAATAGGAAAATTTATCTGCTTTCAATTGTGTAACTTTGTGCTTTAAATATATTTATGTTAGAAAAGAAAGATATAGCTTTAGAAAGAGCAGTATTAATAGGAGTAATTACAAAAGATCAAGATGAAGTGAAGTCCAAGGAGTATTTGGATGAGCTTGAATTTTTGACTTTTACAGCTGGTGGGGAAGTTTTAAAACGCTTTACCCAGAAGATGGAAATGCCAAATCCTAAAACCTACATAGGAACAGGTAGAATGGAGGATGTCCGTAAATTCATTGAGGAGAATGATGTGGGTACGGCAATTTTTGATGATGAATTGTCGGCATCGCAAGAACGAAACATAAGTAAAATACTGGAATGCAAGGTGCTGGATAGAACCAATTTGATTTTGGATATCTTTGCGCAACGCGCTCAAACAAGCTATGCAAGGACTCAAGTAGAACTGGCACAATGTCAATATTTGTTACCTAGGTTAAGAGGGATGTGGACACACCTTGAACGCCAAAAAGGAGGAATAGGAATGCGTGGACCAGGTGAAACCGAGATAGAAACCGATAGACGTATTGTTCGTGATCGCATAGCCTTGTTAAAGAATAAGATAAAGACGATTGACAAACAAATGTCTGTACAGCGAGGCAATCGTGGTAAGATGGTGCGTGTTGCTCTCGTAGGGTATACCAATGTCGGGAAATCCACATTGATGAATACCGTAAGCAAGAGTGAGGTGTTTGCCGAGAACAAGTTGTTTGCGACATTGGATACCACGGTTAGAAAGGTGGTCATTCAAAATTTGCCATTCTTGTTGTCGGACACTGTTGGGTTTATTCGTAAGTTGCCCACGCAATTGGTCGATTCTTTCAAAAGTACCTTGGATGAGGTGCGTGAGGCCGATCTATTGCTTCATGTCGTAGACATTGCACACCCCAACTTCGAAGATCATATTGCCTCTGTAAATAAGATATTGGGTGAAATAGATAGTAGTGACAAGCCCACGATCATGGTTTTCAACAAGATCGATGCCTACAAGGCAGAACCCTTTGACGAGACAGATCTTGTAGCCGAACGTACCAAGGCACATTATAGTTTGGAAGAGTGGAGAAAGACTTGGATGAACAAAATAGGAGACAATGCATTGTTCATATCAGCCCTCAACAAAAGAAATCTGGAAGATTTTAAAAAGCGGGTTTACGATGAAGTTCGTGACATACACGTTACACGTTTTCCTTACAATCACTTTCTATATCCAGATTATAACTATGAGGAAATGGGGAAAGAAGAATAGTCAGGTTTTTTAATCAAGCATCAACTTGTCTATTTTGGTGCCGATGGAAAATGTTTTCATTTCGGTTTCAAGGGTTTTAAAATCGTCTATAAAGACTTTTTTCGTCATCGTTCCCTTTTGTAGCAAATGTATTTCATCACAGGTTTCAGCCAAAGTCGAAAAGATGTGGGATGAAATGATTACTGTTTTTTCCAATGCTTTCAGCTTTTTTATTATTTCCGTAATAATGATGTTGCTTTGTATGTCCACACCATTAAATGGCTCATCAAGAATGAAGCAATCGTTGTCTTGAAGGAGTATGGCCGTTAACGCCAACTTTTTTTTCATCCCAGTGGAATAGTTGGAAGCGTATTGACCTAATGGCAAATCGAAAACATTTCTTCCTTCAATGTCTTCTATGGCCTTGTTTCTAGCATTCATTAACAATTGAATATATTCCTTACCAGTCAATTTTTCAAAAAAGTAAGGTTCGGTCAACAACAGTCCCAAGCGTTCTTTCAATGGACCATGTTGTGAAATTATATTTCCATCATACTTTTCCAAACCAGCCATACAACGAAACAATGTCGTTTTTCCAGCTCCGTTTTCACCAACGATACCATAGACTTTACCTTTTTCAAAAGACAGATCGATGGATTTGAGGACTTGCTTTTTTCCATAAGACATTGAGAGATTTTCAATTTGTATCATTTTAAAATGGAGTTGAGGTTTTTTGTGGATTGAAAATAAAAATATGGAAGAATTGCCACTAATATTGGAGGAAAGACAAAGCTTAATGCAATCAATATTCCCTGAGGTAGATGCATGGCATTTGGATATGAGGAATATTTGGCCAATATCACTGCAATTAAATAAATTTGACCAAGCAAGAAAAAGAGTGCCAACAAGAGAAAATGGTCATAAAAGTAGAAAGACAATGGTATCACGATTGGAATTGACAAAAGTGAAACATTGTAAATCCCTGTTTTTATTTTTCTACTCAAAAAAGCTTGAGCAGTAAGGTTGTAGTTCCAAATGTAATATTCATTTTCCAGTTTGGAGTAATAGGATATGGAGACTAAAAAGACAAGTAGCATAGATGCAATTCCTAAATTGAAATTAGCCACATATATGGCTATTGCCATAAGGACATAGGCTATGGGGAAAATGAAATAAGTCTTTCTAAAACCTACAGCAAACTCAAAAGGTCTTTTGTGAAAAGGAGTGGGAATGGTATGATTGAAGCCGATGTTGAAATTTACGAAAGTCAAGGCAATTGCAATGATCACATTAACCATCACGGGGATGAATTCTTGCTTGTAAATCAAGAATCCAATGAAAGGCAATGACAAGGTGATGTTTTCCAACATTCTCAACTTAAGGTAGTCTTTGTTGTTGAAGGATGATTTTAAAAAGGTGTTACGTTTGCGATCACTTAACTTTAAAGAGAGCCCCATCGCGATTGTAGTGTAAATATAGGTTGCAAATTCAATCTTTGAAAAAAGGTGATTGGATAGTACGACGAATGCAATTGGGAATAAAAAGTATGCAATCATGGGAGGGAGCCCAAAATCTGCCAGCCGCCTATTCAACATTTTAAATTGTAGCAGGAAATAGAATGTCATTGACTATGTTTATGTCACAATGATAATGATAAAAGAATATATTGAGATTATAATTAACAAGCTATTATGACTGGATTACCTTAGAGGAAACCCTTTTGCTGCCCACCATGGGTGAATTTCTACCTTTAATCTACCTGCCTTTACCGATGGGTCGGAATTGGCTAGGCTATCTGCCATTTTCTGTGTAGGTACGTTGTATATTGTGATGCCCCTAATGTCTCCATTGTCCCCAAAAGGGCCTGAAATGTCTGCGTATCCCAATTGGTACATTTTACCCAAGTGAGCAAGATGTCCGTTTTGAAGACGTGTTGCTTCTTCCTTGCTTTGAGTGCGATTGTCCCCTCGCTTTAAAAATGCGATGAAGTATTGTTGCATAAGTACGGTGTCCTTTGTTTTTTCATCGACATAATCGAATGTTTTGTATCCTTTGGCTTTTAGTTCCTCTCCCAATTGCTTGGCAGTTTGCTTTGCTTCGATTGGTTTTTTCGTTTCAATGACTTTTTCAGTTTCCGTCTTACATGCAGAAAGCATCAGGGTGCTTAAAGAAGCTACTATGAATTGTTTTTTCAATCCCATGATTTAAAAGGTTTTTTACTCAATTGCGAGTTGTAATATTTATTGTCTCCTGTTACTTCTTCACCAAGCCAATGTGGTTTTTCATAGGCCTCGGTTTCGGTATTTAGTTCTACTTCAGCAACTATCAACCCTTCATTGTCTCCAAAGAACTCATCCACTTCAAAAATATGATCGCCTACTTTTACTTCATATCGTATTTTTTCGATCACACCTTTTTTACAAAGGCTTAAAAGAGATACGGCTTCAGATTTGTTGATTTCTTTCTCCCATTCAAAACGAGATAATCCATTGTTTGTGGACGCTCCTTTTATTGTTAAAAAACCCAAGTCTCCTTTTAGCCTTACACGAACTGTTCTTTTTTTGTCGGTGCTTAAAAAGCCCTGTGTTATTTGAGTCCTTTTAAAGGCTTCGTCCTTAAAGGCCAAGGATTTTACTAGGAATTTACGCTCTATTTCTATCATATTCATTTTCCTTAAAATGCTCCAAAGGTATTATTTTGTACGACATATAAAAGTCTAGTGGCTCCTGTTCGATTATTTCCATTATTTGAGGGGCGTATCGAAAACAATGCTTCTCAACAATTTTTTTATTCTGGTTGTCAACGTTAAAAACAACAGGTGTTTATATGAACATCATAAATTTACGTTATGTAAAGCGATTTACCAATAAGTAAATAAATAATCAGTGAATGAAATAATTTAACATTTTACTGTTTTTATCCCTATGGGATAGTTTTAAATTCGCTTGCACAAAGAAACATCATGAAAAAAACATACTCTATTTTAATTCTTTTTTTATTGGCAAATGTGGTTTTTGCACAAACACCGGAGTTGCTTAATTACCAAGCTGTCATCAGGAATGTTTCTGGTGAATTGTTGCAAAATGAAACCATAGGTTTCAAGATTGGGATCCTCAAGGGGTCACCAACTGGAGCAGTCGTATATTCAGAAACACATACCGTTTCAACTGATGACAACGGTTTGGTAGTGTTTAAAATTGGAGAAGGGACCACTACAGATGATATCTCCACGATAGATTGGAGTGATGGAACGTATCATTTAAAGACAGAAACAGATCTTTCAGGAGGAACAAACTATACGGTTTTAGGGACGAGTCAGCTATCAAGCGTCCCTTATGCCTTACACGCTAAGAGCGCCAGTTCCATAAATGGTGAAGAGGCATTGGAAGGAATTCCCATTTCAATAGATCAAATAGATAAAAACACGAGTTTTGCCTTTTCAGAAGTCACAACGGTGTATGATCCAGATACGGGAAATGCAACATCGAACCCGGTAATAGTACATGCTTATAGTGGAGAAACCGGAATCTGGTCTTCCATCACCACGACCTTTGATTCCATCAATGAGATTATGGCATCCAATGGCAATTTTGTTTTTTCAGAGGTTACTACGGTTTATGATCCAGACACGGGAAGTGCAACATCGAATCCGGTAATAGTACATGCCTATAGTGGGGAAACTGGAACATGGTCTTCCATCACCACGACTTATGATTCCATCAATGAGATTATGGCATCCAATGGCAATTTCATCTTTTCGGAGGTTACTACGGTTTATGATCCAGATACAGGAAGTGCGACATCCAATCCTGTAATAGTGCATTCGTTTAGTAAAAAGATGGGGCAATGGTCCTCAGTGACCACAAATTACGACTCAATAAATGCAATTGGCATTTCCAATGAAAATTTTATTTTTTCGGAGGTTACCACGGTATATGATCCTGATACTGGAAACGCGACATTGAATCCAGTGATAGTGCACGCTTATAGTGGGGAAACTGGAATATGGTCTTCCATAACGACTACTTACAACTCCATCAATGGTATTTCAGGATCCAATGGCAATTTTATTTTTTCGGAGGTTACCACGGTTTATGATCCAGATACAGGAAATGCGACATCCAATCCTGTCATAGTACATACCTTCAATGGTAAAAATGGAGTGTGGTCATCTGTAACTTCAACATTCAATTCGATCAATAACTTGATCATATCAGAATCCAACAATTAATTATTTCAAAGCGATGTTAGGTAGGGACACATTGAAAAATGAGGTTCATCATTAATTTACTCAAGCTTGATTGTTAGGAGTATTGCCTCAGATATTCTATTGCTTTTCGCTTTAATGTCATAAATTTACAGCATGCCAAGTGATTCGCCAATAAGAAAGATTATTCATGTGGACATGGATGCATTTTATGCCTCTGTGGAACAAATGGACAATCCAGAACTCAAGGGTAAACCATTGGCTGTAGGTGGAGAAGGAACACGAGGTGTAGTGAGTGCTGCCAGTTATGAAGCTCGCAAGTTCGGAGTGCGAAGTGCAATGAGTGGTGTAAAGGCAAGACGTCTTTGCCCAGAGCTACTTTTTGTACGTCCGCGTTTCGAACGTTACAATGAGATTTCCAAAAGAGTAAGAGCTATTTTTTATGATTACACGGATTTGGTAGAGCCACTTTCCTTGGATGAAGCCTATTTGGACGTTACCGAAAACAAAAAGGGAAACCCAAGTGCCTCCATGTTGGCCGAAGAGATTAGAATGCGTATTTTCAACGAGGTGGGCTTGACGGCTTCTGCTGGCATTTCCGTAAATAAGTTCATTGCAAAGGTGGCCAGCGATTACAATAAGCCCAATGGACAAAAAACAGTGAACCCTGAAGAAATATTGGATTTCTTGGAGGCTTTGGACATTAGAAAGTTTTATGGCATAGGTAAGGTCACCGCAGAGAAAATGTATCAAAAGGGCATTTTTACGGGGACAGATTTAAAATCCAAGACCTTGGAGTTTTTGGAAGCCAATTTTGGGAAATCCGGTAAGTATTACTATCATGTGGTTAGAGGGATCCACAATAGTGAGGTAAAGCCCAATAGAATTAGAAAATCGTTGGCTGCAGAACGAACCTTCAATGAAAACTTGTCATCGGAAGTATTCATGTTGGAAAAATTAGATCATATTGCCGGTGAAGTTTCCAAGCGTTTGAAACGAAGCAAGGTAGCCGGTAAAACCGTAACCCTAAAGATAAAATATAGTGATTTCACCTTGCAAACCAGAAGCAAGACAGTCCCTTATTTCATTAGTGACAAGGACGTGATTATGGAAACCACCAAAGAGTTGCTTTACCAAGAGAAATTAAGCAATTCGGTACGTTTGTTGGGAATATCACTGTCTAACTTGAATACGGAAAAAAAGACCAAGAAAATAGATCAAAAAGTGGTTAGCGTTCAATTGAAGTTTGAATTTTAAATCCAAATGGAGAAACAAAACTGAGTATTTTATCTCAAGATACCCGTAAGATGCGCTCTAAAGGAATAACTGTGGATTTCTTCAATATCACGGATTTGTCGGTCAATCCCCAAATGGTCGTTTCTACTTTTTTGAATCCATTGCTATCCATAAAGAAGATTCCTACCTTTTGATGCTCTAAATTGCCCAATACCAAAGCTCTCTTCAGTGTTCGGTTTCTTTCGTGTCTCTCGGTTTTGGAGTTTAGGACTTCTTCTTTTGGGAATTGTAAAAATTTAATTTCCTCTTTCTCTATAATTTGCGCTCTAACATCATTCATAATTATAAGGGGTTTTTCGTTGTTCTTAAAATTCGGAAATTGCTTACTGCTGCAATCTCAATAAACAACGATATTTTTATTTGAAATCGTATAAATTTAACGAAATAATTGAAATATTATAAATAATGAATGAAAAATGATTAAGAATGTTTTTGTTTTAGGTGTAAAAACAAGTAAAACCTGTTGCACATTGCCAACAGGTTTTATCAAGAATTGAACACAGAAGCCTTGATGGTGACTTTAACAACTATCTTATGATTATTCTTGTTGTTTCCAATCCAATTTCAGTTTGAATTTGTACAGTGTACAATCCAGAGTTCAAATGAGATAGATTCAACTTCGCCTTATCTACTGTAACAGTGTTGGATATGGCATATATTTCAATTCCATTGCCATTGAAGACTTTGAAGGAGGCTTGTCTAGTAGGCTCATCGAAGTCAAAATTGAAGATGCCATCCGAACTTGGATTGGGATTCACCCTGATGTTTTTCGCTGTTGAGGATCTATCGCTGTTATAAGGAGCTTCTATGACATTTATGACATAATCCTCCGTTTCTCCAAACCAAGCATCTCCACAAGGAGATAATTCTTCTCCATATACCGTTCTTACACGAAGTATGGTTTCTCCTAATTTTGCATCTTCGGGTACGACTAAAAAGGATAGCCAATCCCCATCTGAGGAAGATGGCTTTGCCAAATTGTGTCTTTCTTCCGGGTCAGAGAATGTGTTATCTTGATTCCAATCCACCCAAACTCCCAATTTTGTGTTTTCCCATACGGCATTTGTTCTCACACGGATGATGGATGCTTCATTGGGATATTCGATAGAACCTCTTTCCACGGTATTTCCTGAAATGTCGTAAAGTTCATACCCATCATCGTATGTAGATGAGTTCGGTTGTGCAAACTCGACACGAGTAATATATTGACCTATTGGTCTTTCATTGTGACTGGTACATGGATCGAGATTGACCGTTATGTAGTCTTCTCTTGTTTTTGAATCGTAACCGGTCGAATTGCTTACCGTCAATTTTACCGAGTAACTGCCAGATTGAGAATAGGTGACTTGAGGTATCTGCTCCGTACTAGTTGCTGGAGTAGCACCTTCAAACTCCCAAAACCAAGACGTAGGTTCGTTCTCAGAGAGATCGTCGAACCTCACATATTCATCTGCTCTGCTAACACTGGTTAAGACAGTTGAAAAATTGCAAAGGGGAGCGTATGTAGGTGTTGGAATTTGAACATTCATGTAATTGTCCATATAGGTTACGTCTTCTCCGAATTCGTTGTTAACGGTAAGTTTAACAGAATAACTGCCAGAATGGATGTAACGAACCAATGGATGTTGAGATGTGCTTACAGACGGTATTCCTCCTTCGAATTCCCAATACCATCCAGTAGGGTTATTAGTGGATTGGTCTACATATTCGACCAAGTCCTTGTCATCGTTTATATATTGTGATGATGAACCAAAATTGGCGGAAGGTCTATCCGGTCCTGAGACAACTATCATGTAATCTTCTATTTCCCCAGTTTTATAGGTGTCTATTTCACAAGGACCTAGTGGCGTGTCATAGTTGTACCTTATTCGCATTCTGGTAGCTCCGAAATTAGCATCTTCTGGGACAGTAATTCGACCAGAAATTGGCCCTCTTCCAGTATTGTACAATACTCTTTCCGATGCTTCAAAATCCATGTTTCCATTCCAATCTATCCATGCCTGTATGGTTAAATAAGGCCAATGTGTCCACTTAGTTTCAACTTCCAAGTCATATTCTGCTCCTTTGTCCAAATAGGCTTTTTTATCCAAGAATTCCGAATAGCCGTCAAGTCCCAATCCTGAGGCATTGTGTATCCCTGCAAAGTCGACATTTACTATGTAGTTGTTGCCTTGAGGTGCGTAAACATTGCAATATTCCAATTGGCTTCCATTGGTTTGTGATATTACGTACTGCAATGTAGAAATAAATATTAGCGTTAGTAATTTTGTAATTGTTTTCATTGATTTTTTGAAATTTGATTATAGTTTTATTATTATGTTTTTGATATTTTTTAATCTATTTAATCCATAGGATTAGTATGTTATTTGACATAAGCAAATAACATCCACACCTTGAATTTCTAAGTTTATGTAATTGTGGAATTTATGTATGAACTAGTAGGGACCTGGTATTGTCTGAAAATGAATAAGTACTGTCTTCCTTATTTTTTCAATGATCTCAAAGAGTAGATTTAGGTTATTTCTATGCTTCCTTTGGCTAAGTTGTCTTGTCTTTGATAACTGCCTCTAATTCCAATTTGTTTTATAAGGTGATAATTAATTTCGATGCTTTCAATGTTAGAAAAATAACGACTTCTAGTTAGTTGTATGATTTCAATAGCAAAAGTAAATTAAATGGGTAAATTAATCATTGCCTCAATGTTAATAAAAAGAGGTTTTTTTTGAAAGATTAAAAGATAGTTGCTTTACCGATCGAATGATTAATGAATTGATTGAAACAGTTAGAGTTTTGAAAAAATGAAAATTTGGAAAACTTGATTGAATCCGAGTTTGTATAATTGATTTTTTTGAATGAAATTGGATTGTGATCGAAACATAAAAAAACACCATTTCATTGTAATGAAATGGTGTTTAAGTTGTAACTGATCTGTTTTTAAGATTATATTTCCGTAACTCTCAGCGTATTTACCATTCCCTTTTCTTGTATTGGCATTGCAGCCAAACTAACTAGCATATCTCCTTTTTCGAGATAGCCTTTGTCTTGAGCTATCTTGTTTACGTCTTCAATGGTTTCATCCGTACTCACGAACTTATCGTAAAAGAATGCCTTAACACCCCAAAGCAAGTTCAATTGTGTCAATATGCGTTGGTTTGAGGTAAATACCAGAATATGCGACTTAGGTCTCCAAGCTGAAATTTGAAAAGCAGTATAACCACTATTTGTTAGTGTTGAAATACCTTTGGCGTCTATTTCGTTTGCCATATGGGCAGCATGATAGCAAATGGATTTTGTAATGTAGCGTTTGGTACGAATGTGTGGTGGGGACTGAGGAACTTGAATTAGTTCTGAGTCTTCCACGCTACGAATGATACCAGCCATTTGCCTTATTACCTGTACTGGGTATTGGCCAACACTGGTTTCTCCCGACAGCATTACTGCATCTGCACCATCCATGACGGAATTGGCCACGTCATTTACTTCTGCACGTGTAGGAGTCAAGCTGTTTATCATGGTTTCCATCATCTGCGTGGCTATGATTACTGGTATTCTGGCACGTTTTGCGCGTAATACCAATTGTTTTTGTACCAAAGGGACTTCCTCTGCAGGAATCTCCACACCCAAATCACCACGGGCCACCATCAGACCATCGCAATAGGCAACGATCTTGTCAATGTTTTCAACACCTTCCGGTTTTTCGATTTTTGCTATGATTGGGATCTTATGTTCACTATGTTCTTTTATGAGTTCCTGAAGTTCCATCAAATCTTCTGCATGACGTACGAAGGACAATGCAATCCAATCGACTTGTAACTCGCAAGCGAACTTGGCATCATCAATGTCTTTGGGAGTCAAAGCAGGTTGTGATATGTTGGTGTTTGGCAAGTTCACCCCTTTTTTTGATTTTAATGGGCCACCTTGAATCACCTTGGCTTTTACTTCTGTCTTTTTATCCGTTGAGACGACTTCGAAAATGAGTTTTCCATCATCCAAGAGAATGCGTTCTCCAGGTTTTGCATCCTGAGGGAAATTGTCATAAGTCATATAGACACGATTCTTCGTTCCCTCAAAACGTTTTCCTGTAGCAAAGATAATTTCATCTCCAGGGTTTACAATGACTTCTCCTTTCATCACGCCTACACGCAATTTTGGGCCTTGTAAATCGCCTAAGATAGATGCATTGTATCCATATTCTTCATTGAGTTCGCGAATCATTTGTACACGCTCCTTGACATCTTCGTATTCGGCGTGTGAAAAATTGATTCTAAACACGTTGGCACCTTCATCCAACATTGCCTTTAAGACCTTCTTCGTACTAGTAGCCGGTCCTAAAGTTGCTACTATCTTGGTTTTCTTTCTTTTTAACATTAGTTAAATATTAAATTGTCTTTTGATTTAAGTAATTCTGTATCTATTGCATATGCAGTAACTACTTGTGGTATGTTCAAGATTTTACTTAAAATGAGTTTTTTCTTATTTTCGTTCAACTCGCTTTCTATCTTTAGTAAATAATTCACCTTTTTGTACTCGGGAACCAAATGATATGCTTTCGTGTTGGTTTGTTCAGAATCAAACAATGAATTTGTGGTAGTTATGTCCTGGCTACTCTTCACCTTGCAACTATTGGATACTAAATTCCAAGTTATCAATTGGATTTGATCCTCCCATTCGAAAATTGAATAGGTAGTTTGTAGACTGTAATTGTCAATATCTTTTGGTTTTCTATTCAGATTTATCTCTAACGACTTGTTTATAAGGTAGGCTAGTCTATAATCTTCAATAGTACAATGTATGCCAATTAAAGTAAATGCTTCGGTTTCAAAAAAATCATCTAAAATGAGTTTACGAATGGCCATTTGTTACTAAAATTAATTGTAAATATAGTATTTAAAAGCCTTACTAATACACTATTTCCAGTGAAATAGTTACGAAAACGTTATAGTATAGTTAGGTTTTTTCAAGAACTACAATAACAAAAGGTACTAGAGTAGAAATGTTTTGGTAATTTGATTTTGAAATACGAAGAAAGCGCGTTTAGAGGCTTTTTCTTCAGCTTTCTTTTTTGAGGTTGCTCTAGCTTTGGCTACGATTTTTTCATTTATGGAAAGTTTGACGGAAAAATGCCTTGTGTCGTCATTGCCAGTATCCTCATAGACATTGTAATCGAATGTCTTCTTCTCTTTTTGACACCATTCTATGAGTAGGCTTTTATAGCTAATGACCTTGCCTTCCAGTTTCTCGATGTCCACAAAAGGAGTGATGACACGTTTATAGATGAATTTTTCGCAGTATTTGTAGTCCCTATCCAAATAAATGGCTCCAACCAAGGCTTCGAACAAGTTGCCATGTATGTTGTCGCCAAATTGCCCTTTTGGGATTTTGCTTTGAACGAGATCTATGAGACCCAATCCTTTCCCCAGTTCATTCAAATGCTCTCTACTTACTATCTTGGAGCGCATCTTGGTAAGATAACCTTCGTCACCACTAGGAACTTCCTTGTACAAATGATGAGCAATTACGGAGCTCAGCATGGCATCTCCCAAAAATTCCAAACGTTCATAATTCACAGTATGTCCTTTACTGTTCTTTATGTTCATGGATCGATGTGTAAATGCCGTTTGGTAGTGCTTTAGATTTCTTGGTTTGAACCCTAGAATTTTAAAAATAAACATAAAAAAGTCCCCGTTTTCCTTAGAACGAGAACTGAATATGTTTCGAATGTTTTTCATTCGAAGCTTAATCTAGTTTTTTGAATAATACGCAAGCATTGTGACCACCAAAACCAAAGGTATTGCTCATAGCGACTTTAACGTCTCTCTTTTGAGCTTTGTTCAGTGTTAAATTTAATTCAGAATCTATTTTGTCATCAACGGTCGTATGGTTGATCGTTGGAGGTACGATACCATGCTCCATTGTCAATATGGATGCTATGGATTCTATGGCTCCAGCAGCTCCTAACAAATGACCAGTCATAGACTTTGTCGAATTGATGCTTATGCTTTTGGCATGGCTACCAAAGACTTCGGATATGGCCTTTAATTCGGCAACATCCCCTAAAGGTGTAGAAGTACCGTGCGTATTTATATGGTCTACGTCTTCTGGTTTCAATCCTGCATTGTCCAAGCAGTTTTGCATAACGGCTATGACACCTATGCCTTCTGGATGTGGTGCCGTCATATGGTGAGCATCCGAAGATAGGCCTCCACCTACGACTTCAGCATATATCTTTGCTCCCCTTGCCTTTGCATGTTCGTATTCTTCCAAAATAATTGCACCAGCGCCTTCTCCCAAGACAAAACCATCTCTGGTTGCATCAAATGGTCTAGAAGCCGTTTCAGGGCTTTCATTTCTGGTTGATAATGCATGCATAGCGTTAAAACCTCCCATACCTGCTATGGTTACGGCAGCTTCGCTTCCTCCAGTGACTATGACGTCACAATGTCCCAAACGTATATAATTGAGGGCATCTATCATAGCATTCGCAGAAGAGGCACAAGCAGATACCGTAGTATAGTTAGGTCCCATAAATCCATTTTTGATAGATATATTTCCTGGTGCAATATCTGCAATCATTTTTGGGATGAAGAATGGATTGAATTTTGGAGTGCCATCTCCATCTGCAAAGTTCAATACTTCGTTTTGGAAGGTTTCCAAACCACCTATTCCTGCTCCCCAAATAACGCCAACGCGAAGTTTGTTGACTGTATCTAAATCTAGTTTAGAGTCCGCAATGGCCTCATCGGATGCGACCATTGCGTACTGTGTAAACCTGTCCATTTTACGTGCGTCTTTCCTATTGAAGAAATCGGTCACGTTAAAGTTTTTTAACTCACAAGCGAATTTTGTCTTGAACTTTTCAGTATCAAAATATGTTATGGGCGCGGCGCCACTTTTTCCATTGATTAGTGCATCCCAATATTCATCTTTGGTGTTTCCAATTGGTGTAAGTGCCCCTAGTCCTGTAACTACAACTCGCTTAAGTTCCATAAATTTTCGTGCTTATTTTGCAGCTTCGATATAAGATACTGCTTGACCTACTGTTGCAATGTTTTCTGCTTGGTCATCTGGAATCTGGATATCAAATTCCTTTTCAAATTCCATGATTAACTCAACAGTATCTAACGAATCTGCTCCTAGATCGTTAGTGAAGCTAGCTTCTGTTACAACTTCGTTTTCATCAACTCCTAATTTGTCTACGATTATCGCTTTTACTCTTGATGCAATGTCTGACATAATTTTAATTTTTTAGTTTTAATTAAGACGCAAAAATAAAAAACTTTATTTTAAAACAACCTTTTACTGAAAAAATGTGTTTCTAATTTAATAAATAAAGTTTAAGTAATTGGCTTTTACCCCTTATTTGTTAATAATTATTCTTTTTTTTGTTCGAAGAATTTTAACATTATAATCTGTAAAATGAAACGTATTGTAATTTTTGCTTCCGGGGGGGGAACTAATGCTGAAAATTTAATTAGGTTTTTTCACAACAGAGATAATGCTTCTGTCATTCAAGTTCTTACTAACAATCCTCGTGCCAAAGTGTTGGATCGGTGTAAAAAACTGAAAGTTAGTGCATTATCGTTTAATAGGACAGCCTTTACTGGTACGGATGATGTACTTGGCATTTTAAAGATGGCGCAACCAGACTTGATCGTTCTTGCTGGGTTTTTATGGAAATTCCCAGAACATATCCTAAAGCATTTTCCAAACAAAGTGATTAATGTACACCCTGCATTGTTACCTAAATATGGAGGGAAGGGAATGTATGGAATGCACGTTCATGAAACTGTCGTAAATAACAAGGAAAAGGAAACAGGTATAACAATTCATCACGTAAACGAACATTATGATGAAGGTGCGGTTATCTTTCAAGCCAAATGCGAGGTCTTGTCTTCGGATTCTGCAGAGGATGTTGCAGCAAAAATTCATGAATTGGAAATGGAACATTTTCCTTTGGTGGTTGAAAGGTTGTTGAAATAATTATAAAGGAGAAGTTGGTGACATGGACTTTCATATTTCTCCTCAATGAAAGATGAGCAAGAAAAAGAAGAAATATTATACCGTTTGGAAAGGCCACAAGACAGGAGTTTTCGAGACTTGGAATGCCTGTAAGAAGCAAATCAAGGATTTTCAAGGAGCGCAATACAAATCCTTTGATTCATTGGATGCAGCCAAAAAGGCATTGGAAGGAAATTATTTCGATTACATAGGAAAGAACAAGACTTTCAAAAGTGAATTGAACACTCTTCAATTGCAAAAGATAGGACAACCCAATTACAATTCCATTGCAGTGGATGCTGCTTCCAGTGGCAACCCTGGTATTATGGAATATAGAGGAGTCGATACCAAAAGCAAGAAGCAATTGTTCATTCAAGGCCCATTTGAGCAAGGTACCAACAACATAGGCGAGTTTTTGGCTTTGGTGCATGGATTGAGCTTTCTTAAAAAACATGACAGTGATCGTATACTATACACGGATTCCAAGACGGCTATGAGTTGGGTACGTAAGAAAACGTGCAATTCCAAATTGGAGCGCAACACCAAGAACAAGCCTGTTTTCGATTTGGTGGATCGCGCCGTGATTTGGCTTAAGAACAATGATTACAAGACTACCATCGTAAAATGGGAGACCAAGGCATGGGGAGAGATTCCTGCAGATTTTGGCAGGAAATAAGCCCTTTAATTGTCAATCCATTCTTTAAAGGCTTTCACACGATCTCGACTTACAATGACTTCGAATTCCGTATAAGATTGCAATATGAGTCTCAATCTGCTATTTGGGAGAGAAATAATGTCTTTTATGGCATTGATGTTAACAATGAATTTTCTGCTTGTTTGAAAGAATAATGAGGGGTTCAATTCACCATCAAGCATTGTCAAAGACGAATCGACGATATAATTGAAGGTGTTTGTTCGTAAATAGGTCGCATTGTCAAGACTGAAGAAGCACTCTATGCCATCAACAGAAACGAGTTTGATTCTTTTGCCAACCTTGACCGCAAATTTGTTTTTGAATACGGACAGCCTATGGTTTTCAATTGCTTTTTTTAAAATTGACAACTCTTTTTCATTCTTGTAAAACCTATTTGCTTTTTCGATTGCTTTTTGCAATTGTGTTTTTTGTATAGGTTTCAACAAATAAGAGATGCTATTGTAATCGAATGCCTTTATGCTATATTCGCTAAATGCCGTCGTGAAGACAATGGCGCTCTTCACATCCACGGCTTTGAAAATCTCAAAGCACAACCCATCAGACAATTGAATGTCCAGAAACAATATATCTGGATGTGGATGTGTCTTAAGCCATTTGATTGCAGATTTTACGGAAACGAGAGTTGTGACGATATCATAATTGAAATCCGATAACATACGCTCAAGCCTTCTACTCGATGGTAATTCATCCTCTATGATTATGACAGTCATCAATCTTCTATTTTCAATAAAGGTAATTCAATGGTGTAATTTAATTCGTTTTCTGTTATGATTACTTTCTCATCAGTGAAAAAGGCATATCTGTTCATAATGTTGTCTATGCCAGTTTGTAGATTGTTCTCCATACCTATTTTAGGGTTTTTGTTATTTGTTATCAGGAGATAATCCTCATTGATGGTAATTTCTATGTTTATTGGGTTTTCGATACTGACTTCATTGTGTTTAATCACATTTTCGAAAACTTGTTGCAGAGCCATTGGCAATATGAAATAGGGCTCTTTGTTGTTAATCGCATTATTGCCTATGTTTAAGGCTTTTTCATACCTTACTTTCAATAGACCCAAATATTCACTTGCAAAGGCCAATTCATCTTTCAATGACACCAGATCCTGTTTCTCTTGTTCTAAAAAATACCTGTATACATTGGATAGGTTTTCGGAGAATTTTACTGCCTTGCCTTGGTTCTCTTCAATCAACGCCGTCAAAACACTTATGTTGTTGAACAAGAAGTGAGGACTCAATTGTGCTTTCAACTGGAGGTACTTCAAAGAGGCGGTGATACCTACTTGTTTTAATTCTTCTTTTTCCTTCTTGTTGGCCAAATAAATGAAATAGGTATGGATGGATAAGGTGCACATTAAATAAAAGGGGCCAGCCGTTATGAGGTGTTGCATTATTTTGGATGCGCTACCTTCTTGAAATAAGATCCTATACAATGGTATGAGAATAGAGATCAAGAAAGTGTTTATGATGTATACGGACAATAGTATTCCGTTTCTTTTATATGTATTTAGAGATCTTTTTTTTATGTGAAGGATGGAGACATACATTATAAAAGAAGTAAATAGACCTGTGGTGAAAAAGTATAACAACCAAAAGGAAAGCTTAAATCCATTGCCGAGAATAGATACTATGAAAACATACAATAGGCTAACTCCCAAGGATATTAACACTACATTGTTAATTGGTAAAGATACATTGGTATAATCTTTTTCTGAGACAGGTCTATTTGTTTTTAAATAGTAGATTAGTCTGCTGAAAACGAATATTATAACGCTTAATATTCCATTGAAAAAAGAAACGATATTTAAAAGTGAGAAATCTTCCTTTCTTGTAAGCAAGAGAAATACATATATTGCTAAATAAGTAAATGTGAAAATTAGAAGGGAAGATTTTATAACCGTTTTTAAAGTTTTCTTCGGATTGTCTACAGTGTGTTTCGTATAGAAATAAATTGCAATAAACGGAGTTGCGAAAAAATGAATGAAAATTACAGGGTAGTGTTTTTCAAATTCGAATAGGTCTTTGTTTGTTATCAAATTTGTCAAAACCCCGAACAATATGGTGAAAAGAAATATGGTGGTAGCATATTTCAATGCTTTTGAAAATGTGTTCATAAATAATCGTTTTTTGTTATTGATGAAACAAATGTGAGGGTTTTACATATTCTATGAAAACAAAGAACAGTGAATGGTACTTTTAGCTTGGTGAGTTGTAAATTAAGTGATTATTTTACCAAAATGCCTCTAGCCTCCATCAATGGAATAGGTTGCAATGCTTTTAAGTTAATCGTGTTTTTTCTAAACAAATAGGTCTTGTCAAACATTTGATTGCCTTCGAAGAAAGAAACTTTGAATTGGTTGTTGAGCGCAAAGAGATCTTCTTGCATCAATTCTATCTTGGCATAGCTCTTGGCAGGAAGCTTATCCAGTTTCTTGCGCATCGTTGAAGTTATCTTGTCTTCTGAATAACCACCAGTTACTATGATGACGATGTCCAAATCAACCTCTTTGTCGTTTATTATGTAGGCGTTCCAATCTTGAGTTTTATATATTTTATTGTACTCGTTTACAACGGCTACGTAAACACCTTCAACTTTTGGAATCTCTATGTCTTTTCTCATATGTCTATTTCCTTTGAACTTTAATCGATACCTAGCGCAATATGAATGCTCGGATGATTCCAGTCAGGATCATTTTAAATTAAAAATATAATGATGCAAAAATAAAAATAATATACAATCTATCCGTTGAACAGTGCAACATTCGGTTGCGTTTTATTACATATATTAGCATAAACTTATATATTTAATGATTACACGCAAACTCTTTCTTGAAGATCATCAATATGCCATATTCAGGACAAAGGATATGAAATTAAGTTATAGTCATTTTGAACTGGCCTCGATGTATGAATTGAAGATTAGACGTGTATAATTTCATCTTCTTCCAAAATGGCATCACCACGTAACCTCAAGAAGATCTGGGCTACGGCTATGGTGTCTTTTTCGCAATAGGTAACGATACGGTCGATTTCATTGTTTTCATAGTAGACCCTATAGACTTCGCTTCCATCAATGTCGTCTTTAGGAGAGGGGATGCCCAATACGTTGGTTAGCAACTTTAAAGAAGTGTAATTTTTGTAATCTCCAAATTTCCACAAGTCCAATGTATCCAAATGTGGTACTTCCCATGGTTTTTTACCAAAGAGATTCAGCTTATAGGGCAATTCGATATTGTTTATGATCATTCTTCGAGCAATGTATGGAAAGTCAAACTCTTTCCCATTGTGAGCACAAAGTAGATGCTTTGCTTGACTGAAATGAGAAATCACAAGGTTTTTGAAATCCTTTAGAAGCTTTGCTTCTTCCCCATGGAAGGAAGTCGTTCTAAACAACCTCACATCGTTTTGACCTGTGAAATATCCTACAGAAATACATATTATCTTTCCAAATTCTGCCCAAATACCTGCACGTTCATAAAACTCTTCTGCAGAGAATTCCTCTTTACGCTGGTATTTGGATTTTAATTCCCACAACTCCTGTTTGGTTTTATCCAATTCTGAAAAATGTTGAGCTTCAGGAACAGTTTCAATGTCAAGAAACAATATGTTTTCGAGGTTTAGTTTGCTTATCATATCAATTTTATGTCAAGAAAAATAAATATTAAAAACTCTTAATTTACAGAATCCAACATTTTGTAGGCTTCATCAATGTATATGGAAATGTCGTTTGTGTAGGTGCTGATACCTGCATCTGGTGATTTTTGATGTCCTAATCGCACAATGATTACATTGTCTTCTGGTTGTATGATAACGTATTGCCCCAAGTGACCACGCATCATTTTGAAATCTTTTCCGTTTTGGTTCTTCAACCACCAACCATATCCATAGACATCGCTAAAACGAGGAGTCAAGGATTTTGTCACAAAGGTAGAGTCCAAAACCTGTTTCCCATCCCATTTCCCATTGTCTTTGTATAGTTTTCCGAAGCGAGCAAAATCCTTGGCGTTGCTAGCAATGCAACAATAGGCTTTTACCAAGTCATGGTCTTCACTGTCTACTTGCCAAAGCGTAGCATTTTCTGCACCCAATGGTTTCCAAAAGCTTTCTTCTAAATATTCGTATAGTTTTTTACCTGTTGCCTTTTCAATGACCATGGCTAGCATTTGTGTATCTCCACTGGAATATTTAAATGCTTGACCTGGTTCGTCCACTACCTTCAATCCCAACATCACTTTTTCCAAATCGTCATCAAAATAAGCACGAGTAGTTATGGACAAAGGCGAATAGTAGGCTTCGTCCCAATTTGTGCCTGAAGACATGGATGATAAATCCCCAACGGTCATCTTAGCCGCTTTGCCTTCATTGAATGTTGGAAGGAAATCCCCAACGGGTTGATCCAAGCTTTTGATATGACCTTCCATGATTGCTTTTCCCATTAAACCTGAAACATAACTTTTTGCCATGGAAAAGGAGTTGGATTTGGAATTGGCATCATAGCCATCATAATAGTTTTCAAACCAAATGCTGTCATTTTTAATGATTACGTAAGCTATGGTGCCATAATCGGTGTTGGCCTTTTGTAAGACCTTCGTTTCTTTAACCGAATTGTAATCTTTATGGTTGGGCCACGATTGGGGTGTGCCATTTTCTATGGTTTTGTTGTCGAACTTCTTGTAATCATCCAAAAAAGCAGTTGTATAGCCTCGCATGTAAATGGTGCGAACGGCTTTAATCAAGTAATCAGTATCTGTGATGTATAAGGTAGCAATAAGCAATGCAAAGATAACAACTACGGTTTTAAGTAGCTTTTTTAGAAAGGTCATAGAAGAGTGTTTTAATAGAAATTAAAGATAAGAAATTAAATAGCTTGTCGGGACTTTATTTTGAAGCTTGTTGCCTCTGTTTCATCTTTTTTTGTAATACGACTTGTCTGTAATGTAAATGATTTTTGAAACTTCGGCGAAAACGTCATTTCTGTCATTTTTCAAATTAGTGGCATTTCAATGCCTCCATTTCGTGTCCCTTTGAGATGGATAGTTTGATGCTCTCTATGTTCTTCAGCAGAAAATATGAATTCGCAATGCAAGGGAGCTTTGGCATGGTGCCTGTACTTGATCGTTGCAGATTTGTCCCAAACGACAAAATCATTCCCCAGAATATGAATGAGTTGTACGATGTAGATGGGGTCTGTGGCAGAAAGCATGTTGCCTCCAAAAATGGACCCTGCATAGTTTTTGTTTTTCCAGTTTAGTGGGATTTTAATTTTCATATAATGTAAATCTTCGCTAACCTCTATTAATTAGGCAGTCGTGCGACGATACATTGGAGGCCAATTGAAACCATATTTGTAGATTTGACGATTGGTGAAGATTCGTTTTAAAATTAAAGCCAACGCTTTGTACATCTTAAAAAAGTGATTGTTGCTTGTATGGGCTTTCGTGTTCCAAAAGCCATTGTTTTCTATGCAAGCCACCAGCATATCCGGTTAGGCTACCATCACTTCCTATGACTCTGTGACAAGGGACAATAATCCAAAGTGGGTTTTTCCCATTGGCACTTGCTACGGCTCTAATTGCTTTTACATCCCCCAATTGTTTGGAAAGGGTTAAATAAGATGTGGTTTTTCCATAGGGAATTGTCTTCAATGCTTCCCATACACGTTCTTGGAAAAGTGTGCCTTGCGGATTGAGCTTCAAACTGAATTCTTTTCGGGTTCCTTGAAAATACTCGTTGAGTTGTAATACGCAATCCTCCAAAACCTCTGGGATGATGTCCGAAATCTTTTCCTCGTTGTTCAATACGGAAACAGAAGCTATACCATTTATGTCACCTTCAATTTTTGTAACTCCCAAAGGTGAATTGATATAACAAGTTTCCATTTTATTTAGTCATTTTCGTCTTCTAAGATACCTAATTTTTTGGCTCTGGTTTCCCAGTTTTTTCGTGCTTGTACTTGCAAATCGGATACATTGTCACTTTCATCCATAATCTCAAGTCCAAGAAGCGTTTCTATGACATCTTCCATTGTTACCAATCCACTAACAGTACCGTATTCATCGACAACCAAAGCCATATGATTTCTGGTATCCACAAGTTGTTCAAATAACCTTGGAATAGCCAAGTCTCTATCCACTATTATGATTTGTCGTTTAACCTCGGACAATTTCTTCTCACCATTTCCCAATGCCATTTCCTTGAATATGTCATCTTTTAGAACAAGACCCTTAATGTTGTCTTCTGTCTCGAGATATACGGGAATTCTTGAAAAGCGAAGATTGATGTTACTATTGAAAAAGTCTTCTATGGTTATATTCTCATTTTCGGTTTTCATGACTGTTCTTGGTGTCATGATATGTTTTGCCACCACATCTTTAAAGGTTAAGAGGTTTTTGATGACTTTGCTTTCACTTTCGAGAAAGACCCCTTCTTCGTGTGCCATGTCCGTCATGACATGGAAATCTTCGCGACTCAATACGCTGCCGTGATGCCCTTTTCCTCCAATGAGCTTGGTGGTGAGTTGTAAGACCCAAAGAATACCTGTCCATCGCAATGGGAAAATCAACACTTTGAGCGCTTTTGTCGTAAAGTTGGCCAAGCCTTTCCAATAGGTTGCACCTATGGTCTTGGGAATGATCTCCGAAGCGACTAGTATGAGAATGGTCATTATCGATGAGACCACGCCAACCATTAAATCCTCGGTAAAGGTCACGCCAAATATAGACCTAGTCTTACTTTCAAACATTTCAGCATAGGCAACCTTGGCTTGTACACCTACCAAAATTGCACCAACTGTGTGTGCAATGGTATTTAAGGTTAGGATGGCAATCAGCGGTCTGTCCACATCTTTTTTCAATGCTTCCAATTCATCGGCAAAGCCTTTGCCTTCTTTCTTTTTGACATTGATGAAAGTTGGTGTCACACTTAATAGAACAGCCTCTAAGATGGAGCATAGAAAGGAAAAAAAGATTGAGATGAAAGCGTAGAATAATAGTAAGGCCATTAAGTTTTTAATTTCTTGCTAATTTAATTAAAAAAACCTTAGGACTTCCCTATATATGGAATTCTTGATGGTGATTTAGGTCGTGTTCAGTTCTTCCAAAAACATAAGGGTTTTTATAATTTGTGTATTTTATTCATTATAAGTACCTTTCTACGCCCTAAAACTTATAAAAATGAAGCTAATAAAGCTTTTAACTTTATTACTATTCTTTCCGACAACTTGCCTCGTAGCTCAGAATGCTACTAGTTTGCAAGAGAGGTATTTAGATTCCTTGATTGTGAGGGCAGGCAATGTGTATAAAACTCATAATTATAAAGAAGCCATTACCATAAGTGCTAAACTCATTGAAAAAGGCAACGAATACAATATCAGTTACCCCAAATTCTATGGCTATGATCTGTTAGGCGTCACATACAAGAGATTGGACGATTCGATAAAGGCAAGGATCAATGCGGAAAAAGCTCTTGAAATAGCAGAAGAGTCCGAAATAGATAGTCTCATTGCTTTGGAATATAAGAATTTGGGATCTATTTTAACAAGTAACGGAAGAACTTATGAAAAGGGGTTGGGGTTGCTGCAAAACAGTATTTCCATCTATGAGAATAACAATAAGCCAAGATATATCTATGGGGTATACATAAACATCATTTGGACATTGTTGGACAATGAAAGACAAGAAGAGGCCTATGAATACTTAAACAAGGCAAATAGCATTGCAGAGAAGGTCGATGTCCCTGAAGAAGATGAAATGTGCATTAAATTCTTGATGGGGAGGTATTACCATAGGGCAAAATACTTCTATTTGGCAGAGCAACAACTACTACCAGTGAGTGAACAATTAGAAAAAGGAGGGTTGAATGATTTGGGTGTAGAAGTATATAAAAGCTTAAAGGAAATATACAAGGAGCAAAGAAATTACAAGAAAGCACTATCCAGTAGCGAAAAAGAAAAATACTATAGGGAGAAAGTATATGCCTCTAAAAAAATACAAGCCATAGAAGTTGCTAGCGCGAAATTTGAATTGAGCGAATACCAAAAGGATTTGGAAATAGCCATAAAAGAAAAAGAACATTCCAAGGAATTGGTTGAGGCTTCTCAACAACTGGTGGATAAATCGGAACAATTGACCTACATATTCATTGTAGCAACAAGTGTTTTGTTGCTAGCCTTGCTTGGGTTCTATCTATTGTTTAGATCTAGAAAGAAATTTATAAAAAAGTTAAGTAGAAACAATATCGAACTAGTCGAAGCTAGAGACAAGACAGAAAAATTATCTAAAGTAAAGAGTCAATTTTTCTCAACAGTGAGCCACGAGTTGAGGACCCCTTTGTATGGGGTCATAGGAATATCCTCAATGCTACAGGAGGACATTAAACTAAAATCCCATCAAAAAGAATTGAATTCGCTTAAATTTTCTGCAGATTACCTGTTGGCCTTGATTAATGACGTCTTGTTGTTGAATAAGATGGACTATCAAGATCTTGTACTTGAGAAGGTGCCATTTAGGCTTGATGCCCTTATTGGCAGTATTACCAGGTCTTTCGAATATAGTCTGGAGCAAAATAAAAATAAACTCATAGTTGACATAGATAAGGAAATACCCAATAACTTGATTGGTAGTTCTGTTCGACTTTCCCAAATATTGATGAATTTGATTGGAAATGCAACAAAATTCAATGAAAATGGTACAATCTGGTTCAATATCAAATTAAAGGAGGTCACTCAAGATGGTTCGTATAGAACACATTTTGTTATCAAGGACGATGGCATAGGCATACCCAAGGACAAACAAGCTTTTATTTTTGAGGAATTTACCCAAGTTGAAGATGAAAATTACAATCACAAGGGAACAGGTTTGGGGTTGCCAATTGCCAAGAAGTTATTGAAGTTGCACAATAGTGACATTCATTTGAAGAGTGAATTGGGAAAAGGGTCAGAGTTTAGTTTTACCTTGGACTTGATTGAAAATGAAAATCAGAGTCAGGTATCTGCCAGTCAGAGTCATACTGTTGAAGATGTTAGCGGTTCCTTGATGTCTCAATATGGGAACATTCATGTATTGATCGTGGATGACAATAAAATAAATCAAAAGGTAACCCAACGCATGCTCGATAAAAATGGAATAAAGTTCAGTGTTGCCAATGATGGGGACGAGGCCATAACAATGGCGTTGTTTGGTACTTATGATTTAATTTTGATGGATATAAACATGCCTAAGGTAAATGGAATTGAGGCGACCAAAAAAATTAGGGAATTCAACAAGCACATTCCTATAATAGCATTGACAGCCGTAGAAGTTGAAGAAATGCGTATCGAAATATTGGAATCCGGGATGGATGCAATCTTATCCAAGCCATATGAATCATTGCACTTTTTAACCACTATTTTAAGGGTTTTAAGCAAAAAAAGAAGTAGAGTAGTAACATAGTCAAAAGAACCCTACTTCCATATTGATTTTGAAATTTTTACTTTTTGTTTGTCTTTTTTGCACGCTCCAAGTTTCTTTTTGAACGTTCTAGGTTCTCCTCGGCACGCTTCAATTCTTTTTTAGCGCGTTCCAAGTCCTTGGAAGCTCTTTCTGTATCTTTTTTTGCCTCATCTTTTGAGTTTGATCCTGAAATGTAGTCTTTTAAGTAAATACCGAAATCACTAATCATTTCTCTGAAGGATGCAGATGCATAGTCTTTGTTTATGACAAGTCTCAAATGTCCTTTGGTAAGTTTGCATTCCAATACATTATGTCCATCAACCTGTTTTGTCCATGAATAGTCATTACCGTTTATTTTTAAATCACTTCTTCCGAATTTGTCTATCAGAACCTTTTTTGATCTCATTGGTTTTTTGTTTATTGAAGGTAGCTCTGAACTTGTATGCTGATTCGCTTTTTTTTATGGAAACGGATGTTCCGGAAAATCCATTGTCATCGTCATCACTGGAAATGCTGATGGAATAGGATGATGAGGATTTCGATGTCGTTCTCGGTGTTTCTGGAGGAGTAGGTGTCGTTTGAGCATATGTACTGATTATGGATGCAATTGCAATTGTGATTGCTAAAACTAAATGTCTCATAAGTGTTTGTTTTTTTATGGTTTTACAAGACAAAGATATGATGTGCTTTGTGTTTTGAAGAAGAACGACTCCCCGTTAACCCAGCGTTAACGTTAACAAAGAGAAGTTAGGATACTTTGAACTCCAAGCCAATACCACGAATGCTTTCGATGGAGATGGCAGTGTCATTTTTAAAATATTTACGCAATCTACTAATAAATACATCCATGCTCCTCCCGGAGAAGAAATCATCATTTCTCCAAACAGCCTTTAGGATGTCTTCCCTTTTCAACAATTGGTTTTTGTGCTCGAATAAAAATAGGATTAGATCCCCTTCCTTTTCCGTGACGCGTTGTATGGAATCATTGAAACTCAATTCCAATCTATGGGAGTCAAAATGATACTGTCCAATTTTAAATGTAGAATTAGTCGTGGTACTTGCAATGGTTTTCGAGGTTCTTTTCAGAATGTTGTTTAACCGTAAGACCAATTCATCTGCTTCAAAGGGTTTTACGATGTAGTCGTCGGCTCCCAGTTTCAACCCTTTTATCTTGTCTTCTTTCATTTTCCTTGCTGTTAGAAAAACAAAAGGTGTTTCAGGGTTGAGGTCTATTATTTTTTCAGCCAATGTAAAACCATCCATTTTGGGCATCATGACATCCAACACACAAATGTCGAAGTGGTCATTCTTAAAAGTATCCAAAGCTTCTTTTCCATCTTTTGCCCATTGGACGACATAGCCAGACATTTCCAAATATTGCTTTAATAGGCTTCCAAAGTCAAAATCATCTTCGGCCAATAGAATATGTTTGTTCGTAGTCGTCATATCAGAATTAATTTAAAGGAATTTCAATGGTAAAGGTAGTTCCTTCTCCTTCTATACTCCTTACATGGATTTGTCCCTTGTGGGCTTTGATGATTTGGTTTGTGTAATACAAGCCAAGCCCCAAGCCTTTTACATCATGTATTTCCTTGTTGCCAACTCTATAGAATTTGTCGAACAGGTGTTTTTGGTTTTTTGTTGAAATGCCAATGCCATTATCCTTGATGGAAATGTTGAAGCTTTTATTTGCACTGGAATGTACGCCAATGATGTTGCCATTGTATTTTACAGCATTTTCCAGGATGTTGAAAAGCGCTGTGGTGAAGTAAAATCGATCGATGGAAATAGTCGTGTCCTCATTTTGGATGGCCTTTTCCAAGGATATGTTCTTGCCTTCGACCGATAGCATGAAATCATCCAAGATCGTATCAATGTATTCACTGGCAACTACCTTTTCTCTTTTCAAGTTTATTTCTTTGTAACCTAGACTATTGTTCAATACTTGGTCTATTAGGTTTTGCAAGCGCTTGTTTTGCCTCTCTATGGTATTCACTGTGGAATCTATGACTGCTGGTTGACTTTTCACATTATCCTTCTTCAGCATTTTCGTTGCCAGGGACAATGTAGCCAGGGGAGTTTTCAACTCGTGAGTGATGTTGTTTACAAAATCAGTTTTTATGTCTGCGATCTTCTTCTGATTGATCAAGTTTTTAATGGAGTAGAATAGCAACCCGAAGACAAAGAGAAATATGAAGATGGAACAAAGCAACAACCACTTCATTCTTATGATGACGATGCGTTCCCAACCATCGATGTTCATGAAATCTTCAGTTTCAAATTGCAAGTCGTAAGTAAGTGTCGTCGTTTCTCCATCAATGTTCCGCTCAAAGGAATGGTCCGTCAACCACATGGAGTTGCTTACCTTGTGAGCACTTTTCTCACTGAATTTTTCCCCTAAAAGATGAAGTTTGGAGCTTTTTAGGTGATTGAAAATGGTATCGTTGCCAGTGCTGTCTGGTAGGATGATCGTCTTTATTCTCTTTTGGAACTTCAAATCGTGTTTCAAATCCTTTTCAGCTAGCTCTTTTTTATACCTGTCAACGTAAGAGTCGTTTAATGAATCTGTTTTCAGTTTTAAAAGTGATAAGATGTCCTGTTTGGATATTTTTTTTGATTTGTAGTCGGCCAATAGATTCAAGAAGTAGTCTTGCCATATGTCGTTTATCGAATCCAGATGAGGAGAGAAATCGTCTACTCTGGAAATGGAACGACTGGTAGTCTCTATGAAAACATCCTTTTTTAGTTTATAGGTGTTGTTTATGAGATAGGCCTGTATGGCTGATAATGCGATAAGACCCAAAACAGACGCAAGAATAAGAATGTTTATTTTTTTTGGCATAATCAAAAATAGGAATAACCAATACCAATACATCAAGAAAAGCAGTGTATTAACCTAGCATTAACCTAGAATTATTCGTAATGGATTTATCAACAGGCATTGATGACATTCTTGTTTTTGTGTTAACATGAAGAAGAAAAACCCTTAACCTACCTTTAACCAAGGCTTAACTCGCCACATCGTTTTTTCAATTCACTTTTGCAACAGATAAAAACTGAAAACGATTATGAAAACTTTGCCAATTAACATCTTTGTATTACTTGTTGCAACAACCATCAACGCCCAAAAAGAAATAAGAGGTACGACCCTGAATGAAAAAGTCAAGGTAGATGGTGAGTTGAATGAAAACATATGGAAACAACAATTAGCCTATGGAGGCTTCAAGCAAATCGAACCTAAAAATGGAGCCCTTGCATCGCAACGAACAAAGCTGGCATTGGCCAATGATGAAGCGTATCTATATGTTGCGGCAGAACTGGAAATAGATCCGGAAAAGAAGATAAACACGCAATTGACTACAAGGGACAATGCTGGTACTGCCGATTATTTTGGAGTTATTCTGGATCCTTTTGGAGCAAATAGAGAGGGCTGGGCTTTCATTGTCACGGCAGCCAATGTACAAGTAGACATAAAGGTAACCAATGATGGCAACTATGGAGAATGGAATGCCGTATGGGAAAGTGCAATAAAGCATTATGATGACAAATGGACGTTGGAACTCAAGATCCCTTTCAATAGCCTGCGTTTCCCAAAAGGGGACCTTTCCAATTTCAAGATAAATTTTGAGCGTTTCGATTCTGCAACCAATGAGAATTCCTTTTGGAACTACGTCAATGCCGATGTGGATGGTTTATTGAACCAATTCGGAAAATTGATCGAACTGAAAGATGTGAATCCTCCAGTTAACCTATCTTTTTTTCCTTTCGTCTCCTTGGTCAACGAACATGGTCCAGAAGGAGACTCCAAAACGAGTTTCAATGGAGGGTTGGATGTGAAATATGTATATGAGAATGCATATACGTTGGACGTCTCCCTAATCCCAGATTTTAGTCAGGCACCATCGGACGATCAGGTTTTCAATCTATCTCCCTTTGAGATAAAGTTTGACGAAAACAGGCAATTCTTTGTGGAAGGGACGGAGATCTTCGACAAGGGAGGATACCTATACACCCGTAAAATAGGGGGTACGCCAATTGGGAAGGAAGATGTTTCATTGAATGTAGATGAAACGATTGTGGAAAATCCAATAGCATCCAATATCATTAACCTTGTGAAATTTACGGGAAAATCTGAAAAAGGGTTGGCAATAGGAGTTCTAAATGGGATTACGAGCAAAAGTGAGGCTACCATCTTTAATGAGGCTACTAACGAAATGCGAACTGTGGAAACCAATCCCCTAACGAACTACAATGCCATCGTGCTTGATCAAACATTGAAAAATAATTCTTCGGTTACATTAATCAACAATTCCGTATTGAGAAGTGGAAGCACTTACGATGCCAATTTAACGGCAGTTCTATTGCGGTTGTACAACAAGAAACGAAGCTACAATCTAAGTTTCAAAAAAGCAATATCCCAAAAATACCATTCGGACGGCGAAAATGAATTTGGGCACCACTACCAAGCTTTTGCAAGCAAGATAAGTGGCAAGTGGACAGGCGATCTATTGGTGTCCTTGAAGGATGAAAATTATGACAACAATGATTTTGGATTCAATCCAAGAAACAATAGTCTAACCTATTATGGATCCTTGGCCTATGCAAAGAGCAAGACAAAGAATCTATTCACCTATTACAAGGTGAACTTGAATCGTTTTGAACGCTACTACCATAGCTTGGGTGAAAAGGAACGTTCTTTCTTTGAGTTGGAATTCTATGGGAAACGACCGAATAATCACAATATCTATGCGGAATTGACTTATCAAGACAAGGAACAAGATTTTTTTGAGGCAAGAGTAAAAGATAGGGCTTTCAAAAAACCAGCTTTTCTAGAGGCCTTTTTAGAGTACCAAACCAATCGGAACAAAAACTTGTCATTTGCAGGCTATGTGACCTATGCGAAGTATTTTGAGTCCGAAGTATTCAAAGAGGCAGCCTCTTTGGGCTTTGGTTTACGTTCACGCATTGGGGAGCATTTGGCCTTGGAATTGGAACACGCCTTGGAGTATTCTCCCAATGATGCTGGATTTTTGACATTTCAAGATGAGGATATTCTGATGGGACAACGCAAAGTAAAGCAACTTACCAACAATCTTAACATCGACTATGCATTGAATTCCAAAGTCAGTTTAATGGCCAGCATCAGGCACTATTGGATTCAAGTGGATTACGACAACCAATACACTTTGACTCAGCAAGGAGATTTGGTTAGCAATGGATATGATGTGAATCTCAATGATTTCAATGCCAATTTCAATGCCTTCAACATCGATTTTTTGGCTCAATGGCAATTTGCACCAGCCAGTGAGGTAAGCTTGGCGTATAAGTTGGGAGCAACTTATTTTGATAGAGACGTGGATTCAGAATATGGTAGAAATTTGAACAATGCCATAAACGAAAAGAAAAATCATACGCTTTCTTTGAAATTGACTTATTTGATAGACTTCAATCGTTTGAAAAAGATAAAAAATCGTAAAGGGTTTTAATATTTGCCCCACTATTTCACATCTAGGAATACACCAAAGGAAATGGAAGGATTGGCATATATTATTCGCCCACTGATTGCTCCTGTATAATTCAATGAAACACCTATTTTTTCAGTGAAGTAGTAAGAGACCTCTCCTCCAAGTCCAACATATTCGACATTGTTCGCAAAGATGCTACCTTGGTTGTTTTGGGCATTCAAGCTCCCGTTGTTCAGGGATTTGACGATGTCAGAGCGTCCTACGAGCCATATTTTTTCATTTAAAAGGTTTACTCCAATTTCCAATCCGGATTTGAACTCGTCTGAAAAATTTTGAGTTCGATTGTTATAACCCAAATAGGCTTTGGAATAAAGAGCTGTCTTTCCCAATTTAAATGGGGCTCCTAGATTTACTTGCAATATTTGGTTGAACTCTCCATCACCGGTTTGATAACTGCCATCACTACCTCCGGAGTCGTTACCAGTAGGAAGCCCAAATTTCAATGTTCCCGAAAGTGCAAATTTGCCGGTATCCATAATACCATATGTTATCCCCAAATCTATGTCACCTATGGAATTGAGATCTTCTCCCACACCAATGGTTCCTCCTGAAGTTCCTGAGATGACATCGTTTTGATATACTCTTGAAAAAAAGGGAACATAAGCTAAGACGTCTATCTTTTTTGTCAATCCATATTCTCCATAGAAATTGACATTGAACTGACCTCTTGTTATATTTGGGTCTATGTCACCGGTATCCGTATAATGTTGATCGGATTCCAAATACCAAGCCGATAATTTATAATAGCCTTTCCCTTTTTCTTTCGTCCATTGCGAAAAAGCTGGTTTTGAGCATAGACAGACCAAGAATGCAAACAAGGCAAGTTTTTTTGAATTCATCATTTAAAAGATTAATCGTTAATGGTACCTATTCCTACTTTTACTCCAAAAGGTTCACACCAATACAATAGATATGCATAGTCGTTTATTCCGATGTTCTCTATGGTATAGGTATGTGCGCCGTTAAAAACGCTGACTGGTCCCAAGGAAAGGGCGTCGTTTATGGAATTGGGGTTGTTGGTCAGATATAGGTACAATCCAGGAAGGCTTGTCGAGGCCTGATAATTGTCTAGAACGGATAGTAGGAGATCATTTGTATTTTCAATCTCTCCAATGGTAAAGTCCCCTGTTAGGGTATAACTACTTGTGGTGGCTATGTTTCCTGTTTTTATTACGGGGTCTTGATTGACGGTATCCATGGTAATCATTACAATGCTACTATCTTCTATCGTTGCACTGCTGTTGGATGCCACCGTTGCTTTAATGACTGTTTCTCCTATGGAAACTCCTTCAAGAAGGCCATTGGCTCCAATGGTTGCAATGGATTCATCCGAAGAGGACCATATTACCGAAGCGTCTTCTTCCTGTCCTATGCTGTTGAAATAACGAGCGTTGTATTGGTGTGTTTCCGAAACGGCTACACTTTGTATGGGGTTGAGGATTCTTATCTCTGGATCGATTTCATCATTTATGATGTCTTCACCGATGCAGCTATTGAAGGCAATGACCATTAATACGAAAAGGAAAGCATTTGTTTTTTTCATAATCCTAGAAGGCTTTTTCTAGGAGTCGCTTTTATGGAAGAGTACTTACAAAGGTCAAGTAGACATTCTTTGAATTCATGCCGACCAGCTTTATTGTGATCTTTGCAAAGTAGTCGGCAATGATGACTGTTCGGGTTGACCAATACTCGAATTTGCCAAGATCATTTATGATTCAAATGTGAATTATTTTAAAATGAAGATGTAGGAAATAGATGTTGATACGGATAAAATCGTTTAAGATGTTGCATTGTAGTATTTTACGTGCTGTTTTTGTCGTGTTTAATTCACTTAAATTGAATATCTTAGTTGGTCTTAAACCAAAAACGATGAATAATGAAAAGTCAGACTATTAAATCTATAGCATTAGGACTTCTACTATCCTTATTTTGCTCATCGATGTTTTCCCAGGAAAGAGAAATTCTTCCCAAGGGGCTTTCCGAAACGGAAAAAAACATAATTTCCAATTTTGAATTCAGAAATTCAAGAATAACACCTCCTCCGTCTGGGGCCGTGCGAGCCATGGCAGAATGGGAAGAGGTCGAATACCTGGTCGTTTCTTGGGACAATGGGTTTGATGGTATTCTACGTCAAATAGTTGCTGCAGCTGTAAATGAATGTAAAGTAGTTATAACGACTCAAAACCAAACTTCGGTTGCCAACTACCTTACATCTGGAGGAGTGGACCTTACCAATGTCTCGTTTTTAAACGCTCCAGCCAATAGTATCTGGATTCGTGATTATGCAGGAAACACGATCTATTCAAATGATGTAGGGGAAAGGGGGCTTGTCGATTGGATATACAATAGACCTCGTCCACACGATGACGTAATGCCAACGGCACAGGCCAATATGCTGAACATACCATTGTACGTAACCGATTCGGGAACTAATGATTTGGTCAATACAGGTGGGAATTACATGTCCGATGGACTTGGAAATGCCTTTTCATCCAGGTTGGTCCTGGAAGAAAATGCAGCAGGCAATCCCTATGGTGTTTCGGTAAAGACCGAAGCTCAAATAGATGGGATCATGGAAGCCTATATGGGGATTGACAACTATATTAAAATGGATGCGCTACCGTATGACGTGATTCATCATATAGACATGCATATGAAATTACTCGATGAGGAAACGATTTTGGTAAGCAAATATCCGGATGGAGTTGCAGATGGACCGCAAATTGAAGCAAACATACAGTATGTACTAGACAACCATCAATCTGCATTTGGTACTCCTTATGAAATAAAATGGATAGATGCCCCGCCAAGTACAAGTGGAAATCACCCAGACAATGGTGGGTCATATAGGACCTATAGCAATTCACTGATCATAAACAAGACGATATTGGTTCCCACATACAGACCAGATGTAGATGCACCAGCCCTAGCCTATTATCAAGAGTTGATGCCTGGTTATAACATAGTAGGAATAGATGTGGACAACAGTGGTGAAAATCTAATATCACTTTTGGGAGCAATACATTGTATCACACATACCATTGGAGTTGAAGAACCGTTGTGGATCGTACACCAACCAATAGATGAAGCAAATGCCAATAGCAGCGTCGTGGTTGAGGCAATGATCAAGCATATATCCGGTGTTGGTACGGCAAAGGTCTTATGGAGAGAAGAAGGAAATATCACATTTAACGAGGCTGCCATGACAAGTGCAGGGAACGATACTTGGACTGCCACCTTGAATACGGCATCCAATGATGTGGAATATTACATATGGGCAGAAGCGAACTCTGGAAAATCCTTGGCAAGACCCATGGTAGCGCCTGAGGGTTACTGGACAATGGATATAGGAACAGTCTTATCTGTAAATGAGTGGTCTAACAACCATATATCTGCTCCTTACCCCAATCCAACAAGAGGCTCAGTCTCTTTTGATCTAGATAATGTTCCTGGACCCATTTCAGTTTCCATCACAAACATGTTGGGACAAAGATTATTTGATGAAGAGATTGAAAGTGGTTATGGAACAATTACCTTGGACTTGAAAAGCTCTTGGACAGGGACGTTGTTCGTAACATTTACAGGCCGCTTTGGAACCGTAAGCAAGAAAATTCTAAAGTTATGATCTATTTCGCATCTTGTTATAACAAACAGGAATTCATATAAGGTGCAAATAGAATGATGAACACATACAATTCAAACAAGAGAGGGAAAGAAAATCTTTCCCTCTCTTGTTTTGGAAAAGTTTTTCAGCAATTGTTTTAAAATATAACAAAGTTAAGAGATTAGTTTTACGACATCCTTGGCAAAATAACTGGCAATTACATCTGCGCCAGCACGTTTAATGGCGGTGATTTGTTCCATCATCACAGCATCGTGATCCAGCCAACCTTTTTCGGCTGCGGCCTTCAACATCGAATATTCACCGCTTACTTGGTAAACGGCAACGGGAACATCGACTTCGTTTTTAATTTCACGAACAATGTCCAAGTAGCACAAACCAGGTTTTACCATGACAATGTCGGCACCTTCATCTATATCCATTTCCGTTTCACGAAGTGCTTCAAAACGATTCGCATAATCCATTTGATAGGTTTTCTTGTCCTTTGGTATGTCTTTTACATCGGCAGGGGCAGAATCCAAGGCATCACGAAAAGGGCCGTAGAAGGCAGAAGCATATTTTGCAGAATAACTCATGATTCCCGTGTCGACATGACCTTCATCTTCCAATGTTTCACGAATGGCTAGAATACGACCATCCATCATATCGCTAGGTGCAACGAAATTGGCACCAGCCTCTGCATGGGACAAACTCATTTCTGCTAAAGCTTCGACAGTGTCGTCATTTATGACTTTACCATTTTCAATGATGCCATCGTGGCCAAAAGAAGAGTAGGGATCCAATGCGACATCTGTCATTACCAGCATTTCAGGGCAGACGTTCTTTACCGTTTTGATGGCACGTTGCATCAACCCGTTTGGATTTAAAGCTTCAGTTCCTTTGTTGTCTTTTAAGTTGTCGGGAACCTTTACAAATAACAAAACAGATTTCAAGCCCAATTTCCAGAGTGCTTTGACCTCATTCTCCAATAAATCCAAGCTAAAGCGATGATAATTGGGCATTGAAGCGATTTCTTCCTTTATACCTTTGCCTTCAACAACAAAAAGCGGAACTAAAAAGTCACTGGGAGAAATTATGGTTTCGCGAACCAAACTACGAATGGCTTCGCTTGTTCTTAATCTTCTGTTTCTTTTAATTGGATACATAATAATTGATTTGTAGTTTTTTATTTGAAGTGATATCTATACTATTCTAAGTTTCTAATGAATTTCTCAACATTGATCTCAACATCGTCCTCTCCTTGCTGATCAAATGGATTTTCCAAATGCGATTGTATGTTGTCCAAAGCCACTAAGATGACACTGAACAGAACAGGAACAGCATATTGCAAACCATAGTTGAAACTAGTTACGTTTTCAGCAAAGTGAGGGCCGTAGAGAATGGGTAAAATCACGATGAAAATATCACTATAGGTCCTAAGTGTTCTTGGTGTTCTATATTGGTAGATGTGTTTGATGCGTTCAAAGGAAATCATCATCTTGCTTAGAAATTGATTGGAACGTGAAGCTTCTCCAGAAGGCAAGCCATGACCACGCATTCCTTTTACGAACAAGGATAGTTTTCTAAAACTGTCATATACTTCCTTTTCGTTTTGTTCCAGCTCACTAACGGGGTGCGTGAAAATTTGCTTGCAAGAGTTCAGCAAGCTTGCAAGATGCTCTTTTAGTTCCGTTTTCAATTCTTGTGGCGGGTTTTCCAGCCAATCTGATACGGCAAAGTACAAAGCACGTCCATGAGCTTTGATGGAGCCGTATTCATCCAATGCTACCTCACGACGTTTGTAGGCTCCTCCGATTGAAAATACTATGGGAAAAACAATGGCTGTACTTATCAGTGTCAACGGAAAGTTTGCTTTGATGTGAAAATGCAAGCAGAAAGCAGTTGATGCAATTGCCAAAGTTGTAATGATCAAGGTTTTCCAGTTTATGATTAAACCAGTGCGTTTAATGAGTTTCCACATATTTTTATTTGTCTTTTATCTATTGATTTAGTTGCTTAATCCCAAGTACATCCATAAACCGTTCTCTCTAACAAAGGCAGACTTTTCGTGAATGACATCCACTTTCCCTTTTTCGTAAAAATAAGCATTAAATGTTACGGTGCCTTCAGTGTCGTTTTCCAACCCTTTGGAGGTTTCCTCAATTTCCAATTTTATCCATTGTACGGACTTCGCCCATTTCACGATGGATTTCTTCTCTTTTGTTGGTCGTGTAGACGCGTGATGACTTAGCATCAGATAATTTCCATCTGCCAATACGAATGCGCTATATCTTGAACGCATCAATTGTTCTGCTGTTTGGACATTAGCAATGTCCAAATGCGCTTTTTTACAACAATTGGAATAGGTTTCTTTATTTCCGCAGTGGCAACTCATTTTATTAAATGCTTTTCTTTGATTATTTGATTTGGACTAAAGATTCATGAAAAAGGACATCCCAGTTCCATCGTATTTTTCAAGGGTGGTTCTATACTCTTTTTCGAAAAGGGTTGATTCGTCCTCATTGTACAACTTGCCAATTAAAAAGTCAAATTCTTTCAAGGCCTCTTCTTTAGATCTTAGTATGGCAATAAGAACGGGTTTTTGAGTTAGTATTTCAGGGTAATTTTGTTGTTCATCTTTTCTGTTTTCCCAAATTGTCAAAGCTTTTTGATATTCGATTTTTGCTTTTTTGCTCTGATTGTTCAACTCATAGGCTAAGCCGTTCCATTGATAAGATTCTGGGTATTGGTTTTCTTTGTACAACAAAGCTTCATTTGTGGTTTTCAACAGTTCTTTATAATCTTTTTTTCCGAACAAAAGAATCATTTTAAAGGAGTAGGAATTTTTAGAATGACTTATCTCTATGGCTTTGTCAATGTTGATTAGAGCTTCTTTTATATGGTTATTACCATATTCATGAATAGCTTTATCATGAAAGCCCTCAGCTCTTTGATGCTGTTCCTGTGTTAGTTCAATGTCTATAATTGAAGAGTTGTCTTTTTTACATTGAAAAAAAAATACAACCAAAAAACAGAAAGTCAACTTCACGATATTATTCATTTTAAACCCAATTCTTTGGTTGTTGCAATATATTGATCAATCGCTCTTCTTCACTACCAACTTCTGGGTGATGATCGTAAGCCCATTGTACGTGAGGAGGCAGACTCATTAAGATGCTTTCTATTCTACCATTGGTTTTCAATCCGAAAAGCGTGCCTTTGTCATGTACCAAGTTGAATTCGACATAGCGACCACGACGAATCTCTTGCCAATTGCGTTGTGCTTCGGAATAGTCTAGATCTTTTCGTTTTTCCATGATTGGAGCATAGGCTTCCAAGAAGCTATTCCCTACCTCGGTAACGAAATCATACCATTTTTCCATAGTCATACCTTCTGAAGCCTTGCAATAATCAAAGAACAATCCCCCGACACCTCTACCTTCGTTCCTATGGGAATTGTAAAAATACTCATCACATCTTGCCTTGTATTTCGGGTAGAATTCTGGATTATGTTTGTCACAAGCTGTTTTACAGGTTTTATGAAAGTGAGTGGCATCTTCATCGAACAAGTAATAAGGAGTTAAATCCTGTCCACCACCAAACCAACTATCTACCATCTTGCCGTCTTGATCGTACATTTCAAAATACCTCCAATTGGCGTGCACAGTAGGAATCATAGGATTCCTTGGGTGGATGACCAAACTCAACCCACAAGCAAAGAAGTTGGCGTCTTCCACACCAAAATATTTTTGCATCGTATCTGGTAATTTTCCGTGTACACCAGAAATGTTCACACCACCTTTTTCAATGACATTCCCATTTTCAATGACACGTGTTCTTCCTCCACCACCTTCTGGGCGTTTCCAAATGTCTTCTTTGAACTTGGCTCTGCCATCTATGGCTTCAAATTTTGAAGTGATGGTATCCTGTAATTCGTGTATGTAGTTGAAGAACTTGTCTTTCATATTCAATGAATTTTTTAAATGAAGATATATGGTGTTAAACCATCGTTTTGTTGCAATAGGTTGCCTTTTCGAAATCCCTTACGTTTATTGAAATGATTGGGACATCGGGGAAAAGAGATTTCAACTTGCTTACCATCAATGTGGAAAGGTTTGCTTTCTGTTCCGTTGTTCTACCTTCCATGATATTGGCGAATATGTGTATGAAATCGTCTTTTTTTCCTGAAACGAGATAATGTTCCTTAAAAGGATTCAAGCGTACTTTTATATCTGCCTCCGTAAATAAGGTAGAGACTATGGCAGTTTTGTGGACTTCTTGCAGTATTGTGTTTGGGTCTACCAAATCTAGAATGGGTTCTGAGCAATCTATTACGAAATGTGGCATGAGTTTATTGTTTATATAGTTCGTATAATTCCATATCCAATGGATGTTCACCAGTTGGGGTGAATTCGTTCAACAATGTCTTGATCCATTTGAAATCATTCTTCAAGGCAACTTTTATACTCGGAACATTGTCCTTGTGTACTATGATTTGAAGTGTTTCGAGACCTAAACTCTCAAAAGCATAATTTGAAAGTGCTTTAACCGATTTGCTAATAAGTCCTTTACCTCCGTAATCGGAATCGATACAATAGGCAAATTCACCTTGTTTCTTTATCCAATCCAATTCCTTTATGTAAACTAGACCAATAACATTTTGATTTACATCTTCTTTGATGGTGAAGAGGTATTCCTCTTTGTCTAAGAACTGATTGACCTTGGTGTTGGCAAAGGTTTTGGAAAGTTTCTCAGTCAAGTTTTGAGCCAAAGTTCCAGGGAAATAACGTTTGAAACGATCTGCATTGGAAACCATGAGCATGTTGATGGTTTTGGAATCTTCCAGTTTAATGGAGTCTATATGAAATCCGTTAAAGCATGCTATCATTTTACAATTTGATTGGTGGAAATTAATTTGTCTTCTGTTTTTAACAATTCTACTGTCTTTGTCGTCGCAGCAGTAACCGAAAGGGGTAATACAATGATGATTCCTACTAAGGGAATCAAGAGGAATAGCATGAACACAATGCCATTTCCAATGGCAAGCCCTCGATGTTTTCTAACGAATAAGATGCTTTCCCTGTATTTGAAATGACGTTCCAAAGTATAGTCCATGTTACCGAAACCAGCATAATAGGCTTGTACCAAAAAGAGTAGAATAGAAGAAAATATACCTATGACTGGAATAAAACTAATGATTAGAATGGGAATGGTGAATAAAAGTTCTTTGGATAGGTTTCTAATATTGATTCTAATACCTCTCCACAATTGTTCTTTGAAAGAAGTCGTTCTGTGTTTGTGATTTTCATTACCCGTTAAATGAGCTTCTATCTTTTCGGATACGGGACTCATGAAAGGTGCGGACAAAGCCATCACAATATGCTTGTAAAGAATGAAACCTATAACAAGAACTACTGCTCCACCTATAAAACTGGATATGGATGAAAATGTTTCCTTTCCTGTTTCCCAAGGCCAAATTCTGGCAATGAACTCTCCAATGTTGTCAGATAGACCATAGGCGGTAACCCCAATTATCGTAGCGGTTATTAGACTGATCACAATTGGAATCAAAAAGAATTTCCAAAGCTTCAATTTGGACATCAATGCCAATGTTCCAGTATATGCTTTTATACCTTTAAGTATGTTCTTCATCATCTGTTGGGTTTTAGGTTTAACACTGCTTAAAAGACGTTAAAACCAATTTTATGTTACAAAACAAAAGACCAAATAAAGATGGAATACTATCCTTTATATTCTTTTACGGCATCTATGAATGCTTTGGCATTGTCCAATGGAATGTTTGGCAAAATACCATGTCCAAGATTTACAATATACTTGTCTTTACCAAACTCATCAATCATTTGGTGTACCATTTTCTTTATTTCGGATGGAGGGGAAAACAGACGTGTTGGATCAAAATTGCCTTGGAGGGTGATGTTTCCTCCGGTCAAGTAGCGAGCATTTCTTGCAGAACATGTCCAGTCCACCCCTAAAGCTGCTGCTCCGGATTTGGACATTTCGTTCAATGCGAACCAACATCCCTTACCAAATGCTATAACAGGAGCATGGTCTTTTAAGGCATCTATGATTTGCTGAATGTATTTCCAAGAGAATTCCTGATAATCCACAGGGGATAGCATACCTCCCCAAGAATCGAAGACTTGTACGGCGTCTACTCCGGCCTTTACCTTTTCTTTTAGATATGCAATGGTCGTGTCCGTTATCTTTTGCAACAATTGGTGTGCGGCTACGGGATTTGTAAAGCAAAACTCCTTGGCTTTGTCAAAATTCTTGCTGCCTTGCCCTTGTACGCAATAACATAGGATGGTCCATGGCGATCCAGCAAAACCGATCAATGGAACTTCGTCATTGAGTTTTTCCTTTGTGGCTTTTATGGCTTGATACACGTAGTCCAATGCTTCCGTCACATCTGGAACGATTACATTGTCGACATCTTTTTGTGAGCGAACCGGGTTTGGTAGGTATGGTCCAAAGTTTGGTTTCATTTGTACCTCTATGTTCATCGCCTGAGGAATCACCAAGATGTCTGAAAATAAAATTGCAGCATCCATACCGTAACGACGAATGGGTTGCACGGTAATTTCACTTGCCAATTCTGGTGTTTGACAACGCGTGAAGAAGTCATATTTTGCTTTGATCTCCATAAACTCTGGAAGGTATCTTCCAGCTTGGCGCATCATCCATACCGGAGGGCGTTCTACGGTTTCCCCTTTTAATGCTCTTAAAAATAAATCGTTTTTAATCATATCTAGCTTCTGGCTTTTGGTTACTGGCAGTCAATTAAACGTAATGTTCATTGACTAACTCAATTACACTTTCTACTGTTGGCAACTTCGCAACCCTTATGTCCTTAAAGTGCTTCTTGGCTTCTTTTGCAGTGGTTTCCCCGATGCAAAAGGCGATCATACCGTTGCTAACGTTATTTTCTTGTTTGTAACTTTTTACGGTCGATGGGCTGTAAAACATTACCCCTTCTACGTCATCATCTATTTTTATGGCATCGAACTTGGTTTGGTAGGCTTCGATCTCGTTGACCTTTATGTTGTTATCTGTAAGTATGTTTGGTAGGTCGTCAAGTCTCAAATCACTACAGAAGTAAGTGACTTCACTTCCTTCCATAAATTCTACCATGTGTTCTGCCAGTTTTTTTGCATTTTTTTCAGAATGAAAAACGGGACCTATTCTATTTTCTATCAAACGTTTGGTGCGACGTCCAACACAGTAGATGTTCTTGAATTGCAATTCTATTGCCGAATAGTTTGTAATTAGAGATTCTACGGCATTCTTGCTGGTAATCACCACATTTTTAATTTCATTTTTCAAATGTCGAGGATGAATCCTATTCGAGTTTATTTTTATGAAATCAGCACTTTCTACTACCACTTTTTCGTGGAAAAGCAAACGTTGGTCTTCTGTAAATGACTTTGTGGAATACACATTGGTCTTTCTGTGAGAATTCTTAATCTTGTCCATTAAGCGTTTTCCTCCTTTCTCAATGATGTAATCGGCAGAAAAAACGGCTAAGTCACTATGTTCTCCTAATTTTTTACTTCTCTTTATCTCAATTTTTTTCGTCCCATCCGGACTTAGAAGGATGCCATGGAAATGGATTTCCTCATCTTTTATAAAAGCCAATGCGCCAATTGGAGCAGTGCAACCACCTTCCAATCTATTTAAGAATGTCCGTTCTATTGTTGTGCAAATTTCTGTTTCCTCGTGATTTATTTCCTTGCAGGCAGCCAACACTTCTTCATCTTCTGCAAGAGCAGTGACCATTATGGTACCTTGACCAGGCGCAGGAACCATCCAATCTAGGTTTATGGCTTCTTCTGGTCTTATGTTCAATCTTCCCAAACCAGCTGCTGCGAAAATGGCGCCGTTCCATACCTCGCTATCCTCAAGCTTTTGCAAACGAGTGTTTACATTGCCTCGAATGTCTTGTGTTGTATGTGTAGGGTAACGATTCAACCATTGGGCTCGGCGGCGTAAGCTACTGGTTGCAATGATGCCTTCTCGGGAACCTAAAAACTCTTCATTGTCCTTGTAGACCAATGTATCTCGTACGTTACCACGTTTAATAACGGCAGCTTGTACTATGCCTTTGGGTAATAACGTCGGCACGTCTTTTAAAGAGTGTACAGCTATGTCAATGTCGTTGTTCAACATTGCTATGTCCAAGGTTCTGGTGAAAATTCCAGTAATCCCCAATTCGTATAGTGGTTTGTCGAGCACGATGTCTCCCGTGGATTTTACGGGAACCAATACAGATTTATGACCTAAGTGTTCTAGTTGTTTTTGTACTATGGTGGCTTGCCATAAGGCTAACTCACTATCGCGAGTACCAATTCTAATTATTTTAGACATTTTTTGTTTGTTCTAACTGAAACACTTTTTTTATGAGCTCAAGACTATCATTGGTAGAGACGTTGTCGTCTTTCAAGTGGTGAGCAAAGTGGTTGGTTATTTTTTGAATGATGTTGTTGCTTATCAATTCAGCCTGTTCTTCATTGAAACCGGATATTTTCTTGCGTTGCGTATCCAATTCGGCCGTTTTGAAATCAAGTAACTTGTGCTTTAATGCTTTTATGGTCGGAGCGAATTTTCGTGTTTCCAACCAGCCATTGAACTCTGTCTTCACTTCTTCAATAATACTTTCAGCCAATGGAATGTGAGTTTTCCTGTTTTCTAGTGTTTCATCCGTAATTTGCGATAAATCATCCAAATGTATCAAAGTCACATTGTTCAAGTCTGAAACGTTCTCGTTTACGTTCTTTGGAATGGATAAATCCAGGATAAGTAGCTTTTTTGTAGATTGGATCAAATATTTGTCCACTGTGGGGTTTTGAGCTCCAGTTGCAACGATCAAGATATCCGAAGTATTTATTTCTTCCTGCAAATCCGAATAATCCTTAACCAGCAGGTTGAATTTTCCAGCAATGGCCTCTGCCTTGTCCTTTGTTCTGTTAATTAAGGTGATATGCTCGTTTTTGGTATGTTTTACCAAGTTTTCACAAGTGTTTCTTCCTATTTTTCCAGTCCCGAAAAGCAAGATGTTCTTTTTCGAAACGTTTTCAACTTGCTTTAAGATATATTGAACAGAAGCAAAAGATACAGACGTGGCTCCTGAAGATATTTCGGTTTCAGTTTTAATTCTCTTGCTAGCTTGTATCACGGAATTCACCAAACGTTCAATAAACGAGTTCAGTAAATTGTGCTTTCTGGAAAGTTTGGCGCTTTTTTTAAGTTGGCTGATGATTTCGAAATCACCCAATATTTGACTGTCCAAACCTGAGCCTACACGAAATAAATGTGAAACGGCATCTTTGCTCTTATATACATAAGCAACTTTTTGGAACTCTTCCACGGTACCTTTGGTGTTGTCACAAAGCAATTGGATGAGTTGAAATGGATGTTCGGCAAAACCAAAGATCTCAGTCCTGTTGCAAGTAGAAGTCACGATCAAACTTTCAATGCCATTTGACTTCGCTTGATTCAACAGGTTTAGTTTGGCATTGTCATCCAAACTGAAGTGTCCTCTAATTTCTGCATCAGCTTTTTTGTAGCTCAATCCAATGGCATAGAAGTATGTGCTTTTTTGATGTTGCATTGTCAATTTGCGGGGCTTATCATTACAGGAAACAAAAATATACTTACTAATCAAAAAAAAATAACGCTAGAAGAACTTTAAGTATCGCTATCTGGGTTTTGTGTGTGATTTATGGTAAAAACAAGTAGAAATACCTATTTTTGTAGCAATGGCAATACTTTTAAAACAATTAGTTTAGAATGAATCTAAATAATATAAATCAAAATACAGAAGAAGGTGACTTGAAAAATGTCGCTACAGGTTCTTTCAATGAGACAAAAGTGGATGAGGGGGTTTACGTGTTGACTTATAAGAATGAGGCAAATTTATCTCAAACCATTGTAAGAGAGATAGATAGTAATTTTATCCAGTTTCACTTTTGTGTAAAGGGGGAAAGTAAATTCAACTTTAACAATGGAAGGTATACTCTGGATGTTTTGGAGGAGCATTCGTTGTTGTTGTACAATCCGCAGAGGGATTTACCAATTAATTTGGAAGCAGAAACCAACACGTGGTTGATTTCCGTGCTTATTTCAATCAAGAACTTTCACGGTTTGTTTTCACAGGAAGCCGATTACATCACATTTTTAAGTGAAGACAACAAAGATAAGAAGTACTATAAGGATGGACGTATATCACCATCCATGGCAATAGCACTCAACCAATTGATTAATTTCAACTTGAATCAATCCATAAAGGGGCTTTATTTCAAAGGTAAGGCATATGAGTTGTTGAGTCTATATTTCAATAGAGGTGAAGAAGCAGATATTGAGCAATGTCCTTTCTTGGTGGATGAGGCGAATGTCATTAAAATAAGAAAAGCCAAGGACATTGTGATCTCCAGGATGTCTGAGCCTCCAAGTTTGAATGAACTGGCAGACGAGATTGGGTTGAGTCTTAAAAAATTAAAAGAAGGATTCAAGCAAATCTATGGTGATTCCGTATTTAGTTTTCTGTTTGATTACAAGATGGAGTTTGCTAGAAAACTACTGGAATCTGGAGAGCATAACGTAAATGAGGTGGGATTGAAAGTAGGTTATAGCACATCTAGCCATTTTATTGCAGCATTTAAAAAGAAATATGGAACTACGCCCAAAAAGTATATCCAATCCACGGTTTGAAGATTCTAAAGAAAACTCAAGCTTAGCAATATGATGCCATTGCAAATAGTGAAATTTAAGCATATAATAAATTTAGAGTTGTATTTTTGCTTTTCAAAAACAACGACTTTCGATAATCGTAAAATAGTAATGATGAGATTTTTACCGAAAAATATTCCTTATGGAATGCAATTGGTTAAAATGAAAAAAATACTTTTCAATGAAAAAAGGAGTTTTACTCGTAAACTTAGGCTCTCCAGATAGCCCAGAGCCAAAAGATGTTAAAAGATATTTAGGAGAGTTTTTAATGGATGAACGCGTCATAGATGTTCCACTTTGGGCAAGGACATTACTTGTGAAAGGTATCATATTGAATACAAGACCGAAACAATCTGCCGAAGCATATAAGAAGATATGGTGGAAAAATGGATCACCGTTGATAGTCTTGTCAGAAGAACTACAAGACAAGGTTCAAGAGCAAGTGGAGTTTCCCGTGGCATTGGCAATGAGATATGGAAGCATGACCATAAAAAAAGGATTGCAAGAATTGGTGGACAAAGGTGTGGATGAAGTAATGTTGATTCCATTGTATCCTCAATTCGCCATGGCTACGACCGAGACCATTTTGGTTTTGGCGGAAGAAGTGCGCAAAGCGCATTTTTCGAACTTGAAAATTGAATCGCTCCCTGCTTTCTATAACGATCTGGAATACATAGATGTGTTGTCTAACTCGATACAAAGGCACTTGAAAGGGAAGGAATATGAGCATTTGCTGTTCTCCTATCATGGAGTGCCAGAAAGACATATTCGTAAAAGTGACATCACAAAGTCACATTGCAAGATAGATGGGAGCTGTTGTGCAACACCATCCAAGGCACATGAGTTTTGTTATAGGCACCAATGTTATGAAGTTACAAGATTGGTGGCGGAAAAGCTTGACTTGGTAGAAGGAGCCTATTCAACCTCATTTCAATCTCGTCTAGGCTTTGACCCTTGGTTGTTACCGTATACGGATAGAACGATCGAACGTTTAGGGAAAAAAGGAGTTAAAAGCATGGCAATAGTGACACCCGCATTTGTTAGCGATTGTTTGGAGACCTTGGAGGAAATTGCAATGGAAGGAGAAGAAATATTTCATGAAGTTGGAGGAGGTGAATTTACAACCGTTCCTTGTTTGAATACAGATGCCGCTTGGGTATCACTCATAGCAAAATGGATTAATGAATGGTCTATGAAATCAGTAACAGCATAGCAATTTAGATGGAGTACAATTATATAAAGGCGTTGCATTTGATATTTGTGATTACTTGGTTTGCAGGCTTGTTCTACATTCCAAGATTATTTGTATACCAGATAGAGGCGTTTCACAAACCTTCTCCAGAGAAGGAGATCTTAGGTAAGCAATTGAAGTTGATGGCAAAACGCCTGTGGTTCATCATTACTTGGCCATCGGCGATATTGGCTATTTTGTTTGCCGTATGGTTAATGGTCTTGGTGCCAAGTTGGTTGGAACAATCTTGGATGCATGTGAAATTGGGATTTGTCGCCTTACTTATAATTTATCATGTAAAAACACATATTTATTTCAAGCAATTGCAAGAAGACATAGTTAAAAAGACATCCAACTTCATGCGTCTATGGAATGAAGGTGCTACTTTCATTTTGTTTGCCGTCGTATTTTTGGTGATATTGAAAAATGCGCTCAATTGGATTTTTGGAGTTGTAGGCATAATTGTTTTGGGAGTCCTTTTAATGTTGGGATTCAAAGTCTATAAACGCATTCGAGATAAAAATCCGGAAGTTTGATCGAGTAGGTATATGTGATCTGCCATGTCGAGGATGCCCTTTAGGTGTCATATTGGTTCGATTATTGTAGTGTTCATGGGAACATATAGCTTTGTAATAGAGAAATAATTAAATGAGATTAAGAAAATTATCTTTACGTGTCCGTATATTCATAGCAATGATATTGTTGGTGTTGTTGTCCTCCATACTTATTGCGGCAGTAGCCATCCATCAGTACAACGAAGAAACACAAGATTATCACAATCAACGTCTAGAACGTAAGGAAAGGGCTATAACCACTAGTTTGGTATACGAATTAAGGGAGACATCCTATGAAATCATCACCGAAAAAATACCTCTCATCTTCAAGGGCAAGATAAGCAAGATAGCAGACATTCACAGTCAAGCCATAGATTTGTACGATTTGGAGGGATCATTTCTTATTTCATCCAAATCGGAATTAAAATTGGAAAAGGAGAAGGAATGTCTCAAGGCAGAGGTTTTGAATGCGTTGTTGAATACGGCCGAGCATCGTTTCGTTGAACATAGAGAGGAAGGAGAAGAAACCTTTTTGTCATCTTACATTTATATATTGGATAAGAAATCCAAGCCATTGGCAATTATAAATTTACCTTATTTGGAAAGAGATGAGTTTCTGGCAAAGGAATTGGGTGAGTTTTTGGAACGGTTGAGTTATACCTCGATAATAGTGCTTTTGATAGCTGTGGCCTTGGCATTCTTTGTTTCCAAGTACATCACCAAATCGTTGAATGCCATAAGTGAGAAAATGAGAGCTACACGATTGGAAAAACGTAATGAGAAAGTTGTCATAGACAATGTAAGCGAGGAAATCTCCATCTTGATAAATTCATATAACAGCATGATCGACGAATTGGAGGAGAGTGCTGTGCAATTGGCAACGAGCGAAAGAGAGCAAGCGTGGCGAGAAATGGCGAAACAGGTGGCGCATGAAATAAAAAACCCGTTGACACCAATGCGCTTGACCGTTCAGAGCTTTCAACGTAAATTTGACCCTGCAGACGAAAAGATCCATCAAAAATTGGATGAATACAGTAAGACCTTGATTCAGCAAATCGATACCATGAGTACGATAGCTGGCGCATTTTCCAATTTTGCAAAAATGCCGGCACAACAAAATGAAATGCTCAATGTCGTGGAAATAGTAGACTTGTCGTTGGATATTTTCAATGAGGATTACATTACATTTCATTCAGATCAAAAAGAAATCGTCGCCAAGTTCGATCGTACACAATTGATACGTGTGGTTACGAATCTGATTAAAAACGGGATTCAAGCCATTCCGGAAGACCAAACTCCGAGGATATTGGTTACCGTTTCCGAAAAAAATGGAAAGGTGAATATAACGGTTTCAGACAATGGCGTTGGGATCACCGAAGAAAACAAGCCAAAGGTGTTCGAACCAAAGTTCACAACAAAAACAAGTGGTATGGGACTTGGGTTGCCAATGGTGAAAAACATAGTGGAAACTTATGGAGGAACAATTACCTTTGTATCTCAAAAAGGAAGTGGTACAACCTTTACGGTGCAGTTTCCAAAAGGGTAATTTTACGATTGCTAATATCACTTTAAAATAAAGTATAATTAAAAGATCTTGACTTAGCAAGATTGATAAAATGAATTTTCAATGAACTACGAAAACATACTTGCCGAAACCCAAAATGGAATAACAACCATTACGATTAACCGCCCAAGTAAGCTGAATGCCTTGAACAAGGCAACAATCAATGAGTTGCATAATGCCTTCAAGGATGCAGATGAAGATGTGGGAACCAGAGTCATCATAATTACTGGAAGCGGGGAAAAGGCATTTGTAGCAGGTGCAGATATTAGCGAGTTTGCAGACTTCGATGTTGAGAACGGAGAGAAGCTGGCTGCAGAAGGGCAAGAGTTGTTGTTTGATTTTGTTGAAAATCTATCGACTCCAGTTATTGCAGCGATCAATGGTTTTGCTCTTGGAGGAGGCTTGGAGTTGGCAATGTCGGCTCATTTCAGGTTGGCAAGCACCAATGCAAAAATGGGATTGCCGGAAGTATCGTTGGGTGTTATTCCTGGTTATGGAGGGACGCAACGATTACCACAATTGATAGGTAAAGGGAGAGCAATGGAAATGGTCATGACAGCTGGAATGATAGATGCCAACAAGGCTTTAAGATATGGTTTGGTAAACGATGTCGTAGAATTGGAGGAGTTGATGCCATTGGCAAAAAAAATAGGAAGCAAGATCATGCGTAATTCCTCAGTGGCCATAGGAAAAGCAATCAAAGCGATCAATGCCAATTTCAAAGATGGTGTGGATGGGTTTGGAGTAGAAATCGAACAGTTTGGAAACTGTTTTGGGACCGAAGACTTCAAAGAAGGAACTAAGGCATTTTTAGAAAAGCGAAAAGCAGAATTTCCAGGTAAATAAACAATTTCCTCAAATTAGGATCGGTGTTAGATTAAAAGCTGTTTGCTAAACTTCTTGTTGGATTTCGTTGTGGTATGGTATGGTATGGTATGGTATGGTTTTTTTAAGATCTTGGTCATTACACTTCTGTAATCTAAATCCAAACGTAGAAAATATTGGCCAGCACTCAATGATTCTATGTTTAGGTTTATTGAGCCAGTAGTATTCTTTCCTGTGCCAGTGATTATTTTTCTTCCAATAACATCAAAGATTGCATATGAGACGATGTTTTCATTTGTGGGATTGCTTATGGTCAGTGGGCCTCTGGTCGGGTTTGGGTAAATGGATAATGAGTTTTCTTCAAACTCGTCAACAGACAATAGTGCATTGCCTTCAATTGTAAATGCGAAATTTGCAACTTCATTGTTAGTGACCTCTAGAATCGAAGTCCATGTTGAATAGTTGTCAGTAAGTGCCATATCCTTGTCCATGTATTGACCATAAGATAGAGTGTTTGTTATATTTGGATCTGGACCAATTGTTGTCCATATTTTCAAAGCTTCCTCATAATCAAAGTCTACATAAGATAAATTGTCTAGTCTCGGGAAAAAAGATATCCAGTAGGTTCCTTCAGGAAGATTAAATGAGGAGCCGTTGTATGCTTCGATGTCAAAAGTGAAGTTTACAACTCCAGTCCCTAGTCCATAATCGTCCTCTATTTCTAGTGCACCACTGGTGGGCCCGAGATTTATAATTTCCAAGAGTCCAGTTCCTACTTCAGATGGATCATTGGATGGAACGTTATCATCTGAATTGGCATAGATGTATAAATCCACTCCAGTTAAATTATTGTTGATAAGATCACTTGGGCTATAAGTTATTCCGAATATCTTGATCTTGGTGATCTCACTTGCAGAGCTTAGTTTAAAGTCGTCTGCATACCATATTCCGGTATCATCTACATTGGAATGCGTAATGGGTATGGCTATCATTTCAAGGTTTTCAGGTGGAACCATTCCAGGATTTTGATCCCACAACAAGGTATTGGAGGAACTCATCTTCATTGGTGATGACAAGGATGGGTCGAAGTTGATTTTTTTTACGTGCTTCTGTGCATTTGTTGCTATGGAAACTAAAAAAATGCCATATAGTAAATATTTTTTTCATAACAATTGTTATTTTGTCTTCATAGTTTTACGGATACGTAATTAGCTGGTGTTTAGATGATTGTGATATATTGTTATTAGGACGCTTCAAAATTGCTTTACCCTACCTTTTCAAATTTCATAGAAATAATGGAAAGGATTCACTTCATTTTAATTCTCCTGAGAAATTAAACAATTTGACGATAAATTGAATGTGAAACTATTTATGTTATAATGATATTTTTTTGTAATTTTACAAAAAAATATAAAATATGTTTGACAATGAAATCATAAAGGGGAGAGGTGCTCAACTAAATACCCACAATCGTTTTTTTGAATTAGAGCACGAAACACGTGATGATTTCTTGGAGTATTGTGAAAAGGAAGGTGAACATGCCGATAAAGACAAAACACTTTATTTGAAAGTGTTTCCAAAGACAATAGTCAACAAGGTGACAAGCCCAGATGTGGGAATGGCATTTTCAATGAATCCATATCAAGGTTGCGAACATGGTTGCATCTACTGTTACGCAAGAAATAGTCATGAGTTTTGGGGGTATAGTGCTGGATTGGATTTTGAACGTCGTATTCTAGTTAAAAAGGATGCTCCAAAACTTTTGGAAACATTGCTCAAGAAAAAGAGTTGGAAGGCACATGTCATCGTAATGTCTGGTAATACGGATTGCTATCAGCCGGCAGAACGAAGATTTGAAATTACGCGACAATGTCTGAAGGTTTTTCTAAAATATAGGCACCCTGTGTCCATCATTACCAAAAATGCATTGATACTTCGAGATTTGGATCTTTTGAAAGCACTGGCCAAAGACAACTTGATAAGCGTGAACATGTCCATAACCTCTTTGTCTGAAGAAACCAGACGTATTTTGGAACCCAGAACTGCCACAAGCAAAAAACGCTTGGAAACAGTGAAATTGCTAAGTGAAAATGGTGTGCCTGTAAATGTGATGTTGGCTCCTATAATCCCTTCTATAAACAGCCATGAGATTTTACCATTGGCAAAAACGGTTTCGGAGCATGGAGCACTATCCATAGCGCATACCATCGTGAGGTTGAATGGTGCAATCGGGGAAGTTTTTTCGGATTGGATTAAAAAGACAATGCCGGATAGGGCAGAAAAGGTTTTGCATCAAATTGAAAGTTGTCACGGCGGAACGTTAAACGATAGTCGTTATGGGAAGCGTATGGGAGGCGAAGGGAAAATTGCCGAGCAAATACATAGTCTCGTCAAGCTGGCAAGACTCAAATACTTCAAAGGAAAAAAAATGCCTAGACTGGAGACTTCTCTTCATGAAACTTACAAGGACGGACAATTGAAATTGTTTTGAAACATTGAAGAATCATACCTTTTGTTTTACGGCATTGGCTGTAATTATTTTCCTATTTTTGCCCGAAATTTATACCTAACAAAACTTTATGAAACAATTTTTTATTGCAGGTCTATTCTTGTTGCTTGCCTTGAATGCATTTGGACAAAACGAAAATATCAACGTCGTTAAGAGCTCTATTTTTAAAGATAAGAAAAAACATAGCTCTTTGGCATTTTCAGAAGATGACGGTAATGGTGGTGTGGTAACATTGAGAACTTATTATGGAGGGTTCATTCCAAAATTGAAAGGATATTACATCGAGCATTTCGATAAAAACCTGAATTTAATCAAAGAGACGGAACTCGAGGTGGATAAAAATTACATTAAGGGAATTCTAATCGATGAAGGTGTTGTTAAACTTATAGAATACAACCATAATAAAAAGGCAGACAAGTATGAATTTAACATATTGTCTGCATCTCTCAAGGACTTGGATTTTAAAAGAGAGGAATTGTTTGCCTTGGGAGAAGAAGAGATTAAAAAGTACTTTGGTGTGGTACTTGGTCTATTCTTCATCAACAATGGGATGAACCAAATGGATTCCAATGCATTGGGTGATGTGTCGTTTTCCCAAAACAAAAACTTCATTGCTTTCAACTTTGACATAAAGAACAAAGATGAGGAAACACATAGGATATTCGTCTACAACAGAAAATTTGAAAGAGTAAATGAATATGAATTTAAAAAAGATATAAAAGATAGGCTTTTCGATTATGAAAATGTCGATGTGGATGATAATGATGGTTCTGTTTACTTACTGGGAAAAGTGTTTGAAAACAAATCCAGAAGCACAAAGAAAAAAGGAAAGGCAAATTATCACTACGAATTGTACAAACTCAACGATGAAGGACAGATAAAGGTGAGTTTCAGAGCAGATGACAACTTTGTTGGCTCATTAACCACAATTAGGTCAAACAACAAGTTGTCTTGCGTAGGGTTCTATGGTGAAAAAAAAGATTGGAGATACAAAGGGGTTTGTCGATTTGACATGAATCCTGAAACCTTGGAAATAGAAAAGAAGAATTTCAATGCTTTTTCTGAGCAATTCATATTGGATAAATATGGAAAGAAGAAAGAGAAGGAATTGAGAAATATTTCCTATAGAGGCATATTCGTACAGGAGAATGGGGCCATTATCATGAATGCTGAAGAGTTTTTTGTCACTACGCATACATATTCAAGTCCCAATGGAGGGTTTAATACTCGTACGATTTTTCACTACAACGACATAATTTCCACAAAAATGGATGCCAATGGAAAATTGGTATGGGCTAGGAACATAAACAAGGCGCAAACAGGGACTACTTTTTCATCCTATACATCGACAATAGATGGAGATAATGTTCATTTCTTCATCAATTGTTCGGATAAGATAAAAAAGCTTAGAAACGATAGAATATTGTTCAAGCAAACCAAAGCAAAAAAATCTAACTTGTATGCAATCACGATTGATGGAAATGGGGATTTTGATTATAGGAGCATTGTCGATGACAAAGATTCAGAAGTTACTTTTTTTGTAAATAATGGAATACTTTCAAATGAAGGAAAGGACATCATCTTCATGGGGCGGAAAAAGAAGAAGAAACAACTTATAAAAGTATCTTTGTAATAAAAAGCCTCGAAAACATTTCGAGGCTTTTTTATTTTTTACCACCCCATTCGGCATAAAACTGCTCCAAGAAGAGCATCATGTATTGATGCCTTTCATTGGCAATCCTTAAACCTGCCTTCGTATTCATTCTATCCTTTAACAATAACAACTTTTCATAGAAATGATTTATGGTAGGAGCATCGGATGCTTTGTATTGGGCATTGGTCATCTTTAAGTTTGGTTTGATCTCTGGATCGTATAGCGCTCTATTCTTAAAGCCCCCATAATTGAAGGTTCTTGCAATGCCAATTGCTCCAATTGCATCCAAACGATCAGCATCCTGTACGACATCCAGCTCTGGAGATTTGAATTTTTGGGCTTCGTTACCTCCTTTGAAGGAGATGTTCTCGATAATTCGTATGACGTGTTCAATGACAGCTGAATCCACATTTAAGCCAAACAGGAATTCCCGAGCAATTTTTGGCCCCACAGTTTCGTCTCCATCATGGAATTTGCTATCTGCGATGTCATGCAACAAGGCTCCCAATGCTACAACAAGTTTATCTACATCTTCATTTTTTGCTATGAGCAATGCGTTTTTATATACACGTTCAATATGAAACCAATCATGACCTCCTTCAGCATTTTTCAATTGTTTTTTTACGAAGGTTATGGTGGGTGTTATATACAATTCAGTATTCATTAATTTAAATTTCTATGTGGTGCTTAATCGTTTTTTCTATGGTTTCCAAAAGAACATTGGTTTTGTGTTCGCTAGCCTTCAAAGGTTGATGTACCTTGAATTTTATATGAGCTCCAAGACCCATTGGGAATTTTCCATAGATTAATGTTTTCCATGAATTGTTGATGGAAACAGGAACGATCAATGCATTTGGGATATGTTTTATGAGGGTTTCCAATCCTTTCGTTTGGAATTTTTTGGGTACGCCATCCCTACTTCTGGTACCTTCAGGGAAAATAACTGCAGCTCGATTTGTGTTTTCTATGTAATCTGCAAATTTTTTAATGGTTACAATGGCCTCTCTGGGTTTTTTCCTGTCAATCAATGCAGAACCACCGTGACGCAAGTTATAGGAGACGCTAGGTATGCCTTTTCCTAGTTCTTTCTTACTTATGAATTTTACATGGTGTTTCCTGAAAAACCATATCAAAGAAGGTATGTCACTCATACTCTGATGATTTGCAACAATTATGAGTGGTTGATCGGTAGGAATGTCATAAGGATTTGCAAATGTATATCTAGCCCCCAGAATGTTGAGGCAACGCATTAAAAAAAACTGAAGTGCATCAACACTTTTTTTATGAGCCTCGTAACCGAAAAGATTCAAGCAAACCCATTGAATGGGATGAAAAATCAAGAGAGTAAGACCAAAGCATATGAAATATATGATGGATAATGGATAGGCTAATAATTTAATCATTTCAGAAGATGCTATATATAGTCAAAAATACGCATAAAAAAACCACGACAAAAAATGAAGCGGTTTAATTTTAAAGGTATTCTTTTCTAAAAGAAAAAGGTGTTAACAATGTTTGTTGTATGCGTCTACAAGGTTCTCAGAAATTAATTCTGCTGGGCGACCTTCAATATGGTGGCGTTCTAGCATATGTACCAATTCCCCGTCTTTAAACAATGCTATGCTTGGAGAGCTTGGAGGAAAGGGCACCATATGTGCTCTTGCTTTATCCGTTGCTTCTCTATCGACTCCTGCAAAAACCGTTACAAGATTGTCTGGGTGTTTTACATTTTTTATACTCATTGTGGCACCAGGTCTTGCATTGGCTGCTGCACATCCACAAACAGAATTTACAACGACCAATGTCGTACCTTCCTTTGCAATAGCAGCATCTACAGCTTCAGCTGTTTGTAATTCTTGGAAACCTACTTTCGTCAAATCTTCACGCATAGGCTTTACTAATTCTGCTGGATACATATTTTTTGTTTTTTTATGTTTAATAATTAATATGATACAAAGTTAATCAAAAACCGTGCAAATACGGTTCAAGTTGCTTCTTATAACATTTATGGTGTCATAAGGTCAGTCTATTATATTGTTGTCTTTGGTTTTTGTTTATGTCCAAGTCAAAATAAAAAAGGATAAATATTAGAAGCAATACTATTTAAAATGAGATTCAAGTCGTAACGAAAATATGAAAAGAACAACTAACAAAATATTATATTTACAATCAATATAAGAATTATAGGAATGAGTGGATTAAAATGGATAGGTGCTACGATAGGTTGGTCTTTTGGAGGACCTATTGGAGCAATAATAGGTTTGGCATTGGGTAGTTTGGGAGATGCTTTTTCTTCAGGGGACAAGAACCCATTTCTTGGAGAGGGAGGTCGAGATACCCGACCTGAAGGCCGAAGGTCGAAATACGAACGAAGAGAACCTAATTATAGAACTAGACCGGATTACAGATCACAATCGGAAAGACGATCACAAACCAGCTCGGGAGATTTTGAGGTAAGTTTGCTAATTCTGGCTTCCATAGTCATCAAGGCAGATGGGAGGCAAGATAAACGAGAGTTGGATTTTGTACGCAAGCAATTTGTAAGCATGTATGGCAAAGAGCGGGCAAATAAGGCTTTTAGGTTGTTTAAGGGTATTAACGAACAAACAAACATATCTACTCGTCAAGTCTGTTTGCAAATTAAGCAAATGATGGATCATGCCTCACGTTTGCAATTGATGCATTTCCTGTTTGGAATAGCCAAAGCAGATGAAATGGTGACTGAGGACGAAATCCGTCAAATTTATACCATTGCTGGATATTTGGGGATTAGCTCTCGTGATTATGAAAGTATAAAGGCTATGTTTTACAATAGCAGTGAAAATGCCTACAAGATATTGGAAATAACAAAATCTGCTATGCCTGACGAGATTAAAAAAGCGTACCGTAAAATGGCTAAAAAATACCATCCGGACAAAGTGGAGCATTTGGGAGAGGAACACAAGAAAGGTGCTGAAGAAAAGTTCAAGCAAGTTCAAAAAGCCTACGAGCAATTGCAAAAGGAGCGAGGCTTTTAAAAAAATACCATATATTTTGACACATCAAATGATAACAGATAGACAACATATATCACCGAGTTCACTACAAAGTGGATTATTCTACTGCAGGGGACGATATGGATCTATTTTTGATCACTATTTGAGTTAAATTAAATAAGAAAACAACTATACAAGCAAGCGTCCAAGAAATTGGACGCTTTTTTTATGAAAAAAATGAAAAAAAGAACATCAGTATCTAAAAAGTAAAATAAAAGACATTGAGGGCTAGGGCATTGAGAGACAGGGTGTTGCCAAAATATTTGAAATCTGCATAAGGGCGGACAGGGATACTTATATCAAAAAAACAAGTGTAATCAGTTGTATTTCAGTGAATTGCATTTAAATTTTATTTGTTCTATTAAAAATTGTTTTCATCTTTGCATCGCAGTTGTAACTAAAAAATAACATCTTCAATTATAAATATAAAAAGCATTAAAAATGATACCGAGTAGTTTACATAGTTTTTTCGATCGACTTATAGAATCGCAACAGGAAGATTGCTAAAGGTAAGGGTGTAAACTGTAAAACTAAATTGAATTTAAACGTATGATTGTTTAATAATCCATTTGAGTATACAAAGGTACCTTATCAAGGAAGCCTTTTTTTGTGTCTGTGTTCAAATGGAAATAATAGGGAAGGACAATTGGAGGTCGCCTCCACTTCTTCCGCAATAAGGAGAGTAGGTAAATGTTGGTTTGCTCCGCTTGTCTGCTAAACAATTCTGTGTCAAAGCAGTGAAGGTTCGATTCCTTTGCTCTCCGCTAAAAAAGACAAGATCTCCGAATTGGTTAAGGCAACGGTCTACAACAATGTTTTTTATGAGTTCGATCTTCATTTTTGTCTCAAAATGTTATCGTGACTCAATGGTTAGTGCATCCGGTTTTCTATCGGAAGACATGGGTTCGATCCCCATATAGAGTATAAATAAAATGCAGAAATGGTGAAATTGGCAAACGCATCTGACTTAGAATCAGATTTTTGAGAGTTCGAAATGCTTTGCATTCACGAATTCCAATTTATAAAATATAAGACAATGAGCTAGTCTCTCTTCCTGTACCAACAAGCTTATGGTGTAATGGATAGCACACGGGGATACGACCCTTGGAGTATGGGTTCGAGTCCTATTAAGCTTACAGATTGATCTGTGATGTAACGGTGAGCATACAAGAATTTGACTCTTGATATAAGGGTTCGACTCCTTTCATGTCTACAAATGGTGTCTTTGGTTTATTTGGTAAAACACCTCACTGAGAATGCGGAGAACAGGGTTTGCCCCCCCCGAAGCCCCCCAAAAAAAAAATTTGAGGAAGATGAAATAGCGTCTGCCTGATTAATAGTGAAATGGAACTGGAGTCTTGTTTTTAAAAAGTTGAATGGCCTCAACTTTGTTCTTCACATGAAGTTTTTCGTAAATGTTTCGGATATGGTATTTTATGGTATTCAAGCTTACATTAAGCTCCTCTCCTATCACTGCGTAGCTTTTTCCTTCGGATAGTAGTGTAATGACATTGTTTTCTCGTGCAGACAATTCTTTCAGTTTTTTTTCTTGAAAGGACTCTACGACCATACGGGCAATGTTAATGCTCATTGGAGCTCCTCCTTTTTTTGCTTGGTAAAGAGATTCCAAAAGCTGTTCTTTGCCACTACTCTTGGTAAGGTATCCAATTGCACCGGCGCAAAGGGCATCAAAAACGTATTGTGAGTTTTCATGCACAGTGACAACTACGATAGATGCTTTTGTCAATTTTGATTTTATATGACGTATGCCTTCTATGCCATTCATACCAGGTAATGTAATGTCGATAATCACATAATCTGGAGCCTTTGTTTGTATCTCCAATAGTGCATCTTCGCAATTGTGATATGCGCCAACAACTTCGAAATCAGGACAATCATTAATCATTTTTTTATATGATTGGAGTATGACGTCATAATCTTCAATAATAATAATCTTTTTCATTGCTTATGGTTTAATCCGTAATTAAAGGGGATATTGGGTTTGTATATGAATGTTGTTGGTTGTCTTCATGTGAATTTACTGGAGAAAAAAAATTCTTGTGTTAACTTACCTTTAAATTCTACAATGGTTCCATTGTTGGATGAAATTGTAAGGCTCCCATTTATTTTGGTAGCTCTTTTTTGTAGGTTCAACAATCCGTTCTTTCGTTTTATCTTATCCATGTCAAATCCTTTTCCATCATCCGAAAATTTTATTGACAGGATGTTGTCCATTATGGAGAGTTCCAATGTCACTGTGGATGCATCTGCATGTTTTAAGCTATTTGTCATGGCTTCTTTAAATAACAACAATAATTGCCTACTCCAGTAATAAGGTAACCTGACGTCTTTTTCCAAGATATTTACCTTTGTCTTGAAAACAATGTTTTTGTATTGAAAGAGGTCTTCTCCAAAATCGACGAGGTAAACCAATAGTTCTTGTAGGTTGTCGCTTTTTGAATCAATCGACCAGACAAAGTCCTTAATGCCGAAGTATAGGTCCTTGGCATCTTTTTGAATCTGAGATACCATATTGATTGATTTGGAATGTTGCAAGTTTTCATCTGCCATCATTAAGTCTGATAAAATTGTGATTCCTGCAAGTTTGTTTCCCAATTCATCATGGAAATCCTGTGCAACGTTTTCTCTAACGGTACTCAGTTCACTTTCCAGCTGGGTTAGTTTGTTGATGGTATTTCGCAATTTCGTGTTGCGTTTGGATACTTGTACCAACCGGAAGTATACTAATGAAGTAGTTGTTATGACTCCTAATATGGACATGGAAATGATGAAACCTAGTTTTTCATACCATATTTTGGAAATGGTAAACTTCTGAATCTTGGAGTAGCCCCAGTCACTTATGGCGTTTTTGGTTCTAAACTGCAATTGGTGCTCACCAGGAGCATAATTGCTTATGTCCATTCTATTAGATTCTATGGTTGACCAATTTTTGTTGGAATCGTATTTGTATTGTACAGTCACATTTTTTTCAGAGTAGTCGATGGTGTTAATAGCAATGTTGTCTTGTTGTTTGTTTATTACAAGATTAGGAGGACTTGTTGGAATAAAAGGGGTATTGTTGTCAATTCGAGCTACCCCTTTGTTGCCAGCTATCCATATTTGATGATTGTGATCTTCGATTATTTGGGATGCAAATGAGGAACGGAAACCTTCCGAGGCCCCAAAATTATAGAAAGTTCCCTCCCTAAGGATAGAGAAACCTTTTTGGGTGGCAAGCCATAAAGTACCTCTATGATCACTTAATATGGCATTTATTTTCGAAGACAACAAACCATCCTTTTCTCCATAATGTACAATGTCACCGTTTGGTTTTATAAGAGAGATGCCATTGGAAGAAACAGCCCAAGTTCCTTGATTGGGGATATGCAGTATTTTTTTTACATATGTTTTTGTCAAGCCGGATTTGGTGTTTATCGTTCTTTTGTACTTTAATGAATCAAGGTCGTAAACAATGATTCCTTTGTTGGAGGCCGCCCATAGCTCATCCCTTACAATCGTTGTGTCATTGGTCGAGACTTTAATGTCTAGAAATTGTAAATGTTTTGGTCTTTTTTCTAAGGGGCACTCAGAGAGAAATCTGTTTGTATTTCCTTCTTTTTGTATGACGAGTGAGTCGGGGTTATATAGTTTATAACCCAATATCGTTTGGTTATTTGCGTTTTCTTCAAGAAGACTTATAGGTATGTTTTTGGACGTCAAGAAGCTTTGTAGGAATTTGGACAGATGAAAATCAAGCGATTTGGAAACCGCTTTCTTTGTTTTTGTATCGTATCCGTAGATACATTTGTTTTTTAGAAAGAAAAGAGTGCCATCAAAGCCTATTGAGATGTCCATGATATAATCCGATTCAAATAGGGTTTCCTTTATGATCTTGGTACTATGAGATAATTTTAATAGACCATTTGCGCTGGAGGTGATCCATACGTTTTCATCCTTGTCCACAAAAAGATCGCTTGCGAGAAAGGAGGAGGCCATAGTTTCGGAAAGGTTGTCCCAATGATCGTTTTTCACGTCATACGTGTATATGGAATCATTTCCAGATTTGGTGTCGTTTACGACGAATACCTCGAAATGTTTAGTCTTGGCATACTTGCGAATTGTATTTTGATTGAAGTCATGTATCTTGGTATCGATGATGTGGTTTTCATCGAATATGTAAAAAGTATCTTTCACGGTGGCGTAGTAGGAATTGTTGCCATATTTTCCAAAACTATTTACATATAGGTCTTTCAAAAAAGGAAATACCAGTGTTAACTTTTTTTTAGGCTCATATTTGTATATGCCTTTTAGCCGTTTTGGCAATGACCGGACATAGCTTTCTCTATGGAAATAGAGATTGTTGTCCACCATTGTAGTAGCACTATAGGTTGGGGTTGCATTGTTGGTTCTTGTAAAAGAAGGTCTACCTTGTTCATCTACATACAAGTCGAGTTTCTTTTTGTTGAATTTAAGCCCTTTTGTTTTCTCATACAAGACATAGTGTGAAAGACGGGAGGTGGAGAAAATATCCTTTCCCAATACATATGCATTTCCAATTCGAGAAGTTTCGTCATTTTTTATTTCTGGTGTAAAAATGGAATCCTTCCTCATAAAATGCAATCCACCTTTCCAAACTGCAAGAGCCAAAGTGTCCTTGCTGTATTTTTTCATATCGATGACAAAGTTGGATCTAAAACCATCACTTTGATCAAACGTAGTAAAATTCCTTCCATTGAATTTGGCAAGACCATCATCTGTCCCTATCCATAGATAGCCATCATCATCCTGATGCATTTGAAAGGTGAAATCATGAGGCAAGCCATCTGTTGTCGTATAGTGTTTTACCTGGACTTGGGCAGTTATGTGAAAGGATATGAGAAATATGAAAAACGACCAATGGTTAGCTAGGTTTTTGTATGACATTAATTGCATTTGTTAATCTGGATTCTCATTGAAAAGAATGGGAAAACTGATATGAAAAAAATAGAAAAACTACCCTTTTCGGGTGGGAGAGAACTGTGTGCTAAGTAGTAGTTTTGACTTGTTTTTTAAGCTTAACAAAACAAATTTAAAGTAAAAAAACTAATGAATGAAAACAATAATGCTATTTAACAATCAAATGAAAAACAAAGCCAAAAAAGGGGTGGTCCCCCGTAAGAAAATGATGAAGAACATGAAGAGTAGGACATTTGTCTTATTCTTCTTCACGCTTCTCATGTCCCTGAAGGGGCAGTCACAAGAAATTGCCATTGAAGCAGGTGATTCTCCTTACTATTGTAACTCAACCATTACATTGATTGCGCCTCATGATGCTACTCATACTTATTCTTGGACAGCTTCGGGATCTGTTGCTTTGAAAGAAGTCGGTGAGACAGGCAATGGTTCAGGAATACTAAATGTCACTGGAAGCAACAAAGTAGACCTTGTGATAACTGGTAGAGGAAAAGTCAAGGTAAAATGTGAGAGTTGCGTAAACCCATCACCAAGTGATTACACTTACGAGCTTCCTATTGCACCTAGCATAAGGCCTTTGGACATCTCTGTTAAACACGGAGGTTTAAAACATCCCAATGGCATACAAACAGAACATTCTTGGATTTGTTTGGGAGCCAAGTCCACGGACGAATACCAGGAAGTTACAGTGAGAAGTCCAGCTCGTTTCAATATCTTTTGGTCAATATCTGGAGGAGCAGAAAGAGTTCCCAACAGTGGAGAAGTGGAGTTCCAAGATGGAGAGTATGTTGCCACTGTTAAGATTAAAACTGATGGTACAAAAAGGAAGGGGTTCATTAGAGCTGCAATTTCAGATTCGTGTGGTAATACCGTTTGTGGCGGCGGAGGTTCTGGTATAGACTGGGAAATTTTGAAGAACATAGTTCCTGATGACATCTATGGAGTAACTTGTCTACGAGACAACAATCTGGACAATACTAAATCTACCGTATATAGCATACCGGATGAAATCGCGGGAAATGCCATTTTTAAATGGGAGCTATATGACGAAAATGGTGCTGAGGTTGAAGAAGAAGATCCTCGTTTTAATATAAAGTCAACTGTAGTTTATGGGAACTCTGCTACCATTACCTACAAAGGAAACCATACACCAACCTCTGTAGGTAACTTTACAGTTGTAGCAACCAACAATGAATGTGAAGCATCTTTTGGAGAGGCTTTTTATGAAAAAGAGATTACAGTAAGCCCTGAGGCTCCATCAACACTCAAGGAAACATATTGTGCTCCTGCCACTATAGGTGAAGAAAGTGAAGAAATAAAAATTGACAACCCTAAGGATGGTTTAGTATATACTTGGGCGGTTTTAGGTGATGCCGACTGGAACATACAAGAAACAGAAGATGATGGAAAAGCCATAAAAATTACTTTTAATGATATTGTAAATGGGGTTGTCGTAGTAAAAGCTACTACAAAAGTTTCTGATGATGATGATGATATACAACCATGTGCTAGTGATAATACTTTAATTTACATAAACCGTACTGGTGGAGATGTTTCTGTAACTGGAGTAAATTGCATACAACGTGGTACCAATGAAGCTTTTTCATTTACAGCCAGTCCGTTTGGGTTGTTTGAGTGGGATGTCACCCCTGCATTACCTACAAGTTGGACATTGAGTAGTATCGGGAACATCTTGACGGTGACTCCACCAACAAGTGGAATTGACATTACAGGAAACTATACAGTTACAGCTTCTTTACAAGGGTGTGATGATAATAACACTGACTCAGCTTCTTTCGATTTTGAAATCGGCCCGGACATCCCTACTATTTCAGATAAAAGTTGTGTGGTATCAGGAACAAATTATGACTATACAATTGTTTCCGAAGGAGCAACAAGTGCCGATGTGACCATTACATCTGGAGGAGTCATTGCTTCTACGCAAAGTATTGAGTTGCCGGGGGCATTCAATTTCACTGCTATCAATGAGGACTTTACTGTTGGAGTGGTGACGTATTCTGCTAGCGGGTGTGCATCTTTGCTTGAAACTTTAGATGTTAAGGTGAAACCAACAGCTATTATTAATAGAGGACCTCAGGCATGTGGAGATAATCCAGAAGTAACATTTACAGCTAACACAACAGGAATGGTTACTGATTATCAATGGAATTATCCAACCTCATGGTACAAGACAGATGGAGGAGGAAGTGACGATAATACCATAACTTTAAAATTGAACGATGTATCAGGTGATATTACTCTTACTCCAATTAACGATGGTTGTGCAGGAGATATGACGACCTTGAACGTTATAGCCAATCCTCTAAATATCAAACTTAGACAAGGAACGGTAAATGGGCTTCCTTCTTTAATAGCTATATCTGAAACACCTTTAATTATGGAGTTCCGCTTTTCAACCAGTGAATTAACCAATTGTACTTCAGGGAATGAATGGGGATCTACTGAAGAACCAATTACCTTTGGGTCAATACCTCATATTAATGGAATGAGTAATTGGGTAAGTGTAAAGGTTACTGACCCTAATACTCGTTGTGATGATTGTTATAAAGTAAAAGTTGCAACGCTTCCTCCATTAGAGCAAGATATGAGAGGAAGATTTGAATCCAACAACAAAACAAAAAAGGGTGCAATAGGCTTAAAAGCCAATTTTGACATTAAAGCTTTCCCCAACCCTACAAGCACTGTTTTAAATGTAGAGGTTCCTACATCAGAGAAAACAGAAGGTATGATGTTGGTTGATTCACAAGGGAAAGTGGTATTCAGAAAAAGATCTGCAAACAACAAAGAACAAATAAATGTTTCAAATTATTCAAAGGGCCTTTACTTTTTATATGTACAAACCGCAAAAAGGGGTTTTGCCATGAAGAAAATAATAATAGAATAAATTATTGAATGGGTTGTTGGAATATTCTGATGACCTGTTTTTTTTACTCACTTGATATGGCGTAAAATTGAAAAGCTACTTGGAAACAAGTGGCTTTTTTTGTGTTATGGAGATGTTGTTTTGAGGAAAGGAAAAGAACTATAACGTTTTCGAAGACATAATTATAAGATTTTCTGAGTTTTAAGTGTAAATATTGATGAAAAACAATGCCTTTTTTAAAACTGTTTTTTACTTTTATTCTAGGAACCCCTTTTACGGTTGTAACCGTATATACTTAAATTATGATTAAGATCAACAAATATTATATTTATGAAAAAACTAACTACCCTCACCCTGACTTTCTTTATGACAATGATGTTATTTGCTCAAGAAGCAAGAGTAATAGGTTATCTACCTACTTACAGGTTTTCGGTAAGCAATCAAATCGATTATTGCAAACTAACACATTTGAATCTCAGTTTTGCTAATCCGGACAGTGCGGGGAATATCATTATGGCTCCTATTGATGCAGTAGTAGCCGATGCATTGAATGACAACCCCGATATAATTATCATGATATCCTTGGCAGGAGCAGGATTGACGGCTCAACAGGCGAGTGATTGGTCGAATCTTATCGACATCCCTGCAAACAGGCCTGGATTGATTGCAAACATTGTAAACTACGTTATGTCCAATGATTTGGATGGTGTCGATGTGGATTTGGAGTGGAGTCATGTCACAAGTGGCTATAGCGATTTTGTCATAGAGTTGGATGCAGCACTGGATGCGCAAGGTAAAATGATTACTGCAGCACTTCCCAATCAAACTCTTTTTGCTAACATAAATGCGGCTGCTCTCGATGCATTCGATTTTATAAACATCATGTCTTATGATGGAACTGGGCCATGGAACCCTTCCTCACCTGGACAGCACAGCTCCTATGCCTTTTCTCAAAATGGAATTGATTTTTGGAACAACACGGTAGGGATTGCTGGCGATAGACTCAATTTGGGGCTTCCTTTCTATGGCTATGACTTTGTTAATTCTACTACGGTAAATGCTGTGACGTATAGTCAAATGGTTGCAACAAATACCAGTTATGCAGATATAGACAATGTTGGCAATGCCTATTACAATGGAAGACCTACCATAGAATCAAAAATAGAATTAGCCAGCAATCAGGTAGGAGGTGTTTTGATTTGGGAAATAGGACAGGATGCCTTCAATGAATATTCTCTTCTGGAAACAATACACAGCAAGTATACGTCGTTGGGAGTAATTACGTCTGGATTATGCGGAAACACATTATCTGTTGAAAGTTCAGATGGTCCAAGAAAAATAGAAATCTATCCAAATCCTTCTTCAAGTGAGATAATGATAAGAAACTTAAAGACAAGACAAGATTATATCATATATAATTTGATTGGAGAAAAAGTATTGGAAGGAAGCATTGTGGAAAAAGAACCAATAAGTGTTCGTAAGCTAATGGATGGAATGTACTTCATCAGGCTTGAAAATGGAGCTTCTGTCAAATTCGTAAAACAATAGGGGAAAGTTTCACAAGGCACCAATTTAAAAAGGAATGACCTTGAATATAGCATATTCAAGGTCATTCCTTTTTATGTGAGGTATATCTTATTTCACTTCAATCCCTTTTCCAATATCATATCCTGCACTTCTATTTTTGACCATATATGTTTTTTGCATTCCTTTTAGGACACTATCCAAAGGTTTGGTACTTAGATAATCTTTGATGTTTGAACTTGTAGCCCCATAACTACCAGAGAATGTATAGCAGTTGGAGTTGTTCCAAACGGTATCGGTACGTTTGGTGTAATAGGTAATAAAATCTGTGGGTTCAAAGGTTTTGGTTTCGTAGGACACGATTTTGAATCCAGGATTTTGCCCATGGTTGGGACTAATGCCTGGAGCACTGATGGCAATTTCTTGTATTTGTCCATCGTTGTCATAAATACGTCTAAGTTCGTCCATATGCGTGTGTCCATAAAAAATTCCAGTTATGGTTTTCTCATAGGTTTTGGCATATCCTCTAAATACGGATAAAAGGCTATCGCTCTCCCACATTTGGTTACCAGAATAGGCATTGGTGCCAGGAGGAATGTGCATAATGAGGTAGGCCTTTTCGTTGCTGTTTTGAGCAGCAAGAAGTTCTTTGCCTACCCATTGCATCAATGTATTGCTTCTTCTTCGTTTTTCTTTGGAATCGACTGGGACATATTCTTCGTGATGGCTATCCTTGAAATAGTCTCTTCCAAGTATAATGGTATTCATGGCAATGATACGTAATCCAGGAAATGGGCTTGCGGAATAATACCCGTATTCTGGGTGGGGGTTTGAGAGCATGGTGGCATTGGGGGCAGGGTAATTAAGAGAGCTTGGAACAAGTGAAAATGGAGTTTCTCCCTTGTTATCTGTAAATGTATGATAATCTCCACCTAAGGCATCATTGTTGCCTGGAGCATAAAAAAGGGGAGTCTTGCCAACCAATTGCTTGAGATCTGTTAGAACTTTGGAAATGTTGGTGTCATGCTTTTTACCAGAATCAGGATTATGATCTGGAAGATCTCCAGTATAGATTACGAATTGTGGAGGAGGTGTTTGTTTTAAGACAGCGGCTATTTTTTGTTTTGAGGCATTCCATAGGTTCATCCCAGTATCATCTCCTTTATTGGTGTCCTTGCTATAGGTGTTTAAATGAATGTCTGCCAAGAACAAGAAGTAGGGATTTGCATCGGGAAGACAGTTGGAGTTGGAAACCTTCGTATGGACAAGATTATTTTCTTTTGTTTCCTTGCAAGTGAGCGTTGAAATCAAAATAAAGGGTAGCAATGATAGAGCTCTGAATTTAAGTGAATTAATCATTATGGTGTCGGTGATTTTTAATATTTGGATAGTTGTATCCAACAGTATGAAAATTAAACAATTACTAGTATATGTGGTAGGTGTTTCTACGTGTTTTTATTAAATACGTAATTATTCTTGTTTTTACAAGGCGAACTCTAGGGTAAAATAAAAAACAGTGTTTTTCCTGTAGTATAAATAGGGTTTAACCTTAAGCTGAAATAGGTTTTTTCCCGTTAAAAAACATATGGGATTGAAGTAATTTTAATGTTCAAAATTTTCGCTATTAATCCATACATCCGCCCTCATGATTTATGAAGTCTTACAGGTCATCACAGAAGAAGTCAACAATTATTTTAATGTCAATACCGTCTCTTTGGAGAATATTGCCAATGTAGAGCAGGAAGGAGAAGGTGATTCCAACGGAGTTCTTTTGACACTGTTGAACATGAAGGAGGAGTTTGCAATGAAAAACCAATCCAATCATCAAATAAATGGTACTGAGGTAAGTTATAGGAATCCCAAGGTAAATCTGAACCTATACATTCTTTTCAGTGCCAACAATGGAACTTACAAGGAATCTTTGAAAAGCATTTCGAAGATCATTCAGTTCTTTCAAGGAAAAAGAATCTTCACGCAAGCCAATACTAGTTTTTTGCGTGAAGGAGACATGCTCGATGTCAAAGACTTCAAATTTATTGTCGACCTGTTTACACCTTCGTTTGAAGAACTCAATTTCATATGGGGAACACTTGGTGGAAAACAATATCCATCAGCCATTTACAAGATATCATTAATAGAAATAGAAAGAGATGCGGTCTTCAAGAAGGGAGCTGTCATTTCTGGATTGGACAATGAACTAAACAGCAATTAAGATGTACTATAGATCTCTATTCAATTTTAACATACATCACGGATATTTTTTGGATAACGGGCAGGAAAAATTCTTGCCACCGCCAAACAACAACAATGGTATGAGTGAAGCAGACAAGGAGGAGGCATTAAAGAAATATGATTTTTCAGAATACCTGAAAATAAAACCCACCAAAGCCACACTAGGGTTGTTGAAAAACCATCGCATGTTGATGAGAGTGAGTAAACAAGGGTTCAGAGTAGTGATTGATACACGGAAAGCCCAAAATAAATACCAGCCCATAATTCCATTGAATGATGAGTTGACGTTAACTTTCGAGTTAGAAGCTACGGACAGGTATTTTTACAATTATACCAATGTGACGAATCTTGACAATAACAGAATGTATTTGTTTACCAATGTGAAGCCTAGTGGACAAGGTGCTTTCGAGAATATTTTTGAAAATAATGGAGGAATCATAGATGGTAGTTTCCTGTTGAAGGAACAGGCAACCAGAAACCTGATACGTGCAATGGGGGAAGAAGATGAGCAATTTACAACGGTCACCAGCCAATTTTCCTTGGCAAACAACATTCGTCTCATAGAGGAAGATGATACGTTGACCAACAATGAAAAGGATGATGAGATAGAACTTCTGTTGAATGGAATAATCCAAAGACGGAAGAAAAAAAGCGTTGTCGGTTATGTAAGACTTACCATAAAGGGAGATGCTCCAACAGATTACTTGTTGGAATTCGATGGAGATGACCAATATATGCTGGGAAGCACTCCGGAATTTACAATAAGCTTTCTTAATTTGAAGACGTTTTGGCGTTTCATCAGTTTATCAGACGATGCCACTCTCACTACTAAAAATAAAAAATGGTCGTCAAGGAACGGCTTTGTTGAAATTAAGAATTCGGATTTCAACCCAGCTGGTCTTGATCCTCCAGATACCGATCCCGAAGATTATTCTTTCCCGAATCCAACAATAGAGATTATCAAAAAGGAGAATAATAAATATTATTCAGAAATATTCATTTAAAACTAAATATTAAAATTATGACAGCTTACAAAACACCAGGAGTCTATGTGGAGGAAATTGTGAAATTTCCGCCCTCGGTAGCTCAAGTAGAAACGGCTATTCCTGCCTTTATAGGGTATACGGAAAAGGCGACTAACAAGATAAAGGGAGACCTTAAAGGGGTTCCTACAAGAATAACATCGATGTTGGAGTATGAAACTTATTTTGGTTTTGCGAAGCCAGAAACAACCATAGATGTAACAATAAATGACAATGAAGTAGATGGGGAGACCGTACAATCCATCGTAGTCGACCAACCAAGTAGTAGAGAACCATTCTTGATGTATTATTCGATGCAAATGTATTTTGCAAATGGCGGAGGTCCTTGTTACATTACATCGATAGGGCGTTATGGAAGTGACTTGGATGCTAGTGACACCCAAGTGACGGGGATTGTTTCCGATACTGATTTCAATACTGGTTTGGCTGCGGTTAGAAAAGTGGATGAGGTTACCTTGATTGTATTTCCAGATGCAACGGCACTTACCGATGACACGACATTCTATGGATTGTATAACTCGGCATTGACGCAATGCAACGAGTTGCAAGACCGTTTTACGATTATAGATACAAGAACCTACGACGCTACGAGTCCAACAGATGCCAACATAGGTATTTTAAGGGACAAGATCAATTTGGAGAAGGACTATTTAAAATATGGTGCAGCTTATTATCCGCACGTAAAGACAATTTTGAATTATAGCTACAATGCCTCGAACATCGTATTGAAACATACGGCTTCATCAGGGACAGCAGTTTCGGGAATCATTGCAGACGTCACGGCTCAAACGGCCATCGTTCAAACCAATAGGGATGCAATAGAAGCACAGATTGCAATATTGGCGGCGTTAAATCCAGCTAGCGATACGGCAGTTGGCGGAGATCCTGATTTCCCGGATACGGTTAGGGATTCAGCAGCAGCGGTTATTGAAGCCATCAATACGTCTTTGGATGCCATTGCAGCAGCAAATACGGAGATTACGGCTAAGACTCAAGCAGCAGCAGATGCAGTAGCCAGCGAAGACGCAACGTTACAAGGAGAGTTGGAAGCATTGATCAATGGTACGGTAGCTCCAGCCAACGATGGTTTGGCAGAATTCTTCGCTTCTGGAGCCATTAAAAATGTAACCGAATATACGGACGATACAAAAGGTGTCAATGCAGATTATGCCATAGTATTAGGCGATTATGCAAATGCAACGGCCTATGCAGCAGACATCAATGCAAAAATGAGTGGATTCTTGACCTACATAAATACAACAAATCAATTGTTGGTTAGTCCTCCTGGTCTGTTGGATGCCTATTTGGATTTCTTGAACGATCCGGCAGCAACTGCGCTTATGGCAAAATTGGCAGCAGCGAATTTGGCAGATGATGGAGGAGCATATGATGACAAGACATTGGCAGAACTTCAAACATTGAACAATGCATTGTACAATCAAATTTTGGCGGAAATAGGAAACTTGCCATTGGAATTGCCACCTAGCTCTGCAATGGCAGGTGTGTACGCAAGGGTAGATACGGATAGAGGAGTTTGGAAGGCGCCAGCAAATGTAGGGCTGAGTTATGTGATAGAACCATCCGTACAGGTTTCCCATGACGATCAAAAGGATTTGAATGTGGATACGGTAGCTGGGAAATCGATCAATGCCATTAGAACCTTCACAGGGAAAGGCGTACTGGTTTGGGGAGCTCGAACTTTGGCAGGAAACGACAACGAATGGAGATATGTGCCAGTAAGACGCTTTTTCAACATGGCAGAAGAATCCATTAAAAAGGCAACAGAGCAATTTGTCTTCGAGCCTAATGATAAAAACACTTGGGTAAGAGTAAAAGCCATGATAGACAACTTCTTGACGACACAATGGAGAGCAGGTGCATTGGCTGGACCAACACCAGACAAGGCTTTTTATGTAAACATCGGTTTAGGAGAGACAATGACTGCACAAGACATTTTGGAAGGAAACATGATAGTTGAAATAGGAATGGCAGTAGTTAGACCAGCAGAGTTCATCATCTTGAGATTTTCACATAAAATGCAAGAAGCATAATTAATCAATTAAATAATTTTTAAAAAAAACAAATCATGGCAACAACATATCCATTACCAAAGTTTCATTTCAAAGTAGCCTTTGGAGATTCTGAATTCAATTGTACGGAAGTTTCAGGCTTGGACTTTGAAAATGAAAAAATAGAATATAGAGCAGGAGCAGACAATGAATATCATAAGACAAAACGTCCAGGGATGTTCAAATACAGTGACATCACCATAAAACGAGGTACATTTTCTGATAAAAGCAAGGAGTTTTATTTACAATGGGCCAAAACGGTTTTCTTTCAAGAAGGGCAAGAACAATTCAGAGGAGATTTAACCATAAGTCTATTGGATGAAAAGCACGAACCAGTAGTTACATGGAAGGCACAACAAGCTTACATTACCAAAATACAATCTACTGATTTAAAGGCAGATGGGAATGAGATAGCCATAGAAACAGCGGTATTTGTTCACGAGAAATTAACATTGTTGTAATGGCTGAATACATTCCACCTGTAGGATTTCATTTTAAAGTAGAATTCTCAGGAATCAAAACTAAAAAAAATGATCACCAATTTCAATCGGTTTCAGGTCTATCTATAGACTTGGAAACCGAAGAGGTTGCTGAAGGTGGAGAAAACAGGTTCAAACATAAGATCCCTGTACGTACCAAGTATCCCAACTTGGTGTTGAAAAGAGGAATGCTAATGGATTCTGGCGTTATCAAATGGTGTAGGGAGGCATTGGAAAACTATAATTTCAAACCTATAGATCTTACAGTGAGTCTGTTGGTTAAAGATGCGAAAAGCTTGATAACCGGAGACGCAAAACCATTGCAAACATGGAACATAACGCATGCATATCCTGTAAAATGGAACATAGGGGACTTCAATGCGGAGGAGAACAAACTGGTGATAGAAACATTGGAATTATCATATAATTATTTCAAAATATTATAGCAATGCCGATAGAAATCAAAGAATTGCACATCAAGATCAATGTAGACGAAGGCGCAAACTCGGGCAATACCAGAGAAGACAAGTCGGAGTCTGGAAAGAGTACGGATGCAATAATTGCTGCTTGCATTGAAGGAGTCATGGAAATTCTGGAAAAACAAAAAGAACGTTAATAAGAGTAACAATGAGCGACGGTAAACTACAGAAACTAGTCATTAGGTGTTTTGCGGACGAGAAGTATGAAAACGAATTGAAAGAGTTGCAATATACGGCTCTTTTAAATCCAGAAAAATATTCTCAGTCATACAAGACAGAGTATAAAAAGGAACAAGCGACAGGAAATAGTGCCACAGCTCCAAAGTTTACGAGATCCGTACCTTCTGACCTCGAGTTGGAATTTCTTTTTGATCGCACCGGAGTATTGGTTCATTATGGAGATGATCCGGAAGCCAGTGCAGATGATACGGTGTACAAGGACCAAGGAAAGGGAATCATAGATGACTTGGAAAACTTCAAGAAGGCAGTTTTTGATTACAATGGGGATGAACACAAACCAAATTACCTGATAATAAGTTGGGGAGCGCTTTTGTTCAAAGGGATATTAACCGATTTGGGGATAGAATACAAATTGTTCAAGTCGGACGGAACACCTATCAGAGCCATAGCAAAAGTGAAGTTCATTTCACATATAGAGGCTGAAAAAAGAGCTGCGGTAGAGAATAACAAATCACCGGATCTCACGCATTATCGTGTAGCAAAGGATGGAGATACATTACCATTGATGACGCATAGAATCTATGGCGATTCAAAATACTATCTGGAAGTTGCCAAAGCAAACAACCTGATAAATTTCAGAAAACTAAAAGCGGGACAGGAATTATTTTTTCCACCATTAACAAAACAATCATAGATGAACAATAGCGGCGTCATACAAACCTCTAAAAGCGATGATCTCATTACGTTTAAAGTATTGACCGAAGGTGAAGAGCTTTCAAAGATATACGAAGTAAAGAGTATTGCCGTCACGAAGGAAGTGAATAGAATTCCTACGGCAAAAATAGTATTGATAGATGGAGAAGCCTCGAAAAGGGAGTTTGCATTGAGCAACGAGGAATTGTTGATTCCTGGGAAGGAAATAGAAATAACAGCTGGATACCATTCGGACGAGGAAACCATTTTCAAAGGGATCATCATCAAGCATAATGTAAAGATCAGAGCCAATAGTTCCCAGTTGATAATAGAGTGTAAGGATGAAGCCGTGAAAATGACAGTTGGAAGAAAGAGCAAATACTTCTATGAAAGCAAGGACAGTGAAATAGCAGAAGAATTGATCGGAAATTATGGATTGTCAAACGATGTGGAAGCCAGTTCACATACCCACTCGGAATTGGTACAATACAATGCTTCGGATTGGGACTTTATGGTCTTGAGGGCGCAAGCCAATGGAAAACTTTGCTTCGTAGACGATGGCAAGGTGACCATAGCAAAACCAGATATAAGTCAATCGGAAATTGAGACGGTGACTTTTGGAGCGACACTTTTGGACTTCGATGCAGAAATAGATGCAAGACACCAAATGCAAAAAGTGTCTTCCTATGCTTGGAATCACGCTGACCAGGAATTGTTGGAAATTGAAGGTAGTGACCCCTCGGTAACACTGAATGGGAACATTTCAAATGATGATTTGAACAGCGTCATAGGCTTGGATAATTTGGAATTGAAACACGGAGGAGCAGTTACAGATGCAGAATTGCAAGACTGGGCAGATGCAAAATGGTTGTTTCAACAGTTGGCAAAAGTAAGAGGGAGAATGAAGTTTCAAGGGATACCAAGTGTAAAGCCCAATACCGTCATAAAGTTGGAAGGTGTAGGCGATCGCTTTAATGGGAATGTGTATATAACAGGAGTTAGTCACAGTATCACAGAAGGGAATTGGACGGTGAATGCACAATTTGGATTAAATCCAGAATGGTTTTCAGAAACCTATGATGTGAATGCACGACCAGCATCTGGGTTGTTGCCAGCCATTGGAGGGTTACAGATAGGGATAGTTTCACAATTGCAAGACGATCCAGATGGCGAAGATCGCATATTGGTGCAAATTCCAATAATAGACAATCAAGAACAGGGGATTTGGTGCAGAATGGCATCGTTGGATGCTGGAGATGCTAGAGGGGCTTTCTTCAGACCGGAAATAGAAGATGAGGTCATCATTGGTTTCATAAATGAAGACCCCAACGATGCCATAGTTTTGGGAATGCTACATAGTAGTGCCAAGCCGGCACCAATAACGGCTAGTGACGACAATCATGAAAAAGGCTTTGTAACCAGAAGTGATATGAGGGTACTGTTCGATGACGACAAGAAGTCAATAAACATATCGACACCGGCAGGTAAAATCATTTCATTGGATGAGGATGCCGGGACCATAGTGATAGAAGATGATAATTCCAATGTGATTACCATAGATGACAATGGCATCGTAATGGAAAGTCCAGGGAACATAGAATTGAAGGCGTCTGGGGATGTAAGTATAGAAGGAACGAATGTAAACATAACGGCAAATGCCGAATTCAAGGCAGAAGGTTCGGCAGGAGCAGAAGTGTCTACCAGTGCCATCGCAGTTTTAAAAGGATCATTGGTACAAATAAATTGAAAAGATGGGAGCACCAGCAGCAAGAGTAACAGATATGCATGTTTGTCCAATGGTTACGGTTTTGGTACCTCACGTTGGTGGACCAATTTTACCAACAGGAGAACCAACGGTGTTGATTGGAGGGATGCCAGCAGCCAGAGTCGGAGACATGGCAACTTGTGTTGGGCCACCAGATTCCATAATAATAGGGTCTTCAACGGTGTTGATTGGCGGAATGCCAGCGGCCAGAATGGGTGATTCAACGGCACATGGAGGAACAATAGTAGCAGGATTACCAACAGTTTTAATAGGATGACATGGATAATAAAAAATCTTTTTTAGGAATAGGATGGGGTTTTCCTCCAGAGTTCGACATAGAACAAGAAAGCGTAAGAATGATTGCAGATGAAAAAGACATTGAAAGCAGTCTGCACATCTTGCTCACGACACGTTTGGGAGAACGTGTCATGTTGCCCGATTATGGTTGCAATTTGGATGAATTGCTATTCGAAGGATTGAATAGGACATTGATAACCTATGTGTTGGAGCTCATCAAGACGGCAATACTCTATCATGAACCAAGAATAGACATCATTAAGTTGGATATCTCGGAAACAGATCCTTTGGAAGGGAAACTCATCATAGAGATAGATTACAGGATAAGGGCTACCAATTCCAGAATGAATGTGGTATTCCCGTTTTATAGAGAAGAAGGAACAGATATTAACTAGCACACAATATGAGCAATTGTAACGACATAGATGGAATATTGAAAAGAAGTGGCACTGGTCAGGGACAACGATTTGTAGATGCCTTGAACCCTGAAAACTTCCAATTGCATGATTTTACCATCGAAGATTGGATTCTGTTTGCATATGACTTTGCCAAGAACATCAACTATTTCAATGTAAATGACGATGAGAACCCTTCAGCAGATTGGCAAGGTTTCTTCAATGGCTTTAATTTGGAAAGCCTTACGGTACCATCACGTGAAACAAAAGAGTATTCAAAACTTAAAGACAACATAACGGAATTATTATCGCAATATGGTGATGATGCTAAACTAACACCACATCTTACTTTGTTCGTTTGCTTTTTGCAATTGCTTGAATTTTCAAAGCGACGTTTCAATGCATTGACGAAAAGACATCTCGACTTTTATTACAAGGACATCTTGCAAGTAGACAAACTGGCGCCAACACCAGATCAAGTACATGTTCTTTTTGAATTGGCGAAGAAAAGCAGTGAAGAGCAAATTGTAATTGGAACGACATTGAATGCGAAAAAGGATGCAGATGGCACCCCGATGGTATACAAGACAAAAGACGAACTTATTGTAAACAAGGCAAAAGTGGCAGCTTTGAAGACGGTCTACAACGGATTGAAGCATAGTGACCCAGGTTTTAAAGGAGTCAATACATACGAATTGAAGGCAAGTGAAGAGGCAAATACCTTGGATGGAATGGAGGAACCACTTCCAGAAGAAGCACCATATTGGTATCCTTTTGGGTATACTTCTGCAGCAAAAGGTTATACCGAGTTGAAAGATGCCGAATTGGGTTTTACTTTGTCGTCACCAATGCTCAATCTAAAAGAAGGCTTTCGTACGGTAGAGATAACCATTGATTTTGCCGACGAAAAAGCAGATCCGGATAAAAACAACCTAAGTGATTTCACACCGAAAATGTTAAATGATGTCTTTTCCATATATGGTAGTGGTGAAAAAGGTTGGATAGGGCCATTGAAACTTAAGATTGTTACAGATTCCAAAACGAATCTATCGACGACTATTCCTTCCAATCAACAATTGAAATTGGTGTTTCAGTTGGATCGGGATGCAGAAGCCTTGGTTGATTACGATGAAGAGGTGCTCTTGAAAAAGTATGACACTACCTTTCCTGTTGCTCGTTTTTTGGTGGATGCCGGAAACAAGGATGGGTATGACTTCTACCGAGCCATCGTTAGTAGGGTAGTGAAAATGATAACGGTGAAGGTGGATGTCAGGGAGGCAAAATCATTGACTGTGGAAAACGACAATGGTCTTTTAAAGACGGCAAAACCATTTTTCCCCTTTACGACGCAACCAGTAAGGCATTCAAACTTCTATATCAATTATCCAGAGGTATTCTCCAAAAAATGGAGAAGCATCGACGTAAACTTGAAATGGAAGAATACCCCAAAAGACTTTAAAGATTGGTATGGAGCATACATAAAAACACAGAGGTTGGCTACCAAGAAAAGTGTGTACCAAAGTCAGATGAAGAATGTGACCAATAGTGAACTCATAGTAACGGGCGATGCTTATTTCACAGCTAAAAAAGGAGTTCTACACAAGGAGGATTGGAAAGATGAAGCCATTTTGCAAACCTTGTTTACCAAAATAGTGGCAGAAGACGGTGAAGTCACGGAAGATTTTGAAAGCAACATCAAATGGACAAACAATTCAATATTCGAAATTGACAAGACCGGGCCGATGCGACTATCGCTTCAACAAACTTTTTTGCATGAACTGTATCCAAGATTGTACGCTTTGGCATTGACAAGTACTGGACTTCAAGATCCGTTGATACCCAATGAACCATACACACCGCTGGTGGAAAGCATAAGTTTGGATTATGTAGCCAAGGAGAGCATAACCATCAATTCGGAAACATTGCCAGTGGCAGATGGCAAGCTTGTAAAAGAATCGAATAGCAAAGTTGCTTATGATGCGAATAGGATAAAGTTGTTTCATGAGCACCCGTTTGGACATGAGGAAGAACACAATCATCTGAAGATAACAAAGCAGCAAAAGGGGATAAAGGACAAGTATGATTCCAATAACATCAATACCCATTTGTTACCCAAGTATTGCAAAGGAGGGGAATTGTTCATAGGACTAGAAAATGCCGAAGCACAACAAACAGTGGCATTGTTGGTTCAAGTTTTGGAAGGTAGTGAAAATCCTTTGGCTCCTTCCTTCGAAGAAAATGAGAAGATAGATTGGTCCGTACTGTGTGATGGTAGATGGAAAGATTTGAAAGATCATGTGGTCGCAAACAATACTGACAATTTTTTGACTTCGGGAATTGTGAAAATCAGCATTCCAAGAGAAGCCACGAAAACAAATACGTTGCTCCCAGAAGGTTTTATTTGGTTGAGGGCAAGGATGCACAGGGGTTACGATGCCGTTTGCAAGGTAATCAACATACAAGCTCAGGCCGTATTGGCCGAATTCGAAGATGGAGGCAATGAGTTGTCACATCTAGACAAAGGATTGCCAGCGGAAACCATTAAAAAGTTGATAACGAGAAAACCACAAATAAAATCGGTGATTCAACCTCACAATTCTTTCAATGGGGTTTCGGAAGAATCTGATTTTGAGTTTTATAGACGGATTAGTGAACGATCAAAGCACAAAAATAGAACAGTCACATTATGGGATTATGAGCATATGATCTTGCAGAAGTTTTCAGAAATATACAAGGTTAAGTGTTTGAATCACACTTCTCAGGACAGCTTTATGGCAGCAGGAGATGTTACGATAGTCGTGGTCCCGGATACAGTGAATAAAAATGTTTTCGACACCTTCGAGCCAAGACTTAGCAAAGGCATTATGAACAAAGTGGAGGATTATGTCAACGCATTAAATACGATGCACGTCGATGCGACGGTGATTAATCCCAATTATGAGAAGGTAACCATAACATTGGAGGCAAAATTCTTTGAAGGCCTGGATGAAAGCTTCTACACAAAGAAATTGGAGGAGGACATAATCAAATACCTATCGCCTTGGGCCTATGACGATACCAAGGAGGTCACTTTCGGAATTACGTTGCATAGAAGCGAACTCATAGATTATTTGGAAAAACTGGAGTACGTGGATTATTTGCAAAAGGTGAAGATGGAAAAGGAGACGAGTACGGATGAAGAAAAGAAAAAGGACAAAAACAGCATTACGCCGTCCAATCCAAAATCCATTTTGGTATCCTCCAAAAAGCACAATATAAGTACAGTACTAACAACCTGCAAGGGTGAAAAAATAGAAGCACCAAAAGCATGTCAAGTTTAAACAAACATATCACGATACCCAAGGACGTTGCCACAAAAAACGATCTGGATTTCTATTTTTTGAGAGAAAGAGGAATAGAATACATAGAGCAACTGGGTGGTAGCCTTTGGACCGATCTCAACTCGCATGATCCAGGAGTCACCATCTTGGAAATGCTTAGCTATGCCATAACCGATCTAGGGATGCGGATTGAAATGCCAATAGAAGATTTGTTGACGTCGAATGTAGCTAGTGAAAACATCCAAAGTCAGTTTTACAAGGCTTCAGAGGTTTTTCCTAGCAAAGCGGTAACAGCAGTGGATTACAGGAAGTTATTCATAGATCTCAAGGGAATTAAGAATTGTTGGCTTCGAAAGTATGATAAGACGGTCTATGTAAATTGCAAGGAAAACAAGTTGTCCTACAATGAAAATGAGTTCAATGCCATTGACAAGGCATTTAAGACCAAATACAACCTAAAGGGGTTATATACGCTTTTGGTGGAATTTGATGATTTGGAGGAGCGCTTGACTCCAAAGCAGAAGAAGAACAAGATAAAAACACTGAAGAGACTAATCAGGACTACCTATCACGACAATAGGAATCTATGTGAAGATTTAATAAACATAGAAAAAGTAGAAACTCAAGCTGTATCCGTATGTGCTAACATAGAAGTGGATATTGAAGCCAATGAAGAAGAAGTACATGCTAATGTGCTTTTCCAGATAAACAATTACTTTTCACCATCCTTACGTTTTTACAGCATCAAGGAAATGTTGGAAAAAGAATATACTCCAGATGAGATATTCGATGGGCCATTGCTGGACAATGGTTTCATAGATACGGAAGAATTGAAGGACGCAGAGTTGAGAAGAGAAGTGAGGCTTTCGGATCTAATGAAGATCATTATGAACGTTGAAGGCGTAAAACTCATCAAGGACATTTCGATAGGGCATTGTGACAGTTCGAAAGAATTGGATAACGATTGGGTTATTTGCATAGAGCCAGACAAAAAACCGATACTATGTGACAAAAGTGCATTTAGTTACCATAAAGGAGTCTTGCCATTAAACATAAATGAAACGGAAGTAAGACGTTTTACGGAAGCGTTGAAAGCAGATGACTTGGAGATGCAGGAACTGGCAAAGACAGATAAAAGGTTGGACTTCCCACAAGGTACGTATTTGGAATCCAACGAGTACGATACGATTCAAAACGACTTCCCGGATACTTACGGAATTGGACAGGAGGGATTGAATGCAAGGGCAACGAGAAAAAGAAAATCGCAAGCCAAACAATTGAAATCCTATCTTTTGTTTTTCGATAAGATATTGGCCAGTTATTTCCAGCACTTGGGTAAAGTCAAGGACTTACTATCCATTGGAGGATCGGAGACAAAGACATATTTCGCTCAAGCATTGAAAGGAATCAAGGATTTTGATGACTTGGTAAAGGATTATCCAGCCAATGACGAAAAGGCACTTACGGAATTGCTGTTCGAAAAATTTGATGACAACATAACACGTCGAAATGAGATATTGGATCATTTGTTGGCTCGGTTCGCTGAAAAATTCGGAGAGTACACCTTTCTCATGAAAACACTTTATGGCACGGCATCCGATGAGATCACCTTGGTAAACAAGGAAGCCTTTTTAAAGGATTACGTAGCCATAAGCTCAGAAAGAGGATGTGCTTTCAATTATTATAGACAAGAAGAAGAGAATTTATGGGATACCGATAACATCTCAGGATTTCAAAAACGCGTGTCCAGATTGCTGGGTGTAAAGGACTATTCAAGAAGAAATCTAACGGATTCGTTTATAGAGATTTACGATTTCATAGATTCAAATACAAATAAGGCCTATAGATGGCGAATAAGAAATGCAGAAGGAGACATCATTTTGTCGTCCACTACAAACTACGACTCTTCGGGAAAGGCATCGGCAGAACTCTATTTTTCCGTATTGCAAATCATTCAAACTTCAGAAAAGAACATAGAGAAGCGTTTTGAAGAAGGAATAGGAGATCAAGCTATCGTAGACAATGTGGAAATTCATAAGGGAGTCTCTGGGAAATATTCATTTCACATTATCAATCCAGAAGAACCAAAATCCAGCGTGGACTTCATCATAGCCAAACAATATAAATATTACGATGATTTGGAATCTCTCAAAATAGGGCTTTTGAATTTGATAACATTCATGAAATACGAATTCACGGAAGAAGGTATGTTCTTGGTGGAACATATGTTGTTGCGACCAGATGTCACCAAGAATACATCGGTAAACGAGACCTTTCTACCAATATGTGCAGACGATTGTGACGATTGCAACATAGATCCCTACTCTTATCGGGTAAGCATCGTTCTGCCAGGATACACCTATAGGTTTTCAAACCCGGATTTCAGAAACTATATGGAAACCATAATCAAAGAAGAATTACCAGCTCACATATTACCTAGAATTTGCTGGGTAGGCCATAGGAGGGATGTCGTCGAAGATGGTGAAAATGACTTGTGGTGTTTCGAGGAAGCCTACAAGGGCTATCTGTTCGCAAAGACTAATTTGGAACAGGAACAACCTACAGATGTCGATGATGACAAAAACGAACACAAGAAACTAATAGATGCAATGTCTAAACTAAATACAATCTATCCAGTGGGACGTTTGTTGGATTGCTCCGATGAGAGTGATGAACTGGAAGGAAGAATCATATTAGGACAAACCAATTTGGGAACACTTAAAATAAATAGCGATGAAAACTAAATTAAAAGATATAACCACTCAATATAGCAAGTTCAATACGAATCAGGTATTGACGGAAAATCAGTTGAATGAGTTTTTGGACTATTTCGATGATCAAGATCGTTTGACGAGAACGGGACTTAGTGGCGTTGGAGTCGTATGTGGTTTTAAGGTGACATACAATGAGAAGGGAAATAGCATAGAAGTAACCCAAGGAAGAGGTGTTACGACAGATGGGGATTTGTTGGCCTTGCAAAATCAGTCGACTACGGAAGAAGGGAAAAAGGACGATACCTTGAAGTCCATAGACCTATTGGCCAAAAATTATAGATTCTATAAAAAATATGTGGATGACAATGTGGAATACAAGCATTTTCTCGATGCAGACGAAAAGCAAATAAACCTTTGGGAACTATATGAGAACGATGATGAGTCACATACGGACCTAGCGGCGTTTCCAAACATAAAGGACATGGTTGTTTTGTTGTATTTGGAACATTATTCCAAAGAAGGAGATCTATGTACGCAATTGACTTGTGACAATCAAGGCATAGAACAAGTGGCAAGGCTTAGGGTTTTGTTGGTGTCAATCGAAGATGCGGAGTACATTGCTGGGCGAGACTCCATTTACAACAAACACAATTGGTATGAGTTGTATGAGGCATTGCCGGAGGTATGTGCGAAAAGAGTGGTCCTCACCTGCAAGAATACGAAAACGTTCACAAGACTCAAGCAAAACTATTACAATGCCATAAAAAACACAGATACCTTGACCAATTTGGGAATTGGTTTGAATGCCATTTTTACCAAGTTCAATAAAGACAAGGTTGCTTCTGCAATAAATGACCTTTTCGATTTCAGTTCCAATGGCGTTCCAACGGATTATCAATACCGTTACGACATACTGAAAGATCTAATAGATACCTACAATGAAATAAAAGCCTTGCTATTGCATATCAATGTAGAGTGTTGCCCTAGCATTGGAGCTTTTCCAAAGCACCTCATGTTGGGTAGAATAGATGAGGTGAAACCTTATTTGACCTTGAGGCATCAATTTTACAAGTCTCCAATTGTAGGGAACGAGGACAAAAATTATAAAAAAACAATAAGTCTTTTAAAAAGAGTAATCGCGCTGGTGGGTAATTATGTGAATTTCAACAAAGGGAATACCATTAAGATAACACCTTCTCAAGCCTATGGAGAATTGGGGTACAAAGCCATTCCTTTTTACTATAATGTAAACGGTCCCGTTTTGAAACCATGGAGCTTTGAAAAATCCAGCAATTTCAAACACCAATATAATTTGAGTTATCATACTCAAAATTTGGCAAATGCACCTATAATCCAAAAACCATTGGATTATAGTATCGACCCTTTCAATTTCTATAGAATAGAAGGACATCAAGGGAAAATGTACAAGGAAGCTCTGGACGGGGTCTTGAGGTTGAAGGAAGACAACGGGTTGAATTTCGATGTGAAGATGCTTTCCATAAATGCAACGACGAAAACCATAGACATAAATGACTATAAATGTCAATTCGAAGACCTTAGCATACTCCTCACGGCATGGAGAACGGAGCAAAACTGCGTGCTGGCGGAAATGAGTAGATTCTTTTCCGGTTTCAGTACGGTGGATGCAGGAACAAATGTGGTTGCCGTAAACAATGGCTTGCAGTTGGAATCCCTGACAGCGGTATTGACCTCCGCTGGAGATGAGGTTGTCGATATGGGAATAACTACGGCAGAAGCTTCTGGTGTGGGAACAGCCGTAGATGCCGAACTTGCTGGTTTCTCTCCAGTGAACAAACTAAATAAGCAAAAAGACCTATTCAAGGTAAATATCGTACAAGAAGAGTTGACGGTCGAAGAAAATACGCTAGGGTTGCTTTTGCAAACGGCGATAAAGGACAATGAAGAAGGGTCTGCAAATGACATCATGGCCGCATTGAGTGTTAGCACGGAAGAGATATTGACTTCGGAAGCATGGGCAGAAGAAGCGCCTTTGGGGGAATTCATATTTACGAATGTTGCGGAGACACTGGTGCATTCCTACATCTTGGATAACAGGATTCCAACTCAGATAACAGAAATAGATAGCTTGACACTATCTACTTACAAACTTACCATCGATCAATTGTGCAAACGGGTAAAAGCATTGCAAGCGAAATACCAGACCACAACGGTGAAGGAAGGTTCCAAACAGATATTGGGACTATTGATAAATCAATTATCTACGGTATGCTGTTCTGGAAAGAAGCTGGAAATACTATTGAAGGAAATTGAAAAGAGAAAACAAGAAATTTTACTACAGATACAATTATCCGAATTCGTAAAGAAACATCCTGGTTTGGAACACAAGGCAGGAGTTCAACCAGGAGGAACGTTCGTAATGGTATATCTGACTGAAAACGCATCAGACAAACCTACTTATGAAACCGTGACTATGGAGTTGGACTTTTTGGAACAACCAAACATAGATGATGATGGATTGGATGGTGATGAAGGTGTCTTGAAACTATGGAATGATAGAGTAAGCACAAAATTTGCCTTTTTGCATAAAGTGATAGAGGACACCCAAAATCCTTTGGACGAAATTGTTTTCATAGGAGAAACAATAGACGAAACTGTCTCCAATTTTGCTGTTTTCCTAAATAGAATATGGAAAAGAGCAGGAGATCCTTCGGTTTTTGCAAAGGCAGACAGGCAAAAACTGATAATACGCATTAAGGATAGAGCAATACAAAAAGATGAAAATTTCATACAGTTTTACAATCCTGCGATAGTGGGAGTGAATACTAAGATATATTTTGAGGAAAACACGGTGTTGTTAACCAATACGACTGCGAAAAATACGGTGATAGCAGATTTTGCCTTGCCATATATGTGTTGTTCGGATTGTACACCAATAAACTTCATAGTGCCAAAAGACCCTATTTCTTTGAGCCTACCTGTGGCTTTCATCTGCTTGGAGGATGATGAGGAAATCATACCCATACCATTTAAGAAGTCACCGTCGGATGGTGAGATAAAAGCTTTGGTGCCAGACGATGTCGAGAGTGGATTGACGACGAATGAAGAAGGAAAGGAAGTCTTTGATGCATCATTGACGGATCCAAGTCTATATGGTACAGAAATACGATTTACTGTAGATGAAGAAGAGACTGAAGCCAAGATAACTGTTTATCCAGACTTGAACATAAGTGTAAACACCCAAGTAAGTTACAACGAAACAAATACGCTGGCCACAGTTACATATACAGTAAGTAGTGTCGTGCCAAATTTGGGTTATACTTGGGATTTTGGAATTGGAGAGCCTTCAAACGAAGTACCGAATTCGGATGGGGAAATCTTGATGGAATATGAATTGCCAGTTAACGATGCAAATACGATAATGCCAAAACTTACCATAAGCAATGGTTTTTGTGAAGATGTCATACCAATGGAGCCGATAGCTTTTGAAGATTCCATAAGTGTGGCGTTGGAAATTCAAGAAACCTATTGCTTGGATTTAAGTAGTGAAGCAACCGTAAAGATTCCTTTTACGACCATAGAACCTGTGGACGGAACAATAGAAATCGTAAATGCCAATATTCCTGGGATTCAAGTCGAGGATGGAGAGCTCGTTATCGACCCCATAACCTTTACAGATGTTGGTTTCAATACGGAAATACATTTTACCATTGCTGGCCTAGCTACAGATGCGAAAATTACGATATTTCCATTGACACAAATAGACATAGTCGAAGATCCAGGTGGATTCATTTGGGAAGGAGACAATTTGCACCATAGTTACTTCTTTGGAGCCAACGTTCCAACAGGTACAGATGAGAGTAACCTTTCTTATCAGTGGACAATCAATGGTGTGGAAGTAAGTCAAAATAACTCATTGGAACACAATTTCTTGATTCAACAAGGAGACAATACTTTCGAAGTGACATTGAGCGTCACGAATGAAAATGGTTGTGTTTCGACGGCAACTACAATGGTGACCATAGCATATCCGGATTTCAAACTAGAGATGCCCAATGACAAATTGGAGTATTGCCTAATCGACAATTCACCGTATTTAATCACGATATCACCAAACATATTTGGCACAGAAGTAGAAGGTTTGGGAGTATCTCCAAATACAGCTGGAAATACAATATTCAGGCCAAAGGCAACAAATCTTGCAGCCGGAGGGACGATAACATTGGGAATAGCAGGAAAGGCATTGTTGACCATTACATTGAATGAAGCTCCAATTGCTGGTTTCACAAGAGATGTAAGCAATGAAAAATTGACACTGACCAATACTTCGGACTTGGCAGACACATATGTATGGAATGTTGGTGGACAGGTGATAACTCGTACCACGCGTTCAGCAGTTGTTCTAGACGTTAACTCTTTCGAAACCGCAATCATAGACATTTCGTTGGTCGTAACGGGAGAGTGTGGTCAGAACACCGTGGAGGAGACCAACGTCAGGGTAAGGCCAGATGTACCTGTGAATTGCATTCCGGATACGACTCAGGTAATATTGGAAGACAGTTCTACGCTTTCATCTAATCTTGATGTCTCGACTAGTATCAGAGATGGTGTCTTGATACCTACGATAGAGTTGTATCAAGCAGTCAACAATGCGCCAGAGGACTTTTTGAAAGGAACAAACAATAGTGAATTGAATGCATTTGGAAACTTGTTTGCCAAGACAGTTCCTCCAATGGTTGAAAATAGTCAAGATTCGTTCGTATATGGAATTGTATCACAATTTTATAGAGCTCAAATAAAACTGTTCTTCAATGTCCTTCATTGCCAATCACATGATGTGTTGACAGCGGACAAGGATATAATAATGAACAATCTCAACCGTATAAAAAATGGATTTGAAACTCTCAAGAATCAAGGTCTTGGTTTTGATCCAGATAACGAGTTAAAAGATTATTTAACGGCTTATAGTGAAGGATTGCAGGTCATAGAATATATAAAGACGTTTATCGTAGATGAATTAATGCCATTGATTTAATGAAAGACTTACAAGAACATATCATAAACAAGGTTGTCATCGATGTAGATACCACTAGTGAAAAGGTAGCGTATAGACTCAAGGATAATCTGGATGTGTTTTTGAAAGAAGAAATCTTTCCGTATTTGGAACAGTATTTTGAAGACCTGGGAAAAGAATTGCCTTCTCAGATCATTCAAATACCAAAACTGTCACTGGATGTGGTTGGTAGCGATGAAAATAATTTTGAGAGTATAAAAGAAGCCATAAGGAAACAGGCGATAAAAGAACTGAAAAACATAATGGCTTCACCTGAAGACAAAAAGGGGGAAGTTCAATTTTTAAGTACGAGCCAAAGCAAACAAGATACCTTTTTTTACTTCTTGGAAAAAGGCATTGCTCCTTGGTGGAAGAAAACCGAAGATCATTTGTTCTTTAACGAGAATGACCTCATTGAAATGTCCAAAACGAAAAACTTTAAAAATAGATTTGAGAAATCAATGCAAATAACCCGTATTCAAGACAGGCTGATAAATCAATTTTCGAATGCCGAAATGAGAAGCCTGTTTCGCAATGTGTTTAAAGAAGAATCTATAAAAACTGAAACCATCAACAATGAAGTGGTTGAAAAAATGAAACATTTGTTGTCATTCGAAAGAAAGCAAATATGGCAATGCCTCATACGGTATTTTCTAGAGGGAGATACAAGGCAGCTCGAATCTGGATTGATCACCATGCTTTCAAATAGGAAGCAAGAGCAAGCAGAAGGAGGTAATGAAGACCCTTTTGTGAAAACAGTTACGGAGATATTCAAGCAAGTTAATGGCGAAACCATAGGAAGATTGGATGAACTGTTGAAGACAATTGGAAAAGGACGCTTACCCAAAGAGAAAATCAATTTGAAAACCAAAGAAGAACAAAATGGTTTGGAAGGCAACTTAAACGAACAAGAGCGGGAGAAGGGAGAGATTTCGAACATTGAAACCAAGAGCTTGGAATCGAAAAAAGCACAACCATTAAATGGATCGCAAAAATACGATGAAGACAATAATAATGTTATTTTTGAAAAAGGAGAGAATAAGATTTCATATACAGAAAAGAAAGAAGAGGATGCAGAAAGAATTAAGAAAGAAAACAGCGAAAATGTCAATAGACAATTAGAAGAAGAGGACAATTTAATCCAAGAGGTATTGAAAGATAGAACTCTGGAAAAATATGAAGAAATAGACGAAAAAGGAGAATATCACATAGAGAATGCTGGCTTGATTATTTTACACCCCTATTTAAAGGACTTCTTTGTGACTTGTGGTTTGCTGGATGAAAACAATGATGTTCTAAACCCGGAATTGGCCATTCATCTATTACATTATCTGGCTACCAAAAAAGAGCAGCAGTTCGAAAGCAACATGGTGTTCGAGAAATTTCTATGTGGTATTGCCATAGAACAATCCATCAGAAGGGAAGTTGTTATCCCAGAAAGTATGAAACAAAAGGCGGAAGATCTTTTAGAAGCAATTGTCCTTCATTGGGAAGCCTTGAACAATGCATCTACGGATTTGTTGAGAAATGAATTTTTGCAGCGTTCGGGAAAATTAAGCTTCAAGACGGAGAATCCCAAGATCATCATAGAGCGAAAAGTACACGACATCCTTTTGGATAGGTTGCCTTGGACACTGGGCCTATGCAAACTGCCTTGGATAAACAAACTGATATTTACAGATTGGTAAAAAACGATTCAAGAGTTATGAGAAAGAGATATAGAAAGTTGCATCCAAAGCAGTTACAAGGAAACGAAACGTTTTTCAAACCTACCATTCAAAAAAAGTTGAATGTAGGAAAACCTGGAGACAAATATGAAGTAGAAGCAGATGCCATGGCGGACAAGGTTACCAACAAGAACAATGGTGAAACCAAAGTGCAAAGAAAAGAAGGGGAAGAAGAAGTGCAACAAAAGCCGTTGGGAGCATCGATAACGCCTTTGGTTCAAAGGATGGAAGCGCCAGAAGAGGAAAGTACACAGGCCAAACTGGAGACGTTGCAGCCAATGGAGGAAGAAGAGTCAGTACAAAAGAAGGAAAGCGCAGAAGAGGATGTACAAGCAAAATGCGCCGATTGTGAAGAAGACAAGAAGGTTCAAAAAATGGAAGAAGAAGAGACGGCTCAAACTAAGACCAATGGTGAGTCCAAAGCGCAAAACTCCATTGAAAATAAATTGAAAAACAATTCGGGAAAAGGAAACAAGATGAACAAGGCCACAGCTGCCGAAATGGAAAAAGGATTTGGAGTGGATTTTGGTAAAGTGAACATTCATACAGATGAAAATGCGATACAAATGAGTAAAACGCTAGGAGCTCGAGCATTTACACATGGCAATGACATTTATTTCAACAAAGGAAAATACAATCCGAAAAGTAAAGAAGGAAAACATTTGTTGGCTCATGAATTGACACATACGATTCAACAAACGGGAATGATTCAGAAATCGTTGGCAGAAGACTATTCGGGAGATTTGGAAGCAGACAGATTTAGGGAAAGTTACAGGCTGGAGCAAGCGCATGACAATAAGAGACTCATAGCAAAAGGATCAAGAGGAGAACATGTTAGAAAGTTACAAAGGGGGTTGATGGGAATTAGTTTCGACTTACCCAACTATGGAGCAGATGGTGATTTCGGTACAGAAACCAGAAGTGCTGTCATTGGCTTTCAAGATGAATTCGATTTGGCTATAGATGGCATTGTAGGGCCAGAAACCATAGGAAGGCTAGATGACATATACTCAGGCAAGAATTTGGATGGAAATTGTTGTGGAGAAGGATTTCAATTGCCACAAACGGGAATAACATTCAACATCAACAGTAGCGTAATGACAAGGATGACCTTTTGTTCGAAGGGGGATTTCAAGATTAGTTCGTTTGGAGATTGGGTTAAACCACATAACGCCAAACATTATCACATATTTCTAACTGCCATACAAGGCGGGACGATCCACAAGATAAATAGAAGGTATGATGTTGGCAGGACGGAAACACAATCGTTCAAGGTAAAGACGAAGGATTGCATATTTTTCAAAGTCATAGTAAAGGTAATAAGTCCAGGAACCAGTCCAAATCTAAAAGGAAGCTTTAGTGTGACTAATTAAACCAAATATATGTTTTCACCGGCGACACATAACAAGACAAATGCTAAATCAAGCAATTCCAATCTTTTTCAAAAAGAGCAAGGGGAAGGTGCCTTTATTCAAGCAAAGCTCAAGGTCGGAAAGCCAGGGGACAAATATGAGGTAGAAGCCGACAATGTTGCAGAAAAAGTCGTGGAAGGAAACAATCAAAGCAATGGACCTGAGAACAAGGCCTCGTTTTTCTCTCCAGCTGCCACTCCAACAATTCAAAAACAAGAAGATACCGAAGTACAGGAGAAATCCATAGCGGAAACCATTACGCCAACGGTTCAATTGGCACCAGCTGAGGAAGAGGTGCAGAAAGTGGAAGAGGAGAGCATTCAAGCAATGGAAGAAGAGAATGTACAATCCAAAGAAGAGGAAGAGGAGAGTATTCAGGCCAAGGAAGATGAAGAAGTACAGGCAAAACTGAACATTTCGAAAAAAACAAAAACCAACCTGAGTAGTCGTATTCAAAGTGCAAAAGGAAAAGGAAGCTCGATGCCAGCAGATTTGAAGACGAACATGGAAAGTGGGTTTGGTGCCGATTTCAGTGGAGTGAAAATACATACGGGATCGGAATCCGCTGCGATGAACAAGGACTTGGGAGCAAAGGCATTCACTAATAAAAATGACATATTCTTCAACGAAGGGAAATTCAATCCGCAATCCAAAGATGGACAAACCCTCATAGCCCATGAATTGACACACACCATTCAACAAGGAGCATCAAAACCATTGGAAGTAGGAAAAGAAGGGATGAAAAGTGCCAAATCGGTAGCAGATACAAAAGGAAAGGTTGAAACGGTTAAAGAAGGCCCAGAACAGGCAACGGAAAAAACAGACCCCAAGGCTGTAGAAGGCAAAGCGAAAGAAGAGGGAGAAGCTAAAAAGGAAGGCGCTAAAAAAGGAGAAGAAGCAAAAGGAGGAGAAAAAGGAAAAGGTAAAAAAGGTGCGGCACCGGTGACGACCACTCCTAGAAACCCAAAAGACGACCCAAATTTCAAAAAACTTGAGGGACGTGTAGACAAGACAGCCAAAGGGCAACAGGATCATGAAGATTCAAAGGTGTCGGCTGGAGCAGCACAAAGTGCAGCTGTTTCCCCCGACAACGAACGTGAAAGCATGGCGCAATCAGGACAGGTCGAAGCTATGGATGCCGCAGAACCTGGAACTTTCAATGCGGAAGATTTCAAGGCGAAATTGATGAAACGCATAGAAGGAATGCAATTGCCGGCAAACCAAGATGAAGCTGCCAATTTTGAGGACAACAATAACATAGATGAGGTAAATAGTGCTGCGACGGGAGATGTGGAAGGTGAAAAGGCAGCTGCCGCCGGACCAGTGGAGCAAACAGCAAAACAAGAGCCAAATGTGGCTGCAGTTCCAGAGCGGGAGGTAAAGCCATTGCCAGAGGCACCAGTTGGAAAAAAACCGCCAACTACCAATCCAACCAAGGCGATGCCTCCAAAAAGAGGTAATGCAGAAGTAAACAAACCACTTCAAGACAACATGTCCGAGGTCGATCAACAAATGTCCGAAAATGAAGTGACAGATGAGCAATTGGCCAAATCCAACGAGCCAAGCTTCAAGGAAGGTTTGGATGCCAAAGGGAAAGCCAAGGAAAACACGGAAAGTGCACCAGGAGAACTTCGTAAAAAAGAACAAGGGGTCCTTCAAAGTACAAAAGCTGGAGCCAAGGGAAAAGAGCAAACCGGTTTGGCTGGGATGCATCAAGATCGCGCCAAGTTATTGAAACAAGTAACAGGATCGCAAACAAAAACAGGTACTACCGATACATCGGAGCGAACACGTATTGCAACTGAAATAAATAAGATATACGAGAAGTCCAAGACCGATGTAGAGAAGATATTGAGTGATTTGGACACTAGAGTAAAAACGTTATTTACTGCAGGAACCTTTTTGGCGAAACGAAAGTTCGAACAACATGTGGATGCTAAGATGAGCGCCTATAAAAGCAGACGTTATAGTGGAGTGCTTGGAGCAGGAAGATGGTTGAAGGACAAATTTGCAGGAATGCCGGATGAGGTAAACGATTTCTTCGTTACGGGAAGACAAGTCTATATCGATGAAATGGACAAGGTCATAACCATAGTTGCAAATTTGGTGGCTACCAAGTTGACAGAAGCGAAAACAAGAGTCGCGACTGGAAAGCAGGAAGTACAAGACTATGTGAAGTCGTTGCCTGAAAACCTTCAGAAGATAGGAAAAGAAGCTGCCGAGGAAATAAACGACAAGTTTGATGAGTTGGAAGACTCCGTAAACAGCAAACAAGACGAATTGGTAGATAGTCTGGCAGAGCAATATATGGAAGGCTTGAATGCCGTAGATGCCCGTATCGAGGAAATGAAGGCAGCAAACAGAGGACTCATAGATGCAGCTCTAGGCTTTATAAATGGTATCATAGAAACCATCAAGAAGCTGAAAGAACTCATTACGACCTTGCTTGCGGAAATACAGAATGCCATTGGAGTGATCATGGAAGATCCAATAGGTTTTGTTTCAACACTATTTGAAGGTGTAGGTAAGGGAATAGACATGTTTATGGCAAACATCCAAAAGCACATGTTGGGAGGTTTTGTTACTTGGCTAACAGGAGCCATGGGACCTGTAGGGATCACCATTCCAGACAACCTGTTTAGTCTGAAAGGCATTTTTAGTTTGGTGATGCAAATTTTGGGGCTGTCATGGGATTTCATGCGTAAAAAAGCAGTGTTGCTTATGGGGGAACCTATGGTATCTGCTATGGAAAAAGGGTTTGAAATGTTCCAAATTATAAGAGAAAAAGGAGTTGCTGGGATGTGGGAACATATGAAGGAACAGTTTACTGACCTTAAGGAAACCATCATAGACTCCATAAAGCAAATGCTCATCACGCAAGTCATCGAAGCTGGTATAAAATGGTTGTTGAGCTTATTGATTCCGGGAGCAGGATTCATCAAAGCCATAATGGCAATAAAAGACCTTATCGTGTTCTTCGTGGAATCTGCAATCATGTTAATTCCATCTTTAATAGAAGCTATTAGAGCATTGGCAAGTGGAAATGTTGGAGGAGTTTCCAAAGCCATAGAAAAAGGGTTGGCCATGTTATTGCCTCTTGTTATTGGTTTGTTTGCTAAGTTGATCGGTCTTGGTGGCTTGGTCAAAAAAGTACAGAAAATAATTAAGAAGGTTCGTAAGCGTATAGATCGTGCAGTCACCAAATTGATCAAGAAAGCGAAGAAGAAGTTCAAGAGTTTGGTTAAAAAAGGAAAAGCCAAGGTTAAGGGGGTTGTGAAAGGTTTATTGCAATGGTGGAAAAGAAAGAAAAAATTTAAAAATGAACAGGGGGAAAGTCATACCATTTTCTTTAAAGGGAAAGGGAAGAAGGCAAAATTGGAAATTGCGTCTACACCAATGCCTGTATTAGATTTTCTTAATAAAAATGAAACACGTCTAAATACAGCTACTGGAATTGATGAGAAAAAGAAGAATAAGCAACTCAAGGCAATTACTTCAGCAAAATCTATTGTTCAAGACATTAAACAATTGACTTTTGATAGCAAAGACACAAAAGTGAAACCAGAATTCATTGATAAAAAATTGAATACATTATTCACCAAGTTGGCAAATCAAATTAAAAAGATAGATGACAAGGATAAGAAAAAAGTAATACCACCATTGAAAATTTCTCCTAATTTTTCAAGTAATAAGGCAAGGAATACTACGATTAGATTTTTGAATAAAGAAAATCAAAAAGGAGATCCTCCTGGGCAAGATTCTAAAGTATATACAGGTTCTGGAGGAACTTTAAATGGAGCTTTAACAGTTTTAAGGAAGTTGAAAATTAGTCGAAAATGGGTTGCTTTTCATTTACTTAACCATAATATTGGAGGATTGGCAGTCGACTCAAATCTTGTGCCTACTCTTCAATCACAAAATAAGAGTTTTTTAAGGAACTTTGAAAAAGATATGAAAACTTGGCATAACGATCATGTGTTGTGGATGGATATAAAGATGACTTATAGAGATGATATGTTTCTTCAAAACCTTGACATAAAGGGAGGGAAAATGGAAAATAAAAAGAATAAATGGGAAGTATCCAGTGTTGGGCAGAAGCATTGGTCCGATACCATACCGTTACCTAGACCAGCAGGTGGGTTGACAATAAACTCGCTTCCTGCCGATTCAAAATCCAGAGCTTACATTCTTGAACTTTTTCCTATACAGGCAAAATGTGTGGATCTTCTTCAGAGATATCAATCTTTCCCATATAGTAATAAAAATCAATTAAAAAACATTGTAAATAGTTATGCAAACGCTAAAGATAAAGCTAAATTTATAACACAGATAGATTCTACACGCTTTGATTTTTAATAAAAAAAACAATTACAATTATGGCAAAGTACATTAATCGATTCAGGAGTATGATAGACGCTATTAGAGCTAATGAAAGTATTCAAATTGTAAGTTATTATTTTCCTCCTCCTGCAACAGAAGATGAAATTTTGGAAGTTGAGATTAAATTGGATTTTTTTATTGAAGAGGATATAATAGACTTTTATAAAGAAATGAATGGTTTTCAGTTAAGATGGATTTATAAGGAAAACCCGAATTTTGATGCCAAAGTTCATATTGAGAAAGAAGCAGATTTTGATTTTTTTGATCCTTTGGACGAATGGTATCAGCCGTATGATGGTTATATTAACATATTACCAATAAGTTATATCGCAGATAGTGCAGAGTGGGAGTCCGTAATTTGGGATGAAGATGATAAAGGAAATCAAGAGATGTTTATGAATGAAGATATAGATTTATATGATCTTCTTAAAAGTATGAGGCCTTTTGATTTTTATAGTAGAAGTATGAGTATGAGTTTTTTTATTCAAAAAGGAGTGGAAAAGTTAAAAGTATTGTTATTAACCAGTGAATTGCTAGAACCTACTTATTCTAGAATAACTTATTTTTCTTCATATATAGAGTTTTTGCTGGTTAAACAAGGAAATATAGAAGAGAGGGAGAAATTTTATCATATGGAAGAAGGGCATTTGATGGATTTATTGATTACTGAAAAGGAGTATTGGAAAAAAGAATGAAAACATAAAAATAAATTGCTATTATGAAAACAATAAACCAAATAAACAACATCCCTCTGCACTACGCCAGATTGACCAACCATCCATATGGCACAAGAGGGAAACAAAGGGATTTTTTGGTAGATGAATCCTTTTTGACAATCTTGAAGAAGGCACTGAAGGAAGTTTTTGAGAATTGTCCACTTGGAGTGCCGGAAGTAATTACGACGGCAGGCATATTTGTGAACAAACCAGGGCAACATGGTCACGGGAGAGCATTCGATTTGGATGCCATATTTTGGAAGGACGAGACACTGGTGACGCTCAACTTCGTACACCAAAAAGAATTGTATCTAGGGATAGAGTCGTTCTTGCGAAAGCACTTTGGTATTGTCTTGAACCATTTTTATCCGAACCATCAAGACCATTGGCATATGGATGCAAGTGTGTCCGTGGATTACAATCAAAACTCCAAATCGGAAACCCTGTATGTACAAATGGTACTCAAATACATCTATGGAAAGGAGATTTTGATTGATGGCATTTGGGGAAGGCAAACCTCGGGAATGGTAAAGGAGGTTTTCGATAGACTTGGAATAAACACACCGATAACGACCAAGGTGAATTATTTGGAGTTCCTGGATGTGACAGGGAAGATCGCATTCAAGCTATGCGAGAAAAAAAGTACACCACTGAATCTTTTGGAAAACTTAACGGAAGTCATTGAGAAATTACCGATACAAAATAGAAACGCAATCGAAGAGGCACTCAATAGTTTTTTGGATCATGATGATACTGTAGAATGGTTGAATGAGTTTACAGAAGACCATCATGACTTGGATGATGTGATCAATGGTGTAATAACGTAGTCAAGAAAGAAACATAGAATGGACAAAACCGGAATCATAAATAGCAACGTAGCAACATCGTTTCAATCCATATTCGATTATTTGGAAGCAACCATCAAATACAGGTTGTCATTGGAGTTGACGGGAGAGGAAATAGCAATTCCAAAATTGGAGGTGGATCACAATCAGTCTCATCTGGCTAGGTTCATTTTGGAAAACAACTTGGAGAATGAGGACATCATATTTCTATTGCTGACATTGGTGCCACAATTGAATCCGGGATTCATAAGTACCATAATAACCTCATTTTTGCCGAATGGAGGAGAATTTCCCGAGTTTGGAGGCGTAAAGGGAAAAAATCACCGTGGAATCCTACCAACGGTGGAGACCGCATTGTACATATTGTATGGGAACGACATTGAAGAGAGATTGAAAGGAATGGAATACATCCGAAACGATTCCTTCTTGTTTAAAAACAAGATTTTGGAAGTGGAGGCAGTTCCAAAAGGAGAACCCAAGATGAGTGGACGATTGTTCCTGGATGAAGAACATTTGGCCAAGATAACATCCGGAACGATTCTAAAGCCGAAATTGAGCCAAGATTTCCCGGCAAGCCTCATAGAAACAGGGATGGAATGGAGTGATTTGATATTGAAGGAGAAAACCATTCAAGAAATAAAGGAGATAGAAGTATGGTTGCAATACAATGCCACCTTGATGAACGAATGGAACATGCGAAACATAATAAAACCAGGATATCGGGTAATGTTTCATGGGCCTCCAGGAACAGGAAAGACTTTGACTGCTGGTTTGTTGGGCAAATACACGAACAAGGATGTCTATAGAATAGATTTGTCCATGGTGGTTTCCAAATACATTGGAGAAACCGAAAAAAATCTTTCAAGTCTATTTGACAAGGCCATCAACAAGGATTGGATCCTGTTTTTCGATGAAGCCGATTCGATATTCGGGAAAAGAACCAATGTAAGGGATGCACATGACAAATATGCAAATCAGGAAGTGTCCTACTTGTTGCAGAGAATAGAAGCTCATCCAGGTTTGGTCATACTGGCATCAAACTTCAAAAACAACATAGATACAGCATTTACAAGACGTTTTCAGTCCATCATAGAGTTTGAAATACCGACACATACGGAACGGTTGAGACTGTGGAAAAACAACTTGCCGAAAAACATTCCTTTGGAAGAAGGGGTATCTTTGGAGTCTCTTTCAAAAAAATATGCGATAACAGGATCCAATATCGTGAACATAGTGCAATATGCCTGTTTGAAAACATTGGCAAGTAAAGAGAATGTCATCAAGGAATCCTTTATTGTGGAAGGTATCAAAAAGGAATATATGAAAGAAGGAAAGACATTGAATTGAAAATGTTGAGCACAAATGTTGTTGCTTAATCACAAGATGGTATTCACTCAATGGAAGTTATTGTTGGTCTTGTTGCATAGATCGTTTTTTAAGTGACTACTTTATTTATCTTTGGATTAAATCTAATACTTATGAGCAATTACAAGCTCCAACAAATTAACAGTAGATCTTATCATAAAAACTAAATTCATAGAGGGCCTATTGACTTTTGTTTGGACAAAACTATGTTTAAAAATTGGTATTATAGGGGTTATGATTTTAAATCTTCTTTTGAACTTACTCAATCCGATGTTAAAAATCATTATTCCCCCTAGGACAAATGCTAAAGTAGATCATAAACCCATCAAAGAACTGCTATTAAGTATATTGAAAACCATGGTACAGTAAGCTGGAAAAGAGAAACTGGGTATCACCAGCGCTCATTGGCAGAAAATATCTTTAGTCGTTGAAAAACGATATTAGGTAAAAATGTCAAATCTAAAATAGAGGACTCTCAACAAGTAGAAGTTACATTGAAATCGTTTATTCTTAATAAAATGCCTGATCTAGGCATTCCGAAATGGAATAGAACTTACCTTCTAAATTAAATCAATAAATAAAAAACATTAGGAGAAACTCATTCCTGACAGACATCTATGCAACAAGACCCTTCGACAGCATATTGTCATTATCAATTTTTCTTCTTTCTAAAGTGAATTTCTTTTTGAAGCTTTTAAAATCCCCATAATAAGAAGGTTTGCCCAAACGTTTATCACATGTTTTTTGCAGTTCATGATGCGTCTTATGCTACTCATACGGGTTTTTGATTTTCCACTACAATCTCAATATACATTTGTAGTGTACAAGATCAAAAAATAGCTATTGTATTGAGTGTATGTACTGCATTGAGAAAATCTCAGCGCAAATTAAATTAATCGTTTAACAATAAATTTTAAAATTATGCCAGAATTAATTTCAATGGCCCAACAATTTAGTGGGTTACCTATGGATGCTTTAATAGGAGGTCCACTTATGGCCGCCGCCGATGCCAATGGTAAAATGGCCATGACCCAGACTCAGTTTATGCTGGACACCTGTTTTCAAAAAACGGTAATTGGAGATAACACTTCATATAAGCCTATTATGATTGCCATGACGCTTTCCAAAAGTTTCCCAGTAAGAGAGGAAGGTGATGCAGCTGGAGGTAAAGTGGAGATTAGAAAAACGGAAACTTCCTTTTCAGTTCCGCTTTTAACCATCATTCCTTTAAACTCACTTGCAGTGGATAATGTCGACATTTCTTTTGATATGGAGGTCAAATCAAGTTTTGCAGAAGAGGAAAATAAGGAGTCGAGATCAAAGACGGCCGCAGAAGGATCTTTTGAAGCAAAAGCGGGATGGGGACCTTTTTCAGTGAAAATAAGAGGTAGTGTTCACCATGAGTCAGAAAACTCATCCAACTATAAATCCAATTACACCAAGAGTAACAGTGCAAAATATGGTGTTAAGGTTCATGCTGCACAACAACCTTTACCGGATGGGGTAGGAATCATCATCCAGCACTATGCTTCGGCAATTTCCTTAAATGAAGAACCAAAGGATAAAGCTCCAGATCCAGATACAGTTCCAGTTTAGAATAGTGAATTAATTTCAAGGGATTGAGAGGTGTTTTCTCAATCCCTCTTTTTCAACCTTTAACAAACCATTTATTATGAACCATACAAGTAAAATACCATGCCCCAATTGTGGAGGAAACATACTATTTGAACCTCAATTGCTAGCACAGGGAGAATCCTTTTATTGCAATACCTGTACCGCTTCCATTGGAATCTCCAACACCAGTCAAGTACAAGCAAAAAGCGCTATGAATCAGTTTAATAGATTAAAAAAAGAACTCAAATAAGATATAAGATATGATAACTTTTGAAAATTTAATCACGGCATTTCACGAAGCCGTTTTATCTGCAAATGACACGCTCAAACAAAAAAACGCTTTCATACTTGATGAGTTTTTTGAACAAGGAGATGATGTATTGACGATTAAGGACAACCTGCAAAAACTTAAACGTGCCAATAGTAAAAAGGAGATGAACAAGCTTATTGAAGATCTAAATGAACAGGTTGATCAAGAAGCAATTGGGAAGTTCAATTCCAGCAGTAAGCTTAAGCCCAAAATGGTAACTATTCAATACCCTAGGGAAACAGAGAATGGACATACCACACATGATGTACATGTGCCTTTAATTTCTTTGGTGCCTGTAAATCAAACGGGTATTGAAGAAGTGAACATTACCTCGGTATTGGAGTTGGCATTGAAAAATGATGAATTAATGGTGTCTTTTCCCAAAAGAAATGGTGCTAGTAGAAATCAACAAGAAGACAGGCATCTTTCTAAGATTGAAATCAAACTCATTCCGACTACAGAATCGGATGGTTTGAAAAAAATCATCGAAGGATATGACAAGGTGCTGAGAGCGCAAATACCTGGATAACCTGTTTAAAACTAATAAAAACATATAAAATGAATATTATGCCTGAATCAAAAGAAATAGTACAAAAAATTAAAGATACTACCGGATTAACTAGTCTTGTTACAGATATTGTAAGCAGTAAACAACCCAGTCTTTCTGCACCACTTTTAGGTATTGTAGTGACAGGAGCTGTATGGCTAATGACCCATAAAGACCGTAAACAAGCTGATGTATATAAACACAAAACGTGGATAATAACAACAATGCTAGCCATTGCTTATAGCAGATATGGCGATCGCTATAAAATGGATGTAAGAAGCATTGATTCTCAAATTAATTCTATTGCTCAGCATATGGCTCGTAAAAATGAGTTTACTCGTGAAGAGGTTGCAGGAATTTATGAAAAAATAAAAGAGCTGGAAACATCAGCTGTAAGTAAAATCTCTGAAAGTAATGATAATTGTGATCATTGTGGTCAACAACACGATGAATACAACACAGATGGATGCCCTGCCTATTGTGATGATGATGAAATAAAAGAAAATAAAAGAAGACTCCTAGAAATCAAAGCTGTAGGCTATGATGGAAACGTCTACCTAGCAAATTTGTGGGCTCAGAGGTAGATGTCAAATTTTACAAGCCAATTGTTAAAAGCAATTGAATCTATCTTGAGTAAGACATAAGTATTGAAGATCAATGTTCTGCTTATCAATCAATTATTTTGACAAAATCAAAACAACTTATGGAAATCATAGAAAAAGCACTAATGCAATACGGCGTTAGAGAAATAGTAGGTCGTAAAGACCACCCACAAATCCTTGCCTATTTTAATGCGCTGGGATATGACGGGGCAAAACTACATGACGAAACGGCCTGGTGCAGTGTCTTTGTAAACTGGGTAGCCAAAGAATGTGGCTATTCCCATTCGGGACAACTTACTGCCCGTAGTTGGCTTACCGAAGGGGTAACCGCCAAGAATCCTGATCTTGGGGATGTAGTTGTATTATGGCGTGAATCTCCAAATAGTTGGAAAGGTCACGTGGGTTTCTACATCAAAGAAAGTAAGAACCACGTGTATCTGCTAGGTGGTAATCAAAACAATAGGGTATGCATACAACCGTACCCGAAAAACAGAATATTGGACTATAGAAAACTTATAAAGAATGGATAAGATAACACAAAGCTCCTTTTGGCTACTGGCGCTGTTGGCGCCGGTGCAGGCCGTAATGATCACCATTGTTTTTCTGATCGTGGTCGATTTCATAACAGGATTGTATGCTTCCTACAAAGATAAAATACCTATAAGTAGTGAGCGTATTGCCCATACGATATCCAAGTTCTTCATCTATAATCTCGTCATATTGGCATCCTATTTTTTAGAAAAACACATTGTAAATGAAGTTCCTTTCTTGAAAATCATTGCAGGTTTCATAGCCATCACGGAGATAAAATCCATTCTGGAGAATTTTAATAGAATCTACGGAGTCAATGTATTTAAAGCTTTGATGAATGTACTGAAAAAGGGAGGCGTTTCCAATGTTGTAGATGATCTAATGGATAAAAAGAAAAAATAAGGCATACTTCATTTCAATAAGGAGGCCCCATGTGCATTAAAGAATTATGATTAATGAAGCATTCAATTACATAAAGAACGCAATGCAATTTTATGATCTTTGGAGGGAAACAAGATGATTGATGAAATCATTGGCCACAAATGCTGGCCATCTTGAATTGTCATTGGGAATCATCAGTCTTATCGAGTGCTTCGCTTTTTCGGCAAGGTGTATCCAGATATCTATAAAAAAAGGCTACGCTCAAGCGTAATTTCTTAGACAAATCTTAATTGAACACCAACAACAATAATAATAAAACAGATGAAATATCAGATATCGATACTGCCAATTACAATAGTCGTATTCATGGCAGTAGCACTTTTTTGGATGACATTCCATGAAGGAGAAGGGTCGGATCAAATACGACAAATGGAAATCGAAGAACTAAAATGGGAGCAAGAAAAACTCCTTAATGCTAATGATAGTATGGATAGTATTATCCATGCCTTAAAAACCAAAGCAGATAGTCTAACCTCCTTGATTGGCAAAGATCAAACTAGGATAATACAATTAAAAGCAAGAAAATATGAAAAAATTAGTAGGATTGATAAGTTTGCTGATGATGAGCTTTATTGGTTTTTCACAGGATTTGACACCGAAATTGAAGAAAATTGACCAGAAGACACATTATTGTTTTACCATAACACAATCCAAAGCGATAGCTGAAGTATTGGCAGAGGAGAAATACAATGATTCTATAGTAGGTCATCTATCTAAGATAAATATGAGGTTATGGGTATTGACGCAGAAAAAAGATAGTGTGATTCTTTTTCAGAATGACAAATTGAACAATTATGCAAGAGTGGTAGATAATCAAGATGAAGCCATTGTACTGTTTAAACAAAGTCTGCATCTAAAAGAAAGACAAATTAAGAGAAACAAACGATATCGATTATTGTTGTTAATCAGTTCTTTAGCTCTTGGTGTGTTGGCTATTGGTAAATGATGTCAAATGGCTAAAGGATTTTAAATTCCTTGTGTTTTCCTATATTATTTGTAGGGTATTCAAGTAGCCGCTTGTTTTTATATTGAGTTTTGTAAAAGAACATCCCCTAATGTTTTTTAGAAGACCGTCGAGCCACCTAGAACCAAACATTGTATAACATAAGAATGACTGTCAATGTTATGAACAAACGAAAGATCATTTTCGATCGGATGTTAATAGTAAATGAACATATCAGTCAAAGGCAACATATATCTGTAGTCATTTTTATAAGGTATCTGGAGAGGCGTTCAATAGTTTTACCTAGCGAAATGAAGAACCTATTTGGTGTAATCCTTTTCCTATGTTACATTCTGATTTTGATTTTTTTTAGAAATGAAGCTATGGTCATAGTATTTGAAAAAACTTCAAATTAGGATACGAAATCTTAAGTTTTCGCTTAAAAAAAACTAATTGGACTTAACTTTGAAAACCTGAATCCTCATTAACCTACCTAAAATACACCCCTTTGCTTAAAATATCGCTTTTCACTAGTATGATTGGCATCCTATTACAATTGTATGCAATTGACTGCATAGATGTAAAGGATACTCCTCAAGTAACACAAAGTCCATTTATGATCTGCAATAAAGGATTGCAAAACAGGCGAATACCCTTTACGCTTGTTCAAGACTTTTTTAAATATGTGACAGCAGAGCATAATCACTGCGTAACGAAAAGAAAAAATGATCTTAATACAAAAGAGCAAACCTTTCTTGAAAATGAATCAACAAACCACATTCAGAAAGAAGCATCAGACATGGCAAAAGCTTTTCCTTTTTTTAAGAAAGGATCTCTACCAGAATCCTTATCCAATCTGTTAAGAAAACGGTCTTTGTGTAATGATGGAATACTTGGTAATGAGTGTATGGACCAAATTCACATTGAAAAGAACAGTCTTGAAAAAGAGATACTATTGTTATCCACCTACCCGCCTATTATGTTTTCAATGAAAAACCAGAAAAACATTGGAGGTTGTCATAGGCAGCTGATATTGGAGCAGAAAAAAATGAAGTTTGCAAAAAGAAATGCTCAAATTAATCTACTGGAAAAACCTTATCAGGCACATGAAATGCGATTAAAATCGCAAGATGTTCATCAAGAGCGACTTGTGGCGAGTAATGTGATGTTGTTGGCAGCCTTATGTATGGTCATACTATTTTATACAATTGCATTGTCAAAGAAAAAAAGTATCCGGGCTGAGAATATGGAGTTGAACAATCTTAACACACTAAAAGACGAATTGTTATCCGTTTTGGCACATGATTTAAGATCTCACACACATCATCTCATCGAAGTAACAGATCAGATGAAAATGAAACTACAGGAAAGTGATGCAGGCAAATTAAGAGAGCTCATTCGTGTAGGGAATAGCGCAGCAAACAAAACATATGTATTACTTGACAATGTGTTGCACTGGATCATGCTTAATGACAAGAATGTGTTTTTTCAAAAAGAAAACATCGATTTATCTTCTTTGTTGGAACAGGTTACACCAATCTTTTCATCCATTTTGGAGATGAAACAGATCCAATTCGAAATAGAAGTACTGGAACAAGCATATATATATGGGGATGTGAATTCTTTAAAGGTTGTATTGCGAAATCTAATTGACAACGCCATAAAGTTCACGCCAAATCATGGGGAAATAAAGATCAATGTTACACAATGCCGCAGGTATGCCAATTTGTCGATAATAGATACAGGTATGGGTATGGATGATAGTATTCTCCAAAGAGTACGTAATTCAATGATTGAAAACGAAACCGATACCATTGGAAAAAAAAGTACAGGTCTAGGGTTGAGACTATGTTTTTCTTTTGTTAAGAGAAATGGTGGAGCCATAAAAATCGAAAGCAAGAGAAATGTTGGAACTGGGGTTTTTGTGAAACTACCTAAATCATAATGCTCCAACCATGCAAAAGATTAACGTGTTGATCATTGAAGATGATGAGTTTGAAGCGACTACCCTAAGGGAACATTTGGAACAGAATCGTTATAAGGTAATAGCTGTTGCCACAAACCTAAAACAGGCTGTAGCTCTTTATTATAATGAAGATATTGATGTTGTGATCATAGATATCTTCCTGAATGGACACCCGGAGGGGATTGCCTTTGCAAATGCCATTAATAGAAATAAAAATACACTTAAACCTTTTGTTTTTTTAACAGGTCATATGGAAAGGGAAATTTTTGAAAAGGCAAAAATAGAACAGCCATTCAGTTTTTTGCTAAAACCTTTTAACAAATTGGAGATTTTGTATGCAATCGAACTGGCATTGGAGAAGTTTTTGAACAATTCAGAATGGTTGGAAAGAAGAAACAATGCCGTCGATGATGCTTTTTTCATTAAAAAAAATGGCGTGTTTCACAAAATACGCCTTTATGACATCTCGTGTATAGAAGTCGAAGGAAGATACTCAAAGATAAGGGCAGATAACAATATCTTCCTATTGGAGCATACACTTATCGATCTGCAAAAGCGATTGCCTAAATCCATGTTTATTCGTACACATCGAAATTACATTGTAAACATGAAGAAAGTAAAAGAGATACATTACAATGATAATTTAATCATTTTGGAAGACAATGCAAAAGCACTTTTAGGTAGGAGTTACAAGAAGGGGTTTATGCATGGTTACCCTATGTTGAGTTGATGTGATTACATACAAGTTGTACGAGGATTCTTCATTGCTATTGGCCTTGATCTTGCATCAAGATTAGAAAGTGACAAAGAGAAATTTGGATTTTGGCATAAGTATTTTGTTTCGGAAAAAGTTAAGGAAGAAAGAACCAAACCATAAACAAGGAAGTAATAGGTATCAATGGAAAGACATTGAATTGAAAATATTGAGTACAAGTGTTGTTGCTTTAATCGCAAGATGGTATTCACTCAATGGAATGGTCAGTTCCCTAACGCAAGTCAATATGATGCTAGAAGGAAAGTACAATTGCAATTGGAAGGAATAATCTTATGTTAAGAATTCCTTAAAAGCGTTTATCCAGAAAATAATCTGCTTCACTAGGAGTTTAAAATGCTTGAAGCTTCTTTCAAGTCTTTGTCTTTGAGACTCTCAGCTAAAATTTCAACAAAAAATAGCTAAGCACCTTCGAAATTATATTTTTAGTTAAAACCTTTATTAAAAGTGTCTTATAATAAGATTTTTATTAATATTGTTAATCAAATTTTCTGTTTGAAAAATTATAGTAGACATATTGCTTTGTTTTTTCTGATATTCTTTATCAGCATAAAACTGGTTGGACTACATTCTCTAAAGCATTTTGAAGAAAGTGATCACAAGAATGATTGTGATATTTGTGAATATGCTCTAACTTCAAACAAAGTCCCTTCAATAGTTGATGAACCTGTTGGAGTAGAGGCATTTGTTATTCACAATCATGGCAAGCCGTTATTTAGTAGGTATTCTTATGATTTTACACAAAACCATATTGATAGTTGCTTTTTTGGTAGGCCTCCACCAACTGTATAAATTCCAATTATAAATTATTTAAAATACGAACATCAAGAATTTTACTTTTGATGTGCGTGTGCTTTTGTGTGGCTTATTTGCCATTGACAACTTTATTAATTAGTAAACTATCAATTTTAACATTATGATAACTACAAAAAACATCATCAAGAAATATGGTGACTTTACAGCTGTAAACAATCTTTCTTTTGATGTGAAAGCGGGAGAAATTCTATGTCTTTTAGGGGCTAATGGAGCAGGAAAATCAACAACTATAAATATACTGTTGAATTTTGTTAACCCAACATCGGGCATTGCTGAAATAAATGGGTTCAGTGTTGTTGAAAACCCTATTGAAACGAAAAAGGACCTAACCTATATTCCTGAAAATCTGATGCTCTATCCAATACTTAGTGCAATGGAGAATCTAGATTATTTCACTAAATTATCTGGTAATAAATTTAATGCAAGCGAACTGAAGTCATTTTTAAATGAAGCTGGACTACAAGAAGAAGCCCATGAAAACCGTGTAAAAACTTTCTCGAAGGGAATGCGTCAAAAAGTGGGAATTGCATTGGCCATAGCAAAAAAATCAAAAGTATTGTTGTTAGATGAACCAACCTCTGGACTAGATCCGAAATCGAGTAACGAATTCATGGAATTGCTTGCTAAAATGAAAAATGATGGGGTAGCAATTTTAATGGCAACACATGATTTGTTTAGAGCTAAGGAAATAAGTACTCACATAGGGATTATGCGCTCTGGAAGCCTAGAGAATTACTCCAACTCATCAAATCTTTCTTTAAAGGAACTAGAAACGATTTATCTTGATATCATGAACTTTAAAAATGTTAGTTTAAAATGAAATCCATAATTTTTAAAGAATTAAAAGAGTTGGCAAGAGATGGTCGCTTTAAGATTGCTATGAGCACTATGCTAATTTTATTGATAGTTGCTACCATTACCGGCATCAATCAATATCAAAAAAATAGTCGACAATATGTAGATTCAATCGATAAAGAACGAAATATTTGGGAGACGCAAAACGAGAAAAACCCTCATTCGGCAGCACATTATGGGACTTACGCGTTCAAGCCGAAATTTGCCTTGTCCTTATTCGATTATGGTGTTACGAAATACACAGGAAACTCTATATTTTTGGAAGCCCATAACAGAAATGAAGCATCGTTTAGTGAAGCGAGTGATCAAACCAGTTTAGCACGGTTTGGTACACTTTCCATCAATTTTGTATTGTTATATCTGTTTCCATTAATTATCATTTTAATAGGATACAACTCATACACGAAAGAGGTAGAGCATCAAACATTGATTCTATTGAAAAGTCAAGGTGTATCACCAGTTAAGTTAGCATTGGGAAAATGGTTTGCTACATTTATTCCTGTTTTGATTCTTACGACAATTATCTTTTTGGTTATTGGTGTCGTTTTATCAAGTTTAGAAGGCTTTGTTTTTTTTAGTTGGAACAGCTTGATAGCTCTTTTTGTATCGTATTTGTTGTATTATCTAATCATTACAACTATTGCCATATTGGTTTCCATGTGGAGTAAATCCTCTGGTATTTCGTTGGTAAGTAATTTAATTATTTGGGTTTTTTTCAGCTTCATCACACCAAAAACAGCAACGAATATTGCAAACAACAATTATCCATACCCATCAAAAACAGAATTTAATGCACAGATTGCTGAAGATAGAAAAAATGGTTTGGATGGTCATAATCCATGGAACGAAGCCGCCAAAAAACTAGAGGAGGAAACTTTAAAAAGCTATGGAGTGGATAGCATTGGCCAATTGCCATTTAACTATGCAGGTTACCGAATGCAAAAAGGGGAAGAGCACGAAGCAAAAATCTATGAAAGGCATTATGATATTTTAAAGGGAATTGCATTAAAGCAAAACAATACATATAAGAGCTTGTCATTTATTTCACCTTTTATTCCTGTTCGATTTTTATCGATGGATATTGCAAATACTAGCGATAATTTACATTGGAAATTTACCAATGCAGCAGAAAAGTATCGTGTTGAAAAACAAAAGTTTTTAAACTACGACATAAAGGACAACTCAAAATTTGGAGAACGAGGTTACAAAATGAGTGCAGATAAGTTTAAGAAGCTTCCAAAGTTTAGTTTTTCACCACCAACACTCTCAAAGGTATTAAGAGAAAATATGCAAAACTTTTTGTTTTTAGGATTGTGGTTGGTGCTTCCATTAATAGGTTTTATTATCTCTTCAAAAAAAATATAAGTTATGTTCAATAACAATTTACTATACGAATTCAAATTATTGCTAAGAAGTAGTTGGTTGCTAATTCTGTTAATCAGCATTGTTTCCTTATTTGCATTTGCTACATATAATGGTAAGAAAAATGTAGAAAAAAGACTCTATGACATTTCCAAGATGCAAATGGAATTGAATAAAAAGGACAGCACGATGCTGGCTACGTTAACAAAAATCGAAAAAAATGAAAAAGTGGATGTGCCTTATTGGCAATTGCCTTCCGAGCCCATGACTATTGGATTTCGTCATCCGCGTTTAGCAATAATGCAACCAGAAGCCCTATCGTTTTTAGCAACTGGACAAAGCGATATGTATACACATTTTAAAAGCCCTAGCATATATGGGAATAATTTTGCCTTGGACTATTCGGAAATGATAAACCCTGTGCAATTGTTATTTGGGAATTTTGACTTGGCGTATGTCATCATTTACATTCTTCCATTGTTTATTATCGCTTTTACCTACAATGTTCTATCAAAGGAAAAAGAGTTGGGGACCTTGCAGCTATTGAGTGCCCAACCTATTTCCATCATAACTTGGATACTACAAAAAATGGCAATTAGATATATGATGTTTATTGCAATTGTCATTTCTTCTTTACTTGTAATCGTTGCCGTTTTTTCTTTAGATGTTTTTAGTAATCCGTCTAATTTATTAGGACTACTGCTAATTGTATCTGGATATGTCTTGTTCTGGTTTATAGTGTCATACATTGTAAATATAAAAATCAATGACTCATCTAGAAATGCGTTGACGTTAATTGGGGTTTGGTTGATGATTGTGATGGTTTTACCTGCAACGATCAATCAAATTGGTAGTTCGTTGTATCCAACACCATCTCGCTTGAAAATGATTAATGAAATTCGCTTGGTCAAAAAGGAAAATGAAAAGAAGCAAGATGAAATCATGAATAGCTATTTACGTAATCATCCAGAGTTAGCTCAAGAAAGTGACAAAGAAAAATTTGGATTTTGGCATAAGTATTTTGCTTCGGAAAAAGTTATGGAAGAACGAACGAAGCCATTATTGTCAGAATACGACTCTCAACTGCAAAAACAGCAAAATTTAATTAGTACGTTTAAGTATGTTTCTCCTGCCATTCTAATGCAGCAATCGTTGAATAATATAGCTGGAACATCAGAAAAGCATTATAACGATTATAAAAAACAAGTCTTTGAGTTTTCTGATGAGTGGCGCAATTATTTGGTGCCAATGCTATTTAAAGGAAAAAAATTTACAGCTAAGGATTATGAAGAAGTGCCAAATTTCATTTATAAAAATCGAATTATGAACAATGTTTGGTTTAACATATTGACAATATTTGTTATAGGAGGATTGATTTTCTTTGTCTTCGCTGGGAAAAGTCTAAGAACACCCTATGTTGGTAGGAGTTTGTAACCTATGTTTTGATCTCGTCTAGTATGGTTTCCTCTAGTGTTTACTAGAGACGTTAAGAATAAGTATATCCACACTGTATTTTATGTATGGTGTGGGTTTTTAATATCGTTTTATTGCAATGACTTTTTTAAAATAGGCCTTCTTTGTATATTCCCGTTTCTTGCTTTAATGTGAAAAACGACTTTAATAAGTATAAAATGAAAGGAACTTCAGGAAACTACAAACTATTTTTGGACGATGTCAGGGATGTCTCAATGGTTTATCCAAATATGACCAACAATGATTTTGTGGTCGTAAGGACATATGATGACTTTGTTGCCTACATTAGAGAAAATGGACTACCTTCCTTCATAAGTTTTGACAATGACTTGGGTGTAGACGACAATGATGTTTTGTTGCCAGAAGGATATGATGCGGCAAAATGGTTGGTGTATGAAAGCAATTTGAATTTGGAGGACTTGAAGTTCAAGGTGCATTCGGCAAATCCGGTAGCATCCATTCAAATTGAATCTTTGTTGAATAATTATTTGAGATTTCTTAGACAGTAAAGAAGCCGAACAACAAACCTGTTAAATAAACTTTAAGGCATGTACCGTTTGTATCATAAACGAATGCATTTGTAAATTCATTGCTGCCATTGGTAGATCTAATTGGTAATCGGGTTGAGATCGCCGTAGATTTGGGACATCAACAATCAAATTCATCATGAAACGAACAGTTATTTTTTTATCGGTATTTCTTTGTGTCACTTTGGGGTTTTCTCAAAACATCAACAAGGAAGTAATAGATGCCAAGGGGAAGGCAAAGCTTTTGGGGGTGATCGACAAAGACGGCTTGAAAAAAGAAAATTATGCCAGTTGGTTCGACAAGAACTACGAAGCTTATCTAACAAATGATAAAATCATAGACAAACTGGAGGATTCATTGAAAAACTATGAAATAAAGGTTTTTCTAGGGACTTGGTGTGGCGATAGCAAACGTGAGGTTCCACGTTTTTACAGTGTGTTGGAAACGGCGAACTTCCCAACAGCACAACTACAGGTCATAGCATTGGACAAAACGGAAGAAGCCTACAAGAAAAGCCCGACAGGTGAGGAAGAAGGATTGAACATTCATCGTGTTCCAACCTTTGTATTCTATAAAGACGGCAAAGAGGTAAACAGGATTGTGGAGTTTCCAAAGGAAACTTTGGAAAGGGACATGTTGAAAATAGTAAGCGACAACAAGTATACACCAAACTACATGGCGGCCAATTACCTTCATCATTTGTTTCAAACCAAAACTATGGAGGAGTTGGACAAGATGGAGACGGAATTGGTGCCAAGACTTTCGGAATTTGTAAAAGGAAGCAGGGAGCTAAACACCTTGGGGTATGTATACTTGAGGGGCAATCAAATGGAAAAGGCCTTGTATGTCTTCAATATGAATACAAAGATGTTTCCATACAAATACAATGTCCACGATAGTTTGGGAGAGGCCTATTTTGCAAGTGAAGATTATGACAAGGCATCAAAGCATTACACGAAGGTGTTGGAGTTGAAACCTGAAGATGAGAATGCCCTATCCATGTTGGAGAAGATTGAAAAAGAAAGACGATGACAAAATAAGTTGCCCATTGTAGAGTTATAAAGGTGTCAACCAACAACAAGTGTCACCATTAAAGTATTTGTTTTCATAGGGTCTTTGTTATTAGTGCTGGGATGTAAAATGTCGGATAAGGAAACGGTATCGGAAACTGAAATGGCCATAGATGTCATTGCGGAAAAGTATGACAAGGAAGAAAGAACTGGCTTGGACAGTTTGAAAATAGATATAAACTTGAAACCCAAAGGGAATTATCAAACGATAAGAAATGTCATTCGTTCAGACAAGGTCTATTTTAGAGGCGTCTATCGAAATGATGCAGGCAAGGCCATAGATAGTGCATCAAAATATTTGTATGGAAAACTAATTGACGAGCTCGTACCCCATTGGTACGGAAGACCATGGGATTTCAATGGGCATACCAACATGCCCAACGAAGGAGAAGTTGCCTGTGGCTATTTCGTGTCGACGACTTTGAAGCACATCGATTTCAACGTAAATAGATATAAGATGGCACAACAGGCAGGGTTGAACATTGCCAAGGCATTGCAGTCCGAATCTGAGTTGAAGACATATGGCAATATAGACTTCGACACATTGAAGCATAGATTGAATTTAACGTATTCCAACGGCTTGTATTTTGTGGGTTTGGACAATCATGTAGGTTATGTTCTAATAAAAGATGAGGAATTGTACTTTCTGCATTCCAGTTATTGTGACGACAAGGTGGTCATCGAATTGGCAGAAACGTCACTGTGTTTCAGATCCAACATCTATGTGTTTGCAGAAATAACTACAAATGAAAAGCTGGTTGAAAAGTGGATTTTAAATGAAGAAGTCATCGTGACTTTTTAAGTTTGTAGATTATAAATAACGATAAAAGCTAGAAAGTCAAAGCCTGAATCTACATCCGCTTTGATAAAGGAACCTATCGATACTAATTTCAGTTTCATCTAATGTGACCACCACCTCTTCCAATTGCACTTCTTGTCAAACAGGTCATTATGGTTTCCAAATATTGATTCACATAATTTTTTGGTAGCCTTGTTTATTTGCTAAATATTGAATAAGCATTTTTTATTGTAAGTAGTTATTTATATATCTTATAAGAGTACGGATTTATTTTCCATAAACCCTTATCAACCGTCAAATTGAATAGGTCATTCCCTATTTTCAATTCGTAATGCTTATTGTTAATTTTGTTCAAGATGGATAAATCTAATTGCTTTAGGGATACTTTTAAATACTCAACAATTTCAAGTCTTTCGTTTTTGGATAGAATATATTCCTCATTTTTAGTGATGTTTAAATCATTCAAGATGTTATTCAGTTCGCCTTTTTTGTATACACATAGGTGTTTTAGCATATAAATTATTTCTTCATTTTCAAAGGCTTTAATCAAAGAAGAAAATAACTCAGAGATATTAGATTGAGGATATTTAAACAAATCTCTCTTTACTTTTTCAATTTTATTCAATCTTCTTTTTTTAGGGGAATCGTAAACTAGTTCGATTTTGTCTTTAAGGAAATCGACATCAATATTGATGCATAGAACGGCTTGAAGATGATTGTCTGGAGTCCTATTGAAAGTTGTGCCGTCTGCAAGTGTCTGTGTGGTGTAGAATTTTTTTTCATCGATAACACCTCGGTTATGCCACGTATCATCTTTTTTATGCCATAGCTTGTTTTTTGAATCCCGGTATTTTTGATGGATTTCTCCTAATACGGCACCATTGCCATTTATAACTCTCGAATAGATAGTGTCTTTTCGTTTTCCATTATTGAAAGTATTCCCTTTTGCCAAAACGGAATCTTTAAAACCTTTCGATTTTGTTGAATCAAACCATTCAATGCCAATGAAGCAACCATTTTCTTGGATTCTAATTTTCTCCTTGCTCATATCAATTTTCACCCATTCATTACCTTTTGTTGCCGATGCAATAATATTTGAATTAATTAGCTCTTTACCTGGTTTAGTTTCAAATGGGCTACATTCGTATACATGAATTCTAAAATGGGCATCAGGATATCCAAAATCAGAAACATAAATGTTTATTGATTTCAAAATACCAGTAATAGAATATACATTTGGAATCCAAATGGCTCTTTGTTCACCATTATTTGCTATTCCTGCATAATTAAGAAATCTTTTTCTGGTATTGGGTTTTTTTGTTACACCTAATTTTTTGGTTTTATACTTGATCTTTTTGGTAGATATCACAACCTCGGGCAGCTGTTGAGCATTGGGTGCTAATTCTATAATTGAATTCGTTTTCAGGTCTTTAATCAAAAAAGATTTATTCTCGTAGCCTATGCAAGAGATAATAACAGTATCTAGATTAGAAAAAGTCGAGTCTAAATTAAATATACCACTAAAATTCGCAATAGTTCCTTTTTGTTTGTTAGCCAATTTTACGTGAGCATAAGGGATAGGTTCTTTTGTTTTTGAATTCACTACTTTATGCTGTCCAGTAGCAGTGAAAAAAGAAAATATCAATAGAAATAGAAAAAAGTGTTTTGTCATAGAGTATTCTGAATAATGTGTTGCAAGTCGTAGAAAATCATTAATCTTTCTTTACTTGATAAATAGCCATTTTCCGCCTCTCTCCTAGAGGAAGGTCAACCTCGATTTTGTGATGTGGCTATTGTACAGTTCATAATTAATGAAGAGGACAACGGAATAAATTTATAAATTATTGCTTGTGCTCTAATTAAAAATCAAACTTTTGTTAAATTCAAGCATATGTGATTGAAAGTTTGTGAAATAGTTATTAAGAGATTTAAACAATCTCCATCTTCTTGAGTAGGAAGCTGGCATTCATATTCTGGCAAACACCTTGCTTCAAAGTATAATCGAAATGCAATTCGTCATTTATGATTTCAGCATCGAAATAGTAGTTTTTGACATCACTCAATTCCTTTTCTATCTCACAAAGGCTCAAATCATGTGTTGCAATGATACCCGTAGCATTGGAAGCCACCAACTTTTCAACGAACTTACGGGAACCTATGGCTTTGTCCGTACTATTGGTGCCTTTTAATATTTCATCGAGAATGATGAAATAAGGTTCTTCCTGTATGGCGTCTACAATGAATTTCAATCGTGTCAGTTCCGAAAAGAAATATGAGCTATCGTCTGTAAGTGAGTCGTTGGTACGCATACTCGTAATCAACTTCACTGGAGAATAGATGCTGGCTGTGGCACAAATGGGCAAGCCTACATTGGCCATGACGATATGCAAGGATACAGTTCTTAAAAAAGTACTCTTTCCAGCCATGTTTGCGCCAGTTACGATAAAGAATTCCTGGTTGTTTATTTGGAGGTTGCTATCCACGCGCTTGTTGGAATCAAGCAAAGGATGACCTAGGTCGTTTGCTTTTATGACGGCTTTGTGAGTGCTTATTTCAGGGAATACGAATTGAGAATGATTAAAGGCATAGTTTCCCAGGGAGTTATAGGCATCAAAGAAGGAAACGACCTCAAACCAGTGGGTCACCGTATTGCTATAGGACGCTATCCACTGTTCTATCTTGTAGGTCTGCTTTACATCCCAAAGAAAGAAGCCATTGCCGAAAATGGCAGAAATAATGTTGTTTCTGTTGTCCAGGGCATCTATGTATTTGGAGAATTCACTGAAAATGGTGGATGCTTTTTTGTTTTCCGATTGTATTTGCTTCTGTTTTTCCAGAAGCAATCCAGCCGCGAATGTTTCATTTTCTATTTGATTCAATAATTTGGAATATTGACGAAACGTATCTTTTATCTTGCTGGTCTTTGCAGACAAGGTATTGGTTTTCTTTACGTATTTTCCAGTGATTCCCAAACCTAAAAGCATCCAGTAGACAAACACCAATGGATTGATCATACTTAGTAGCATAAGCAGGAATACAACTCCCGAACCAATGCAGAAAGCCAATGGCAACCATTTGAAGATTGCCGGCAAGAAAGACTTGTATGCCTTTAGCCACTTCGTAATGTGCATTTCTGGTGTTTCTATTGCAATCAAGGAAGCTATAGCCGAAAAATGTTGTCTCCATTTTGGTTTGGATGCCAATTCTTCTATGACTTTTTGGCGATCTATGATTGCATTGGTGTCGTTTGCAGTAAGTGCATCTGCCAATAGCTTGATGCCTTCATGTGTAACGGATCTGTTCATGAATTGGAAGAAGGAACCTCTCCCAAACAAATCGATGTCCAAACTATAGAAATGGGAAGGATCCAGAAACTCGGAGCCATCATCTCTACCATGGAAATCTCCAGAGGCAATCTTTAGTTCTTCCTCATTGATGGCAACCAAAGCTTGGTTCAAGTCCTTTTCGGCTTTCAAATCCGTGTATTTGGACAATAGATACAAAAAGACGGCCAAACCTAAAACTCCAATGAGAGTGGCAACCTGCCAAGTGTCGAAGGTGAAATAGACAGCCAAGCAGGTCGTTACGAAAACTAGTAACCTAAATAGACTAAGACCAGTGAGTCGTTTTTTCAATCTGGCAACCTCAATGGTATAGCCATCTAATTGTTGTTTATAATAGAGTTTGGAATCTGTCATTATAATTGCATTGCATCTAATTTTTCAAAAATGTCGATGATTGTTTGTACGGTGTTCTTATAGAACTCGGGATGAATGTTTTCGAAATCGTCTGTAGGCTTGTGATAATCCTTATGATCAGGAACCCCAAAATATAGAAAAGGGATCTTGGCCTTGTGAAAGGCAGCATGGTCACTGGAATATGTCCAATTGTCCTTGCCATCCGTACCATCATGACCAATCATCAAGTTGACGGATTTTAGATTTTTAAAAGTATCTATAACTGGGGTGAACTGCTCGTTGTAACGTGTGCCAACAACAAACAATTCTTTCTTGTCACTGCGACTTACCATATCCATGTTAAGGTTCAACTTCATCTTTTCAGTTGGTAAGATGTTGCTTTCCACAAAATGATAAGCTCCTTTCAATCCCAATTCCTCTCCATCGAAGGCTACCAGCAATACATTGTGTTTTGGAGGGTATTTGGCAAAGTGTTCTGCGAAGGCAAACAAGGCGCTTATACCAGAGGCATCATCATCGGCGCCATTGTATATCTTACCATTTTTAATGCCTTCATGGTCGTAATGTGCTGTGATTATGATGTATTCTTCCGTATTGTCACTTCCTTTGACAAGGCCAAGGACATTGGTCCCTTCATAGGTTTTTCCTTTGCCTTCGAAACTGAAATCTTGCTCGTAAGAATCGAACAAAGGTTCGACTCCAAGAGATTTGAATTGATCTATGATGTAGTTTTTTGCTTTTTCAGCACCTTTTGTCCCAGTTCTCCTTCCTTCAAAAGCATCTGAAGACAACGTTTTGATGTGGTATAGTAGTGCATCGGGGTTAAATGAGTACGCCTTTGCCAATTCCTGCTTCACTACTGGTTTTTCTATGGTAGTCTCTGTAATTTGACCTTTGCAACTGAAAGTGAGAAGAAAGACAAGCAAGGCAATTAAAGTGAATTGACGATTCATATTTTTGAATTTTAAAAGGTGACGATAAAAAAACGGGACTGCATTTTATGTCATAAAAAGGGCAGTCCTCTAATATTTGTTTTTAACCCAAGGCTTGCTTCAGGTCGTTTATTAAGTCTTCGATATCTTCAATGCCTACACTCAATCTGATCAAAGAATCCACAACACCTGTTTTTTCGCGCTCTTCTTTTGGAATGCTGGCATGCGTCATGCTAGCAGGGTGTCCAGAAAGAGATTCTACACCGCCAAGGGATTCAGCCAAGGTAAATATTTTTAGGTTCTCCACCGTCTTTATGGCTTGTTCGTAATTGTTCCCTTTGGTCGTAAAGGAAATCATACCACCAAAAGCCTTCATTTGCGATTTTGCGATATCATGATTTGGATGATCTTCAAAACCTGGCCAATACACTTTTTCCACTTTTGGATGAGTTGCCAAATATTCTGCTACGGCCTTGCCGTTTTCACAATGACGCTGCATTCTAACATGCAATGTCTTTATGCCTCTCAATGCCAAAAATGAATCTTGAGGACCACAAACAGCTCCGCTGGCGTTTTGTATGAAGTATAGCTTTTCTGCCAATTCCTTGTCTTTTACTATCAAGGCACCCATGACCAAGTCACTATGGCCTCCAATGTATTTTGTTGCGGAATGCATGACTATGTCGGCACCCAAATCCAAAGGTTGTTGTAGGTAAGGAGTCGCAAATGTATTGTCTACGGCCAATAAGACGTCATGTTTTTTTGCAATGGAAGCAGTAGTTTTTATATCTATGATGTTCATCATTGGGTTTGTAGGTGTTTCTACCCAAATCAATTTCGTGTTGTCGTTTACATAGGATTCTATGTTGGAAGCATTTTGCATTCCGATAAAATGGAACTTGATCCCGAACCCTTGAAAAATCTTGGTGAACAATCGGTGGGAACCTCCATACAAGTCATTGGTCGAAATAACTTCATCACCTGGTTTCAATAATTTCATTACGGCATCAATAGCTGCCAAACCCGAACCGAAAGCAAAGCCAAACTCACCGTTTTCAATACTGGCAAAGGCATTTTCCAAAGCCTGACGCGTTGGGTTGTGCGTTCTTGAATATTCGAACCCCTTGTGTCCACCAGGTGTAGTTTGGGCATATGTGGAGGTTTGATATATAGGAGGCATTACAGCACCATAAGCTGGATCATGTTTTTGGCGGCCGTGTATCGTTTTTGTATTAAATTTCATCTGATTTATTTGTATTTTTGAAGCAAATAGACAGCAGCTCTGTTTTCATCCTAAAAGTTTTGATAACAACAAAAATAGCTTTTAATTCGTTGTATTCAAATGTAAATAATGCCTTTAATCTATGTTTAACAATTCCGCTTTTAAAAGATTGAAAATTGCAAGCCTATTATTGGGCTTCGTTTGCTTGTATTCTTGTAATGATGAAATCGTGCTTGATTTTTCTGAAACCTCCATTTTGGTAGAAGACGAGGCCGTGGTGGAAATCAACATTCCCAAGGCACTGGGGAGTGGAAATACTGCGGCTAGAATAAACGAGACATTGAAGGACTTTGCCAACAAGGCACTAAACATAGATGCTGCAAACACGGTGAAGGAGACCATAAAGGAAAACATAGCCTCTTTTGGGGACTCCTATAAATCCTTTAAGAAGCAAATGGAGGAAATGTCCTTGGCGGGAACAGATTTGCCAATATGGGAAGCCATCATAGATGGAGAGGTGCTTTACAAGAATGAAACCATGGTATGCATAGCAATGAATTCAAGTATCAATACTGGAGGCGCGCACGGAAACATAATAATGAAGTTCTTCAATTTTGACATTGCCACAGGTAAGGAGTTGAAGCATGCAGATTTATTTGTGAACGTAGGAGAATTCACTGCCGTGGTTGAGAAATATTATAAAAAAGAACTTCTTACGACATACGAAAATGGAAGCTTGGATTTCAAGGGAGCTGGTTTTCAACTCCCAAAGACATTGGGTTTCAGTGACGATGGAGTCATCATATTTTATGATAATTTCAATACACCATCAAACGAACCTTTGGAATTTACAATTCCTTATGAAGTGGCCAACAAGTACCTTAGGGTCTAAAGTGATTTCTTAAGTGCCAAAATATAACCAAGGTGTATGCCTTCGTGGAAATTGTTGAAATTGATGGCGTCTTGAACATTGGTCAATGTGCTTTTGGTAGTCACCGTATAGGTGATGTAGCTTTTGAAGATGCCTGCATCATAGTCCGCTTTTGTCTTCTCTATGGTAGAAAACAACAAGTCCTTTATTTCATCTACCTCGGCTTGTGTGGCCATATGCTCTGTTTTGGTACCCTTCTTGTATTTTAATACGAGTTCTTTGGAAACGTGCATTGGGAGTTCGGACAAGCTATAAACCAACAATTGTTGTGTCACGACGGTATGTGCGATATTCCAAAATATGTTGTTGTTGAAGCCTTCGGGAACCTTGTTTAACTGCTCCAAGCTAAAATCCTCCAAAAACGATTTGAATAACGTTCGATTTTTTATGGTGATGTCAAAAGTAAAATCCATGAGTTTTTTTGATAAAAGTAATGGATTTTTTGTCTTTAAAAGGAATTGGATGCAGTAAAAATGACAATGATAGAAGAAACCAATTACAACATAATTAAAAACAAAACTTTAAGTTGGTGGTTTTGTTTAAAATGGATTTACTTTGTACTTCAAAATTTTGATTTAGCATAAAATCCAATTCCCTTTCTCGTGGGAATAATTTAAAAGACGACATAATGAATAAAGTATATTACCTAAAGACCTGTAGTACATGTATTCGCATTTTAAAAGAACTCGACTTACCTTCTGATTTTGTCTTGCAAGACATAAAGAAAGAAGCAATAACGGTGAAGCAATTGGAAGAAATGAAAGACATGGCAGGCAGTTATGAGGCATTGTTCAGTAAGAGGGCTACGTTGTACAAGTCTATGGATTTGAAAAACCAAGAGTTGACGGAGAAAGACTACAAGCAATACATTCTAGAACATTATACATTCTTGAGCCGACCAGTAATGATCATAGATGGCAAGATATTCGTAGGGAATTCCAAGAAGAATGTCGAAGCGACAAAACTAGCTCTGAACGAGAAGAGGGGCAACTAGGTCTTTTTAACAAATATGTACGGCGCGACAAGCGTTTTCGCCCCAAAAAAGAATAGATGAAACAAATGAATGTTAGAATTTGGGCTTTGGTTGCGGCATTTGCAGTCCAATTGCTCTATGGCTTGAATTATACCTTTGCAAAGGACGTATTGGCTGATGGGTTTTTGAGTCCTTTGGCTTTTGTATTGGTTAGAGTGGCAGGAGCTACTGCTTTGTTTTGGTTGTTTAGCTTTCTAGGGCCAAAGGAAAAAATAGATAGAAAGGATTATGTTACCTTCTTTTTTGCTGCCGTTTTTGGAGTAGCCATAAATATGCTCTTGTTCATTAAGGGACTTAAGTATACAACCCCGATACATGCGTCTGTTATTGTTACCATTACTCCAATCCTAGTACTGGTTCTGTCTTCTTTTTATCTGAAGGAAAAGATAACGTCAATGAAGATAGTTGGTGTCTTGTTGGCTTTTGTGGGGGCGATAGTCTTGACGATCTATGGCAAATCTGCCCTTCCGGGGGACAATGTGCCTTTGGGGAACCTGTTTATACTGATAAATGTGATTGCCTACAGCATATACATTATCTTAATTAAAAAATTGACTTATAAATACCATCCATTTACCTTTATAAAGTGGTTGTTCCTGTTTGGTTTGATCATGGTGATCCCATTTGGATACAATGAACTTATGGAAACAAATCTAGATCATTTTACACCCTATGCCTATTTTGCAGTAGGTTTTGTAGTAGTAGGTGCAACTTTTGGCACGTTTATGTTGAATCCTTTGGCGTTGAGTCACTTAAAGGCGTCTACGGTAAGCATTTTTATTTATATGCAGCCAGTAATAGCGGGTGTTTTTGCCATTGTAATGGGAAGCGATAGCCTGACAAGTGTGAAACTGTTGGCATCGGCGCTGATTTTTTCGGGAGTATATCTGGTGACCAAGAAACCGAAATCAGAAACTTAGATTCACTGGTTTTCTACCGTGTACCCTGGTGTCTTCCTTTGTCAATGTCTTATAGTCTTTTGATTTTGGGAAAGCCTCGGCCAAGGTCAACAACGCTTTAGGCAAGGCAGACAACTTGCGCGTTTTCAAATCTATCCAAGCCCCAAATATTTCGCAATATGCCAGGTTCTCTCCCTTATGATTGTAAAAGTTGTGATCAAACCTAAAGAACATGCCATCTTCACTTAAACCAGACACTTCCAAACTCACAGTTATGAGTTGACCATGAAAAGCCTCTTGGAAATAATGGATGTGCTCATAGAAAACAACAGGGCTGACGCCAAACTTCATCATTTCTTGCATGGTAAAGCCCTTTTCAACAAGAAAGGCCATTCGTGTATGGCTCATGAAATTGATGTATGCAGAATTGGCCAAATGTCTATTGGCATCAATGTCACTCCAACGAATCTCGAAATTTTTAGTAAACATAATTTAAAGTTTATGTGACAAATTTAAAATATTCCGTGGCAATAAATCTTGGCCTTTTGTAAAGATTCTGTTTTCATTACCTTTGCTCAACTTTATAAAAGACTTATGATACATTCAATGACCGGTTATGGCAAATCTGTAGTACAGTTGCCTACAAAGAAAATAACGATAGAGCTAAAGTCTCTCAATAGCAAAAATCTGGATTTGAATGCAAGGATGCCCTCCATTTATAGAGAAAAGGAGTTGTCGCTTAGGAAGGCAATTGCTAAGGTGTTGGTACGTGGAAAGATTGATTTTTCCATCTATGTGGAAACAACGGCAGAAGATACCTCGACAAAGATCAATACGCCGGTCGTAAAGCAATATATGAAGCAATTGCAGGAAGTAACGGATGGAGATGCCATCGAGCTTTTAAAAATGGCCGTGAGATTTCCCGATGCCTTGAATACGGAACGAGAAGAAATCGATGAAACGGAATGGAAGGTTATCGAAGTCGAGATAGATGCAGCAATAGAGCAAATCAAAAAATATAGATTGGACGAAGGAAATGTTTTGGAACAGGATTTCAAAAATCGTGTGGCAGCAATAGACGATCTGTTGGAACAAGTTATCCTCATGGACCCCGATCGTATTGAAGGTGTGCGCGAGCGTTTGAAGAAAGGTGTTGAGGATTTGCGGGAGAAATACGATGAAAATAGATTCGAACAAGAATTGGTATACTATATTGAGAAATTTGACATAACCGAAGAAAAAGTACGTTTGAAAAACCATTTGGAGTACTTTGTGGATGCATTGAACTCCAAGGATTCCAATGGAAAGAAACTAGGATTCATAGGTCAGGAAATGGGAAGGGAAATCAATACCATAGGATCAAAAAGCAATTATGCTCCAATGCAACAACTAGTGGTGCAAATGAAAGATGAATTGGAAAAGATCAAGGAGCAGCTTTTAAACGTATTGTAAACCAAACAAAGCGAAACAACAAGATTAACTAACGTTTTAGGCCATGCCTAAGACTTAATGATATTTAAAAACGATTTTTGTGAACAAAGACAATACCAAAAAAGGAAAGCTTATTGTATTCTCTGCGCCTTCTGGATCCGGTAAGACAACCATTGTGAGGCATTTGCTAAAACAAGAACAATTCAACTTGGCCTTTTCCATCTCGGCAACGTCCAGAGACCCTAGAGGCGAGGAGGTTGATGGGAAGGATTACTATTTCTTGTCCTTTGAGGCCTTCAAGGATAAAATCAAATCTGAAGAATTCTTGGAATGGGAAGAAGTATATAGGGATAATTTCTATGGTACCTTGAAAACAGAAGTTGAAAGACTTTGGTCTCTTGGAAAGCACGTTATTTTTGACATCGATGTAGCAGGAGGGCTACGCATAAAGAGAAAATTTCCAGAAGAGACTTTGGCAGTCTTTGTCAAGCCACCTAGCATTGACGAATTGAAGATTCGTTTGAAGAAACGCAAGACGGAAAGCGAGGACAAGATAAACATGCGTGTTGCAAAGGCATCTGCCGAATTGGCAACAGCTCCGCTTTTTGATGTTATAATAGAAAATGACAATTTGGAAAAGGCTTTGAACGAAGCTGAAGCCTTGATAGGGAATTTCATAAAAAGTGAATAAAATGAAGATTGGACTCTATTTTGGTTCTTTCAACCCTATACATATAGGGCATTTGGTCATTGCGAACCAAATGGTGGAAAATAGTGATTTGGATCAAATTTGGTTTGTGGTGACGCCTCACAACCCCTTTAAGAAGAAAAACACGCTTCTGGATAATTTTCAGCGTTTGGAAATGGTATATCGTGCAACTAAGGATTATGTGAAGCTAAAACCTAGCGACATAGAATTCAATTTGCCGCAACCCAACTATACGATAAATACATTGACCTATTTGAAGGAAAAACATGCTGACCATAAGTTTTCCCTTATTATGGGAGAGGACAATTTAAAGGGGTTTCACAAATGGAAGAACTACGAACTCATTCTAGAAGACCATGACATCTATGTGTATCCAAGAATTTCAGAAGGTGCCATTGAAACGCGATTTGATGGTCATCAGAAGATACACAAGGTAGAAGCTCCAATTATGGAAATATCCTCCACGCTTATCCGAAATGCCATAAAAAAAGGCAAGAACATCAAGCCTTTGCTTCCCGAAAATGTTTGGGAATACTTGGACGAGATGAATTTCTACAAATAGTCGCTTCTTGTTCTTTTTTGGATGAATAACATCTCAGTTATTGTAAGTCTTGCAAGTTAGATGTGTCGACCCTACCTTTTGTAGGCTGCAAGTAGATTTCAATCAACTTATTTGACAAAGGAAACGATGGCCTCAAGGAGTTTCGGGGAAATCTTCCGGTAGGCTTCATTGTAGGATTTTGAATTCTCCAGATCATCTCCTTCAATGGGTACGAGGATATGATTCATTTTCTCAATGATGATCAAGGTGGATTCATTTGCCTCCGTATCCAAAAGCTTGGCTTCTGTTTCACTTACTTGTAAATCCTTGGTTCCATTTATGATCAGGATGGGCATTTCCAATTTTTTGATTTCCTTTTGGGGATCGTAGGACATCCAGTTCGTCATAAAAGGTTGTATGTCCTTGCTGAATATGGAACCCAATGCTTGAGGGTAATCGGAAGTGGTCTTACCTTCTCTCATGATGTCAAATACCCTTTTTGCATCTTCAGTAAACATAGGAGCGGTTTTGGCGACTTGTTCGGTAATGACCTTGTCTATGGATTGCCCAGCACCAGCAAGGGAGATAAATCCATCTGCTCTTCCTTTGGCAGCCAACAAACCTACAAGGCTACCCTGGCTATGACCGGCAACATAGATGTGATTGTATTTTTTAGTGTTCTTGAAGTATTCGATTACAGAAATGGCATCGGTCACAAAATCATCGAATAGTATGTCTTTGTCTATGTTGCCTCTTCGTATTTGCTTTACGATGCGTTTGTCGTATCTAAATGTGGCTATCTTTTCCTTAGTCATGCCCAAAGCGAGTTTTTTCAAGGTGTTGCTCATCAAAAAGTTTTGATTGCCATCCCTATCCGTGGGGCCAGATCCAGCTATTATTATAACGAGATTGGGTTTGTTCACATTGTTTGGAGTCAACAAGGTACCTTCTATCAAGTTGTTGATTGCAATGTTTTGGGACGTGTATGCCTTTTCTTGAGCAAATAGAAATAGACCCATTAAAATAAATAGAGAAGACAGTTTTAATTTCATCTTTTAATGATTTTAGACAGGCTTTTACAAAATGAATGCCAATTACATATGGTAAACGCAAATTTACACTTATTTATTGGATGGTAATCTATATTTAATTCTTAACGAAATTTGCATTTCATCGATTTTTTTAAGTCAATCACCCGAATTATGTTAAAATTAAGTGTATTTCATCGAATATTAACACGGTTTAACGGTTCTTATGGATTATAATTTTAAATTTGACACGTACTAAAAATTACATACTTTTAGTTCAATGGATTAATTAATTAAATATTTGCATCGCTATTTTGTTGATATAGCAATACAATTCTAAATCTAACAATACATATTTTGCAAATGCTAGAAGCTGAGGTTGAGGGACCTCAGCTTTTTTGTTTTCCAAAACTATTTGATAACCCTGAAGGTTAGGTTTATTCGAGGTTGTATTTGTCGTTTTGTCTTGGCTATTTGATGCAGCCAATGGTGTTGTGTCTCTCCTTGCATCAACAATAGACTTCCGTTTTCCAATAACACTTTTTGCCGCAATGTCTTGTCTTTTTTGTGTTTCAAATGAAAATGACGAGCTTCTCCAAACGTAACAGATGCTATCACGGGATTTATGCCCAATGCCTTTTCGTTGTCAGAATGCCAGCCATTGCTATCCTGTCCATTTCTATATAAATTGGCCAAACAAGTGGTAAAGACGACATCGGTTTTTGTTTCTATCCTATTTTTGATTTCCAGTAGGGCATCTGTAAATGCCGAAGGTGTCATTGTGATGTTGGAGTAACTGTAGGGTTTGTCATTGTTGGCAAATAAAGCTGTCAATCGTGGTTGTGGATGTGTTTTGCCGAAGAGGGTAATGTTGTCCTGCTGCCACTTTGTGGTTTCCAAAAGTCTTTTGTAGTATGTGTTGGCTTCTGCCTCTTTGAAAAAATTTGGAAAATAACAAATGTCCGAATTTGGTAGATTGAGGTGTATTTTTTCTGAAGGAAACATAACTAAATAATAATTCTCTAAATTAGCGTATAAAAATAAGACCATGCGATTTAAACTTGCCTTTTTGCTGATATTGACGACAACATTTTGTTTTGCACAATTGCCAGATGGTTTTGTCTATGTAAAAGATGAGATTCCCAACATAGAAGTGGAATTACGCTATTGCACGGACAACAATTTCGTTGGGGAACCCATAGACGGTTACAATGAAAACAAAGCGATATTGACAAAAGAGGCGGCTGCAAGTTTAAAGAAGGTTCAAGCCGAATTGGAAAAAGAAGGCTTGTCACTCAAAATTTATGACGCCTATAGGCCACAACGTGCGGTAAACCATTTTGTACGTTGGGCAAGGCAAGTGAATGACACCTTGAAGAAGGCGGAATTCTATCCAAAGGTGAAAAAGAAAAATTTGTTCAAGGCGGGTTACATCGCATCCAAATCCAGGCATAGTAGTGGAAGCACCATAGATTTGACGATTATAGACCTGAAAACTGGAAAGGAATTGGACATGGGATCTCCATACGATTTTTTTGGTAGTGAATCCTGGGTGAAGAACAGTAACCTGAACAAAGAGCAACGCAAGAACAGAAAACTTTTGCAAAAGGTGATGTTGGACAATGGTTTTAGGAATTACCCACAAGAATGGTGGCATTTTACATTGCGCGGAGAACCTTTTCGCAATGAGTATTTTGACTTTGTTGTGAAGTGATTGTAGGGTATGTTTTGGATACATTTATTGAGTTGCCTATAGAGATTTGAAAACGATAAGCTCCTAGTTTTTGATAATAGAATTATTTTATACAAGATGAAGAAATATTTAACATTAGTATTTATTCTATATCCACTTATAGTAGTGTTTGGGCAATCTGAATTAAGTTTTTTAAATAGTAATGATCATAAAGAAAAGGTTGAGAGGTATTATGCTTTAAATGATTCATTGAAATTAGCCAATTCTCAATTAATAGAAACACATTTTAAAAAAACGCTTGAGAAAAGAAAATCAAGTGAACAGTTTGTTTCCGTCAATTTAATATTGGCAGATTTGAAAAGGTTGAAAAAAGATCATATCAATGTCATAAGAATTATTAAAGAAAGTATAGATACATCGAATTTTGTTTTAACAAAAAGAGATAGCATCGATCTGTATAAAAAATTGAGGGAAGCATATTTGGGTATTAAATTTTATTCCAAAATATATGAATTAAATGAACTCTTACTTTCCTTGACAAAAAATGATAAAGAAGAAATAAGATATAGAGATGGGTTGATGAGTAGCTATTATTATAGTTTGAAAAATTATTCAAAGGCAATAGTCCATTCTAAAAAAGAAATCCAAGAAGTTTATAGGTTGAACGATTCTAGTTATTTTGATTTAATTCTTCAGAAGTATAATTCCCTAGGTTTTTATTCATCGTTAAACAAACAAAGAGATAGTGGAATCTACTATTATAAATTGAGTATAGATAAAGCAAGGCAACATAAAGATACGACAAAGGTCGATTTTAAAATGCACTATGGTATCGTAAGTGGGAATATTGGTGTTCAAAAGTTTTTTTTAAAAGAATATGATTCTGCTATATACTATCTTAAGAAAGATTTAAAATATTGTTTGAAAAAAAACAATCCTAATTTTGAAGGAGGAATTCACGCCTATGTTTTTATGCTGAGGGTACTTTTGGCAAAAAATGATTATGTAGAGGTAAAAAAGATTATAAAAGATATAGACCGATATATACCTTATTTAAAGAATAATAATTTTGGGAATAAGACTAAATATGAATACTTTGAAAATAAATCTGAATTTTTTTATAAAACAAAAGTATTTGATTCTTCATCTATTTATTCAAGAAAGGCATTGGAGTTGAAAAAAGAGATAGAAAAAGAAGAGAATAAAAAATTGTCTCAAGAAAATCAATTAATAGCTTTTTTAACTAAAAAGCAAGATCAACTGGAAAATGCAAATTTGACATTACAGTTAAAACAAGTGCAAATAAAAACGAAGCAGAATTATATAATGGTATTTATGCTGTTCATTTTAATAACCTTATTAACTGCTAGCGTCTATTATGTTTTTAAGTTTAAAACTAGTAGAAGAAAAATTCTAAATCAAAATATAATAATAGAAAAATCTTTAGAAGAGAAACAATTGCTTTTGGAGGAGGTGCATCATCGAGTTAAAAATAATTTACAAGTAATCTCTGGGTTGTTGGAATTTCAAGATGAAAAACTAAATAATCCAGAGGTAAATGTTATAATAAAAGAAGGCCAAAATAGAATTCAATCTGTTGCTTTAATTCATAAAATGATGTATCAATCAGATCAGATTAGTAAGGTAAATATGCAAGATTATCTTATGGAGTTGGGAGATAACATTAGGGCTACTTTTGATAAAAATCATATTTGTTATTTCATAAATGCGCAGAATATTTCTTTAGGAATTAAGGAAGCTGTGCCTTTGGGGCTTATTTTCAATGAAGTTATTACTAATTCATTCAAATACGCATTTAATGATTCCATTAAAGGAGAGATTGTCGTAAAATTAGATAGAAGAGAACAGAATGATTATGTTTTTTTAATTAAAGATAATGGAATAGGTATGCCTGAAGGGTTTAGTTTGAATGAAATAGATTCTCTAGGAATGGATCTAATAAGAGGGCTTACAGAACAATTAAAAGGTGAATTAACCATAACCAATGAAGACGGGGCCAAAGTAGAAATAAAATTTAGTATAGAATGAAATCAGAGACGAAGATACTTATAGTTGAAGACGAATATGTAACGGTGAGGTTACTTTTGAATTTTTTAAAAGAGTCTGGTTATGAAATTGCAGAATATGCAATGAATGTAGATAAAGCAATATCTATTTTAGAAACGAATACAATAGACTGCGTCATTCTCGATATAAATTTAAATACAGAAAAAAATGGAATATGGTTGGCTAACCATATAAAAAAAAATTATAACATTCCATTTATATACTTAACCGCTTACACAAATAATGAAATTGTATTCAAAGCAATTCAGACTAATCCCTATGGCTTTTTAAATAAACCATTTAAACGAGCCGAGCTGTTTTCTTCTATAGAAATAGCGTTGTTTACTCATAACAATGTTAGCAAATTAAATAAAAATATTAGTTTAAGTAATGGCATTGATCAAGAAGAGTTCTTGTTTTTAAAGAGTAAAAATAGTGTGGAAAAAGTTAAGTTGAATAGTATTTTCTTTGTAGAGGCTGATAAAAACTATTTATTAATACATGCAGAAAATAATATTCAGTATAAGTATAGAGCTGGAATTAAGGAGTTTATGAAGTTGCTTCCAAAAGAGAAATTTATTCAATCTCATAGAAGTTTTCTGGTAAATATAGATATGATAGAATCAATAGATTCTTCAAATAATGTAATACGTATACATGAGTATAGAATCCCAGTTTCTAAAACATATAAAAAACTTACTATAGAAAAAGTCATTACTAATTAAATATGTTTTATACCATTTAAAAGGCGTTTCATACCAAGCGTTTGTTTTTTTTGAAGAATAGCATCTTTTTTGACAAAAGTTAAACAAATAAGCTTATGAAGCTCCTCAAATTGTCATTATTATTATTTCCTATTTATATTTTCCCTCAAGTGGGTATTGGAACTGTAATTCCAGATAGCAGTTCAAGTTTACATATAGAATCTACCGAAGCGGGATTATTAGTTCCGAGAATGACTTACATTCAGAAAAATGCTATTGTTAATCCAGCCGAGGGACTTCTAATTTATCAGACGGATAAATCTCCTTCCCCATATTTTACAAAATCAGGATTTAGGTACTTTAGTAATGGTATATGGCATTCTTTACCTGATGACGATTGGCGTTTTAGAGATGGTGATACTTACGAAGATGTTATCTATAGATTGGGGAAGGTAACTATAGGGACTACTATTTTTGGTGTGCCAGAAAATGAATTACATGATTTAGATGTTGATAATGGTAATAATGAGGGAACAGAAATTGGTTTAGGTTCTATAGAATTTATTAGAGATGGATCCAATTTAACGTTTTTTAGTAACTCTGTTCTGCCAATTAACGATGATTTAAGAGATTTGGGAAGTGATGCTTTTAGATGGAAAGATGTATATATCTCTAACGATATTGTTAATACATCAGACTCTCGTTACAAAAATAATATATTTCCAATTTCCTATGGTTTAAAAGAAGTCTTGGAAATGAATCCAGTAAGCTATACATGGAAACAAGAAAAATATGGTAATACAATACTTTCAGAAGAAGAAAAGGAAATTAAACTTGGGTTTTTAGCTCAAGATTTAGAGTCTGTACTTAAAGAAGTGGTCGTTACTCATAGTTGGATACCAAAAAGCGAGGAAGACCCTAATACTTATGTAAAGAAAGAAAATGTAAAATTGGGTGTTAATTATTTAGAGATCATACCAGTGTTGGTAAAAGCAATTCAAGAATTAAAATTAGAAATTGAAGAGTTAAAACTTGAAGTTGACAAGTTGAAAAAATAGAAACACTAATAACCTCTCTGTCAATAATTCTAAAATTTGTCCCCTAATCAAATTGAAATAAATGAATCTTATTATAATAATTTGTGCTAGCACTTTTCTTTTATTTATAAAATACTTGTATGATGTAAATACCAAAATAAGAATTACTAGATATACAGGAATTGACTTGTCTAAAAAAAAATTAAAATACAAACTAATTAAAAAATTATTTAAACACTTCTAATTATGAAAAAATGTATTGTTTATTTGTTGCTATTTGTAAGCCTTTTTACTTTGGCGCAAAACAATCCTATTCAATCTTGGATAGATGATAAAGAATTAAACTTTTATGAAGTATGTAGATTGTCTGAAGAGTACTTTAAAAATAATGGAAAAGGAAAAGGCTCAGGTTGGAAAAAATACCAAAGATGGAAATCTTTAAATGAAAGTTACTATTACCCAGATGGAGAACGTGGTGGTGTTGATTATTATAAAACATCAAGAGCGTATTCTAAGATTGTGGAAAAAAAAGGATTGAAAACAAACTCTACTTCGTGGGAAGAACTAGGACCTTATTATATTGATAATATAACCAGGAACTATAATGCAGGTATCGGAAGAGTAGAAGATTTTTATGTTGATCCAACAAACCCACTAAAAATGTATATGGTATCTCGTAGTGGTGGCTTTTGGAAAACATTGGATGGAGGACAAAACTGGAATGGAGGTTCTACAGATTTTTTACCAGCATCTGGGGTAAATACGATTACTGTTAACCCTACGAATAGCGATGAAATTTTTATTAATGTAAGAAATTCGGTTAACAAAACAACTCACGGTGTATATAAGTCTATTAATGGAGGTGTTACATGGGAAGAGACAAGTTTTGTCCCAGATGTCCTTGGTTGGGGAGGTTTAGGAACCAATGCTAGAATTGAAAAAATAGCATTTCACCCATTGGATTCAAATATTATTTTCGTGGCATCAAAAGAAGGGTTGTATAAATCTGAAGACAAGCTGGTGTCATGGGAAAAAGTTGATGATGCGTTTGTTTACGATATTGCGTTTCATCCAACAGACGATAATGTGATTTATATTTTTTCAAAACAAGAATTAAAAGAAGTAAGACGGTCAAATAATAAAGGAGATAGCTTTTTACACATTACATTAATTAATGAAAATACAAGAAATAATGGGCATTTATCTGTGTCCTCGGCATGTGAGGATTGTTTGTTTTTTGCAACTACAGACGGCGTTTGGAAATCTACAGACCAAGGTTCTTCTTTTACATTTTTAAGTAATCCTGATACTGGAGCTGGAGGATTTGCAGTTAGCGATATTAATACAGATGACTTAATGGTTGGGTATATAGATTTGACAGCGAGTACAGATGGTGGAAATACTTTTGAGCAGGTTACTAATTGGCACTTGGGAAGCGATAATCATAATGCATCTAGTTTTACGGAAGCTTACTTAAATGGTAAATATATTCATGCAGATGTGCAAGTTGCGAAATCAATAAATGGGGTGTTTTACGTTGGTACAGACGGTACATTTGCAAAAAGCGAAGACCAAGGTGTTACTTGGCAAATCTTAAATCAAGGCACTGCAATACGTGAAAACTATAGGTTGGGATTAAGTCAATCCAATGCATTTAAAAGCATATCTGGATCTCAAGATAACGGTAGTAGTATAAAAGAGGAAAGTGGATGGATAGAGTTTTATGGAGCCGATGGAATGGAAGGGATTATCCATCCGTTAAATGAAAATTGGCTTATTGGAAGTACTCAAAAAGGAAATAGAAAGAGAAGTAAAGATGGTGGTGTTACGCAAAATGGGGTTAATCCTTCAGGTCAAAATGCAGATTGGAATGCGCCATTGGCTTATGACCCTAATAACCATATGACTATTTATACTTTTGGAGAGGATGTATTTAAGTCTAACACCTATGGCGGAAATTGGGAGAATAGAGGGACGCCTTCGTTTACAGGAAGCATTATTAAGGCTGCAATTGCGGAAAATAATTCAAATATCATTGTAGTTTCAAGAAGTAAAAACATAGAAAAATCGATAGATGGAGGAGTGACTTTTAATAGTATCAAAAATAATTTGCCTAATGCATCAATTACAGATATAGCTTTTGATCCAAACGATGATGATACAATTATTGTTGTTTATAATAAATATCAAGCAGATGGAAAAAAAATATACATAACAAGAAATGGAGGCAATTTATGGGAGAATATAACATATGGTTTAGACGATATTCCTATGCATTCGGTTGTTATAGATCATACAGCCGAAACTAATATATATGTGGGAGGAGAAATGGGAGTATATAGAAAAACTATAGATGAATCTTCTTGGAGTTTATTTAATGCAAATTTGCCTAATGCTACAATTAAGGAGTTGGAAATTCAATATGGTTCTAATAAATTAAAAGCAGCTACATGGGGAAGAGGGCTTTGGGAAGTGAAATTGAACGGTCGTGAAAATTACCCTAGTATAAACAACGTTTATATTACAGATCTACCTACCGAAGAAACTCCAAAAGAAGGAATCGAACAATATGTATATGCCCAGATTAATAGTGTAAATACACCAATTAATGTTCATTGTAAATGGTCTATAAATGAACCAGTATTTGATAATACCATTGCAATGAGTGTGGAAAATGGAGATTTATGGAAAACTAATAGTGCCTTACCAGATGTCCCTTATGGTACAAAAGTATACTTTAAAATATTTGTATTGGATGATAATGCTCAAGAAACAGAGACGTATAAATATATGTATACTGTAAAAGAGAATTCAACATTGGGAATTGATAATATCAATGTAGGTTCAGATTTAGGAATTTATCCAAATCCAGTTGGTGAAAACTTGTTTATTACCATCAAGGAGAATATAGCTGTCATTAGATCCATAGAGATTTATGATTTGGTAGGAAAGAAAGTTATGAGCAAAAGGTTAAAACCTATAGACTCAACTCAAAGTATAGATGTTTCTATGTTGTCTTCTGGGGCATACGTTTTAAAGATTATAACTGTCAATAGCCAACAATCGTTAAAAATAATTAAAAAATAAAAGATACCCTTAATGCCTTGTAATATTCTTTGCTGGGCATTTTAAATGTTTTGAATAAGGTTGTGACTTGGAGCGAATATATAGTAGTCGTTAGCAAACATTAAAACCAAACATTAACAATTAAAATAATCACAACAATGAAAAAAAATTACATTTTAACAATAACCCTTCTTTTTATTTGTCTTAATATTAACGCACAATTAACAGATGTCGTAACAGGGTTAAGTTCTCCTCGAGGGCTTTCTCTTAACGGGAATGATTTGTATATCGCTGAATTTGGTGGTGGGAAAATTTCAAAAATAGACATTACTGCAGCTAGTCCAATCGCAACCGATGTTGTAACAGAGTTAGATGGACCTTTTGGGATTCTTCTTAACGGAAATGATTTGTATATCGCTGAATTTGGTGGCGATAAAGTTTCAAAAATAGACATTACCGCTGCTAATCCAATTGCAACCGATGTCGTAACAGGGTTGAGTTCTCCTGGAGGGCTTTTTCTTAACGGGAATGATTTGTATATCGCAGAATATGGTGGCGATAAAGTTTCAAAAATAGACATTACCGCTGCTAGTCCAGTCGTAACAGATGTCGTAACAGGGTTGAGTTCTCCTGGAGGGCTTTTTCTTAACGGGAATGATTTGTATATCGCAGAATATGGTGG
>CANMCF010000011.1 GCA_947496215.1 uncultured Bizionia sp.
ACGGTACCTGATGGAGCTTCGGATCCTGGGAACTCTTCCACTTCGGAAGCGACAGTCTCCGGCACGTACTCTGTGGTTGTCACGGACGCCAACGGTTGTACGGCAGAGGCCAGCACGGACTTCACGGTTTACCCAAGCCCAGAATGTTTTATTGTAGCAGTCGATCAAGGAACCAGCATCCTTTTGGACGCTAGTACCTCTACTGGTGATACATTCCAGTGGGCATTGAATGGAGTAGACATACCTGGAGCAACGAACGCCACTTATTTGGCAATTGAAGAAGGGGTTTACAGCGTGACAGTTACGAATGAATATGATTGTTCTAGTACTTGCTCTTATACCATAGATATAGAATGTGGAACTTCTTGGGCCAGATCTGTAGATGGTTTGAGCAGTTGTAACAATTCATTTGGTTGTACAGGAAATAATTGGGGGTGGACTACTCAAATAAGCCCAAGTAGCACACCGTATGAGTTTGATCTTCTCGAAGGAGCTCCAAATGAATGTCATGGAAATGGAAGTACAGGAGACCTCGTTGGTAAAGTCTACGTTTCATACAACGGGGGTATACCAGTTGTAGATATTGAGATGGTTGATGGAGAACACTTCATTTACAAATGGCATATACATACAAGTTGTGATAAACCACTTCCTATCAAGAAGAACAAATGTGTCATGGCTCCAGGTCAGTTTGGTTGTTCTGCAACTGTAGGGAATGCAACAGAGCTGATGGATGTATTGTCTGGATGTGATGATGCTGCTAGTTGTAGTGGTGACATGTGGATTTCAATTCATGCGGAGACCTGCGATTTAATCCCTATGGATACTGATGGTCATGATGGAAAAGAGGTTGAACCTCAATTTTTGTCGAATGAAGAATTGAATTCATCATATGAAAATGAAACAACGGTCAAAGCTTATCCAATTCCATTTGAAAATTCACTGAATTTGGATGTCAAAATTGGATACACTGCTCCATTGGATATTCAAATATTCGATGTGAAAGGTAGATTGGTATTCTCATCAAACAGTAAAAAGGTGAAATCTGGTATCAATCGAATCCGATTGGATGTGGATAATCTTCCTTCTGGCTTTTATTTTATGAAAGTCAATACTGGAAGTGAAATAATCACAAAGAGGATTCTTTCCAGATAGACGAAACATAGTTGACAATTCATTAAAAAAAAGCGAGGTACTTGCATTATTGCAAGTGCCTCGCTTTAGTTTAAACATTTTATTGTTTTTATTTCAGTTTTTTTATAAACGCTTTAATTTCCTAATTCTTTAGAGGTTTTTCAAACATTGAATTCATCGTTTTGGAGATTTGTATTGTAGTCTATTTGCAAAAGCGATTGTAAACGTATTTGAGAATTAAAACTCGAAGTTTCTCCATAATAATCTTTTATGTTGTTTTTGTATCTGGTTGTGGCTATCTTGGTATTTATTGAAATTTTATAAAGACCATATTTTCAGTAGACTTCTTTCTTGTCAAAATTTCAAGATGCTTTTTATATAGATTGTAACCTAAAAGTTGTCTATTGTCATTTTTGTAAAATATTTATTGAAGAAATTGAGTCAATTCCATTCCTAATATATTCTATATGGTTTTCGTCTTTAGAAGTAACTAATGTCATTAAAGCATGATATTATTCTTTTTCAATTGTTTCCATTAATTCAAGTCATAACTATCCGATACACCCCAATCGGTTAAATCAGAGCTTTAAAGTAAACCGGGCTAGGCAAGTTTGGGCGTCTGATATTACTTACATTGAAGCCAGTAATCCTTACTGTAATTATTGACCTATTCGACAGAAAAGTTATTGGATGGTCCTTGTGCGAAGACATAACCGCTGAAAACATCGTTATTGCAGCTTGGTATGCAACAGTAGTTACAAGATCGATTACTAAAAAACTGATTTTTCACCCAGATAGAGGTTCTCAGTATGCTTGTACGAAGTTCAGTGAAATCCTTAAAAGTTACAAGAAACTTGTTAAGCAAAGTATGAATCGAAAGGGGAATTGTTGGGATAACGCAGTAGCTGAATCGTTCTTTAAGAGCTTGAAAGTAGAATGGGTGAACAAAAATCAATACAACGAATGCTCTGAAACTGAAACTTCCATTTTTAAATGGGTAGAGACTTGGCATAACAGGAATCGAAGACACTAGCATTGAACTTTAACACAATTTGTGAATTTGAATTAGAAATGAATCATAAACAATTAGCAGCATGACCTTTTCTTAATGTCCATTTTTTGTTGCAAGTCCAGTTTTGTGAAGGGCTTTTGCAATATGATGCAGTGTCTAGTAAAACCCAAGTTTTTTAAATCCGCAAAACTTACTTAAAGGCGGTTTTACTATTTGTTTATTTTCTGTTCCACTCCGATTAGGAAATACAAAACAGCTCCAAAAAAATTGGTAAATAAAACTATACATAACCAAATAATTTTATTTTTTCCATTAAACTCACTTTTTATAATATCTATAAGAGCCATAATTGTCTGTAAAACCAAAAGAATCAATATAATTAAAATTAAGAATATTTGCCAAGTCCCAATCATTTTTTTGTATGTTATTTTTTAGTTTTTATTATTGTTAAATTACTTTCGTCATTATCTAACCTCCTTTTAAGGGGACTAGTTTTAAATTTAAAGCGTATTGGTTTAGTGATATGGTTAAGCATTGAAGTAAACTGTTGTTTAAGTGTAACTGTTTGGTGGTGTTTTGTTTAATTACGTGTTGTCTGAAATATATTGGCCAAATGTATAAAATATGAGAAAGTGACATTCACTGAAAACCATTAAAAACAATTTTACTTTAGTCATATGACGATGTTTTTCAATTTTTTATTGATGTTATGGACCTAAAAATCAAAATAGAGGTTGTAAATGTAGGTGTTCGGCTAAATGGGAAATTATAGGTAATCCATCGTTTTTTTTGTTAAATGTTAGCTTCGGCAATGGAAATGGTGTCGTAAACAATGTAACTAAGAAAATGAAAAGCATCAAAATAAAACGAATCAAATTCCAAATCAACAATGTTTCAGGTTGATTTTTTGTTTTCGAATTTAAAAATAGCGGATATTCTTACAATTAGATTGATATTCTTATTTTTGAAGACTTTGTTTATTTGATCAATTTGCGGCAATGTAATAGCATTCCTTCCTTGTCCAGAATCTAAATTCAATCAGTTCAGGATATGGTTTTAAACAAGTCTTCGGCCTAATGATATTTGTCGTAGATTATTGTGATTTCGTTTTACTATATTAATCCTTGGATGATTTATTTGTTATAGAGTTGCTCTCTTTTTTCATTGTAATATACTTGACCTAGCTCATCCAAATAATCAATTCGAGTTAAGCTTATTAAGTCGTCATACACATACCTTTTTTGAAAATTGTCATTTTTTGAATCAGGACCACTTATTTTGTGGCTTACAATAAAATTATTTCCTTTTTTTGAAATCTCAATTTCATACTTGTTTGTGTACCAGTTGTTTCTTTTGAAATGCCCTACCTCTGCAATTAACAGATCTTCATAATAAATCTGAAAGATGCTATGTCCATATTCTTGTCCGATTCTATTTTGTTGTTGACCGTTTTTGAATACAATTCGTTCGTTGATTTTTATCTGAACTTTATTTAAGTCAATATTGGAGTCGGTTTTAGTTAAAATAGTGTTGAACTCAAACAGGCGACAACCAATTTTATTTACAATTGTATCAGTATTCACAAATGTTTTGAAAACAGGTTCTGAGAATATTGTCAATATAATTGACAATATTCCAATTTTGACAATATATTTAAATGGTCTACTCATTCAAAGGATAGGCGGTTAGTATAAGAAATGTAGGTTGGTTCGTTTATATTCACGTTCGTTTGGTGTTGTTATTAGCTAAATATAAATATTTTTATTCTATAAACACCATAAATATATTATGGAAGACCTTATTGATATTCACAGATCCTTCTGCTTAATGGAAATTCCTTATGTTATTAATGCTTTTTTTTATTTGATAGATTTTCATTCGTTAGAAGTCAAACCAATTTCATTGTTTTAATGATTTATCCGTGAGGTGAAATTTATTGAGGATTTCAACAGAAGTAGACTTTTTTTGCTTTTTACAATGACTTTAAGATTTCGAAAAATTCATATGATAAACCAATAATACCAATGTTAGTGGTGTTTTGAAGTCGAAAAGATTTATTTGAAAAATACGTAGCTCTACGTATTTCACAACTCGATTATTCATTTTACCTTTACATTGCTATCAATTGATTCTTAGGGAGAATTATTTTAAAGGTTTCAAAAAAATGACATTGTTGTTTCTTGAAACCTTTTTTTTTGGTATGAAAACCCAAGAGGACAAATTACAGATTTAAAAATCTCTTCCTTTCTTGAAATCATTTGATGTCGATCCTAATCCTAATACTTTCTATACGACCGTTGAATTTTGGAGCATATATGCTTTGTGTCATACTGATGTCATTGCTTATGTGTCTGGAGTTGTTCATCCTCATCTCTTTATCGAGCACGTAGACGCCTTTTGGGAGGTAGACGAAAAAGATATTGGTAGAATAGTAACTTTTGTTTTTATAATACCTCAAGTATCTTCTAGTATTCGCGTTGAGACAGCATACATGTCATTTGAAAATTTTAGGAGTACGAATTCAGTTTTAACATAAAAAATAGTAAAAGAAATATTTTACATGAGAAAGGGATTGTTGGCTTAATGTTAACAGCTATCTATCCCTAGAAATTCAACTAAAGAATAAGTTGAATTTAAAAACACCACGATATATGGGAGCACTTAAAAATCAGAAAATTATAAAGTGGTGTTTAAAAAAACAAACAAAGCGAATGATCTATCTAAATGACGTGGTCATTTCTTTATGATTTTTTTATAGTGAACCTGAAGAGCGTTAATTTTTAAGACACAGAAATATGTGCCGGAAGGTAAACTCGTTTGAGGTTTCCAAATAACTGTATATTTTTCGGGATTAAGTTGTTTCTCTCCAATGCGGGCAACTAATTGGCCTAACATATCATATATTTCAATTTTAATGTTAGATGGCTTATAAACACCATAATTGATGTGTAACTCATCTGAAAAAGGATTTGGGCTTACATCATATATAATACCATTGGTCAGATGGAGGTTATTAGTTCCAAGAGTACCATCTCCATCTATCGAAATGTCCCAAGTCCCCTCCAAGACACCACCGTTGTTTTCTAGGGGGATGGTTCGATGTGTTGCATCGAATTCACCAGAATCAATGGAAGCGGCGGCGTCAGTGGGTATACTAGTATCACCTTCAAAGTAGAGCTGCGTCGTTAATGTGGGATACCCTGGTGGTGTTATCTTCAAGTGAATGTGGCGAGGTCTATATTGGCTACCGTTGAGATATTTTCCAGGCAATATGGTTTCAAAACTATAGAACCCTGCACTATTCGAAAGGACTTTTCCTCTTAAATGAAATCCAGAGTTGTCATATTCAGCTGCATCATTGGCTTGCCAAACATCTAGTTCTGTATCGGGAATTATTTCTTCACAATCCAAAGTCTTTACGATTCCAGTGATGATTAGTCTGGTTCCCAGCTCTCCATTTGGAGCGATTTGACCATTGTTAACTATTGGAGCATTAGCAGTATAAAAGGGACCCTCTCCATAGTAATCTTCAGTTAATGCGTTGCAGTTGTTTTCTGTGTCTTTTTTTGTTATATCAATTCTTGTGTTGGTTTTTGCTAAAATTGGAGATGCCCCAATCGCCAAGGCAGTTAAAGCTGTGTTTTTTAAGAAATTTCGCCTATCTTTTTTCATGCTATATTATTTTAATGGAAGTTGTTTTAACAAAAATATTAGTAAATTCACTTTTTTATGTTATAAAAAAATGTAAATAGCTTATGAATTTAGGTTTTTTTTGAGATTATGAAAAAATGCAAAAATATTCCGGCTTATGATTTAGTGTCTGACTATAAAATAAACATAGAGTCTATATCTCATATAAATCCTTATGATTTTAATGAAATTCATAGACATGGTTACTATGAGATTTTAGTGTTTGAGAAAGGAGGTGGTTATCAGCAAATAGATTTTAATAGAATTCCAATTTTAGATTATAGTTGTTATTTGGTCAAACCTCGACAAATGCATTTGGTTAAAAGAGACGCAAAGGCCGATGGGATACTCATTCAGTTTACAGAGACAATGATATCATCTGACGTGTTTTTAAATGGGTTGTCACTTTTAAATCCAATGTTGAGCTCCGAAGTTTTATTTGAGAAAAATGAGGATATGGCTAAAGAGTTTATCGGTTTGATACATTCCATGAAGCTTTTGCAAGTAGAGAAGTCATATTTCTTCAAACAAAAAGCTGTTCATCTGTTGTCCAATTTATTATATTCTCTGGAAGAATCATCGGAGGACTTCAGGAATACTAACAGATATGTGAATAATATGCTTGTTTTTAAATTCGTGGAACTTGTTGAGTTGAATTTAAATGCGATGTCGATTAATGAATATTCCAAAAGCCTGAACATTTCGAGTAAGAAACTAGGTTTGCTTATAAAAAAACAATTCAATACCACACCTTTAAAATATGTTCATGGTATTTTGTTACAAGCTATTAATAGGGATTTGTTTTTTAAAAAACTGAGTTATAAGGAAATTGCTTATAAGTATAACTTTGATAGTCCATCTAATTTTAGCATATTCATAAAAAAGCATACAGGAAAAACTCCTTCTCAGTTGCAAGAATACTTAAGGGAATTTTGATTCAAAAACCTAGATTAGACAATAGTTAACGATTAATTGTCTATAGTAAATACTTCTATTAAAAAAGAAAGTCTCTAAACTTAGAGTCTTTCTTTTTTATTCTATATGTATCCTAACCCCTTCACTATGACTGCTGAATTCTGGGGCATACATACTTTGTATCGTGGTGATGCCATTGCTCATGTTACCGGCATTGTTCACCCTTAAGTCGTACTCGAAGACATAGACGCCTTTGGGTAGATAGTCGAAAAAGAAATTTGTGGAAGCATCCTTTGTGCTTTCATAATAACCCAAACCATCTTGGTACTTGTACTGAGACAATACATTCACTGGTTCCATTCCTGCTGCTCTCATATCCTTCATATGAACGAACTCCATGGCTCTGTCACTTCTTAATTCAATACGAACACGAACCAAGTCACCAACGTTCAATTGGCTGCCCTTTGTTATTTCCGATATTTCCTCTCCTTTGTCCGTATTGGTTTTCAAGAAGAGTTTCTTCTTCAGCTTGAGAGGTGTTTCTGCAGCTGTTATCTTGTCCAAATCTTCGAAATATTGCCAATGCATTCCTCCAAACCCTGGTGATGTGGAGGTATTGTCTATTTCAATTTTAGCCTTGTTGCGTATTCCTTCTTTTTGGGTATAGGTGATGTCGTAATGCCCAAAGGGATGATCTTCATTGTTAATTGTTTCCTTTCCTATTTCAATTTTTGAATTCTGTTTTATCGTAATCCAATCGCTTCCTTGCAACATTAAGGCATAAATGGCTTCTGTCGTAGCTTTTGTTGTCTTCCAACTATTTGTTTGTTTGTTATTGAGTAACCAGAGCTTCATATTGTCAATGCTCTTTTTGTTCTTGTCTATTTCTGCGAAGGCTTCAATTAGCAGTGCTTGGGTCTCAATAGGAGATTTGTACCAATACATGGAGTTTGTATTTTCTTTCCAATACATCCCGAATTCATCATTTGTTATGCTACTTTGGTCTAGTGCCCTTATAACTTTTCTGGCACTGTTTGCCTTGTTGAATCTGTTGAATACCAATGCAATCAAACCTTTACTGTATAATTTTTGGGTTATCCAATTCTTTTCCAGCCTTTCAAGGTGGTCCGAGATGGTTCTTTGATGTTCATCATTTAATTTGTTGCTTTCCAAAAAGAAACTTCTTGCATATAGGTAGTGAATGACGGTGATATCGTTTACACTATTTTCTTTTTTCATGGTCTTGGAAAATTCAACATCCAAGTAGCTTAACGCTTTTTTTGCAATGGCATCCAAGCGGAATTGGTTTTCTGATTTTACGCCTAATTTCTTGAGATGGCCATAAGAGGCTACTATATGATTGGTAATGAAAATATTTGGGGTCCCGTTGCCGCCGAACCATGAAAAGGCTCCGTTGCTCAATTGCAATTCCTTGAGCTTTATCAAAGTGTTGCTTTCTTGTTCTTTCAACCTTTCAGAATTAAACAATAAAACCAATCTTTCGTTCTTGTTTGCATTTGATGCATTTCCAAAAGGGGAATCCTCTTCTGATGTTACTTTGTTGTTCAATGTTTTTTTAGGTAAACTTTGTGTTTCGATGTATTCTTTTATCTTCGGATTGCTCTTCAATATGTGTAGTCCCAATGCATTGGCATAGTATTTAGAGAATGTCTGTTCTGCACAATCATACGGGAACTCCATTAAATATGGCAAGGATTGAAAGGCAAACCAAACGGGGTTGGATGAATATTCCACAGTTAACTTGTCATGTTTCAATGTTGACGATTTCTGCTCCATCAATTTTTTTAGTTCAAATGCCTTCTTGGTTTTTCCCTTAACGTAGAGAGGAAGTGTTTCCGTTACCAGTATCTTCTTTTTCAAAACATTTAAAATGCCTTCTTCTCCATCAGAGAAGTTTTTGGTTTTCGCTAGGATTCGATAACGGATTGAGGAAACGTCTTCTGGGATGGTAACTTGCCATTTTACATTCTTGGAATCTTCTTTTGTCAAATTGAAAGGCTTGTTTCTTAATGGAGCTATGGTTTTGTTCGTATTCACGTCGTATAATTCCAAATAGGAGTTACCATCCAAATTGTCCTCGGATAAGTTTGTGATTTTTGCAGCTATGGTCATTGTATCTCCAACACGTAGAAACCGGGGTAGGTTGGGAGTGACGATTAGTTTTTTTTGTGTGATGGCATTCAGTTTGAGATAACCATATTTCAACTTTCTCGTATGCGCCAACAATTGAAACTTCCAACGCGTCAATGCTTGTGGGGTCGTGAAGTTTACTTCTACCTCGTTTTTTGCATTGGTTTTTAGATGAGGAAGGAAAAAAGCCGTCTCTTTGAGGTTTTTTCGAATTTCGATTTTCTTGAGGTCCTTTTCCGTAATGTCCACAATGGTTTTTCCCTTATCGGTGGTTATGGTCTTGCTACCAAATTTTGTTGTGATGACGACAACTCCATTTGCCCCTTGACTTCCGTAAAGAGCTGAAGCTTCAGCACCCTTCATTACATTTACGGTATCGACACTATTTGGATTTAGGCTAGCATACATGCTAGCATCCACAAGAACGCCGTCGACAACGATGATTGCTTGTTCATTTCCTTTTATGGTACTGTTACCTCTTAGCACTATTTTGCTACTGCCAATATGATCCACTTGCAAACCAGAGACGGTACCACTCAGTTTTCTTGTTACGTCTGCGTTGAAATCACTCACGGAATTATAGGTGACATGAGCAGATATCGATGATGATTTCCTTTTGATGCCCAAGGCAGTGACGACTACTTCATCTATAGCTGTTACATCGACTTCCATTCCCAGGTTTATTGAGTTGGAATCTTGAATGGTGATGTCTTCTGTTCTATAACCAATGAAACCAAACCTCAAAGTCTCTCCCTTTTTTGTTTGTATGGAGTAGAAGCCATCAAAGTCTGTTTGTGTTCCATAGGGTGAACCAACGACAATGATGTTTACTCCAGGCATTGGCAGCCCATATTCATCTGTTACAACACCGGAAGTGTTACCCAATGCCTTGATTTCCTTCTTGGATTTTAATTTTTGCTCTATCTGCCTCAAATAGTTGTTGTTGATATATTTGAAGTTTTTGAAATCCAAGCCAAAATAATTTAATTTCAAGTATTTTGACGGGATGGTTCTATAAGTAAAAAAGCTGTTGCCACCATTGTTACGTTGGATTTTTTTAGTGAGGTTTACAATGTTGTAATTGTAATATCTCCTATGGTAATCTTCGGGTTCTATCTTGGAATTCCAATCCAAAGTATATTCATTGCCATAATGGTCATCCTTGTCTTTGAAAAAATCATCCAGGGATTCGTCGTACATGGAAGCCAAGACCTCGACGTTTTTATCCAGGCTTTTTATCTTGAAATTCCATGTTTCATTTAAATCCGGTTCCAATCTGTTTCTAAACACTTGCGTTTCTACGTTAAAGGCATTGCTGGCTTTTGTAAGTGCTAGGTCGAAGGATTTGTTGGTAAAGATACCTAGCGTATTGCTTGTTAAAAATATGCTGATGGTGCCATTGATCTTTTCTTTTATGGGAATGTTTAGAATGTAATCCCCGTTCAAGACAATCGATTCGTTATGTAATTCTTTGTTTTTGTAATATACATTTGCATTGATATTTACATCCGTAAAGGCTGTCGTCAACTTTATGGAGGCTTTGCCATCTTTTTTGAAATCGTAATTCAGAATCTTGTAACCGAATAGAACACTTTTATCTTGTTCTGTAACATTCTTGAAATTGAAATGCTTGTCTATTTGTATGGTGTCTCTGGATGCATCTATGGCATAGCCTTTAATTGCATATTGTCCAGAAGTCCAATTTTGGGTATCCATGTATATTGACAACGAATCCTTTGTCTTGAAATCGGCTTTATGAACGAGTTCCTCTTTGTGTCTTTTCGTTGGTATGTATTTCATATTTGGGAAATATGCAGAAAATGTATCCTTGTCTATTGTTTGGTAATCAGCTGCTTGCCATTCTCTGTTAAACAATCTGGAATGGGGGTCACCTATTTTGTGGATGGATAGCTCTCCATGGGATGCAACATAGCCATCGTTCAGGTTTTTTGAAACCAATTGTATTGGGTTTTTATTTTTACTGTTGAAGTTGTAGGGAAGTTTGACGTCTAAATTTAAATTGTAATTACCAAGGATTAGATGCTTTTGGGAGGATCTGGTTTCACCATTTAAATCTGTGACATCCACCGCTATCGTGTAGTCCTCTTTTATTTTGTGTTTGGAATTGGAAGTGGTGATGATGAAAGGGATGGTAAAAGCCCCAAAATCATTTGTTTTTACCTCACCAGAATCCAGAACTTCTTTTTTGTACCCTTGTTTTTTTGAAATACTGTATTTTACTTTGGCATTGGAGATTTTGGCATTGAAAAAAGAAATGGCTTTTCCTTTGATGTAGACAGAGTCTCCCAGTTTGTAGTTTTCTGTCACCTTGTCGAATTGTATTTCAAATTTTGGCCTTTTGTAGTTTTCGACATAAAATTCCTTTTCCGTATATTCAAAGTCATCCACCTTGTCCCAAAACGGGTGTTCGTCTTCTTCATAGTCGTAATCTTCATCCAGTTCTATGCTGAATTCTCCAGTGAGAATGTCTTTTGGCAAGGTGTAGGAGCCACTTACTGTTCCAAAGGCATTGGTTTTTAGACGGTATTCCTTTAGTTCGTTGCCTTGGGAATCTGAAATGACGACGCTGCAAAACATATTTTGTACTGCACTGCGTTTCCCCTTTTTCTCTTGAAAGAGGTAGCCTTTGAAATGAATGTCTTGTCCTGGACGATAAATGTTTCTATCCAAAATCAATTTTGAATAGGCATTCCACTCGTCGTTTCTATCATTGACATAATTGCTTAAATAGACATCTTGAAGAAACAAGCTGTCTTTTTTATGGGTAACCAATGTCTTGAGATTACCATTGTACTTTCGTGTTTTCAATTCTTTTGCCGTTCCACTTCTATTCGTGGTTTTTATGATGTTGTAATTCTTGTTGGAGGAGTAGATGTTGATGCGAGCATTTTTTATGGGAACTCCAGAGTTTCTATCGGTAACTAGAAATTCGTTTGTTTTCTCTTTGTCACTGTATGTCAAGAACAAATTGGATCTTATGCTAGTTTGAAAGGCATAATCTTTTTTAGATGTGATTTTTCCAGTATTTGAAACTATTATGAGGTAATTTCCCAATTCCAATTCTGGAATTAGTACTTCGGCAGAATACTTGTAATAATCTCCTTTGTCAATGAGTTTGTAAGCCTTGTTGAGTACGGGTTTCTTGTTTTCAATGATACTAAATACCATGGAGTCTCGGTTGAATGTACTCCTATTGCTAGCTTTTGAATATGCTTTGTTGTTGGAAAATGAATGTTCGATTGGTATTTTATAAGCTGACAAATACACGACATCTGTATTGGAATAGGTGATTTTGGCCAGAGCAGGCTTGGAACTGGGGAAAATGGTATTTGTTTCCAATTTCAAAAACTTGTTTTCCATGCCTTTGTTTAGATTTTTACATTTAACGGCAGCTTCGGAATTTGGGAATCTTGCAATGGTTTCAGAACAAATTGCATGAGCTTCCCTTCTATGTTTTTTTGCTGCTTCTTTTATCTCTGGTTTTGCATAATCCAAATAAGTACTTTGTTCATAATATCTATTTGCGAAGTAAAACCTCAAGTGCGAGGAGGCTTCTTCGTCTTTGTAGCGTTCTATGGTTTCTTCAATTGCTTCATCAAGGTTTTCATTGTGACTAAAAGTAAAATGTCTTCCATTCAAATATGTTAGACGATTGATGAAGGCGTCGAACAAAGGGTAGTGATTTTGCTCCTTCAAGTGGAAGCGTTCCAAATCTTGATAGAGCTTCAAGGTATGGATGGGAGAGATGCTATCTATTATTTCAATGTTGAGGTTGCCATATGCGCTTGGTGATTTGTAATAATTCCCCGCATTTTCAATATTATGTATGCTATAGGCAGAAACCATATGACTACTGTAAAAGGTAATGGCATTGCCAACTAAAAAATCGTATAGGGTAGGTCTGTATTTTAAGGTGTTCGTTTGGCCTTCCAAAATTTCGATGTAATCTTTCATTTCAATTTTCTGTAGCCCCTTTACATTGGAAATTGAATTTTGAATGTGTAGGTGTATCTCTGCCTTCAAACTGGGTAGATCCCAAGTGTAGATGTCATCGTTTTTGTTTTCTATGGGAGTCCTGTTTCTGAACTTATAGCTGTTCTTGTTGTAAAAGTCGATCAGGAAATTGGCATAGATGCTTTCCAGTATGGCGTTTGTAGGAAATGCATTGGCGTCTATTTCGGCAAGAATGCTTTCGATGAAGCTTTCTTCTCCATTTTCAAGCAAGGTGAGATTGAATTTGGACTTGTAGATGAAGCTCTTGATGATGGTCTTGCTGTCTTTGTCTCGTTTTGCCTTATTGAAAATTTTGGTTACCAGGGTATTGGCTTTTTTTATTTCTCCTTTTAATTCCAAAGATTCGACTTTGTTCCAAAGTTTCATATTGTTTTGTCCGTACGACTTCGCAAAGGATAGGCAAAAAAGAAGCAATAGTGTGGTGAAGGTTTTCATGACGATTGGTTTTAATACGATGTAAAGAGACCATATTAAATGATAGGATGAAACTTGAAATTAGGATAATGGCCTTTTCGATGAGTGAACAACCCATTCCGTTTAGACAAAAAAATCCTGCGAATGCAGGATTTTTTAAAATTATTTGATGTTGACCCTAATGCCTTCGCTATGGCTACTGAATTCTGGAGCATACATACTTTGTATCGTGGTGATGCCATTGCTCATGTTACCGGCATTGTTTACCCTTAAGTCGTACTCGAAGACATAGACGCCTTTGGGTAGATAGTCGAAAAAGAAGTTGGTGGAAGCATCCTTTGTGCTTTCATAATAGCCCAAACCATCTTGATATTTGTATTGCGACAATACGTTTGTGGGTTCCATTCCTGCTGCTCTCATATCCTTCATATGAACAAACTCCATGGCTCTGTCACTTCTAAGTTCTATGCGTACTCGAACCAAGTCACCGACTTTCAATTGGCTGTCTTTTGTTATTTCCGAAATCTCCTCTCCTTTGTCCGTGTTGGTTTTCAAGAAGAGTTTTTTCTTTAACTTCAATGGTGTCTCGGCTGCAGTTATTTTGTCCAAATCCTCGAAATATTGCCAGTAGAGACTTCCCCAAGCTATGCCTTTTCCTTTTTTTGATATTTTCACCTCTGCCATTTCGGGTTTGATTTCCGTTCCGCTCCAAGCAGTTTTGTAATAACCTGTTCCAGCTTCCACTTTTACATTTTCCAGTTTGGAAGGTGCTATTTTCTCTCCACCGATCACTACATCTACCATGTCGGTAACGCTAAGCCAATCACTTCCTTGCAACAATAATGCATATACGGCATCTGTTGTGGCCTTTGTTGTCTTCCAGCGATTGGTTTGTTTGTTTTTCAACAACCAGATCTTGAGGTTGTCTATGGTTTTCGTGTCATTTTCGATTTCAGAGAATGCCTCTATCAACAAGGCTTGTGTTTCGATGGGAGCTTGGTACCAAAACCAAGAGCTGGTGTTTGCCTTCCAGTACATTCCCAATTCTTCCGAAATGATGGCATTCTCCTTCAAGGATTTCAAGATCTTGGAGGCCGTTTTGCGATCATCCATCCTGTGAGTGACCAAAGCCATCATTCCTTTTGCATACAATGGTCGTGTCAACCAATATTTTTTAATTTGCGAATGGTAATAGGCAATGATCTCATCGACCTCATTGGAGGTTTTGATGTCATTGAAGAAGCTTCGCATGTACAAGTAATGCAATTGTGTATAGCTTAGGTGATCCAAGCTTAAATCTACATCTTTGTCGTACTTTCTGATGTCCTTGTATTCTTGTATGAATGCTGCATCCAAATAATGAATTGCCTTCTCGATCATTTTGGCATTGTCACCAGTCTCTACCTTGAGTTGCTTCAAATGTCCAAAACCTGTGATGATGTGTTGCGTGATGTAGCGATTGGCTCTTCGGTTGGAGAACCAGGACCAGGCACCTGAGGACATCTGGTTGCTCTCCAATTTACGTTTGGCAGATGACAATTCATTGTTCATCTTGTTCAAGTCGAATAGCAAGGCAATGCGTTTCTTTTGTTCCGTTTCGCTTTGGGCATCTCGTAACCAAGGTGTTTCTTGAATCAAGATGGATTTCAATTCCTGGTTCTTTTCCAAGTTGCTAAGCAAGGCATCTGTATTTTTCCATTGGTTGAATACTTCTTGAATCCTTGGATTGGAATTGGCAATGTGGCTGGCCAACGCATTGGCATAGTAACGAGAAAATGTTTGCTCGTTGCAATCGTAGGGATATTCCATCAAGTAAGGCAATGCTTGTACGGCATACCATGCTGGATTGCTTGTCATTTCCAATGTCAACTTGTGGTTTTTGAGTGTCGTCGAGGCGTTGGTCTTCAACTTGTCCAAGGTGAAAGTCTTGGTTTGATTGCTTCTTATCCACATTGGCAATGTTTCCGTAACCAACATCCTGTTCGTTAAGACCGGCAATGCATTTTGCTCGCCATCGCTATAGTTTCCGGATTTTGCTATTATCTTGTATTGTACGGCTTGCACATCGCTTGAGACATCCAAGGACCAAGTGACTTGGGTATTCCCTTTGGCATCAACTACAAAGTCCTTCCTGTTGGATGCATTGTTCAGCATCGTATCTATGGCTTTTCCAGAAACGGCATCGAAGAGTTGCAAGATGGCTTGCCCCGACAATTGTTTCTTGCTGAGGTTCGAAATCTTTGTACTTATTGCAATGTTGTCCCCCTCTCGTAAAAAGCGAGGAGCATTTGGCAATACCATCAATTCCTTTTGGGTTACAGTCTCCAAGGTAGTTGTCGCATTTTCCAAGGTTTTGGTATGTGCCAACAATTGGAGCTTCCATTTGGTCAATGCTTCCGGAGTGGTAAAGCTGAAGTTGACGTTGCCGTCCTTGTCCGTTTGCAATTGTGGAAAGAAAAATGCTGTTTCTTGAAGGTTCTTTCTAATGGTTACATTGGAGAAGTCAACTTTAGGCTTGTTTTGTGCTTCGATTGTTGCATCTTCATTTTCTTCATTATCAGTGGAGTACTTGTAATCTTCGTCTGAGTTTTTAGGTGCCCACTGCTTTCCTTTTGCTCCATCAGCTAACTGAGCAGGAGCTGCATTCATAGACATAACGGGGGCTTCCATTTCGACGCTATCTTCCAAGACTTCTATGTTATTGTTTCCTCTCATCCTTATGCGAGAACTCATATAACCAAAATGCAGTCCAAACCAATTCCATTGATCGTATTGTTGCTGTTGTGGGTAATGCGTATTCATGTTGTTTCGCCTCACATTGAAGTTTACGGTAGAAAAACTATTGCGCGCATTGCGATTGAAGTGTGATCTGTATTTGGGTCTGTGGATGGGAGAGAAGTTCCAATTGTGGGCTTTGAATTCATCCAAAGAGGCATCGTACATGCTTGCCAACAACTCGGCAGATACCTTGTCGCCCTTCGGCCCTTTTATCTTGAAAGCCCAAGTCTCGTCGGTTCCTGGTTGTAATTTGTCCCTAAAGGTCAATGTTTCGATTTCCAAATCTGTTTTGGGATAAGGTACATTGATGTTTACGCTATTGCTTTTAAAGTCATTGAATGCCGAAAAACTATAAGTTATGGCAAATCCTCCCAAATCGTTCGTGGTTACAGGAATGAAAATCATCTTCTTGTTGTTGCTTAACGCGATGGCATAGGAGTTGATGATTTTTCTATCCTTTTCGACATCCACGGTAACAACAATGTTTTCTGCAGCCGAAGCCAATGTCACGATGGCTGTTTCGTTTGGTTTGTACTCACTTTTGTCCGTAGTGATGCTAAACAATCTATTGTCGGCCAACGTGTCGTCCTTTTCACTGTAGAGGACTGTTTTGGCTTCATCTTTCACCAATTGGCCAAACTTGTCTTTGGTTTTCAATTCGATGATGTATTCACCGGACTGCCATCGTTTCATATTTCCAAGATCGAGTGTTTTGGATTTGTCGGTATTGAATGTCTTGTCCAAGACGAGCTCTCCCTTCTTCCAGTTATTGCTTTGGTCTTCGTCTGCATAGGCGTCGTGGGGGAACAATTTCTTGAATTCCTCCTTTGTAAAGCTTTGGTAGTCCGGTGCTCCCCAAGGTCTCGTCCTCAATACATGGTCTGGAGCAGAGAGCTTGTATATTTTGATGGATCCTTTTGCTGGAACAAATTCTCCATTTAAATTTTTAGTGTCTATGGACAAGCTGTGGTCTTTGCTTGTCTTGTCTAGTTTGCCTTCTATCCCCACATTTGCAGTGATTGCGTGGTATCCTACATTGACTATGGTGGAGGCACTTCTGGTTTCTCCATTTATGTCTGTGACATCTGCTGAGACTTCGTAGTTGAAAATTGGCAAGTTGTCCTTGTCGACACTTTCGTCTGGAATGGCCTTGAAGGTAATCTCATATTTTCCCTCTGCATTTGTAGTTGTCTCACCGTGTGTTATTTCCATGGGTTCGCTAGGGTAGGCATAACGGCTGGACCAATAATACCAGCGAGGGAACTTTATGCTACGTTTTACACGATAGGTTACTTTGGCATCCGTAATCGTACTTCCTGCAAAGGCCAAGGCTTCACCTTTTATGGTAACGCTGTCATTGACTTTTATGGTTTCCGTGATGGGCTCGAATTTTGTTTCGAATTTAGGGCGCTTGTATTCTTCGACTGAAAAAGACGTATTGGAATTAAAACCGTTACCATTCAATTGGATGTTGAAATTTCCGGTCAATCCATCGTTAGGTAAGATGAATTCACCAGCAACAGAACCATATTCATTGGTAACCAATTTTAACGTTTTTACTTCTTCATAATTGGTGTTCATTAATTTCAAAGACACTTTTTCATTGGTTAGAACTTCGGATTTGTCATTCTTGGTTCGTATGGCAATGGCTTTGAAATAAACTGTTTGTCCAGGTCTGTAGATGCTTCTGTCTGTAAATGTGAATGCACTGTTGTATGGCTTGGATTCGTTATCTTCTTTGTAGCGTCCATATACGTAGTAGTCCCCAAAATAGCCCGTATCGTTTTTGGAAACTATCTTCAACTTCATATTTCTACGGGTTCGTTTCGTCTTGGCAACCTTTATTCTTCCTAATTCATCCGTGGTTTTGGTTTCTTCTTCTTGTCCGTTGTTATGTCGGTAGCTTATGTGTACAACCGTATTTGCAATTGGGACTCCATTGTTTCTGTCGATGAATTGGAAGTGCTTGTGCGCATTGTTCTCATATTCCACAGCTGCAATGTTGGTGACTTGTATTGTCGAATATGATGAGAAGTTGGCACCCAAATCATTGGTGTTCGCAACAATTAGATAACGTCCATTGTCCAATTTTGGCAATAGGATCTCCGTATTGTGACTTTGATAATCGTTTTCGTTTTTCAACGACGCTTGCCATTGTTTCAAAACCTCCAACTTTGAAATTATTTTTTGTTGTTCATCCTTTCTATAGGTCTTTATGAAGGTTTCAAATTGTTTTTCTGACAGCCTATGAACTTTAAAATCCAGTTGTTCCAAATTTTTATGTGTCAGCAATAGGCGAGCATCTGTTTGTATTGGCAAAAGGCCTTCCGTCTTGATTTGCAAATGAGGATTCTGGATGTTGTTTTTTAGAGCGGTACATTTCTCGGCACCTCTACTTTTAGGGAATTTCGATATTGCCGTATTGCATAGATCCAATGCATCTTTGCGTTTCCATCTGTTTTCTGGTTTTGTCTTTGGGTTGTAGTCTTGAGCCTGTGTATTGTAAATATGGGCGATTTCATAGTCATACAAGGCAGAAACCTCGTGTGATTCAAATTTTTTGCTTTCAACTCTAAGAACTTCTATCAAAAGTGTCTCTTTTTCGTCGAAGATGGCATTTTGCTTTACATATTTTAGACGATTGATGTTTACATCCACCAATGCGTACGGCGCTTCATCCTTTAGATGAAACTTTATCAAGGATTGGTATATCTTGAGGGCATTCAACTCTTGTGAGGTGGAATCTTTTGAAGTTATGTTCATTCGCGAAAAAACTTCGGCATCTGCAAAAAAGCTGGAATCGTCAATTTCAAATTTATAGGCAGGTTTTGTTATTTGGTGTTCTTTGGTGGCATAGAACGTCAAGGCATTGTGACTTAGAAAGTCGAATACCGTGGGTCTGTATGTTTTTGAGTCTTTGGGATTTGTCAAAAGTACTTTGTAATCGTCCAATTTGGTTTGTTGCAACAACAAGCCATTGCTCAAGGAATTGCCGAAATGCAAATGTACTTCGTCGAACAATGTTTGAAGGTCCCAAGTTCTAAAGTCCTCAGTGTCCACCTTGTCTTCGGTTTTTGTTCTGTTGTAAAACTTATAACGGTTTTGCTGAAAGTATTGCCAGTATAGGTTGGCCAATACATTTTCGAGGATGTTCTTGGTTGGCGAACTAGTTTTTTCTATTTCTGCTTTTATGCTGGTTATTATGCCTAGTTGAGCATCCTCTTCCAGAGTCAAGGCATATTTGCTTTTGAAGAGCAAGGTCTTTATCATTTGCGGGGCATTGTCATCTGCCTTTGCCTTCTCTTCGATTTCCTCGACTTTTTTCAAAGCCGATTTTGGCAAGCCTTCGGACTCAAGGGCGCCCACCTGTTTCCATGACTCGGAATAATCTTTATCTTGGGAGAAGGAGGTGTTTGCAAAAAGGATGATCATCAATATGGATATGTACTTGTTCATTTTTTGTTTTTTATGCAATGTACCTCTCCAAAATACGACTTAAAACACTAAATGTGTGAAGTCTGCGTTTCCTTGAGGGAACAGAAGCGTTTTTAAAGTTAACGAAAACTTTTTTAATACAAATCAAAAACAATACCAATAGAATATTATTTTTGTCTTAATTATTTCAACCTATGCGATCATTTCTTTTTTTCTTTCTTTTTCCACTGCTATGTTTAGGGCAATCTCCTTACCACGAGGCAGAGCAATTCATAGCAAAAAAGAACTTTGCAAAGGCTGAAAACTTGTTGAGTCCCTTCGTAACGAAAAACCCAAAGGATTTAAAGGCCATCGAACTGTTGGGAGATGCCTACGGACATCAAAAAAAGTGGGATGATGCAGCTAAGGAGTACAAAAAGCTTGTAGCTGCCAAACCCAATATGGCTAATTATCATTACAAGTATGGTGGTGCTTTGGGAATGAAAGCACTTAGCATTAGCAAAATAAGAGCTTTGGGCATCATTGGAGATGTGAAGTCTTCCTTTGTGAAGGCTGCCGAGCTCGATCCCAAGCACATCGATACACGTTGGGCATTGGTGGAATTGTACATGCAATTGCCAGGCATCATTGGTGGTAGCAAAAAGAAGTCGTTTAAATATGCCAACGAATTGGAAGCTTTGTCCAAGGTGGATGGCTATCTTGCCAAAGGCTATATCTATGAGTATGATGATGAGCCGGAACTGGCCGAGAAGTATTACAAGTTGGCTATTAACGTAGGTGGTTCGATTACATGCTATGACAAGCTTACAAAATTATACGAAGATGAAAAAGAACCGGAAAAGGCAATTGAAAACATAGAGGCTTCAGGAGACAAGCATAAGCGCAATGCCATGCATTACCAAATAGGGAAGGTGTGTGCAGAATATAATTTGCAATTGGACAAAGGCGAGCATTGCTTGAAGGAATATTTACTCAATTACAGTGCAAAGGATGGTGTTCCCAAATCCTGGGCCTATTATAGGTTGGCGCAGATATACAAACATAGAAAAAACAAAAAAGAGGCTTTGGTTTGGATAGACAAAGCCATTTCCGACAAGGATTTGAAGCCGTTTAGAAAAGAGAAGGAGATAATAGAAAACCTTTAAGTCAACGATATCTTGCAACTGTTTTCATTTTCGGTTTTTTGGATTAGAGAAATTCGTACTGAAATTTCATTGCTTCATTCCTAAAAAAAGTATCTTTGGATCATCTTCAAAATAAAACAATGAATGTACATTTTATAGCCATAGGAGGTAGTGCAATGCACAATCTGGCCTTGGCATTGCATAACAAGGGATATAAGGTAACTGGAAGTGACGATACCATTTTCGAACCATCAAAATCAAGATTGGAAGACAAAGGATTGTTGCCAGAAGACTTCGGATGGTTTCCAGAGAAAATAAACGACAAGTTGGATGCCATAGTTTTGGGAATGCATGCCAAGGAAGATAATCCTGAGTTGTCGAAAGCACAGGAATTGGGAGTCAAGATATACAGTTATCCGGAGTTCCTATATGAGCAATCCAAACACAAGACCAGGGTGGTCATTGGAGGAAGTCATGGGAAGACGACCATTACCTCGATGATATTGCACGTCATGCACTATCACGATCGTGATGTCGATTATATGGTAGGAGCACAATTGGAAGGGTTCGATGTGATGGTTAAACTAACAGAGGACAATGATTTCATCGTCTTGGAAGGAGACGAATACTTGAGTTCCCCAATAGACAGGCGTCCCAAATTTCATTTGTACAAACCGAATATTGCCTTGTTGAGCGGCATAGCTTGGGATCACATCAATGTGTTTCCCACGTACGACAACTATGTGGAACAATTCCGTATTTTCGTGGATAGCATCGTCAATGGTGGAAGCATAAATTACAACGAAGAAGATGCCGAGGTAAAGCGTGTGGTGGAAGAGAGTTTGAACCCCATTCGCAAACTGGCATACCAAACACCGGAATACACCGTGGAAGATGGTGAAACCATGTTGGAGACGCCAGAAGGGCCTTTGCCGATTGAGGTCTTCGGGAAGCACAATCTGAACAATCTGGCTGGGGCGAAATGGATTTGTCAACACATGGGAATAGACGAGGATGATTTCTATGAAGCCATTGCCACATTCAAAGGAGCGAGCAAACGATTGGAAAAAATTGCAGAAAGTAAAAACAGCGTGGCCTACAAGGATTTTGCGCACTCACCAAGCAAGGTGGAAGCAACGACCAATGCCGTGAAGGAGCAATACGGGAACAGGACTTTGGTAGCTTGTTTGGAATTGCATACCTACAGTAGCTTGAATGCAGAATTCCTGAAGGAATACAAAGGGGCTTTGGATGCTGCCGATGTCGCTGTCGTATTTTACTCTCCACACGCTGTGGAAATAAAGAAACTGGATGCAGTGACACACGAACAAATAGCGACGGCCTTTCAACGAGACGATTTAATCATCTATACGAATCCTGACGATTTCAAAGCATTTTTGTTTTCTCAAAAATTTGATGACAAAGCTTTGTTGTTGATGAGTTCCGGTAATTATGGCGGATTGGATTTTGATGAGGTTAAAGGATTGATCGAGTAATTTTATTTTGTTTCAAGTTGTTAAAAGCCAAGTGGCAGTTGCCGATTGACTCAAGTTATTATCTTATGAGAATCATAGTGAATTTGGGGAAGTTCGTTTAACGGTCAGGGATTATGCTCTGTGGATGCGCAGCATACACGATAAGAGCTTTGGCTGTGCATCTATAGAGTATATCTATTGTTGTGTGATCGTTTCACAAGTTAAGAAAAAACCTTAATAAAAAGGCTTAGACTTAATTGATGCATAGCCATTCCCTGACCGTTGAGAGTCATTGAGTGTTATGGGAGTCGTAAAAAACCATCTATTCATATGAGTGATGGTTTTTTGCAGCGGAGTAACACGTCACTTGTGCAATGACTCTCAACGTTAAAGATGATATGAAATCGTTTTAATGTTTTATATCAGCAGTTAAACGAAGTTAGTTGATTTTTTTTACAAAGTCAATAGGGAGTTGTTGTGCAAAACGGATATTTTAATGCTGTTTACTTTATGTGTGATTGGTAATTTGTCTTATCATTCCATTGAAGATGAATCCATGGAATGGCAATACGGTATACCAGTACAATCTACCTGGCAAGCCTAAAGGTCTAAATGTTGCCGTTTGTAGAAGTTTTCCGTCTACAACTTTGAATTCCAGCCAAGCTTCTCCAGGAAGTTTCATTTCAGCAAACAAGAGTAAGCGCCCTTCTTTTTTATTGGCATACAACACCCGCCAAAAATCGATTGAATCACCAACGTTTATCGTGGATGGATTGGTCCTGCCTCTTCTAAGTCCAACACCTCCAAACAGCTTGTCAATGAAACCTCTAATTCTCCACAACCAATTTCCATAATACCATCCGGTAGTTCCTCCAATGCTCCAGATTTTATCTATGCAATTTCTTCGGTTTGGGATAGCCCTCATCCTACTGTCTTTGAAACATCCAAAAGAAGGGATTCTGATAAACTCTGAGATGTTAAAGGTCAATCCACTACTAGAGTAGGCGTCCTTCCAACTCGAAAGGATTGCGTTGCTTTCAATTTTACTGAATGCCCTTTTCAATGCATTCTCATAATTCAAGGGTTTTACTCCAAGAATGTCATCAAGTCTATTGTCGCGGCAAACGACTTCCACTTTCATGCTACTTACAAGAGATGAAGCCAGCTTGTATGACGTGGAGGTGACAAAATAAAGCCAGTATGAGGAAAGCTTGGGAGTCATGACGGGGATAGTGATTATTTTACGCTTTAAATTCCTGACCTTTCCAAAACCCAACAGCATGTTTTTATAAGACAATACATCTGGACCGCCAATGTCAAAATTTTGATTGAATGTTTTTGGATTGAACATTGACTTGGAAAGAAATGCTATGACATCGGTAATTCCAATGGGTTGGCATCTGGTATTAAGCCATTTCGGAGCGACCATGATTGGCAATTTTTCCACCAAATCCCTTATGATTTCAAAAGAAGCACTACCAGATCCAATAATTATTCCGGCCCTCAATGTTGTGAAATTGTAGTTTCCCTTACTGAGTTCGATCTCCACATTCTTTCTAGAAGTTAAATGTTTTGACAGTTCCGATTCGTTTACTATGCCACTTAAATAGACAACATGTTTCACTTTGGTTTTTTCAAGCGCATTTCTAAAGTTTATTGCAGAGGTTTCTTCGAGAGATTCATAATCGCTGGATGACGACATGGAATGTACTAAATAATATGCGCCATCAATATCTTCAGGGATGCCATCTAAAGACTTTTTGTTCAACAAGTCTAATTTAAGTACGGTAATGCTCTTCTTTAGTGATTCTGGTGGATTGAACCTGTTAGTGTCCCTGACACAACATATGACTTCATGGCCTGCTTCAATTAGAGCGGGAATGAGTCGTTTGCCTATGTAACCTGTTGAACCTGTTAATAATATTTTCATTGATTAAAATGATTATGAAATTATTTTCAGGAGCTAGACTAAGATAATTGATTTTTTTTATAAAATCAATAGGCATTGTAAACATCTTCAACAATGGGTATGGGCTTGTTGCTTCATAATGTTTCTTTTGTTGGAATTTTCATAGGGGAAACAAGAATGCATCAAGTTGCTTTCATTATGGCATATATGGTGAAATGTAGATTGTCTTCAGGGATGTTCAACACCCCATCAAACCAAAGGAGACCACAAGTTCTTGACCCACTTTCTCTCCTTTTGCATTTTCGGCAGGTTGCCACGCATTTGAAGTTTTGGTAATTAGTTCGATCATCGTATCATCTACAAGAGGATAGCCAGAAGAGCGATCCAGATTAACGTTTTCAATGGCCCCATCCTTTGTCACGGTAAAGAATAACTTGGCAGGACGCAACTTCCCTGCTTCCACATTTGTACGGGCATGTTCACTGTTGTCTTTCAGGTATTTCATAAGTGCTGCCTTACCATTCATGTAAGTGGCTTGCTTTTCTGGGACAATGGTAAGATATGGAGTCGAATGGCTATCTTCCAAATGGCCGGTTTCGATGTTCTTTTCCACATATCCGGCCTCGATGAATACATTGGTTGAATAGTCGAGTGATTGCAATAGATTTGTCTGAGCAGTTGTAAGAATGCCATTATGGGTAATTTCCTTGACACTGGGTGGTTGGTTTTTACCAAGAATCGTAACATTCAGATACTTGTAGGATACTATTCGTTGTGCGTGTTCTTCACCAATAAAATCACTGAAAGCTCTCGCCTTATCCAAATCGCCCTTCTTGATGACGTTAAACCTTGAACTTACATCATAGATGAAATCTGTAAAGACCTTCTTTTTGACTTTTTCTGTTGTTTGCGCATTGCTTGCGATTTCCTTGCCTACTGATGAATCCAATTGATCTGCAATTGAATCATTTTCCTTGATGTCTCCACAAGCCGTCAGACTCAGGATCGCAAATGCCGAACAAAAAAATATAATACCCTTTTCCATATCTGTAAATTTTGATTGATTTATGTCAAATGTATTGATAATGAATGGTTAAGCATTGGGTTGAAATGTGAAAAAAGTGTGATTTTTTTGTGAAATACCTTGATGTGTAGTGATCTCTGCATTTAATATGGCATACAGAGCAATCAATCTGGATTCTATTTGATTTCATTGAAAACAGTGTGTTTTTGTTAATTGATAGGGGGAGTTTGTTTAACGTCAAAGGTGATATGAAATCGTTTTAATGTTTTATATTAATAGTTAAACGAAGTTAGTTGATTTCTTTTACAAAGTCAATAGGGCATTGTAACGTTTTCAAGAATGGGCATACCCATAAAGTAGAGCCATTCGCCTATGAAATTCAAAAGACGCTTTTACGATACCGAGGTAAATTTCAAGGGAGTTTCCAAACAGCGACTCGTCTTGTCCATTCTAGTAGGTATATGTTCTGCATTTGCCATTTATAGTGGTTTTTACGTGTTGAGGGAAACTTTTAGAGTAATGTCCTTTGGGGCGCCAAACATTGTTAGTGAGGCCAACAGGGACTTTTACAATCTGTTTTTTGCTTCCTTGTCAGTGATTTTGGGGAATTCTATCGCCATTGCCTTTTTGTTGAGTAGTCCACAATCTATTCTTTCGAGAAGAAACATAAAGAGGCATAGCATTATTAATGATCAAGTTGCACTGAATGGAACTTTCATGTTTTGGTTTGGAAAAATAGGATTGGTATTAGGTGTCCTGTCCACAAACTATTTGGATTTTCCTTATCTACCTTATTTTCAAATACCCTTTATCTTGCTGATTGGCGTAATGTACTTGGAAACTTGGAAAACTCTGTTAATCGTGCTAGGGAAAAGGAAATACAAGTGGTTTGCCATTCATTTTGTGAGTCTAGCCATTCTGGCCTTTGGTTTGTCTAAAATTAATGTTGTCGATTATAAATCGATGGATGAGTCGGCTTTAAACGAGTATTCCAACTATGAATTTCCAGTAAGCTTATTTTATGACAATGAGAGAGATTATTACGGGCGTTATGAAGTTAATTTTACACTTACTTCGGATTCCAATGGAGATCTACTCATCATCAATGGTGATGGAAAACGAATATACTTAAATCAAGTTGGTAGTGATGTTTCAAAGTATAAAAATTATGTGAGAGAAGATGCTATCTCTAAATTGACTGTTGTCCTTTTTGCAGACAAAGACATTGAATTAAAGCACATAAAGTACTTTGAGGCAGAGTTGTTCATTTATAATCAATTGAAAATAAGATATCTGATTCATAATCCCAATACAGTGAATCAGCGTTTTGTGAACAGAAGCTTTGAACGAAGCTTGCTTCCTTTTACATTGGATTTCATGAAAGCAACAGATATTCCCTTGCCACCACCTCCACCACATCTATGGACGGAATTTGAAGCAGTGTATACGGATACGGTAAGAGTGGATGTAGGTAACAAAGTCAAGTTTGATGAAGCGTTTGTAACAAACAACCTATTGATCTCAAGATTTGAAGAACTCATAAATGCGGATACCGGTTTTGAATATTACTTTTCAAAGAATGCGACCTATCAAGATTACATTACCGTGCTTTCAGCTCACTTCAAAGCTGCCAATAACGTTCGACAAGACAATGCTTCAAAGGGGTTTGACATATCCAAGGATAGATACAGGTTCACAGAGGAACAAAAAAGGGAATTATGGGAATTAAAAGAGAAATACCCCATTTTGGCAATAGATAAAATAAATTGAACCCACAATGTAATAAAGGAGATTTGCCAACGTTTGTATGCATAACTAAACCAAAACTCCCAATACCCATAGAAGCATAATTACGTTTTATTTCATTCATTTAATCAAAAATCCAACTTTTATGAAACGTATTATCTTATCATTATGTGCCATTGCATTTATTTTTTCTTGTTCCAACGACGATGACGGGAATTGTGAAACAGGAGGGACCCAAGCTAGCAATTTCTATGCCTTGACAGTCGGTAACTCATGGGTGTACAAAAACTACATCTACAACACAAGTACCGAAGAATATGATTATTCTGGTGTAATAGACTCTGTGGAGGTTGTTGGCACTCAGGAAGCAAATGGCAATACCTATTTCGAGTTCAAGACGCTTACTTCAGGGAACGATGACAATAACCCGCTACTTAATGTCAATGGGGAACGTACAGAGTTGTTGAGGGATTCTTTGGGTTACCTAGTTTGGGAGACAGGAGCGATTAAATTCACAAACAATGATTTTTCCGAACGTCTTCTGAATGAACAGGATTGGGGCAACACATATGAAACCTTGCAGCAAGGAACCAGTGAGTTTATTGTAGAGGCAGGAAACTTCACTAGTATAAATTCCCATCGCTATGCCAAAAGCAACCCAGATGGCACATTGCTTCCTGGGTTGGACAACATCTATTACTCGGATGGTGTAGGGTTTGTCTACGAAACCATATCATTTGTTTCTTCGAACATACCTAGGATTCAAAGGCGATTGGACTCTTACTCAGTACAGTAGGTTCATAAGGGGAGAGAATGATTTATACATTCTTGAAATTAATCCTGAAAGGATGGGAATTTGGCAAGGATATTGTGAAAATTTATGCTAAATATTAAATATATATTATAAAATCATATATTTAAGCATTCTTTTGCCCCTTGAAATGAATTACTTAGAAGCACATTTAGCAATAGTCAAACATCTTGTAGAGCATACTTTCAAGTATACCTACAAGAAAAATAGCATTGAGGATATTTTGTGGGATGTGGTCTCCAATTGTGTCAAACTTCTGGACTTGGAGGATTGCGTAATCTATCTTTTCGACAAAAAAAACAATAGGCTGGTTCAAAAGGTGGCCTATGGTCCGAAAGTACTTGATCCAGGTATGATAGCAAATCCCATCTATTTGGAGATGGGGGAAGGAATAGTTGGTTATGTAGGCCAATCAGGTATGGCAGAGATAGTGGGGGATTGCACCAAAGATTCCAGATACATCGTAGATGACATATCGAGAAATTCGGAAATTGCCGTACCCTTGATTTTAGATGGAGAGCTGATAGGTGTAATAGATTCCGAGCATTCTGAAAAGCATTTTTTCCAACAAGAACACTTGGACATTTTAAAGAGCGTTTCGTCAATTTGTGCGATTAAAATAGCAGAAATACAAGCCAATCAAAAAAATGAGGTCTTGGCTCGTTTCTTCAATGAGACGTCGCAGCCTACCTTGAGGATAGATAGGTTCGGGTATGTATTAAATAGGAATAGAGCGTCGGAAGAATTGTTGAGACAATGGCATATGACGAACAATAAAATATGCGATGCGGACGTATTGGAATTTATAGAGCAGGTAGTAAAAAACAACATCGAGGATACCAGGGAGATAACATTGGGGAAGGAAACCTATAATTTGCGGTTTTATCCTATTTCCGATAGGGATTACGTAAATGTATACTCCAGTAACATCACAGCTTTGAAAAATGCCAAGTTGGAAGCAGAAAAGGCAAATGAGATAAAGGACAAGTTCCTATCCGTGATAAGTCATGAGATAAGAACGCCTTTAAATGCAATCATAGGAACATTGAACTTGCTCAAATCCGAAAGCCCAAACCCAAAGCAAATGGAGTATTTGAAAATTACGGATTATGCAAGCGACAAGCTATTGAAATTGTTAAGCAATGTTTTGGATGTCGAAAAGATAAAAGCAAACAAGCTTCAAGTAGAAAATGTACATTTCAACCTAAGGACGTTACTGAAAAACTTGAAGAATGCTTTTGCCTTCGATACACATTCGCAAAACAACAATTTGGAGTTTGTTATTGATGACGAGATCAATCAAAGCTTTTGCGGAGATGAGACGAAACTATATCAGGTTTTGATAAACTTGTTGAACAATGCCATAAAATTCACAAAGAATGGAAATATTTTCTTTAGGGCAAGCAAGGAGGAAGTCATAAAGGACGTCTGTAAAATGAAATTTGAAATCTCCGATACTGGAATAGGCATTCCCGAAGACAAGTTGGAAAGTATCTTCAATCCATTTCAGCAAGCAGAAAGCTCAATCACAAGGCGATTTGGGGGTACAGGCCTAGGGTTGTCCATAGCCAAGGATTTGGTTAAGATGCTAGGTGGGGATCTAAGCGTTAAAAGTGTGGAAGGAGAAGGAACGACATTCATAGTCTTGTTGGATTTGACTTTGAGTAAGAACGATACAAGTAATGAGAGCACAAAGCCTTTTGATTTCGATCCAGAGACACTGAAAGGGGTCAAGGTGCTTTTGGTGGATGACAATAAGATAAACCTAAAGATAGGGGAACAATTTTTGAAGAAGTGGGGAGCAACGATTGTGATGGCCGAAAATGGAGCAGAGGCAATAAACATATTTGAGAACAATGAATTGGATTTGATCTTAATGGATATTCATATGCCGATATGCAATGGATATGAAGCTACCAAAAAAATTAGGTCAAGCAACAGGCTGAATAGCAATTTGCCAATTGTGGCCATAACTGCGGATATAACAAAACATAGTCAAACACTGGCCAAGGCAGTAGGTATGAATGCCATAATATCCAAACCCTACAAACCTAAAATGTTCATAGATCAGGTGACAAGTGTCTTGCTTAAGGCGGATAAGATGTTCCCACATTTTAAATGACCCTATCCAAAAAACTTTTTATGCTTTCCTGATTGGCGCGAATCAATTCTTCTTTTGCATTTGCAATGTCACTAGGTTTTTTGTCTTGAGAAAGCTTGAACTTACCTTCCCAATGTGTAATGTTAATTTGGAAACCTTTAATGTAGTCAACTAGAGCATCCATTCTTGAATCGTCCATTTTTAACTCATATCCATGATCTGGACGTTCCAGGAAATTCGTCATTTTCACAATTGTATGTTTAATGGCTTCAGAATCTTCAATGGCTGTAGCCTTGCCTTTCAAGTGTACCTTAATGTAATTCCAAGTAGGTAATTGCTTGGTTCCATATATGCTAGGGGAAATGTAGCATTGTGGTCCTGAGAACAATATGGTGACGTCGTTGCCGTCTTTTAGCAATTCTGCGTGAGGATTGAATTTATCGATATGTCCTATCAGGTTGCCGTCTTCGTTATATATCAAAGGTAGGTGCGTAATGATTGGATTATTGTCCTTAACCGAAACAATTGTGGCCAAAGGGTAGTTTTCAATGACATCTATCATATGATTGATGTCATTGTCTTGATGATGTTTAGGAGGGTAATTCATTTAAAGGATGATGTAAATGGGTGAAAAACGATTGCTAAACTCCAAACTGTTTTAAATGGTGATCCAAATGCTTGTATTGCATTTGCCCCCATTGTTGGGCAGTAAACTCGCCAAAGATGGGATGGGCTTGCCATTCGGTTTTGTTTTTATGTTCATGAAGTTCCATGACAAGCTCTAACAGTTGCTCTTTTTCTTTCTTGAAATCCTTGTCGTCAAGAACTTTCAGTGGCGGGGCCGTCGGTAGGTTTTTTCGCCAAGGTTTGTCATTGTACAACGATTTTTTAAAAAAGGTCTTGACAATCCAATTGGGTTTTAACTTATAATCCTTTTTTTGCATCATGATGTTCAATGGGGCTTGACAATGATGTGCCATCTGTCCAATAGTCATCTTTCCCCATAGAGGAGATGTGCCTTCGTCTAAATTTTGAATTCTTTTTAGTATCTCATTATGAGAGTCATCTTTGAGAATGGATTGCATATAACCAATGATTAAATAATTGCTTCTGAAATTTACAATATATATCTTTAATGAAAGATGTCTCAACCCTAATTTTTTCCTTCCAAGGATAGAATCGAGGTTACTAGATCAAGTTCAAATAAATTGTGCATTAATACCACTTATTCAGCTAATGATTTGGAGACATTTTCTATATTTACTAAATGCATAAAGAATTATCGTCATTTTCAATAAAAAACTGGTCGGAAGATGATCAACCACGAGAAAAATTACTCAACAAGGGGAAGTCGGCACTAAGTGATGCCGAATTGGTTGCCATTTTAATAGGATCAGGAAACAGAGAGGAAAGTGCCGTAGATTTGTGCAAGCGCATACTTGCTACGACCAATAACAATTTGGGCGAGCTGGGAAAGCTTACCACCAAGCAACTAACGGCATTCAAGGGAATTGGGGAAGCCAAGGCCGTTTCCATAATGGCAGCTTTGGAATTGGGTAGAAGGAGGAGAGGAAGTGAAGCTTTGGAGCGTAAGAAAATCACTTCCAGCAAATCGGTTTTCGAATTGTTGCAACCCATCATAGGGGAATTGCCCCACGAAGAGTTTTGGATAGTCTATTTAAACAACTCCAACAAGGTCATTCAGAAAAATCAATTGAGTAAAGGTGGGATTACAGGTACATTGGTAGATGTGCGCCTAGCACTCAAAACCGCATTGGAAGTAGGAGCCACAGGAATCTTATTGGCTCATAATCATCCTTCCGGAAATCTAAACCCAAGTAAGGCAGATAGGGAATTAACCCAAAAGTTGAAAATAGCTTCAGAAAGTTTGGACATAAAGGTATTGGATCACATAATAATCACGGAAAAAGCATACTTTAGTTTTGCAGACGATGGCATCTTATGAAATTATTGATTTCCACATATTTGTTATTTTTGAAAAGAATTGAGATTGTCCATAACAAATTGAATCTATGCTTTTAGTTTATTCTCATAAGATAACTCCAAGGTTAAAGTACACATTTAAACAAATATGTACTAGAATACTAGGGGTCCCTGTTCGGTTTACTACGACCATAGAGGATTTTATAGCTCATGACAGCTTAAAAATGTCCTATGCAAGACAGCCACTTAGCAATGAGGTATTTATTCGTTCTCATGAATTGCTATTTGAACAAGGATTGAACGATTTGGATATAAAAGTCACGGATTGGGAAAATACCAAATGCTTTTTCCCAAATGGTGGACAAAGTGCATTGCCATTCGATATTTTTGCAGCTTCTTTTTACTTGTTGAGTCGTTATGAGGAATATCTACCGCATGTAAAGGACGAATATGGACGTTTTATGGCAGAAGATAGTTTGGCCTTCAAATACGGTTTTTTACAGCAACCGGTCGTAGATGTTTGGGCTTATAAATTTAAAGATCTTTTAAAGAAGCAATATCCAGATTTTGAGTTCCCAGAACGACATTACAATATTTCTCCGGTAATAGATGTGCCAGTTGCATATACCTACAAGCTAAAAGGCGTCATACGGACCATAGGAGGAACGATCAAGGATTTTTTTAGCTTTAGATTCAGGGAATTGTATACTAGGTATGCTGTGTTGTTTGGATTGCAAAACGATCCTTTCGATACCTTCAAATACATTATAAACAGACAAAGGCAAACCAAGTTCAAGTTTGTCGTTTTCTTTTTGATAGGGGATTTGTCTACCTATGATAAAAACATAAACGTACAAAAGCGAAAGTTCATATCGTTGATAAAGCAAGTTTCGGATTATTGTAGGATAGGATTGAAGGCTAGTTATTTTGCCTTGGAGAACAAAGCCATGCTCAAGAAGGAAAAATTGAGATTGGAGTCCATTACAAACAGTTCGCTCTCGGCATCCAGACAATCATTTTCAAAATTGAATCTTCCCGAATCATACAGGAACTTGGTGGAATTGGAAATTCCGGACGACTACACCATGGGTTACATAAACCACATAGGTTTTAGAGCTGGAACTTGTACTCCTTTTTTCTTTTACGATTTGGATTACGAAATACAAACACCATTACGTATCAATACATACCATTTGCTGGATTATGCATTGTTGAAAACACATTCTTTGTTGGACAAGAAATTAATGTTGAACAGGATTATTGCTGAGGTAAGACAAGTAAATGGAACATTTGTATCCGTTTTTCACAACTATACGTTTAGTAGCATCGAAACGTGGAAAGGCTATAAAGAATTATTTAACATCATTATAGAATCGACTAATGAAGAATAAAATAACCGATATATTTTTTGATTTGGATCATACACTTTGGGATTTTGATAGGAATTCCGCACTAACCTTTGATTTGATTTTCAAAATAAATGATGTCAATGTTCCCTTGCATTCATTTTTGGAATACTATGAGCCAATAAACCTAAAGTATTGGAAGCTATATAGAGAAGAGGAAATAAGTAAGGAGGAATTGAGATTCAGTCGATTGAATGAAACGTTTAGTGCAATAGACATGGAGATTGGTGATGATGTCATAAATAAACTATCTGAAGACTACATAGCATATTTGACCACGCATAACCATATTTTTGACGGTGCCATCGAGCTTTTGGAATATTTGAAACCCAATTACAGATTACATATCATAACCAATGGTTTTGAAGAAGTACAACAGTATAAATTGGAAAAATCCAAAATCGCACATTACTTTGAAACCGTTACGAATTCAGAGATGGTAGGTGTAAAAAAACCTAACCCCAAAATGTTTCATTTTGCATTGGACTTGGCGAAGACATCAAAAGAAAAAAGCATAATGATTGGTGACAACTATGAAGCAGATATACTAGGAGCTCTGAATGTAGGATTGGATGCCATTTGTTTCAATTATCATAATGAGAAAATAGATTCTACCATAAAACAAGTCAAGGCTTTAGAGGAAATAAAACGCTTTTTTTGATAATAACACGAGTTATTTGACGTTTTTATAAGAAAATAGTTATGAAAACGTTAAAATGCATATTTTTTCACGCTGTTTTGTGCTTTGTGACTATTTCGTGTGTGAAAAATGTGGATTTTGACCAAGCAGAAGGCATCGTACTTACTCCAACCATCGAATCCAGCTTGCTCTTTTTTGATGAGCCAGCACCCTCTTTTATTAACGAAAATGGATCTGAAGTAGCATTTGTAACAGATTCAGTAGTTGTAGAAGTTTTCAATGGCGGGTTTGTAAGAGACAATTTAAAGAAGTCAATTCTTCAGTTTGAAGCTATCAATACAATAGATAGAGCTTACGAAGCAAAGGTTGATTTTTTAAATGATGCTGATGAACTCCAGTATACATTGCTCTTCAATATTCCGACAGCTGTAAACAACCAAGAAATCTTGGTTGAACAAGAAGAGATTTTCGAAGGTGATAATTTAGAGGCTATCAAAGCGACAAATAAATTGGCATTGACGTTAACGATATTTTCAAGTACAGATGGTTCGTCCCTTGATGAAGACTCATTGGGTGCATTGCGTTTTCGCTCAAAAGGAACATTCTTTTTTAACATAGACACATCCGAATGAAAAAGATGTGCCTGTTATTCATTGTCGTGAGCTGTGTTTGTTCTTCTCAGAACAAACAACTATTGTATGGTTTCAGTGAGGTTCCACAAGCTTTGTTGATCAACCCTGGTGCGCAAATTGAAAACGATTGGTATGTAGGTGTTCCGTTATTGTCACATTTACATGCGAATGTTGGTCTGTCTGGACTTTCCGCATATGACGTATTTGCCAAAGATGGTCGTGATTTCAACTCGAAATTGAGAGATGTGGTATATAGTATGGATGACAAGGATGTGTTTGCAATAAATCAGCAATTGGAAATATTGTCGGGCGGCTTTGCCTTTGGAAGTGATTACGAAAAAAACGAATACCTTTCTTTTGGACTATATGAGGAATTGGATGTGTTTTCATATTTTCCCAAGGATTATGCTGTTCTGGCTTATGAAGGCAATTTCAACAATATAGATAGAACATTTGATTTGAGTGATTTAAATGTAAGTGGAGAATTAATTTCTGTTTTGCATGTAGGGTACAATAAAAAGGTAAGCAATAAGCTTACAATAGGGGCAAGAGGTAAAATTTATTCCAGCCTAGTGAATGTTAATTCCACTAAAAATAGCGGGACATTTGTTACCAAACCAGGTACGGAGAATTTTTACAAGCACATTTTCAATCTAGGTCTAGAGCTAAGAACATCTGGTTTGTCCAGCTTGACAAATGATGAAAATTCTGATTTTTCCAACGATGTTTCCACATTGAAAAAGCGGGTGCTCTTTGGAGGAAACCTTGGACTTGGGTTTGATATTGGGTTTACTTACAGGTTAAAGGAGAACCTTACCATAGATGGTAGTATTCAAGACATAGGTTTCATAAGGCATAAAAAAGACATAGAAAATCACAAATTGGATGGCTACTATGAGTTTGACGGAATAAACCCACTTTTTCCTGAGAGTAGTCAAGGGCAGACAGCTCAAGAATATTGGGATGAAGTAGCAGAACAATATGAGAATTTATTTGATGTAGAGAAGACAAATGACAAATACACGACTTGGAGACCTGTAAAGTTGAATGCAGCCATAAATTATGCCTTTGGAAAGAATTCAAGCAAAGACGAATGTAATTGCAAGGCTAACACCGAGAGGTATGACAATGCAGTTGGGATTCAATTATTTGCTGTCAATAGGCCAAAGCAACCACAGTTGGCTTTAACCGCTTTTTATTATAGACGTTTAATCGATCAATTACGCTTAAAAGCAGCATACACATTGGACTCATATTCAAGTACAAACCTAGGTCTTGGAATTTCAGTGCATTTGGGCAATGTGAATTTCTATGTGATGGCAGATAATTTATTGAAATTTCAGAACTTGGCAAAAGCGCAAAGCTTATCTTTACAATTAGGATTCAACTATATTTTTAAAACCAATGAAAACGAATAAATACATTTTCGCATTATTGACTTTTTTTGCCATTATGCTATTGCCTGCCCAAAATAGTTTAAATGACTATAAATATGTAATTGTGCCAAATCAGTTTGAGTTTCAAAGGGAAGTAGACCAGTACAGGTTGAACTCTTTATCTAAATTCCTATTTGAAAAAAATGGATTCATAGCTTTAAAGGAAGGAGATGCATTGCCAAAAGAACTTGTTGAGAACGGATGTCTATCCTTAAACGCAGATGTCTTGAACAATTCAGGATTGTTCAAGACCAAACTTAAGATACAATTGAAAAACTGTAGAGGTGAAGTTATGTATACTTCAGAAGTGGGAACATCCAGAGCAAAGAAGTTTGTTGTAGCATACAATGAAGCTTTAAGAGCAGCTTTCAAACATATGGGAGCATTGAACTATAAGTATTTGCCTAATGACAAGATTACAGGATTGACCAGCCTAAATGTAGAAGGAGGCGAGAAAGATGAGGAAATTGAAAAATTGAAAAAGGAAATACAATCATTGAAAGAGAAAAAAGAGGAAGTGGTCGAAGTTGTCAAAGAAGACAAGGAGGTGTTGGAGGAAGAAGGAGTAGAGCAGCAGCAGCCGAAAATAAGAAAAGAAGCAACAAAGGTTCTTTATGCCCAGCCAACCAACAATGGATATCAATTGGTGGATACAACGCCTAAGGTGATACATACCATATACGCTTCAGGTAAGAAAGACATATACATGGTTAAGGGAATTGATGCCTTGATATATAAAATAGATGGAGTGTGGACGATAGCTGAACAAAAGGAAAAAGGCTTGGAGGTAAAAACTTTGAATATTAAGTTTTAGACCAATCTAATAGCCGTATTTTTCTTTCCATCTCAACTTTAAAAAGTCTCTCTGGGCTTTTTCCCTAGCATTGTTTCCTGGATCGTATAGTTTTGTGTTCTTTATATCTTCTGGTAAGAACTCTTGAGAGGCAAAATTGTTTTCATAGTTGTGGGAATACTTGTAATCCTCACCATAGCCAATCTCTTTCATTAATTTTGTTGGAGCGTTCCTAATGGATAGTGGAACAGACAAATCTCCAGTATTCTTAACCAACTGTTGAGCTTTTCCTATGGCTTCGTAGGCAGCATTGCTTTTTGGTGAGCAAGCAAGATATGTGGCACATTGACTTAAAATAATTCTAGACTCCGGGTAGCCAATTGTAGATACAGCTTGAAATGTAGTGTTGGCCATAACCAAAGCAGTAGGATTGGCATTGCCAATATCTTCGCTAGCCAAGATAAGTAAGCGTCTAGCTATGAATTTTACGTCTTCACCACCTTCAACCATTCTAGCTAGATAATAAACGGCTGCATTTGGGTCACTACCACGAATGGATTTTATGAAAGCAGAAACTATGTCATAGTGTTGTTCGCCGGTTTTATCATAGCGAACTGTATTGTTTTGTACTTTTTCGAGAACAGCATCATTTGTGATTGTAATTTCGTCAGCACCTTCAGAATTTACCACAAGCTCGAAAATATTCAATAATTTTCTGGCATCTCCACCAGAAAGCCTTAATAAGGCTTCTGTTTCTTTTAGATTTATAGTTTTTTTAGCAATCTGTTCATCCTTTTTAATAGCTCGCCTTAAAAGGGCCTCCAAATCGTTTTTGTCGAAAGGTTTTAAAATATAGACTTGACATCGTGACAATAAAGCAGGGATAACCTCAAAACTAGGGTTTTCCGTTGTGGCTCCAATCAATGTTACCCATCCTTTTTCTACCGCTTGTAGCAATGAGTCTTGTTGAGACTTGCTGAAGCGATGTATTTCATCAATGAACAAAATGGGGTTTTTAGTGGTAAATAATCCCCCGCTGTTCTTGGCTTTTTCAATGACCTCTCTCACGTCTTTAACACCAGAGCTTATGGCACTCAATGTGTAGAATGGTCTTTTGGATTCTGTGGCGATGATGTTTGCCAAGGTAGTCTTACCTATGCCAGGAGGTCCCCAAAGTATTAAAGAGGGGATTAACCCTTGAGCTATTTGCTTGGTCAATGTCCCCTGTTCTCCAACTAAATGTGTTTGACTTATGTAGTCTTCTAGTGTCTTCGGTCTTAAACGTTCTGCTAAAGGTTCATTCATATGGTAAAATTAAAGTAATTATCTAAAAGAGAAACCTTATTAAAACAAATTTTATAGCTTGTGGTACAATACGATGTTAGGATTTACTGCCATTCTTGCATAAAAAGCGTTATTGGATTACTATTTGTTATATTTAGTTGTATATGAAAGACAAACAAGATCATTTTAAATTTTCACTGGAAGTTTTTGCATACCCAATGCTATTCGTATTGTCCATATGGGCTGTATATGTCTTTGAAATACGATTTGGTTACCGATTCAACAAGTATGGAGTTTATCCACAAACATTAAGGGGCTTGAGAGGTATTCTATTTAGTCCTTTTATTCATTCTGGAATAAAGCACTTGTATTCCAATACGATTCCGTTATTCATATTGTCATCAGCTTTGTTTTATTTCTATAGACAAATAGCATGGAAGGTGGTTTTATATGGAATATTGCTTTCAGGCTTTCTAACTTGGTTAATTGGGAGGCAATCCTATCATATAGGAGCTAGCGGATTGATTTATGTATTGTTCAGTTTTAATTTTTTTAAGGGAATCTTTGCTAAACACTATAGATTGATTGCGCTTTCATTGCTGGTCATTTTCATTTATGGGAGTATGTTTGTTTATGCCTTGCCAATAGATGAAAAAATATCATGGGAAGGTCATACGGCGGGTTTGATAACTGGTTTGTTGTTTGCATTGTTGTTTAGGAAAGAGATAGCCAAGCCCAAAAAGTATGTTTGGGAAAGAGAAGACTACAAAGAGGATGAAGATGAATTTTTAAGACATTTCGACGAAAACGGGAATTTCATAGAACAATTGGAAGAAGAAAAAATATCAGAAGACTCCAATGACTTGGAGATTAATTATACCTTTAGGGAAAATAAAGACTGAAGCTCTAATAGATCTATAGACGTTGTCTTAAGGCTTCGTATAAAAAGGCCCCACAGGCTACTGAAACATTCAATGACTCTATGTCTCCTAATAAAGGAAGCTTGGCTTTGGCATCGGCCAATTTCAAAACAGATGGATTAATACCTCTTCCTTCAGATCCCATTATCAATGCACAAGGTTCTTTGAATGAAACATCATAAAGTGTGTCATTTGTCTTTTCTGTTGCAGCAATGACTTTAATACCTGAAGCTTGCAAGTGAAACATGGCATCTTTGATGTGATCTACCTTGCAAATCGGGACTTTGAATACAGCGCCAGCACTTGTCTTGATGGTATCTCCATTTACAGGAGCTCCTCCTTTCTTTTGAACTATTATACCATTAACACCTGTACATTCAGCTGTTCTGATGATTGCTCCAAAATTCCTTACGTCACTCAATTGGTCCAATAATAAAAATAGAGGTGTAACTCCACTCTCAATGGTCTCATTTATCAATTCTTCCAAATCATAAAATGAAATAGGCGAGATTTGTGCAACTGCTCCTTGATGGTTGTTCTTGGTTAGTCTATTGAGCTTTTCAACCGGAACATAGGAAAAGTTAATCCCCTTCTGCCTCAGTAAAGCTTCCAATTCGGAATATAAATCCCCTTTAAGGCCTTTTTGAAGGAAAACCTTGTCTATTGATTGCTCAGCATTAACTGCTTCGATAACGGCTCTCAATCCAAATATCTGTGTGCTCTTTTCCATAGGGGCAAAGGTATTAAAAGCATATGGAATAAGGGTAATAAGCATTGAAAATGCTTTTATGTCTTGTCATATTTTTTCTAATTGAAATAAAATAAAAAAGCCAGAGAGTAATTTACTCTCTGGCCCATAATTAAAATATGTATGTAATCCTTATGTGAACATATTAGTTTTGTCTACCACCTACAAAGTTATCAGGCTTTGTTGGAGTACCCATTTTTCCTGTAGCAATAACAGAACCTGTATCAGCGTCAGTAACTGTATAAGTTGTTCCAGCTATTGTCAACACATATTTTACTAAATATGCACCGCCGTCACCATTAGTAGCTCCAGGGTCTCCACTGTTCCAGTAGTCACCAGTATCTATGGATTCAACCCATACACCATCTTTGGCGAAAGTCAATACAGCAGGGATGTCAAAATGAGTAGCAGGAGTTTCTCCTGTAGTTGGATCCCATAAACTTGGAACCAACCAATAGTCACCGTCTGCTAAATCTCCAGCAGCCAATTTGATTTCTTCAGGACAATCTCCGTAGCTTGTAGCTACAGGTCCTCCAAAAGTAGAAGTGTAAATTTCTAAATCCAAATCGAAGTCACACGCGTGGTGCTCTTCATCGTCAGTACCTATGTACGTTGTATCCCATTCCATTCTGAATGTGAAATTAGTAGTCTCCAAGTTGGCAACTGTCACATTGATGGTGTCACTACCAGAAGATACCAATCCGTTACCATTACCAGAACTTGTCAATTTGAAAGTCAAGGTTTCTGTAGACTCTGGATAGATATCTGCAATTGCAGTGATATCGAAAGTGTAAGAAGAAGCATTCGCTGGGAATACGATCTTATGAGCAGGCAATGAACCTAGCCCATCACTAATAGACAATTCACTACCACTCGTAGAGAAGTCATCATTAGATCCGCTACCATCAACCAATTCCAATTTGAAATCCATAGATTCCTTGTATGGTGTATCTACATTTAAGGTAAGGTTGGCTGTTTCCCCTTCAGTAATTGTGAAAGAGGTCGATGCCAAAGTAACAACAGGCTTTACTCCTTTGGATAGGTTCAAGTCGTCATCTGTACAAGAAGACGATAGACCACCTAATATCAACAAGGCAAGTAAAGATTTATATTTGAATATATTTTTCATAATTTAAATTAAAGTTTAGTATAATAGTTAGTGTAAACTCTGTCTCCTGATCCAAAACCGATTTCATAAACGATTCTAACATCTCCATTGGCAAGAACTTCACCATCAGTTCCATCATTTGTCAATCCTGTTACTTCATTAGAGTAAAACCCTTGAGCCAGACCTTGTAAAGGCACTGTGATGTCTCCACAAATATCAATTAAGTTGTATCCTTGATCCGGAGCAATCGTTCCAGCACCCCATCCACCAGTCGTAACTGTTTTGAATGTATTGATGTCTGTCAATGTGAAAGTTTCAGTTCCTTGATTCCATTGCGCACCATCATCTCTAGTCGCAGTTACTTGATAACTGAAATCACCTATGGTAGATTGACAACCTACAAAAATGATGTCAAATGTCTCATTTAAGGTAGATACAGTAGTACCAGCCTCATTTGTCGAAGTTAAAACCAAACGCAAAGTTGTTTTCATTGTCGGGTTCAAACTTGCTGTATTAACATCGATTGGAATTTGTACGAAAGTTCCATTTGCTGGAATTGTAACAACAGTTGAAGTATCAACAAAGTTGAATTCTACTCCTTCTGTAGCTGTACTGGAAGGATCTACTGCGTAGTTTACCGTAATCGGGCTAGCTGATGTTGTTCCATCTGCTCCACCAATCAATGATACAGGAAACTCTCTTCTTACTGCACCTAAATCTTCAAAATAGGCTACAGACTCAAAAGGTGACAAGAATCCTACAGCACGTGGTCCTTCCGTAAACCCAGAATCTACTTCGTCGTCTACAATACATGACTGGCTAAACAAAGCAGTCAATAATACAATTGATAATAATTTTAAATTTTTCATTTTTCTTTTTTTTTAGTTATTATCCCAGAAAATCTTGGTGCTGAAAGCATCTGCTTGTGTCTGTGAAGGCACATTGGCAGAGTTACCAATATATTCTGAGTTTGGATACATTAGTCTATTCGGTTTGTCAGAAAATTGAGCACTAGTTGGAAGTGGTACAACTGGGTATCCAGTACGCGTGTATTCGATCCAAGACTCAATAGCATTGGTACCATTGTGAGAAACCCATTTTTGAGTCATAATGGCTTCCAATTTGTTAGCGTTGCTTCCTGTCCATCCCAATCCAACTACTCCATTAGCACTAGTTGTGTAACCTGTAGCAGATCCAGCACCCAAGTGATTGAAAGAAGCAGCGATACCAGCTTCAAACATAGCTTGAGCTCCAGCGTCACCTCCAGGCAAGTTTCCGTTTAACATAGCCTCAGCTTGTAAAAAGAAAGATTCAGAAGCCAACATGATGTAACCATCTTGAGCAGAATCAATGACCAATCCTGTTCCAAGAGGGGATAAATCCACACTACCATTGTCTTGAGCTCCTTGTTCTATTCCAACAAAGTTTCCATTTGCATTTTGAGCGTAGATTCTAGAAAGTCTAGGATCTGCAGCACCATTTGAAGCACCACTCAAAAATTCAACAGCATGTTCACTGGCTCTTATGAAGTTTCTACTTGTCGTGGCATTTCCATCCGTATCAAATCCATATAGGTTGTAAAAAGGGTTTTGTTGAGCACCTTCTCCATTGGAGTAACCAGGGTTGATTGTAACATCTGCAGCAACAAAGTCAGCTCCAGACAAAGAAGCGAAACCAGCAGCAACTTCAGCAGTAAGCTCTGTTGCAGAAGCAGCTCTAACCAATAATCTCAATTTCAAAGTGTTGGCAAAACGTATCCATGCAGCGTTGTCCCCTCCAAAAATAACATCTTCATCTCCAACTGCATTTCCAACGTTGTCTTGCAACATTACTATTGCTTCATCAACTTGCGCCAACAAAGCTTTGTAGATCTCAGCATCATCATCATATGCTGGAGTCAAATTTTCACCTCTTTGGTGAGCTTGAGAATATGGCGCATCACCATATAAATCCACTATGTATTGCATGTAGAAAGATTTCATAATCTTAGCAATAGCTTTGTGATTATTAAATGTAGTACCTTCAGAATTGATGATAGTTTGGTATGCAAAAGTATTCAAGTAAATACCACTCCAAACGTCAGAATAGAAGGTATTACTTATTGCCAAAGAAAATTCCTCGGCGAAACCACCTGTAAAAGAGTTGATGTTAGGACCCCATGTATTCATGAAGGCATTACCCAACCTGTTCATTCTACGAGCTTGTAGCCTGTATACTTGCGTTTGAGCACCTGTTAAAACTAAATTAGGTGGTACGTTTTCCGATGTCGGATTATTTGGAGAGTCATTTACGTCCAAATATTCGTCACATGACATTTGCATTAATCCCAATGCAAATAAAAATATTATAATTCTTGTTTTCATTTTTCTTTTTTTTTAGAATGTTAAGTTTACATTGAAACCGAAAGTCTTAGTAGCTGGATATGCTCCAGTATTAGCCAAACCAGAACCGTTTCCTCCTGTATTCGCAAATTCAGGATCGTGATAGCTTCTGTTTTCTTTTGGTAAAACCACAAAAGGATTTCTAGCATTAACACCCAATGTCAAACCATTGATTCCGATATTTTTAAGAGCATCACCATCAAATGTATAAGCCAAAGCCAACTCTCTTACTTTAAATGCAGTTGCATCCAAAACAAAGTTTTCTGTAACATCTCTATACTCATTAGAGAAGTAGTTCAAGTAACTAGTATAAGTAGTTCCTCCTGTAAGTACTCCTGTATTGGCTTCATATACCCCAGATCCTGGAGAAGTTTCAACAGAAGAGTTAGGGAATATAAATCCTCTACGCCCATTTTCTGCAGACTCTACCAAGTGTCCAGACCAAGATAACCAATCTTTGTTACCAGCCCAAAACTTGTAATTGCTACCTGTTCTATAATCCATTACAGCAGATAGTTTGAAACCTTTGTAAGAGAGACTAGAAGACAAACCTAAGATGAAATCAGGATTGTTTACACCTAAGTCAATGAACTCAGCAGTCTTCAAAGGGTTACCAGTATTAGGGTCTATTATTACTCTACCTTGAGGGTCTCTTTCGTACCCTGTACCCTTGATCAATGGGAATTCCTTACCTACTTCAGCAAATACTCCTACAGCTCCAAAACTTTGCAATGCAACAGAGTCAGAGTTGTCAGTGATCTTGTTTACTACTGTCTTGTTTGTAGCAAAGCTTAAACGGTTATTCCATTCCAATCCTATATCTGTATTCTTTATTGGTGTAAAACCTAAATCAATCTCGAAACCATTTGTTTCGAACTCTCCAACGTTAATTCTGGCAGAACTTGCACCAGATGCAAGTGAAGGAGTCGTATTCAAATCGGCATCTGTAGTTATTGTGTTAAAGTAAGAAAAATCCAAAGTCAATCTATCTTTGAAGAAGCCTAGGTTAAATCCTACCTCGAAGTTGTCAACCAATTCATTTTGCAACAAAGGATCTGTTACATTTCCATTAGGTACGAATGTATTGATACCTCCAAATGGGAAACCACCTGGTTGACCGTATAGGTCATTGATAGCATAAGTTCCTACGTTTGTTCTACCTACTCTAGAGTAGTTAGCATATAATTTGGCAAAGTTCAAGGTTTCCCCTTTCAAGCCTTCTATTGCTTTTGTAGGAATGAAAGACAATCCAACAGAAGGATAGAATACAGAATTTACAGATGGATCAAGAGTAGATCTCCAGTCATTTCTACCAGTAATGTTCAAGAATAGGTAATCTTTATACCCTAAATCTACCTGACCAAATAAAGATTGAGATCTGTTCTTAAATGATTGATTGAAAACAGATGGCGTTCCTGTAATATTGGAAATGTTATAGAATCCAGGAATAGTCAAGTTGTCTCCACCAACATCAGTTTGAGTTGAACGGAAATCTTGACTGTTGTAACCAACATTGGCACTAAATGTGATGTCTTCTGTTAAATCGTAGTTGAAATCAAATCTCAAATCACCATAAAAAGTTCTATTTCCAAAATCTCTAACGTCCAAACGAGAATTGGTTGTATGATCTCCACCACCAACTTGAATTTGATCCACGTATGCATTTGTATAACTCAAACGGTCTTGAGATAACATTTGAAGGTTTGCTCTGTATGATACAGTGATGTTGTCATTGATTTCATAAGCCAAAGCAGCATTACCACTAAAGTATTGTGAATCTATGTTTCTTCTTATGTTCTCTCTCATCCAATATGGGCTTCTGTAGTAAGATGTCCAGTGATGTTGGTTTAAAGGAGACGAAAATTGCTCTACAGGTATGTTTGTTGCAGTTTGAAGTAATTCAGTAAACAACCCTGAAGTTGTTGTTGACGTTCCTCTAGTATAGTAAGTCACAGCAGCATCTGCATTGAATTTACCAAATTTCTTCGTCGCTTTTAAGAAAGCAGTAGTACGTTTCAAATCGTCACCTTGCACAACGAATTCTGTATCTACTCTGTTTAGAGATAACAATATGCTACCACCAGGTCCAGATCCAGAAATGCTAACAGAGTTTTGGAAAGTAGTTCCTGTGTTGAAGAAATCCTTGATGTTGTCTTCTATTGCAGAATATGGAGCCAATATGTAACTACCATCAGCTTGAGCCAAACCTACAGGTTGCAAAGTTCCGTCAAATTCAGGTCCCCATCCACCATTTTCATAGGTTACGTGATCTCCATTCCAACCTTGACCATATTTGTTTTGTCTTTGTGGAACAAAGTTTACTACTTGAAAGTCAGTAGAAGAGTTTACTTGTACTTCGATTCTGTCTTTTTCACTTCCTCCCTTTGTTGTAACGATTATTACACCATTACCTGCTTGAGAACCGTATAATGCAGCACCCTGTGCACCTTTAAGTACGTTCACAGACTCAACAATGTCTGGAGGCAAGTTGTTTAATATCCCTAAAGATGATATGGAACCATCGATTACAACTAAGGCAGAGTTACTACCTGTAATCGAAGAATTACCTCTCAATGTTACTTTAGAGGTTGGGTTTACACCATTACTTGTGGTGTTAATTTGCAAACCAGACACCTTACCTGTTAAACTTTGTACAATGTTTGGGTTAGAGGCTTGAGTTATTTCTTCAGCCTTAACGTTTTGGTTTGCACTGGTTATTTGACTTTCTTTTCTTTTAATACCAAGTGCAGTGATCACAACTTCATCAATTGCTGTAACGTCTACCTCCATACTAAAACTAATGTCATTAGATGCTCCTACTGTTTTGTCTACAGACTTGTATCCTACAGAAGAGTATCTAAGTACATCATTTGTACTAACAGATAATGAGTATTTTCCATCAAAATCCGTTTGAGTACCATTGCTTGTACCTACAACAGCAATACTTACTCCAGGCATCGGTAATCCGTTTTCATCGGATATTGTCCCTGAAATTGATTTTTCTTGTGCGAACGTTAGTTGCACAACAAACGCTAGAAACAGCGTTAAAATTCCACTAAACTTTGTTTTCATTTTATAATTTATTTGAATTAGTCTAGGCCAAAAATCCTAATAAAAAGTTAATTAACCAACTTTTTTATCATAATTTTCGAATAGGAGTTGTCAAATGTTCAATGAAAATATAATATAAAGCAAGTTTTTTGAGGCTTTTTCAATTATGGATTTCGAGATTCTCAAAATGGGATTCCCAAGCCAAGATCGATGCAATAAAAGATTTTGGAGAATTTAGTTGAGCGCCCATCCTATCACCAAAAGTAGCCACTCCAAAAACATTCCATTTGTTGTTTTCATTGTCAATGAGAATATTGGGAAAATCTTCGGTTGGAAGAGAGGAAAAGCTTAAGCCTATTGGAATGTAGAAACTGTTGAAAAAAACTTTTTCCTTGTTACCAACAACAATGGCATTTTTACCATTAATTGCTAAATGTTCGATTTGAGTATTGCCAATGAAATTGTCATAGTCATATAAATGAACCACACCATTTCCATTGTTACTCTCACTTACGACTCCAAACCAGTTGTAATCCAAAGGAAGAGTAGGTTGATTGCAATCTGTGCAACTATTTATATTTTCATGATTGAAGACATAAGCATTCGGGAAGTGACTTTTAAGGATTGACCAAGTTGTTTCAACTATGTTGATAGTTTCAAGGGTTTCATCATATTGATAGCCTCTGATTGATGAAGATTTCATCTGTGGCCAATATTGATTGAGATCAGAATCTGATGTTATTTGATTGTCTCTATAAAGATAGCCTGAAGCTCTAAGTGTGATAACTTCATTGGAACTAAGTTTCCTATTGAAACATAAGGCGCTTTCTGTATTTGGGCAATAGGATAAGGCGAAGTGCATATTCTCAAAACTATCATTGATAACTTCATAATAGTTGGTAAGGTCATAAGGGTATGCATAAATATTGTCATCGATGTTTAACATCGCGACCTTAGCATTTTCAGCCAAGTAATTCAAGTCATTAACTTCAGATATGCTAGAGTAGACTGGATCGGTCATGGCAGGAAAAGTAGAAATGCCTCCTTGTATGTCTGAGGTGGGGACACTCCAAACGCTTTCTACGGAATTACTCGTGTTATTTTTTTTTTCAGAATCAGGGGAGCAATTAACAAATAAGAGAGTTGAAAAGATGTATAAGTACTTCATAATTAGGTGTGATTTAAATCCTTGTATCTAGAACATAGTCGCAAAAAGCGATATCTACCTTACAAAAAAACCTCATAAGATCTAGATCTTATGAGGTTTTCATTATTGAGTATTCTCAATGAATTATAGAGTATCCCAAAATACTTTTGTAGTTTGAGTATCTCCACCTATTGCAGTTGAAGCTGCTTCCCAGTTTGTTTGGTTAAGGTTTTGCTCATTAACAGGATAAGTATATCTTGTTGGAACAGGCAATTCAGAAATTGCAGCAAGGTTCAAAGCAGGAGCATCGTATTTTCTCCAAGCTGTCCAAGCTTCAAAACCTCTGTTGTACATTGCCAACCAAAATTGAGTTCCAATTTTTTCTCTCCAAGTTCCACTAGCTGTTGTGTAAGCTACATCTGCATTTGCAAGGTATGTTGCTACATCGGTAGCACCCCAAGCATCGAAAGATGCAGTAATTCCAGCGTTGTAATGCGCTTCTGCATCTGCAGGAGTTCCTACGATAGATCTTTCAGCAGCTTCAGCCAAGAAAAAAGAAACTTCTGCAAAATCAATCAAACTAGCAGGGTTTGTAGGTTCGTGCATTGCAGCCCCAATGTGAGTATAGTTAGGGAAACTATTGTTTGCTCCATAGATTCCTCCTGTGTATACACCTGCACCCAAGTTCTGATCGAAATAAACAGATCTTCTTGGATCATCCAAATCGTTCATAATGTCAACTATCGTATTTGCAACAACGAAATCCGATCTTCCAGACTGTACCAAATCAACCCATACCGGGTTAGTGTTTGGAGTAGCTCCTTCATATTGTAACGTTGCATTGTCGGCATTAGATGTAAATACACCAGCATTTACAGCAGACGTTATGGTAGATTGAGCCAAAGCTGGGTTAACATCCGTTAAACGAATTCCTAATTTCAATTTCAAAGAATTTGCAAACTTTGTCCATGCAGCAGCATTTCCAGAATACAATTTATCAGCAGAACCGAAACCAGTACCGGTAAGATCTGGGATGGCTGCATCTATACGTGTGATTAAATCGCTATATATAGCTGTGTCATCATCATAGGCAGGAAGCGTATTGTCAGTTAAAGCTTCACTGTAAGGAATGTCTCCAAAAGTGTCAACCAATTGTTGCCAAGTGTAGATCATCAAGATTTCTGCTTGAGCTATCTTTGCTTTCTTGTCAGCTTCAGGTGCCCCACTAGCGGAAACGTTGCTTTTAGCAGTTTTTAAATCCAATAGTACATCTCTATACATTTCAGACCAATGACTTTGAGGAATGTTTCTGTTTGTGAAATCATAATTCGCTTCGTCTGTATAAGTGGTTTCTGTCCAGTGTTGTCCCAGCATCCTGAAGATGTTGCTGTTAACGTTTGTACTGGTCATTTGGTCAACCAAACTCTTCGTTGCAGAATTATATAAGAATTCTGCTGCTACTTGAGTAGGTCTGTTAGGATCTCTGTTCAGGTCATCATATTGATCATCAGATTGACAAGAAGCCAATAATATGATAGACATTGTTGTTAATAATAATTTTTTCATAATTTTCTTTTTTTAAAATTGCAATTTAAGATTTAAACCAAACTCTCTCATAGATGGGTATGATCCAGATTGATAACCTTGAATGTTTCCTGAGCTCAATCCAGCTTCTGGATCAGCAAAAGGTACGCTTTTATCTATAATCCACAAATTTCTACCGATAACAGACAATGAAGCATTTGTAAATGGAATACTGCTTAAAATTTTCTGACCGAATTTATAAGTTAAACTAGCTTCACGCAATTTGATGAAACCTGCATCGTAAACGTGTTGGCTATTTGCAGCTCTAGCCCAACCCCATGGGTTAGCAAAAGTATCTGCACTTGCTCTTATCGTATTTGGCGTACCATCTGGTGCTACCCCAGACAATAGAACCCCACCAGTATCAGCACCGTAGTTACCAGGAGTCCCAGTAATAGGGTTTCTCACAGGGTTACCCAATTCGTTGTTTCCAGCAGTGAAATCATATAGACCTGTACCATAACCATACCATGTGTCCAAAGAGAATACATCTCCTCCTTTTTGCATATCGATCAAGAAGCTTAAGTTGAAATTCTTGTATGTGAAGCTATTGCTTAAACCAGCAGTCCAATCTGGATTGATGTCACCAATGATTTCATTACTGGTAGCCGAAATTTGATATTTACCAATTCTTGAAGCACTACCTGTCTGTAAAACGATTGGTTGACCATTTTCATGATATACCAAATCCGTTCCTCTAATGATTCCGTAAGGTTGACCTACAACGGCATTCAAAGAAACCCCTCCTTGAAAAGAACCTAGTTGTAAATTTTCAATACCATCAGCTAGTTCTGTTACTATGTTTTCGTTTTTTGACCAGTTTACATTAACATCCCACTTGAAGTTTTCAGTTTGTAATGGTGTCGCATTCAATTGAACTTCCCAACCTTTGTTTTCTACGGTTCCAGCGTTCAATAACACAGAAGTATATCCTGTGGCGTTTGTAACAGGTACACTAGTAATTTGATCTATGTTCTTAGATGTGTAATAAGATACATCAAAACCAACTCGTCTTTTAAGAAATTGCATTTCCAATCCAATTTCCCAGTTCTCTTGAGTTTCAGGTTTTAGGTTCGGATTTTTTCTAGAACCTGGATTGGAGGCAATACCTGTACCAGAGAAAGGTGTGCCAATTCCAAAAGTGTTGTATACTTGATATGGTCTTGTACCATTACTAACAGTACCTATGTTTGCTCTTAACTTACCAAAGTTCAACCATTGTGCTTCGATGAATTTTGAGAAGATTATAGAACTACTTACAGAATAGTAGTTGTAAGAATTATCTTGTTTTGGTAAACTCGAATTTCTGTCAACTCTATAAGTTCCTTCCAAGTAGGCAAAGTTGTCATATCCTAAACTCACACGACCAAATACTGCATCTACCTTTTGTACTGCTTCATATTCAGCAGGAGCGTTGATAGGGTTTACAGAATTTGACAAAGCATATAATCCAGGTAGGTTCAATCCACCATTGGTAGCTGCAAAGATGCTGCTCCAGTCATTTCTTCTTAGATTTGTTCCAATGTTTCCATCTATATTCAACTTCTCCGTCAAGTCTTTGTTGAAGTTCAAGAACAAATCATAATTGTATTCGGCTACGTTGTTGTTGTATCTAGAATATCTTGATACATTTGAACTACCTACGTTAGTTCTTTCTTCTTGTAACTCACTGTAAGTGTCATAAGTAAACCTTCCCATTACGCTCAACCAATCGTTTATTTCGTAATCCAAGACAAAGTTTCCATAGTATCTGTTACGTTGATCTGTTTGAAAGTTCTGGTAGTATGTCCAGTATGGATTGTCAGAATATATTGGAGACAAATCTGTTGCAGAATTTGTATTCCATGTGATGTTTTGGCCAGTCGCCAAGTAAGCTTGTTCTTGTGCAGCTACATCGACATTGGTTTGCCACCATTGTCTGAATTGTTGCATAGAGTTATTTGCATCGTATCCAGTACCATATCTTCCTTTACCATTTGTCTTTGTGTAAGTCAAGGTTGCAGAAGCATTTAATTTGTCATTAAATTGGTGAGAACCAGAAAAGTTAATTGTGTTTCTTTTGATCTCACTATTTGGTAAACCACCTTCTTGAAGCATATTTGTAACTCCTAATCTGAATGTAGAGACATCACTAGCTCCATCAAGAGACACCGAGTTTATAGCTGTAGAAGCTGTTTGCCATACTGAGTTTGGATCATTGGCACCAGCAACCCAAGGAGATGCTTGTTGGTAAGTTGGTAACTGAGGATAGATCGAATTCCATTGGTATACAGGAAGATTTGCATCGAAAGCAGCACCAAATGATGCATCTTCTGTAAAAGGAGTTGTCAAATCAGGAGTACCATCTCCATTTATGTCTGTATAACCGAAGTATCCAGATGGATCGTCATAATAAGGACCATATCCAGCTCCATATTTTCTTTGGTATGTAGGAAGTGTTTCCTTGTCTGCAGTACCAAGTGTCATACTTGAATTAACCGTCACTCCAATGCCTTTTTTCTTGGATCCCTTCTTTGTAGTGATCATTATCACACCATTGGAACCTCTTGAACCGTATAGTGCAGATGCAGCGGCTCCTTTCAATACGTTTATGGATTCAATGTCATCTGGGTTGATGTCTGAAGCAGCATTACCATAGTCATATCCACCTCTACCAGTCGTTTGGTTTCCTGAGTTTGTGTTGCCATTGTTAATTGGAATACCGTCGACTACGAATAGTGCTTGGTTGTTACCTCCTATGGACGCACTTCCTCTAATCACAACATTGGTAGATCCTCCTAATGTACCAGAAGCTTTAATATCCAAACCAGCGACCTTACCAGACAATGAGTTTACAAAATTTGAGCTCTTAACCTTGGATACAGCCTCTCCTTTTACTTCCTGAGTTGCATAACCTAAGCTTTTCTTCTCTCTTTTTATACCCAATGCAGTAACGACTACTTCGTCTATTGCAGTAACATCCACTTCCATGTTGAAGCTGATGTTGCTATTGCTTCCTACGGTCTTGTCTGCCGTCTTATATCCAACAGAAGAGTATTGGATAACATCTTCTGGATTTGCTGAGATGGAGTATTTTCCATCAAAATCCGTTTGTGTTCCATTGGTACTACCTACCACCAGAACATTTACTCCAGGCATCGATAATCCATTCTCGTCGGATATCGTTCCCGAAATTGTTTTTTCCTGGGCAAAAGCCAATTGTATGGCAAAAGCCAGGAAAAGTGTCAAAATTCCACTAATTTTTGTTTTCATCTATTATTGTCTTTAATTGATTTTAAGTCCAAAATTCATAATAAAAAACTAATTAACCTAAGATTAACAAGCTTTTTTTGTAAGTTTTTTATAAAAAATAGACTAATAAAGGTTTATGTTTTTTTTGCTAGATAATATAGTACTTCAAAATGATAATATAATACTATGTAAAGAAGCTCTCTGAGGAAGTATCAAAGCTTGATATTCCTGAGTTTTGAAATAATGCGTAAGTTAAGCTGGGAAAGGGGACAGGATGAGAAAGATACTATCGATTTTAGAGCTACTGAAAGCGTTAAAAATCTTAAGGGACAAATAGAATCCTAAATAACAAAGTTACATATGTTTTGTTAAATTTAGCTTAGATATTCGATTTTTTTTGTTTCAGCATAATATAAAGAAAAAACCTCCAAATACTTAAAGAGCATAAGGAGGTTGAAGTCAATGATTCCGTTTTTATGAGGCTATTGACTTTTCAATTGTTTTTTCTTATCAAAGGAGATGACTTTTGGATATGCTTTGCCAGAGATTATCAAATCATCGTTTGAGTCTTTTATTATGTATGTTGCTCCAATTTTTTCAATGAAGACAGAAGTGATGGCATTGGTGTTGCCATCATTAAGACCTCCATCATTTATTGGGAATAAATTGGATAAATCCTGTTGTTCGCTAAATGTATTGTTCTTGTTGAATCCAAGAATGGCTGGGATGTTGCCACTTGCCATATTGCCATTGGTTGTCCAAAGACTAGCATCTATTCTGTACAATGCATTAGGAGCGTTTACTGGTATAGTAATGGACTCTGGACAATCATTGTAACTAAAGGCTACAAAGGTACCGTCTTGATAAAGTTCCAAATCCATATCCAAACCTGTGTTTATATCACAGACATCGGTGGTTCCTAAGTAATTTCCATCCCAGTTGAAATTGATTGTAAGGTCTTCTATAGGTGAGTCTTCTATGTTAATGGTAATGATCTCATCGATTGTAGCTTTTAAATTTGACGTTGAACTTATTCTTAGCTTGACTGATCTCGATCCATTTTCTATGAGATCTCCTTTGGTTTTTATGCTTAACTGTAGGTTTTCCTCAAAAGGGTCATAGCAGGTATAATATCCTGAACCTCCTAGGTAACCAAAGGAGAATTCACCTCCTCCGAACCAGCTGCGGTACATATTTCCTGATAGTTCACTGCATGGGGCAACTTGAAAGGTTGCTTCGTTTGGGTGAATTGGAAAATCGATATCATCCAATTCAAATAAATCGAATCCATTCCCGTTTAAAACCTCTCCCACCGGGACAGGATTGTTGTTGTCATCCAAAATGTCTATTCTAAGGTCTATTTTGGTGTCTACGGCATAATCAAGAGTCATATTGAAAACAGCAGTTTCTCCCTCAGTAACAGTTGCAGTGTTATTTTGAAGAACAAGTCTCGGCTTACCTTCCTTGGCTATCGTGTCGTCATCTTCACATGAATGAAGCAATAAAACACCAACAATGGCGAATACTGATAGCATTATTGATTTTGATATTGTATTTTTCATAATTTGTACTATTGTTTGGTGTAATAATTAGTGTATGTTCTATTTCCACTGGTGAAACTGATTTCATAGATAATTCTGATATCTCCATTCGGGAACACTTCACCATCGGTTCCATCCGATGTCAAGCCTCTTACCGTATTGGAATAAAAACCTTGTGCAAGTCCTTGGGAGGGAACAGTTATATCTCCACAAATGTCAATAAAGCTATAGCCTTGGTCAGGAGCAATTGTACCTGCCGCCCAACCTCCTGTTGTTATCGTTTTGAATGTGTTTACATCAGTGGATATTATATTTTGTATGCCATGATTCCAAGTAGCTCCATCATCTCTCGATATATCTACTTGATAACTGAAATTCGAAATGTCGGATTGACAACCAATGAAGATGATCTTTATAGTTCTTTGCATGTCTGTGGTCGTGGCGACGTTACCAGGAAGTAAATTTAAAATAAGCTCGGTAGGCACATTTGGATTGAAACTTCCTGTGTTGACACTTATCGGTAATTCTCCAAAGTCTCTATGTGCGGGAAGTATAATGCTGGACGAGTTTAAGTTGAATTCGATACCTTGTTGAGCTGTACTGTTGGAATCTATTTCGAAAGGGATTTCCAAATCTGTTTCAGAAAAGCCTTTTCCCCCTCCTAGAAATACCATGCGGATAATGTTCTCAACAGTGCCTATGTCTGAAAAGTGACTTATGGTTTCTATTGATTTTGAAAAGCCGACAACTATTGGTGTGTTTGCTTGATTGACTTCTTGTTGGGATTGTTCATCATCTACCAAGCAAGAGTTGGCCAATAGGAAAGTCATTAGTATAACGGATATTGATTTTATTTTTTTCATAGTTTTGTTTTTTAGTTTACGTCCCAAAATATTTTGGTGTTGAATGCAGAATCGACTGTTTGCCCAAAAGCATTGACATTTTGTGAATTTCCTGTGTATTCAGACGTAGGATATAATAACCTGAAAGGTCTGTTTGGCCTTGTGGCAATTTCTGGAAGAGGCATATTGCTAGGGAATCCAGTCCTTGTATATTCAACCCATGTCTCAATACCATTCGTTCCACCTAGATCCAGCCACTTTTGAGTGATTATGGCTTCAAGTTTATTTGGAGTTCCTACCCATCCAATTTTATCTACGTTGTCCGATTGTGTTAGGTAGTTGCCTATGGACGCGCCCAACCTGTCAAAGGAAGCTGTTATCGCAGATTGAAACAATACTTTGGCATCTCCACTTGTCAAAAGTGATTTGTGAACAGCTTCAGATTGCAAGAAAAGCGATTCTGAAGCAGTCATGATGTAACCATCTTGTTCTGGAGCAGATAATAGGCCAGGACCTATGCGAGATGGTTGGCCATTTCCTCCTTGGGTATTTCCTTGTATCGTTGTTTGTGATCCTCTAACAGCGTAAAGTCTTTCCAGTCTGGTGTCAGATACACCAGTGGTCGTCCCATCGAGATATTCTACCAAAAATGTGGCTGGCCCAGCTCTTCTGTTGGAGAACGTTGCGCTGGCATCGTTGCCGAATTCACCTGCTGCGTAACCAAAGGTCGCAGCAAATGGATTCATTCTGCCAGCTTGATCTGCGTATCCTGGATTGATCGTGACGTCGTCATCTGGGCCAAGGAATGCTGTAGTCGGGCTGTTCAATGTTGCGAATTCACTGTTTACGAAGTTTAAAACATCATTTTCAGAGGGATTGGCCAATGCAAAGTCGTACATACGCAACAATAATCTTAGTTTAACAGTATTGCCAAACCTTATCCATTTGTCTATGTCTCCATTCATGATCACATCGTTCGAACCAAGCTGAACTACTGTTGTGGTGTTGGTATTGTTGATTTGATCTATGGCTTCATTTATTTGATCGATAAGAGAGATGTAGATTTCTTCCTGATCATCATATTTTGGGAAAAGATTGTCTCCTCTTTGATGAATTTCAGAAAAAGGAATGTCTCCATACAGATCAACCAAATATTGAAAGAAAAAAGCTCTGTATATTTTGGAAACGCCTTTGAAATAATCATAATTTCTAGGAGTTTCATTGTTGATTATTTGTGTCAAGTTACCAGTTCTGGCCATCAAACCGTCCCAAATGTCGCTATAGAAATCTGTAGACAGTTGGTATTGGAATTCGTCAAAATAAGGTGCTTGAATCTGTTGAGTGTTACCAGACCAAGTGGCAATCATAGTGTTGCCTAGTTCATTCATTCTTGTCATGAGTACACCGGCAGGAATCGTTTGAGCTCCAGGAAGTATAACTTCAGGAGCTAATTCTTCTATGACCGTACCGTTAGGATCTTCGTTTACTAAAACATCTTCGCATGAAGTAGTCATTAGAAAAACTACAGCTATGATGAAGAGTTTGTATATGGTATTTGTTTTTTTCATTTTTTTAGAAATTAAGTTTTACATTCATAGAATAGAATCTAGTTGGAGGTGTTTGTCCATAACCACCAATTCCAGAACCTATTTCCGGATCGTTATACCCTCTGTTTTCCTTTGGTGTGGCTACTAATAAGTTCCGACCACTGATTCCTATGGAAAGATTGTTTAACAATGTGCTCTTGAGCCAGTCGCTAGGAACGGTGTAGCTTAGAGCTACTTCCCTTAACTTGAAGGCTGTCGCATCCAAAATGAAATTTTCATCGACTCCAAGGAAATTAGGGCTTTGTATGAATGACTGATATGCCCTGTATGGATTGGCAGAACTATAGGATGGACCTGTTAATACAGTGGTGTTCGTAACACCAGAGCCAACCACGGATGAGTTTGGGAATATGAAATGACCACGACCATTTTCCGCAGTGATGAAAGATCTACCTTGACCAGTTAGATTGTTGTATATTCCAGAATAGAAGACATGACCAGTTCTGTAATCCGCAATGGCACTTAATCTAAAACCCTTATATGATATTTCTGTTCCGAAGTTTAAAATGTAATCAGGAGTAGTCTTCCCCAATACCTTTAAGCCTGAAGCAATTCTTGGAACACCATTGGCATCAATTAGTACTCTGCCCTGGTCATCTCTTTCGTAGGCACTACCTTGAATTAGGGGGTATTCTTGACCTTGTATGGCATAAATGCCTGGTGAGCCATTACCCAATGTGTCGGAATCATCGGTGATTTTTGTGGCTATGGTTTTTTGTGACGCATAGCTGAAGTTTAAGTCCCATTTTAAATCTTCGGTTTTCAAGGGAGTTAGCCCAAGATCCAACTCATAGGCATTGGTTTCTGTCTTACCAACGTTTATGCCAGCACTGAACACACTGGTTGCACTGGATACCGAAGCACTAAGTATTTGGTTGTCGTTGGTGTAGAAGGAGTAACTTCCGTCCAAGGTGATCCTTGGAATGCCTCCACGTTTCAAGAGTTCTAGGTTTATATTTGCTTCGTAAGTGTTTATGAATTCGGGTTCGATGGCATTGTCGAATGTCGTTGTGGGAATCAAGAAGGAGTTTACTCCGCTTGGGAAAGGGAATGCTCCTGGTCTAAAACCAGTATCAAACAAACTGTGAGAACCCAAGGCAGATATGTTTGCTACCTTTACATATCCTCCGGATATCTTCATTCTATGCAACGTATTGCTCCTTATGCTAGGGAAAGCTTTTGTGGGTATGAAAGCTACGCCAGCCGACCCATAGACGAACCCGATGTCTTTTAGGGTTCTTCCTGGGGATTGCAGTCTGGAGTCCCATTCTTTTCTTGCTGCTAGATTTACATATAGATAGTTTTTGTAGCTTAAATCTGCATTCAAATAAACAGACTGTTGTTTGGATCTTGAAGTGAAATCGGTAACATTGATTCCGCTTGAAATGTTCTCTACGGTATATAGTCCAGGCAATGTCAATTGAGTTCCTGCAGTGGTATGATTGAATGCATTGACTTCAGTTGCATTGAAACCGATTAATGACTTTAGTTCTATGTCTTCAGTTAATTTATAATTGAAGTTTGTTATCAAGTCCGTATACAAGCTCTTTGAATTGGTACTGTTCACAGTCAAGGTGGATTGTATGTCTCTACCATCCCCAGTTACGGTATAAGCTTCAACATAGTCATTGCGGTATTGTATCCCATTTCCACTGTTAGTTACAATGTTACTCCTCAGTACGGTACTGATGTTGTCATTGAATTGATAGGACATTTCTGCCGATAGATCAGATCTTATGTTTTTTGATTGTGCTCTCTGATTGTTTCTTATCCAGTATGGGCTATTCCCAAAAGCTGTCCAATGATCTCCATTGCTTCCTGATGAAAATTGGGATATGTCAATATCACTCGGAGCTTGGGAAAGTTGACCATAGACGCCTCTGGAAACATTTTGTTTTTCATTGGTAAGACGAGCATTTCCAGAAACAGACAGTTTTCCAAAGGTTTTACCTGCACTAAATGCGAGGAAATCCTTTTTATAGGCATCTCTATCTATGATGCCTTCCGTTTTTCTTCTATTTGCAGTTAAAGAGTAGAAACCTTCACTGTCTCCGCCAGAGACAGAAACTGTGTTCTGTAATGCAGTGCCAGTTTTAAAAAAGTCTTTTATGTTGTCTTTTTTAAACGAATAGGTTTCATATCTAAAATCATCTACGGTAGGGTAAGGTAAACCTACTGGCTGTATGGAGCCATCGTATTCGGGACCCCAGGAACCTTGGTCGAATGCATCGATTTCTCCCCAATACCCTTTACCATAGCGGTCTTGTAGTTGTGGAAGGAACGATATGTCTTCGAAGGTAACCGTACTGGATAGATTTACACTTACCTTGCCTTTGTTTTTGTTTCCTTTCTTGGTCGTTACCACGATGACACCATTTCCACCTCTTGAACCATAGAGTGCTGCACCATTGGGACCTTTGATGACATTGATGGATTCAATGACTTCTGGGTCCAAATCCGAAAGAATCCCTGCCGAGGATATTACATTGTCAATAACGACCAGAGCAGAATTGCTGCCAGACAAGGATCTGGTTCCTCTAAGCCTAATGGATGTCGATGGGTTGACACCTGTGTTGGTGGTGTTTATTTGTAATCCGGAAACTTTACCCGCCAACGATTGTACTGCATCTGGGTTGTTGGCAGCTACGATTTCTTCTGCCTTTACATTTTCATAGGCAGTAGTAATTTCATCAGGTTTTCTTTTTATACCTACAGCACCAGTAATGAGGATTTCCTCGAGAGCTGAAGCTTCTTCTATCATAGTAATATTAATGGTGTTGTTATTGTCAACAATTTGTTCTACCGTTTTGTAGCCTAGGAAGGAAAAAACAATGGTATTCCCAATACTTACATTTAGGGTGTATTTGCCATCAAAATCACTTTGTGTGCCATTGCTGGAACCTTTTTCGATAATGTTGACACCGGGTAAGGGAACCCCGTCCTCATCAAAGACAGTACCGGAAATGGCCTTTTCTTGTGCGAAAGATAATTGCACGATAAACGCTAAAAACAGCGTTAAAATTACACTAGTTTTCGTTTTCATATTTGTTTTTTTAATTGTTCGGACCTGAGTTAGCTTATGCGTTTTGAAATTTTTGCATAAACGCATAGCTTAAGTGCCTTGATTGAAGTCAAGGAAACATAAGTATTTAAATTTATCTAAGAGGTTGGGGTGAGATTTCAAATGACAATGTGTTCTTTAGTCCTCACAAAGAATGCAACAATGTTATTTGTTTAAAATAGTTGTTTAATAGCTGTATCTCAGGTTTTGTATGAATTAGTCCACCATAAAAATGGTGATAATTACTAAATAAAACAATGTTAATTGGCTTTTTTTTTGATTTTTTAAGAAAATATTATTATTTGATGTGCGTTTTTTAGAAAAAGGCAATCAAACTCAAGTGTATTTTTGAATTGGAGAATTTGAACTTTTGATTTTCCGTCTTACCATTTGCAAAATTGAATTTCAACAACCCTGCCTTGGTGATGATGCCAAAGCCTAGGCCAAAACCATACAAGTTTTCTTTTTGATTGGTGATTTTGTTCTCTAATCGAGAATAATCCATAATTGTATGTGTGTATACACTGTTGCTTAATTTGTAGCGATATTCCGTGTTCAATACGCCAAACAAGGTAGCTGCCAAGCTGTTTTCTTGAAATCCCCTTATTGAGTTTATGCCACCAAATCGTATCAATTCATTGTCCAAGAAGGAGTCGGATGACAATAACGCACCGTTGAGTCTGATGAAAAGACTATTGCTTTTGTTCAAGTTGAATATGTGGTGTGCATTTAAAGTAACTTTTGTCTGCTTTTCACTGGTGTTGTTTAAGTTTCTATTGCCTAGGCCAATTTCTAGGTTTAAAGTAGAGTTGATTTGAAACAGTTGATTGTAATTACGCCTGTTTTCAAAATCATATTTCATTACGTAGAATTTGGATTTGTAATCGTCAATGTTCGAAAAATCGTTGTTATCCAGTAAATTATTGGATTCGGTAGTGTCAATGCCCAGAAATATTTTGCTTTTGGAGTCCAATTGATAATATAGCTTTGCTTTTTGGTTTACGGTGGTAAATGAGGAATCCTTCTTGAATATGTTTAGTTCCAATTCGGTTCCGATGGGGGAGTTGAATAGATAAGGGAGATTCAGTCTGACTTCGAAGTTCTTCTGTTCACTTTCATCACTCTTGTAAAGGAGCTTGAAGGATTCTCCGTAATTGAAATTATTGTTCAATTCAAGATTGAGATAACCATTGAATTCCAGTGCGTTCGTTTCTTCGTTGGTGCTAAACCCTAAAAAGCCATCAAAGGCATTGCTGAGTGTTTTCTCTATATATAGATACAATTGTGTAGAATCGTTTGTGAATAGAATTTCAGGTTCTTTTATTTGGTTTGCAAAACGTAAGTTGTCCAATGCATTTATTTTCTTCTTTATTGCTTCTATGCTGAAAGTGCTGTCGGGTTTTATCTTCAGATAATGCTTCAAAAACGATTTTGGGAACTTGTCGTAGCCTTTTATTACAATCTTGTCCAAACCCCTTTTGTGTTTGTCTTCAATTATGGTAAGATTGGCTTCAATGGTAGTGTTGTCTTTTATTCTTATTTCAGAGAGTTTTAGTTTGGTGAAAGGGAAGCCGCCTTCAGTTATTTTCGAACTGATGAAGTTCAAGGCGCGTTCAGTGTCATTGAAGGGGATGGAAAAGTGAATGTCCGAGCTCTCGTTGGTGACCAAATCAATGATATCTTTGGTTACAATGGAGTTGTCATAATGTATGAGTACGGTATTGTATTTGTTATTGAGGGATATCAAGGCAGTAAGCAGACTGTCGTTGGTTTTTTTCAATGTCTTCAACTTGTTTTCAATGTAACCATCCTTGAAAAGCCTTTTGCGAAGGGAGTCTATTTCATTTGATGCCGAGTTGTAGTCGATGAAGTTTTTGCCATAGCCATAATTGTTCAGGATCTCTGTTTCGGAATCATTCTGTCCTTTAACTTCCAAATTTAAATTCTGGGAGTATGTTTCCAAGTAGAAGAAAATGAGTGTGAAAAATAAAAAGTAATGCTGTTTGCTCACTTTGGCGTTTAATATGATTGCTTTGTAAAACTAACGGAAAAACTATGGATATAATATATGAATTTCAGTAATTTTGAAAAACGGCTGAAAATTAATCTTTTAGGATTTGAATTTTTAATTTAAATTACTACATTTGCAGCCCCTTAGAAGAAGGGAACGTAAAATTATATATAAAATATATGCCAACAATTTCACAATTAGTACGAAAAGGAAGAGCCAAAATAACCAAGAAGAGTAAATCGGCTGCTTTGAATTCGTGTCCTCAAAGAAGAGGGGTATGTACGCGTGTTTACACAACGACACCTAAGAAGCCAAATTCAGCGATGCGTAAAGTAGCGCGTGTTAGGTTAACAAATGGTAACGAAGTAAATGCATACATCCCTGGAGAAGGTCACAATTTACAAGAGCACTCGATAGTATTGGTTAGAGGTGGAAGGGTAAAAGATTTGCCAGGAGTTAGATACCACATTGTTCGTGGTGCTTTGGATACCGCAGGTGTCGAAGGTAGAACACAACGTAGATCTAAGTATGGTGCAAAACGCCCTAAAAAGTAATTAAAACTTTAAGAAGAAGACATGAGAAAAAGAGCAGCAAAAAAGAGACCGCTTTTACCAGATCCACGTTTTAACGACCAGTTAGTAACTCGTTTCGTTAATATGATGATGTGGGATGGTAAGAAGTCCGTAGCTTTTAAAGTGTTTTACGATGCAATTGATATCGTAGACTCGAAAAGAACAGAAGGAGAAGAAAAAACAGCATTGGAAATATGGAAAGATGCATTGTCTAACGTTATGCCTCACGTAGAAGTACGTAGTCGTAGAGTTGGTGGTGCTACATTTCAAATTCCTAACCCAATACGTGCAGATCGTAAGGTTTCTACAGCAATGAAATGGTTAATTAGCTATTCTCGTAAAAGAAACGAAAAATCCATGGCACAACGTTTGGCCTCTGAAATCCTAGCAGCAGCCAAGGAAGAAGGAGCAGCGGTTAAGAAAAGAGTTGATACTCATAAGATGGCCGAAGCAAATAAAGCATTCTCTCACTTTAGATTTTAACAAGAAATGGCAAGAGATTTAAAATTCACAAGAAACATAGGAATCGCAGCTCATATTGATGCTGGTAAGACAACAACAACAGAGCGTGTTCTATATTATACAGGAGTTTCACACAAAATTGGAGAAGTACATGATGGTGCTGCTACAATGGACTGGATGGAGCAAGAGCAAGAGCGTGGTATTACCATTACTTCTGCAGCTACTACATGTGAGTGGAAGTTCCCAATTGAAAACGGAGAACCAACACCCGAAACAAAAGGATATCACTTTAACATCATTGATACTCCTGGTCACGTAGATTTTACTGTAGAGGTAAATAGATCTTTACGTGTATTGGATGGTTTGGTGTTTTTGTTTAGTGCTGTTGATGGTGTTGAGCCTCAATCTGAAACTAACTGGAGACTTGCAGACAACTATAAAGTACCAAGAATCGGTTTCGTTAACAAAATGGACCGTCAAGGATCTGACTTTTTAGGTGTTTGTCAACAAGTAAAGGACATGTTGAAATCCAATGCCGTGCCAATCGTTTTAAACATTGGTGACGAGGAAGATTTCAAAGGTATTATAGATTTAGTGAAGAATCGTGCCATTGTATGGCATGACGCAACTCAGGGAGCAACTTTCGATGTGATCGAAATTCCTGAGGATATGAAAGAAGAAGCTCGTAAGTACCGCGCACTTTTAATTGAAGAAGTAGCAAGTTACGATGAGGATCTTTTGGAGAAGTTCATGGAAGATGAAGATTCCATCACAGAAGAAGAAGTGCATGCTGCACTTAGAGCTGCCGTAATGGATATGGCTATCATTCCAATGATATGTGGTTCTGCTTTCAAAAACAAAGGTGTACAGTTCTTATTGGATGCAGTATGTCGTTACTTGCCTTCTCCAACGGACAAGGAAGGTATTGTTGGTGTGAATCCAGATACTGAAAAAGAAGAGTTGCGTAAACCAAGTGTAGACGAACCTTTCGCAGCATTGGCATTTAAAATTGCTACCGATCCTTTCGTAGGACGTTTGGCATTCTTTAGAGCATATTCTGGACGTTTGGATGCAGGTTCTTATGTGTTGAATAACCGTTCTGGAAAGAAAGAACGTATTTCACGTATTTACCAAATGCATGCGAACAAGCAAAATGCAATTGATTTTATAGAAGCAGGTGATATTGGAGCTGCTGTTGGATTTAAATCCATTAAAACAGGAGATACACTTTCAGATCAAGGTCATCCTATCGTATTGGAATCTATGGATTTCCCTGATCCAGTAATTGGTATCGCGGTTGAGCCTAAAACTAAGGCAGACGTTGACAAGTTAGGTATTGGTTTAGCTAAATTGGCTGAAGAAGATCCAACATTTACTGTACGTTCAGATGAAGCCTCAGGGCAAACTATTATATCAGGAATGGGTGAGCTTCACTTGGATGTAATTGTAGATCGTCTAAAGCGTGAGTTTAAAGTAGAAGTAAATCAAGGACAGCCACAAGTAGAGTACAAAGAAGCTATTACTGCTTCGGCCGATCACAGAGAGGTTTATAAGAAGCAATCTGGTGGTCGTGGTAAGTTTGCAGATATCGTATTTACTGTAGAGCCAGCAGATGAAGGTGAAACAGGATTGCAATTCATATCTACAATTAAAGGAGGTAACGTTCCTAAGGAATTTATCCCTTCAATTGAAAAAGGATTCAAAATGGCAATGGTAAATGGACCATTGGCAGGTTATGAAATCGATGCAATGAAGGTTACATTGAAAGATGGGTCTTACCATGATGTGGATTCTGATCAATTGTCATTCGAATTGGCAGCAAAGCTAGGGTTCAAGAACTCTGCAAGAGCAGCCAAGGCGGTTATAATGGAGCCTATCATGAAATTAGAGGTAATCACTCCAGAAGAAAATATGGGTGATATCGTAGGTGATTTAAATAGAAGAAGAGGACAAGTAAGTGATATGGGAGACAGAGCAGGAGCAAAAACTGTAAAAGCTACCGTGCCATTATCTGAAATGTTTGGATATGTTACGACATTAAGAACGTTGTCTTCAGGTAGAGCAACATCCACTATGGAGTTTTCTCACTACGCAGAAACACCTTCTAATATTTCTGAAGAAGTAATAAAAGCAGCTAAAGGAGAACAATCTTAAAAGTTAAGAAAATGAGTCAAAAAATCAGAATAAAATTAAAGTCTTACGATCATAACTTAGTAGACAAGTCTGCAGATAAGATTGTAAAAACAGTAAAGAGTACTGGTGCTGTTGTAACTGGGCCGATTCCATTACCAACACACAAGAAAATTTTCACTGTATTGCGTTCACCTCACGTGAACAAGAAGTCGAGAGAACAATTTCAATTAAGCTCGTATAAGAGATTGTTGGACATCTACTCTTCATCTTCCAAAACAATTGATGCTTTGATGAAACTTGAATTGCCAAGTGGAGTAGAAGTTGAAATTAAGGTGTAATTATTAGACCGTAACAGGTCAATGAAATTATATGAACCTACCAGTTTGATTTATCAAACTGGTAGGTTTTTTTTTAGCCTTTTTTCATTACAAATTTCCTCTATGTCGCTTGAATGTTCATATGCCAAGTGTTGGTTATTAGGAGTTTGAGTTTGTCGTTTTTGTTTATTTTTCTACTTAATTAGTGGGAATATGAAAGTATTTTAATAAATTTAGGGACTGTTTTTTAATTTATAACCCCTTTGTAATGAAAAAAGTAACCCCCTCTTTAGTTGTTTTACTGCTTTATGACCTGCAGTTAAATGAAGACTCACACTCTTCAACCTCCAATACGATTGGATATGGAATCCTTTCGTTGCTCGATGCTGCTAAAAAGGTATTGAAATGGCTTGGTATGGATAAGTCATTTCAATGTCTTGTCACATCCGGAAAGAACATTGACTCCAATGACTCCCAAAGGGAGATTTCTTAACTAAACTAGTTTAAAGTAGCATACCCCACTTCTAGATGCGCTTAACTAGACGTGTTTGTAAAATCTAAAAACCAAAGTAGATGGCATCCGTCATATGCTTTATTAACACTAATTAATTATTATGAAACCCTTTTTTCAACTTTTAGTAGCACTATTTGTGTTTAATAGTGCTTTTGCTCAACTCGGTAATGAATGTGGCATACCACAATGGGATGCTGCAAAAGCATATTCGAGTAATTCTCATGTCAATTATAATTCTCAAGTTTATTTCAATGTGAACTGGTCTCAGAATCAACAACCGGATATAAATGAGAATTGGACAGCTTTGGGAGTTTGCGACGAACAATTGCTTATAGATAACCCCGATTTGGCATATACGAATTGTGCCAATGTGAATTCTTGGGACAGTGCTACGGCTAATTATGACACCGATGACCTCGTTGGCTATAGTAACGGCGTATATCGAGCCAAATATTGGGTGGCAGGTACCGAGCAGCCCGATGTCTCGGATGCTTATGAGTTTTTGGGTATTTGCGTTGTGCCGATAGAGATTATGCCAACTTACCAAAACAATGAAGTTGTCATTCAGTCAACATTAGAAAACATTCAACTTTCTGCAGCAATAAATACCTTTGGTTTTTCCGTAATAGAAAACAAAATAAGAATTAAGGAAACCAATGAGGTAAACTTTGATGAGTATGCCATGAACTTGGCGAACAATGTCATATCCTACGATTGGCTTCCAGTTTCTTATGGAGATTATGATTTGCAATATGTTTCTGTAAATTCGGTAGGAGTAGAAAGTGTAGTGGATCGACTTATAAAAATTGCAGCATCCACGCCTCCAAATGTAATACTCAACTCACCAGAGGATACCAGTTCATTCATTCAATTGAACTTTTCCTCAATACCGATCTCGTTCAATGTGGAAGCAACAGATCAATCTATTCAGAATATCGTGGTCAAAGATAATACATCCAATACGACAAGCTCAATTGTTGTCTCTTCAGCAGAGGAATATACCTTCAATTGGCAGCCTCAGGCTTATGGGGTCAACAATTTGGAAATCCAGGCGACAGATAACATTGGAACTACTCAGCTAATGACATTCTCTTATGTAATAGTCGATCCAACAACAGAGGGTTTGTTGTTTGAAGAGCTTCCACATCAAATCAAGGCAGTTCACAACATTCAAAAAGATTTTATTTTTAATAAGGAGATAGTTGGTGTGAAATCCAGAAACCTACCGCTTACTGCTTTTTCATTCAACAATACTACTTTAACGGTTGGTTCTGACAATCCTGGAAGATCTGGTTTGGAAATAACCACTTCGGATGGGGAAAGATATCACATAGGTCTAAGAATAGATAATTCAGATGGGTCGGTTCCAAAATACCCGACACATGTTGCCATAGGTTCGGTGTCTGAGGATATTGATGACGATGTTAATTTTTTCAACGATGGTATAAACAACGATAATTTATTGCTAAATAACCGAATGGATGTAAGATACATCTATATAAACGGCGGACCATTAATTGGTTGGAATACTTGGCAACCAGACAGGGCTATAAAATTTGCCAAGAATAGCCTAAAGATGGGGTTAATTCCTTTCTTTATATTTTATAACATCCCAGATGGTGGAGAATCCTACACTACAAATTTGGAGCACATACAAGATCCCGATTATATGACAGCTTATTTTGAAAACTTGGATTTGTTTTTAAACCAAGTAAAAGAGGAAGTGGGAGATGAATTTTTCGGAATTATATTGGAACCGGATTTTTTAGGATACATGCAACAAAATTCTGAGCCCTCTACATTGTCGACTTCAGTAAGTCAAAATAGCATAGGGGAAAATGAAGGTACCTTGAAGACTTTGGTAGAAAGGATAAACTTCGAAATAAATAAGAAGAGAATAGACGACAATCTCAATTTTGAATTCGGATGGCAATTGAATTTGTGGGCCAAACCTAATGTGGCTGGTTTAAGAGGTATAATCAGGGAAACAGATACTGGGGAATTCAATACCCAGTTGCAAAAAATAAAACAAACGGCATCAGACATATATGAGTACGGAAACATCATGGGGATCATGAGCTCCAATGCCGATTTTGTCTCGATAGATAAATATGGCTTGGATGCAATGGGAGCACCTAGTAATAGTGATCCTGCAGATCCATCTACCTACACTTGGTTTTGGAATAACGATCATTGGAAAAACTATTTGGCATTCGTAAAACAATTATTCGAAGATTCTGGAGTGCACGTCATCTTATGGCAAATCACCGTTGGTCACATCAATGGAACTACAACCATAAACGAATATACAGGGACCGATTTTGTTCCTTTCAACAATACTTCCAAACATTATGAAGACTCTGCTTCGAATTTTTTCTTTGGAGAAACCACGGATTTTTCAGATGACCTGGTAAGGTTTAATTATTTTTCGGAAAACATGCATGGTGATACCAAGATGGTAGTTGACAATGCTACAAAGCACGTGACATGGGGGAATCACTTCGAGGAAGTTAATGAGTCTGGAGTCAAATTGGTTTTGATGGGAGCAGGAGTAGGAGATAGTACAGATGGTATTGGAGATCCAGAAGACCCTGGAGCGACTTTGACAGATGACCATTTTTGGATACAAAAGGTACAGGATTATTATCTCAATCATCTAACTATAAGTACAACAGATGAAACTTTGGATGTCACGGATTTTGTTTTAGAGGACAATGGCAAGGACTTCAATGTGAGTTTGATGGGTAATTCGTTAATAGTTAGAAGCTTGGCTCACGGCCAAAAGGACATTGATGTTTTCCTCTATGATATTCAAGGAAAATTGATATTGCGCAGAAATGATAACTCAATAGACAGTAGAGGCAAATTAAAGTTGGGGACTCCAAAAATGTCGGAAAGTGTTTTCATTTGCATTATTAGAGATAGTAATAGCCTGTCTTCGTACAAAATAATTAACAAATAATTTGTACATCTAAAAAAAGTCAGTACATTTGCACCTCATTAAGAAAAATATTGATTTTCAAGAGTTAAAACGAGAAAATGGATATTTTTTTAAAAGACATGTCCTAAGCTTCGAGCGAGGGAAAAACGGATAAAAAATGCATTCAGGGTAGAAAAGTGTTTTTTTGCCCTGTTTTTTTAATAAATAATAACAAATAAATAATTATGTCTGGGTTAATTGGAAAGAAAATCGGTATGACCAGCATCTTTGATGAAAATGGAAAAAACATTCCATGTACAGTAATCGAAGCTGGACCATGTATCGTTACCCAAGTCAGAACTGAGGAAGTTGATGGTTATGAAGCCATTCAACTTGGTTTCGATGACGCGACAGAAAAAAGTGCTACTAAAGCGGACTTAGGTCACGCTAAAAAAGCAGGGACTTCTGTAAAACGCAAAATCGTAGAGTTTCAAGGTTTTGATGAGGAGTACAAATTAGGTGATGCTATCACTGTAGAACACTTTGTAGAAGGTGAGTTTGTTGATGTTGCAGGGACATCAAAAGGAAAAGGATTCCAGGGGGTTGTAAAACGTCATGGTTTTGCTGGTGTTGGTCAAGCTACTCACGGTCAGCACAATCGTTTAAGAGCGCCAGGTTCCATTGGAGCGGCATCTTATCCAGCTAGAGTGTTCAAAGGAATGCGTATGGCAGGAAGAATGGGTGGAGACACAGTAAAAGTTCAAAATTTAAGAGTTTTAAAAGTAGTTACTGAGAAGAACTTACTTGTGGTGAAAGGATGTGTTCCTGGCCATAAAAACGCTTATGTAATTATTAGAAAATAATGAAAGTAGCAGTTTTAGATATAAACGGAAAAGAAACAGGTAGAAAGGCAGACCTTTCTAACGATGTTTTTGCTATTGAGCCTAATAATCATGCAGTGTATTTGGATGTTAAACAATATTTGGCAAACCAAAGACAGGGAACTCACAAATCGAAAGAGAGAGCTGAGATTACTGGAAGTACGCGTAAGATTAAAAAGCAAAAAGGAACTGGTACGGCTAGAGCTGGTAGTATTAAGTCGGGAGTTTTTAGAGGAGGGGGACGTATGTTCGGACCAAGACCTAGAAATTATTCTATCAAACTTAATAAGAACCTAAAGCGTTTGGCTCGTAGATCAGCTTTGAGTATTAAAGCAAATGAGAAGTCGATAGTAGTATTGGAAGACTTCAACTTTGAGTCTCCTAAGACCAAGGATTTCACTAACATTTTGAAAGCTTTGGACTTACAAAACAAAAAATCTCTCTTTGTATTGGGTGGGGCAAATAATAATGTATATTTGTCGTCACGTAATTTAAAAAGCTCTGAAGTTGTAATTGCTTCAGAATTAAGCACTTACAAGATTTTAAATGCAAATCAAGTTGTGCTTTTAGAGGGAGCTTTAGAAGGAATTGAAACGAATTTAAGTAAATAAAGAAACGATGAGTATCTTAATTAAACCGATAATCACAGAAAAAGCAACTGCAAACAGTGAATTGAACAACTGTTTCAGCTTCTTTGTGAAGACAAAGGCGAACAAGGTAGAAATTAAAAAAGCAGTTGAAGCTGCTTATGGAGTTTCTGTTGAAAAAGTTCGTACTATAAATGTCCGTCCAGATAGAAAGACCAAGTTTACAAAAACTGGTATTCAACATGGTAAAACAAATGCAATGAAAAAAGCAATTGTACAACTGGCGGAAGGTGAGATAATTGATTTATACACTAACATGTAATTAAAGACAAATGTCAGTAAGAAAATTAAAACCAATCACACCGGGACAGCGATTTAGAGTTGTAAATGGATTTGACGCCATTACAACTGATAAGCCGGAGAAGAGTTTATTAGCTCCGAAAAAACGTTCAGGTGGTAGAAACAGTCAAGGTCGTATGACTATGCGCTACAAAGGTGGTGGTCATAAGAAGAGGTATCGTGTAATTGATTTCAAAAGAAACAAGGTGGGGATACCTGCTGAAGTAGCTTCTATTCAATACGATCCAAACAGAACAGCGTTTATCGCATTGTTGAATTACCAAGATGGAGAGAAAACTTATATCATTGCTCAAAATGGTCTTCAAGTTGGACAAACTATCGTTTCAGGAGAAAACGTAGCTCCAGAAATTGGAAATGCAATGCCTTTGGCGAACATTCCATTGGGAACAATCATTTCTTGTGTAGAGTTACGTCCAGGTCAAGGAGCTGTTATGGCTCGTAGTGCTGGTGCCTTTGCTCAATTGATGGCAAGAGATGGTAAGTTCGCAACTATCAAGTTACCATCAGGAGAAACAAGATTAATCTTGGTTACCTGTATGGCGACAATAGGTGTTGTGTCTAATTCAGATCATCAATTGTTGGTGTCAGGTAAAGCTGGTAGAAGCAGATGGTTAGGTAGAAGACCAAGAACTAGACCTGTAGTGATGAATCCAGTTGATCACCCAATGGGTGGTGGTGAAGGTAAGTCTTCCGGTGGACATCCTCGTTCTAGAAACGGTATACCAGCTAAAGGTTATAGAACACGTTCTAAAACTAAAGCGAGTAATAAATATATTGTAGAACGTAGAAAGAAATAAGACATGGCAAGATCACTAAAAAAAGGACCTTACGTTCATTATAAGTTAGAAAAGAAAGTTGCTGCTAATGTTGAATCCAACAAGAAGACGGTAATCAAGACTTGGTCAAGAGCAAGTATGATTACTCCAGATTTCGTTGGACAAACCATAGCAGTACACAATGGCCGCCAATTTGTACCAGTATATGTAACTGAGAATATGGTAGGGCATAAATTAGGAGAATTTTCACCAACAAGATCGTTTAGAGGTCATGCTGGTGCTAAAAATAAAGGTAAAAAGTAGTAAGCTATGGGAAGTCGTAAAAAACAAATGGCAGACGCTATTAAGGAAGGTAAGAAGCAAGTTGCTTTTGCTAAGCTTAATAACTGTCCTACATCACCGAGAAAAATGCGTTTAGTAGCCGATTTGGTAAGAGGTGAAAAAGTAGAAAAAGCACTTAACATTTTAAAATTCAGCTCAAAGGAAGCATCAAAACGTTTAGAAACTTTGTTAGTATCTGCAATTGCAAACTGGCAAGCCAAGAACGAAGATGCATCTATTGAAGAAGCAGAATTGTTTGTTAAGGAGATTAGAGTTGACGGAGGATCTATGTTGAAAAGATTACGTCCAGCGCCTCAAGGTCGCGCACACAGAATAAGAAAACGTTCCAACCACGTGACAATCGTAGTAGGAGCAAACAATAATACACAAAGCTAAGATAGATATGGGACAAAAGACAAATCCAATCGGAAATCGCTTAGGAATTATCAGAGGATGGGAATCTAACTGGTACGGAGGAAACGATTATGGTGATAAACTTGCCGAAGACGATAAGATTAGAAAATACGTTCATGCGCGTTTATCTAAAGCTAGTGTATCAAGAGTAATCATCGAGAGAACTCTGAAACTTGTAACCGTTACTATCACAACAGCACGTCCAGGTATCATCATTGGTAAAGGAGGTCAAGAGGTAGACAAGTTGAAGGAAGAGCTTAAGAAAATTACAGGAAAGGAAGTTCAGATCAACATCTTTGAAATAAAAAGACCTGAACTTGACGCATTTTTAGTTGGATCTAGCATCGCTCGTCAAATTGAAAACAGAATTTCATACAGACGTGCAATCAAGATGGCTATAGCAGCTACAATGCGTATGAACGCTGAAGGAATCAAAATCCAGATTAGTGGTCGTTTGAATGGAGCTGAAATGGCACGTTCTGAACACTACAAGGAAGGACGTATTCCTTTGTCAACTTTTAGAGCCGATATTGATTATGCACTTGTTGAGTCACATACTACTTATGGTAGATTAGGTGTGAAAGTGTGGATTATGAAAGGTGAAGTATATGGTAAAAGAGAACTTTCTCCTCTTGTTGGTTTATCTAAGAAGCAAGGAAAAGGTGGACGAGGACAAGGTGGAAACAATAAGAACCAATCTCGTCGTAGAAAGTAATTTTTTAAAGAAAAGAAAAAATGTTACAGCCTAAAAGAACAAAATTTCGTAAACAACAAAAAGGACGTATGAAAGGGAATGCCGGAAGAGGGCACCAACTTTCAAACGGAACTTTTGGAATAAAATCACTAGACTCGAACTTTTTAACATCGCGTCAAATAGAAGCAGCACGTATCGCAGCTACTCGTTACATGAAAAGAGAAGGGCAACTTTGGATTAAAATATTTCCAGACAAGCCTATAACAAAGAAACCTCTTGAAGTACGTATGGGTAAAGGTAAAGGTGCCGTTGAATATTGGGCAGCAGTTGTTAAACCAGGAAGACTACTTTTTGAAGTAGGAGGAGTGCCGTTGGACGTAGCAAAGGAAGCTTTGCGTTTGGCAGCTCAAAAATTACCTGTAAAGACTAAGTTTGTAATCGCTAGAGATTACGAAGCATAATTTATTGATATTATGAAACAATCAGAAATTAAAGAATTATCTGTAGCTGAGTTACAAGATAAGCTTAGTGAAACAAAGAAGAGTTATTCAGACCTGAAAATGGCACATGCAATATCTCCTTTAGAGAATCCAATCCAATTACGTTCAGTAAGACGTGACGTAGCAAGATTGGCAACGGAAATAACTAAAAGAGAATTACAATAATTCTGCTTAATGATGGAAAAAAGAAACTTAAGAAAAGAACGTATAGGAGTAGTTACTAGCAACAAAATGCAAAAATCTATTGTTGTTGCCGAAGTAAAAAAGGTAAAACACCCTATGTATGGTAAGTTCGTGTTGAAAACGAAAAAATACGTTGCACACGACGAGACAAACGATTGTAATATTGGAGATACTGTGAAGATCATGGAAACAAGACCTATGAGTAAATCTAAATGTTGGAGATTAGTTGAAATAATTGAAAGAGCGAAGTAATTATGGTACAACAAGAATCAAGACTAAAAGTAGCAGATAACACTGGAGCAAAAGAAGTATTGACAATACGTGTTCTAGGTGGTACTAAGAGAAGATACGCTTCTGTAGGTGACAAGATAGTTGTTACGGTAAAAGATGCGACTCCTAATGGAAACATTAAAAAAGGAGCCGTTTCTACAGCAGTAGTTGTACGTACTAAAAAAGAAGTAAGACGTCCAGATGGTTCTTATATAAGATTCGACGACAATGCTTGTGTACTTTTGAACCCTACTGGGGAAATGAGAGGAACACGTGTATTTGGACCTGTTGCTAGAGAACTTCGTGATAAACAATTCATGAAAATTGTATCATTGGCACCTGAAGTGCTTTAATTGATAAAATAAGATGACAAAGCTTAAAATAAAATCAGGAGATACAGTAAGAGTAATAGCCGGAGATCACAAAGGATCTGAAGGAGTTGTTCAGAAAGTATTTACAGATAAGAACAAAGTGATCGTTGAGGGTGTGAATATGGTTAAGAAACATACTAAACCAAGTGCACAGAACCCACAAGGAGGAATCGTAGAAAAGGAAGCACCTATTCAAGTATCCAATTTATCTTTGCTTACTTCCAAAGGAGAAGCAACAAGAGTAGGATACAGAATGGAAGGAGACAAGAAAGTCAGATTTTCCAAAAAATCTAATGAAGTAATATAGTTATGGCATATTCACCTAGACTTAAAGAAGAGTATAAAAGCAAAGTAATTGCTGCTCTTACAGAAGAATTCGGTTATAAAAATGTAATGCAAGTACCTAAGCTTACCAAGATAGTTTTATCTAAAGGTGTTGGTGCTGCAGTTGCAGACAAAAAGTTAGTTGACCACGCAGTGGAAGAATTGACTACTATAACAGGACAGAAAGCCATAGCAACGATATCTAAGAAGGATGTTGCAACTTTCAAATTGCGTAAAGGAATGCCAATTGGAGCAAAAGTAACTTTACGCGGAGAGAAAATGTACGAGTTTTTAGACCGTTTGGTAACTTCAGCATTACCACGTGTAAGAGATTTTGGAGGAATCAAGGCAACTGGATTTGATGGAAGAGGTAACTACAATTTAGGAGTTACCGAACAAATAATCTTTCCAGAGATTGATATCGACAAGATAAACAAAATCTCAGGTATGGATATTACATTTGTAACTACCGCAGATACAGATAAAGAAGCAAAATCATTATTAACTGAATTAGGATTACCTTTTCAAAAAAACTAAGTTATGGCTAAAGAATCAATGAAAGCCCGCGAGGTGAAAAGAGCTAAAACAGTAGCTAAATATGCTGAAAAACGTAAAGCTTTAAAAGAAGCTGGAGATTATGAAGCATTGCAAAAGTTACCTAAAAATGCTTCTCCAGTTCGTATGCACAATAGATGTAAGTTAACAGGAAGACCAAAAGGGTACATGCGTACATTTGGTATTTCTCGTGTTACATTTAGAGAAATGGCTAACCAAGGTTTAATACCTGGAGTTAGAAAAGCAAGTTGGTAAAATTATAAATTGGTCTAAGGTTCAAAAAAATTGAAAACCAAGACCGCAAATTAATACATATGTATACAGATCCAATTGCAGACTACTTAACTAGAATTAGAAACGCAGTGCGTGCTAATCATAGAGTTGTAGAGATCCCTGCATCAAATTTAAAGAAGGACATTACTAAAATATTATTCGATCAAGGATATATTTTAAGTTACAAGTTCGAAGATTCAAAAGTACAAGGGACTATAAAAATTGCCCTTAAGTACAATAAGGAAACAAAAGAACCTGTGATTAGAAAGATTGAAAGAATGAGTAAACCAGGTTTACGTAAATATTCTGGTTCAACAGAACTACCTAGAATTCTTAATGGTCTTGGTATTGCCATCGTTTCTACTTCTCACGGAGTTATGACTGGTAAACAAGCAAAAAGAGAAAACGTTGGTGGTGAAGTATTATGTTACGTTTACTAATCTAAAAGGGAGAAAGAAATGTCAAGAATAGGAAATAACCCAGTTGCGATTCCAGAAGGAGTTACAGTAGAAGTAAAAGATAACGTAATCACGGTAAAAGGAAAGTTGGGAGAGTTAACCCAAAATTTCGATACTGTCGAAGTGAAAGTTGAAGATGGAAACGTGTTGGTAACACGTTCTGCCGAAAACAAGGAAAGTAAAGCCAAACATGGTCTATACAGATCATTGATCAACAATATGATTGATGGTGTATCTAAAGGATGGACTAAAGAGTTAGAGCTTGTAGGAGTAGGATATAGAGCAAGTAACCAAGGTAACAAATTAGAGTTGGCTTTAGGTTTTTCTCACAACATTGTAATGAGCTTGGCACCAGAGATCAAGGTGGAAACAGTTTCAGACAAAGGTAAAAATCCAATCATTAAGTTAACATCACACGATAAGCAACTTGTTGGACAAGTAGCTGCGAAGATTCGCGGATTCAGACCACCAGAGCCTTATAAAGGAAAAGGTGTGAAGTTTGTAGGTGAAGTACTAAGAAGAAAAGCAGGTAAATCAGCTTAATAATTAAGTTATGGCGTTAACAAAGAACGAAAGAAGAATAAGAATTAAAAACAGAATCCGTAAGGTTGTTTCTGGTACAGAAGCTAGACCTAGATTGGCTGTTTTTAGAAGTAATAAGGAAATTTATGCTCAAGTAGTTGATGATGTTACAGGTAAGACCTTAGCAGCAGCATCTTCAAGAGATAAAGACATTAGTTCTGCAAAAGGTAATAAATCTGAAATTGCTACTTTGGTAGGAAAGTCTGTTGCCGAAAGAGCATTGAAAGCTGGTGTAAGTACTATCACTTTTGATAGAGGTGGATATTTATATCACGGTAGAATCAAATCATTAGCTGAAGGAGCTAGAGAAGCAGGACTTAAATTCTAAGAAATTATGTATCAAAAATACAAAAGCGCAGAGTTAGTAAAACCAAGTGGATTAGATCTTAAAGATCGTTTGGTTGGTGTACAAAGAGTTACCAAAGTAACAAAAGGAGGTAGAGCATTCGGTTTTTCAGCAATTGTTGTTGTTGGAGATGAAGCAGGAGTAGTAGGACATGGTTTAGGGAAATCTAAAGATGTTGCTAGTGCAATCGCAAAAGCAATCGAAGATGCTAAGAAGAACTTAGTACGTATCCCTATTGTAAAAGGAACATTGCCTCACGAACAAAAGGGTAAGTATGGTGGAGCTAGAGTAAACATCATCCCTGCTGCTCCTGGTACAGGAGTAATTGCTGGTGGAGCTGTAAGAACAGTTCTTGAGGCAGTGGGTGTACACGATGTATTATCTAAATCTCAAGGATCATCTAACCCTCACAATGTTGTAAAAGCAACCTTTGATGCATTATTGCAATTGAGAAGTGCCCACACAATAGCTCGTGACAGAGGTATATCACTAGAGAAGGTTTTTAACGGTTAATAATCACAGAAATGGGAAAGATAAAAGTAACAAAAGTTAAAAGCGCTATCAATCGTACGCAAAGACAAAAGAGAACTTTAATAGCTCTAGGTCTTAAAAAGATTGGTCAGACCGTAGAACACGAAGCCACACCAAATATCTTGGGAATGGTTAATAAAGTAAATCACTTGGTTTCTGTAGAGGAAACCAAATAATATAATACTGAAAAATGGATTTAAGTAATTTAAAACCTGCAGAAGGTTCAGTTAAAAACCAAGGAAAAAGAGTAGGTAGAGGGCAAGGTTCTGGAAAAGGTGGTACTGCGACACGTGGCCACAAAGGAGCAAAATCTCGTTCAGGTTATTCTAAGAAAATAGGTTTTGAAGGAGGACAAATGCCACTTCAAAGACGTGTTCCTAAGTTTGGTTTTACAAATATCAACCGTAAAGAATACCAAGGGATAAACCTTGATACCATTCAAGAACTAGTTGATAACAAGAAAATTAAAGACACTTTGGATTTTGATACGATCATTACTTTAGGATTGGCTGGTAAAAATGAATCAGTTAAAATTTTAGGAAGAGGAGAATTAAAAGCTAAATTAAGTGTAACAGCTCATAAATTTACTGCTTCAGCAAAAGCTGCTATAGAAGCCGCAGGAGGAGAAGCCGTAACTTTATAAGACCTATATAAGAGTATGAAATTCATAGAGACTTTAAAAAATGTTTGGAAAATAGAAGAACTAAGAAACAGAATAGTGGTGACACTAGGATTGTTGTTGGTTTATCGTTTTGGCGCACAAGTTGTTTTGCCAGGAATTGATGCTGCTCAATTAGGAGGATTACAAGATAGTACTGGTGAAGGAATTTTAGGAATATTGAATGCATTTACTGGAGGGGCTTTTGCCAACGCTTCAGTTTTCGCATTGGGTATAATGCCATATATTTCGGCATCCATTGTAGTACAGTTGATGGGAATAGCCATTCCTTATTTGCAAAAGCTACAAAAGGAAGGTGCAAGTGGTCAGAAAAAGATAACTCAGATAACACGTTGGTTGACTATAGGTATATGCTTGGTTCAAGCTCCAGGTTATCTAGCTAGTCTACAACCAATGTTTGGTATTCCTGAAACAGCATTTCTACTTCCTACTGGACAATTCTATTTCTCATCGATAGTAATACTTGTAACAGGTTGTATCTTTGCTATGTGGTTGGGTGAAAAGATCACGGACAAAGGTATTGGTAATGGTATATCATTATTGATTATGGTTGGTATCATAGCAACATTGCCAAAATCATTTTTGCAAAATGCTGCATCAAGAATTGATACAGGAAACAACATAATGATGATTCTTTTTGAATTGGTTATTTGGTTCGTAATCATAGCTGCATCAATATTATTGGTGATGGCAGTTAGGAAGATAGCAGTACAATATGCTAGACGTTCTGCTACTGGAGGTTATGAGAAAAATGTATTCGGTTCAAGACAATACATTCCATTGAAGCTTAATGCATCAGGAGTTATGCCAATCATATTTGCTCAAGCGATTATGTTTGTACCTGGATTGATAGGTGAAGCATCCTTTTTGAAGGATACTACAGCAGGTCTATGGATGCAATCTAATTTCTCGGACATCTTTGGGTTATGGTATAACGTAGTATTTGCCTTGTTGATTATAATATTCACATATTTTTACACGGCAATCACTGTTCCTACCAATAAGATGGCAGATGATTTGAAACGTAGCGGAGGTTTTATTCCTGGAATTCGTCCTGGATCTGAAACGTCTGAGTATCTAGACAAGATCATGTCACAAATAACATTGCCAGGTTCTATCTTTTTAGCACTTATTGCTGTGTTCCCAGCGTTCGTATTCAAGCTAATGGGAGTACAATCCGGTTGGGCCTTGTTTTTTGGTGGTACATCACTATTAATTATGGTTGGAGTTGCAATAGACACTATGCAACAAGTAAATTCATACTTGTTGAATAGGCACTACGATGGCTTGATGAAAACTGGTAAAAATAGAAAAGCAGTAGCTTAATTTATTATATACTATGGCAAAACAAGCAGCAATAGAACAAGATGGCACAATAATAGAAGCATTGTCAAATGCTATGTTTCGTGTCGAATTAGAAAATGGTCACATTGTGACAGCACACATATCTGGCAAAATGCGTATGCATTACATTAAATTGTTGCCAGGGGATAAAGTAAAATTAGAAATGAGTCCTTACGATTTGACTAAGGCTCGTATAACTTATAGATACTAATTACGATGAAACCGGAAGGTTCCATCTGACATCTAGAAATAATAAGAACAATCAGATGAAAGTAAGAGCATCAGTTAAAAAGAGAAGTGCCGATTGCAAGATCGTGCGCAGAAAAGGTAGACTTTACGTCATTAACAAAAAGAATCCTAGATTCAAACAAAGACAAGGGTAATTATGGCAAGAATTGCAGGTGTAGACATACCAAAACAGAAAAGAGGAGTAATCTCTTTAACTTATATCTACGGAGTAGGTAGAAGTAGAGCACAAGAAATTTTAGCAGCGGCTAAAGTTGACGAAAGCATCAAAGTACAAGATTGGACAGATGATCAAATCGGATCGATTCGTGATGCTGTTGGAACTTATACCATTGAAGGTGAATTACGTTCTGAAACACAATTGAACATTAAGAGATTAATGGACATAGGATGTTACAGAGGTATCCGTCATAGAGCTAGTCTTCCATTGAGAGGACAACGTACTAAAAACAACTCTAGAACTAGAAAAGGTAGAAGAAAGACGGTTGCTAACAAGAAAAAAGCAACTAAATAACAATTAGAAATTTAGTCTTTAGTGATTAGACGTTGGAAAGAATCTGTTTGAAATTATTTAGGTTTAGGATTCTAGCGACTATCAACTAATGCTAAGAACTAGAAAATATGGCAAAGACAAGTACTAAAAAACGTAAAGTTATAGTCGATTCTGTTGGTGAAGCACACATAACTGCTTCTTTTAACAACATTATTATATCTCTTACCAACAAGAAAGGTGACGTTATTTCATGGTCATCAGCTGGTAAAATGGGATTTAGAGGTTCTAAGAAGAATACTCCTTACGCAGCACAATTAGCAGCAGAAGACGCTTCTGGAGTAGCTAAGGAAGCTGGTTTGAGAAAGGTAAAAGTATACGTAAAAGGACCTGGGAATGGTAGAGAATCTGCTATTCGTTCAATCCACAATGCTGGAATAGAAGTAACGGAAATCATTGATGTTACTCCATTGCCACACAATGGATGTCGTCCTCCAAAACGTAGAAGAGTATAATTTATTCATCTTATGGAAATTAATATCAGCTATGTGACATAGCTGATGTTAATTTTTTTGTGTAAATTTGCAAACTGAAAAAATATTAAACAAGTATCAACTGAGAGATTAACGATTATCGAAGGATAAGATTAAGACCTTAATTCATAATCACTCTCAAAACAAATTTTAAAATGGCAAGATATACTGGTCCTAAAACTAAGATAGCTCGTAAATTTGGCGAAGCTATATTCGGAGATGACAAAGCCTTCGAAAAAAGAAATTACCCTCCAGGTCAACATGGAAACAATAGAAGACGTGGAAAGAAATCTGAATATGCAATCCAATTGATGGAGAAGCAAAAAGCTAAGTATACTTATGGTATATTGGAGCGTCAATTCAGAAACATGTTCAAAAGAGCAACAGCTGCTCAAGGAATTACTGGTGAAGTTCTATTGCAATTATGTGAGTCTAGATTGGACAACGTTGTATTTAGAATGGGAGTAGCGCCAACAAGAAGTGGAGCTAGGCAATTGGTGTCTCACAGGCACATCACTGTAAATGGAGAGTTGGTAAACGTACCTTCATACCAATTGAAAGCAGGAGATGTAGTTGCTGTTAGAGAAAAATCAAAATCACTTGAAGCTATTGATAGATCTTTATCAAACTCAAGCAACGTATTCGAATGGATCACTTGGAATAGCGAGAAAAAGGAAGGAACCTATGTTTCCGTTCCTGCTAGAATTCAAATCCCAGAAAATATCAATGAGCAATTCATAGTCGAATTATACTCTAAATAATAAATTAACTACATTGGTATTTAGCCAAAGGGTTTATTTGTACTTCTTCATACTTATAAACCGCGCAACTAAATAACAATTAAAACGAAGAAACAAGATATGGCAGTATTCAATTTTCAGAAGCCCGACAAAGTAATCATGATCGATTCAACCGATTTTGAAGGTAAATTCGAATTTAGACCTTTAGAACCTGGTTATGGATTAACAGTAGGAAATGCGCTTAGAAGAGTTTTATTATCTTCTTTAGAAGGATTTGCTATAACATCAGTTAGAATCGAAGGTGTAGATCACGAATTCTCAACAATTGCAGGTGTAGTAGAAGATGTAACCGAAATTATCTTGAATTTAAAACAATTGCGTTTTAAAAGGCAGATAGAGGATGTAGACAACGAATCTGTTTCTATCTCTATTTCAGGGCAAGATCAAATTACAGCTGGTGATTTCCAAAAGTTCATATCAGGATTCCAAGTGTTAAATTCAGATTTGGTTATCTGTAATTTGGATTCGAAGGTGAACATCAACATGGAAATAACAATTGAAAAAGGAAGAGGTTATGTTCCAGCAGAAGAAAATAAGAAAGCTTCAGCACCAATAGGAACAATCTTTACAGATTCAATCTATACACCTATAAAAAATGTTAAGTATAGCATTGAGAACTATCGTGTAGAACAAAAGACAGATTACGAAAAATTGGTTTTCGAAATCATATCTGATGGTTCAATCACACCTCAAGATGCATTAACAGAAGCAGCAAAAACATTGATTCACCACTTTATGTTGTTCTCTGATGAGAGAATTACATTGGAGGCTGATGAAATTGCACAAACTGAAACTTATGATGAAGAATCACTTCATATGAGACAGTTGCTTAAAACGAAGTTGGTGGATATGGATCTATCCGTACGTGCACTTAACTGTTTAAAAGCTGCAGAAGTAGATACCTTGGGAGACTTGGTGTCATTCAACAAAAATGATTTAATGAAGTTCCGTAACTTCGGTAAGAAATCCTTGACAGAACTAGAAGAGCTAGTAAATGTGAAGGGATTGAATTTCGGAATGGATTTATCGAAATATAAACTAGATAAAGACTAATACATCATATTTTGCTCCTCAATAAGAGTAGATGCAAGATGGTGATTAAAACAAAATGTCATGAGACACGGAAAAAAAGTAAACCACTTAGGTAGACAAACAGCTCATAGAAAAGCTATGTTGGCAAATATGGCTTGTTCTTTAATTCAGCACAAGCGTATCAACACTACTGTAGCCAAGGCGAAAGCTTTGAAGCAATTCGTTGAGCCAATGATTACTAAATCTAAATCAGATACAACTCACAACAGACGTATCGTCTTTAGTCGTTTAAGACAAAAGGAGGCAGTTACGGAATTGTTTAGAGACGTAGCAGCTAAGATTGGTGACAGACCAGGAGGTTACACAAGAATCATAAAGCTTGGTAATCGTTTGGGAGATAACGCTGATATGGCAATGATCGAATTGGTAGACTACAATGAAATCTACAATGCAGACAAAGTAGCTAAGAAAACAACTCGTAGAAGTAGAAGAGGAGGAAAACCTGCTGCTGCACCAGTTGAAACCAAAGCGACAAACGAAGAAGAATAAATGTTAACAAGCATTTAAAATATAAAGGATAAACTATTTTAGTTTATCCTTTTTTTTATGCAATTTTGCAAAACTTTTTGACACAACTACTACAATGAAATATCAAAAATTAAAAAAGGCACTTATTTTACTTGCGGACGGAACTATTTTTCACGGAAAAGCAGTAGGTAAGGAAGGAAGCGCATTTGGCGAAGTTTGTTTTAACACAGGAATGACAGGGTATCAAGAAATTTTTACCGACCCTTCATATTATGGACAGCTAATGATAACTACCAATGCGCACATAGGAAACTATGGAGTCAACAAAGATGAAATGGAATCTGACTCCGTAAAAATAGCAGGACTGATATGTAAAAATTTCAGTTATGAGTTTTCTAGAGATGATGCAGACGGATCATTGGAAGACTTTCTTAACGAAAACAATCTGTTAGCGATTTCTGATGTAGATACAAGGGCACTGGTAAGTTATATAAGAGATCATGGAGCAATGAATGCCGTGATCACTACGGAGATTGAAAAGATGGACGAGCTTAAGAAGCAGTTGGCAGGGATACCAGATATGAATGGTTTGGAGTTGGCTTCAAAGGTGTCAACAAAGGAGCCCTATTTCGTAGGAGATGAAAATGCATCAATAAAAATAGCTGCTTTGGACATAGGGATTAAAAAGAACATTCTTAGGAACCTATCCAATCGTGGAGCTTACATTAAGGTCTTTCCATACGATTCTACATTCGAAGAGTTAAGCGCTTGGAAACCTAATGGCTATTTCTTGTCAAATGGACCAGGAGATCCAGAACCATTGGTTGATGCTCAGAATTTGGCAAAAGAAATAATAAACAGAAACCTGCCTTTATTCGGCATTTGTCTTGGACATCAAGTGATAGCTTTGGCGAATGGGATATCGACATATAAAATGCACAATGGACATAGAGGAATCAACCACCCTGTAAAAAATATGCTTACAGGCAAAGGTGAGATTACTTCACAAAACCATGGTTTTGCCATTAACAGAGAAGAAGCAGAAGCACATCCAGATTTGGAAATCACACATGTGCATTTAAATGATGACACCGTGGCTGGAATAAAGATGAAATCTAAAAATTGCTTTTCGGTACAGTATCATCCGGAAGCAAGCCCAGGGCCACATGATTCGTCTTATTTGTTTGACGAATTCATTAAGAACATTAAGTCTAACTAATATGAAAAAGGCAATAAACATCAGGTTTTATTGCCTTTTCAATTTTACTAAAACGTTTTAGCAATTATTTTATTCAATTCTGAAACAATTACTATTTACAACCCAGAATTTAGCAGTAAATTTGAAGGGTATTAAAATTTTAAATTACTATTTATGAGTATTATTATCAATGTTCACGCAAGACAAATTTTTGATTCAAGAGGAAATCCAACAGTAGAAGTAGATGTGGAAACGGAAAATGGTTTTCTGGGTAGAGCTGCAGTTCCATCTGGAGCATCTACAGGAGAGCACGAAGCTGTGGAGTTACGAGATGGAGGCGATAAATACATGGGGAAGGGTGTTACTAAAGCAGTGGATAATGTGAATTCCATTTTAGCCGAAGAACTTTTGGGAGTGAATGTGTTCGAACAAAATTACATAGATACGTTAATGTGCGAGATAGATGGTACTCCAAACAAATCCAAATTAGGAGCAAATGCTATCTTAGGAGTGTCTCTAGCAGCAGCAAAGGCAGCAGCAGCAGAGCTGGGAATACCATTGTATCGTTACGTTGGAGGAGTTAGTGCCAATACGCTTCCAGTGCCAATGATGAATATTATAAATGGAGGATCTCATAGTGATGCCCCAATTGCGTTTCAAGAGTTTATGGTAATGCCAGTAAAGGCAAATAATTTTTCTCATGCATTGCAAATGGGAACTGAGATTTTTCACAATCTAAAAAAAGTACTACACGACAGAGGATTGAGTACAGCTGTAGGAGATGAAGGTGGTTTTGCGCCAACTTTGGATGGAACAGAAGATGCTTTGGATACGATAGCAGTGGCAGTTAAGAATGCAGGATATACATTGGGAGATGATGTGATGATTGCGTTGGATTGTGCAGCAGCCGAATTCTATGTGGATGGAAAATACGACTATTCCAAATTCGAAGGAGATACAGGTAAAGTAAGAACTAGCAACGAACAAGCGGATTACTTGACAGAATTAACAACCAAATATCCCATTATTTCCATTGAAGACGGAATGGATGAAAACGATTGGGAAGGTTGGAAGTACTTAACCGAAAGAGTAGGAGACAAGGTACAGTTGGTTGGAGATGACTTGTATGTAACCAATGTAGAGCGTTTGTCAAAAGGAATTAAACAAGATATCGCAAATTCTATTCTAATAAAGGTAAATCAAATTGGAACGTTGACAGAAACCATAGCTGCAGTGAATATGGCACACAATGCAGGATATACCTCTGTGATGTCTCACCGTTCTGGAGAGACAGAAGACAATACAATAGCAGATTTGGCGGTAGCTTTGAATTGTGGGCAAATAAAAACAGGGTCCGCTTCACGTAGCGATCGTATGGCAAAATACAACCAACTACTTAGAATAGAAGAAGAATTGGGAAGTGTAGCATATTATCCGAAAGAAAAGGCCTTCAAGGTAAATTAACTCGATTGAACATAGGAAGCATTTTTTGTTTCAACATTATAAAAAACCATTGACATCCAGTTGATGGTTTTTTTGATGCTATTTGGGGTGAAAATTTGTGTCAGGATGTCAAAATGATTGCTTTTTTTCAGCTCATAAATTTTGGTAATGTAGTAATTGTTAAATCCTTTGTTAATCGATTTCCTAAATCGGTACATATTTTGTAATTTCGCTATGTCGAATTCGACAAAGAATCAAAATTAAATTCTCAAAAATATATGTCAAAAACTGCTACGTTAGAAATTAATGGCCAAAAGCACGATTTCCCTTTAATTACGGGAACAGAAAATGAAGTTGCAATAGATATAAAAACACTAAGAGGTGTGACGGGGGGGGTAACAACAATAGATCCTGGATATAAAAACACTGGTTCTTGTGAAAGCGCAATAACCTTTTTAAATGGAGAAGAAGGTATTTTAAGATATAGAGGTTATGCCATTGAAGATTTAGCAGAAAAAGCCAGTTTTTTAGAAGTAGCCTATCTTTTGATTTTTGGAGAATTGCCAACAAGAGTTGAATTGGATAAATTTCATGCGGACATCAAAGAAGAGTCTGTGGTGGATGACGACATTAAGAAAATATTGGATGCATTTCCAAAGGCGGCACACCCGATGGGAGTATTGTCTTCTTTGACCAGTGCCTTGACGGCTTTTAACCCTTCTTCAGTCAATGTAGATTCGGAAGAGGATATGTATCGAGCAATTGTAAAGATAATGGGGAAATTCCCGGTATTGGTTGCTTGGACGATGCGTAAGCAAAAAGGATTGCCGTTGGATTATGGAGATGATTCTTTGGGATACGTTGAGAATGTCCTTAAGATGATGTTCAAGAAACCAAATCAAGAATATGTTGAAAATCCAATTTTAGTAAACGCATTGGATAAGCTGTTGATATTGCATGCCGATCATGAACAAAATTGTTCTACATCGACAGTAAGAATAGTAGGTTCTTCCCACGCAGGGTTATTTGCTTCATTGTCTGCTGGAATCTCTGCACTTTGGGGGCCTCTTCATGGAGGAGCCAACCAAGCGGTTTTGGAGATGTTGGAAGCGATAAAAGAAGACGGAGGAGATACCAAGAAGTTTATGGCAAAAGCCAAAGACAAAGAAGATCCTTTTAGATTAATGGGATTTGGGCATAGAGTATACAAGAATTTTGATCCTAGAGCAAAAATTATCAAAGTGGCTGCAGACGAGGTACTGGGAGATCTAGGAATAGAAGATCCAGTATTGGACATAGCAAAAGGACTGGCTACTGAAGCATTGAGTGATGAATATTTTGTAAAACGAAAACTATACCCAAATGTGGATTTCTATTCGGGAATAATATACAGGGCAATGGGAATACCGGTGGAAATGTTTACAGTGATGTTTGCATTGGGACGTTTGCCAGGATGGATAGCACAATGGAAGGAAATGAGAACTCGTAAAGAACCGATTGGTCGTCCAAGACAAGTCTATACGGGAGAAAATCACAGAGAATTCAAAACTGTGGACGACAGATAATATTCGAAAGATTATATACAAAGCTTCATAATTTATTATGAAGCTTTTTTTATATTTACCGCTATGTTAAAACTGAATGTAAAAAACGAAACTGCACGCCTTAGGGCAGTTATCCTAGGTACTGCAAAAAGCAATGGGCCAATACCTAAAGCAGAAGATTGTTATGACCCAAAAAGTAAGTTACATGTATTGGCAGGAACGTATCCTACAGAAGCAGATATGGTAAACGAAATGGAGGCTGTGGCCGAAGTTTTCAAGAAGTATGATGTAAAGGTATTCAGGCCAGAGATAATAGAAGATTACAATCAAATATTTTCTAGAGACATTGCTTTTGTCATAGAGAATAAACTTGTCAAAGCAAATATCCTACCTGATCGTGATCGCGAATATGAAGCAATTCAGCATGTCGTAAGTCAAATAAACCCTGAAGACGTTATAGAGCTTCCAGAAGAATGTCACATAGAAGGAGGGGATGTTATGCCTTGGGGAGATTATATTTTCATAGGAACCTATTCCGGTGAGGATTATTCCGATTATATCACGGCAAGGACAAATATGGATGCAGTGATAGCGTTGCAAGAGAATTTTCCAGAAAAGACGGTAAAGGCTTTTGAACTAAGAAAACACAATACAGACCCAAAAGAGAATGCACTACATTTGGATTGTTGCTTTCAACCGATAGGAAAGGACAAAGCCATACTGCATAAAAATGGATTTCTCGTAGAAAGCGAATATCTATGGTTGGTAGAGTACTTTGGAAAGGACAACATCTTCGAAATTACTAAAGATGAAATGTACAATATGAATAGTAACGTTTTCTCCATCTCAGAGGAGGTAATCATTTCCGAGAAGAACTTTATACGATTAAATTCTTGGTTACGCGAAAAGGGATTTACAGTGGAAGAAGTGCCTTATGCAGAAATAGCGAAGCAAGAAGGATTATTGCGTTGTAGCACGATGCCTTTAATAAGAGACTAGATAAAATCGTTCAACAAAGATTTTTAAGATAAAAACCGATATGCTTTTTCAATTGCTTATCGGTTTTTTATTGTTAGATCACTTGGACTGACAATAAAAAAATGCATAAAAATTACTGTTTCAATAATGCCTAATTTATAAATCGGGCAATACTGTACTTGTATAACCTCTTTTTTTGAAATTTCTTTGAAGTATCAAAATACGAGAACCTAGTATTAATTTAAAACAGTTATTATGAAAAAAGTCCTTAGAAGTTTTAAAACGGATTCTATGACAGAATTGAGTATGGAACAATTGCTAATGATTAAAGGAGGCTATGATCCATGGGCAAATGCTATGGATGAAAATAATCCTTGGATTGAGGGAGAAGGATAAAACAAATGGAAAACCCCGATGAGGACATAGCTTGTCGGGGTTTATGTTTAAGTTGTCTAATTAATAATTATCTTTTTTACAATGGTAGTTTCGTTGTTTTTGAATGCAGCAAAATAAATACCTTTGTTCAAGAAACTTAAATCTAAGGATTTTATTTGATTGTCAATGGAGGTGCTAAATGTCTTCTTTCCAAGAATGTCCCTTATTTCCAGTTTCAAGTCTTTAGGAGTTGTAGTATTGTAATCAATGTTTAAAATGCCATGAGTAGGGTTAGGATGGAGATTGATGCTATTTTCAATGCTGTCTATGGTTGAAACACCCAATGTCTCAACGCCCACTGCAAAATGTAAAGCAGCACCCAAGGCACCTTTGGTAACCTCATAAAGATAATCTACATCCATATTGGTCAATACATCGGTAGAGGTATGAGCATGTGGCGTTTCGTTTTTTTCAAACAATCCGGTTATTATTTCTCCATTGTTCTCAAAAGGAATGTAATCTGATGCATAGGCATTGGAAATTTGAGTGTTCAAGTTCGAGTAGAAACCAATGGAATTTGCCAAGACCGTAGTTGCATCAGCAGATGCAGCATTGTTGGCACTGGATCCTGCGATGTCCTTTTCGCATACTATGATGTCGTTTACCATACCATTAACCCCACCAACTTCATCAATGTTGAAGACAAGGGAAATGTCTAGGTTTTGAGGTATGACAGTGTTATTTACATAATAGTTGCTGCCAATCAATCCTGGCTCCTCACCACTAAAATGTATGAATTTAATGGAGTATTCCGTGTCAACATCTTTAAGCAACCTAGCCAACTCCATGATCAGAACTGTACCACTGCCATTGTCGTTGGTTCCAGGACCATTTATAGTATCATAGTGAGCATCGATTATTAAAAAGGTATCAGGGTAGACAGTACCCGTTTTGGTAACGATGATGTTGTTGGTCGTACCACCGGAGTAACTAAAAGGTTGTTCAACGATATCCGTATAGCCTAGGCTCTCATATCTAGCTTTTATCCAATTTTGTGTATTGTTAAGGGCAGGTGTACCGATGGACTTAATTCCAAAGTCTTCATAAGAATTAAGATCTGCCAGTATGTTGCTGGAAGAAACATTGCTTACAACGCTATTGTAGAACGTATTGTATGTTTGAGCGTTTATAAGAGGAGAACAAAAAAATAAAAGACAAATGGCAATATGTAAAAAGTGTTTCATAAAGGATGGTTTTTGTACGGTTCAAGATGTTTAATATATATAACAATGAGTGTCGTATATACCCTACTTTACAAAATTTATAATCAAGGTTAGGTAAAATCAAGACATTTATAAATGGAAATGATTAAAAGTTGACTCTAAAACTCAAGTTTGGTGTAATACCTAATGATTTTGTCTTTGTTTCTATTACGGAAGTACCATTGTCTTCGTCTATAGTATAATAAGTATTCAAATTGTTTTCCTTGTCCAATAGATTCCATATTGACAATCCAATTTTGGCCTTGGTGGTTTTGGAGAAATTAAAATCATAGGTGGTGGAAAAATCGGTTCTGAAATAATCATCTAGATTACTGCTGTTCGGTGCACCATAGTTAATGGCATTGTCGAATACCTCATTGCCTTCCTCAGGTTTGGTGATTGCTTTTCCAGATCGCCAATTCACACCAAGGGCGAATTTGAAGTTGTCAATGGAATATGTACTTGCAAAGGTAACAGTGTGCCTAATGTCCAAGTTGTTGGGAAACGGGTTTCCATTGTTCAGGGTATCGAAGGTGTAGTCGTTTTTACTTAAAGAATAGCTTAGCCAAGTACTCGTGTTCGTAAACCGTTTATTGATTAGAAAATCGATACCCTTCACTTTGTAACTACCAATGGCATTGACAAATTGGTATTGGTTTTGAAACCCTTGGCTACGTGTTTTTATTCCATCGACATTTTTTATGAAAGCTTCGGCACTTAATAATAGATTATTCTTGTTGAAATGAAAACCAATGGAAGCCTGTTTGCTTTCTATTATGGGTATTGTGGTATTGTTGGCCAAAACCCAACGTCTCTGATCGATTCCTAAAAAATCATTTTGCCTGTTTACACGTTGTGAGGTTGTCTGACTCTTGAACTCCCCTAGAGCTTCTACCTTTAAATGTTTGAACAATTGCTGACTAAAACTCAATCTAGGTTCAATGATGAGTTTGCGAAACTTGTCGAAGTAGTTCCCTCTAATTCCAGCTCTCAATAATGTGTTTTTATTATTGGATAGAAATGTGATTTCACTATACCCGGATTGCCCCCTTAGTACTTTCTTTATGTTACTTGTAAAAGCAGGACTATTTATGTCTTGAAAGTTCGTAACTCCAATTTCTGAATATTGGTAGCCATTAACCCATTTCAAGTTGTTGTTTAAAGTATAATCCGCTTGAATCTTCAAACCACTGTCCAGTACTTCGTTCCGTTGGATCAAACGTTGATTGTTGGTGACATCGAAATCTGTGGCATTCAACTTGTAGTTGGAAGAATACAAATGCAAGTTACTTGAGAAAGTATTGCTCCATTGCCTATTGTAAGATAATCCGGTAGCCAAATTGGATTGAGAAATCCCACTACTGGAAATGTTTTCATTGCTAACGCTGGAATCTTCTTCAAGATAGTCCAAAGTATTGAACATCGTAATGAAGTTGAATCGTAATTTGTCTCTTTCGGAAATATCGTGTAAAATCTTTATGCCGAAGTCATAAAAATAAAAAGTATCATCTATGGAAATGTTTTTATTTGGATTTGATTGATTGTCTGTTACATCCGAATTTTGAAGAATACGCTTGAAAAACTGTTTGTAGGTTGGCGTTTTTAAGCCAGTAACAGAATTTCGCAATGAAGCTTGAATTTCTAGATTCTCATTTAATGGTATTTTTGCAAAACCATCGGCGTATAGAAGATTAAGCCCTACCCCACTATTGAAGGAGGTGTTAATGTCATCTCCCAATTGTATGTCTACGGTACTGGAAATCCCATCCCCAAAAACTGCACTCGTACCATTTTTGGATACCAGGATGTTTTTTGTCAAATAAGGACTAAAAGCTGAGATCAAACCAAAAAAATGACCAGACTGATACATTTTGATACCATCCCATAATATTAGGTTTTGATTATGCGTACCGCCTCGAACATTCAATGTGGAAACGGTTTCGTCGATACTTAAAATGCCAGGAAGAGCTTGTATGGTTTGGAGAATGTCCGGTTCTATCAAACCTGGTAGAATACCAAAGGCCTTTGGTTTTATGTCTATGGCTCCAGTTCCTTTTTTTGAAATTCCAGAGGTTAGGAAATTTGGGATGACAACCTCGTCTAACTCTTGAACGTCTAACAAGTTTTTTATTGCTTTTTGGGGAGGTTTTATGGCTATAAAACGATTATTCAAAATTTGAAATTCCAATTTGGTATCGTTTTCTATACTTAGGAGTACCTCCCTCAAACTAAAGCTTGGACTGGGAACTGTGGCATCTTTGTCTTTGATGGTTTTGTCAGCGTAGGAAAAACTAATGTTGTAACGAGACTCCAATGTTTTTAAAATAGAGATAAGCGGCTGCTTTTCGGTTTCAGTTACTTGTGAAAAAACATTCAAAAAACTAAAAACAAATGCTAATATTAAAAGTATAGGCTTGCCTTTTTTACTCACTCTCTAGTATTATCATACTATTTGTCTTAACATAAGTTAAATTAAGAGGTAACGTTATTGCCTTCAAGGCTACGTCAATGTCATCATGCGTAAAACTCCCTGTAAATAATTGCTCCTCATCAATATTATTAACAGTAATTGTCACATTATATTGTCTCTCCAGTTCCAAGAGGATGTTTTTTAGGGGGATGCTGGTAAAATGACTCTCGTTATTGATCCAAGATGGGTTTTTTAGAGAAGTATCGGTTTTGTCTATGTATTCACCATTAATCATCAAGAAGCTGTTTCCAGGTTTCAATACGACAGATTTCGAATTGTATTCGACATTTACAGCACCTTCGTAACAAGTCACTTCAAAGTAATTGTTTCTGTCTTTTACATTGAATTCCGTGCCAAGTACGGTCACGATGCCATTATTTGTCTTTACTTTAAACTTGGAGCCTTTGGCTACTTTGAAATAAGCTTCACCTTCTAGCTCAATTTCCCTATCTTCATCCCATTTGTTTTTGTTGTATGAAATGGACGATTCTGCATTGATGGTTACAATCGAGGAATCAGGCAAATCAATGGTTTCCTTTTGTGCAGCCAATGTGGCTGCATTGGTATTTAACGTAGTCGTATAATAGTAAGAGCCAAAACATATGGTAAGAATGGCCGCAATTCTCAATATCGGCTTAACCCAATTGTTTGTGTTTTTAGATTTGTTTTTCAAAGTCGTGTTCAAACGACCCAATTCCAGATCAGTATCGAAGTCTTCAGCTTTGAACTGCTTTAAACCATTGGCTAGCTTAACCAAGTCCTTGTGATCCTCAAGCTGTTTGAAGGCTTTAAGTTCCTCAGGACTTAGCTCATTGTCTAACCATTTCTTTATTAAATCTTCTCTTTTCATATTCTACATTCAACTATAAAACAACTCTACTTTGAAAACTCCTACCTAATTAGAAGTTTAATTTATATTAAAATAGTTTAAATTTCCTTTATATCCTCTCTTAATTTTTTCAAAGCGCCATAGATGCGCTTCTCCACTGCTTTTATGCTTATATCCAAAAGCTCTGCTATTTCCCTATGTTTTTTACCTTCGACTCTATTCAATAGAAAGGCGGAGCGCTGTGCCTCTGTTAAATTGGAAATGGCAGCTTGTAATTTCTGCATATATTCATTTTCCTCCATTAAAAACTCAGGACTCTCGTTTGTATGGTGCTTTTGTGGTTTTTCTCTGTATTTCAATTTTACTTTTTGGTGTTTCACCTCATTCAACATTAAGTTGTTGCCAACGGTAAAAAGATAGCTTTTTGCTTTTTCTGGCTTCACTTTGCCACAATTTTCCCAAAGCTTTATAAAAGACTCTTGTACCTTGTCCTTTGGATTTAGATGACTTCCAAACTTATAGTGTAAAAAATCGTGTAGATCTTTGGCATACTTTTTAAAAAAAGTATTGAAAAGCATTTCATTACAAATATTATCATGTAAGTTTTTAATCATATTGTTTCATAAAAAATCAAAATGCAAAGAAGAAACAATTTTTTCAAATTGTCAAGGTAGGAGTTTTCAAAGTAGAGTTGTTTTATAGACGAAAGCATAAAAATTGCTATGAAGAGAAAATAATTTAAAAATATTTTGCATTATGAAACCATCCCTAAAAAGAAATAATTCAAAAAAACGCCCTTTCTTACCATTGACAATCGCACTTGTGTTTACAATATTCCTTCTACTATTCACATCTTGTCAAGATGAAGTTATAGAAATAATAGGGCCTGATGAACAAGAAACGATAGGAGCCAATTCCAACTTGGCTAGACTCATACAAAACACGACTCAATTGGATGGGTCTGTTGACAATATCATAGACAATGCGAGTTGTCTATTCATAGAATTACCAGTAACGGTATCTGTAAATGGTGTCGAGATCATAATAGATTCGGAAGAGGATTACGAAGTTATAGAAGCGATTTTTGATGAGTTTGGAACGGATGAGGACACACTTGAGATTATTTTTCCCATTATCATTGTATTAAGCGATTATTCCGAAATCGAGATTAACAATGAAGATGAATTGGAAGTTTTCATTGATGAATGTCTAGGAGAGAATGAACAAGATGAGGATATCGAATGTATTGATTTTCAGTACCCGGTAAGCATCTCCATATACGATACGAATTTTGAAGTTATTGAAACAGTCGTTATCGAAGACGATGAAGCTTTATATGCTTTTATCGAAAATCTAGATGGGTCTGTTTTGGCAAGTTTGAATTTCCCTGTAACTATGGTCTTAAGTGACGGATCAACGGTAGAAGTCAATAACAACCAAGAGTTGGAGATGGCCATTGAAGAAGTTGAAAACGAGTGTGATGAAGATGATGACAATGATTGGGATGACGATGATGAGGACGAATGTACCGAAGAGTTTGTAGAATTGGCTTTGAAAGAATGCATTTGGAACATAGTATCCTACAATGGAGATGACGTATTTGTAAATTACGATATTGCATTCGATCCAAATTATGGGGTCACGGTATCGGAAAATGGAAATGTCATTCATGATGGAACTTGGTCGGTATCTGTAGGTGATGAAAACAACATATTAGTGAATCTTGAAACTTCATTTCAAGATTTGAACGGAAGTTGGACAGTGGTAGAATGCCAAATAGATAGATTTGCATTGGTGCAAGAAACAGCATCAGGTGTAGTCGTGGAAATGGTGATTGAAAGGGATTGTGAAACAGATGAAAACCCTTTCGAATGCTTTACTAGCTTCAATGCAACAATAGCAGAGTGCGATGATGATGGTGATTATTTTGCAGTATTCAATCTAACACAGGCGTTCAGTAATTGTACACAGCCAAACGAGCATGTGGTTTCATATCACGAGACGCTTCAAGATGCAGAGAGTGGAATGAATGCATTGTCAGAACCAACGGCATATACAAACACAGTTCCGACATACCAAACAATATACATTAGGGTAGAGCTGACATCGAATACCAATACATATGAAGTCTTTGAGATAGAACTGATAGTGGAGAATTGTGACACTACATGTACAGAGTTGGCTGTAGACGATTATTTGCAAACCTGCATTTGGAATGTTGTCAACTTTAACAGTAGCGACGATTTGATCATTTTCGATTTGGATTTTAATGATGATGGTACGGTATTGATCACAGGAGATGGGCAAACGATTACCGCAATGTGGTCCACATCTCAAACAGCTGATGGTGTTTGGGTGGAGTTCGATGGTGTAAATGGAGGAAACATCCAAGCCATTACGGGAAACTGGCTGATTGTTGAGTGCGACCCAGACCGATTGGAGATGACCAAAAATGACGATACGATGGTAATGGAACAAGATTGTAATTAAAGTTTTAGTAGGTAGTTAATAGAAAAATCAAGATTTTTCCCAGATTTTAATTTTTTAGTTGATTATTAAGTAGGAAAGAGCCATCTCACAAGATGGCTCTTTTGTTTCATACAAAAGAGAAAGTAACAATCGTAAAACTTCGGATAATTGTTGGATGAGGAAAAAAGCCCTTGGTTTTTTAAGGAACTCATAATTAAACAGGAAATCCTTTGAAAACGGGAATTTAAGTAAAGAAAAAAACAAAATATTTCTTTACTTTTGCAATTCTTAAAAAGTCTATATACTATGTTTAATAATTTAAGTGAGAAGTTAGATAAAGCGTTACACGTCTTAAAGGGGCACGGAAGCATAACCGAGGTTAATGTAGCCGAAACCTTGAAAGAGGTTCGTCGTGCGCTATTGGATGCCGATGTCAACTTTAAAATCGCTAAGGAATTTACCAAAAAAGTAAAGGAAAAAGCACTTGGAGAAAACGTATTGACGACTTTACAACCTGGACAATTAATGGTCAAGATCGTCAAGGACGAATTAACCGAGTTAATGGGAGGTGATGCAGCTGGATTGAATTTATCGGGAAAGCCAAGTGTAATCTTGATGTCTGGATTGCAAGGATCTGGTAAGACGACCTTCTCAGGGAAATTGGCGAATTACTTAAAAACAAAGAAAACAAAAAAGCCTTTATTGGTTGCTTGTGATGTATATCGTCCTGCAGCAATAGACCAATTGCATGTGGTAGGTGACCAACTTAAAGTAGAGGTTTATAGTGATAAGGGAAATAACGATCCCGTAGCCATTGCAAAAGCAGGTATAGCTCACGCAAAAGCGAATGGACATAATGTGGTGATCATCGATACCGCCGGTCGTTTGGCAGTAGATGAGGCGATGATGACGGAAATCTCCAACATTCATACGGCCATAGAGCCACAAGAAACACTTTTCGTGGTGGATTCCATGACAGGTCAAGATGCCGTAAATACGGCCAAAGCCTTCAACGATGTCTTGAATTTCGATGGGGTGATATTAACGAAGTTAGATGGTGATACTCGTGGTGGAGCAGCAATATCCATTAAATCGGTTGTAAATAAACCAATCAAGTTCATCGGTACTGGAGAAAAAATGGAAGCAATAGATGTATTCTATCCATCTCGTATGGCAGATCGTATCTTGGGGATGGGAGATGTTGTATCCTTGGTTGAAAGAGCTCAAGAACAGTTTGACGAAGAGGAAGCACGTAAGCTTCAAAAGAAAATAGCAAAGAACCAATTTGGGTTTGATGATTTCTTGAAGCAGATTCAGCAAATCAAGAAAATGGGTAATATGAAAGATCTCGTTGGAATGATTCCAGGTGCTGGTAAAATGATGAAAGATATCGATATCGATGATGATGCCTTCAAACACATCGAAGCCATCATACATTCCATGACAGAAAAAGAACGCACAAACCCAGCAATAATAAATGCAAGTCGAAAAAAGCGAATAGGAAAGGGTTCTGGAACTTCTGTGACGCAAGTAAACCAATTGCTCAAGCAGTTTAATCAGATGAGCAAAATGATGAAAATGATGCAAGGTGGAGGCGGAAAGCGCATGATGCAAGCAATGAAAAACATGAGGTAATCCCTCGTGTTTTTTATTTATATAAAGAATTAATTGAAATTAAATGGTTCCGATTACCATCGGCCAGACGTTCAACACAATAACAGTTTAACAACAATGACAATTTTAGACGGAAAAAAAGTAAGCAACGACATTAAAGACGAAATTACTGCTGAGGTAAAGAAAATGAAAGACAATGGGGAAAAAGTTCCGCATTTGGCTGCAGTTATCGTTGGTAATGATGGTGCAAGTTTAACCTATGTGGGTAGTAAGGTGAGAGCTTGTGAACGTGTGGGCTTTGAATCTACGATGGTTAGGCTATCCAATACGACAAGCGAAATAGAATTGTTGGATAAGATTGAAGAGTTGAATAACAATGAAGATATCGATGGTTTTATCATTCAGTTGCCATTGCCCCCACAAATAAATACGCAAAAGGTATTGATGGCCGTACATCCGGATAAGGATGTAGATGGATTTCACCCGATGAATTTTGGAAAGATGGCATTGGACATGTCCACATTCATCCCAGCCACACCATTTGGAATTTTGGAGTTGTTGGACCGCTACAATGTAGATACGAAAGGAAAGCATACGGTCGTTATTGGGCGTTCCCATATCGTGGGAAGACCAATGAGCATTCTAATGGGGAGAAAAGGATTTCCAGGGAATTCTACAGTAACATTGACGCATAGCCATACCAAGAACATTACTCAAATCATCTCACAAGCAGATATTGTGATTTCTGCGCTTGGAGTACCTAATTTCCTAAAGGCGGAAATGGTAAAGGACGATGCTGTGATCATAGATGTTGGTATTACCCGTGTTCCAGACGAAACCCTTCCAAAGGGATACAAGATCACAGGAGATGTAGATTTCGAGAATGTAAGCAAGAAAGCAAGTTACATTACACCTGTACCTGGAGGAGTAGGGCCAATGACCATAGCGATGCTTTTAAAGAATACATTGTTGGCGAGAGAGCGCCACAGACTGTTATAGCAAGCATATATCCGTATATTGTAGTTGGATATGAGATCTAATATTTTCTTTCTGGCTCAAAGAGTTCAAATGGGGACACAACAACATTTGGTACCTGTGTTCATAGCTCTATGTTTTGGAGTGGGGCTAATATATGTTGCCAAACATAGGCTTAATGACAAGCAACAAAAGAATGTTTTTCATATTCTGGGCAGTTTTGTTTTTTTAACGATTCTTATTTTTAACATACATCTGCTTAGTTTGGGGAACTATGACATAAGTAAAGATTTACCTTTGTTTTTGTGTAGCTTCATGGGATTGATCATACCCTTATATACATATTATAGAAAATATTGGACATACGAAATCTTGTTTTTTTGGGTCATTGCCGGAACAACACAAGGCGTGATTACGCCAGACATAGCAGATGGTTTTCCATCCTATGATTACTTTAGGTATTGGATTGTGCATCTAGGCCTGTTGATAGTGATGTTTTATGCGACGTTCGTATTTAACAATCGTCCAACTTTCAAAAGTGTATTCAAATCCATAATTGCACTACAATTTTATATGTTGATAATGTATTGTGTAAATTGGATCCTAGGTGCCAATTACACCTATTTGAACGCTAAGCCGGATGCTCCGTCTCTATTGGACTATATGGGAGATTGGCCTTATTATATCGTTACTGCCCAATTGGTGATTATTCCTTACTTTCTGATTATATACCTACCTTTTTACATAGAAGAAAGAGTCTCCAAAAGGAAAAACTGAATTACTTCGTGAAATTTGCACAACAAACAAAAAGCATGTTTCTGGTCTTTTGTAAGAAAAAGTTATGGAAATAACTTGAAGGACTTTTCTGCTTTTAGCTAAATTTTATCCGTCTTACCTACTAAATATGAGTAATGACGATCAATTTATTACCTTATAGATAGTAAATGTGTAAATTTAAATGTGTCATAAAAAAGACACTATCTTTTTTGGTATTGGTTGTTTTTGGTCTTTCAACAATTAGTACGGCTTCAGAAGAAACTTTTGGAGAAAAAATAACGATTTGTCATACCCCTCCAGGAAACTCAAGTAATAGACATGCTATTACGGAAAGCGATATTATAGGAGATTGCAGCACTGGTAATTAATCCATATATATGGATCAACTGAAAAAAGTGTATTCACTGATTGTTGTTAAACTTTGTAAGATATTTCTTTTAAAATAATTATTTGACAAATAATTGGTTCATATCTTTGAAGGATTTGAATTCTAGAGCATTACCAGCCGGATCTTTAAAGAACATAGTGGCTTGTTCTCCTGCCAATCCTTCAAATCTTATGTAGGGATCTATGATGAAATGTATGCCTTTTTGTTTTAGGTCTTTAGCGAAGGCATGAAATGAACCCCAAGGTAAGACAACACCATAATGGGGTACTGGAACTGCTTTGCCATCTACGGCATTGGTTGTGGTCTCTTCATTGGATTTGGCTTTGTGGTGAATGACCAATTGGTGTCCGAAAAAGTTGAAATCGACCCAATGATCACTACTCCTTCCTTCTTCACAGTTTAAGACATCTCGATAGAACAAACGACATTTTTCTAGATTGTCTACAGGTATGGCAATGTGAAAAGGTGATATGTTGGACTTCATTAGAAATGGATTAAAGGTAAATATGATCTAAGTTCAATTAAAAATGATTGGATTGAACTTCTTAATAGAACTTAGATCATAAAAGTAACAATTAATTTTCTTTTCTGGTACATTCAATCCTCCAAGTAGGGTAGACTATGGTTTCCGTTTTGTCAACCCATTCACCAACCCATTTATAACCAGATTTGCTTATGTCATAGAAAGACAAACGGTAGAACCCTTCGGTTCCATTGGGCGCTTTTTGTTCTCGGTATAGGATTATCTTGTCATCCTTTTTGTTCCCCGTCCAAGTAGACAATGTTGTAGAAGGTTTTTTCGATGAGTAGTAATGTACGTACCATTTGCTGCTATCTGAGATAAATTGTCTTATGCTTCCCGAGTGTGCCCGATTGGCTTTTAATGTTTCGTCTTGCACTGCCATACCATTCATTATGTAAGACCACTTCCATATCATGTTTACAGGTTCATTCCAAGAACCATCTTTTTTTCTAGAAAAGGATTTACAATTGCATTCTCCAATTAAAGGGGTGTAATCTTTGACCTGTTTAGGAGCTTCTGGATTTGGGCGGCCAAAGGGAAAAGCATCGGATGGTTCATATTCATAATTGTTTTGACCATATGATGTAATGGAGACAATTATTGTGAAGCATAGAAATAGTACAGTTTTTTTCATAATGTTCGTTGTTTGTGTTAATACTTCAAATTAAAACAAAAGATAGAGGCCATTTTGTTCAAATGCAGTGAATGAAATCCTATTTGCAGTGAATTGAGTTAATAAAAAGCCAAAAAAATTACTTTGGTTTATTCCATACCTAAATATTGAAGGATTGCAAAATAGTGTAAAGTAAGTAATGTAATCTTATTTAATGTGTAACTATCTGATTTTTAGGTGAATTTTTTGTATTTTGCATTGATTTTTTGGTTGACCGCCCAAAAAAGGATGTTCGTTAAAGAACAATCATACTGTATGGAAATCGAACAGTAGTTTATGCTAAATTAAAGGTTGGTGTTATTTTGATGCATTTGTTTTATCCTTCGGGAAAGACTTATGTATTAACATATACCATTTCTAATGTATGGGAATCCTAAGTGATTCCTCAAAATAGGAAATTTTATTAACCCCTTAACGTGACGGTAGAATTTTTAGGATAATATTGGAAACAATTGCCTTGCCGTTAGTTGAGATAAAAACAGCATAAAATGAAACTTTACAAAAATGTCATCCGAATTTTGATCCTTACCTTGGGACTTTCCATTGTTGCTTCTGCTCAAACAGTATCAAGTCTCATAGATGAAGTTAGTACTACCAATCTTGACGAGATATTAAACGAATTTAGTGGAGAGGTCACAACCACCGTTGGAGGGAATACTGTAACCATATTGAATAGGGTAAGTTCCTCAGGCAATGATTTGGCAGCCGATTACTTGCAGGAAAAACTTAACAGTTTCTCAAACATTGATGTTGAAAGCGACCAATACAGTGGCGGTAGTCTAGGAGGTAGAAATATTTTAGCTACACAGGTAGGTGTAACCAATCCAGACGATATTTATGTCATTTGCGCACATTATGATTCAGTAGCCAATTATTGTGCCGATGATAATGCGACAGGTACCGCAGCTGTACTTGAAGTAGCTAGAATATTGTCTCAATATTGTATTGACAATACCATTGTATATGCTTTATGGGATGAAGAAGAAAACGGCCTCATAGGTTCTGGGGACTGGGCAGATAGAGCACAAAATGATGGGAAGAACATTTTGGGGGTAATTAATTTGGATATGATTGGATATGACAAGGATGGAAACAATAGCATAGCCATTCATACCAATAGCAACTCAGTACCCTTAAAAGACGATGTCGTTAATATTCTAAACACGCATTCGGCAGTTATCGGTTTGATGCCTGATGTTGTTAATCCGGGAATTTCGGCTAGTGACCATGGTAGCTTTTGGAATAATGGATACAAGGCCATCGCTCTTAGTGAGGGAGCAAGTTATGCTGATTTGACACCTCATTACCATACAGCTAATGATAGGGTAAGCACACTGCATTTACCCTATTTTCATAAGATCTCTAAATATTTGATGGCCATTGTGGCTACAAAGGCCGGATTAATAGACAGTAGTAGTTGTTCTTTGGGAGTTGAAAACGAGGAATTGGAACACATTTCCATCTATCCGAATCCAACGATTTCCGTTATAAACATCGAGCTTCCAAATTTGTTTAGAGCGACATCTTTGGAATTGGTAAATACCATGGGGCAGGTTTTATATCAACAAAACACCTTGTTAACGCAAATAAAGGTCTCCACAGAGGAATTGCCAAGCGGAGTGTATTTTTTGAAAATAGGGAATGGAAAGAAATCAATTGTCAAGAAAATTATGAAAAATTAAAGTACTATGAAGAGTCCAAGGTTTCATTTTTCATAAATATAATTAGAGATAGTTGTCAATTAAGAAGGGCTGAGTTTCGTAAATAAATTTCTTTAATCAGTTTATTTTTAGAGAAGAACACGTTTTTATGTTTTATAGTTATAAACAGTATTTCATCGAATTTGCAATGTAATACATTTTATATTTTTTAAATTTAAGAAGGAAATTCTTAATAGCTATTAATTAATAACCGATTACTAAATGAAGAATTGGATAATAACTGCTCTAATATCTGGTATAATAGGAGGTGTTTTAACCTACATTATAACTAGAGACACATTAACAAGTAGTATTGCTTCAATACTAGTTTTTATTATTATCGTACTAAATAATCCCAAAACAAGATATTTAAAAGCATTTTACATTGTAACCTTTCCATTATTAAGTACTATTTATTTTATAATAGAATCAAAAACTGACAATTTTAATATTGAAGCTGGATTAAAACAATTAGATAAAATCACAGTGTTGACTTTGGGAATCATAGCCATAGTTTGTTTAATTCTAGATTATTTAGAGCGTAATGATAAACTAAAAGGGAGAGGTGCATTCATTTCAAAAAAAAGTAATACAATAGGAGATATTAAAGGGGATAATAATAAGGTAATGCAAAACAATGATTAAAAAGTACAAGAATACTTTAGGAGATGTCACTGGAGATAATAATACTATAATACAGATTAATTTATCAGAAGATGAAAATATAGATGAAAAACTAGGAGTGCTAGTTGAAAAAATATCAAAAAAAGAGAAAATTTCACTCAATAATAAAATAGAAAATTTAGAGCGTAAACTAAAGGATAAAAGCGAAATAAATGAGTATAAAGAGCAAGAGGTTTTTCGATTGAAAACAGAGAGAGCTAACTTACAAAAAGAAATACATCAGAAAGAAGAGCTTTACGCCAGTCTATTATTGGAATTAAATGGAAAGGACTTTACTCAAACAAATAAATTATATACCTCTGCTTATAAGGCCTTTTTTAAAGGAGAGGTTTATGAAGCAATAAAAATATTAGACAGACAAAAACTTTTAGACTCTACTTTAAAATTACAAAGAGAAAAAGAAGACAGTGCTAATACATGGTTATTTAAAGCCTCTCTTTTAAAATCTAAAAATAAATTTACAGAGGAATTAAATGAGTGTTATGAAAAGGCAGTGGAAATAGATTCTAGTTGGGGGAATTGTTTGAATGCTGCAAGACATTTTCAATTTATGCATAATTTTACAAAGGCAGAATACTATTTTAATTATGCAATGTTTAAAGCTCAAACGGAATATGAAAAAGGGATTACTTTAAGTGAATTAGCAATTTTACAAGTTTATAAAAATGAATATGAGAAGGCAATAACAAACTATGAAGCAGCTTTGTCTATATACCAAAGATTAGTTGAAGAGAAACCTCAAACTTATTCACATAATCTAGGATTAGTTTTGCATAATTATGCCAATCTTCTGGCGATTAAAAATGAATATATGAAAGCCGAGGTAAACTATGATGAAGCTTTATCCATAATGAGAAAGTTATCCGAAAATAGCGAACTAGTTTATTTGCAAAGTTTAGGAATGGTTTTAAATAGTTTAGGAAATCTACAAATGAATAAAAAGGATTATAATAAAGCTAAATTATGTTACAAAGAAACTTTGGAAATCAGAAGAGAATTAGTGAAAATAAATTCTGAAATATACTTACCAGATTTAGGAATGATCTTAAGTAATTTTGCTAATCTTCAGGTGCAAATGGGAGAATGTGAAGAGGCTATTGTGAACTATAACGGAGCTTTATCTATATATCGAAAACTAGTAGAAACAAATCCACAGATTTACTTACAGAGTTTAGGAATGACTCAGGTAAACATATCTATTTTTTATCAAAAAACTAAGGTTAATAGGGGGATGTCAATGGAATTTATTGAGGAAGCGATTATAAGTTTATTACCATATAAAAATGTTTTTCACATGCAAAATTATTTAAAAGGGGCTTTAAAAGTGCTTAAGGATTGGGAGGTAAATGTTGAAAGCTATTTAAAAGAAAAAGGAATAATGTTAGATTTTAAATATTAAGAAGTAAAATTCCTCACAACTTTCAAATTGCTCTTGGAGATGGCAATTTCTTGATCATTCTGTAAAATTAAAACCGGAGATTGTGATAAGTTGACCTCTTTGGCCCAATCCATATTCACAATGGCTTTTCTGTGTACTCTTAAAAAATTATCTTCAAGTTTTTGCTCCAAGGCTTTCAGCGAGCTACGCATAGTATAAGTGTTTGCTGAGGAGGTATGGACCTTTACACAATAATCGTCGGCTTCAATCCAATAGATGTCCTTTACGGGAATGATTTTACGTTTGTTTCCAATCTTGATGTTCAATATAGAAGCCTTGTCTTCTATTTCGGTGCTTAGTTTTTTATAGAGTTCCACATTTTCCTGCTTCAAATCGGAAAGTGTTTGGACATCTATTTTTAGTTGCTCGTTTACAAAGTACAAATGCAATGTTATGGTTAGAGCTATGTAACCAAGAGTATACATTGGAGCTTTTTGGAAGGTGAAAAACGAAATATATTCGTTTAGTAACAAAGATAGGGAAGCATTGTCTTCCGTAAGGAACATTTGAATTGCAGAAATCAAAAGAATATTGATGAAAACCAAACCAAGAATAACAATGCTGTATTTGATGAACTCAGCTAAAGTTAGTTTTCTGTTAGTCGATTTTGCTTTTACGAACCAAATTAAAGCCAGTGACAAACTCATCCAAATCAACCACCGGTATGTTTGTGCTTTCAGTAAATTGAAAAACGTGGCATCGCTCCCAAGATTAAAACGTTTGATGTAATATAACTGCTGTGCAGTTTCAAAGGCAATGGTCATAATCAATACCAATAGTATGGTAATGAAAACACGTTTGATGTTCAATATTTTGTCGAAGAAAACAAGCATTAGCGTTTTCTTCTACTTACAGTATGTATTTTTTTTGTAGCTGTCCTTTCTTTATGGTTCTTGTCGGAGTTTTCTAAAAGCAAGTTGAGTGTTTTTAATTCTTCGGCAGAGAACTCACGATATTTGCCTACGGGAACATCCAATTCGATATTCATGATACGTGTCCGTTTTAATGATGTCACTTCATAGGTAAGGTATTCGCACATTCTTCTAATTTGACGATTAAGCCCTTGAGTAAGGATAATTCTAAAGGTCAACGAGTCTATCTTTTCCACAAAGCACGGATTCGTCGTTTTATCTAAATCAGCTAAATGGATGCCGCCTGCCATACGCTTTATGAAAGTTTGGGAAATAGGCTTGTCTACAGTAACCACATATTCCTTTTCATGATTGTTGCTTGCTCTTAATATCTTGTTTACGATGTTTCCATCGTCTGTTAGGAAAATGAGACCCTCACTTGGTTTGTCCAAACGTCCAATTGGAAAAATGCGTTTGGGGTATTTTAAAAAGTCGATGATGTTGTTTTTTTCGACACGAGTATCTGTAGTACAAACAATGCCAACAGGTTTGTTGAAGGCAAGGTACACGAAATCCGATTTTCTTTCGGTAATGGATTTGCCATCCACTTCTACGATATCGCTTTCTTTTACTTTGGTCCCCATTTCTGGGATTGTACCATTTATTGTCACACGTCCGGCATCAATTAGTCTATCGGCTTCGCGGCGAGAACAATAACCTGCTTCACTTAGGTACTTGTTGAGTCTGGTTAATTTTTCTTCCATGATGCAAAGTTACGTTTTTAACTGCTTATGAAATCAAGAATGTGCTTATAAACGACATCACTTCGTAATCCGTGTCCAAAACCGGAGGTGGTTACAAACTCGGCATTGTTGTGGTTCTTGGCAATTAGTTCTGCATCATTGTATGGAATGATCTTGTCTTCTGTATCATGAACAACCAATGTTTTCGTGTCTATGGTTTTTGCAAAGTCGGACAAGGAGAAGTATGAAGCTTGCTTGTGAAAGTTTTTCTCTATCAGTTTGTTGAGTCCTTTCTCAATGCGTTTGTTGTACCCCATCATATCAATGTAACGCTTGAAGACATCCGTAAAAAGAGCAGGGGCACCAAGAAGGATTAGTTTCTGTACGAGCTTGTTCTGATACTTGTATTGAAAGAAGCCTGTAGCCATGCCTCCAACCGAGTGGCCAATGATCATTTCAGGGTTGAAATGGTTGACAACGACGTTGATGCATTCCGAATACAATACGGCATTGAATTGTGTACCACTCGTGGCACCATGGGCGGGTGCATCCAAAGACACGATGTTGTAATCGGATCCTTTGAGTTTCTCAATGAGACCTTCCCAACGATGTGTATTGCTTTCCCATCCATGAACCAACAAAACGGTGCCGCCACTTCCCTCCCAATGATAGGTAGCGATGGTGGTATTCTCATACTTTAGGTTTTGTTGCTTGGCAGAGTTCAAAAAAGCAACTTGCTTGGGCTTGATACGGCCTTTTCTTGGGGTGGCAAATAAATTCAAAGCCTTTCCAGAAGTATATCTAGGAGCGACATAGCTCAATGCATTGAAGGAACTTCCGATTATTTTTATGATTGCATTCGACATTTAATCTTCTCTGTTTACATTATCTATTGAAAAAGCAGGTGTACATATGGCAATGTATTCGCAAGCAATGGTAAAGGGATTGGAATATTGTACTCTGGTGTTTTTTTCTATTTTTATGGATTGCCCAGCTTCCAAGATAATGGTGTCATCTTCTATGATAAATTGTTTTTTGCCTTTTATGATATAAGTATACTCGTCGAATTCAGGGGTTTGAAAAGGTTCTTTCCAACCAGCAGGCGCTATCATATGCGCAATGCTTATTTGTGAATTGCCGTCGGAAGCCAAACCAAAATGTTCTTCTATTACTTTCCCGTCTGTGGTTGGGACGACAAATGGTGTGCTTTGTATTTTGTATTTCTTTGACATGACGATTACTTCTTTTGAAATCTAATATTGAATTTTGTGTTGTTACCAACCCACCATGAAGTACTTGATCTTGGCTGCATCTGGAATTTGAATGGCTTCAATTTTCTTTGAAGTATCGAAACGAAGTTCTGCAGGCAATTCTTTCTTGTCTATGGTGAAGAAAGTGTTGTTTTCATTGATGAACACAACTACGTTTCTCAATGTGTTTTGAATGCTCGATATTTTGTAATTGGCTTTGATATCTCCAAATGTGCTATTTACGTTAATACCTTTTTCTGTTTTGAAACGGTCGTCGAATATTTTAATGGCACTTATGGTTGCTGTGGAATCCAAAGCTTGACTAGGGGATAGTTCCAATAGTTTTTTTCCTCCTTTTTCAAAGATTTCAATGTCATTGACATTACCAGTAAACTCATCACCGGCAATTTTCTTCACGATGGAATCTTTGGCATATACAATATCCAATGCCTTTACTTGGGTCGAATCTGTAAGTATACCAATGTTGTGCTTTGAAACGATGAAAGGGTTTACCTCCTTTTCACAAGAGGTTAACAAGATGGAGATTAACATTACGGCAAAAAATAATTTTTTCATTTATTGTTTTATTTATAGGGTGTTAATTGTCATTTTTTTTTGATTGTGCTTTCAATATGGTAATGAATCGAGACTTAATGCTATTTCATCACTTTTTTGAGTATTCCGAATACGGCTCTTATAAAAGTAGCACTTGTCAATACCTTTACAATTGGGTTTTGAGCAGTACTTCGGCGCCTAGTGGACTTTGAGCGGCTTTTTGCTTTCTTTTCGTCTTCTTTTTCCTTTCTCAGACGAGCTTCTTCTTTGACTTTCAAAGATTCAGCCTTTTTTATCTTTTCGTTCAGTATTTCGTAAGCACTCTCTCTATCTACGACATCATTGTATTTCAAGACTAATTTGGAGTCGTCAAAAAGTGCTTGCAATTCGTTGTCAGTTAAAATATCCATCCTACTCATGGGAGCGCGAAGCATTGTTGCGGCCAATGGAGTTGGTCTTCCTTTTTCATCCAAGGCCGAAACCAAGGCCTCTCCGATCCCCAAGGAAGTTAATACCTCTGCGGTATCATAATACTCCGTATCGGGATAGTTTTGGGCAGTCAATTTAATGGCTTTTCTATCTTTGGCAGTAAAGGCTCTCAATGCATGTTGGATTTTCAAGCCCAACTGGCTCAATATGGCCTCTGGAACATCAGTTGGATTTTGAGTTACGAAATACAAACCGATACCTTTGCTTCGGATCAATTTCACAATACTTTCAATTTGATTCAGCAAGGCTTTGGAGGCCTCGTTGAAGATTAGATGAGCTTCGTCTATGAACATGATCAATTCTGGTTGACCTGAGTCTCCTTGCTCTGGAAAGGTTTCATAGATTTCGGCAAGCAAGCTAAGCATGAATGTTGAAAACAGTTTTGGTTTGTCTTGAATGTCTGTTAGACGGATAATATTTATATAACCTCGTCCATCTCTCGTAGTGCGTACCAAATCCTCGACATCGAAGCTTTTCTCACCAAAGAACAAATCACCTCCTTGTTGTTCTATCTCAACGATCTTACGTAAGATAGCTCCAGTCGATGACGTTGAAATACGACCATATTCAGCTACAAATTCTTTTTTGCCTTCTTGGGTTGCGTACTGCAATATTTTTTTGAAATCTTTTAAATCTAATAGAGGCAACTTGTTGTCATCACAATATTTAAAGATTACGGCGACGATCCCAGATTGTGTTTCGGTTAAATCTAAGATTCGAGAAAGTAAGACAGGACCAAATTCACTAACGGTGGCACGAAGTCTAACACCTTCTTGTTCCGATAGGGACATAACTTCCACAGGGAACCCTTTGGCTTCGAAGGGAAGGCCTATCTTGTTATGACGCTCATCGATTTTTGGGTGTCCAGGACTTGGTTGGGCCAAGCCACTTAAATCCCCTTTTATGTCCATGAGAAGAACAGGTATGCCTTTGTCACTTAGGTTCTCAGCCAAGACTTGCAATGTTTTTGTCTTTCCGGTTCCAGTTGCTCCAGCTATCAAACCATGGCGATTCATCGTCTTCAATGGTACTTTTACATAGGCATTGGTTACGGTTTCGCCATCAAGTATTGCAGAGCCTAAAGTAATGAAGTCTCCTTTGGTGGTATTGCCTTCGGTTATGTGCTTAAAGAATTCGTCTTGTTTACTCATAAATATCGTATTTGCTGTAAAAATAATAATCTTTGAGGGAAAGGACGAGTATTTTCATGGACTTTTAACGCTTAAAAACTTATGGCTTCAAACGCCTCACTTCAAACTTTATAGCTATCTTTGCAGGCTATGACGCAAGAAATTCAAGATTTAGTAAATAAAGGTAAGATGCTGCCTTTAATGGAGGAGTTCTATACTATTCAAGGAGAGGGGTATCATAAAGGTACAGCTGCCTATTTTGTTAGAATAGGAGGATGCGATGTAGGTTGCCATTGGTGCGATGTGAAGGAAAGTTGGATAGCTTCGTTGCATCCACCGACAGAAACGGAAAAAATCGTCGACAATGCTACCAGGTATAGCGATACCATTGTGGTCACTGGAGGAGAACCGTTAATGTGGGATATGACGGAATTGACTCGGCAATTGAAAGCCAAAGGTATGCAGGTGCATATAGAAACTTCTGGAGCCTATGAGCTTTCTGGGACATGGGATTGGATTTGTCTATCCCCAAAAAAGATGAAATTGCCAACACAAGGGGTTTACGACAAAGCTAACGAATTGAAGACGATTATCTATAACAAAGACGATTTTCGCTTCGCAGAAGAACAAGCTGCCAAGGTAAATTCTGATTGTATTCTATATATGCAACCAGAATGGAGCAAAAGAGACAAGATGATTCCTGAAATAGTAGACTATGTGATGGCCAACCCTAAATGGAAAGTGTCCTTGCAAACACATAAATACCTTAACATCCCATAAAGAACAGATCTTATAAATAAAAAAAGCCTCCATTTTGAATAATTCAAATGGAGGCTTTTTTATGTTGGGAAAATTCTATTTAGTAAAAGGTACTGCAAGTCTTAAAGTCCCCCAACCTAGATGCATGTGTACACCATCTTCCGATTTTTCGAAAGCGATGGAAAAAGCTTCCAAAGATTTTTTTCCTGTGGATACTGGTACGGAAATTCTAGCAACATCGTTACTTTCATTATAGAAGTAGCTACCCCAAACATTGATGTCGGAACTTAGGATGACAGTCCATTCTTTGTCCCCTGGAATGGTGAATAGAGAATAAGTACCGGCTTTTACAGTTTTACCATTCAATTTCATATCTGCGTACAATGTAATTTCAGGAGCTTCATTTGCTCCAGTTCTCCATACCTTTCCGTTCGGTGCCAAGTCACTAAGTACCCTATCTTTCAATTGAGGTCTGCTGTATGCAATCTTCACCAATTTGTTTGATTCTTTGTAACTAGTTGGATAAGCGGCAACATCCATTGGGCTCTTGTCTAAACCTGAAAATTTCTGAGCATTGACGCTGAAACTAACAAGTGTAAGGAGAACAAAAGTGATTGACGTAAAAAAAGTTGATTTTTTCATAATGCTATAAAGTTGTTATATTAGATTTAGCTAAGTAAGTCGTAAAAATCATATGCTATTACAGAGGTATTCTAAAATTAACTAAAGCTTAACAAATTTCTTTGATGTCTTTCCTGTGTTGCTGTGAAAATTAAGGATGTAAGTTCCTGATGCCAGATCCTCTATCGGGAAGCGATATGTTTTGGAGAGAGTATCTCTAATTAGGTCTCTGGTTAGTTGTCTAATGAGCTTCCCATTTATATCGTATAGTTCGATGAGAATGTTGTCATCGGCATTGTAATCGATTGTGAATTCCAATATTTTATCAACTGGATTTTTTGTGAATTGTATGTTGAGGTCTTTCCTAGGTATCTCCTCGTAACCGTTTGTCCCTAATGTTTCAGCCGTATATTTATAGATAGTTGTGCCAGCGGCATAAGCCAACGAGTTGTTTATAATGAAGATACGGTTCAGGTTGCTGCCTACGCCTAGGTCTGTCCAAGTAATCCCGCCATCGACAGTTTCAAAGAACCCCGTGTTTTGACCTCCCATCCATCCTTTGGTTTCAGAAATGAAACCAACTGCCTCGATATCCGTCTCAGGTGCATCGTAAGTCGCCCAAGTTTGTCCTCCGTCCAAAGATTTTATCAACTTCCCTGGGTTGGGGGCTATTGAGTACAAGGCTCCAAATATGATATTCGTATTGCCATCCAAGATTTGAAGTTTCCAAACGTATTCTCCAGCAATGCTGGCATTATAAATGGTAGACCATGTGAGTCCTCCATCTGTTGTCTTTAAAACGACGGCGCCAGTATCATTTCTTCCAGCCGCAAAACCATTCAACTCATCTAAAAATGTTATTTCCACCAATGCATTTGCATATGCAGACATGTCTGTATATGCCCAAGTAGCTCCACCGTCTGTGGATTTTATGATATGCGCAGGTTCGAAAAAGGCGCCACAGCCATAAATTGTAGAAGCACCAACCACATCTATGCCACAGATGGCAGGTGGGTTTGGCATGATAGTGACTTCAGTCCAATTGTTGCCTCCATCTACTGTTTTGTAGAATCTGCCATTGAGTGTTCCCAGAAAGCCTATGTTTTCATCCAGAAATTCAATGTTTCTAAAATAGTGGTTACTTCCCAATATGGTATTGTTCAATTGTTCTGTCCAAGTCAGACCTCCATCCGTAGTTTTGTATACAGCTGCAAATTGACCGTTTGCAGCCCAACCCAAATTGTCGTTTAAAAAGAAGACATCGTCAAAACGTACACCATTGGTGTTGGATACGATGTTGGGAGCATTTTGCCAAGTCTGTGCAATGGTATTGATGCTTAACAATAGCAATAGTATTTTTATAAACTTCATCAGTCCTTATTTTTATTTGTTTTTAGTGCTATAAGATGAAATTAGCCGATAAGGAGTTGCTATCAACTTGATTGTTATGGCGCATTTCAAAGTAAATGAGGGAAAACTTTCAGTTTGTAAAGTTAATATTCTATTTTTTATGCTTGTAAGTTTTTAATTTAATTCTATTTGTTGTTTATAGTTTCAATATGTAATCATTATCTGTTAATATGTTTTTAAAATGAAATATTAAAACAATATTTGCTGTGTAATTAATAATTAAAAGAATTAAAATATATAAGTTATGTGTGGAATCGTATGTGCTTTCGACCTCAAACAAGAATCCGAGGATTTAAGACCTCAAGTCTTGGAAATGTCCAAAAAAATAAGACATCGTGGGCCTGATTGGTCAGGTATCTACAGTGATGCCAAGGCTATTATGGCACATGAGCGTTTGGCTATCGTAGATCCAGCTTCGGGAAAACAGCCATTGTTTAGTCCAGACAAGAGATTGATTTTGGCTGCAAATGGGGAAATATACAATCATAGGGATTTACGCAAGCAGTTTGAAGGCAAATATGAGTTTCAAACTGAAAGTGATTGCGAAGTCATTTTGGCATTGTATCAAGAAAAAGGAGTAGATTTCATTGATGAGATGAATGGTATTTTCGGTTTTGCGATTTATGATGTTGAAAAAGATGAATACTTCATTGCTCGTGATCATATGGGGATTATTCCACTATACGTTGGATGGGATCAAAATGGAACATTCTATGTAGCCTCGGAATTGAAGGCATTGGAAGGAACATGTACAAAGATCGAATTGTTCCCTCCTGGGCATTACATGTCTAGCAAAGATGGTGAGTATGTAAAATGGTGGAAGAGAGATTGGACGGAGTATGAAGCTGTAAAGGAAAATGAAACAAGCATAGCTAAGGTAAAGGAGGCTTTGGAAGCAGCAGTGCATAGACAATTAATGAGTGATGTGCCTTACGGGGTATTGCTGTCTGGGGGATTGGATTCTTCGGTAACATCGGCCATTGCAAAGAAATATGCTCAAAAAAGAATAGAGAATGATGACAAGTCCGATGCTTGGTGGCCACAATTGCATTCCTTTTCGGTTGGATTGGAAGGTTCTCCTGACCTCGCAGCTGCTCAAAAGGTGGCAGACCACATAGGAACTGTGCACCATGAAATAAAATTCACGATTCAAGAAGGTTTAGATGCCATTCGTGATGTGATTTATAACATTGAGACTTATGACATAACAACAATTCGTTCATCTACACCTATGTACCTAATGGCAAGAGTCATCAAATCCATGGGGATAAAAATGGTATTGTCTGGAGAAGGAGCAGATGAGATTTTTGGAGGTTATCTATATTTTCATAAAGCCCCTAATGCAAGAGAATTCCATGAGGAAACAGTACGCAAATTGGACAAACTGCATATGTATGATTGCTTGAGGGCAAACAAGAGCTTGGCAGCTTGGGGAATAGAAGGTCGTGTTCCTTTTTTAGACAAGGAATTCATTGATGTAGCCATGAGCATCAACCCAAAGGAAAAAATGATAAACGGAGAGCGAATGGAAAAGTGGGTAGTACGCAAAGCTTTTGAGGACATGTTGCCAGAAAGTGTGGCTTGGAGGCAAAAAGAACAGTTTAGCGATGGTGTAGGATATAGTTGGATAGATACGCTCAAGGAATTGGTGGAAAATGAAGTGACCGATGAGCAAATGGAGAATGCAAAATACAGGTTTCCAATACAAACACCACAAAACAAAGAGGAGTTCTATTACCGCTCTATATTCGAAGGGCATTTCCCAAGTGATGCGGCAGCTTTGTCTGTGCCACAGGAGCCAAGTGTTGCTTGTAGTACAAAGATTGCATTGGAATGGGATGAAGCATTCAAGAATATGAACGAACCTTCTGGGAGAGCCATAGCATATGTGCATGATTCGGCATATTAGGGAATCGTGATTCTGTTTCACCAAAAAATAGAGCCCATATAATAAAAGACCAATCAGAATGATTGGTCTTTTATTTTTTAATAGCACAGATATAGCTAGTTGTAATGTTTTTTTAATCTACATTTGCGACTCACATATAGAGCGATTTTGCCTTAAAACAGATTGTCTTTATCTAAATAAGATAAGCTATGAAGCAAAAGTTGAGCTCAAACCTCTTTTTTAAAGCCTTTACACTTAGTTAGTGCAATTGCATTTTGAGGAAATTATCTCAAGTTTTTTGGAAAAACGTGTAGGTATGTCCAATGAATTTTTAAGTCCTGACTTGGCTTTTCATTTGAAAACAAACTTATTGGCTCTTTATGAAAATGAAGCTTTAAGATTAGCGGGGTTGGCCAATACCCATTTGTTTAGTTACGATAAAGAAATAAGAAGCGATAAGATTTTCTGGTTGGACAAGACAGATAACAATCATTATGAACAGCAATTTTTCGATTTGATAGATGCTTTTGTACTCTATTTGAATAGGACCTGTTTTACGGGAATAAAAAGTTATGAGTTTCATTACGCCTTGTATGAAAAAGGAGCGTTTTATAAAAAGCACATAGATCAATTCAAATCGGATAATAGTAGAGTTTTTTCTATGATCATTTACTTGAATGAAGGTTGGTCTGAGCAGGATGGAGGGGAATTGAAACTATATCAAGGAGCAGAGATTCAAATAATATCTCCAGAAAATCAAAAATGTGTTTTTTTCAAAAGCAATGAAATTGAGCATGAGGTATTGGTAAGTAATACTTCTCGTATGAGTATTACAGGTTGGTTGAAAACATCTTTGTAGTTCCTGTTGCCTACTCTTAATGTTGGATGTGAGCTTAATTTAATTCTATTTTTAAAATCTTTCCGTGTTTTTTATGCTCTTCATCTTGTTAGCTTCTTTCATATATAAGAAGGAGATGGTCAGATCTTTGTTTTCTATGGATTTATTTTCATTTAAAACTTTGCTTTATAGCACTTGTGATTGTATTGCATTTAGGAGATGTATTTCAGAATTATATGACAATCCACAATGTTATTTTTGAAAAACTTATATTAGATGGAGTTTTAAATTATTGTTATGAATATAAAAGTGTTTAGTCTACTTCTTTTTTTCAATATAAGTCACACACAAGAAAATAGAGATACTTGGAAGGCCTTAAAAGAATCTGCTCATGAAATTGGTTTTTGCGTTTATAATGTAAATGAGTCATTTTGCGACGAGCATAAAATAGCAAAAGCTAAATATGAAGAAGAAGCAAGTGAAGAAGAAGATGTGAATTATTTTGTAATGAAGGAGGAGTGGGCTAAAAAAAGAATGAAAGATTGGGCTGTAAAACAAGCATTGGATGAGAATGCCCTGTTGCTTGTGTTTGATATTGATCAAGGTTATGAGAATAGAGAGAGGAAGTCATATTTGAAGCCTAACTACAAATATTTTATTTTGAATTTAAAGGACAATTTGGAATTTAAGATTGAAAAACGATCTAAAAAAAAAGTGTTTAGATGTACCATATCTCACAAACAAAAGCCTAATATGTTGGAAAACTCCTTGTGGCGAGAATTTATGACTGGACGATTCGGGCTTCTTAAAAAGAGTGTTGAATTTAATGTTTTTTCAAAATCCAAAGTAAAAAGAAGGTTGAAATCTTTTAAGAGGCATTTTCAAACCTATAAAATACGATATTTGGATTAACCTATGATTTTGCTGTAAATGACAGCTAGGTGACATCTAAATGACGTGTTAAAAACAATGGAAACGCACTAGATTTGTACCAAGTAAAATTTAGTAAAATGAAAAAGCAGACCATTAGTGACAATTTGTTGTATCAACGAAAATTAAAAGGGTACACTCAAGATGATCTTTCAGAAAAAACGACTGTTGGTGTTCGTACCATTCAGCGTATTGAAAAAGGCGAAGTTCAACCACATTTGCAAACAGTGAAACTATTGGCAGCAGGCTTGGAAGTAGAGGTCGAAGATTTGTTGGTTTTGGACAACCCAAACGAAGAAGTCATTAAAAGAAAATGGATGTTGTTGTTTCATGGTTCTCCATTTTTTGGATTGATTATTCCGTTTGGAAATGTGTTGTTTCCATTGTTTTTATGGATTAACAAAGCAGAAGACAATAAAATTTATGACCAGCACGGCCGTGCTGTTATTAACTTCCATTGTACGCTCAATCTTTTATTAATAATATCGTTGTTATTGTTTTTTCCGTTTCCAGGAATAAACTTCTTTGGTACTGGCGCAGTATTTCTCTTTGGTCTAGTTTTCAGCATTAAGAATTTAATGTCGGCTTTGGGATCTCATACTTGTTATTATCTATTTCTTTTCTGAAGGCTAAAACTGCTTAATCTTTTTTATAACTTAAAACCTTTTCCCACTATGAAAGATAAATTCATACAGGCTCTGACTGCCCTAATTTTACCTATAAGCTTCATTGGAATATTATTTGTTTTAAATACTGTACCGATAGCATCAATAAGTAAATATGGCCTTGGAGGAATAATCGTGACAGGTATTGCGTTGTTGATTACCTATTTTGCTTTAAAAAAAGATAAAAAGACATTTAAGGATATAGGCTTTTGTTTGGAAAGAAAAACACCAGCAAGATTTACAGTTGGATTCTTCATGGGGGCTTTTATTACTGTACTGATGCTAACAGTGGTTATAAGTTTTTCAAATTTAGTGCTTGTTTATAATACGAATACAAACATTCTATCAGCCATATTCCGGCTCTTGGCATTTTTTCCATTGGCATTTATGGAAGAAATTATTTTTAGAGGCTATGCTTTTATAAAGATTAATAAAAGCATGGGGTTGTGGCCTGCTCAAATTTTGTTGGCTATTCTTTTTGCTTGGTATCATGATTTTACAGGACTTACTTTTTTTGGGCAATTAATGGGACCTGGCATTTGGGTTTTGATTTACGGGGTTGCAGCAGTTTGGTCCAAAGGATTAGCATTTCCAACGGGATTGCATATGGCTATAAATGTTGTTTTGGCATTAGTTGGACATAAAGATGATAGACATTCCGTATGGAATATGGAATACACAGCCGAAATTACTCCGGTTTTACGTGCACAAAGTGAAAATATTGGCCTAATTATACAGATATGTATTTTAATAATTGGAGTTGTTCTTACGGAGTATTATAGAAGAAATAGTCTAAAAAATGATCTATCATATGAGAGCAGTGCTTAATAGGTATACGACACTATTCCGATTTGTTTTAGCAATCATTCTCTTCGGTGTGGCATTTATGTAGAGCGGCATCATGGATACACTATTTTTAAAGCAGTATTTTCCATTCACATCCGTTATTCTGTTGCTAATCGTTAATTGGGCTATTGTACAAAACGGACAACAGGTCGTTACAAGCAATTGGATTGAACCTAAGTCTTAGAAACATCTCTTTTTCCCTCTTGACCATCGTTTGTTGGTTTTATCCTTATTTTCAACGGTGTGTTTCTATTTGTCACATTTTTGATATGGAAATGCAATGAGTTTCCGTTTAATGAAAAGATGTAAGTCAAAGCGGTTTTCATCCAATTTCAAATAAATTGAAAACTCAAAATTTTAGCTCTAAGACAACTTTGGTGCATTTTATTTTCAGGAAGAATAAAAAAACATTTCAAATTCGATTTAAGGTGTTTTTTAGCTTGTTTAAGCGATTTTTCAGAAATTAACAATTGTTAATAAAAAGAAGGTGAGTCAATTAAAAAGCTTAAAAACATCATTTCAAATTCGTATATTTGTTTATAATCAAAAAGATGCTTAAAGGCGTCTTTTTTTATGGAATAAATAACAGACCTTAAACAACATAAATTATGAGCGATAAAAAAGAAGAGTTCAATAAACATAATTATTCAGCCGATAGTATTCAGGCGTTGGAAGGGATGGAGCACGTACGTATGCGTCCATCGATGTATATTGGAGACGTGGGAGTGAGAGGTTTACATCATTTGGTGTACGAGGTGGTGGATAACTCTATCGATGAGGCTTTAGCAGGACATTGTAACAACATTACAGTAATCATAAACGAAGACAATTCGATTACCACAGAAGATGATGGTCGTGGTATTCCTGTAGGGTTACATAAAAAGGAAGGCGTGTCTGCATTGGAGGTTGTAATGACCAAAATAGGTGCCGGTGGTAAATTTGATAAGGATTCTTACAAGGTGTCCGGTGGATTGCACGGTGTAGGGGTGAGTTGTGTAAATGCATTGTCAGAACATTTGAGAGCAACCGTTTATAGAGATGGGAAAATTTGGGAGCAAGAATATGAGAGAGGGAAATCACTATATCCTGTAAAAGCAATTGGAGATACAGAGAGAAGAGGAACCATTGTTACATTTAGACCGGATTCTACAATATTTACTCAAACTTTAGAGTACAATTACGATACGTTAGCAAGTAGAATGCGTGAATTAGCCTATTTGAATAAAGGGATTACAATTCACTTGGTGGATAAAAGGGCTACCAAGGAAGACGGTTCTTTTGAAGGCGAAACATTCCATTCCCAAGAAGGACTTAAGGAGTTTATCAAGTTTTTGGATGGGAACAGGGAGCCATTAATGAAAGACGTCATTGCATTTGAAGGAGAGAAAAATGGAGTGCCTGTTGAGGTGGCGATGATTTATAATACGTCGTATGCTGAAAATTTACACTCTTACGTAAACAACATCAACACACACGAAGGTGGAACGCATTTGTCTGGTTTCCGTCGAGGATTGACACATACACTCAAGAAGTTTGCCGATGGTTCGGGGATGTTGGACAAGTTGAAGTTTGATATCGCAGGAGATGATTTTCGTGAAGGATTGACAGCAATTATTTCTGTAAAAGTTCAAGAACCACAGTTTGAAGGCCAAACCAAGACAAAATTGGGAAATAGAGAAGTTTCGGCATCAGTAAGTCAAGCCGTTTCAGAAATGTTGACGGATTATTTGGAAGAACATCCAGATGATGCCAAGATTATTGTTCAAAAAGTGATTTTAGCAGCTCAAGCACGTCACGCAGCGCAGAAGGCACGTGAAATGGTACAACGTAAAACGGTAATGAGCATTGGTGGTTTACCTGGGAAACTTTCGGATTGTTCTGAACAAGACCCTGCAAAATGTGAAGTATATCTTGTCGAGGGAGATTCGGCAGGTGGAACTGCAAAACAAGGTCGTGATAGAGCATTTCAGGCCATTTTGCCGTTACGTGGTAAGATTCTGAACGTTGAAAAGGCAATGACTCACAAAGTGTTTGAAAATGAGGAGATTAAGAATATATTTACAGCTTTAGGAGTTACCATAGGTACAGAAGAGGATAGCAAGGCATTAAACCTTTCAAAGTTGAGATACCATAAAATAGTAATTATGTGTGATGCCGATATTGACGGCTCCCACATTGAAACATTAATCTTAACGTTCTTCTTCCGTTATATGAAGGAATTAATTGAAAATGGACACATATATATTGCTACTCCTCCATTATATTTGGTAAAGCGAGGTGCTAAAAAGCAATACGCATGGAATGATGATGAACGAACAGCTATTATGGAAGATTTTGGGGATGGTGCTAAAATTCAACGTTATAAAGGTCTTGGAGAGATGAATGCAGAACAACTTTGGGATACGACTATGAATCCAGAGTTTAGAACGCTACGTCAGATTCATATTGATAATGGTGTTGAAGCAGATAGAGTATTCTCTATGTTGATGGGAGATGAAGTGCCACCACGTAGAGAGTTCATCGAGAAAAATGCAATTTATGCAAATATCGATGCGTAAGTTTATTTGTGCGATATTCTTATTGCCTGCAACATTGTTTGGTCAAAACCAAGATTTGGACAATGTCGCAGGCGATTTAATATTTTTGATGGAGGAATATGTTTCTCCTGCCGCTCAAGCCACAACATATCAATCTTCAGGAGGTTGGTATACCAGTGCCAAGAAGAAAGCACTATGGGATTTGGAAATTTCATTGCAGGGAAATGCATTGTTTGTCCCTGATAGCAAACAGAATGTTTTGATAGAGGAATCCAGTCTTGTGAATTTGACCATTCAAGGCGGTCAGACATCTATATCCATACCTTCTGCCCTGGGAGGAGAGAGCAATGTTGTTTTCGAAGGAGTTATAAATGATGATCCATTCGAGTTTGAAGCTCCAGAAGGTTTGGATCAATCATATGTGAACCATTATCAGTTGCAAGCAGGTTTGGGGATTTGGAAAGGCACAACCTTGATAGGACGTTATTCTCCAAAAATCAAGATAAATAAAACGCATTATCAAGTTTTAGGATTCGGTATTCAACATAGCATTTCTCAATGGATTCCTTCGTTGGAAGCAACGACCTTTGATTTGGCAGGGTTGGTTTCGTATTCCAACTATAACGTTAGTGATGAATTCACTCCAGCAAATTTGGTTTTGGGAACAATCAATGCTATCAATGTTGAAGGTGAGTCGGTGCAGTTTAACCTATTGGCTTCAAAAACAGTGAAATCTTTCGACTTTACAGCAGGAGTAGGCTTAAATGTAAGCTCGTTTACCTACGAGATAGGAGGAGATGGGGAGTTGTTGCTCGCTGTTTTAAATCAAGCATTGACAAGCTTGGAAGACAATAAATCCAACTTCAAAGCAGATTTGGGAATAAACTATTCGATAGACAACATATCGATCAATACGATGTTGACCTTTGGGAAATATACCAATTTAATCTTGGGTCTTAATTATAACATCTAATTTTTGATTCTTTTGGAGCGTACTATTTTCTTGATTCACCTTATGGGATTCAAATTCATTTCAATAGGTCTTGAAAATTAATAAGTTGATTGTTAAAAGATAGAACACCAAATAAATATTTTGATTATATAAAAACGTAAGGACAAAACCTTACGTTTTTCAGTTTAAGCCAATAATAATTATTACTTTTGCGAGCATTAAAACAATTACAATTAAAAAGAATAAATATGAAAGTAACAGTAGTTGGAGCAGGAGCAGTAGGTGCAAGTTGTGCAGAGTATATTGCTATTAAGGATTTCGCTTCGGAAGTAGTGATATTGGATATCAAAGAAGGTTTTGCCGAAGGAAAAGCAATGGATTTGATGCAGACTGCATCGTTGAATGGCTTTGATACCAAAATAACGGGAAGCACAAGCGATTATTCTAAAACGGCAAATAGTGATGTTTGTGTAATTACTTCTGGTATTCCAAGAAAACCTGGAATGACAAGAGAAGAATTGATAGGTATCAATGCAGGAATAGTAAAGTCTGTATCTACCAGTTTGATCGAGCATTCTCCAAATACTATTATCATAGTAGTATCCAATCCAATGGACACTATGACTTATTTGGTGCATAAGACTACAGATTTGCCTAAAAATAGAATCATAGGAATGGGAGGAGCTTTGGATTCGGCACGTTTCAAATACAGATTGGCTGAAGCCTTGGGGGCTCCAATTAGCGATGTAGATGGAATGGTAATTGGAGGACATAGCGATAAGGGTATGGTACCATTAATAGGAAAGGCAGTAAGAAACAGTGTGTCTGTTTCAGAGTTCTTGTCTGAGAAGAGAATGGATCAAGTAGTTCAAGACACCAAAGTTGGTGGAGCAACACTTACTGGTCTGTTGGGAACTTCTGCTTGGTATGCACCAGGTGCTGCAGTATCTGCCATGGTTCAAGCGATAGCTTGCGATACTAAAAAAATCTTCCCTTGTTCTGCTTTGTTGGCAGGAGAGTTTGGATTGAGCGATTTGTCAATTGGAGTGCCTTGTGTATTAGGAGCCAATGGTATTGAAAAAATAGTGGAAATCAGTTTGAGCGATGCTGAAAAGACAAAGCTGACTGAGTCTGCAGAAGGTGTTAAAAAAACCAATGGATTGTTGGAGTTTTAATCCTACACGCTAATAAAAATATAAGCCCCCACCTGTTTCATGCATGTGGGGTCTTTTTGTTCATATGCTTATGAGAAGATCAAATATAATATCGTTTTTGCTGCTTTTGTTCATAGTGTCGAGTTGTCAAAGACAGACAGAGCACCAATTTATTTATACTTTTAAAGACGCAAAGGATGCGACGGTTGAAAATGTTCATAAAGTAGTAGAGGTTGTCACTACAAGGTTGGACGTTTATGGATTGGATCCTTTGGTGGAGGTTTATCAAGGAGACAAGATAAGCGTAAAGGTCCATTCCAATGAGTTGGATCAGGAGAGTTTCAATAAAGTTGTTGTCAATAGGGGGAAGTTGGAGTTTTGGGAAACATATGAGGCCGAACCATTCTTGCAATATGTGTTTGATATAGATAAGGAATTCGAAAAAGAGGATTCGACAAGTCTAAGGGCGATTCAAGACAAATTTATAGCTCAAGGGTATCCTGGAGGTTCGATTTTAGGTTACTTTAAAAGCAATGACACATTAGGCCTTTTGAATATTTTAAATGCAAATAAAAGTAAACTCCCACAGAAAAAGAGACTCGTTAAATTTTTATATGGAATCCCAGAAGGAGAAAGGGGAATTCCAATTTATACCATAAAGGGGAATAGGGAAGACAAAGCATCATTGACAGAAGCAGTAATAACAGAGGCAAGACAAGGGTATAATTATGCCAATTCGCCGATTGTGAATATACAAATGAACAAAGAAGGAGCGTCACGCTGGGAGAGAATGACAGGAAAGGCTTCCAGTGAAGGTCGTCAAATAGCAATAGTGGTAAACGATGTGGTACAGACCGCTCCAGGAATAAATGGTGGCCCAATCAAAGGAGGCAGTTCTGAGATCTCTGGAGAATATACAGTAGATTCCGCTTGGGAGTTTGCAGCTGTGATTTCATCCAAAGGGCGAATTCCAGAGCTGAAGTTGTTCAAATATGTAAACGAGACACAGAAATAAATTTTGAGAATATGATAATGCTTTAAAATATTAGTATTATTAGCAGTATTCATATCAGTTGCCATATTTGCTTCAAGACAAACTCAAAGAAGGTGTTTTTATCTCTAAGCAAACAATGTCTAGTGACAATGAGCAAGTAAAGACTCAGCTGGAAATGATGGGAGATATGCTTACGACCACGTATTTCAAGGATAAGAAGCCAAGAACAGAAATGTCCAATCTAATGTCTGGAGATGTTCGATAACCAATACGGAAGCGAAGGAAGTATTGATGTTGATGGAGAATCCAATGCATGGGAAAAAGTACATGCTTCAAAAAATAGAAATTGCAGATGAGGAACTGAAAAACATAACAGTCGTGGCAGGTGATGAAACCAAAATGGTTTTAGGTTACGAATGCAAGCAATATGCGGTGACAATAAATAAAGATGGTGTAAATATGGAAATGGAATTGTTTACTTCAGAAACCATACCTGTAGTTTCACAACAAACAGCAATGTTGGGAGATAAGTTGAAAGGTTTTCCTCGATATATGACAATGACTATGGATCAAATGGGAAGTAAGATGACTGTAACCACTGAGGTAACGGAAATAAAAAAGGAAAAGGTTTCGGATGACAAGTTTGATATGACCCTACCAGAAAGTTATGAAAAAATGACTGGCCAATAAGATTCGGAAATCGTAATCGATAACGAAATCCTAAAAGAGTAGCTGTAAGTTACTCTTTTTTGTATAAAACACTTTCTCAAGAATCCTTTTTTACAACGAAGGTATAAGCAGTAGGAGTGAAAGTATGAAAGATATGAAGGGGTAGAATTTTAGCATTCAATAATTTAAAGTGGATATTTATGTAAAGACTGTAGAAATACAGTCTTTATTTTTTATATTTGGCGCATGAAAGCGAAATGGTGCTTCAGTACTTTAATTGTTATCCTTGCCTTGTTTGGTGTTTGTCAGGATCAAACAGCTGTACCCAACCAGCAAATCATATTGCAATTTGCGGATACAGAGGTGACTTCCGATGAATTTAAAAGCGCACTTGCAATTGTAAAGAGACAATTGCAAACCTTGGGAGTTACCAACATACAAGTGCGGAAGCAAGACGATGGAGGATTGACGATTTCGTATTACAGTACTACGGATGTTGCTGTTATAAAAAGAGTGCTTTCCAATGAGGAAAAAGTAAAGTTTGGTTATGCTACCAATGGTCAAGGTGATGATCAGAATAAGTTTCCAGCAGACAAAAAATCAAATAGTTACAATTTAGATGTATATGAAATCCAAAGAGGTGCTGATGCAAGTACCGGTTTTGGAGGGAAGTATGTTTTCGAATTAAAGCAAGAATACGATAGGTTTTCCAATCCCAACCTGTATACATACCTTCCCAAGATAGATGCAGGGGAAAAGGATAAAACTGTAAAGGTCGCATATAAGATCAATAGAAACATTGCAATAGCAATAGACAATACTTCACACAACATTCCTGAGGTCAGAGCTGGCCCATACGGTAAAAGAAATTCTTAGAAACCCCAAAGATCAAGAATATGAAATGATATAATTAGCTAAAATGCTAAAAATATTCTTTTCATTTTGGGTAGGCTTTGTCAATTGTCTGAAAAGCCGACACATTTATATTTATAACATAAACAATCGTCGAATTCATAGGGTGAATTTTATATTTTCCCGATTAAGAATTTGATAAAAAACAATAGAAAAATGCAAAACAAAGGATTAATAAAACTATTTGCAGTTTTATTCGGATTGGTAAGTCTTTACCAACTCTCTTTCTCGTTTAAGAACAGTTCCATAGAACGAGAAGCAAACCAAGTGGCAGAAAGTAGATTTGATGCCTCGGAAAAAGATAGAACAAAGAAGGTAAGTGCATACGAAGTAAAGTACTTGGACTCTTTGGTAAATGATACGACCGATGTGTATTTAGGAGACACCTATTCGGAAGTCAAAAGCAAATCGATGAAGTTGGGGCTTGACCTTAAAGGAGGTCTTGAGGCAATCTTGCAAGTGTCTGTTAAGGACATCTTGAAAGGATTGGCAAACAACAGTACAGATGTGACTTTTGGCAAGGCTTTGGATGATACAGATAAATTGCAAACGAACAGTCAGAATGATTATGTAGATGATTTCTATACGGCTTTTGATGCGATCAAAGGGGACAAGGTGTTGGCGTCTCCGGATATTTTCGCGACACGTTCATTGGTAGAGGCAGAAGAAATTACAATCGGAATGTCAGACAGTGATGTAAAGAAGGTGATCTCAAGAAAAATTGATGAGTCCATCAATTCTGCATTGCAAGTGTTGCGTACACGTATCGATCAATTTGGTGTTGCCTCACCAAACATTCAACGTTTGGGAACTTCAGGACGTATTTTGGTGGAATTGCCAGGTGTGAAAGATGTGGAGCGTGCAAAGGAGTTGATAACGAGTACTGCGGAATTGGAGTTTTGGGATGCTTATAAAGGAGAACAGTTCTTTGGTTATTTCAATGAAGTAAATACCATGTTGAAAAACAAGGAAGAAGCCAAAAACACATCTGAAGTTGCAGATGCTGAAGTTCAAACGGATTCTACGAAAACGGATGCTACGGACAATATCATTGGAGACCTTACTGGAGAGGAAGATACCACGAAGGAAGAAATCAACCCTTTGTTGGATTTAATGAAAATATACGGTGGCTATCCAGGGGGGCCTGTCGTAGGTAGTTTCAATATAGTAGACAAGGACAAGGTAAATGAAATCTTGAACAGTCGCGAAGCAAAAGCTTTGCTTCCAGCTGAATTTAAAAACGTAAAGTTTGTATTTGGTAAACCTAAGAAAGATAGTGAATTAACAGAATTGTATGTTCTTAGAGGGACTAGAGATGGTGTACCTCCATTGAGTGGAGGGGTTGTAGACGATGCACGTCAGTCTTACAATCAAACAAATAAGCCTGTAGTTTCTATGCAAATGAATGCAAAGGGAGCTAAGATTTGGGAGGAAATGACCAAAAAGGCAAACGTACAGAGTAGCCAAATCGCAATTGTTTTGGATAACGTCGTATATTCTGCCCCAGGTGTAAATACAGTAGGAGGGATCTCTGGTGGTAATTCGGAAATCTCAGGAGATTTTACACTTAACGAGGCTACCGATTTAGCAAACGTGTTGCGTGCAGGTAAATTACCCGCAAAGGCAGAGATCATACAATCTGATGAGATTGGACCAACATTGGGAAAAGAAGCAATAGAAAGTGGAACGATGTCATTTTTAATAGCATTGGTATTGGTATTGCTATGGATGGTGTTCTACTATGGCAAGGCAGGTCTCTTCGCAGACATAGCAATGTTGTTGAATATCCTTTTGATCTTTGGAATCCTTTCAGGAATAGCGGTATTGACATTGCCAGGAATAGCAGGTATCGTACTGACAATCGGTATGTCCGTGGATGCGAACGTACTTATCTTTGAACGTATTCGAGAAGAATTGACAAAGGGGAAAGATCAAAAATCTGCAATAAAAGACGGATTTAGCAATGCATTGTCTTCTATCTTGGATGCAAACATCACAACGGGTTTAACGGCCTTGATTCTATTTATCTTTGGAACAGGACCTATTAAAGGTTTTGCAACTACATTGTTGATAGGTATTGGGACATCGTTGTTCACGGCAATCTTCATCACGAGATTATTGGTTGATTGGTATGCGAACAAAGGAGGTAAATTGGATTTCTCTACGGGAATCACGAAAAACCTATTTAGAGGGATAGACATCAAATTCCTTAAAAAGCGTAAAATGGCCTATGTTATTTCAGGAGCATTCATTTTGTTTAGCTTAGGATCTTTGTTTACCAATGGGCTTGATCAAGGTGTGGATTTCGTAGGAGGAAGAACTTACCAAGTGCGTTTTGCGCAGGATGTCAATGCAGCTGAGATTACAGGAGTCTTGGCTAAGCCTGAAGTATTCGGAAGTGCACAAGCTAAGACCTTTGGAGATACCAACCAATTGAAGATAACGACAAAGTTCAAGATAAACGAAGCGTCGGAAGAAGCGGATGAGGAAATAAGAAAAACATTGTATACGGCTTTACAGCCATATCTAAATGGAATGGATTACGCAGCCTTCATCGACAATGCAGAGAAGGATGCAGGATTGATGAAGTACTACAAAGTGAGTCCAACGATTGCAGATGACATTAAAAGTGCGTCATTCTGGGCAGTTTTAGGATCGTTGGTAGTCGTGTTCCTATACATCTTGTTGCGTTTCAAAAGATGGCAATTCTCATTGGGAGCCGTAGCTGCGGTATTCCACGATGTATTGATCGTATTGGGAGTGTTCTCCTTGACATACAAGTTGATGCCTTGGTCAATGGAAATAAACCAAGCTTTCATTGCTGCGATATTGACAGTAATCGGGTACTCGTTGAATGATACCGTGGTAGTATTCGATAGAATTCGTGAGTTTTTCAACGATCATTCAGATTGGAAGTTCAACAAAGTAATCGACAAATCATTGAGTAGTACATTGAGTAGAACGTTAAATACCTCATTGACGACATTGGTCGTATTATTGGCAATCTTCATTTTTGGTGGAGACTCGATAAGAGGATTTATGTTTGCATTGATAGTTGGTGTAATCGTAGGAACATATTCTTCCCTGTTCATTGCAACACCAATCATGTACGATACCGTTAAGAAAGGTGACGCTACAGATGCACTTAAAAACAAAGTAAAAGAAGAAGAAGTAGAGGAGGTGGTAGCATAGCTGATACTTTTTTGAAGATATTAAAAGCCTTTCCATTTTGGAAAGGCTTTTTTGTTTCAATAAGGGATTTTACCATCTTCTTTTTAATTATGTCGTAGGTTGTATTTAAAACTCATTTTTTATTTTTGCAAGATGATTGACAATTTCGACAATGAATATTTTGGCATAGGTATCCAAAATGGGAAGACACCAGAAAATTTGGGTGTCTTGTGGAGATCTGCACAAAATTTGGGAGCAAGCTTCATCTTCTCTATAGGGAATCGTTACGCCAAGCAGGCTTGCGATACGCATAATGCCGTTAAGTCGATGCCATACTTTCATTATGAAAACTTCGAGGAATTCTATAAGCATTTGCCAAAAGGAGCACGAATTGTGGGCGTGGAATTAACAGGTGAAGCCGAACCCTTGGAAAGCTTTCATCACCCAAGGCGATGCGTCTACTTGCTGGGAGCAGAGGATCATGGCTTGTCCAAGGAAGCTATTGACAAATCACACTTCTTGGTGAAGTTCAAATCGGAATTAAGCCTAAATGTATCAGTTGCTGGTAGCATAGTGATGTATGATAGGGGAATCGATAAACCCAGGTCGTAGTTGTTTCCTTATTCAATGGGTTTCGATTTAATATGTGTATTTCCAATCGAGGTAGATCTCATTGTAGATAACTAACAAAAGATAATGCTTTGTTGAAATAAAAGGATTAAAGGATATTGTTCATCTTTTTTTAATTGCCCCATATAGGTTTGTTTATACCTGCCTTTGTTAGAATGTATGATAGTTTGTAGTTGATCGAGTCAAAATAAAATTTGAAAATTCTCTATTCCATAAACTAATTAATTCTTAACTTGACACTACCAAAACAGGATGCTGTAAAGGACAATCTTTTTCATGGTATACTTCCCTATAAAGTAACATACAAGCACGAATCTATTCATTTAAATCAAAGTAATATGAGACCTATTGCCTCTACTGACAACATTATTTTTCCTCCTGGAGAACCTGTAACAGAAATCGATCCAATAATCAATTCTGGGTATATACAATTCAGCCCTTCTTTTGACCAACCTCTACCAACTCTTGTTCAAGCAGAATACAAAGGAGGTTTCATATTTGTTACTGCTGTTGTCTTGATAAATACAACTCTGGAAGAGCCAACTCTCATAGTTAATCAACTTTTTACAATAAGCAATGATGGGGAGCCTAAACTTCAGTTTTTCATATATTGTGATGTGGAAGAAATAGGAAATATAAATGAAAACCTAACAGCAGACAATATATACAATGCCTTCACAATTAATTTTAAAACTGAGCTTACTGACGGTTTTCCAATGAGGATTCAAGAGGGGGGCTATGAGAGAATCCCCTTGAAGAATGTAAAATACGTTGAAACCTTTTTATGGAACATAGACCCCAAGACATCGAGAGGGACAGTGACCACTGTACAAACAACAAACTAGAAATGAAATTTTCATTCAAAAGAATGTTAGTACAATGTATCTAATTAGAAGTGTATTCTTTCTATTTATCTTTAATCTGCCTTTCTGTGTTCTTTCTCAATCAGGATCCAAAATTGATGATCTTTCAATCGTTTTGAAAAGAATCAATGATAAATACGAAAAGGAAAAGGACTTTGATAAATCCCAATATTTTTTCTTGAATAAAAATTGGGATTCTACGCTTGTATATTCCTCTAGGGCTTTGGATCAGGTAAAGGATTTAGAACTTCTTGATTATTGTCACTATATGAGAGGTTATAGCTTTATGATGAAAAAACTTTTCAATGAAGCTAAAAAAGAATATGGTTTGGTTTCCCAAGATTTTCGGTTCTATTATAAGATAACGAGGAATTTGGGAGGCATTGCCTTGGAGCAAGACAAATATGATGAAGCCATCTCGTATTTCAATGAATTGGAAAAACTGTCAAATGATGATGATTACGACTTTGTGAGAAGCACTGTGATTCATGATTTGGGGTTATGCTATTTTCATCTATCCCAATTTGATGAAGCAGAAAAATACCTTTTGAGAAGCATTCGCTTGCAAAAAAATGACACTTTGTTGTTGATTGGGTCGTATATGGATGTGGCCAACCTATATTATGAACAATACAAGGACGATGTGGCGATTCCCTATTTTGAAAAAGCATATTCGTTGGCAAAGAAGACAAAGGACTTTGAACTGAGGAAGAACGCTACATTGAATATGGCCGTAGTGGAAGAAAACAGAAAGAATCTTTTAAAATCCTTGGCATATAGAAAAGAATACGAAATTTGGAAGGATTCACTCAATGATCAAAACAAGGTATGGGCAATAGCCGAAATCGAAAAGAAGCATGCCTTAGAACGTAAGCAAAAGCAAATCGGCTTGTTGGAATCCGAAAACAAAATAAAGATCTCTCAACGAAATGGCTTTGTGGTATCATCAATTCTATTGTTGTTGCTATTGGGAGCAGGAATCTATTTTTATGCTCAAAAAAGTAAAACCAACAAAATCATCCTTCTTCAAAAGGAAGAATTGGATAAGTTGAATGCTACGAAAAACAAGTTGTTTTCCATAGTAAGTCATGATTTGCGTTCATCTGTAAGTGCCTTTCGTAATAGCAATTACAAATTGCTGAAGGGAATAACCAATCGAGATTATGAAACTCTGGTCCCAATTGTCCATAAAAATGCAAGTATTGCAACAAGTACTTATAACCTATTGGAAAACCTTTTGCATTGGGCAACCCTACAAACGCATCAGTTGTACTTTAATATGGAGTCGATCGATTTGTTTTCCGTTGTGAGACAAGTGGAATACGATTACATGCCTTTGTTCGAAAACAAGAAAATTCATTTTGAAAATAAGATTGTCAAATCCATCTTTGTATTGGTCGACATGGATTCGTTGAAAATAATAATAAGAAACTTATTCGACAATGCCATAAAGTTTTCAAATGAAAAAGACACGGTTTCTGTCTATACCTATTCATTGAATGATGATTTTCAATGTTTGGTGATCGAAGATACTGGTATGGGAATGAATGAGGAAACACGAAAAGGGTTGTTGAGGGAAGACGCCGTTCTCAATAAAAAGAAAAATCAAAAAGGGATCGGAACTGGCTTGGGAATACAATTGTGCAAATCTATGATTGGAAAAAACAAAGGGAAGCTAACTATAGAAAGCATAGAAGGACTAGGGACAAAAATGATAATTACACTCCAAAAGAATATTTCAAATGGATAAAATAAACATTCTCATCATTGAGGATACTCCAGAAGAAGCTATGGAGCTTCAAGAAGTACTTGTAGAAAACAACTATAATGTAGTTGGGGTAGCAAACAGTCATCAAGAAGCTATGGTTTTGTTTTATCAATTGAAGATAGACATTGTCATCATCGATGTGTTCTTGGATGGCAATCCAGATGGAATCACATTTGCAGAAACCATCTCCACCATACCAAATGCGTTGAAACCTTTTGTGTTTTTAACGAGTTCTAAGGATCGTCAGATTTTCGAACGAGCCAAACTCACCAAGCCATTCAGTTTCCTTCTCAAGCCATTCAATGAATTGGAGTTGTTGTACGCCTTGGAAATAGCTATGGAGAAGTTCTATGGACAATCCAATGTCTTTTCGAGTGAAAGTCAAGATACGATAATAAGTGATGACTACCTTTTCATAAAAAAGAAAGATGTATTGAACAAGGTACTCCTAAGCGATATTGTATATATAGAGGTGGAAAATAGATATTGCAACATCATAACGGAAAAAGAACGATTTGTCATTCAGATTTCATTGGGGAAAATAGGTGAGTTCTTGGACGCCAAAACATTTGTACAAACCCATCGGAAGTATATTGTAAACATAAACGCAATAGAAAAAATAGTATTGAATGACAATCTGTTATTACTCAAGGGAAACCTCAAGGCGACTTTTAGTGGAAAATACAAGGACATCGTTAAGGGCTTTAACATTCTCAAATAGGCCGTAATGTGCTTGAATACTTAAACCTTCTTGAAAGGAGGTTTTTTCATTTCTATCAACTACTCTTTGAACCACTCACACATTGCTTTCTTGGTATTCACAACAGTAAATCTTCTACTCACGACATCTATCTCATTTTTCACACATTCGTATAGTAGTTTTATCTCAGAAAACAGAATATGGCGCCATATGATATAGTTTTCCATAGTTAAAAAAAAACAATCAATTATCCATACCCATAGGTGTTTACCTAAGTTTTCAAATAGGGAGAAATGATGATTGTTTTTAAACAACCTTATTTGCTACAGGAGAAATAAGAGCATATGAAATTTATTTTGATAGTTGTAAATAACAATTGAAGTCCATTGCTGGACTTTTTAAATAACCACTAAATAGTTTGGTGGAGCTAATAATCAATAAACTTAAATTAAGATGGAAACAACAAAGCAAAAGACGAAAACATTGGAATACAACAAGACTGTGAAATTAGAGCATGGTGATGTAGGGGAAATGCGTAAAACCAATGAAGGGTCACTCTCTCAAGTAGTCATTAAGAACTTGAGCTCGCAGAATACGGTAACGGTTTCTATTGCTCTTGGAGAAGATAGTGAAACAATACGTTTGAAACCGAAAAGAGAATACTTTTACCATGAGTCTCCAAAAGATTTTGATGGTTTGGTCTTACAAATCTTCAATCAAACCAGTTCACAACATGCAGGGGACATTGATGTCACTGTAAATGGTGTCAAATAAGGAGAGCGGAATAGTCTTCATTTAGGCAACAACATTTTTTAATGGAAAAGAGTACAGTTTTGCCTATAATTAAACCTCGTTTTAAATTGTTGAAGCGAGGTTTGTTTTTTGTATTCAATAGACAGGATAGGTTTTAAGATGATGTATAATTCAGCAATCTCAAAAGAGATTTACTTGTCCGCCTTCAATTGATAATAATCCATTTTGTCACCAACTTCCAATAGCCATTTTTCGGCAAAACCGGCATTGACTTCCAAAACGAATTGTGCAGGAGCGTTGGAGGGCAAGGAAGCTTCATTGAAAGGTTTCGCATTCTCTTGAAAACTAACAATGGTCTTGTTGTTGTCCAAGAATATCAAGTCCAAGGGAATACGCGTGTTTTTCATATAAAAAGAACGTTCGCGTATTTGTGGAAAGACAAAAAGCATCCCTTGATTTTTTTTCATGGATTCACGGTACATCAAGCCTGTTTGAACTTCTTGATCGGTTTTTGCAATTTCAATGTCCAACTTGGTGATAATCGTATCGTTTATGCCTTTGTAGAGTGTTAACTCCCCTTCTTTGGTGAAGGTGACTTCTACTTGTTTTATGGTTTTGTTTTCTTCTTTGCAAGAACTTAGGCATAGGCCAAGAACGCATATGAGGATGAATGCTAAATGCTTCATAACTATTTAACGGGAGTTTTAGGTTTATACACAAACATGAAATAGAAGCCGATTAAAATGAATGGAATGCTTAACCATTGTCCTGTGTTCAACAGCCAATCGGCACGTTCCGAGTTTTGGGCTTCTTTTACGAATTCGACAAAGAAGCGAACAGTCCAAAGCAAGACCAGGAACAAGCCAAACAAAAAACCAGTTTGTTCACCTTTGTTGGTTTTTGCGTAAAAATAAACGAGTATTAAAAATACGAAAATATAGCAAAATGATTCGTACAATTGGGCAGCGTGCCTAAAGGGTACAGCTTCTAGCAAGTTTTGGAACTCAGGATTGTTGGTTACGGCTTGGTAGGCTTTCTTTGGATCTTTTATGCCTGTAAGTTTGACGATTTGCCCTTTGCTGTATTCATCTTGTATAAAACGAACACCCAATGAGGAGTTGGTGACTTTTCCTATGATCTCTGAGTTGATGAAGTTTCCTATTCTAATGAATACGGCTCCTGAAGCCACGGAGATGACTACGCGATCCAAAATCCACATCATGGACTTGTAATTGTATTTCTTGCGATACAGATACATACCTATGATAATACCGATGGCAGCGCCATGACTAGCCAACCCGGAAAAACCAGTGAATTCGAATTCAGGCTTGAATCTAAAAGGAAGGAAGACGCTAAAGAAGTCCTGTGAAAACAATTCTGGCTGATAAAAGATGACGTGCCCCAACCTTGCACCCAACATTGTTGCCAAAACGGTATATATGAAAAGAGGGTCTAGGTATTCAATGTTTATTTTGTCTCTTTTGAAGATGCGCTTCATTATATGCCATCCCAGAACAAAGGCTACAATCCACATTAAACTATAAAAATGAATTTTAAAATTCCCAACGATGTCTATTCCTGTTAATGGATTCCAATCGAATTGCAATAAGTACATAAGTTAAATTTTATAACTGTAAATATATGGTTTTGGATACTATATTTCACTCGATTTAGTAGGATTTTAACCAAAGAATAACCTGTTGTAAATAAAATGAGGCATTTAGTTGTTATCCTTTTTTGGAGTATGATAATAGTCGCTGCCTACCCAAGGAGCGGGAATGTAAAGACAATGCATGACATGCATTTTTAGAGAGCCACCGAGTTTGTATGTTGGTGTACTTAGTTGTCATCCTTCTCTGGAACAGGATCGTAACCACTACCTCCCCAAGGATGACAACTAAATATCCTTTTTAGGCTCAATTTTCCACCTTTAAATAGGCCGTGCCTAATTAGAGCTTCTTTTGTATAGTGAGAACAAGTCGGCTGATATCTACAAGTTGCCGGTGTAAAAGGAGAAATGAAAGTTTGATATATTTTTATTATAAACAAGAAAGGTGAAATTAAAATCTTTTTCATGATATTCTAAGTTAATTTCACATTCTTGGATAGCTAATAAGAATTAATTTATAGTAAAGCTGGTGCCTTCCTTTCCATCATTTAGTTGAATACCTACATCAGCTAATTCATCCCTGATTTTATCAGATAGCGCAAAGTCCTTGTTGGCTCTTGCTTCTTGCCTTAATTTAATGAGTAAATCTACCGCGCCGGACAATTTATCGGTTCCAATGCCTTCATTGTTTGTATCTTTAAGACCTAATATGTCATAGACGAAAGTATGCATTGTTTCCTTTAGGATAGTTAAATCTTCAGAAGAACTCGTTGAGTTACCTTCCTTTATTTGATTGATGTGTTTTACTGCTTCAAATAAATTGGCAATGAGTATGGGGGAATTGAAATCATCATTCATGGCATCGTAGCATTTCTGTTTCCATTCCAAGATGTCAAAAGAAGATGTTGTCGATGGTTTTATGGTATCTATGTCATTTACGGCGTCCATTAGACGGTTAAAGCCCTTTTCACTGGCCAATAAACCATTGTTGGTGAAGTCCAATATGCTACGGTAGTGAGCTTGTAACATGAAAAAACGAGCCACACTAGGAGAAAAGGCCTTTGTAATGTGTTCATTTTCTCCAGAGAAGATTTGAGTAGGTAATATAAAGTTACCAGTGGATTTAGCCATCTTCTTTCCATTCATTATTAACATGTTGGCGTGCATCCAATAATTTACTGGAGTCTTTCCTTTAGCAGCTTCATTCTGTGCGATTTCACATTCGTGGTGTGGGAATTTCAAATCCATTCCACCACCATGGATGTCAAACTGCTCTCCAAGGTATTTGGTACTCATTGCAGTACACTCTAGATGCCAACCAGGGAATCCATCACTCCAAGGAGATGGCCAACGCATGATGTGCTGAGGCTCTGCTTTCTTCCATAAAGCGAAATCTTGCGGATTCTTTTTGTCACTTTGTCCATCAAGCTCGCGAGTATTGTGAATTAGATCCTCAAGTTTGCGTTTGCTTAATTTGCCGTAGTCATTGGTTTCATCAAATTTATGAACATCAAAATAGACTGAACCATTGACCTCGTAGGCAAAACCATTGTCGACAATGGTCTTGATTAGTTCTATTTGTTCTATAATATGCCCGGTGGCAGTTGGTTCGATGCTTGGAGGAAGGAAATTGAATGTGTTGAGTATATTGTGAAAATCCACGGTGTAACGTTGTACTACCTCCATTGGCTCAATTTCTTCCAACCGTGCCTTTTTTGCAATGCGATCTTCTCCTACGTCTGCATCATTTTCCAAGTGTCCAGCATCGGTTATGTTCCTTACATAGCGCACTTTGTAACCTAAATGTTTTAAATATCTGAACACCATGTCGAAAGACATGAATGTTCTCACGTTGCCCAAATGAACATTGCTGTATACGGTAGGTCCACAAACGTACATACCGACATAACCATCACTTATAGGTTTGAAATTTTCTTTTTTTCCGCTTAAAGAATTGTATATTTTAATTTGCTGATTTTGGAAAAGCTGCATTTGGTATTGTGTTTATTAGAATTTCGTATCTAATTTAATGTAGTCTAAAAACTCTCTCTTGGTCTCTCTGTTTTTAAATAGTCCACCAAATTCAGAAGTAACTGTGCTACTTTCTATGTCTCGAATACCTCGAGAGTTTACACAAAGATGTTTGGCATCTATGACACAAGCAACATCTTCTGTCTCTAATACGGCTTGTAATTCCTTTACGATTTGAATCGTCAAACGTTCCTGTACTTGTGGCCTTTTTGCAAAGTAGTCCACTATACGGTTCATTTTGGATAAACCAACAACTGTCCCATTGGAAATGTACGCTATGTGTGCTCTACCTACAATTGGAAGTAAATGATGTTCACAGGTGGAGTACACTGTAATGTTTTTCTCGACGAGCATCTCACCGTATTTGTATTTGTTGTCAAAAGTAGAGGCACTGGGCTTCTTTTTTGGGTCTAATCCTCCAAAAATCTCATTAACGAACATTTTTGCAACCCTATTAGGAGTTCCTTTTAAACTGTCGTCAGTTAAATCCAACCCCAGAGTTTCCATTATGTGCTTTACATCTTCTTTTATAAGTGCTATCTTTTCTTTGTCTGAAGCTTTGAAAGCATCAGTTCTAATAGGTGTTTCAATAGATGTTCCTACGTGGTTTTCACCAATGTCATCGTAGTTGTCTTGTGTATTATCAATTTTCATTTGTTCAAAAACAATTAAGAGGGCAAAGATAAGTAATAAAAAAATCATAACCATGGGTAGGAGTTTTTTAATTTGAACTGTTGTATACCTAGACGGTGGTTGCATTAACAGTTTGTTAATTATTTTTTTACTACTTTTAAAACCTAAAAAATCATACCGAAATGAGATTAAGAATACTCTATTTTTTATTAGCTGTTTTTTCGCTAAATGCGTTTAATTCCGAAGCGCAAAACCAAAGAAAACAAGCATTGACTCTAGTCAAGTATAAAGACAATGTGAAAGCACCTTTAAATACTGCAGAATTGAAAATGTTGCAGGAGGTTTTTTCGAATAGATTGAATGATTATGTTTTGACTAAGCCACAACGCTTAAAGGATTTCAAGAATTTGTTGAGAAATAGAATCGAAATAAAGTCTATGCCGGAATTAGTGGGAAACAATGATAAATATCAAACATTGGAACAAGTTGGATTAATGGATTCCTATAACAAGAATCTCAAATTGGATGCGACCTATAACCCATCCACGTTCAACCCCCTTAAATATAACCTCAAGTTTTTTGGCAAAGGAGGTGCAATCTATAGAATAGATAACACGAACTACTTTATAATAATCAAATCTCAACACGAATAATAAAAAGTTACAATAATGAAGAAATTAGCAATACTATCTCTCTTATTAATTTCGAGCTTTGCATTCTCTCAAGATGTCTTGATGCAAACAGGAACTGTTACTCAGTGTTCAGGGAATTTTTATGATTCGGGAGGAGCAGCTGGAAACTATGGAAGTGATGAAAACTTCGTTTTGACATTCTGTCCAGACCAAGCAGGAAATTTGATGCAAATTGATTTTACAGCTTTTAATACACAGGAAAATAATGATGTGATGACCATTTACAATGGTGATAGCACAGCTTCACCAGCCTTTGGACAATTCTCGGGTGGAGGAGCTGCAAATAACCCAGGTTTGGTTGTTGCTACTCCAGATAATCCTACAGGCTGTCTTACGGTAGAATTCGTTACAGACGGTTCTGCAACGATTACAGGGTGGGAAGCAACATTGTCTTGTTTTGAGCCATGTCAAACCATTGTTTCTCAAATAGACTCAGCATCTCCAGCTCCAAACGGAGATGGATATATAAGGGTATGTCCAGATGAGGATATAACTTTGACGGGGAGTGGAACATTTTCAGTTGATGGAACTGGAGCAACTTACGAATGGGATTTGGGAGATGGAAATACTCTTGCGGGCCAGACGGCTACCTTCTCCTATGATACTCCAGGAGTATATATTGTGAATCTAAGTATTCATGACACAAATACAGATCCTGATCCAATGGGATGTACTAACTCTAATTTAATCAATCAAGTAATACAAGTTGGAACAGAACCTGATTTTACAGGAACAGAAGCTACAGATAGTGTCATTTGCTTTGGAGATGATACAACAATAACAGGAGTCGTAGCTCCAGTGGAATTTTTGAATGATTGTACGCCACCTGTAAGTGGATTGACATTTCTTCCCGATGGAAGTGGAGCACAATATTCCACATGTATTACTGTGGATTGTTATGATTCCGCAGCAACATTGACTGACGTTAATCAATTGATAAATGTTTGTTTGAATATAGAACATTCATATTCAGGAGATCTGGATATATTTATAAGAAGCCCCACAGGAGCAGAGGTTCAGTTGTTTGATCAAGCAGGAGGAGGGACTTATTTTGGAGGAGCAAACGATGATGGTTCTCTTGTTCCAGGTGTAGGGGCCGATTATTGTTTTTCATTGGGAGCTGCCGTTTTATTGGGGAATGCACCTACAATTATAGCTGGGTCAAACCCTCCTGGGAATTCTTGGACTCCTGGGACTTATTTGCCAGTAGAGAACTTTGATGATTTGTTGGGTAGTCCTTTAAATGGAGATTGGTGCATTAGAATCGTAGATAATTTGACAGCTGATAACGGGAATATATTTTCTTGGGGTATGGAATTTGATCCAGCCTTGCAACCTCCAGAATTATCATTTACACCTGCTATTACTTCTGAAGCATGGGACGCCGATCCTTCGATAACAAATACGGCAGGAAATGTAATCACTGTAGCACCACCTACAGCAGGAACTCACTGTTTTACTTATAGGGTGACCGATGATTTTGGTTGTGAATATACAGAAGAAGTATGTATAGACGTGCTTCCAGAAATCATCAATGCAGAACCCAATGATTTATCTTTATGTAATCCGGGAGCACCACCATATGTTTTTGATCTAACCCAAAATACATCAGTAGTTTTGGCACCTGCTCCAAATGCTGGCGATTTAAATGTTTCCTATCATGAAACGCAAGCTGATGCAGATGCAGATACGGCTGCAATAGCAACTCCAGCAGCGTATACTTCAAGCGCGACACCAGGTGCACCTCAAACCATCTATGTAAGAGTAGAGTATTTGACATCTGGATGTTATGAAACAGAAACATTTACATTGAATATAACTCCTCAACCTCTAATCAATCCGGCACCGGATATGGAAGTTTGCGATGACGTTTCAAATGACGGTACAGAACCTTTTGATTTGGAAACACAGACTGCAGCCATATTGGGAGCACAAGCAGCTGCCGATTACAACGTGACCTACCACTTGGACTTTGCAAGTGCAGATGCAGGAACAGGAGCATTGACGAGCCCTCATGACAATGGTGTGAACCCAGAGCCGATCTATGTCAGAATAGAAAGTGCAGTTGATCCTGCATGTAATTTTGTTCAACTGACACCAGTTTTCAATTTGATAGTAAACCCGAGAGCGGTTGCGACGCAACCAATAGACATGGTGGTTTGTGATGATCTGTCCAACGATGGGGTTGAAGTCTTCGATCTCACTACACAAGAGGCAACGATATTGGGTGCGCAGAATCCAGCGAACTACACGGTAAGTTTCTACGAGAGCCAGGCAGATGCCGATACCCCGGCAAATGCCATAGCCAATCCGACGACATACAGCAACACAGGATCTCCACAGACGATTCACGTTAGGGTGGACGACAATGCAAATCCTACCTGCTACGGCTACACGACCTTCGATTTGGTGGTTAACCCACTGCCGGTCATTCCAGCACTGGCGGATTATGCAGTTTGTGACAACGATGACGATGGCGATGCGACCAATGGCCTATCCGAATTCGACTTGAGTACGATTGACGCCTTGGCCATCAACGGGCAAGCTGGTGTCACGGTTACTTATCACACAACCTTGGCAGATGCCCAAGCCAATCCACCGGTGAATGCCATAGGGCCAATTTATT
>CANMCF010000012.1 GCA_947496215.1 uncultured Bizionia sp.
TAGTTGAAGAGTGAAGCATAACATGAACAACAATCTTGTCATCTGTTTTGCAATGGTTGATGGTTTCATACGTTTTTTGTTTTAATTCCATATAAAACTATGTCCATGACCCTTGTTAAAAAACAGGCATTGAGTGAAACGCTATTTTGAATGAGGGAAGCTGGCAAACAAAAAAGGCTAAGCTTTCGCTTAACCTTCTTTATTCAACATATGTCTGGGTATCTTATACTACCATTTACTTTATTTCCACATTGAAAGGAAACAACAACTGAATTCCCTTTTGCTCGGTCATCGTCTTCACCTCTTTTAATATCTTATAGTTTTCTTCCCCTAGCTCTTCCTTTAGAATGGCTTCTTTGGATTTGACAAGCCCGAAGCCTTGCATTATTTCCTCCAATGACTTTTCAAAGACTGGAAGTTCTTTTATTTTGTAGTCTTCTATTTCCGACAACTCTGCTGCATATTTCAAAGCTTCATCCAATCCTCCCAAACCATCTATCAATCCATTGTTCAATGCATCTTTTCCCGTCCAGACTCTCCCTTGCGCTATCGCTTTCACATCATCTTGCGTCAATCCTTCCCTTCCATCTGCCACTCGTTGTGTAAACAACTCGTAAATGTCATTGACCCCTTCTTTTATGAAAGCACGCTGATCGTCACTCAAAGGTTCGAAAAAGCTATATGTCAATGCGTTTTTGTTCGTGACCACTTGTTCTGCATTTATCCCAACTCTATCGGCTAGTTCGTTTCCATTTGGCAAAGTTCCAAAAACACCTATGCTTCCTGTTATCGTAGTGGGTTCTGCAAAAATCCTATCAGCATTGCAAGCTATGTAATATCCTCCAGAGGCAGCGACATCTCCCATGGAAACTATCACTGGTTTTTCCTTTTTGGTCAATTCTATCTCCCGCCAAATCAATTCGCTTGCCAAAGCACTTCCTCCAGGTGAGTTTACCCTCAAGACGATTGCTTTGATTTCTTCATCCTCTCTAGCTTTTTTCAAAGACTCGTTTATTGTTCCTTGACCAACGAAGGTCTCATTCCCTTGCCCATAGATGATTTGACCTTCTGCATAGATGACAGCTATCTTGTTCTTACTTGATTTGAGTACTGTCTTGTTGGCTACGTACTTGGAATACTTTTCGATTCTTATCGTATTGACATCCTTTTTCTCATCAATCCCAACGGCCTTTTTCAAATCACTTTCATATTCGTCATGGTAGGCTATCCTATCTATCAATTTCGATTTTTCTGCCAAGGTTGCCGTTCTTGCCAACAGGCTATCTGCTATTGTATTCAATTCTACTGTCGAGACTCCTCTACTTTGTGATATTTCGTCTTTGATCTCTGACCAAAGCCCATTTAGATAAACACTTATCTGCTCTCTATTGTTGTCACTCATCTCATTCTCTAGATAAGGCTCCACGGCACTCTTGTATTTACCCAATCGGATCACTTCCATCTTCAAGCCTGTTTTTTCTTGAAAATCCTTGAAATACAAGCGTTCTGTAGACAAACCTTTAAACTCCATCGCTCCAACCGGATTCATATAGATCGTATCTGCCACAGAGCTCAAATAGTAGTCTTTTTGACTATATATGTCTGCATAGGCCACGATGAACTTTCCAGAATCCTTGAAACGCAACAAAGCATCCCTTATCGCCTTGGTCTGGGAAACTCCAGCCATTATGAAGTTGTTGTCCATGGATATCCCCTTTATCTTGGAGTCGGATGCTGCATAATCGATCGCATTGATTATGTCGAACAATCCATTTTTCTTGTTTTCATTCAAGAAAGGGTATTCGACAAAAACGGTTTGTGCTGCATAATCTCTAATTGGGAAATCCAACTTCAAATCCAACACGGTATCATCCTTTACCGTTATGGTTTCTTTGGAAGATGCCCCTGCGAAAATGCCAATGATCAACAATAGACCTAAGCATATCCCCAAAAAGACAAATATTCCTGTTACAGTTGAAAGTACACGCTTTAAAAAATTCATAGTATGATTGTTTGTTTATTAGTAGTTATGACATATGGATTGTTACAACTTTTCTTTTTAATTTATTCCTAGTTTTTCTAGAGTTTTCTTACGCTGAATCTTACCTGAGGAAGTTTCCACGAATTGACCTATCCCATAGATTGACTTGGGCTTCTCATAAGATTTCAAGTTTTTCAATGATTCCGGACTCATTGGGCCACCATCGCCTTCTATGATCAATATCACTTGTTCACCAAGTGTCTTATCGCTTTTCGACGCTATGAAGAAGCGTCCGAAGATTTGATCACGTAGCTTATTTTCGACTTGTTCCGGGAATACTTTTATTCCTCCAGAGTTTATTACATTGTCCAAACGTCCCAACCACTCGAAGGACGTTTTAGTATGAAGGTCTACAATGTCATTAGTTATTACTTTATCTTCGGAAACCCTTGGTGCGTTTATTATCAAACACCCTCTATCATCCTTTTCCAAATCGACCTTGGGGAGTGTATTGAAAAACTTGGATGCATCGATTCCATTAATTTGCTTCACTGCAATGTGGGAGACCGTTTCGGTCATCCCATAAGTTTCATAGACTTTGGTTCTTATGGGCTGAATTGCTTTGATTAGCTGATTAGATACCTGTGCTCCTCCCACTATCAATAACCTGACATTATCCAGTTTACCCATATTCCCTTGCAATTGCATTGGTACCATAGCAACAAAATCATATTTTGTTTCGGTATTGAAATCAAGATTGGATTTAGGTTCTACGACATCCAACTCCAATCCCAATACAAATGCGCGAATTAGCATCATTTTTCCTGCTATGTATGAAGCTGGCAGACATAGCAAAGCTTTGTCTCCTGGTTTCAATTTAAAAAAATCACCTGTTGCTATGGCAGAATTCACCATTGCTTGCTTATCCAATCTAATAAGTTTGGGTGCACCTGTCGAGCCAGAAGTTTTAGCCTCGACAAACGTTTTTTCATCTTGCCAATCCAAGATGAACTGTCCAATCTCCTTCTCAAAAGAATCTCCTTCCTTTATCAAGCCATAAGCTAATTCATTTAACGCCTTGAAGGGAAAATGAACGTTGCCATACTTAAACCTATTGTGTATCTTGTTATACTTTGGTATCACTAGCTATTCAATAACATTATGACTTTCTTTTACTGGAACTTCTATTTCTCCAAACAGCTTCTCTTTCCAATTGGTCCATTTGTATACCTTGCTAAAAATGAACAACAGCAAAGGAAATATTATAAACACCGGCAGTGCCAAATCAATGAATCCCAAACAGGGTTCTGATACATCCTTTAAAATTGAATGTGTTTGGAAAACCGTCCAATCTGCCGTGACCAATAAAGCCGTAAATAGATTGTTTGCTGCATGAAACCCCAAGGCCAACTCCATCCCATCATCCATCAAGGTAATGATTCCCAAGAAAAAACCTGTTCCTATGTAATATATCAATAGGCTGTATCCTAGTTTTTCGATCTCTGGATTTGCTATGTGCATCAAGCCAAAAATTGACGATGTTATAAACAGTGGCACCCAATTTCGCCTTATTGCCTTGGATATTCTTTTAAATGATTCTCCTCCATAAAAACCATTTTTCAAAAGCGCTTTATTAATCCCAATGGCAAGCAATAAAACTCCAAAAACAATCAAAACATTGTAGAGTAAAGAAATAGAATAAATTATATTGAGATAAATCAATGTAGGAATGGTTATGACACTGACGATGAAACCTATCGAAAAATATTTTTCCGTCGTTGCTGCTCCAAAACCTTGCATTAAATACCCTCTAAACAAGTATTCTTCCAAACTGGTTTGTATTGGCACAAGGATTATGGCTATGATGGCCAAAATGATGAAACGATTCAATTCAAAATTATTCACATAATTCTCTGGGCTCATTTGGTAATCCACGTAGATTAAACTTGATGATATTGTCCCCCAGAAAAAGAATGCAAACCAAATACGCTTCCAGTCCACTTTTTCCCTTGCAGTGGTAATGGACCTCATAGTTTGTCTATGTACTGTTTTAACAATCAAGATTAGGCCAACAGCTCCAAATAGAAAGGATAACAATATCAAGAATATATTCAAGTTGGGTTCCAAGTATCCCAATAAGCTTGCCTGATCTACAGTAGTCAAATCCATTCCGTCTTTTGCCATTTTCATAAAAACAGCTATTGTGAACGGTACTTGACCAATCATTGATGCGATGAAGATAAATGCCGAACCTACTAGATATCTCCAAAATTCATGTTTAAAATTAAATGCCTGCTTTATATACATTCTCTATAAGTTAAATTTCCACTCGTTATTCGTATCGTATCGCAATGTACCATTTTTTACTTGCAATGGCGAATCGAAATTATTGGTAAACAGGCTTCCTGTCCCCAGTCCTTGTGGCATGGTGTTTTGTTTTAAATAGGTATATTGTGCTATCGCATTCAAGCCCACGTTACTCTCCAATGCACTTGTAATCCACCAACCAATACTTTGCTCTTCAGCCAATGCAATCCAATCATCACTACCTCTGAATCCTCCTATAAAGCTTGGCTTTAAAATAATGTATTGTGGATTTATGGCTTGTAGGAGTTCTTTCTTTTTTGCCATTGAAAACACCCCAATCAATTCTTCATCCAATGCTATAGGCAAAGGGGTTGTTTCACACAACTTGGCCATACTTTCGCATTGCCCCTGTTTGATTGGCTGTTCTATTGAGTGCAATTCTAATTCCGACAAGCGCTTCAATTTATCCAAGGCCTCATTTGGTTTAAACGCCCCATTGGCATCTACTCGTAGTTCTATGTCGCTTTGGCTGAAGTTCTCTCGAATGGACTTCAAAAGTCCTAATTCAGTTTCAAAGTCGATGGCCCCTATCTTCATTTTTATACACTTGAAACCTGCATCTATCTTCTCTCTAATTTGTTGTTTCATAAAAGCTTCCGTTCCCATCCAAATGAGTCCATTTATGGGAATTACACCTGTTCCTCCTGTAAATTCTGATGGGAACAATTCGAAAGCACTTTTTGAAGCCAGAGACATAAAGGCCATTTCCAATCCTATTTGAATGCTTGGAAACTCCTTATTCTCAATCAAAAGAAATTCCAAACCTTTGTCTATGTTGGCACAAGTATATTTTAATTGCTCTTCATAGTCTACTCTATCGTCAATTGAAAGTCCTCGAAGAATACCACATTCTCCTATTCCCTTTCTATCTTCAGACATGACATTTATGAACCACGTTTCCTTTGTTTTCAATATCCCTCTGGAAGTTCCACTGGGTTTTTTGAAGTTTAGATCGTATCTATTGTAGGTTGCTCTCATAATTAATCTCAAAAATACTTAATTTATTTACTAAATTAGTACTCCACAAATCACTATTCTCATATGACCGAATTTCCTAACATAATACTTTATGCCATTCCATTTTTTGTTCTTGCAATGCTGTTGGAAATTTACGTTACCATAAGGCAAGAGGTTAAAGGCTATGAAGTCAAAGACTCCCTATCATCCATAGCAATGGGATTGGGGAATGTTTTTTTAGGTTTTTTAAGCAAGGTAATCGTTCTCTTCGTTTTCTTTTACATCTATGACAATTTCAGATTGTTCACCATTCCAGTAGTATGGTGGAGTTTTGTCCTGTTGCTTTTTGCCGACGATTTTGCATATTATTGGTTTCATCGCATTTCTCACCAATGTAGAATATTTTGGGCCTCACACATCATACACCATTCATCTCAACATTATAATTTGAGTACGGCATTGCGACAAACTTGGTCAGGAGGATTCTATACTTTTATATTTTGGTTATGGTTACCCCTTTTGGGGTTTCATCCTGGTATGATCTTACTACAAATGTCCATTAGTTTGATTTATCAGTTTTGGATTCATACAGAAGCCATAGACAAGCTTCCCAAATGGTTTGAAGCTGTTATGAACACTCCTTCACATCATCGTGTACACCATGGCAGCAATCCATTGTACTTGGATCGAAATCACGCTGGTATATTCATTATTTGGGACAAGCTTTTCAAAACCTTTCAACCAGAATTGAAAGAGGAAAAGGTCATATATGGACTTACAGCAAACATAAATACTTACAACCCCATAAAGATTGCTTTCTTAGAATGGATTGCAGTTTTAAGAGATGTCTTTTCTGGAAAGAAATCACTAACCAGTAGGTTAAAATATCTCATCAAACCTCCTGGATGGAAACATGATGGCATGGGTAAGGTTTCTGACGATTTGAGGAATGACTGGTTAAAAGAAAATGAGCTATAATTCCATACTCTCCCCTATTTCCAACAACGCCAAATCCTTGTCTTTTTCTAAAAACCTGCTTTTTGCTGTATTATGATCTATTTCAATGTATCCAAATGTATCAAAGTGATATCCTAGAACCTTATCACATTCTACAAAGTCACTGGCTATAATTGCATCTTCAATCCCCATCGTAAAATTATCTCCTATCGGTAGTATGGCCAAATCCAACCTTGTTTGCAATGGAATCAATTTCATATCGAAAGTCAAAGCCGTATCTCCAGCTATGTAGATATTCTTATGCTCTCCTTCTATTACAAATCCTCCTGGCTGCCCTCCATAACTACCATCTGGAAAAGAAGATGTATGAATTGCATTCACATATTTCACTTTTCCGAACTCAAAACCCCAAGAACCACCATGATTCATCGGATGCCCCTTTATGTCGAGTTTTTCAAAATGGCTAACGATCTCAAAATTGGAAACCACCACTGCACTTGTTCTTTTTGCTATGGTTTCCACATCCAAAATATGGTCTTCATGTGCGTGGGTTAATAGTATATAATCTGCGTTTAAAGCATCTACATCGATATGAGAAGCCTTTGGGTTTCCAGAAATGAATGGGTCAACCAATATACTTATATCGTTAATTTCAATCTGCAAAGACGCGTGACCTAAAAATGTGATTTTCATATACCTCAATTTTAATAAACTTCTATAAAAATATTTAAAATAAATGTCCTACTCCCAACAATATGGATAATAGTACTGTTGAAAGCGCCAATTTTTTCAGCTCTGGATCAAAATCTTTGGGATTCTTGTTCTTTCTAACTGTCTTTATGTGCAAGATCAATGGTATGTATGCAACAAAAAACAAAACATTATAAGGTGATGTGTAATACAATATCCCATATAGAAAAGACAGTATGATTGCTCCAATTACCAATACATAGTGATAGTTCTTGGCTTTCGCCTTACCCAATTTTACTGCTAACGTTATTTTATTGGACTTCACATCACTTTCTATGTCCCTCATATTATTGAGGTTCAATACGCCAGCACTTAACAGCCCTATGGCAATAGCTGGTAAAAAGACAATGTGATCTATTTGCTTTGCGAATAGAACGTAACATCCTATGACGCTTACCAATCCAAAGAAAACAAATACAAAAACATCTCCCAACCCCTTGTATCCATATGCTTTGCTTCCCATCGTATAACGCATTGCCGATATCACCGAAATTGCACCTAGTACAAAAAACAGCAAAGCATACAATAAGTGTTTTACTCCAAATGAAGAGTAAATAAGGCTAACGGTCAATATAATGCATATTATGATGTTTATCCTTATGGCAGAAAACATTTTATTTGGAGAAATGGCTCCACTCTGTATGGCTCTTTCTGGCCCTATTCTATCCTCATTATCCGTACCTTTAACACCATCACCATAATCATTTGCTAGGTTTGACAGTATTTGAAAACTCAATGTAGTCAAGATTGCCAATGAAAAAATTAGCCAATTGAAAAAACCATTGTATTCTGCAAGACAACCAGCTACTATTATTCCAGAAATGGATAGTGGCAATGTTCTTAATCTAATGGCTGACAACCATATTGAAATGTTCTTCATATAATTATGGAATGGATTAAGGAATCCATTGTTTCGGGAAATTAGGTTTGCGTTTTTCCAAAAAGGCATCTCTTCCCTCTTTGGCTTCATCTGTCATATAGGCCAATCGTGTTGCTTCACCTGCAAACACTTGTTGTCCAACCATACCATCATCTGTTAAATTCATTGCGAATTTCAGCATTTTTATGGATGTTGGTGATTTTCCCAAGATTTCCTGTGCCCAGTCGTAAGCTGTATCTTCTAGTTCTTCGTGAGGTATTACTGCATTTACCATTCCCATCTCATAAGCCTCTTGTGCAGAATAATTTCTTCCCAAAAAGAAAATCTCCCTTGCTTTCTTCTGACCTACCATCTTGGCTAGGTATGCAGATCCATAACCTCCATCAAAGCTTGTTACGTCTGCATCTGTTTGTTTGAATATTGCGTGTTCTTTGCTAGCTAAAGTCAAATCACAAACCACATGCAAACTGTGCCCTCCACCAACAGCCCATCCTGGAACCACAGCTATGACGGCCTTTGGCATAAAACGAATTAAACGTTGTACCTCCAATATGTTCAAACGATGGTAACCATCTTCTCCAACATAACCTTGATGTCCTCTTGCCTTTTGATCTCCTCCAGAACAGAAAGAATATATTCCATCACGTGAAGAAGGTCCTTCGGCAGACAACAAAACGACACCTATGTTGGTATCCTCTTGAGCATCATAAAAGGCATCATACAATTCCTTTGTCGTTTTTGGCCTGAATGCATTTCTTACATCTGGTCTATTGAAAGCTATTCTTGCTACTCCATTGCATTTATTATAGGTAATATCTTCATAGTCCTTAGCTTTTATCCATTTAATTTCACTCATCGTCCTTTATTTTTGGAGGATAAAAATACATAAAATAGAATTTATGATCCTATAAATTTTGGTATAACTAATCTATATGTCATAAACGATACTCTCTAGCACGCTATTAATTAGAACGATTAGTCAACCCCTATACCAAACAAACTAACAACCTGAAAAACAAAACACTAACAACAATTAAGATGTAGGATTAATCTTAATTAATCTCAATGTTAATCGATAAAAATAGCACTTAATCGATTTACGATTCTAATATCTACTATAAAACCACATAAACTATGCGTGCATTGTAAATTTACAACTCCAAACAATCGAGAACTAACTAGCTCATTGTGAATCTTATAATTTAAACGCTATTAATTATGACAATAAAAAATTCTAATTTATCCAGTTTAATTGAAGACATCTATATTTCCAAATACGGAGATTATTATTTTTTCAAAGACTTCATCATCTCAGAAATAAAAGAGGGCATAACATTTTCATGGGAAGTTGCTCAAGATTTACTTCCAGCAGTCTTTAAGCATTATGGCAATAAACCAGCATTAAGTTACATTACCAACAGAGTGAACAATTATTCCGTAAACCCAGCAGACTGGTATAAATATTTCAATGGCAAGAACAAACCTTGCTTGAAAGGCTATGCTATGGTAACCTATACAGAAGCAGGGTGGGTCAATTCCATCATTGAAAAGCTATTTGTCCAAACCAAGGTAGAAAGTTTTACCAATTTGTATGATGCCATAGATTGGGTCAAACAGATAGGAATCGAATCCAAATAGAATAAAACACCTTATAAACAACCACTTAATCAATTGTTTATAGGATTTTCACGCAAAAAAAGTGAAGTCATAGCTTAAACAAAGCTATTTACTCTTAAATTTTTAATATTGCAAAAAAAAACTTATCTTTAAAGGGAAGCATTCCCAAAATGCTCTCTTTTACATTTACTTGTTTATTTAAATGAAAATCGAAAATTCTAATCTAGCCGATCAGATAGAAGATCTGTATGTTTCTGAAAATGGTAATTACTATTTTTTCAAGGACTTCATCATCGCAGAAATAAATGAAGGTGTAACCTACACCTGGGATTCTGCTCAAGACATCATTGAAGCGGCCATAAAGCACTATGGAGAAAACCCATCCATTTGTTATATTTCCAACAGAGTAAACAAGTACGAGGTCAACCCTTCAGACTGGCTAAAGTTCTTCAGAAACAACTATTTCATAAATGGCTATGCCATAGTCACATACACAGAAAGAGGTTGGATAAATGCCATTTTGGAAAAGTTTTTCTTATCTACCAAGGCTGAACATTTCAAAAATTTGTACAATGCCATAGATTGGGCAAAAGAACAAGCTTTGGTCAGAGACAAGACAAAAAGTACGTAAGCTTAACAAGAGATTGGGTTTATTTTCATCTTTTTTCATATTTTAGCGTTTCAAAAAATATATTTAAGCCCCTTAAAACTATGAAACGTAATATTTTCTTTTCGCTATTTTTATTTATCTCCATAAATTCCTTCTCTCAAGAATATGTATTTAAGACAGTAATAGACTTGAATGCCACAGATGTCATAAGTCAAGGCAGTACAGGAACTTGTTGGAGTTTCTCCACCTCTTCATTTCTAGAAAGTGAAATCATCAGATTGACTGGAAAAGACATAGACCTATCGGAGATGTACAACGTTAGACAGACCTACCCGAAAAAAGCTTGGAACTATGTAATGAGACAAGGTAAAGCCCAATTTAGTGAAGGTGGTTTGGCTCATGATGTGATGAATAGTGTTTCAGAATATGGTTTGGTTCCTTTAAGTGCCTTTTCTGGATTGGAAGATGATGTTACACGTCACAATCACTCTGAAATGATTGCCGTTTTAAAAAGTGTCCTATCAACATACGTGGATAAACCAGGAAAGCAATTATCCCCAAAATGGAAAGCAGTGACAGAAAGCATCTTGGATGTATATTTGGGTAAAAAGGTTACTTCCTTTAACTATGAAGGTAAAAAGTATACGCCTCAGTCCTTTTTGACGATGACAAAAATAAAACCTGAGAATTATGTTAGCCTAACTAGTTTCACACACAAACCTCTATACTCCAAATTCATCCTAAATATTCCAGACAATTTTTCCAATGGAAGTTTTTATAATATCGGTTTAAACGACCTGACTTCCACAATAGACAATGCCTTGAAAAATGGATACACCGTAGAACTGGATTGCGATGTCAGTGAGAAGACATTTTCATCTAAATATGGTGTAGCTGTCGTTCCCCAAGACAAAAGCAAGAATGTTGAGGCTATGACAAACATTGTTTCAGAAATTATCGTTACTCCAGAGTTAAGACAGCAAGAGTTTGAAAACTTCAACACCACTGATGATCATTTAATGCATATTACTGGTGTAATGAAAGACCAAAAAGGGAACAAATACTACAAGGTGAAAAATTCTTGGGGTAAAAACTCAGAATACGTAGCAAACGATGGTTACATATATATAAGTGAAGCTTATATGAAGCTAAAAACCATATCCATCATGGTACATAAAGATGCAATTTCCAAAGACCTAAAAGCAAAGTTATTTTAAATAGACTCCGTCTTCCTTTATAGTAATCAACTTTTTCTTGTATAAAGTTCCAATTGCTTTCTTGAAGTTCTTTTTACTCATCTGAAGCTGTTCTTTGATGGCTTCAGGTGAGGATTTATCATGTAAGGGCATAAACCCTGAGTTGTCCTCCAACACCTTCATTATCATATCTGCATTCGGTTCGATGTTTCTATAGCCTACCTTACCCAAAGCAATATCTATTTTATTTCCTGGTCGTACCTTTTTAACGATTCCTTTCAAAGTATCTCCAATGCTTAGATCTTGGAAAATGTTGTCCTTGTATATCAAACCAAAGTGTTTGTTGTTTACAATAACATTCATTCCGATGTCACTAGGATGTGATATTATCAAATCCACTTCATCAAATTCCGATACAGTCAATTCTGTATTGTTTAGAAATCTATTGGTTTTGCTGGAAGCTACCAAACGTTCAGTTTTTTCATCCAAATAACAGTGCACTAAATACCATCCTCCCTTTTTCATTGGGAAAGCTTGTTCTTTGAATGGACAAAACAATTCTTTCACCAATCCCCAATCCAAAAAGGCTCCATAATTTGTAACGTCATTACATCTCAAGACTGCAAATTCACCACTAGCTATATATGGTTTGTCGGTAGTGGCAATTATACGTTCCTCATTGTCCAAATAAATAAAGACATCTATAGAATCTCCTATTTCAAAATGTTCTGGAACATATCTGTTTGGTAATAACACTTCGTTTTCATCTGCATCTCCAAGAAACAACCCTGGTTCTGTATCTCTTAAAATTTCTAGAGTATTGTATTCGCCTATATTTATCATTTTGCAAAGGTAACAATATAAAAAAAGCGTCACAACTTAATATCGTAACGCTTTTTTATATTATTGTAAATTAATCTGTTTATTTGTAAACCGATTCTTTTTTAAAGTGTTTGGCTAGTAAATAATATACTACCGCTCTATATTTATTTTTATTAGAACGTCCATATTGTTCCAAAACTCCATCTATCGCCTTGTCCAAATCTGCACTATCAGCCAATCCCAATTTTTTAATCAAAAAATTATTTTTTACGGTTGCCAATTCAGAATTGTCGGTCCCAGAAACTGTAGCCGAATCCTTATTATAAATTGATGGTCCACAACCAATGGTTACTTTGGTTAAAAAATCCATATCAGGATTTACACCGCATTTATCTTTTAAATCCGATGCGTATTTCACGATAAGATCGTCACGTTTGCTCATAATGTATTTGGTTTTAATTATTATTTATCTTTAAATATACAATATTTTTAAACCAATATTTTTTTCGATAAATTTTTTTTTAGAGTAAAAATCGGTTAAAAGTAAATAATTTCGACGAAGCTTATTTAAGTGCTTTGAAATAATCTAGCAAGATCGTATCGTTCTCTTTGCTCGGAGTAAAGATTTCCAGTAGCTTGGGATTATTTGACTTTGAGTAAAACTGTTGCAAAACAGAAGCTAATTCCTTTGGGTTGGAAGCCTTTTCGTATTCGAAATCATACATTTTACATAAATGTGAAGCGTTCAACTTGTGCTTGGTTTCAAAATACGTATCAAAATTCTCGGTATTCTTGTGCCCTGGCAAGATTCGGAAAATACCTCCTCCTCCATTGTTTATGACTATGACCCTAAAACTATTGGGAATGTAATTGTTCCATAAGGCATTGCTATCATAGAAAAAACTTAAATCTCCAGTAATGAAAACTGTCTGCTTCTTTGTAGTAATCGCCGCTCCAATGGCTGTACTCGTACTTCCATCAATCCCACTTGTACCTCTATTGCAAAATACATGAAGTGTTTTGTTAACGTCGAACAACTGCGTATAACGAATTGCAGAGCTATTCCCCACTTGTAGCATACAATGGTCTGGAATCGTTTTCAAAAGTAAATCGAAAGCCTTGAAATCTGAAAAAGGCATACCATCAACATAGGTTTCATGTCTTTCCCTCCTTAACTTCATTATTTCCTGCCAGTAGGAATCATAATTGCTTTGAATACTGTTCGTCTTCTTGAAAAAATTGAAAAAGAAGTGGTTCACCGACATTTTAAAATGTTTGCTCAATACGAAAAAAGTGTCATTGGCGTGATTGCTTCCAACATGCCAATGATGCTTTGGTTGGTAATCCCTCAAGAATCGCTTTATCTTTTTTGATACGACCAAGCCTCCAAAGGTCAAAAGCAAGTCTGGTTTCAAAGCATTGAAACCTGTTTCATTCAAAGGAGCTATCAACTTATCGATACTCGGAAAAAATGAATCGTGGTGTAGATTTGACGTTGTCTCTGTCAATACCACAACACTTTCATCTTCAGCCAGAGCATCCAAAAATCGTTGCTCTATCGCATTAGGTTCGTTTACACCTACCAATACGAGTTTCCGTTGGGATTTATCCCATATGTCCGCGTAGGATTCATAATCTTCCTCTTCCACTTCTGGAGTAACCACAGGAATAACTTTTGGGTTTACCGATAATTCGTCGACTATTTCATACAATGGTTCTCCGAAAGGAACATTTATATGTACAGGTCCATTTTGAAGTATCGCTGTATTTAAAGCCTTATTTATCTGTTCTTCGTTTTGCTGCTGAATCGTTTGTTGCAAACCAAGATATCTTTCAAGCTTGTTTTCAAGACTCTTCATAATTGGCAATTCTTCCTTAGAATCATCAAAATCATCCTTATCCTTTAAATCTTGTTTTAAGTTTGCTGAACATAGTATGTGATTCTTGTAGACATCTTCTTGGTTTATAGTTTGTCCATCTCCTATTCCTATCAAAAACCGAGGTCTATCAGCAGATAATACAACAAATGGCACATTACTATAAAAAGCTTCGGAAACGGCTGGGTAATAGTTGAGCAACGCACTCCCTGAAGTGCAGACAACTGCTACCGGTGCTTTAATTTGCTGTGCAATCCCCAAAGCAAAAAAACCTGCACAACGTTCATCTACAATGCTGTAACAGTCAAAAAAGGGGTCTTTTGTAAAACCTATGGTCAAAGGTGCATTTCTACTGCCTGGAGATAATACGATATGCTTTATGTTTTTGGCCTTGCAAAGAGAAACAACTGTCTGCGCCAACGGAATATTAGGGTATCTCATATAAGATTAAATCTTATCGCGAAAATACAAAATATTATAAGATGTTTTTTATGGTGGATGTTTTATTGACTGTTTCCTCCCATTCATTTTCAGGAATGGAATCCTTGGTGATTCCTCCACCTACATAGAGTACGATTTCATCACCCTTGCATTGCATACAGCGCAAATTCACGAATAGATTCGTCACTGTTCTTACAGCTCCATATACATTGTTTTCCACATTGCGACGGTTGGTGTTCCTAACAGTTTTCTCTTTGAAATTGAGCTCTCCCAAAAAACCTGTGTAGAATTCACGATCATAATTCTCATGATCCATAATAAATTGCTTGGCTCTCTCTCTAGGCATTCCGCAAACTGCTGGCGTTGGGTGCAATGCCATCACTACCGATTTAATGTTTTGGATATTTGCTGGCAAACGCCCTTTAAGCTCTGTTTTCAGATGCAATAGGCTACCCGCTTTTATGGTCTTGGGACTACCAATACTCAACCCCTCCAGCGAAGATTCAAGATTACCTATTATGAAATCCGTTACCAATTGCTGTTCAGTTTTCTCCTTCTCCTGCCATACAACCTCGTCTATTCCTTTATATTGCTGTGTACCAGCCAAAGCCATCGTGGACAACTGTCTTCCTTGTATTAGCAGCAATGTTTCTGGTGTTGCTCCCAGCCATAGGCCTATTTTTGGATGGTACCAACAATATACGAATGCAGACTTGTAAGTTTGCAGTAATTTCTTAAACAACCGAATTGGGCTAGTTTCTGATCCGACAATGGTTTCTGTTCTTGATATTACGACTTTTTCAAACTCTTCTTCTTCCTTTATTGCCTTGACTGCAGATCCCACTACATCCATATGTAGCGATTTTGTTTTTTCTAAACTGTCTTTGGTACTCGATTCATTTTTGGAAACTCCGGAAACATCTACTTTCTCTTTCCCTCGAATAGCATCAGTACACACGATTGATGTTGCTTTCCTTGAAGGTATCAGAATGGTATTCTTCTCGATATCGAAAGGAGAAAACACAAATCCACTTTCAACAAAATCCTCGGTATCACATACTTCATCATCCTTTTGCAACATGGCCTTCACTACAGCATCATCTGGCTTTCCATAAATTACGAAAGGGAGTTGTGACTTATAATGTGATTCTATCTTGTCAAAAAAACGGTCTTGCGTCATACTTTCTTTTTAGGCAATGAAATGGTAGACAACTTACAGACCGAAATCAGATTGTCGTTGTCATCTGTAATGTCAATGTTCAACAACTGGGTGGTTCTTCCCTTATGTACAAAGGTGGACTTGGCATATACATAACCTTCCCTAGCACTTCTCAAATGGTTAGCGGTAATTTCTATGCCTCTAATAATAGAGTGCTCCGCATCCAAAAACAAATGAGATGCAAAACTACCAACACTTTCTGCCAAAGCTGCCGTAGCACCACCGTGCAACACTCCATCTGGCTGATATACCCTCTCGTTGACAGGCATCTTGGCTACAACGAAATCATCACCAAAATCGATGAATTCTATATTCAGGGTTTCCATTAATGTGTTTTTACAAATAGCATTTGCTTTCGCCAAAACGCTCTCCTTGGATAATTGCATAATAGTAAATATTTATTGAACTTTACGGGGTAAAAATACAAAACCAAAACCTAAAATGGATTCAACGGAAAAAGAAATATTTTATACTGCCACCAAGCCTTATTCCACTTTAAATACACTTACGGAAAACACCAAAAATGTTTGGTTCGTCTGCCACGGAATGGGACACCTAAGCCGTTATTTCCTTAGGTATTTCAAAAATTTGAATGCAGATGAAAACTATATAATCGCCCCACAGGCCCCCAGTTTGTATTACCAAGGTGTAACCTTTAAACATGTCGGTGCCAGTTGGTTGACCAGAGAGAACACAATGAAGGAAACCGAAAACATAATGCAATACTTTGATGCCATTTTTGAAGCTGAAAACCTACCTAGCCATTTAAAATTGAATATCATGGGGTATTCCCAAGGTGTCAGTGTAGCAATGCGTTACATTGCCAAACGCCAATTGCAATGCTCTCAATTGATTTTGCATTCTGGAGGCATCCCAAAAGAATTGAAGGCTTCGGATTTCAAGTTCCTAAATGCTAAAGTCTCCTTGGTATATGGTACCAAAGATGAATATCTCAATGCCGAACGAATGGCTTACGAAACGGAAAGGGCCAATGAATTGTTTAAAGACGAGGTTTCGATTCTTCCATTTGATGGTGTACATGAAGTAAACTCAGAGATTATTGGCAGTTTGGCATACACATAAAGGCCTATGACACATCTTGATCCTTTTTCCAATATTCTCGTCTTGCTTTCTTTTGTTTTCAATACCCTATTGGGTATCAATGACAGTTGAAAGAATAGAACAATCAAAATCCATTTTAAAATATTAAACATCAAATTCATTTGGTATTCATTCAATTATCGAAGCATTCATATAGTTTTGAATCAATTCCCTTAAACCTAGTTGCCTATATGGGGACAACTGTATCATTAATACGTAAGCCAAGTCATTCTTTGCATCTATATTAAAGTAAGTGCCTACTGCTCCTCCCCATCCATATACTTCCTTTAATTCCTCGGGATTGTTTCCCTTTATGGCAAAACCCAATCCAAAACTTGCTTCCCCTGGTGGCAATCGCAATCTTTTTTTATGTTCTCTTGCTTCTGTCAAATGATCGACAAACATCAGGTTCAATGTTTCTTCCTTTAAAATCAGATTGTCAACGCATCTGCCTCCGTTCAACAACATCTCACAGAATTTCAAATAATCCAGTGTTGTAGACACCAAGCCTCCTCCTCCATTAAATAAAGTGACTTCTTGCACATATCTACTTGTTTCCGGATGCTCAGATACCATCAATTGCTCTCCATCCCATCTGTAACCTACCGTGAATCTTTCAACTTTGTCTTCAGGCAACTGAAAATGGGTATCATGCATTCCCAACGGATTCAATATCTGTTCTTTTAGATATACATCCAGTGGTTTCCCAGACAAAACCTCTATCAAATAGCCGCATATGCCAGTAGATACCCCATAATGCCAATCTGTTCCTGGCTCAAAATACAAAGGGAGCTTACTCAACTTTTCAGCAAACTCTTTGTTGGTAGTCGCCTCCCATAAACCAGCCTTTCTATATGACTCATTTACTTCCTCGTTGTCACCTCTACCATAACCAAAGCCAGAAGTATGACGGAGTAGGTCTATTATTTTTATTGGATGCTTTGCCAATTTCTTTTCGGTTCCCTCATTAACGTACATTGTTTCAAACATTGGAAGGTATTTGTAAAGTGGATCTTCCAAGTTAAATCGACCTTCTTCATATAGTTGCATCAATGCTACCGAAACTATTGGTTTTGTCATTGAAAAAATTCGAAAGATGCTTTTTTCATCCAACAGCTTCTTTGTTTCCAGATTGGAGTAACCATAGGTATCCAAATGTATCAATTTCCCTTTTCGGATCATCCCTGTTTGAATGCCTGCAATTTGCCTTTCATCCACCAATTTATGGAAATGAGCTTTCATTTCATTCAAACTATCACTCGACACTCCTACTGTTTCTGGAGTTTCAATCTTTACCTTCTCCCTTTGGGCACAAGATGAATTTGAAAATATGAAAAACAATATGATTGCTTGCAACACTTGTGATTTTTTCATTTTCTTCATCTTTGAGTTTTAATGTCTATTTTTCAAATATTGCAACAGCCCTGACTGGAGAGCCTGTTCCTCCTCTTATTTTCAAAGGCAACCCTATGAACCTGAATCTCCCCCTACCAATTAGAAGGTGTAAGTTAATCATATTCTCATAATGGGTAAACCCCAATTCTCCACAAATATAATGTACTTCTTTGTTTGAAACTCCAGGAACTCCTGGAGACATTGTCTCCACTCCAAATGCAGCTATCCCCCTTTCTCCCAACCACCTGGCTGCTTCTATTGTTAAACCTGGTCCTTTTCCCCAGTTTTCGGTTTGAAAATGCTTTCTATAATGATTGGTATACAATAAAACAGTATCTCCTTTTTTTATCTCCACCCCTTCTTTACGACAAGCTGCTTCAATTTCTATTGAGGTTATGAGATCCTTCAGGTCCTTATGTGAAAAATCCAAGCAAATGCCTTCGGTATAAAACATGGACAATGGCATTGTATCTATGGATTGTTCCTTGAATTCCTTTGCCATATGATTAATAGCATCCACATGCGTTCCCGTGTGTTCTACCAACTCCATTTTATAGACACTGGGTGTAAAGGTTTCGGGATCTTTGATGCCGTCCCATTCTTCATGCGTATTGTGAACCGTGATGTTGACTTGTGGTAAACTCTTGTAAACAGGCATTCCTGTATATATTTCTTGGCTTAGATCTATTATTTCCGTCATTGGACATTATGTTAGCGCTCCAAAGTTATGAGTTTAATTTCGCTTACCACGTTAAATTTAAAAGAGAAGCCCAACTCAATTTCACCTTTTGTCATATGATGATTTCAAATACTCAAAAAATCAGCAAGAATGGAAAAGTCATTATCTTGACTACTGAATACATTTGTAACATAAATACGATGAAATGGCAATACAGAAAAACAACAAGGCATTTTATGAAGAAAAGCTAAACTTGATTGTAGAATATATTCATAACAATTTAGATGGTAAAATCAACATTAAAACGCTGGCAGAGCTCTCGCATTTTTCACCTTTTCATTTTCATCGTATCAGTAGAGCGCTTTTAGGCGAACCCATTGGAGCATACATTTCTAGGACGCGTGTAGAAACTGCTGCCAAGATGATTCGTTATACAGATTTGGATATGGAAAGCATTGCTTACAACGTAGGTTTTGAAACGCCTTCTTCCCTATCCAAAAAATTCAAAAGTCATTTTGGGATTTCACCTACGGCGTATCGCAAAGACAAAATTTATTCTAAAAAACATATTAACACAATGGAAACAACATTAAACTTAAAGAAACCAAAGATTATGTACATTGAAGACAAACAATGCCTCTACCTCAGAATGCAAGGTGCATATACAACATTGGACTATACTGGTGCTTGGCCAAAGCTATGGGGCCAAGTAAAAGCTCAAAAATTATTCACAAAGGGCATTGAACACATTGGCTTGCCACACGACGACCCCAAAGTCACGGATGATGAAAAAATACGTTATGATGCCTGTCTTGTTATTCATAAAGATGCCAAACCTACTGGAGATATTGGAGTAAAGACGCTTAAAGGAGGCAAATATGCCGTTTTTCTATACCAAGGTAGCTATAGCCGTTTTGCGGATGTATACAACTACATGTTCAATGATTGGTTATTGAGCACAGATCACGAATTGCGTGATGAGCCCGTGAGGGAGAAATACATAAGTAACCCTGAACGTACGGAAGAGCATAAGTTAAAGACTGAATTTTACATCCCCATCTTATGAAAATCCCTTCATAATTCAATACAGATAAATGGTCGATGATAATTTCTCGACCATTTTTTTATGATTGTTCCCAAATGATTTTGCTGATCTGACTTAAAAGCCCATAGTGTCTTTTTACAAAGCAAATCGAGTATTTCAGAAACTCAACCTCAAAACGAATTGCATACGACGGTACTTTTGAGGTATAATTTTAAACCATAAATAATTTATCATGAAAAACACAATCGTTATTATTCTTTTATTATTCTTTAACTACACCAATGCTCAATTCCCTCTACAAAACGGAAGTTTTGAAACCGTCAATGGCAGTACAAACATTCTACAAACGGCATTTACACAGCAACAGTTGGGTCCAAATTGGTATGCTTACGAGAATACCAGTCCAAATGTAAAGTCCAACGGGTTTCAAAATGTAAATGCCACAAATGGAACCAAGTTCGCACACATATGGCACAAGTTGGAAAGCTTGGGAGGTCCCAATTGGAAAAGAACAGGACAAGCCTTCTTTATGTACTACCCAATGCAAGGAGGAGAGCACTACAACGTACAATTCGATTTGAAATCCAGCAAAACCGGAACCAGATTCTACGTCGTTGCCGTCAATGATTTAGTTCCCAATACCACTGGAACCCAAGTAAATCATATTTTACCTACCAATGCATCCAACAACCTGAACAACATAATCTCCAATACGGGGAATAAGGAATTTGTAAATCCTACAAACAATTACATTGCAAATACGGGTTGGAACTCTAAATCCTATAACTTTCAACCTACGCAAAATTTCAAATATTTGCTATTCATACCTTACATAAAGTTGGATGGTAGCAACCTAAGTACCAAACAAGCTGACTTCTATGTGGACAATGTTAAGATGACAGGAAATCTAGCTTCCACCGTTTACTCCATGATTTTGAATGGACAAGATTCCGACACCAATGTAGGTATAAACATTTGCAATGATGGAGAAGATGTCATCCTGGATGCTTCTAACTCTGTCGACACTCATTTACATCTTAGATCTTATGTTCAAATCAATCAACAAAATAGCAATGGAACGACATCCAAATGGTCTACACATACGATCTTTGGTTTCCCATTCAGTCCAATAAACATCTCCCAACTATATGCCCAGGACGGCTACTCATTCTCATCTCCTGCAGGAGTACAAACTGAGTACCGTGTTAAATACTCTTTCAATTCTGGCCCAAGCAACCAATGGTATTCCAGAACAATGAAAGTTTATGTAGATGGAGGGCCAAACTTCAACTTTGGCGGGATGATAAATTGGATCAACATCAATGGTGGGTTTTCTGCAACCAGCAATGTAACAGGTTTACCAGCTGGAAACTATTCCTACCAATGGTATGAAGGTACTTCCACCAATACTCCTGTAATCGGTAGCTCCAACCAAATCCAAGTATACAAGAACACTGGAGGGGATTACCCATATACGGTTAGAGTGACAAATTTAAACACAGGTTGTTCTGCTGTAAAAACCACTATGATATCGTATCATGAAAGAGGCGGAAAACGTGCCTCAAATGAGGAAGAAAATGTCTTTAAAGTATACCCCAACCCTGCAACAGACCATATAAATATCTCTACTCGTCTTGTTTATGACTCTGTAAACATATATACTCTTAGAAACAATCTGATAATGAAGACAAAAGGACGAAAAATAAATGTATCCTCATTGAAAAAAGGCATTTACATCATGAGGTTCTTTAATGGTGATAGAATCGTGGAAACCAAAAAAATAATTAAAAACTAACATTATACATAAGTCTTAAAATGAAAATGCCCGAGTAAAGATCTTTACTCGGGCATTTTTACATTCTATTCTTTTATGGATTGATTAATCAACCAATTTGGCCACGATGTCCTTAACTGGCAATATCTCATTGGTATGTTCTATGCTAGGGCCAGCAACCCATACTGTTTTGTATGTTGCTTTTTTGGCTGCTTTTTCCGTAGCTTTCATACCTATCGAAAAACGAATCATCTTCACCCATTTCTTCAATTTACGATTCTTGTTCAATATCTGTTCAATCCACGTTTGCTTTGTTCCTATTTTTTGGACGTATGGTGTATTGATAACCGTACATGGTGTTCCAGATATACGTTCTGTCATTATGATGTCCTCTGCCCCATAATCGACACAAGCTTGCTTGTACTCATCCGTCACACCAGCTTCTATGGATGCTATGAAAGGACTCCCCACAGAGACGCCTTCTGCTCCATAGCTCAACATCTTGTCTATGTCTGTTTTACGGCCAACTCCTCCAGCCGATATCACTGGAATATTCAAATTGGCATTCAATAGGCTTGTCAACTCTTGAGGAGACAAATCGCCTCGATGCCCTCCAGCTTCATTGTTTACTGCTATTGCCGCATCTGCTCCCAATTGTTCTACTTTTTGTGCAAAACGCAAATCGGTAACATCGCAAAACACCTTTATTCCTACCTTATGAGCTTGCTTTATGGTTTCTTCAGGGCTTCCCAACGATGTTATGATGAAGTCACAACCTTCCTCACAAAGCACTCTTAATTGTTCCTTGTATTTTAAATTCGATTTGTTCACTATAAGATTGAACCCAAATGCTCCTCCTTCTACCTTATTTGCTTTCAACTCACGTATTGCCGCCCGCAATTCTTCCAAAGTTCTATAATTAAGTGCTGGAATGCAGCCTGCAATTCCTCCTTTCATAGCTTCAGTTACCATTGCTACATTGGACACCAAGAACATTGGGGCTTGAATTATTGGATATTTAACATCTAGGAGTTGAGTAAGTCTGGTATTCATTTTATCATTGTCGTTAATGTCACAAATATAACCATAAAAATATTATGCAAGCATAACTTATTTTAAATTGACTCTGTTTTTCAAAAGAAAAGATAACAAAAAACGCAACCAACTGAATGATTGCGTTTAAATAAAATATTTATAAATATATAATGCAGTCTATTGCTTTACAACTTTGAAGTTTGAAAATGTATCGTCAATGTGTATAATTTTAAGCAGATACATACCATTGTTCAAGTCAGATAGATCAATATGGTTGTCAATTACTTTTTTGTTTATTTTCTGCCCCAATAGGTTGGTTATGAAAACTTCTGTATCCCGTAATGGCTTAAAACCTTTGAAGTACAGCAAACCTGAAGTAGGGTTTGGATAGATTTGAACTTTTTTACCATCGAAATCATCAACATCAAGTGTATTGACACAAATGGCAGAGCTTTCGGAAAAAGTAGTTGTTACATCTATTTTCGTCCAATTGGCAGTACTCCAATTTGCATCATCAACATATACATTCGTTAGATTTGGATTATTTTTCACATTGAAGTAGTTATTGCTTGAAATATTAACATTGTTTCCATTTCGCAAATCCACATCAGCAATCAGATTATCATGCAACCAAACCAAATTCAAATCATTGTTCGCACATAATTTCACCTCTCCATTGAATTCATTTCCATTGAGAGCCAACCTAGTTAACAATGGCATTGAAGAAAAGACATCTGGTACCGCACCAGATAACTTATTGTTACTAAGCCAAAAATATTTCAACGCCGTTAAATTGCCATAAGTGCTAGGTATAGTACCTATTATTTGAGTATCTTCTATTGAAAGTGTTTCCAAATTGGTCAAATTTCCGATCTCACTAGGTAGGATTCCTGTCAATGAAGGACAAGCCCATAATTGCAGGTCTCTTAACTCTCCCAAATTCCCTATTTCGACTGGGATCTGTCCGGACAAATCTTGATTCCCGACAAAAATGAGGCTTTCAAGTTTTGATAAACTTCCAACGCTAGTTGGTAGAGGTCCAACCAAGTTGTTATTGCTCAAGTCTATGGAAGTCACATGATCTTGTCCTGAAATGTTGTTTACCGTCACACCATGCCAAGTACTCACCGTAGAATTGGACAACCAATTGTCATTGTTGGTCCAAGAAGCTCCATTCGTTGAATTGTATAAAGCTATCAAAGCATTTTTTTCGATTTGTGAAACTTGAGAAACTGCAAGGAATGAAATTAAGACAAAGCAAACTAGGAGTAATGGTCTTTTCATTGGTCAATTATTGTTTTTTTAAATTAGGCGCGAATATATCAACTAAAAAATTATGGCCCAATTAAAAATCAACTAACATCATAAAAAAAACGCAACCATTTAAATGGCTGCGTTTTTTTTATGAAAACACTTAATTTATTTATTTCACTTCTTCGAAATCCACATCTTCAACATTGTCTCCTTCTGCTTCTGCTGGTTCTCCTGCATTTGCTTCTGGTCCTGCTGCACCTCCTTGTGCATCTTGTTGTGCTTTGTACATTTCTTCACTGGCAACTTTCCATGCTTCGTTTATTTTTTCCAAAGCTGGGTCTATTACTGCCAAATCTTTAGTTTCAAATGCCTTCTTAAGTTCTTCCAAAGCTTCTTCGATTGGTTGTTTCTTGTCATCAGATAATTTATCACCAAACTCTTTCAATTGCTTTTCCGTTTGGAAAATCATTGAATCTGCTTCATTCAACTTCTTGGCATTCTCTGCTGCTTTCGCATCTGCATCTGCATTTGCTTCTGCGTCTGCCTTCATCTTTTGGATTTCCTCCTCTGTCAATCCAGAAGATGCCTCGATACGAATGTCTTGTGTCTTGTTAGTGGCTTTATCGGTTGCAGATACTTTTATGATACCGTTTGCATCAATATCGAAAGTCACTTCAATTTGTGGCACTCCTCTTTGTGCTGGTGGAATACCATCCAAGTGGAAACGTCCAATCGTTTTATTGTCTCCTGCCATAGTACGTTCACCTTGCAATACGTGAATTTCAACAGATGGTTGATTATCTGCTGCAGTTGAGAATACTTGTGATTTCTTGGTAGGAATCGTTGTATTTGCTTCAATGAGTTTTGTCATTACGTTACCCATTGTCTCAATACCTAGAGATAAAGGTGTTACGTCCAAAAGCAATACATCTTTAACATCTCCAGTCAGTACTCCACCTTGAATTCCTGCTCCCAAAGACACAACCTCATCTGGATTAACCCCTTTACTTGGCGTTTTCCCAAAAAACTGTTCTACTGCTTTCTGTACTGCAGGGATACGTGTTGAACCTCCTACCAAAATTACTTCGTCAATATCACTTTTTGATAAACCTGCTGCTTTTAATGCAGATTCACAAGGTTCGATCGTTCTTTTTACCAAATCGTCAATCAATTGCTCAAACTTTGCTCTTGTCAACGTACGTACCAAGTGCTTAGGTCCACTAGCAGTCGCAGTGATATATGGTAAGTTGATTTCTGTTTGTTCAGATGAAGACAATTCTATTTTTGCCTTTTCTGCAGCTTCCTTCAAACGTTGCAAAGACATAGGGTCTTTACGTAGATCCATTCCTTCTTCCGCATTGAATTCATCAGCCAACCAATTGATGATCTTCTCATCAACATCATCACCTCCCAAGTGCGTATCTCCATCTGTAGACAATACTTCGAATACACCATCTCCCAATTCCAAGATGGAAACATCATGTGTTCCTCCACCGAAATCGAATACTACGATCTTTTGATCTGTTCCTTTTTTATCCATTCCATAAGCCAATGCTGCTGCTGTTGGCTCATTGATGATACGACGTACCTTCAATCCTGCAATTTCTCCAGCTTCTTTTGTAGCTTGTCTTTGTGCATCGTTAAAATAAGCAGGTACTGTAATTACAGCCTCACTTACCGAATTCCCCAAGTAATCTTCAGCTGTCTTCTTCATTTTTTGAAGAATCATTGCAGACAATTCTTGTGGTGTGTACAAACGACCATCGATATCCACACGTGGAGTATCGTTATCTCCCTTTACTACTTTATAAGGTACGCGTTCTGCCTCTTTTTTAGACTCAGAATACTTATTCCCCATAAAACGTTTGATAGAATATACTGTTTTTGTTGGATTAGTTACCGCTTGTCTTTTTGCTGGGTCTCCAACTTTAATTTCTCCGCCTTCTACAAAAGCGATAACTGAAGGTGTTGTGCGCTTACCTTCTGCGTTTGGGATTACAACTGGCTCATTACCTTCCATGACAGAAACGCAAGAGTTCGTTGTTCCTAAATCGATTCCAATAATCTTACTCATAATAGTATATAATTTTTATTGTGTTCTAATTGTTTTTAATATGGTTTGTATAAGTCAATGATTATGCCAACGAAAAATAACTGACACGATGTCATAAAATAAAAAGCTCCAAAAAAGAAAAACCTTTTTTGGAGCTAGCATTGAAAGTATAGGGATAAATTAATTCGCTGTCATGAATACGTCAAAGAAAAATTGACCTTGCCAACAACTTGCTGAAGTGTCACCAAATCGATCAGTTCTCGTAATATTCATCGTAATTGAGTTTATGGATTTATTTGCATAGTTCAGACTAAAGGTGTCTGGCCATGCACTATTATTATTTGCAGAAAAAATCATGCCTTCCGGATTAAATGGCAAACTTGGTGAAAAATCATATCGTATTTGCAAACGCTCAGGGTTGAAAGGAGCTGCCAATACATTTGTTCCAGCTACATTTACCACTTGTCCTGTATTATCCTGACGCAGTAGAACTTCCCAAGATACTGTAGTAGAAGTACCTCTTATCATAGTATTGAAACTGCCTGTTGTACCAACCACCGAGGAACTACATGCAGGAATTTCCATACCACTAATTGTTATAATGTCTGGAATATCAGAAATCTGATTACTTGACAATGCTGTCCATACTCCATTACCGCTAGCATCACTCGTTAGGACTTTTCCCGTTGCTTCATTTCCATCTACAATTCTTATGGCAGCTGGAGCCCTAGAGACAATATTCACATTGTCCACATATGCAGCATCATTACCAGCTGTACAACAACTGGCATCTTTGGAATATTCCCACCGCAGCGTGTATGAACCTGCAGTAAGGTTCACTATGTGCTCTGTATATCCTATAATCCCAGACCATTCTTGATCTTGGACTCCATTTACATAAAACCTCAAAAAGTCATACCCAGATTCACTACTCACCGAATAGAAGAAACTAAGGTCTGCTCCATTTGCGGGTACTGTTACAGCATATTCCATAAACGAAACTTCTCCATCTCCTATCGCTCCAGATCCAGCTGCTTGTGCACCTTGATATACATTTGTTGATTGTGCAACCCAACCAGCATTGCCTCCTGTAGTAAAGGCTCCCAGTCCACTTTCATATTGCTCGTCTACAATTACAGAAGAAGCACCTACATTTTCAATATGGAATTTGGTTGTTGGTGCATTCGTACCAACTCCTACATTACCTGAATTGGCATTGTACATGTCATTCGCACTAACGGTCCAGTCATTGTCTGTTCCTCCAAAAGGTTGCCAAGCACTACCATCGTAATAGTAAAACCCTGTCGTTGCATCTGTTTGATAAATCATTAGACCTGTAGCAGGGGAGACTATGGCATTTCTTTGAGCTTGTGTCAGTCTAGGTATTAAAATTCCAGAAGTCGTAGACTCGATTTCCAGTGCAGCACTAACATCTGGAGTCGTAGTTCCTATACCTACTTGAGAAAACAATAAAACAGGGAAAAACACTATAACGATTTGGGAGTAAAATTTCATCATAAGTAACTAATTTTGGGAACAATCAAGATATATCATTTAGTTTTTCACCCCTATAAATACCATACAGTTTATATTATTTTATCGTTAAAACGTATTAAAAAATCGCTGAAACAACAAAAACAAAATAACTGTACTGGTTTATTCATAATAATGTTTTAGTTAGAATCTGTAATCAATAAAAAACTATATTTGTCCATTAAAATGATTACGTGTTATGGAGTGTATTTCTGTTTTCGACATGCTAAAAATTGGAGTTGGCCCATCCAGTTCACATACCTTGGGCCCTTGGAGAGCGGCTGAACGCTGGTTGAGTGAATTGAAGTCTGAGAATGTATTTAAAGACATCCATAGAATACAAATAGACCTATATGGTTCATTGTCATTAACTGGGAAAGGTCATGCCACAGACCTTGCAGCCATGCTAGGATTGAATGGAAATGATCCAGAAACCATTCCAATAGAAGCTATAGACGACATCATTGCTTCAATCAAGAACAATGAAGAGCTTGTTTTGGGAAATGAAAAAACCATTGGTTTTTCCATTGAATCAGATATCGTATTCAATCGTGAATTTTTACCGTTTCATTCCAACGGCATAACTTTCACTGCATTCAATCTAAACGAAGAAATACACCAATCGACATTTTACTCCATCGGTGGAGGCTTCGTCATAAAAGAAGAACGAACCGTACATGAGGAAAAGATTGAACTGAAGAAAGAATTTCCCTTTCCTATTGAAAAAGCTTCGAACCTACTCGCCTTTTGTCAATCTGAAAAGATGTCTATCTCCGAAATCGTGTTAGAAAACGAAAAATCGTTGAGAAATGAAAATGAAATAGACAATGAATTGAATCGCGTATGGCAGACGATGCTGGAATGTATGTACATAGGTTGCCATACCGAAGGAACTTTACCCGGTGGTTTAAATGTGAGACGTAGAGCTTTTGACATGCACAAAGGTCTCAATGTAGAAGTTCCTTATAACTCACCTAGTGAATGGATGCATGCCATTAGACAAAGTGAAGTCAAGTTTCGTCAAATCTTGAAATGGGTAAGTTGCTTTGCTCTTAGCGTGAATGAAGTAAACGCATCCCTGGGTCGGGTGGTCACTGCACCAACCAATGGAAGTGCAGGTGTGATTCCCTCTGTGCTAATGTATTATTTGGTCATAGAGAACCACGAGGCAGATTTCAATCAAATCAAGCAATTTCTATTGGTAGCAGGAGAGATTGGTAGCATCTTTAAAAAAGGAGCAACCATAAGTGCTGCAATGGGAGGTTGCCAAGCAGAAATCGGCGTATCATCCGCAATGGCAGCTGGTGCATTATGTGAATTGTTGGGTGGTTCTCCAGAGCAAGTCATGATTGCCTCTGAGATTGCGATGGAACATCACTTGGGCCTAACTTGTGATCCCATTGGAGGTTTGGTACAAATCCCATGTATAGAAAGAAATTCGATGGGAGCCATAAAAGCCATAAATGCCGCAGAGTTAGCTTTGGAAACAAATCCAAAAAACGCCAAGGTGCCTTTGGACAAGGTTGTAGATACTATGTGGGAAACAGCCAAAGACATGCACACCAAGTATAAGGAAACTAGTGAAGGTGGTCTAGCGGTTCGTGTTAATATGGCAGATTGTTAATCTAGTTATTGATTGCAACCTGCTTTTCTTCTGGTGTCTATCAAGTAAATGATCTTCCATGTTCCATTGTCCTTGAATAATTGAAAGGAATTTACACCGCAATGGCTGAAATTACCATTGAACCAAAATTCGTAAGGTGTCCATACATTGGCCATGTTGCCATCTATCTGTATATTGAAGTCCAACAAACGCTCATCCCATTTTTGATCTTTAGGTCTTTTGGCTATGGCATTGATCAGTTTTGAAGAATTTTCGGTTACCAAGACATCTTTTCCCTCTCGATTCTTAAAAGCCGTTTGTGTCGTAAACTTGTCCAACATCGTAGATTTCATAAGCAATGTATCTCCTTTATGAAATCCTTCAAAAAAAGTCTCTATGGTCTTTTTCACAACAGTATGCTCATCTGTTTTAATTTGTGCGTTAATAGTTCCAGTAATCAGTAAGACCAAGAAGACGACAATACGTACCATAATTTTTAGTTTTTCATAAATTTATGACATCCAATTAGAAGCTTTACCCCATTAAAGAAAAGTTTAACAGTATCTACTTAATTTACTACTTTTACAATCTATACTAAACCTTATTAAATGTCAGTAGCAAAAAAGGAATACAAAAGAGTAACGGTAAAGTCTTTGATAGACATGAAAACCAATGGGGAAAAAATATCCATGCTTACCGCTTACGATTATACAATGGCCAAGATCGTAGATGGTGCTGGAATAGATGTCATTCTGGTCGGGGATTCCGCTAGCAACGTGATGGCAGGTCATGAAACGACCCTACCTATCACCTTGGATCAAATGATTTATCATGCGTCTTCTGTTGTAAGAGCCATAGATCGGGCTTTGGTTGTGGTGGACCTACCTTTTGGAAGCTACCAGAGTGACCCGAAAGAAGCTTTGCGTTCTGCCATCAGAATCATGAAGGAATCTGGTGGCCATGCCGTGAAAATGGAAGGAGGAAAAGAAGTAAAGGAATCCATAAAACGTATTCTACATGCTGGTATACCTGTAATGGGCCATTTGGGTTTGACTCCACAATCCATCTATAAGTTTGGGACTTATTCTGTCCGTGCAAAAGAAGAACAAGAAGCCAAAAAGCTCAAACAAGATGCTTTAATGCTGGAAAAAGCAGGGTGTTTTGGCATCGTCTTAGAAAAAATCCCTGCAAAACTAGCAATGGAAGTAGCAAAAAGTGTATCCATCCCAGTAATTGGCATCGGTGCTGGTTCTGGTGTTGATGGTCAAGTTTTAGTTACCCATGACATGATTGGAATGACCCATGAGTTCAACCCTCGTTTCTTACGTCGTTATATGAATCTGTATGAAGACATGACAAATGCCTTTAGTCAATATGCCGAAGACATAAAAAGTGGGGACTTCCCAAGTGACAAAGAGCAGTATTAGATTCTTGGAAATTCTTAAGATGAAATAGGTTCGGATAATCCAAAATGCAACAATGTCCAAAACACACTCCAACAAATCCAATCTTCAAGTTGTTTACGAAGACAATCACCTCATCGTAGTCAACAAACGAGCTGGCGACATCGTACAAGGTGACAAAACGGGAGATATGCCACTCAGTGATGTCGTAAAGGAGTATATCGCAGAAAAATACAACAAACCTGGCAATGTATACTTGGGTACTGTACATAGGCTAGATAGACCCACTACTGGTTTGGTCATCTTTGCCAAAACAAGCAAAGCACTCCCGCGTTTGAACAAATTGTTTGCCTCCAAAGACATTTCCAAAACATATTGGGCCATTGTCGGGAACAAACCAGAAAAGGAATTTGACACCTTGACACATTGGTTGAAAAAGAATCCTAAAAACAACAAGTCCACTGCACATAGAAAGGAAGTTTCAGATAGTAAAAAAGCCATTTTACATTACAAGTTATTGAAGGAGTTAGACAATTACTTTCTTTTGGAGGTTAATTTGGAAACTGGTCGTCATCACCAAATACGCTCACAATTATCAAGTATTGGCTGTCCTATAAAAGGTGACTTGAAATATGGTTTCAAGCGTAGCAACAAAGATGCAAGCATTTCTTTGCACGCCAGACACATTCATTTTACCCATCCGGTTTCCAAAGTTGAATTAAATATAACGGCTCCTCTACCAAATGACGCGATTTGGAATGCTTGTCTATAATTGTTCTTTTAGAATTAAAGGTCTTCCATTTCCAAATTTAATTTTCGAAGATGGCCATGCTGGCAAAATTTTATTAATTTGTAATCTAAATCATTAGTATGATACCTGAATTATTGCAATTACAAAAAGACTATTTCAAAACTGGGGAGACTAAATCCATCGCTTATAGAAAACAGTTGCTTAAGCAATTAAAGGTAGAGCTGGTGAAGCGTGAAAGTGAAATTACCTCTGCCTTGCACAATGATTTCAAGAAACCTGTCTTTGAGTCTGTTATAAGCGAAACTGCCAACGTTATTGCAGAATTGGATTTAACGATAAGCAAACTTGCAGAGTGGACCAAACCAAAACGGATTGTACCTTCTCTTTTAAATTTCCCTTCTTCGGATAAAATATATTCAGAACCTTATGGAACCGTATTAATAATCTCTCCATGGAATTACCCATATCAATTGGCTTTTGTACCATTGATTGCTGCCATTGCTGCTGGAAACACTGCGGTAATAAAACCTAGTGAACTAACTTCCAATACTTCCAAAACTATATATGACATAATTACAACTGTCTTCAAACCTGAACATGCTAGCGTCGTTGAGGGTGGCATTTCGGTTTCGTCGACTTTATTGTCCCAACGTTGGGATTACATCTTCTTTACGGGAAGTGTCTCTGTTGGCAAGATAGTTGCCAAAGCTGCTGCTGAACATTTAACACCTACAACGTTGGAGTTGGGAGGTAAGAATCCTTGTATAATCGATGAAACTGCCAATATAAAATTAAGTGCCAAACGCATAGTTTGGGGCAAATTCCTAAATGCAGGGCAAACATGCATTGCCCCAGATTATATTTTGATTCATAAAGATGTGAAACAACGATTCTACGATGCTTTCAAAACTGAAATTGAATTGGCATATTCTAAAAACCCAATGCAATCCGAGGATTTTGCACGCATTGTAAATAGTAAAAATTTCGATCGCCTAGAAAGAATGCTACGTAATGAGAATTGTGTGATTGGAGGAAAAACCAATGCAGGTACGCTTTATATTTCCCCAACGGTAATAGATGAACCCAAATTGGATAGCGAAGTCATGAAGGATGAAATTTTCGGTCCTATCCTCCCTGTGATTTCTTACACCAATGATACCGAAATAGATAACATAGTCTCAACATATGACAAACCTTTGTCATTGTATGTTTTCAGCACAAATTCGGCAAAGTCAAAAAAATGGGTGCAAACATACTCATTTGGCGGTGGTGCCATAAATGACACAGTAATTCATTTTGCAAACCACAAGCTTCCATTTGGAGGTGTGGGCAATAGTGGTATCGGTGCTTATCATGGAAAATTGTCATTCGACACCTTTTCTCATAAAAAAGGAATCGTAAAAAAAGGAAACTGGTTGGACCTTCCTTTTAGATATGCTCCTTACAAAGGGAAATTAAAACTGATCAAGATCATTTTAAAGTGGCTCCAATAAACCTCTGCTTACATTATTTGTATGAATACTCCAATTTCAATGTTACTCCTTCTCCAAGTACTGAGCTTAAATCATAGGTTGTATTTATAAGGGTAGCCCTATTCTTCATATTCAGCAATCCAGAACCTTTTTCGGCTGTAGCAACATCAAATCCCTTACCATTGTCCGAAGCAATAATTTGAAGACTATCTTTTTTATAATCTAGTTCAATAATCAACTTGGTTGCATTGGAGTACTTTACCGTATTCGATATAAATTCTTGAATGATCCTAAACAGAATGATACTATCCTTGGAGTCTTTGTAATTCTCCGAATTACCTCTTATCTCCAAATCCGTAGAAAGCAATTTCAACTTATTTAGACGCCTTACTTCATTTTCAATGGATTGTTGCAATCCCTTGTTCGCAATGACATCACTATTCAATGACTTGGATAGCGCTCTTAATTCACTCAAACCTTCCTTTACGGCATCTTTGGTTTCCACAAAAGACTCCTTTATGTCTTCTGAGACTTGCGTACTCAAAATACTTAAATTCATATTGGCCACAGACAGGATTTGTCCCACATTGTCATGTAGTTCTTGTCCAATGTTTTTCAATGTTTGCTCTTGTATTTCCAACTGTGTTTGAGATAGTTCTTCTTCAAAAGCTTGTTGTTGTTTTATCTTGTCCATCAACAACTTGTTCTTCCGTTTTTGGAAAACAATAAAGAACAGGATAACCAACGAGGTGATTATTATTAAAACACCAATCATATAAACCAACAAATAGCGTTCTGCTGGTGTAGAAATCTTTGGGTCTTGAAATAGTGATATAATGTTAACCATTCTTATTTTGATGAAAAACAAGATTACATAAAGATATCGGTAAATACAAAAATGCATCATTTTAAATTGGAAAAATAGCTTATAGTATCTTTATCGTCGTATTTAACTACTCATTGACAACTTGGTTTCTATCAGTTTTTGAAACGATCAAACCCACTGTGAAAGTAGTATACATGAAAATATTGGCAAATAGGTATATTTGCCATTTCAGGAATACGAAATCCCAATCGGAAGTAGAAAAATAAATATCATAAAACACCAAAGGTGTTATGATTAACCACCAGATTAGTATTGAGGAACTTATGTAAAAATTCAATGACTTATAAAAAGTCAATACCTTTTCACTTTGAAGTATCTCTATAAAGTACAGTATCACACATAGTAGAATTACCAAAGCCCCCAATATGTTAATAAAAGGTAAAGAACGAACAAAGAGATCTTGGAAGCAAGATATTATATAAGCAATCGAAACAATTAAGAATATTCCTCCTGCCCATTTAATAATATTTTTATCTCTTCTGTTTTTTAATATTTTTTGATAATAAAACACAAAAAATAAGATTGCGCCAATTTTCCAATATAATGTCGACCACCAAAAGTTCTTTTCTATAATCGTTCCATCTATAAAATTTAGAAAACCATTTTTAACAAAAGAATTATAACTCATTGACAATCCATCACAAATTGCTATATATATAAGAAACCATACAAAAAATTTGGCAGCAATGTACTTATATTTTCTATAAAATATCAAGCCTGACATAGCTGCCATAATTTCAACACTTCTTGTTATAAGATTGTAATTGTTTCCTAAAAATTCTTCCAACTCTTAATATTAAATTTATTGAGGGTAATTGGCACTCGGAGGGTTTCCATTACCTCCATCATTAAGAGCATCACAATCTGGAATATCTCCATTTCCAGCTGCTTGTCTTGAGCCACCTGTTCCCTTGCTTCCTGTAGGAGCCATAAACATTGAAGCATACCCCATTTCTCCATGGGCTCCTTGGTATATACGAACACCGTCCATCGTATAGCCTAGTTCTCTAGCTTGATTCTCTGCATAACTCAAAAAATTTCGCATATCGTCCAATGACCACCAAGATGAACGATTATCATCTTTTCCAATGCACTTGCTCATTGCTGCATATCTTTCATCAAATGCTTGATCCATTGTTTGTGCTTCTTTCGATGTAATTACTCCACTTGGTTTGATAAATCTTGACATAATTTAATTTTTGGGATTTTATAAACATTAATCCATTAAGACAAGCACAAGAATATTTCGTAGGACGAAATACTTTCGATTTTTTAAATTAATGATTAATATTTGGTTAATAATAGCATATTAAAAAACTAATGTAGGAAAAAAGTTTCTAAAAAACTACTATCCTTCCTACTAAACTTAAGGGATCAGCGGTTTTCGTCATATGAAAATACTAATAATCAACATCATATATTTATGCAATGTGCACATATTTTCAATCAATAGCCATCAATTGGTTCAAAACAGGCATAAACATTATTATTATTTTAACACAACAAAATCTGAACCTATTCGTTTTTCTAGTACTTTTATTTCTTCTAAACCTTAAAGGTCTAGTTCATCAAAAAACGCTATTAAATCATTAATATTAAACCCCCTATGAAAAATCCAATGCCTCCATATTAGACGTATATGTTTGTACAAACATATTTTATCTTACTTTAAATAATAATTGACTCACCCTACAGAAACAATTCTTTTTTTATAAGTATTACACTTAAGCTTATATTTTAATTGAAAAAGAAACCTTCTTTTAGTAAAAATGGAAAACAGAACATATTCGGTATTAATCATTGATGATCATCCAATGATTACAGAGGTATATAAGAATGTATTGCATTTGATTAACAAGCAAAACAGCCTAATTAATTTTAACATAGAAGTTGCCTATAATTGTGATGAGGCCTTCTTTAAGATCAACAAATGTGCAACGTATCTAAAAAACATTGATCTTATTTTTTTGGATATTAGCTTACCTTCTTCCAAGGATGGGAAGATAATATCCGGAGAAGACCTAGGTCTTAAAATCAACACCTTACTTCCAAAATCTCGAGTTATCATATCTACAGCCTATGGTAACAACTATAGGATACACAGCATTTTAAAGAACATAAACCCCGATGGATTTCTAATAAAAAGTGACATTGGCCACAATGAATTGGAAACGGCCATTAAAAACGTATTGAGCAACTCTACCTATTATAGCAAGACGGTTGCCAACCAAATGAGAAAAGAAGTTTCCAATAATTTGTTGTTGGATAGCATAGATAGAAAACTTTTGTACGAATTGTCCATTAACACGAAAATGAAAGACCTACCTCAAGTACTCCCCCTTTCACTAGCTGGCATCGAAAAGAGAAAACGCAATTTAAAACGTACTTTCGATGTTAAGAGCATAAGTGACAAAGAACTGTTAATCAAAGCCAAAGAAATGGGATTCATATAAAAATCACCTAAAAATCTCCCTAAATTGATAGAATATTCTTTCCAAAAGTGTCAGTTCCTCTGTAACAATTTCTGCACTTCCCTTCATTTCCTGTTTAAACTCCAATGTTTTACCAAATGACGTTTCTAGATTTTCGATATACACTTGTATTGAATATACGTCTTCATCTTGCTTGGGCACTTCGGAAATATTGACTATTTCTCCTTTTATACTTCCCCATTCCGCGTATGGATAATTATCCAACTTTATAATTACTTCCTGTCCCTTTTTTACCTTTCCGGAATTCAACACAGGCATAATCACTCTTCCTAAAAGAGAATCTATCTTTTGTGGCACTATTGTAAAAAGCACATCTCCGACTTCCGTATTTTGATACTTGTTCCAAACATCGAATAAAGTTACCTTTCCATCTATCGGACTCTTCAAGATATTGGTTTGCTCCCATCTATCTATGCTGTTTTCAAGATTTTGCAAGCTACTCAACAGAGCTTGATAATAGTTTTTGGAAAACTCTGTATCTTCTATCCTGGATTGAATTTTATTACTTTGTACCATTGCTATGGATACATTTATTTCCGAGATGGTCGATGTTATGGATTCATATTGTTGCTTATCGGCCAGAAAACTTCTTTGCTCATTCTCATATTCCACTCTGGAAATGATTCCCTTTTCGAATAGCTCTTTGTTTCTATTGTAATTTACTTCGGAAATACTCAACTCTTCCTTGAACAATGCTTGTCGTTTTCTGAGTACCCTCAATTGATTCAACTGCTCAGATATTTGCTTGGAAAAAGCATTGATCTCCTTTTTCTTGGGATCCAACTCACTATATAACAGGAAGTTTTGGTATTGACTTATGAAGTTCGTATAGTGTTCTTGTACCATTCCCAACTTTAGATTGGTCGGATATACCAACTCCAAGCTATCTATAGGTATTATCCTTAGTTGCAAGTTGTTCAATTTCCCCTTAAGGTAGTAAACATCCTCAAAGTTTGCATTGTTTTCTATCTCTGCCAACAAATGGCCATTCTCAATCTGTTCGTTGGGCTTAACGAAAATGTTATTTAGCTTCCCCGTTGTTTTTGCCTTTAGGTGCACTGGAGGGGTCGACGTCGTAACAATTATCCTGGCATTTATAACGTCATCGTATCGAAATATAGATACACCGACAATTATTAGACCAAAAATCACAAAGACTATTGAAGTCCCCCATCTCACCAACCAAGATGGTAAAAGTCCCAAAATATCCCTAACGTCATCTGAACGTTCGTTGATTTCGTCGACAATTTCGTTTATTTTATGTTCTGCCATTTCTTTAATTTCCTAATTCCAATTGGTTTTTCACTAATGTATAATACAGCCCTCTTTTGGCTGTAAGTTCCTTATGGCTTCCTATTTCGGAAATACCACCTTGGTCCAATACGATTATTTGATCTGCATTCTTCACCGTACTGAGTCTATGTGCCACCACCACGACTGTTCTTCCTTTATAGAACTCGTTGAGCTTACTCATGATCTTCTTTTCGTTGTTTGCATCCAATGCACTGGTTGCTTCATCAAAGAATATGTACTTGGGATTTTTATATACTGCCCTAGCTATGAGTAAGCGTTGTTTTTGTCCTCCACTAACCCCAATCCCCCTATTGCCAATAACTGTGTTGAATCCAGAGGGAAGTTCACTTATGAAATCCGAAATATTGGCATGATCTACTGCATGCAACAATCTTTCCTTGTCAATGATGTCATCCGAGTCCGATTCCGTAATATTGCGTGCTATGGTATCTCCAAATATAAATCCATCCTGCATTACCGCACCACAACTACGCCTCCAGTGCTTGGTACTTATGTTTTTAACATTGACATTGGAGATCGATATCTTTCCCTTCTTTGGGTTGTAAAACTTCAACAACAATTTAATCAAAGTCGTTTTTCCACTACCACTTGCTCCTACGATCGCTGTTATCTTTCCCTCTGGAATTTCGAAATTCAAATTCTTCAATACCATTGGTGACGTCTTGCCTCCGTATCTAAAACTCAAGTTTTCTATCTTTAAAGTCCCATCCCCTACTGGTAACTTCTTCAAGATGTTGTCATCTTTTAACTCTTCTTCTTTTTTAATATGAATCTCGGCCAATCGCTCCAAACTTATTTTTGCATCTTGACCGGTCTGTATGAATGTAACAAAGTTGTTTATTGGCAAGTTCAACTGACCTATGATGTATTGTACTGCCAACATCATACCCAAAGTAAGTTCTCCGTTTACCACTGCACTGGCAGCAATGAACGTTATGATGATGTTTTTTAGTTCGTTTATGAATATTCCTCCTGTATTTTGAGTTTGGGACAATGCCAACCCCTTCATCGAGATCTTGAACAACCTTACTTGTATCGCTTCCCATTCCCATCTTCTTCGTCTTTCGGACCCGTTCAATTTAATTTCTTGCATTCCAGTTATTAGCTGAAATATGCTACTCTGGTTGTCTGCTGCCTCATCAAACCTCCTATAATCCAGCTCTTCCCTCTTTTTCAAGAAAATTAGGGTCCAACCTATGTACAGTACGGATCCTATGAAAAAGATTGCAAAAATCGATAGGTTGTAATATGCCAATATGCTTCCAAAAATAACAATGTTGAAAGCTGAAAACAATGTATTTAATGTCGTTGCCGATAGAAATTCTTGGATTCGGTCATGATCCTGTATTCTTTGTATGATGTCACCTGTATTCTTTGAATCGAAAAATGAAACCGGTAGTTTCATCAATTTTATCAAAAAGTCCGAAATAAGACTGATGTTAATTCTACTTGTGACATGCAACAAAAGCCAACTTCTTATTATTTCGACACTGGTTTGTGAAATAAACAATGTCAACTGGGCAATTAGAATTAGATATATGAAATTTATATTTTGGTAGTTGATACCATAATCCACGATGGACTGCGTCAAGAAAGGAAAGATTAATTGTAAGATACTCCCAATTACAAGACCTAAAATCAATTGAAAAATTTGCTGCTTGTAAGGTTTAAAATACTTCCCCAAAAATTTAAACCCGTAATCCTTTTTTTCCTTTTTCTCTCCTGGGTCGTCATAAAATGACGGAGTTGGCTCCAACAACAACAGATAACCTTCTGCTTCGTCAAAGTTGTCCGTAGCTCCTGTCCAAGCCTTTATGAATGCATTCTTATCGTACTTGATCAAGCCATGTCCAGGGTCGGCCAAATAGATCTTGTCTTTTTCTATTTTATAGACTACCACGAAATGGCGTTGTCTCCAATGCACTATGCAAGGCAAAGGCGCCTCGTTCTTAAATGTTTCAAAATTCACATAAACAGCCAATGAATGCAACCCTATACTTTCCGCACATTCTGCAATACCTCCAAAAGATACGCCAGCCCTACCAATACTCGAATTTTCTCTTAAATAATCTATTCCAACGGTTTTTCCATAATGTTTGGCTATCATCTTTAAGCAAGTTGGCCCACAATCCATTTGGTCTAACTGCCTATAAAACGGGAATTTTTTTTTCATTTAAAATGTTTATGTTACTGTGTAGTTATATTTAAATTTAGTTAAATTATTTAGAAATCAATCTTATTACATCTATAGTTTATCAAGAAAGAAAAGAATCTCTACACTTTTGAGTATAGAGATTTAACTCTCAATATTATTGTATGAATAAAATTCAAATAGTCTAGTTTAATAATGCATCTACTTCTTCCACAGACTTCCTGCAATCACTTCTTTGACTAGCCGCTTGCTTCAAAACCCCTACTCTTCTTCTTATATTTTCATCCTTCAATATGTCCGATTTGTCATTTAACATGTTGCTCACATATGGCAACAAACCATATAGCAATGCCCACCCATCTCCATCATCCAATATTTGGTTTTCCGTTATGTTGGTTAGCAAATTCACAAACAAAGCCTCATCATATCCAGATAATTTGAAATGTCCCAAAACGGCAAAAAGCAAATTAACATTGTCCAACTTATTTGAAATCTCTCCATTTTCATCTTTGGCCAAGTCTATTGATTGTGCATAGGCATTCATTGCCTCTTCTTCGTTACCAAGCAAGGAAGCGACTTCTCCTGCCTTTGAAGCAACAAAAACCAAAATATTCTTGTCTCCTATCTCCACGGCATACTCTATTGCCTTGTTAATTCTTTCATTTGCCACTTCCTCTTCTTTATCTTTGGCAGAAATTATTGCCAAATAAGCCCACATCTTCACATGGAACATACTTGGTTCCGCATCCTTTTCAGAGTGTAATGCCTTGATAAAAATACTTCCGGCATCTTTGTACTTTCTGGTTCTCAACAAGGCATACCCAATCAACAAGTCTATTGATAGGTTTTGGAATACATCATGAAAATGTGGTCGCAACTTCTTCGTGTTTTCAAAATAGGTTATTGCTTTTTCATAATCTCCGATCCTATAACAAATGTCAGCCGCACTGAATTGATATAGATACATCAAAGTATTCTTATGTTCATAGGCATCTTCTATTCCCAATTCACAACATTCCAAGGCTTTGTTCATTTCCAATTTTGATCTATGGAATTCTATCCAATGGAATACGTCGAATCTATTTTTTGTCGAAACCCTTTCCAATGCTTCCTTAGCCTTGTCTATCCATTTCCTACTGTAATCAGGCATTCCCAATTCATCTCCAAAAAAGACTTGATGAGCTGCAAAGTGAAAATAGGACAAACAGAATTCTTCCTGCCAAAATTTAAGCTCCATTGTGTCCAGATCCTCATATGTTTTTCCATCGAACAACCTTTCCATTTCACTGTCCAAGATTGAAAATGTCTTACCTATATCCTCATGGAAGGCTTCCATCTTGCCTTTGTTCACATTTATATGCCCGCTGATCGAATAGCCCCATACTTGTTGATGTGCCATCTGTATGCTTGACAAATTGCTATTGGATGCTTCTTTTATTTCTTGTTCCACCCATTTTACACTTGTTTCGAAGTCATCTTCTCGTTCTGCTATCGCATAGACCAATCTGTAGTGCAAAGAACATCGAAGAGTCGGATCTGTTTCCAAGTTCAAAGCTTCCGTTAGATGATGGATCAGGAAATTGTCGAAAGCCGTATGTTGGTGATGAGACAATTGATCAAAATGCCCGGCAGATCCTATTAAACCGTGTAACATCGCCAATTGATTGTTTGAAAAGAATTCTTTGAACCTCAAAGCATCCAAACACATATATATGGTTGCCTTATATGAATATCTTTGATATGCCCTTTTCAAAACCTCAACTATATGGCTGGACTTTTCTTTTATTTGCTTGACTTCATCTTTGATCAACCATGTATAGACCTCGTACTCCTCATTATTAACCGCTAAGTCTCCCAAACTCTTTTTATTCAAATGCTTTGTGTTAGTTATGGTATCGTCGTTATTTATCTTTGAAAGTATTTCTTTTTCAAAATCATCGAATAACTGTAAACTATTTATAAATGATTGAATGTTGACCTCTCCTTGTTTCCAACACAATCCATTCGAATCATCTTTCTTGATATAGTTATCGGCTACTCCAGATATAATAACTTGTTCCATTTCCGGAAATTGCTGAAACATTCCTACCATGGCTCCTAGACTTTCCGAATCGATTACCGACAAATCCGGAATTAAAATGATACAATTGTTTTCCTTGAGCAATTCATATAGTAGTTTACCCCATTCGTTATAAATGAATACAGGCCTATTCGTTTGCGTATAAAACTTTGTAGAATGGTAGTACCAGATTTTTTGTTCTTCTGCGCTTAGAGATGCATAAAAATCGGTCAAGGCAAAGCTTGCCATTGCTTTGTTTCTATTTAAAACGGCATCGATTTTCTCTCTTCCAAAAGATTCCCTTAGTTCCGTAATCAGCAAATTTATCGTTTTCCACCCCAAAGGAAACTCTTCGTCATTATATACCCAAAGCACCTTTTTGTCTTTGTATTGCTCTTCCAACTGTAAAAATCTATTATCCAATTGCGCTCTATTTCCTATATATACTTTTTTCATCTGTTCCTTTTTTGCATTAATTCCAATGTTAAATATTACATAACTAAACTTTTTGAAAGGGCCTCTTTTTTAACTCATCATCGTAATCCACGCGTTGTTCGGCTGCTTTCAAAAGTCCTTGAAACTCTGTCTTTGCATTTTCCATGTCGTGATTGCTTTCTGTAATGATTTGAATGAGATTGTTTAAATACCACCATATCGAAGCATCCTCTTTCAATGATTGACATGTATGTCTTATGGCCATTTCCATATGTTCACTTGATGCATTTGGAGCACTGATGCACATCCCTATGTATAGTAAAGCCATGTCCGTGTTAGAAATCACATTGCCTTGGTCATTGCTAGTTCCTATTTCCAATGCTTGATTGAATGCTTCGTAAGCTTCGTTCCTCTTTCCTAAGACCAGGTTGGTATGTCCGGCTTGTATGGCCACATGAAACAATACATTTTGCTCCCCTTTGCCTATGGCTAATTCTATTGCCGTATTTACAGCATTGTTAGCTTCTTCTTCATTATTTAACTTTGCACAACCAATCGCCTTTAGGGCATAAAGGCTACAAACATTGTAAGTGGACTCGTCATTCTTGAATGTTGCTATCAGCTCATCTACATAGGTTAAAAACTCCTTATGTTTGCCTAATTGGAAAATAGCCATCAACTTCCCTTTTCTCAATGACAATGGACTAGTATAGCGCAAATCTATCTTCGATTCGAATTCCAATGCTCTTTCGTAATACTGCAACGCATCATCGGCATTACCTAACCTATAGTGTAGGTCTGCCAAACTCATTGTAAAGAAGTATTCCAAAATGTAGTTGTATTTCTTTTTAGTTGCTATCAATCCCTTCTTTGCTTGCTCCAAGGCTTTGTCTATTTGCAGCGTTCTGAAATAATAGGTTTGCCACTCTGCAAAGGAAGTTATGCTTACGTCTGGCCATTGTTTAACGATCTTCTCTTCTTCCTCATACCAGAATTTAGCCTTGTCATAATCTCCTGCCATTGTATTTAAGGTACATAGGTTTTCTGCCAATACTCCTGTTGAAAAATTCAAATCGAATGCCAAAAACCCTTTGTTGTCTATCTTCTCCAAGAGATAGAAAGCATCTTCATGTACTTTTATGGCCTTTTCCATCTCTCTCTGTCTCATCAAGACAAAACTATGAATGTTACATATCCAACTATAGACGGATGCCTTTGCATTTGGCGAATTGAAATTGTTGTTTTCCAACTCTTCGTAAGCTTTGCCCAAATAAGCTGCCGAGTTCTCGATGTCTCCTTTTCTTCTTGCCATGACCACCACTATCCTGTAATACAAACAGATCCGCCTTGCTGGATCTTTTTCATATTTCAAAGCCTCCATATAATTGCCCAATATGTAATCTGCCAACACTATGTTACCTTGAGAGAAGAAATGCAAATTATGAGAGCTTACTCCCATTATGGTATAGATTTCCGCCTTTTGCAAATCTGAAAATGCCAAGTTTCTGGAAATCGCCTCCTGCCCCAATCGCAATGCTTGTGGAAAATGAAATAGATTAAAGCATTTACATACTGCTCTATACACTGCATTTACTTTTGATTTATCTAAATTATCATTGTTCTTAAGAATATTATGACCAATTAGTTCTATTGCAGGATCCAATTCATCTAAACTAGATTCAACATCCATTAATGTGTAATCAAAATCTGATGTTACATCTTCTACCTCAAGTATTTTTTCCGCCTTTTCCTCAAAAGCATAATAAAAGGCTTGACTATCGGTCTTGTTCAATGAATAAAACCAATATAGTCCTGTTTTTTCATCGTACGATGCTTCCAAGGATGCATCATACCCCAGAATTAAATCAGGTAATTCATTTATAGGTTGTTCGTATAGTTTTCTAATGATGTGCAAGCTCCCCTCATCCAAAAAACAGATATTGGGTATTACGATTCTAAATCCTTCATTCTTCATCAACATGTAAAGAATATCTGCCAAGCTTTGCACAATTTCCGTTTCCGCAACTCTGGTATGCGTCACATTGGACTCCAATTGAGCACCTACAAAAATAGATTCTCGTTTTTCCAATGTCGTCAAGGTATCATGGAGATTCATAAATACAGAACTGGTAATCATCCTATGTTCAAATAGCAACTTGTCTATTCTATCCTTTTCCATAAACGCACGTAGTTTTGGAATTATGGATCTTATTATCGAATAGGATAAGACGAACTCATCTGAATTGTCTACTATCAAATCTTTTTTTGCATTGTAATGAGATGTGCAATATTTTCTCAGTGAAGAAGAACCCCCTTTTAGACTATGAATCATAAGATTGAAATTTTAGAGTGAACTATTAAAAAAAATATGGCAAATTTTAAAAATTTGCCATATAAAAAAACAATGAACTCAATAGTCCATTGTTAATGATGTTTAGGCAAGTTGAGCATTGGTGCTACAGTGACAGTAACATCCTCCCCCCATAATCTTGTTCATTGTATCTAAGGATACACTTGCTGATTTGTCTAAATTTCCAATAGACTTTACTGAATTTGAATTTAACTTTGATAAGTTCATAATACAAGTTTTAAAAAATTAAGCCTACTCTGATTTATAGGTTTTTCGGCTTTCCCCTATGCATGCTTAACAAAGCTATTGAGAAAAACACATTGACATTGAGCGTTTTAAGTACAATGAGTATGGGAAAACCTTACTTTAAGTTGAAAAATTTTTATTATTTTAAATGTCTAATAAACAGATGTTTATGTTAAAAAAAACATAAAGACATATTTTATGAAACAATGCCACATTTAAAAGAACCCATATCTAAAGTCGTTTTCTTGTGATCTTGTAGTAGCCAAATAAAAAACGCCTCTCAATTAAATCGAGAGGCGTTTTTCATTAAATGAAGTGGTAATTCCCTATTCTTTCAACAGTGTTTCAACAAAGCTTTCAAACTCTGTCTTAAATGCGATGAATTTATCTCCAGTTGCAGGCCCATTGAACCCAGTATGTATTTTACGCACTTTACCTGTTCTATCAATGAATATTGTTGTTGGATAACTCAACACATGATTTAGCATTGGTAATTTCTCTTGTGCCTTTGCCTTGCTGGTTGTTCCTTTTTGGGCCAATAAGATCGGATATTCTATTCCTACTCTATCTGCCAATCTCTTGATACCTGAAAAGGCTTTCTCCTCTGTCTTTGCATACTCGAAGGCCAAAGCAACTATTTCTATCCCCTTTTCTTTATTTGCTTTGTAATATTCTGCATAGTATTTGCTTTCGTCCAAACAGTTTGGACACCAAGTACCCATTATCTGTACCAGAACCACTTTATCCTTAAAACGTTCATCTGCCAAAGACACATTTTGCCCAGTAGCATCCGGAAAGGTAAATGCCAAACCGTCGTATCCTTCTTTTAAATAGGTCAAGTCGTTAGAGTTAGGCAACTCGTATGTTTCATTACGTTTTGCCTCAAAAGGTTCTTTCCAATGATTTCCAGAATAAAATGTTCCATTCAGCGTAGAATCGGTTACTGTTGCAGTGAACAAAAAAGCATGTGCTCCATCGAAAGTAGACAATTTCATTTCATTCCCATCAATGACTCCCTCCAAGAAGCGGTAGTCTCCTGTTTCTGTTCTAAACGTTCCAGTTACCCTGCTTCCGCTTTGTTCAAAAATACCTTTAGCCACGTACTTGTCATCTGTCCCAGGGCTGAAAACTGTTTCCCATTTTCCTGAAACATTAGATTTTGCTTCGCCCGAGACATCAAAACGCCCTTCTTTTTTTTCTGCTGAAAAGGGTACTGTTCTATTCAACCCGGATTTCACAAAACTCCCATCAAGTTTTTCATTTTGGATTTTAGCAACCAGATAACCTTCAAAAACAGGCATTTTTATATATACTGAATCATTTCCATAAGTTATTTCGTCTACTTCGATAACTTCTTTTGCATTATAGACAACAAGGTCATCTTTAGATTCAACTTTAAAGGTAAAAGGTAATGTTACAGTATCATTCACTTGTAGTTCTGCTCTAAATAAACCTTGTGTCAATTTTTCAGTATTGACTTCTACTTTCTTTTCTGTTTTGCATGAAAACATCAAAACAACTATTATAGGTATAAAAAAATGGCGCATTTTCAATATGTTTGTTATATTATTCGAAGAAACAACAAATTGGTTACAAATAAAAAGGCATTGTAAAAACAATGCCTTTTTATTTGCTTTACCCTTTATATTAATTTACTCTTTCTTGTAGACCTCTGATAATTTTTTTTGTTGTTTCTCAAGCCCTTCTCTACCTTTTTTAAAATCAACTTTGTGTTTTTCCAACATAGCTTCAATTTCAGCTATTTTCTCTTCCTTTTTTTCAATTTGTTCAGGCGATAGCTTTCCTGACTCCTTAGCTTCGGCCAAACGAGCTCTCGCTGCTTTGATTCTCTCTTCGCTCTTAACCAAAAACGTATTGTTTTTTTCCAATCTCTTTTTTTGTTCAGTCAATTTCTTTTTAGCTTCCAAGGCTCTCGCTTGCCCAAATGCTTTTCCTTTTAAGTCTCCTTTATTCTTACCATATGCATGACCTTCTCCATCATCATCATCATTTTCATCTTTAGATTTCTTCTCTTTCTCTTCTTTCAACTTCTGCTTGTGTTCCTTTGCCTTCTCTTTTAACTCTTCCTTCTGTTCTTTTAACTCTTCCTTCTGTTCTTTTATTTTCTCTTTTGCTTCTTGTTTATGTTCCTTCGCTTCTTCTTTCTGTTTTTGCTTTTCTTCTTTGTATTTTTGTCTTTCTTCTTTAAGTTCTTGTTTTTTCAATTCGATTTTATCCTTGCTCTTTCCAGATTTTCCTTGAGCATAAAGACTAAAGTTCCCTCCAAATAAAAGGCAAACACTTAATAACGCAATATATTTCATAGTTTTCATAGTTTTAAAAATTGTTTAATTCTTTTTCCAATTCCTCTATTTCTTTCTTCAATTCCTCTGCACTCTTTTCTACGTCTTTTACAATTTGTTCTGTTTTTTCTTCAATAGTCTTGATTTCTTCAAGAGCTGCTTTTGTTTCTTCTGCTTCTTTTTTATCATCTCCACAGGAAACAAACCCTATAACCAATACTGTAAGAAGTAGTTTCATTACTTTTCTCATGTTGAATACTTTTTTATTATTATTCCTACAATTTACAAAATATCCTTCAATATTCATTTTTCATAGAAAAATAAAGGCTATTATTTCTTAAAAAACTTCTTTTTAAAAGAATGCTGAAAAATGGAGACATTTATCATATAACTCTTTATTATTTGATTAATTACAAATTAAAAAACCGTTAACGAGTATTTTTGAAACAAAACACTTTTTTCAATTTCAAGAACCCTGAACTATTGTTATATTTGCGATCTTGAAAATGTTATCTCATAATTGTCTATGGGTTTCATTTATTAAATAAAAAAACAATTAAACATCTATCGATGAAGATTTCATACAATTGGTTAAAACAATTTATTAAAACAGATTGGTCACCAGAACAAACAAGTGAATTACTTACAGATCTAGGTTTGGAAGTAGAAGGATTGGAAGCCTACCAAAGCGTAAAAGGTGGTTTGGAAGGTGTTGTCGTTGGTGAGGTATTAACCTGCGTACAGCATCCCAATGCAGATCGCTTGCGAGTCACTTCTGTAAATATTGGATCCGATTCGCCTGTACAAATCGTATGTGGTGCTCCAAATGTGGCAGCTGGACAAAAAGTCCCAGTAGCTACCATTGGCACGACCTTGTATACTGAGGAAGGTGAAGCATGGACCATAAAAAAAGGAAAGATTCGAGGAGAGGAAAGCCACGGAATGATATGTGCCGAAGATGAATTGGGCTTGGGAAAATCTCACGACGGCATTATGGTATTGCCAAAAGACACTACCATTGGAACTGCTGCTTCCGAATTGTTCGAAATTGAAAACGATCAGGTCTTCGAAATTGGTTTAACTCCAAATCGAGCAGATGCCATGAGTCATTTCGGCACCGCTCGCGATTTAAAGGCTGGTTTACAACACAAGGACATTACCTTGGAATTAATCACACCCTCGGTAAGTGCTTTCCATGTAGACAACAGAACACTTAAGATAGATGTCGAAGTATTGAACAAGGAATTGGCCCCTCGTTATTGTGGAGTTACGATTTCTGGTTTGAAGGTAGGAGAATCCCCAGAATGGATAAAACACCGTCTGAAAGCCATAGGTCTATCACCAATCAACAACATCGTAGATGCCACAAACTATGTCTTGCATGAATTGGGCCAACCATTGCATGCCTTCGATGCCAACAAGATTACAGGAAACAAAATTGAGGTAAAGACAGTAGCAGCGGGTACGAAGTTTACGACATTGGACGGTACCGAACGTGAATTGCATCAGGATGATCTAATGATTTGTGACATCGAAAAACCATTGTGCATTGCAGGTGTTTTCGGAGGATTGGATTCAGGTGTATCCGAGCAAACTACGAACATATTTTTAGAAAGTGCATACTTCAACCCCATAAGCGTGCGTAAAACCGCAAAACGTCATACATTGAATACTGATGCGTCTTTTAGGTTTGAAAGAGGAATAGACCCCAACATTACCCAATATGCATTGAAAAGAGCAGCTCTATTGATTCAAGAAGTTGCTGGTGGAGAAATCACCAGTGACATCTCTGATGACTATTCAAATAAGATCGAAGATTTCCAAGTTCACATTACCTTTGAAAAGGTAAACAAACTGATTGGGCAAGAAATTCCAAGAGAGACCATAAAAAGTATTTTGTCCTCTTTGGAGATCAAGGTGAACAATGTTACGGAAACCGGTTTGGGCTTAACAGTTCCTTCCTATAGGAATGATGTACAACGCGAAGCCGATGTCATTGAAGAAATTCTTCGTGTCTATGGTTACAACAACATAAAAACAACAACGAAGTTGAATGCTTCGATTTCCAACTCGTCGAAATTTGAAGATCATAAATTACAAAATGTCGTCGGGAACCAATTGGCTTCCCAGGGGTTCTTCGAGATTCTCTCTAATTCATTGACCACACCTAGTTACATAACACTAAGTGAACAATTGAAGGACGAGCACAATATTGTCATGTTAAATCCATTGAGTAACGATTTGTCCGTTATGAGACAATCTCTATTGTTTTCTGGTTTGGAAACCGTAATCCATAACATAAACAGAAGAAAAAGTGATTTAAAGTTATTCGAATTTGGAAAAACCTATCATAATTACAACGAATCCAGAGAGGAATACAAGCATTTAACCCTTTTTACCACTGGAAACAAAAGTGCCGAAAGTTGGAGTGTTGCTCCTTCTAAAAGTGATTTTTTCCATATGAAAGGTACAGTCATTGCACTATTGGAACGTTTGGGCATAAATAGACATAGAGCTGTTCCAACCAAGAATGACGTTTTTAGTGAAGGATTGCAATTCGAGCAAGGAAAGATGCCTCTAGTATCATTTGGGATCGTCAAGAATTCCATACTAAAACATTTTGGGATTGCACAGGAAGTGTTGTATGCTGATTTCAATTGGGATAACATCATAGAGGTCTCAAAACGCAATAGCATAAAATTCAATGCAATACCTAAATACCCAGAAGTTCGTCGTGATTTTGCCTTGTTGTTGGATGACAACGTTACTTTCGAACAAATACACACCATTGCAAAACAAACTGAAAAGAAATTGCTTAAAAATGTGAGTTTGTTCGATGTCTACCAAGGAAAGAACCTTCCCAATGGCAAAAAAAGCTATGCGGTAAGCTTTATGTTCATAGACGAACACAAAACACTCACTGACAAAGTAGTAGACAAAATAATGAACAAGCTTCAAGACAACTTCAAAAACAAATTAGGAGCCGAATTAAGATAATTCAACTATGGAGAAACAAAACTCACAACAACAAAAGAACGGCAACAAGAAGAAAATCTACAACCTTCTCATAGGCTTTGTGTTCATTGCTGTTGGAGGTTATAGACTATATGGGCATTATTTTACAGAAGCCAGCTACAATACCCTAAGACTTGTTGTTTCTGTCATTCTTGTATGTTTTGGAGTTGTAACTGTTCTTATGAACTTGTTGGGCAAAAACAAATAACACAAAATATCATTTGAATATGAAAAGCGACCTTTATCGGGTCGCTTTTTCTTTTTCAAATCTTTTAAAAGACCATTAATTTGGTATTATGACTGCATCTACTATGTGTACATAACCATTGGTTTGTTGCATATCCGATATTTCAACTTCGGAATCATTGCCATTTGCTCCTGTCAAAACAAGTATTCCATCCTTGGTATAAGCAGAAATGGCTTCCTCATTCAAAGTTCTAAAATCAGATTCTCCATTATTGTTCTCTATAGCTTTCACAATTTCTGTCGAATTGAAATTACCAGGGATGATGTGATATGCAAGAATGGCTTTCAACTTCTCTTTATTTTCTGGCTTCAACAAGCTTTTCAACGTTCCTTCAGGCAATTTTCCAAAGGCCTCATCCGTTGGAGCAAATAAAGTATAAGCCCCTTCACTCGATAGTTTTTCTGACAATCCAGATGCATCAATGACCTTTACCAAAACCGTGTGGGACTTAGAAGACTTCAAAAAAGTCATAATATCTGATTGGGGCTCCATAGCCTCCGTTTTAACCTTTTCCTTTTGAGCCTTCTTTTTGCTTTGTGAGTGGCCAAAACTCGTAAAGCACAAGACTAATGCAAACAGTACAATACCAATAAGATTTTTAGATTTCATCTGTAAAAAAATTTAAAGTTTATAGTTACCTTATAAACGTAACCAATTGAATTATAGACTTTACTTTCACATAATTTTAACGTATTTAACATTGTTGAAGACTGTAAGTTTCTGCTATTTTTTTCGTATATTATAGAAGTAACCTTTAACACAAACACCGTATGACAGACTCAAATTATATTAAAATATACACAGGCAACTTCATTGTTGTTCAATTGATCAAGCAACGCTTGGAAGACATTGGGATAAACCCGATAATAAAGGATGAAACGGAATCTGGCAGACTTGCCGGGTTTGGAGCTTCCCTACCAGGAATGCCTGAGATTTATGTTCATGAAAACGAATTGGACAAAGCAGTTATCATTGTTGAAAGCGTACGTTCTGAAATGGAAACCACTTAGCTTTCAACATTTGCTGTACAAGTTTGCTCTAACAAGCAAAAAAGCCCTGGGAATTTAAATTCTCAGGGCTTTTTCATTTATTTTATAATAGAACTTAAGTACGTTCACGCCATCAAACAGTGTACATCTTCTCTCTAAGTTCCTTGATTTTTTGGTCTTGCATATAATCATCAAAAGTGGTGAATCTATCAATAACTCCATTTGGCGTTAATTCCACAACTCTATTGGCCACCGTTTGTGCAAATTCATGATCGTGTGTTGAAAACAATACAGTCCCCTTAAAATTCTTCAAAGAATTGTTGAAAGCCGTAATACTCTCCAAATCCAAGTGATTTGTTGGCTCATCCAATTGCAATACATTTGCTCTCATCATCATCATACGGGATAGCATGCAACGCACTTTTTCCCCTCCAGACAATACCGTCGATTTTTTAAAGGCCTCTTCTCCACTAAAAATCATTTTCCCCAAGAATCCACGAATATTCACTTCTTCTCTTTCTTCTTCCGTCGTTGCCCATTGACGCAACCAATCTATCAATGTCAAATTATTGTCGAAAAACTCACTGTTGTCCAAAGGCAAGTAGGACTGCGTGGTTGTAACACCCCAAGCAAGTTTACCTGCATCTGCTTTTTCCTTATCATTTAAAATTTGATAAAAGGCCGTCGTTGCTCTAGAATCTCTAGAAAATAACACAACCTTGTCTCCTTTGTTCAAATTTAAATCGATGTCTTTGAACAATGTCTCTCCATCTATGGAAGCTGACAATCCTTCTACATTCAATATTTGATCTCCTGCCTCTCTATCTCGTTCGAAGATAATTGCAGGATAACGACGAGATGTCGGTTTTATTTCATCTATGTTCAATTTATCAATCATCTTCTTTCTACTTGTTGCTTGTTTACTTTTTGCAACATTTGCAGAAAAACGACGAATAAACTCCTCCAATTCTTTTTTCTTCTCCTCAGCTTTCTTGTTTTGCTGTGATCTTTGTCTTGCTGCCAATTGCGAAGATTCATACCAGAACGTGTAGTTTCCAGAAAAATGATTGATTTTCCCAAAGTCAATGTCACTAATGTGCGTACAAACCGCATCCAAAAAGTGCCTATCGTGAGATACTACAATGACGCAATTGTCATAGTTTGCCAAGAAATTTTCCAACCATCCAATCGTTTCATAATCCAAATCATTGGTAGGCTCATCCATAATCAATACATCTGGATTTCCAAAAAGTGCTTGAGCCAACAATACACGTACTTTTTGCTTACCATCCAAATCTGCCATCAATGTATAGTGCAATTCCTCTTTGATACCTAAATTGGACAACATTGCTGCTGCATCACTATCGGCATTCCAACCATTCATCTCCTCGAATTGTACTTGAAGCTCTCCTATCTTCTCTGCATTCTCATCTGTATAATCTGCATATAGGGCATCGATTTCCGATTTGATCTTAAACAGGGGTTGATTCCCTTTGATCACAGTTTCCAGAACAGTATCTTCATCGTGCTTGTTGTGATTTTGCTCCAACACGGACATTCGTTTTCCCGTCTCCAAATGCACATGGCCAGAAGTAGGATCCATCTTTCCCGATATTATTTTTAAAAATGTGGATTTCCCGGCACCATTGGCTCCAATAATACCATAACAATTCCCATTGTTGAAAGTTGTGTTTACTTCATCAAAAAGTATACGTTTGCCAAATTGTACTGAAAGATTTGAAACTGATAGCATTCCTGTTGTTTTAATTTTGCGCAAAAGTAAAAAATTACTTCCATAAGACGAAACAAATGCAGTTTATAATAATTTCTTTGGTTTTTGAAAGATGGATGACACCTCCTAAAATACTTTAACTTAATTCCATACTTAATGTTCTCTCTAAATATTCCTCAAGCATTTGAAATAGGAGAACCTCATTTTTACTACATATGCATTTGACAAATGCATAATACACGACTTGTTCTTGCCATTTTAAAAAAAATATCCTTTTTTGATCTTCATTTTAGATATATTTAGCGTCAATTTAACAACGCATTAACACCAAAACATAGATTCAAAACATATTTTTGTTTTTACTAACCATATCTAAAAAACACAAAATGAGCTTCAAATCATTTTACGTATTGTTATTAGCATCATTATCCCTAGTCACTTGCAAAAAGGACATGGTGGAAAGTGATGAGAATTTTGCTTTTCTAGGTGGTGAGATAATTAATCCAAATTCAAACTACATCGTCCTAATGAAATCTCATAAAGTTATAGATACCATAACTTTGGATAAGCACAATAGATTTTCATATAAATTGACAGATTTCAAATCTGGGCTTTATAATTTCTACGATGGGCATGAGCAACAATTTATTCTTTTACAACTCAAAGACAGTCTGTTATTGAGGCTGAACACAATAGAATTCGATGAATCTTTAGTCTATACCGGCATTGGAGCAAAAGAGAACAACTATTTGATGGAAATGTTTCTTGAGAATGAAAGAGAGGACAATGAGAACAAGACACTAATCATGAGCCAATTGGATCCTATTCCCTTTCAAGAAAAATTGAATGCCATGAAAGAGGAAAAGTTAAAAAGATTGAACAAGTTCATAAAGAAGAACAAAACGACCAAGCTATTCAACAAAATGGCAAAAGCCAACATAAACTATAGATATTATTCAAGCAAGGAGTTTTATCCTTTTGCCAATTACAGCAAATCCGAATTGGATATGTTCAACAGCTTGCCTGACAATTTCTATGACTATAGAAAAGAGATCGATTACAACGATGAACTATTGAAGGACTATCCTCCATACAATAATTTTTTAAAGTTTCACATCAATAACATTGCCCTTCAAGAACACCTCAAACATTCGGATGACACGAATTATGATGAAGATTCCATTGATTACAATTTAGACAAAATAGCTGCTATAGATAACAACATAAACAACGAATACAAGAAGAACAGCTTGTTATATTATACAATGATTCATTACATACGCATCTCCAAAGATACAGATGGTTATGATGAATTGTACAAATCTTTCAATGAGAAATGTACCAACAGCAAATTGAAAGAAAATGCTTTTCACATAGTAAATTCGTATAAGCGTTTGAAACCTGGTTTGAAAATACCTACCGTAGATCTACTTGACAAAGAAGAAAAAGATATAGAACTTCTTAAATTGATAAAAAAACCTACGGTAATCTTTTTTTGGAACAAAAAAAACAAATCATACATTGTCGATGTACACAAAAGGGCTCAAGAATTGGAAAAAAAGTACCCGGAAGTCCTATTTCTGTCAATTAACACGGATTCCATTTCTTTTCAAGAACAAGCCAATATCCTAAAACGCCATAAAGTGGCAATAAAAAACGAGTACCGATTTAAATTCCCTAAAAAGGCTAAAGCTATTTTATCCATAAGCCCCATTACCAATGTCTTTTTGATTAATGGGAAACAAAAAATAGTAAACCCCAAATCCAATATGTTCAACATAGGTTTTGAAAAGGAATTGCTTGGTGTGATCAATCAATAGGAAATTCAGATCTTTTCTAATAAGTTACAATAACTCCTCAATTTGAATTCCATATGCGTATTTTATCTTCAAACTACAAAAACAACCATTTATTATCTATATTAGTTTAATGAATAAAAAATTGAACGACCCGAAATTTAACATCATTGCCATAATAGTGGTAGAGTTCATGACATGCAGCATTACATTCAGTGCTGATTATACTGGTGCAGGTATGGCTTCCGCAATTATAAAGTGGATTCCTGCCATCATTGGCATCATAACCCTACTCATCTATCTGGTTTCAAGATTTCTCACTAAAAAATACAATTGGATCGTTAGTTTATTAGGAATCCTGTTTATGGTCATGTCAGCCATTAACATATATAATACAGATTTTTCCCAGCAAACTACAACTTTGTTTTCATAGCTTGTTTAAAAGCTTCCCTAGCGTGAATGGTGGTAGTATCGAAAACTGGAACATCGACATCACACTGTTTTATCAGCAAGGGGATTTCCGTACATCCTAGGATAATTCCTTGTGCCCCATCCTTTATCATGGCATCCATTATATCCAAATAAGCCATCTTACTTTCCTTCAACAACAGTCCTTTGGACAATTCCTTGTAAATAATCTTATGACAAGTATCCCTATCCGCCTCATTGGGAATAATGGTCTCAATCCCGAAAGATTCCAATATCTTCTTGAAAAAGTTCTTCTCCATCGTGTATTTGGTTCCCAAAAGGGCTACTTTTTTCAACCCTTTCTTTTTAATCTTCATAGCAGTGGCTTCTGCAATATGTATGACTGGGACATTAACTACAGCCTTAATGGCATCTATGCATAGATGCATCGTATTTGCACAAATTATAATCAACCCAGCACCAGCAGCTTCCAAACTTTTCCCTGCATCCGCAATTATATCATTCAACATATCCCATCGGTTTTCTTTTTGTAATCCTGAAATGGTCTCAAAATCCAAGGAATATATGATTTGCTTGCATGAATGAGATCCTCCAAATTTCTTGTTCGACAAAAAATTCAATATTTCGTAATAAAGCATCGTACTCTGCGGTGTCATCCCTCCAATTAATCCTATCGTTTGCATTGTTTCTAATATTTTGTTCCTAAATTTATCCCTTTAATATACTTTATAAAACTTAATATGTCCATATTAATTACCAATATAAAAGAATTGTTGCAAGTTAGGGAAGCTGGCATCCTAAAAGTTACCGGTAGCGAAATGAAAGATCTTCCAACCCTTGAAAATGCCTATTTATTAATAGAACACGATACCATCGTAGACTATGGTACAATGGAAAACTGCATAGGCATCACTGCAGATGAAACCATCGATGCCACTGGTAAGATCGTATTACCGACTTGGTGCGATTCACATACCCACATTGTATATGCAGGCAATCGAGAGCAGGAATTCGTAGATCGCATCAATGGTTTGAGCTACGAAGACATTGCCAATCGTGGTGGCGGTATATTGAATAGTGCAGAAACGTTGCAAAATACTGATGAAGACACATTGTACAGGCAATCTATCGCGCGTGTCGAAAACATAATGCAATTAGGCACCGGTGCCATCGAAATTAAATCGGGATATGGTTTAACCACCGAAGCAGAATTGAAGATGTTACGTGTCGTAAAACGTATCAAAAAAGAATACCCAATCAAGGTGAAAGCAACGTTTCTGGGGGCCCATGCCTTACCAAAGCAATTCAAGGACAACAAACAAGGTTACCTCGATCTAATAATCACCGAGATGTTACCAGAGATAGCAAAGCATCAATTGGCACATTATGTAGATGTCTTTTGCGAAAAAGGGTATTTTTCTTTGGAGGATACCGACCAGATATTATTGGCAGCCAAGCAATACAATCTAATACCAAAAATTCACGTCAATCAATTCAATGCCTTTGGAGGCATAGCTTTGGCTGTAAAGCATGGAGCTTTAAGTGTGGATCATTTGGAGGAACTGGACCTTGAAGACATAACTGCCTTAAAAGGTTCTAATACAATGCCAGTAGCTCTTCCATCATGTTCTTATTTCCTAAGTATTCCCTATACTCCTGGGAGGCAAATTATAGATTCAGGATTGCCTTTGGCCTTGGCTACAGATTACAACCCAGGTTCCACTCCATCTGGTAATATGAACTTTGTTGTAAGCACTGCTTGCATCAAAATGAAATTAACACCAGAAGAGGCCATAAATGCTGCAACCATAAACGGTGCCTACGCCATGGGAATTTCCACCGAATATGGTAGCATCACCAAAGGTAAAAAGGCCAATGTCATCATTACGAAAAATATACCTAGTTACAACTATTTGCCTTATGCCTTTGGGGATAACCACATAGATCAAGTCTTAATAAATGGAGAACGCATTTAATTTTCATTTAACGAACTCTGGGCCACTCTCCCAAGCTTGCATGCGTTTGGGGCTTATCTCCTTTAAGACTGTATGCAATCACATCAAACAATTACCGTATGGTAGAAATTCCAACAGAAGTGATTTTACCTTGATTTTAAAGGAAAGCAAGGGGACTTGCTCGACTAAACACGCATTTTTAAAGCAAATTGCAATCGAAAATGAGCAAGAACAAGTAAAACTATGTCTAGGAATTTATAAAATGAATGAAAAAAACACAAAGGGAATTGACCATGTATTGAAAATGAACAAGCTGAGTTACATTCCCGAAGCACATACCTATTTGAAGGTTGGCAATAAAATTGTCGATGTTACCAGAACAATAGATTCTGAAACCTCATTTGTTAGTAGTCTTTTGGTAGAAGAACAAATATCTCCGAAACAAATTGGCAGTTATAAAGTAGACTTTCACAAAATGTATCTAAGACAATGGATCGCAATTAAAGCAATTCCCCATACTTTTGATTCCATTTGGGACATCAGGGAATCGTGCATCAAAGCTTTGAATCAATAAAAAAAACCTGAAGACAAGAATGTTCTTGCCTTCAGGTTTTTATAATACTAGATAATAAGTCTATTTAAGTGTAAATTGAGTACTGGAAACCAATTCCTTCCCGTTGAATACGTTTACCTTGTAACTACCTTTTTGAAAGTCTTCTCCTCCTTTTTTCGTGATGAACTCACAAATATCCAAGTTGCTATTCTCATAGTTGAATTTGCTTATTACACTATAGTTAAGTGTTTCCGAACCAAAGACAATTTGGTCATTGGCTCCTAGAATGTTGCTTTTCGGATCTATTACTTGCACGTATAGCTCCTGGTCTCCTGCTTCAACCAGCCTATTTTTTGCTACAGTGTAACAAACTCTAATTTTATCACTACGCTTTGCTCTTTCCGTTGGAATCAACTTACCAGAAGTACGTTCAATTACTCCAAACCCTTTCAAGTTGGCTGTGGTAAGTACTGCTGCATTTTCCATGACATCTGCCAAAGCCGTATTCTGTACCAAAAGAGAATCCGTGAACATTGTACGTTCTTCAAGTTCAAGTTGTGTACTATCCAATGATGTTGCCAACAATTGGTTTTCCACCTTCAACTTATCATTTTCCTCCAATAGAACATCCATCTCCTTTTGAAGAGACAAGTATTTCTTCTTATACCTCCATAGGCTTTTTATGTTGGCTTCAGATACACTTAAAGAATCTATCAAGCCTTGTATGCGCTCTCTGGCATCTACCAAATTCTGATTGACGATGGCACTTTCGTTTATAGCCATGTCGTATTTGGTATTCATAGCAGTAAGGTCTTTCATAACTGAAGCTTTCTCTTCTGTCAATTGTTCTTCCGTGCTTACTTTCTCCTTATATAGAGACGAAGAGTAAATACCAACTCCTACAAATAATGCAATTGCAATACCTAGAGCTACTTTTAAACCTATATTTGATGTTTTGTTTGTCATAATATTTGTTTTGGATTTGTAAATGAATATAATTTGGGTTTGTATTAATGAATGTAATTATTTGGGTTTGTATTTAATGAATATAATTTATATTCTTGTTTTTAATGTTTAATATCTATTTTTAATTTTTTTAAGCATAAACTGTAATTTTCATTCAACTTTAAATTAACTTCTGAAAATTTTAATATGAATAAACTTGTTTTACTTGACGATTCTAAAGTAAATAAAATACTTAACAAACGCATAGGAGAATCCAAATTTGGTGAACATATTAAGTTATTAACCTCAACCACAAACATATACGAGTCCATAAAAAATTTAGACGTCGAGTATGTAATACTTGGACTACCAGAAGATGTAGGAGTTTTCTCAAACCACGGGAAATCAGGGACTTTGACTGCTTGGGACGCCACAATTAAAATTTTGTTAAATATACAAAGTAATGCATATACTTTTGCAAATAAAGTACTTATTCTTGGTCATTTGAATTTTGAAGAAGAATTGATTCAACTTTCAAAATTGAATCAAAGCAATTCCAAGGACATACAAAGATCTCGAAAATTGGTCGAGAACATTGACAAAGAGGTAAGCGATTTAATATTCAAAATAGTAAGCGCAGGAAAGACTCCCATCATTATTGGTGGAGGACACAACAATGCATACGGAAATCTAAAAGGAACATCATTAGCTTTGAAGCATTCAGTGAATGCCATAAATTTTGATGCCCATACCGATTTCAGGTCACAGGAAGGTAGACATAGTGGCAATGGATTTTCCTATGCTGCATCGGAAGGCTTCTTATCCAATTATTTTGTTTTTGGTTTGCATGAGAACTATACATCAAAGGACATTTTTGACACCTTTGACAATGAAGTAGTCTTAGATTACAATACCTATGAATCCATTGAGATAAGGAAAGATTTAAAATTCAAAAAAGAGATGAAGCGTGCTTTGAAGCATATTGAAAAAAAGCCCTTTGGAATTGAAATAGACTGTGATGCAATTGAGAACATTCCAAGTAGTGCACAAACCCCTAGTGGTTTCCCTGTAGTCAAAGCAAGGGAGTTTACACACTTCTTTGGCAACCATTACAATGCCAAATACTTACACATATGCGAGGCAGCCCCCAAAAAAAAGGCGGCATCACAAGTGGGCAAGCTCATTAGCTATCTAATAACCGATTTCATTAGAGCCAAGGAATTATTATAAAAAATCATTCGATATGTAAATACTTGAAAATCAGTGCTATTTAAAAAATTAACAAGAATTAACCTATTAAAATTGTTTTTAAACTTGTTTATTACACTTTTTATCGATAACTTATACTTAATTAACTAACAACTAGTAAAATATCTTGTGTAATTTTTAATTTCGCACCATTATTGAGTGCAGCATAGAATGAATTATACAAGTCTATAAAAGGAAACATTTGCTATTACATATATTGTTTTTTGTTGATTAGAAAGCATTCTCAAAATTACTATACATTCGATAACCCTAAATTGACTATGAAATGTACTATATAGAGAATGCTTTTTTCGTGAATGGTACAGCAAACCTTTAATCTTCGCTACTTACCACTCCTCTTTCATTTACAATAATTTAGTGGACACAAAAAAACAGGCACTATCCTTGAAAATTCAAATGATTTCAATATATTTGCATAAGCACTTATATAAATACATATATTAATGGATGCATTACGAGGTTTAGGAGAATTGGGACTGGGGTCTAGATTGAAAAGACTAAGCGAATACCTAATGAAAGAAACACAATTGGTCTACGATCATTTCAATATAGATTTTGACCCATACTTGTTTCCAGTCTTTAAGATAATAGTCAACAAAGCTGGAGTTACGAATACAGAGATAAAGAACATCTTGAATCTATCACAGCCAGCCATTACACAATCCATAAACAAGCTTATAAAAAAAGAATTGGTCCAAATTAAAGATGACGCCATAGACAAGCGCAAGAAAATTGTTCATCCATCAGAAAAGGGAGAATCCTTGCTGACAAGGATAAAGCCCATCTGGGAAAGCATAGACAAAGTAATCAAAGAATTCACATTAACGTCTTCAAGTTCCCTAATAGAACATTTGAATACTCTTGAAGACAAACTAAACACATCCAACTTTAGTATGAGAATAATAAACGACGCAGAATTGAAGACAAAAAAGAATCTGGATATTGTGTCCTTCTATCCTAAGTACACCAAATACTTCCATGATTTGAACATAGAGTGGTTAAAAACCTATTTCTACGTAGAACCATATGATGAAGAAGTATTGAGCAATCCAGACCATTATATCATAAACAAAGGAGGTCATATATTTTTCGCTCTTTTAAACAACGAGGTAGTAGGTACCGTAGCTTTGATGCCAATGGATGAAAACGGGGTTTTTGAATTGACCAAAATGGCAGTTTCACCAAAACACCGTGGACATAAAATTGGACAAAAACTAATGCAGCATTGTTTGGACTTTGCCAAAACCAATGAGTTTAAAGGACTACTACTCTACTCCAACAGAGTTTTGGAGAATGCCATCTACATCTATAGAAAATATGGTTTCATAGAAATACCGGTGGAAAAAGATTGCCCTTACGAACGTTGTAACATAAAGATGGAATATCCTCTGTAGACTCTCATTGAACCTTAGGTATTCCGCTTAAGGTTTGTATTATTGCCCCAAGCTTAAATAATAATTCAAATCACTGCAATACTTTTCTTCTTTGGCGCATAAAACACTTGCGGTCTCAATGACCAACCTTTTCAATTGCTCATTGTCCGGATCAATTTTACAAGCTAGTTTAAATTCCGAATAAGCTTCTATGAGATCGTTGTTTCTCAACCTATCCATACCAGAGTGCATTAAAAAATTGAAAGCTGCTCTATTGTCCTGCTCTACCCTGTTAGCCGTTTGTCTAGCATGTATTTTAGAATAATCATTAAAATGCAAAGCACTAATTGTGATGAAAAAGAAGGATATCCCTATTATTGAGATGGTCAAAAAACCTCTTAATCTTTGATTCTTTTTTATTGAAGGTTTAAGTTTAAATGTCCTTGAGTAATTTTGAAGCGGAATGAAAGCAGGCTTCCTGGAAATTTCATAAGTTTTTTTTGGTTGTTGCCTATAAACTACATTCTGCATTCCGAAACCCATATATCCCATAATATCTCTTTATTTATAGGTCTGAACAAGTTATCGATTGTTACACTCAAAAATTGATAAAATCCTGTTATGCATGGGTTAGCGTCGTCAAGGTTTTTTTTGCATCAATTATGATGCTTTCCGGATAATCATACAATTCCATGATTTTAATGGCATTGCGCGTAGTCAATTTCCCTTGTTTCAATTTATGATCAAACATCATATTGTCATTTTCCATTTTTTCACAAAAATGAAACAATTCATAATCTTCGTTTTTCAATAAATCCGTAAGCTCAATATCGTGAGTAGAAACAAAAACCATATTGTTGTTTTTGTTTAAATATGATAAAATCCCCTGTCCCCCCGAAATCCGTTCGACCGTATTTGTTCCTTTGAATATTTCATCCAAGACAAATAAACAAGGGGGGGCATCTTTTGATACGTCTATCAATTGTTTGAGGGTTAGAACTTCTTCCAAATAATAACTGGTGTTCTCCAATACATCATCCGAAATTCTAATGGAAGAATACACCTTAAAAAATGGAGCCTTGTATCTTTTTGCAAAACATAGGTTCAATGTTTGGGCTAGAATACCATTCAAGGCAACTGCTCTTATAAATGTCGTCTTTCCAGACATGTTGGACCCAGTTAGTAGCATACTCTTGTTTATCATGTCCAAGTCGTTTGGGATGCAATCTTCTATTAAAGGGTGCACCATTCCCATTACACTTATCCTTTTTACCGAAACGAAATCGGGAGTACATAGTGTTAAACCACTACATTTCAATGATGCCGTGGATATGGCAGAATCCACTTCTCCCAAAAACAAAAACAGTGCTTCAATGTCACCTTTACGGTGTTTTATGGCATCTAAAAAACTATTGAATAAAATATATTCCAAATTGAATAGAATCTTGAAAGATTCTATCATCATCCAAATTGCAAAGACATACTCGTTGCTTAAGTCGACATTGAAACCCAAAAATTCAGTTCTCAATTTTATGGCTTCTATCTTCCTTATAAAAGGAAATTTTCCATAATGTTTTTTTATCTTTTCGAATCCCGTTAATTTCTTGGCTGTTTTAAGCGCTATGGACAATTGGTTTATTCCACTTAAATAATGACTTACATTCTTCTTGTTGCTAAAATGCAATATCAAATTCGTTATGTAAATGGGTATGATGAAAAAGAAGCAAATGGGTTGATAAAAACCAAAACACATCAACAGTACCGTAATTGCTGTCAATGAATAAGCCAACCACAATAATTTTGATTTTTCTATTTGCTCTTCATTTATCAACCTTTCCAAGTCATAGGCATTCCTACTTTCAAGTCGAGATAAATTCAATTGGCTTTGTATCCTCAACGTTTTGTCTTTAATGAAATGCTCGGTCAATACATCAAATTTCAAAAGGGATTCAATGGGTCCTATGGTTCTCAATTTGAAGTATAGGTATTGTTGTCCGATTTTAGAGGTCGTCCTATCTATGAATTTAAAAAGAGCATTGAGGTCTAAATCCTGTTCTGTTTTTTCTGAAACAATATGAAACGCTTCTTTCTTGTATGCATTATTTTCAAAATATTTGCCAATGGAACTAAAATTATAATAGGTACCATCTTTGGGTTTACCCCAATTGGACAATAGCTCGTTCTTGAGTTTAAATAATTTCTTTTTCTTCGAGTAGTTGTTTACTAGAAAAATAAGTACTAAAATAAAGCACACTCCCAATATCCAATTCATATTCTATAATTTTTATGAAAAGCATTATTTCTTTTTTGAAATTAATGGCAAGGGAATTTAATTTGTTGTCAAGACCATCATTAATTTATGCTTTTACATATAAGTATAAACAAGTTAGAGGTTGTTACAGATTTAATCGTTAGTTTTATAAAGAAGGAAAATGAGTATTTTCACTTCAGTTAACTTGTAGTAATTACCAAGTAAAATTAATTTTCAATGGTATCTACTTGCTTCAAAGATTTAATAGAATCAATCCTACGTTCCAATTTCAATATCTCCTCCGCTTCTCTCAATCTTTTAATGGAATCTATTTTGGATTGCAACTCTTGAATTGCCTTGTCATCACTATCCAATCCTTGATTTTGTTTAAGAGAATCTATCGACAATAATTTTTTATCAATGTTATTCATAACATCAATTGCCTTAGTATCTTCAACAAAATAGTCTCCTATGCCTTCACTGGAACGCCAGGCTTCATTCAATTGATCATAAACAGTCTTTTCCCATTGGCTAGGGTGTTTTACATCTATCCAAACCACATCGCGATATTCACTATCTATCAATGCCAAGTCCGGTGTCGCTGAGCCGTCAAAATTATCCGATCCTTCACGAATGGCAGCTATGGTTCCCAAAAAGAACAATCGCTTGCGTCCGGCTATGTTTTTTATATATGGCCTAAATTCCACAGGTTTGTTTACCGACCAATCAAATTCCTTACGAGATTCTATGACTTTCAAAGGCATTGCCGAAACCCCTGCATACCCTTCTTTTTTGGATGCATGATCATAATAATATAGCTTGTCTGTTCCATCTGCGGGAATGAATACGCTATAGGTTAGGCTGGTACGCTCGTCTCCTACCGGTTCCAAGCCAAACCAATGGTACAAACCGCTATATGCATCTATGCCGGTTTCAGAAAAATTGAAATCTGTTACAAATGGTTGTTGATTTTGATCGTCTGCCAAGTCTGGTATCTTTACGGCTGTTTCCATGTTCCATGGCAATGGATCACTGAATCCTCCCAGGAACTTCAGGGATTCCGCCTGCAAGCGAGATACTTTTTCGGCCACTGTATTCTGTCGTGTCAGGTATGGGTAGTTCTTCATATCCTCAGGGCTTATGTATGTTCCTTTTCCTATTGCCACACGCTCTAGGTAGTCCTTGAAATAGTGAGCGCCATTGTCAATGACCATTACTCCTCCAAAAGATGGATATGGGAAGAAAAAGCCCTTCCATTTTATCAAACTCACGACTTCTACCCATTGCCCTGTATCATTTTTCATATAATACGTATCGCTTGGTTCCAAATTGAACAATTGCAATATGTTGAAACGCTGTACCACTGCATTGTAGGTGTTTCTGCTGAATTTCAATGACTCTCCTATGGAAAAGACCGTTGGAATTCTGTTTTCACTTGAAAACCTAGGAAACGGTGTCGTACTGGATACGGAAAACACCTCTTCTATGTTGTCACTCATTCCTTGCCACACATATTTTTCGGTTGGCTGTATGGCCATCGTCCATTTGTTTTCCCCTTCCACACGAACCAAATGAGGCAAGGATACATCCTTGGTCTCCCCAACACTTTCGTTTGCCATGGAAAAAATATTACGCAGAGGTTGTATTCGTTCGTTTTGCGTAAGTGGCAACTCGTTAATTTCCACTCTGTTCAAATCATTGAAAACATTATATGTTTTCATGTAATCATACATCTTGAAATGCCATCCTGCAACATACAATATTCCAAAAAACAACAGCAATGCTGCCAAAATACCCAAACGAGATCCTGTTGAAGCTGTTTTTCTGAATCTTCGTAGGCCAAAGAACAAGATTGCAATGCTCAATAGCATTATGAAGATGAACTTCCTCACGAACAGCAATGCTGGTTGATAGTCATCACGCAAGAAGAACAACGCAACAATTAAAACCAATGACAATAGTATGACTATTCGTTTTTGCTTCCCTCCTTTATTCCAGTAGTTTTTTAACATCGAAATTATTTTTTTGCTTCCAATATCTGAAGCCTTGTTTTTTATTGATAGAGCGCAGTTAAAATTCAATTTACATACCTCACGACTGCGTTCGAGACGGCATTGTTATTTAATTGCAGTTTACAAACTACATATATCCCTTATCCTTCAATCTATCACGTGCGCTTTTCTCTTGTTTTTTAGGCTCTGCGTTTGGTTCTTCCTTTACAGGTTCTTCCTCATTTCCTTTGTGAGTGATATCTTCTATGAAGTCTTTCCCTTTTTCGAAGGTATCGCTTACCATATCTGTCAAGGATTCCGATTTTTCTTCTATGATATCTCCTGATTTGATTATGAAATGAGCCAAATACGTTCCTACGACCGCTCCCACTATGGCCGAAGCAAACAATGAGGCTACTTGAAAGTTGATAGGAATTAAAAATTGTACGACTATGATTCCGATTAGGAACAAGGCTGTAATGAACACAATACGCAAAATCAGCGATTGCTGATATACAAACCCTTTGGGGTTGTCCGGGTTCATTTGTAACTCCTTGGAATTAAAAACCTTGTTAAAGAAACGATATAGACCATTTCCCTTGGATTCTTTCCAATATAGTAATATTCCAAATAATATGGCCGCTATGAATGCAATGAGATCTAGTGTCATGTTGTTAGTTTGTTTTTAATTATAAGTAAGCTCCTATAAAATTAGTCTATAATTTCTAAATATTGTTACCAATTGTCTCAATTACCCAATCTTTCATGGAGTCATCCCACGTATCATAGGTCTTGTAAAACTGTTCCTTGTCATACCAATACAAGAATAATATGTCTTTTGGAGCCACATTAACCAACAATCTCCATATTAAATCATGGTGTTTTGCGCTAATGGACGAATGTGGTTCATGCAATGCCTCAAACATCTTTGAATCCACGATGTCTGCGATCTTGTATTGGTTGCTAGTTTCCAGTTTTTCCAAATAGCGCTCCACGCTCATCACCCTTTTACGAGCATCCAGATCTATTTTGTTCAAGTAACTCTTGAACAACACATTGTCATTCAATATGTCTTGAATGGGATGTTGTACGTTTTCCAATGACTTGGCCAATTCATATTTTTTGACACGTTCGTATCGAGAAGTCTTTACCACCTTGTCCAAATCACATTCGATAATGTCATGACTTCTTAGTTTGTCCATTAACTGTGGCTGATCTATATGGTAAATGAGTACATCATGAATGGTGTCCTTTATGGATTCCTTGTACCATTTTTCATCTTCGAACACTATTATTGTCGTTATGAAATCCCTCAACAAGTAAACACCTCCAAAGGCTTTTGTGTAGAAAGAATTTGTCGAGAATTGAAGTTCGTGCAAATCCAAATCCCTATCCCGCAAATCGCCATGGGTCCGAGCCGAATCCAATAATTCTTGATGCAAACTTTCGTCTATGAAGTTGTTCTCGCTCTTAAATTTTTCCACAAGTTGAATTTGCTTCTTTTGTATGGTGTCCAGATCATTGATCAGGTGGAAGTGTATGAATACCTTATCGTATTTCAATACATCCAATGGTTCGTAAAAAGCATCTATGCTTTGATCGAAATCCAAGCAAATGGCACAATCCCTGGTAATGTCGTTTATTTTGTCTCCGTGTGTTTTAAATACGTGTTGCATCATTTCACGATCGAAAGTATGAAATGGCACATATACCGGTTTCCCCTTTTGCAATGGTGAAATGATAATGCCGTGTGGATTTGCCTCACCATTGTTCAAATAATGAAGGTTATCTTTTTCTTCAGCTATTTCTGGGCTCCACCCCATACCATCTATGGAAAAGGTAGTTAGCTTTGTTTCTGTAAAGCCAAGTTTTACCAAGCATTTGTTATAACGCCCTACAAGTTTACCACTAATTGGCATTAGTTCACTTCTGTATAGACTTGCTACTTTTAATTTTTGCATTACAAATTATAATTGGTCACTTCTTTTATTTATTAAATGATAATTCAGGTTGCTTAATTTTTAATTACTTCCCAAACATTTCCCTTGCTTTGGTTTCAATATTCATTTGACTCACCCGTGCATCCACCTTACGTTTGAAATCCGTATCTGCGATGGTAGCCACATTGTCCAAGTAACGTACCACTTCTTGTCTTCTTATGTCTGAAAAATTCAAGCCTTTCATATTGGCTTTCATCAATTCCTGAAGCATATTGAACTTGGTTTCATAATTCTGTTTGAAATATATTTCTGGCTTATCGAACCAATCTTGTTCCAAATCGAAATCTGTCAATCGCAATGATATTGCGGATTGAATGTTTCTGACATCTCTTGAGGAGAAGAACGGAAATATATTTTGAATTTCCTTGTACAAACTAGCGTAGAACAAGTGATCATTGGCTCCGTGTTTGCTTTCTGCCTTACCATAGGCTTCCAATACACGCACTTCCGATGGTTTTTCGACAGTATTCAAAATGTCTCCCATATTTTTTGCCAAACCTTGATCTTGTAAAAAGGTATAATCGCTTGGTGCAGTCATGTTCACGAAATCTGGCATTGTCTCATCCAATTTTCTCCACCAAAGGTGATCTTGATCCAAGAAATCGTGCTCTGTTCTTGCTCCATCAATCTTGAAACGACCTTGTACGCGAGAAATCACGGCCTTGTCCAACATTTCGGGTAAATTCGTGAATAGCCCTATTGAGCTATTACCATAGTTTACTGCATAGGCTCCTTCCGTATAACGCAAAAAGACACCAATGACTTCTTTAACTCCTGCGGAAACACCTTGGGCCGTTCGTTCCTGTAAATTGTTCTCTGCATCATCTATCGGTGCAAAAATCAATTTTGATGGGTCTTGCATCGGTTTCATCCATTCTACCATCTTTTCTGCAGAACCTCCTTGGAAGGTACTTATCAACGTATCTGGCATAGGATGAAACAAGAACGGGATGTCCAAGTTGTCACAATGTTCCTTCAATCTGGTTGCAATGGCAGCTATCAACATACTCTTACCTGTCCCAGGGATTCCATATCCCATGAAAACCGGCATGAAACCTCCAAGTTCTTGAAATGGGTTTTGCTTTGCTTCGAAATCGTAACTCAACATTCGTTCGGTCAAGCGTCGTGCAAAGTGTTTGGCATCTCTATTTCCTACGATTTGCTCAAATCTTATCTTGTTGAACTCCACACTTTTTGCGGTTCCTGCAAACACATTGCTCCAACCAGATATCGCAAATTCCGAACTTTCCAACTTGTAGGTACGATCCTCTATGGTTTCCGTATATTCCAAGCTGCTTTTACGCAACTGAATTTCGTCTATCAATGCCTCGAAGTACACTACCGTGAAATCAATGACATCCTTATCCGAATTTATGATGTCTGGATGTCCAAGGTACTTGTCGAAATAGAACAAGGTACAGGCTACTCCCTTCAATGGTGATAGGAACGAGACTTCCGGAAGTCCTGCAAATTTCTGTTTCATCACGCTCAAATCGTCGGAGGCATGCGGTTTTAAGTTGTGCAAGACATTATATGCAGTGGCAAACAACATGAATGCAGTGGCGGTATGCATCTTGCTTTCGAATTCTCGTTTTCCATTGGAATCCAAAGCTGCCTTCCGTTCGTTCAATGCTGACAACCCAGAAGCATCGTAATAGCTGTCCTTTATCCAAGCTCCCAATGCCAATCCTTCTTGCACGGCGTATAATGTTTGATTCAAACACATCGGCAATGCCACTGAATCTGGAAGCAGGCGTTTTTTCAATGCCAATATCGTTTTCGAAACCGAAGTTATTGTCGTTGCCCCACTTCCGTTGTTTGCGCGTGACAAATACAAGAGAATCGATTCGTCCTTGGCATCCTTATCTTTGTTCTTTGCTCGTTGTCCTTGTTCCCATTGTACACTTTTCAAATATCCACTTGCTTCTTCTCGAAGCATATCCAGTTCATTTTGTTTTATGGGAAAGGTTGAGTTGTGTTCCATATTTTTCTATTGCAAAGTTTTACTTTAAATTTTTGTTTTCAATTATTCCAAAAGTTCATTAAATCATCTATTTCCGGAGCTCCCTTATAGATGTTATGCCACTCTATCACATTATCAATCTTAATGAAGATTCTATAATATCCTTCTTGTAGGTCATTTAAATTAATTACCAAATTAGAAGAAGACAGGTTTCCTCCATCTTGTACAGAAAGAAGGTTTAGTTCCGTTTCTGAGTATAGACCGGAATTTAAAATGGCTTCGAAATCAGTTTCCTGAAAAACCTTTTCTTCATTGGCTTCAATTATCCAAAACTTCTCAAATCCCGTATTGGAATTATCGACAACCGTTAAGGCTTCTGGAGCTGGATTTGGATATACGGTTGAATTGTTCACCAATTGATTGGGATTACCCAAAACAATTGGGACACTAAACTCATCTGCTCTCAAAACAATCCCTGTTACCAAATTTGCCGCGGTTTTGTCCGCCTCGATTGGGGATTGAGAATTATCGTCATCGGAACTGCAAGAGAAACATACTGTCAAAAGAAGCAATAACCCTATTATTTTTTTCATTTCTTTAAATTTTATTGATTTTCAAATCCGCTATTTCAAAAGGAGGCCTTGCCAGCTTATTCATTACTTCTGGATTTTTGTTGTACAACAGCTGAATGATGCGGTGTGGCCCAAATACGTATTTGCATTTTAATACCTCACTCCATTTTTGAAGGGTTTGCTTGGAGAAATACCCTCCTTCACTAAATGTACTTCCTGAAAACACCTCATCGATCTTAACTGACAATGCATAGGATTCCAACGGTATTTCCTTTTTGGTTATGCTTTCCAATATGGAATGTGTCAACTCATTTTCGTCTTTTGCAAACACATTGTGGAATGGCCCCAAATCTATTCGTTTTATGTGCTTTGGCATTACATTCTTAAGGCGCCTATCTATTCCATATGCCATGGTGTCCAATGCCATCTTACGATCTGCCACTGTTTTCAATGCGTCGTAAATTTCATCTTTCTCCTTCTGTGGGTCTTTCCCATCATAATCGAAATACATAAAACAAATGAATGGCCTATTGTGTGATACATCATAAAAACTCCAACTCGTCATGTATTCGGTAGAAATGTCCTCTGAAGTCTTTATGATCTTTCCTTGCACAAAACGATTGAATATGAATTTTTGTTCTACTGACGTATAGTAGACTATGGATGCTGCTTGAAAGAGTTTCTCTTTTCTTACCGGCTCCTTTTTTCGCAACAGTTGATCCAAGAATTCTTCTTGCAATTCATTCACATCCTTTAGTTTGTTTATGTAATTGTCTCGAAGCGACAGATCATTGTAGAGGTATCGAAATTCCAGGTAATTGGGAAAGCCAGAATACGTCAAATCTACTTTCATGTTATCTTCTTCATCATACATGTACTTTATGCGCATTGCCTCTATGGAATACAACAACAGGTCACAGTATTGTTTGAAGAAGACCATTTCCTGAGTCGTACACAATTCATTACGTTGTACACTGACTATAAGCTCCTTTAAAGCAAAATCGACCTTTTTATGATAAAACACATATTGTTCCTTGCTATCCAAGACAGCTGAATCCAAAGGTGTTACGATATGATTTATTGACATTTGTTGGTATTCTTTTTTGATACGGATTTTTCAAGTTGGCCAAATGCTGTTTGTTAGCAAAAAAGCCCGCGTTAAGGATTGAACGATTTGTTTGAGCTCCTCGCAGAGAGCGAGTAGTGAAAGCCTGACCCCGCCTAAGCGGGGTAACGCCCAATACTTAATTTATTTTCAGTAGATTTCTCTTCCGGAAAATCTAACTTAACATGTCGTCATCTCCACCACTTTCCGGTTTAGGTGCTGGTGCATCTCCTCCGTTGTCGTCTCCTGATGGTGTATTTGCATCTGCTGCATAGTAATCTTCGAAAAGCTCTTTCATGTCGATACCATAACGTTCTGCAAAATTCTTTTGAATGGCTTCGTCCTTGGAACGAATTTCGTGCAATGCTTCTGCATAACTACCATATACGCCTTGCATCACTTTTTCATGCACTGGAATGTTATCCATCATTTCTTGACGTGCCCTTGCACTGGCAGAGTGCATAGATGCCAAGGTTTCTCCAATATGCTCATCTGTCTTAACTCCCAAATGTTCCAAGATAGCTGCAAACTCTTGATCTGTTCTTGCTTTCAATGCCACGACGTAACCGTCATAGTATTTAAGACGTTCTTCTGTATCACTCTTTAATTTTGCTCTATGTGTTTGTAGATTGCTACGTAAGGATGTCAATACCTTGATCGTCAAGTTGTGCTTGTGTACGAAACTGTCTTTGGATGCTGCCAAGGTAGTGTAGGCATTTTTGAGCCCTTCCAATTCTTCGACTTTTTGCTCCAATCCTGTCATCTTGCCAATGGCTTCTGCATATTCTGCAGATTGCTTGTCTGCGATGTCTTCCAATTCTTGGCGCGCTTGCTTCAACAATGCATATTGTTCTTCCAATTTGGCTTCTACTTCCTTCTTTTTCTCCAAGGCCTTGGTATGATTCTTCGAGGCTTCTACAATGGCATCCTTGAGTTTCTCTTCTACTTCCTTGATCTCCACCTCACGGTTTTTCAATCGTGTTACGGCTGCTTGTGACTTATACGACAACTCGCTCAACAATGTTTGTACGTCTGCCTTTTCTATACGTTCTTGAAACATGGCCTTTGCCTTGTTGTCTGCTCCTGCTCTTATTTTCTCAGCATCTTTCAATGCTGTTTCCGCCTTTGCGATTTTACTTTTACGTCCCCATAGGTTGTTCCACCATGTGTCTGGTGCTTTTTGAGCATCTTCCAGTTCTATCTTAGCTCGTTCCAATGCCTTTTGAGCATCGTCTATGACTTTTTGTTCTGTTTCATTCAATGCAGAGAAACGTTCGAAAAGAATTCCAACCTCATCTTGATAATCCGTCAAGTCCTTTATGGCATCCAAAAGCGTCGTTCTATCCTTTTCTGCCATTTGCACGACATCATCCAAGGTTGCATTCAAAATTTTCTGACGGCTTTCCGGATCATCCTCTTGGGCAAGCTTGGATTTCATGGTATCTATGGCCTTTCCCCAATTTACATCTACCTTTTCGGTTTTTTCGTTGGCATTGGTTTCTAATAAATCAAAATCATCAGACATGTTATATTTTATTTTTAATGGTTAAACAAGTTAAGTTTAGCAATTTCGTCAAAAATTATTAGTTGTGAAATATTTACACTCATTTTATATGTGTAAAATTTTAGAGAATTGTTACAGTTTTCGATGACAGTTTTCGATGATTTGGATGTCGTTCTGATACAGAGCATAGGAAAAAAATCGAGTTATGATGTCGTTAGAATATAAAACATCGAAGAAAAGTCAATTTGGATTGAATGAAAAACAAAGTTTATTTGATATTTCACATCTTATTTGGAGCATGAGCTCCACAATCAATTTTAGTGATTAAGATTGTACAATTTACATTTTAGAGAAAGCGCTCAAAAACAAGTCTCGGACTCATTGGGAAAGAAACTCATTAAGAAAAATGAATGCAAAAAAAGATCCACACATCATAAAGACAAAGAAGAAACATACTGAGGGAAGTAGCAGAATCTTTGTGATTGTGACTTGTGGATCTATAAACTTGTGGGGCTATGAATTAAACTCCATATAAGTTCAATAATCAATATTATTTTTCTATTTTTTTTATGACCTTTTTCAGAGTTTCGATTTCTTGCTGTTGTTCTTGGATAGCCTTTATTAAAACAGGGATGATTTCTGAATAATTCACACCAAGCTTATCATTTTCCTGATAGACATAAGTGTTATTTTTTTCATCTAGAACCTTCCAATGATGTGTACTTACTGATTCTGGAATGACCTTTAGCAAATCTTGAGCTAAAAGCCCTATTTTCAACTCTTGCTGATAAGGAGCCTTAATTGTATTCCCTACCATTGAATCTTTCCATTTATAAGTTACTGGATTAAGTTTCATTATTTCTTTTAGTCCATACTTCAAGGGTTTAATTTTTCTTTTTAGTGTTGCATCAGAAGTTTGTATCACTCCATTTACAGCATATATGTCTTTCCATCTATTATTAACGTGTCCCAAATCTAAAAAGCCATTTTTAATTGGTAAAAAATCATGACTGCTAGCAATGGCTGATTCTCCATCTATTAAATATTCGATTGACCCTATTCCTATTGCATTTCCTCTTGTTTTGTATGTAGTGCTTCCTCCTCCCCTGCTAAATTTTGCTAGATAATCGATTGTTCCAACGTTTCCACCTATATCATAAGAAAATCCATTATCAACCAATAAATTATAATTCTCATTACCAACCCTTAGTACATTCTTATCATAATCAGAGCAAATTAATGAAACCCCGTTACTACCTCTCGTTTGTAAATTACCATTATTATTAAAACGGACAACATCTATTCCTGAAGGAATAGCCCCACCTATGTTTGATTTAAATATAAAGTCTGACGAGTTTGAGTTAGAGTTCAATGTGAAGTCTTTACCATTTAATACTATCTCAGTATTTTCAATTAGTTGACCACCCAATTTAAATGTATTCTCATTTTCAACCAAACCGTTTGCACAATCGTATTCATTTTTAAAAGGCAACCATTCGTATATATACTCATCATAGAACCAAAACCCCATTTCACCATCAATTTGATATATCAATAGGCCATTTGCGGGAGATGTGATTGCATTTTTTTGAATTTCAGTTAAACGAGGTATTAACAAACCTGCACTATTACTCCTAATATCCAAAGCGGAACTTGCATCTGGACTTGTAGTTCCTATTCCTACTTGTGAATACACATTTGTCGATAGAATCAAAAAAAGCAATACTATAATTTTCATGGTGTTATTGTATTTAAATTCACTGTAAGCAGTGATAGTTTATTTAAAAAAAAAATGAATGGTAGCACATAGACCATATAATTATATATAAACAAACAACTTAATGTTTTCATAATGTTTTAGATTTGCAAAAAAAAGTTAATTCAATAGCACATACTTCACGGTTTCTAGTGATTTTTCAGGAAATGAAATCTATAATTCTAATTTTATTAATAAGTTCTATACATTGTTTTGGTCAGCAATCAAAAAAGGATAGTATTGAATTTCAAAAATATTGGACTTTTATAAAAAGCAACCTAGAAAAGGATATTGATTCTTGTGTGAGAATCACAAAAAAGATGCTATTGTTGTCACAAGAAAGGGAAAAGAGTACATACTGGATTAAATCATATATAAGCATTGGGTTGGTTGAGAAGATAAAGAACAATGTTTTTGCTTCAAAGCAAGCCTATAGAAATGCAATGCATATTTCAGATACTACAAATAACCACATACTATACGGTAATGCTGTTTATTGTTTAGGGACATTATTGAGTGATGAAGGGAAGTTAGACTCGGTAGCCATAATCACATACAAAGCACTTGATAAGTTATTATTGTCAAATAAGAAAAATACCAGTATTGAACTTAGGCTTAACTATAGAGTAGCCGAGTTAGAAATACGGTTAAAAAACTATGATAAAGCTATCAAAATTTACAAAAGTCACCTTACAGATGAATACTCTAAAAGAAATGGATATCTGTATGGTTGCTTAGGTGCTATCTATCACCAAAAAAAAGAGTATCAAAACGCAATCACAGCTAATTTACAATCATTAAATGCCTATAGAAAGGATTCGTTAGGTAAAGAAAATCACAATATTGCTATCATTCACTTAAATTTGGGAGAAACTTATCTTGACAACAATCAAACTGATTTAGCAGAGGTGAATTTTAAAAAAGCTCTGAAAATTCTTACGAAAAATCATATAGATATAGGTTTAGGGAGTGCCTATTTTCATTTATCAAGAATAGAAAATCTAAAAAACAGCACCCAAAAAGAAAAAAAATTATTAAAAAAGGCAGTTAGTTTATCGAAAAACAACATTGAAATACTTGAGTCTGCTCATTTCAATTTAGCTATTGCATATGCCAAAAGCAATGATATTGGCAACAAAAACAAACACTTAGACCTTTATAATAAAATTAAAGATTCTACATTTAGTTTAACACGAGCAAAGACAATTGATGAATTAAATGCTAAATACAACAACTCCAAAAACAAACTAGAAATCAAACGTCTAGAGGAAATAAACACAAATGAAAGACGAACAAAAATTATATTTTTGGTGTTTTTGATTACGATATCCCTACTTCTAGTTGTTATAACATTTCTTTATAAACAACGAAATAGATCATTGAAAATACTTCATGAAAATCAAATAAAATTAAAAAATGAAGAATTACAAAACACCATAACGGTATTGAAAAATGAGACTATTCAAACAGAAATAACCAACATAAACAAGGAACGTGAGCGTATTTCACGAGATTTACATGAAAGCATTAGTGGTAATTTAGCGGCAATAAAACTAAAACTCATATCATATGACAATGTTAATTTAAAAAATATTATTGCCAATATAGATGACACCTACCATGAAGTTAGAGCTATATCACACAATTTAAAACCTTCTAAGTTTTTGAATAATTCATTTAACCTTTTGATAGAACAACTATGTGTGTCTCCTAATCTAAAAATAAAAAGCAATGTGTTTTTTTATCCGAAAAAGGAAATTAACGACATAAGAGAAATCATCAAAATAGAAGTCTATAAAATCATACAAGAAATTATAAATAACATTCATAAGCATGCAAAGGCGACAACTATAGAAGTATCATTAACATTACATCAAAACTATTTAAACATCATTATTGAGGATAACGGCATTGGTTTTTCTTCAAGCAAAACAACGAATGGCATAGGTTTAGCTAACATAAGAGCGCGTATAAAAGAACTCAATGGAGAAATTATCATAGATTCAAAAATAAATTATCACACAATCATAAACATTAAAATCCCAGATGCAAAAAAATAAAAAGCATATCATTGTAATCGATGATCATAAAATGTTTTTAGATGGCATACAAAGTTTGTTTCTCAATAACGAACAATATCATTTAACTGTGATTAACAATTATACTAGAGAATATAGAAAAATTACATTTAAAAATATTGACTTGGTGCTTTTAGACATCAATATGCCAGACATAAATGGAATTGAATTAGCCCAAAAACTTAAACAAGAATACTCACATTTAAAAATTATCTTTCTCACATCGCACAACACGCCTTCCATAGTAATAAAAGCTTTAAGAATAAAGCCTGAAGGGTATCTTTTGAAAAACACCGATAAGATAGAACTAAATAGCGCAATTTTAAAAGTGATTGAAGGAGGAAGGTACTATAGCAATTTGATTAATCAAATAAAAAACTCCACTAAACCATATACTACAACAATAGCACTTAGTAAGCGGGAAAATGAAGTCCTACAATTAATTTCAGAAGAAAAAACAACAAAAGAAATTGCAGAAAAATTATTTGTAAGTGTAAATACCATTGAAACACACAGGAAAAACCTAATTCGTAAAACTGGTGTTAAAAATGTGGTAGGACTAATAAAACATGCTATAAACAATGGGCTTATTTAAGTTAAAATCCTTTACTTTGAAATATGCCTTCAACACCATTGAAAGCTTCAATACCTGTTTACGAAAATACACACTTAACAAAAAGGTCTTTACTTATGACGATCCCGCTTTTAAATCCAGATACTTGTCAGCCCAAAGTAACAGAAAAAATGAAGGGAAGCACGTTTTAAATGGGGACACAGATCTACATCAATTGTATATTTGTTTTCCTAACAGGTTGTGAAAATCAATATTTAAACCTAGGTTTTTAAATTAGCTTTCAAAAAAACAAAATTTGAGATAACACCTAATAAGAGGCTACTTAACGGCTTATTTTTTATTAAATACTCTATGAAATTGAAAAAAAACTCAATCCTAAAAATCTATTGAGGTATTGATAAAAGACTTAATGCATATATGTTATGAAGAGACAATAAATTAAGGACTAAAACTATATGAAATATTGAAAACTCCAATAGAAAGGAAAAACTATTGAATAAAAAAAGCAGATCTATAAGCCGGATTCTGTACTCTTTCGAGCCCTTATCATTTATCTACGTGAACCATTGCTGGCACACTTTAGCTGCCTACCCTCCAACAATCGCGCGTGCACGCTCAAACGCTGGTATACATGACATTGCACCTAATAGAGTTTACCTGGTTTCACTACAGCATTACCTGTACATACTTTCTGTTGCACTTTTCCTAGTCTCACGACTGGTGGCCATTAACCACTATATTGCACTATGGTGTCCGGACTTTCCTCATCTCGATGAATCGAGACGCGATAAGGCGATCTGCTTCGGTGCAAATGTAAATAATTAACCTTTATTTATTACTAAATACATACATTCGTTTTTACAATATTTCCATCTTTTCCAAAAGAGATTGACTCATATGAAATTTTCACTTTTTCAACCTTCGAAATGGATTGTTATGCATACTTTTTTACTACTTTTGAATAACACGAACACCCCTTAATATAACTACTGTACCAAATGGACAACTTGAAAAAAGATTTTGATAGAAGGAAATTCATAAAGAACATATCCTTGGGAATTGCTGGAATTGGACTCTCACAGAGTGCTTTCCCAAAAAATATTGACGATTTATCAAACCTTGAGACCAGCATAGGACCAAATTCGAACATTAGGAGCGAATTCATGCTTCAACCTGGTTTGAGTTACCTCAATACTGGTAGCCTAGGTCCTTCTCCGACAACCGTTTTCAACAAAATATTTGAAACCACAAAAAAACTGGAACTCAACCCTGTTGGCAACAATTGGGGCCCATTGGGCAAAGAAGCTGATATGGTAAGGGAGCAGATAGCCAACTACTTGAATGCGGACAAAGATGAAATCATCCTAACTCGAAACACCACAGAAGGCATCAATCTAATTGCCAATGGATTGAAACTGAAAGCTGGTGATGAGATAATCACCACTACGGATGAGCATTATGGAGGTGTTGTAGGCTGGGAATTCTTGGAGAGGCATCATGGTGTAATAGTGAAAAAAATAGATTTCCCCAAAGAAGACATAGACACCGACCAAGTCCTTTCCTTAGTAAAAAAGCAACTATCCCCAAAAACCAAGGTATGCAGCTTTATGGATGTATCCACGGTAACCGGGATGCGTTTACCTATTGAGGAAATTGCAGCAATCTTAAGTACTAGGGACATTTTACTGGTTTGTGATGGAGCGCAATCTGCTGGAATGGTCAAGGTAGATGTTAAGAAAATGAATGTTGATGTCTTTGCAGGTAGCGGACATAAATGGATGTTGGGACCAAAAGAAACGGGGTTTCTCTATCTAAGAAAGGGCATTCAAGATAGAATTGAATCCGTGCAATTGGAAACAGGATTCAAACTATACAATCACAATACTGGCACTAGGAATGTGGCAAACTTCATTGGACTAGGAGAAGCCATTAGATTTCAAGACTCCTTGGGAGGTATCGAAAAAATAGAACAACACAACATTGCCTTGAGCAAATACCTTAGAGAACAATTGAAAAACATCAAATCCTTCAAATTGATTACTCCTGAAGAAGACCAACTTCTTTCTGGGATTTCTTCTGTAATCGTAAAGGATGGCAATGTAAAGGAATTGCACACCAAACTAAATGAAAACAACATCGTCGTAAAAAAATTGGGCAAGATAGATGTCATGCGATTTTCTACCCATATCTTCAATACGGAAGAAGAATTGGACCATTTGGTTAAAGTGTTGCACTCTTTAATGAAGTGACCTTCATCCATATTGTCATAAATTGAAATATGGCTTTATCTAGAAATCATTAAAACAAAAAGAATCGCTTGAAAATATTTTCAAGCGATTCAAGATGGAAGCAAAACTATTCCTAATTGATAGGAATAAAGGCTTGTATCTTATAGAATTCCTTGCTTGTCCCCAAATCCGTACCTAAATTGGGTCCAGCTCCAAGTCTAAACCAGATTCCGTTGTTCATAGTTGCTTTCACATAGCCTCCCAACCATTGGTAAATATAGTCTTCGTGTTCTCCATCTGCTGTCCTTGTCTGCTGAAAGCTCTCATAGAATACACCGAAGGAAAAATGGTCACTGACCTTATAGCCTGGTATTATCCAGTTAAGAACCAAATCTCTGGTGCCATCCCCATTTCCCTTTCTAAAGGACTTATACCAAGCCAAGTAGGTATCCAATTCGAATCTTCCAGAATTGTACAATACCAACACACTAGGTATTATTGCTTCACCGATCGTGGTTTCCGTGCTATTGGACATAAATTTACCATGACCAAATCCCAATGTCGGATTCACATACCATTTGTCCAATTTAAATCCTATACCGACGCCTGTTTCCAGAAACAAGTCGCTCCCAGTGTTACCACCAAAGCTAGGATTGTTCCAAAAGACGCTATAGAAGGACAAGTTCTTTTTTTCATCCAATTCATAATTCCCGAGGAATACGTTTGAAAAACCTGCCACACTGTTGTGTATTGGCATTATGACGAAGCTAGTCTTCTTCTTTTCGTTTTCTTCTTTCAATTCTTGAGCAAAGGTTATTTGTGCTACCAAGGTCAATGCGATAATTACTAATTTTTTCATGATTTTAATTTTTAGTTTAATGGTTAATTCTTTTTAGTGTTTTGAATCCTTTGAAACTTGGATCTCTTTTTTCTATGAAGGCTTTCATACCTTCTTTTTGATCTTGAGTTGCAAACAAGCTATGGAATATGCTACGTTCGAATAGAATACCTTCCTTCAAACCGAGCTCTTCTGCTCTATTTACTACTTCCCTTGCTTTTTGAGTTGTCGTCTTGCTGTAGCTAGAAATGGTTTGTGCCACCTTTATTGTTTCTTCCAACAAGGTTTCTGCAGGAAATATTCTGGAGACCAAGCCTCCTTGTTCAGCTTGTTCCGCATCAATGAACTTGCCAGTTAGTATCATGTCCATTGCCTTTGCCCTACCTATGAGTTTTGTCAATCGTTGTGAGCCACCGATACCCGGTATGACTCCTAGTTTTATTTCTGGTTGCCCGAACTTTGCATTCTCTGCAGCGAAAATCATATCGCACATCATGGCCAATTCACAACCACCTCCCAGCGCATACCCTGATACTGCCGCTATCTTTGGTGTTTTAATATTTGTAAATTGCTCCCAACCTGCGAAGAAATCTTCGTCCATCATATCCAGATATGATTTGTCGATCATCTCTTTTATGTCTGCTCCAGCAGCAAAGGCTCTTTCATTTCCCGTAATCACGAAACAACCTATTTTTGGGTCCTTGTCAAGCTTTTGCATTACACTCACCATTTCGTTCATTACAGCTGTGTTTAAAGCATTGAGATCCTTAGGACGATTGAGTTGTAGTACCACAACTCCTCCATGATGTCTTTCTATTATGTTCATTTTGTATATATTTTAAATTAATTGAATCTATGAATCCCAAATGGCGCCATAGGCTGGTATGCCGTGAATTTCCATTCCGTGAACTACTTTCCATGTCAGCTTTTTGTTGGAAATGCAGATAACTGCTTCAGCATCGAATTCCTCATAGGCTTTATATGCCAGTTTGACCATATCTGGTTTACCGTGAGTATCTGTATTCCAGATAATGGCATCCGGTTGTACATCTAGAATTTCATCTACCAAATCATCCCCATAGGTTTTTCTTGGATTTCTCGTTGCCCAAACCAAAAGAGATGGCACTTCATTGGCCAACAAATGTGGAATGCAAGGTCCGATGCCACTTCCCGTAGCTATCCAAACCACTCGTTTAAATAACTTTTCGATATTGCCGACACCAGCAGTTGGAATACCTTTCACCCAAATATGAGATGGCAAATCGTCTATTAAGGCTCCAGTCCAATCTCCTGCTCTTGAAATGGTCAACCTGAACCCTTCCTTACCTGGAGCTGGAACATTCGCAAAGGAATGCCACTCCGTAAGTGGGCTCCTGCTTATAGTTGTAGATGATCCTGCAAATGGAGTAACTCCATAATTGAAATTGACCAAAACGACATGGGATGATGGGTTCACCACTTCTATAGGTACTTTTTTAAGATACATCCAAGGTATTGCTATGCTTATCGTTATCAACACCAATGCCCAAAATCCTATAGAAGATGTAAGAGCTTCACCGTAACTCAAATCTCCTTTGTGCAGTCCATTGAATATCAATGTATGCCACCAAAACAAGACTAAGGCAGTCCAACCTCCGAAACGATGAGTCAATTCAAAGCGATTATGTTTTTTGGCTCTGTTTTTTGGCAATGCCATAATCACGATAAACACCAATAATGCCAGAATGGAATAGGTTACAATCAATAATGACAACGATACTCCTGAAAGTCCATTTACCCACCCATAGGTCAACGAGCCTACAAGAATCGCAAACCAAATGGTACCTGAGATGTTTCCTCCCATATGTATTCCTCCAAAGTGATATATTTTGGCTGCAGCCCACCTTATAGTGAGCGGCCATGATGTAGGCACACTCGTAGCGACCTTGAACAATAGATTTACAACGTACTGCTGCCTTATCAAAATGGCAGATGCTATATTTACTATTGTAATGTTGGAAATTGCCTTAAATGCTATTTCATCGCTGTTCCACCAATTCCCCTCGGTAATGCCATAAATTAAAAAACTGATGTTCACGATGGCAATCAATGCTATCAATCTATTGTATTGCATTAGAAAAGGGTGTTTCCAAATACGTTTGTACAGAGGTTGTTTATTGGGCAATGCAATTGCCTCGTAATCCACCACTGTTTCCTTCTCTTGTTCTTCAACTGTTTGTAGACTTACGTTGTTCATTTTAGTATATTTTTTGCTATGTTCATTAATGTTCTCTTATCTATCTTACCTCTGCTCGTCATTGGTAATTCCTTCATGGAAACAACTCTTTCCGGTACGCAGAAATATGGTAGGGCATTCAAAATTTCTTCCTTTGCCTTTTCTTCATCTATTGTTTCTGGACTAACAAAGGCAATAAGTGTTTTAGAATCATACTTTAAAGCCACAGCTCTTTTACATGAAGGAATCGATTCCAATACAGCTGAAACGGAATCCAATTCTATTCGAAAACCCTTTATCTTTACTTGATCGTCCGTTCTCCCAAAATGTTCAAGTTCTCCATTGGCTGTCCAACGTCCTAGGTCTCTTGTTCTAAACATCTTTCTACCATTTCCCAAAAATGGATCTGGTTTGTAACGTTCTTTATTCAATTTTACATTGCCTAAGTATCCCAAGGTCACACAATCACCTCCTGCCCACATTTCACCTATTTCTCCAATTGGACAGGGTTTTAAATCCTTATCGAGTATGTATACTGTATTGTTGGGAGTTGGCTTGCCTATAGTCAACAGTTCGTCTGTTGGGTAATACCGCTGAGTCGTATTTATAATTGTAGTTTCCGTAGGACCACAGGAGTTATAAAAAGCACTGAAAGCTCCCCATTTGTCTGCCAGTGTCCTTGGGCATGGTTCTCCTGCGACGGCAACTCTTTTCACGTTCTTGCATTTTTCGGCATCCATGGTGCTCAATATGGAAGGTGTGGAAATAACTATATCCACCTTTTCTACAGTTTCTTGAATATTTTTACCTCTAATTACCAATGTTGCTCCATTTCCTAGACTACCTAGTACCTCCCATGCCATCATATCAAACGCGATGTTCAATATTTGTCCGACTTTCAACCCTGGCCGCATTCCAAGATTACCTGGGGCAGTCAATAGTATATTGCAAACATTGCAATGAGAAACTTGGACACCGTTTGGAGGCCCTGTTGTTCCAGATGTAAAGATTATAAAAGCCCTATCACTCCCATTGAGAGCCTCTTTTGTTTTGAAATTCAAAACACTTTCATCCTTATCGACAGTAGATTCCATAATTTCATCAATAGAAATATAGGAACAGCCATCAACCAATGGTACATCTTCTTTTAAATCTTTCAATGTTAGAATTACTTTAATTGAAGCCACATCGATAATATGCAAAAGTTGCTTTTTGGGTGTTACTCCCACATATTGAGGGACGTAGGCTGCTCCAACTTTAAGGGTTGCAAGAATTCCAACTATCATTGGAATAGATCGTTTTACAAACAAACCTACATTGTCTCCTTTTCCAACACCTTGTAACTCCAATTTGTTAGCTAACTTATTTGCTTGATCGTTTAATTCCTTATAGGTAATTGATTCTCCCAAGTGCTCAACAGCCATACTATTGGGGTTTGCGTTTGCTTGGGCTTCGAATGCCTTGTGTATTAATTTGTAAGGCACTTTTTGAATTGGCCCTTGCCCAAAACGTTGAAACAGCAATTGATCTCTTGAAGATAGATTTTTCACTTCTTTCTTAATAAAAGTTCCTCCTGGAATTCTTATTTCTTGATTTCTCGTTTGAGTGTTAGTGCTAAACAAATTAATGCTTGAGGGAATAACATTCACTCTTGGTTCATTCATAATTTTTATGGTTTTAATAATTAATTATATCATACCACACGACATGAATACATCATGATCAATAGACTAATTAAAAAGCAGATGATTTAGTGTGTGGATAATGTCGTTCCTGAAGAAGGTTTCAAGTATGTGATGCTAGATGCTCATAGTAAAGAACATCATATCATAATATTGAAATGCAACCACTAATTATTTGGAGTACGTTGTTCCCAAATATGACAATTGCCTACTCAAAATGTAAGATCTACACTTTAAAGCATTGATGAATGAACATTCAAATGCAATATTCAATGATTTATGAAGGTTTTTCTGTATTGATTCTGGATTAAGTAAAGGTAAAGAATCTCTTTTTTCTTGGTTATGTATTAGACCGTTAACGTTAAACAAATCAATGTTTGAGGGAATAACACTTTTGCTATGATCATTCATAATTTCGAGGGTTTTTTATGTGTCTATCATTATTTACTCCTCCAAATTTGCGACCTAAACAATTAATAACCTGTAATCTACCTAACACAATAAAAAAAAAAAATTATGTATATTAATATATTTTTTTTTATTTAAAGTACATTCATTATAGATTAAAAGCATAATATCATCGATTAATCTAATGTTAGATCACAACTGGTCATACTTTAACTACTCGGAAAGCCGATAAACGATTAAACAAAACACTTCATAGGGTTTTATTATAAACAGGTATTACATTTTTTAGTCGTAAGAATCAACAAGAATTACAAGCGAACCTCCAAATATAACTGAAAAACAAGCACATAGATAAAAAATTAACATTAAAAAAGAAATACATATCAGTGTTGAATCCAATATAAAACACTCAGATTTTTAGGGTTTTAGGGGCTATATTGGGTTAATTGTTGTAAAAATCAAGTATAAAACCCCAAACGTCTCCTAAATTCCTCCAATCGATTTATAACTTATAAGAACGATAGATCATGCCAATTTGTTAATAACTCCTATTTAAAATACACTACGAAAATTCTTAAATACAAGCTGAATTTTTAACTTTGCTATTCTAATACCTATCAATGGAACACTTTGTAGTATCAGCTCGTAAATATAGACCTCAAACGTTTAAGGACGTTGTGGGGCAGCAAGCGATAACAAACACTTTATTAAACGCCATTGAAAACAACCATTTAGCGCAAGCTCTTTTATTTACAGGGCCTCGTGGTGTCGGAAAAACAAGTTGCGCACGTATTCTTGCGAAAATGATCAATAGTGACGGATCTGAATCTGGAGATGAGGACTATGCTTTCAATATCTTTGAATTGGATGCCGCATCCAACAACTCTGTTGATGACATTAGAAGTTTGACCGATCAGGTTCGCATTCCTCCTCAAGTTGGAAAATACAAGGTATATATAATAGATGAGGTTCATATGCTATCTCAAGCAGCCTTCAACGCTTTTTTGAAAACTTTGGAAGAACCCCCAAAACATTGTATTTTCATATTGGCTACTACGGAAAAGCATAAGATCATTCCGACCATATTGTCCCGATGCCAAATTTTCGACTTCAAACGTATTACAGTCAAAGATGCAAAGGAATATTTAAAGTACATCGCAAAAGAACAAGGTATCACCGCAGAGGATGATGCTTTGCACATTATTGCACAAAAAGCAGATGGAGCCATGCGTGATGCATTATCCATTTTTGATAGGGTTGTTAGTTTTTCTGGAAAAAACCTTACAAGACAGGCAGTTACAGAGAATTTAAATGTCTTGGATTACGAAACGTATTTCACAAGTACCGATCTCATCTTGGAAAACAAGATTCCAGAACTGTTGATACAATTCAATGAAACCCTATCCAAGGGTTTCGACGGACACCACTACATAGCAGGTTTAGCTTCTCACTTCAGAGATTTGTTGGTTTGCAAAAATCCTTCAACAATAGAGTTATTGGAAGTCGGAGAGCAAACCAAAGCAAAATACCTCGAACAATCCAAAAAGGCTTCTCAAGATTTCCTGCTACAAGGCATAGATCTCGCCAATAGTTGCGATCTCAAGTACAAAACCAGTAGAAACCAACGTTTACTCGTTGAGTTATGCTTAATGCAACTTGCCTCCATCACTTTCGATGGAGAAAAAAAAAATAGCAAACATTACATAATTCCTCCATCTTACTTCAAAAAGGTAGGCATTACACCTATTCCCGTATCCAAACCAGATAAGGTAGGTAACCCAAACATTAATTCGCCTACTGAAATTGGAAACAAGAATACCATAAGAACTTCTGAAGCAAAAACACCTATACAAGCAAAAAACACACCTCCAAAAATTGTTTTAAACAAAAGCAAACGTGTTAGTTCTGGTTTATCTTTAAGCAGTATTCGTGCAAAAAAAGAACATGTATTAAAACAAATTGATGTCGTCGTAGATGAGGAAAACTTACCTAGGGAACCTTTTTCTCAAGACGAACTCATTCCTGTTTGGAACTCATTCATCGATAGATTGAGAGAGGAAGGCAAAATGAACTTGGCTTCAATCTTGGGCATAGACACTCCTAAGTTAAAAGGCACTACCATTTATTTGGAATTCCCAAACTCTACCAACAAAGTAGAAGTAGAAAGGCAACAGTTTGATTTAATGCAGTTTTTACGTAAATCGTTAAACAACTACGACATTAGCTTGAATATTATCATCAACGAGGAAATACAAAAGAAGTTTGCCTACACTCCAGACGAAAAGTATGAGAAGCTAAAAGGGATAAACCCCAATATAGAATTACTTAGAAGTCTTTTCGACTTGGATATTTAACTTTCCATTCCATCCTTCGAAAAAATACAATTCCCTTTCAATAAATCATTAACTTTACTCCATATTAAAATTTTATGATGAATAAATTATTAATGCTATTTTTCTTGGCTTTCATTGTACTTGTAAGTTGTGATGGTAGAGATCGTGCAAAAAAAAGCAACACAGATGTTTTAAAGGAACACAAACTATTGGATTCCTTCTCTGAAAGCATAAGGCACTTTCCAGAAACTTATACGGAAACCATAACCGACACCATATTAAGCAACGGTTACAAAGTTAAAATAAAGAACTTTACTGATATGGAAAACAGCTATTTGGATGAATTCAAACAAGATTCCATTCTCTACAAACATTATTATAGAGATAGCAAGGCAAACATAAGTGTGACAAACAATACTGTTGTTTTCAATGAGTTAATAGACAAAACCTTCTTTTTGAATTTCGACAATAGCTTGTCTACGTTTTTCAATAAAGCCAATTTGGATGGTGTCTGGTTAAATGAAGAAAAAACACTTTCAAATTCAAAGATTACCATAGATGTGGTTTTTTGCAAACCAGAATCAGATATCTGTGAATTTTTCAATTTGATGATTGATGAAAATGGAAAATATGAAATCGTCAATGTTACAGAGGAAGAAGGGAATTAAAAATTATAATTATGCTAGGACTTAAATTACCAACAGACCCACGCTGGGTTAACATTGTTGAAAAAAACATAGAAGAGATCTTGACAGATCATGCCTTTTGTGAACAAAAGGCAGCCAGTACAGCCATTTCTCTAATAGTCGGTTTTCCTGAATACACGGATTTGGTTCAAGAAATGATTGCTTTGGTGAAGGAAGAAATCAGTCATTTTAAGATGGTTCATGACAAAATCATAGAAAATGGTTGGACCTTGGGCCGTGATCGTAAAGATCATTACGTCTCCCAACTGCTAAAATTCTTTCCCAAAGGAGGTAGCAGGACCACACAATTGGTACATCGATTGTTATACGCTGCTTTAATAGAAGCTCGCAGCTGTGAACGTTTTAGGCTTCTTTCTGAAGAACTGGAAGACAAGACATTAGCTGAATTCTATAGAAATCTGATGGTAAGCGAAGCAAACCATTATACTATGTTCTTGGGCTTTGCCAGACAATACGGCAATAGAAAAGAAGTAGATCAGAAATGGCAAGATTTATTGGATTACGAAGCAGAAATAATGAAATCACTAAGCAAATTCGAAACCATACACGGTTGATTTTATTTTATCATAATCGATAATATTAAAAAAGACAATTCCAAAAGAGATCTTATAATTAGCAAAAAAACGAAATACACTCTTTCATAAACTAAAAAAGCCAATACTTAACGTATTGGCTTTTGGTTTACTTTTTGGTTTGGTTTAGAACTTTACTCCTAACCCTATCTGGATATTTGTATTTATTGCATCTAGCTTTAATTCATCATCAAATATGTTTGTTAGCCCATATGCATATCTTAAATCTAGAAAAAAGGTGTCAGATAACATATATTCTAATCCAACCAACGCAGAAAACGAAAGGTTTTGTAATTCGTCTTCATGTGCGTGTGCCTTTAAACTCGCCTGTGGCCCTAACCCTATTGCTATTAATTCGCTTATCTGATACTTGAAAAGTACCGGTATTTGAATATAATCAATTCGTAAAGCCTCCTCTTGTGCTCCTTCAGCAGAAAACTGAAGTTCTGGTGCAATAGCCAAGGATTTGGATAAACTATACTCTCCAAAAAAACCAATTGCAAAGCCGTTTCTATGTCTATTCTCAACTCCTGCTGGAACTTCAGGGTCAAAATCTAAATTAGAAATATTGTATCCAATCCTAACACCTGTTTTTGAATCTTGAGAGAAACTATAGAATACACAAATAAAAAAGGCTAGTGAGAGTAATGTTTTTTTCATAATTAATTAATTTCAGATGTTTTTTGTTTGATTAATTTCAATTAAGCTAATATATATTATTTTCATATATAATGTGTAATAATAAGATAAAGTGCATCATTTTAACTTTGTATGACTTAAAATTGTATCGTTATACATACTTTTTATAATACCGTCTGCCAATCCTATCTTTGGCACATACATGTCCTTCGCACCACTCCATTTCATTGCAGAGAGATAAATTCGGGTAGCAGGAATTATCACATCAGCTCTATCTTGATTTAAATCCAATTCAGAAATACGTTCTTCATAAGAGTAACTTTGCAACATATTGTAATAAGAGGTAAGATAAAAATACGTCAATGGCTTACCCATAGACTTCCCCGATATCTTAAATATCTTATTGATGTTCCCTCCAGAGCCTATAACTTCCAATTTGTCATAATGCTTGGTATGCGTTTTTATCCATTGTTCTAGATCCTGCCAAGTTTCTTTTTTCACAATATCGTTAAGAAGTCTGACCGTACCTATTTTAAAGGATCTAGAAACTTTGCTTCTTCCATTGTGAATTACAGTAAATTCCGTACTACCTCCACCAACATCCACATACAAATAAGTCTTGTTCTTGTCTATATAGGACTGTAGGTCCGTAGCAGCTATAATTGCCGCTTCCTCTTCCCCGCCTATAATATCTATTTTGACATTTGTTTCTTTGAATATTTGATTTACAACTATGCTCCCATTATTTGCTTCACGCATTGCCGATGTTGCACAAGCCTTGTATTTATGTACTCTATGAGATTTCATGAGCAACTTGAAAGCTTGCATGGTATCAATCATACGTACTATGTTTTCTTCAGAAATCTCATCTTTTAAAAACACGTCTCCACCTAATCGAATAGGCACACGTACCAAAGAACTCTTTTTAAATCTCGCGGGCTTCCCATCCTCTTCTATTATATTGGATATAAGCAATCTAACTGCATTGGAACCTATATCTATGGCGGCATATTTTTGAATTTTAAGCATCCTAATTCTCTAACTTGTCTTTTAAATATTTATAGGTGGCAAATTGAGCTCTAACTTTTTCTTCTTTAGTATTTTTATAGGCATTAGACTGAGACTCATTCAAGATTCTTGCTTTGACGTTGTCATTCCAACAAATGTCAAACGTATCCATAAGTTCTTCCTTAATGTCTTTGTCATAGATTGGGCAACTAACCTCGACTCGGTTTTCAATATTACGAGTCATGAAATCTGCCGAGGATATATATACTTTTGACTTATCATCGTTGCAAAAGATGTAAAGCCTCGTATGCTCCAAAAACTTATCTATGACACTTATCACTTCTATGTTTTCGCTCATTCCTTTAACCCCTGGAATCAGACAACAAATCCCCCTTACGATCATTTGTATCTTCACCCCAGCTCTACTGGCTTCATATAACTTATCAATCATCTTGTAACTGGAAATACTATTCATTTTCAACCTGATGTAAGCTTCCTTTCCTTTCTTTTTGTTTGAAATCTCTTGATCTATTAATTTGAAAAAAGAATTCTGGGTATAGTGAGGTGAAGTAATTATATGCTTGTATCTATATATCTTATAATTGACTTCGAAAAAACTAAATACCTTGTTCAAATCTTTCAATATTTTTTGATTTGCTGTAAACAAGGTGTAATCAGTATAGATTCTTGCTGTGGATTCATTGAAATTACCAGTACTAACAAAACCATAGCGTTTTGTCTTGTTCCCCTCTTCCCGTTCTATTACACACATTTTACTGTGAACTTTCAATCCTTGTACTCCAAATATCAAGTTTACACCTTCACGTTGCATTTGCTCTGCATAGTCAATATTCGCTTGCTCATCAAAACGTGCTTGAATTTCCATGGAAACCGTAACCTTCTTTCCATTTTTTGCTGCATTTATCAAAGAACTGGCTACATGTGAAACCTGTGCCAATCTATATATTGTGATTTTTATGGTCTTGACTTTTGGATCCAAGGCAGCTTCCCGTAAAAACTTGACTACATATGCAAATGTGTTGTATGGCGCATATTGCAAATAATCTTTTTTGGATATGGCTTCAAAAATACTATTCTGCAAACTCAACCCTTTAATTGGCAAGGCCTGTATCTTCGCGTATAGTAGATCTTCCCTTCCCAAACTAGGAAACTTCATATAGTCTCTCCTATTATGATAGCGTCCTCCTGGGATAATGCTATCAGTAGACTCAATCCCCATTTTACTCATCAAGAAGTGCAAGGTCTCATTTCCTATGGTTTTGTCATAGACAAAGCGAACAGGCTCTCCATCCAATCTGCCTTTTACACTATTGCTTATCTTTTCCATAAAGCTCTTGCTCAAATCACTCTCAAGGTCCAACTCAGCATCTCTTGTTATTTTAATCATATGTGCACTTATGGACTTGTAATCGAAAATATTGAATATGTCATCCAAACAATAGCGCAATAGATCGTCTATCATTATAATATAATTTTTACCATCTCGTTCTGGCAAAACGATGAAACGATTCATATTCTTTGAAATCTCAATCAATGCAAATTGGTTTTCATTGGACTCCAAAGTCATATTTATTGCCAAATAAGCAGCACTATCTTTTAGATTGGGAAGTTGTATGGAATCATTCAAGATGATTGTAACCAAGGCTGGACTGACCTTTTGAATGTAATACTCCTTAATGAAATCATGCTGAACCTCATCGATTTGAGTTTCATTGATAATAAAAATGTTCTCTTTCTCCAAATGAGATTGAATATCACTAAGGATTTTCAAACTTTGTGATTGTTGCTTAATGACGGTTTGTGTTATTTTGTCCAACAATTCGGATGCCTTTATTCCACCCAATTGACTTTTCCCACCTTTCCCAGCGTAATCAATTCGTTTTACCGTAGCATAACGCACCTTGAAGAATTCGTCCAGATTATTGGAGAAAATACCTAGAAACCTGAGACGCTCTATTAAAGGAACTGTTATATCCGATGCTTCCTGAAGTACTCTAGCATTAAATTGCAACCAACTTAATTCTCTATTTATATAAACATTGTTAGGATTGTTTTTTACCATATTTTGTTAAAATTAAACAAATATACCCTAATTGTGATGACTATTTTAAATCTTTTGGAAATACCGTCCTCACAGTATTTCCATTTTTGAGTTCCTCCCAAGAATCGATTTCAAAATGAATTTCAATGAAACCACAAGTTGGCACATTATCTATAATTATGTCTCCATATGTGTTTACAAAGTTGGTAATTGCATAGTTATGACCAAAGATCATCAGTTTATCGATGGATTTATCGCAAAGTCTAATAACATTCGTTAATTCATTTCCAGAAAAATCATAAAGCCTTTCATCTAATGAAAAACTTATTCGGTTTAAGTCGAGATGTCTTATAAAAAGATCTGCAGTTGCCTTAGCCCTCTCCGCATCACTAGAAAGAATCAAATCAGGATTTAAAATACTGTAAGTCAATTTTTTACACAACAAAAAAACATCTTCAACACCTCTTTTCTTTAAAGGACGCTTGTGATCATTGAGATTATCTTTCCAAGAAGACTTGGCATGTCTCACCAAATACAAAATTTTCATATCATTCATCTGATTTTACTTACACATTATCGAAATCAAGTGATTAACAATACTTTATATCGAGTAAATATGTGATTCAACTCATTTATTTGACCCTAAACTAAATTCATAACTACTTTAGTATTGCTATTAACATAATGATTAACTTAAACTTAAAATAATTGTAGTTTCAAATTAATTATTTTTCAATTGTATTTCCGTATTGAGAATATGATTACTCTTTAGTATGTAAACCAAAGAGGAAAAATAATTTTTGCACCCATTTATTTAGATACAAAATATGAAAAAATTACTACCCCTTACAATTCTATTGTTTATTAATATCCAATTTGTTTTCAGTCAAGATAACTTTAAACTCTCTAGGCTAAAAAATAGTGATATACCTGTGAATGAAAAAGTCCATCTTTATCTTGTTCAATTGGAAAACAATACCAATCAATCACAAACTTATGCATTCAAAGTTGAAGACGCAGATTGCAAAAAGTATCAACATGGAAAACATTCTGAACTTCAATTCGAATTCTACGATATATCGAAAAACAAAAAATTGGATAAGATTGTAGTTGGTAAAGGGCAAAAAAGTCAATTCTTTGTAAAAACCATTGCACCAGCAAGTGCACAATTATCTACTTGGAATTGCAGCAATGTTGTCTTGTACAACATCTTAACCAAAGAAAAACAATTAGTAAACATAGTATCCTACATACGAGATCCTAAAAAAGTAAACTAATATGGCCTCAAAAAAACCAACACAGAACAGTAAAGGCATAAAGCTTAAACTTCTTATATTGTCCATACTAATATTAATGGGAGTTGATGCTTATGCCCAAGTTAAAAAAACGTTTACTCCCAGGTTTAACGAAACCGTAAATGGTGATGTAACGATAATTGCCAACAATATGCTTTCAAGAACTGCAACTGGTAATTATAATGGAAATGGCAATAACCATGATTTTGTAGACAATGTATATGTGGATATCGATAATGACGGTACTACCTTCAACTCGAGTAACGCCAATTTTGTCAATCCAGAGCCATCCATATCTTGTTTATCCATAAAGAAAGTCCTTTTGTATTGGGCTGCTGCAGACAAGGAACCGGATGAAACCATACCTGACTCTGAAAATCAACCAAATTGGAATTACAATGACGTGAAATTAATGCTACCTGGGCAATTTTCCTATTCTACCTTAACGGCAGACGATGTCATTTTTAGGGGAAGAGATGAAATTGGTCATTTTAGCAACGACCCATACATATGTGTAAAGGACATAACCAATTTAGTTACAAATCTTGCTACCCCTTATGGCACTTATCAGATTGCAAACGTGGAGGCAAAAACAGGAGAGCTTATAGAACATATAACAGGTGGGATCACAGGAACTTCTGGTGGTTGGCAAATAGTTTTCGTATACGAAAGCCCGGCAATGTCCCCCAAGAACATTGCATTGTTTGATGGTTATGCCCATGTAACAAGTACTCAAAATAATTTTGACATTGACTTTAATGGATTTCAAACAGTACCTACAGGAAAAGTAAATGCGGATATAATTATAGGTTCGCTTGAAGGAGATCAAAGTTTAGGTGGAGACCAATTGCAAATAAGAAACACCAGTAATTTCTTTGAAGCTATTTCTTCTCCTCAAAGAAATACAGATAACTTCTTCAATAGTAAAATAACAAACAATGGGACACCTTTCGTTAATAGAACCCCAGCAAGTCAAAATACTTTAGGATTTGATGCAGCCAAATTCAGACTATCAAATACGGGAAACAGTGTGATAGGCAACAATCAAACTTCTGCGACATTAAGATTGACATCTGACCAAGAAACCTACGGATTATTCCTTGTTGGGTTGTCTGTAGATGTATGGTTACCAGATCTAGGCCCAATAGAGTTGACTTCAACCCCTCCTATTAACACACCTCAAGATGTTGGAACGACTCTCAACTTCGGATTCAACATTGAAAATAACGGTAATGATGACGCTATAAATCTTCAAATTACCACAACCATAGCTCCTGAAGTTGATTTGGTACAACCAATAACAGGGCTCCCCAATGGAGTTACCTATACTTATAATGCTTCAACCGGAATATTAACTTTTTTTGTAGCCAATGGATTGGTTGACGTAGGAGACCCAGAATTAAACATTCAATATCAATTGGTTATCAAGGATCAGTGTTATTTTTTAGAAAATGGCTGCCCTTCTAATTTTACAACCCAATTTACGGCTACATACAATGGGGTTTTAAATCCCGACCTTCAAACTAGTACGACCTCTAACGATGTAGATGGTTGTGGAGTTGGTGACAATCAACCAACGATCATAGAGATTAATCAACCTGATGAAGCCAATTGGGTAACAAATGCTGGTGACTTGGATGTCACATTAGAATGTGATGATTCTAATGGATTGATCAATGCTCAATCACTTGCACCTGTTGTTTCTTGTCCAAATTTGACACCTATAAAAACTCAAGGTAGTTTCACCCCTGATGCGACTTGTAACAGTAATGGGACTTATACCAATACTTGGAATTTCACTGATGATTGTGGTAGAACCATAGCCAACTTTGTTCAAACCATAACCATACAAGACACAACTGCTCCAACTTTTACAGCTCCCAATGACATAGAAATATTTACTGATGCCAATTGTAATTACAATGCTGGAATAAATGTAACTGGAGATGTTGTAAATGAAGCAGACAATTGTTCAAGCAATTTAAATGCTACTTTCTCTGATAGCATTGCCACTGGGCCTTGTCAAGGCTCTTTCGTAATCACCAGAACTTGGTCTCTTTCAGATGATTGTAACAATTTCACCACAAGCCAAATACAAACTATCACCGTATCTGACAATATTGCTCCAACTTTTACAGTTCCCAATAACATAACTATAGAGTGTGATCAAGATATAAACGATCTCTCTCTAACTGGTGACGTTACTGATGAAGCAGATAACTGCTCATCAACTTTGAATGCAAGTTATTTAGATGCAATCACCAACGGGTCCTGCCCTAACGAAAGCATTGTCGACAGAACATGGTCTTTAACTGACGATTGTGGAAACACAACTACATCCATACAAATAATTACCATCCAAGACAACACTGGACCGGACTTGTCAAACTGTAACGTAACAGACCTAAGTGTAGATTGTACAGCTAATGACAACGAATCCATTGCCGCCCAATGGAATGCAGACAACATTGCAGCACTTCAAGCTTGTGCCACTGATGGATGCGACGACGACCTATCCTCGCAAATCACGTCAGACTACGATTTCAACAACTTGAACACGGTATGCGGTCCTTGTGGAAACATCACTGTAAACTATGCTGTAACCGATGATTGTGGGAATGCCACAACCATTGCTGCAACCTTGACATTTGGGGACGCCACTGGACCGGACTTGTCCAACTGTAGCGTAACTGACCAGAGCTTGGAATGTACTGGCACGGACAACGAAGCAACTGCTGACCAATGGAATGCTGACAATGTTGCCGCCATAGAAGCTTGTGCCAACGACATCTCAGTAGTGGTAACTTCTAACTACGATTTCGGAAACCTTTCCTCCACTTGTGGGTTGGGAGGAACAATACCTGTAACATATACTGCAACAGATGCTTGTGGAAACACAACTACTCTCAATGCAACACTTACATTGGAAGACACAAATGGACCAGACTTGTCCAACTGTAGCGTTACCGACCAGAGCTTGGAATGTACTGGTACGGACAACGAAACTACTGCTGACCAATGGAATGCTGACAACATTACGGCATTGCAATCCTGTGGTACCGATACTTGTGACGCCAATGCGACCAACACGGTAACTTCAAATTACGACTTTGGAAACCTATCCTCCACTTGTGGATTGGGTGGAACCATAGCGGTTACATATACTATCGCAGACGATTGTGGGAACACGGCAACGCTCAATGCAACGCTTACCCTAGAAGACACCAACGGACCAGATTTGTCCAACTGTAGCGTTACTGATCAGAGCTTGGAGTGTACTGGTACGGACAATGAAACAACAGCCGACCAATGGAATGCTGACAACATTATGACATTGCAAGCTTGCGGTACTGATACTTGTGATGCAAATACAACCAATACCGTAACTTCAGATTACGACTTCGGAAACTTATCCTCTACTTGTGGGCTAGGCGGAACCATTGCCGTTACATATACTGTCTCAGACGATTGCGGAAATACGAGCACTCTCAATGCAACGCTTACTTTAGAAGATAGCACTGGACCAGACTTGTCCAACTGTAGCGTTACCGACCAAACCTTGGAATGTTCGGGTACGGACAATGAAACAACAGCCGACCAATGGAATGCAAACAACATAACGACATTGCAATCTTGTGGTATCGATACTTGTGATGCCAATGCTGCCAACACCGTGACTTCGGATTACGACTTTGGAAACTTATCCTCTACTTGTGGATTAGGTGGAACCATTACTGTTACGTATACTGTTGCAGACGACTGTGGAAATACAAGCAGCCTCAATGCAACGCTTACTCTAGAGGATACCAACGGACCGGACTTGTCCAACTGTAGCGTGACAGACCAGACCTTGGAATGTGCAGGAACAGACAACGAGGCAACAGCAGACCAATGGAACGCAGACAACATAGCGGCATTGCAAAACTGTGGCACGGACACCTGTGATGCCAATGCGACAAACACGGTAACTTCGAATTACGACTTCGGAAACCTCTCTTCCACTTGTGGATTGGGTGGAACCATCGCCGTGACTTATACAGTAGCGGATGATTGTGGAAACTCGACAACGCTCGATGCAACACTTACATTGGAAGATACCATAGGACCAGACTTGTCCAATTGCAACGTGACAGACCAAAGTGTGGATTGTACAGCTAATGACAATGAATCCATTGCCGACCAATGGAATGCAGACAACATCGCTGCATTGCAAGCTTGTGCAACAGACGGGTGCGACGACGACCTCTCCTCGCAAGTCACTTCGGACTACGACTTCAACAACTTGAACACCGTATGTGGACCTTGTGGGAACATCACCGTGAACTATACTGTAACCGATGATTGTGGAAATGCAAGCACCATCACTGCAACCCTGACATTCGGGGATGCCACTGGACCAGACTTGTCCAACTGTAGCGTAACTGATCAATCCCTAGAATGTACAGGAACAGACAACGAAACCACTGCAGATCAATGGAATGCGGACAACATTGCTGCCATAGAGGCTTGCGCCGACGACATATCGGTATCGGTGACCTCCAACTATGATTTTGGAAACCTATCCTCTACTTGTGGATTGGGTGGAACAATACCCGTGACATATACAGCAACCGATGCCTGTGGAAATACCACAACACTAGATGCAACCCTTACATTGGAAGACACCAATGGGCCGGACTTGTCCAACTGTAGCGTGACAGACCAGACCTTGGAATGTGCAGGAACAGACAACGAGGCAACAGCAGACCAATGGAACGCAGACAACATAGCGGCATTGCAAAACTGTGGCACGGACACCTGTGATGCCAATGCGACAAATACGGTGACTTCTAATTACGACTTCGGAAACCTGTCTTCCACTTGCGGATTGGGTGGAACCATCGCCGTGACATATACCGTAGCGGATGATTGTGGAAATACGACAACGCTCGATGCAACACTTACATTGGAAGATACCATAGGACCAGACTTGTCCAATTGCAACGTGACAGACCAAAGTGTGGATTGTACAGCTAATGACAATGAATCCATTGCCGACCAATGGAATGCAGACAACATCGCTGCATTGCAAGCTTGTGCAACAGACGGGTGCGACGACGACCTCTCCTCGCAAGTCACTTCGGACTACGACTTCAACAACTTGAACACCGTATGTGGACCTTGTGGGAACATCACCGTGAACTATACTGTAACCGATGATTGTGGAAATGCAAGCACCATCACTGCAACCCTGACATTCGGGGATGCCACTGGACCAGACTTGTCCAACTGTAGCGTAACTGATCAATCCCTAGAATGTACAGGAACAGACAACGAAACCACTGCAGACCAATGGAATGCGGACAACATTGCTGCCATAGAGGCTTGCGCCGACGACATATCGGTATCGGTGACCTCCAACTATGATTTTGGAAACCTATCCTCAACTTGTGGATTGGGTGGAACAATACCCGTGACATATACAGCAACCGATGCCTGTGGAAATACCACAACACTAGATGCAACCCTTACATTGGAAGACACCAATGGGCCGGACTTGTCCAACTGTAGCGTGACAGACCAGACCTTGGAATGTGTAGGAACAGACAACGAGGCAACAGCAAACCAATGGAACGCAGACAACATAGCGGCACTGCAAAACTGTGGTACGGACACCTGTGATGCCAATGCGACAAACACGGTGACTTCTAATTACGACTTCGGAAACCTGTCTTCCACTTGCGGATTGGGTGGAACAATCGCCGTGACATATACCGTAGCGGATGATTGTGGAAATACGACAATGCTTGATGCCACCCTTACATTGGAAGACACAAACGGACCAGACTTGTCCAACTGTAGCGTAACAGACCAGAGTTTGGAATGTACGGGTACAGACAACGAGGCTACTGCAGACCAATGGAACGCAGACAACATAGCAGCATTGCAAAACTGTGGCACGGACACCTGTGATGCCAATGCGACAAACACGGTGACTTCTAATTACAATTTCGGAAACCTGTCCTCCACTTGTGGATTGGGTGGAACCATAGCCGTGACATACACAGTAGCGGATGATTGTGGAAACACGACAACGCTCGATGCTAACCTTACATTGGAAGATACAAATGGACCAGACTTGTCCAACTGTAGCGTAACAGACCAGACCTTGGAATGTACGGGTACAGACAACGAGGCTACTGCTGACCAATGGAACGCAGATAACATAACTGCATTGCAAAACTGTGGCACGGACACCTGTGACGCCAATGCAACCAGTACAGTGACTTCTAATTACGACTTCGGAAATCTATCCTCAACTTGTGGATTGGGTGGAACCATAGCCGTGACGTATACAGTAGCAGACGATTGTGGAAACACAACTACGCTCGATATAACACTTACTCTGGAAGACAACACTGGGCCTGACTTGACAACTCCTTTGGAACCTGTAATAAATGTGGTTTGTTCCGAAATTCCAGAAGTTCCAGAATTAGAATTTGAGGATAATTGTTCAAATTCCGAAATCGTTGTAGACTTTGAAGAAACCAGCACTTTCATAGGTGATGGTAGCGACTACGAAATAGTTTGGGAATGGACAGTAACCGATGAATGCAACAATACTGAGACTTACACCCAAACCATAAATGTTACCAGTGAAACCTTTGTAACCGAATTAACTGATGACAGATGTAATGAAGATGGCTCGATTGATCTATTTGATTATTTATCCAGTACCTTAGATACAAGTGGTACTTGGGAGATAATCTCAGGCGACACGACACTAGACAATGGTATTTTCGATCCTTTGGAAGTGGAATTAGGAGACTACGTATTCAACTATACCATTGCATTCGAAGGTTGTATAAGTACCACAATGGTTACCATCTCGATAAACGATGATTGTGTAGTATTGCCCTGCGGAAGTGAAGATTTCGCAATTTCCAAGGCTCTAACGCCTAATGGTGATGAATACAATGAATTCTTTGAGGTCAACGGAACAAGAGATTGTGGTTTTCTCATCGATGTGAAGATATTCAATCGTTGGGGAGCCATCATATATGAATCTAGAGATTATCAAAACAACTGGAATGGTTTTACCCACAAATCTTCATTTGGAAACTCCAATAAAGTTCCAAATGGGACATACTACTATGTTGTAGACATAAGGGATAGTGGTATAAAACCATATGCTGGGCCGTTATACATTGGTACTAAATAATAAATTGATGAAAAAAATAAAATATAGCATATTTGCTTTCCTACTTTTCAACTGCGTAATTTCTTCAGCTCAGCAATTACCTCAGTTTACTCAATATATGTTTAATACCATATCCATAAATCCTGCCTATGCAGGAAGTAGAGAAACCATAAGCATTGTAGGCTTGCATAGAAGTCAATGGGTTGGCTTAGAAGGCGCCCCTTCGACACAAACCTTGTCTATCAACTCCCCGTTGAGAAATGAAAAGATAGGTGTGGGAATATCAATTATAAACGATCAACTTGGTTATGAAAACTTCGTTTACGCATATGGAGATTTTTCCTATACGATTAAAACAGGTGAGAAAACCAAACTTGCATTTGGTCTTAAAGCTGGTTTTACACATTATAACTTGGACTCTGTCGGGTTCTTGGATCAAGAGTCTATATATACAGATCCTTTTTTCAGTAATTTTAGCAACCGTTGGAATCCCAATGTAGGCATAGGCTTGTTTTTACATACGAATAGATGGTATGTTGGTTTATCTGCTCCAAGAATTCTCAATACCAACTACAATGAAAGCATTCAAGATCCCAATGTGGATTATTTGGCTCTTGAACGTATAAGCTATTATTTGACTGGTGGATATGTCTATGACTTAAGCGAATCCGTTAAGTTCAAACCATCGTTTTTGGTAAAAGCTACCAGTGGAGCCCCTATTTCGACAGATGTAAATGCAAATTTTCTATTCAAGGAAAAATTTTGGATAGGAGCTGGTTACCGATACAATGAAAATACATCGACAATAGGTGCTTTGGCAGATTTTCAGATATCACCACAAATGAGAATAGGTTATGCTTACGAACACTACATTTCCGACTTGAGACCATTCACTGGAGGAACACATGAGATTCTAGTAATGTTTGAAATATTGAAAACAGACAAACGTATTAAATCACCTAGATATTTTTAAAATTTAAAAATGAAAAAAACACTTATCATACTTCTTTTAATCTGTAATGCGCTTTTAGGGTATTCACAAACCAAAGTTGCCGATAACTTTTTTAAGGGTTATGACTATTCTAAAGCTACGGAATTATATTTGGAAGCCGTTAAAAATGGAGATAGTAGCGAACATGTTCTAACTAGAATCGGTGACTGTTATTACAACAATTCGGATATAAAATCTGCAAGCCTTTGGTATGGAAAAGCATTAAAGAAATATCCTGAAAAAATAAATCCAGAATACATATACAAGTATGTGCAGACCCAAAGAAGTCTTAGCAAGTATCAAGAAGCAAAAAAATGGATTGAAGTATTCAGAGACCGTAAAGCGAATGACAGACGATTAAAGGATGAAGATCAGTTTGACATCCAGAAGTTTGAAAAACTAAAATCGACAGAAAAAGTGTATGTCACACTTGAAAATCTAAATCTAAACACTCCATATTCCGAATTTGGTGCCTTTGTAAAGGATAATACCCTATATTTTTCATCTACTAGAACAAAAGATACCATCACAGATGAAAAAAAGCTATATCAATGGAACAAAGAGCCTTTTTTAAGTATCTACCAATCAAAAATTGATGATACGGGTCAAAAAAACATTCTTCAAGAAGCAGAAAGCATTAGCTCCAATGAACTGAACACTGACTATCATGAAGGATCATTGGTTATAAGCAATGATGGAAAAACACTATATTTCACAAGAACCAACCTCAGTAAGAGAAGTAAGCTCAAATATGATAAGGAAGGGACTTCCAATGTAAAGATATTCAGTGCAAAAAAACAAGGTGATGAATGGGTAGATATCTCACCTTTGCCTTTTAATCACAAAACCTACTCTACCGGTTCTCCTGCGTTGAGCCCTGATGGCAAAACATTGTTCTTCTCTTCGGACAGACCAGGAGGTTATGGACAGACCGACATATACAAAGTTGCCATAAAAGCAGATGGGACATTTGGTGATCCAGAAAACCTAGGTACTGAAATAAATACTGAAGGGCGAGAAAACTTTCCCTTCGTAGCAAAAGACTCCACTTTGTATTTTTCTTCAGACGCACATTTAAATCTTGGGTTATATGATATTTTCAAATCCAATATTTTAAAAAGCTATATAAAAGACGTTGAAATACAAAATCTAGGGGCTCCATACAATAGTGGTTATGACGATTTTGCCTTTTATGTAGATACAGAGACGCAAGCTGGCTACCTATCCTCCAATAGACCCAATGGAAAAGGAGGTGACGACATTTACAGCTTTGTATCCAATAAATGCAACCAAACCATTTCTGGGACAACAAAAAACAAGAAGACCTCAGAACCGTTGGCCAAAGTGACAGTCAAATTGGTAGACGAAAATGGAAAGATAATAGAAAGAGTATCATCTGATGATAATGGAGAATATGAATTCATCAATGTTGAATGTGACAAGAAATATAAGGTGATAGGAGAAAAAGCTGTTTTCAAAAGTGACCTGAAAGACGTCACATCATCCATTATAAATGGGGACAAGATCAATGTCGATTTATTTCTAACTCCTTTGATCATTGACAATGAAATTGTAATCAACCCAATATTCTTTGACTACAACAAATCCACCATACGCTCAGATGCAGCCTATGAGCTTGAAAATATCGTAGCGGTTATGAGAGTCCATACAAATATGGTAATAAAGATTGAAGCTCATACCGACAGTCGAGGTAAAAAATCCTATAACGAAAAACTATCGGATAGAAGAGCCAAATCCACAAGAGATTATCTTTTTTCCAGAGGTATCAGCAAAGACAGAATTCAAAGTGCGATAGGTTACGGTGAGAATCAATTAATCAATCGTTGCAAAGATAGAGTCAAATGTAGTGAGGCTGAGCATCAAGAAAACAGGAGGTCGAAATTCATAATCATTAGTGGTTACACTCCTAACTCTAAATAGAAAACAAAAAAAGAAGCTTCAAAAGCTTCTTTTTTATTTGTATTATGAAATTGAAGGATATTACTTCTTTATGAAAATATTGGTAAAATACCATTTCCCTTGATCATTCTGCTCTGCCGAAATTTCAAATTCCGTATAATCACCTTCTATGTTTTGCTTGTGTCCATCACTATTCAACCAAGCATTTACAACTGACTCTGCACTACTATAGCCGTAAGCTACATTTTCCGATACTTTCAATGCACCTTCATTGTTTTCCAAATAAGATTTTCTTGAATAAAAGTTATCGTGGGAAACATTGTTGTTAACTACCATATAATCTGTATGACTGTATGCCTGCCCCTTTATTGCGTCATTGTTACTTAAAGAAGATAACCCCTCGCTTATCCTGTAGGCATTGATAAGTTCCATAATCTCAATCTCTATCGTTTTGGATTGAGGTATGACTATGGTTTGATTCGTTTCTTCTATCATATCTTCTGTGCTATCTGTCGAGCAAGAAGTTAAAAAAAACAATAATGCAGATACTAAAAATAGTTTAAAAAAGGACTTCATAAGTAGGTAAATTATTTGGGGGCTATCAAATATACCTAGACTAAAATCATATGAATGTTAAAGAAACGTTAAAATCGATTAAAAACACGCGTTTTAACAGATTTAAATGTCTTTAATCGATAAAAATATTGAATTAATCAATAAAAACAGTATTTCAGCAAACAAAAAAAGCACTTAATCGATTAAGAATGAGTGCTTTTAGTTTTATAAGTAGTTATTATGTTACTATTATGGAGATAGTCTAGATTTAATCCAATCCAACTCGGAATTGAGCTTATAATGAATCCTATCATGAAGCCTGTTTGGTCTTCCTTGCCAAAATTCCACCTCAATTGGTTTAACGATAAAGCCTCCCCAAAACTCAGGTCTAGGTATTTCTTTTCCATCATATTCTTCTTCCAATGTTTTTAATTTGAGTTCAAGTGACTCTCTGGATTCTATAACCTCACTTTGGTTAGAAGCCAATGCTCCCAACTTACTCCCTCTAGGCCTTGATTCGAAATAACCATCGCTTAAATTTGTAGCAATCTTTTCTGTTTTACCCTTTATAATGATTTGCCTTTCGGCTCCAGCCCAAAAAAAGGACAAACAAACATTGGGATTTTCTTGTATTGCCTTCCCTTTCTCACTATCGTAATTGGTAAAGAAAATGAAACCTTCATAAGTGTATTTTTTAAGTAAGACTATCCGACTCTTGGGAAACCCATCTCTCCCTATCGTGGATAGGGTCATCGCATTTGTTTCATCTTCAGGGAAATTCACGTCGATTTCGTGAAACCAATCTCTAAATAGCTCCAATGGATTCTCTGGAGTATTGCTTAGCAGCAATTCTCCTTTTTCATAAGATCTCCTATAATTTCCTAAGTCTTTTTCCATATTGCAATTTACAAGATTTTGAAATTATTATGAATATGATTTTTTAGTAACTTTATAAAAAATATATTCCTATGAAGTTTACTTGTTCAATAGACATAAATGCAAACATAGACAAGGTTCAGTTTGTTTTTTTGGATGCCAGCAAATTACAATACTATCAGGATGGATTTAGATCCAAAACACTCATTAGTGGAACTGAAGGTTCTATAGGAGCGAAATCTCAAATAGTCTATGAGAAATTGGAGTTGATGGAAACCATTCTAACGAATAATCTACCTGGAGAGTTTTTGGCCCTATATGAACATAAGCATATGACGAACACGATGAGAGTTGAGCTAATCTCAATTGCAAAAGATAGAACTCAATATGTCACAGAAATAGAATACACGAAGTTCAATGGTTTTGTCATAAAAGTAATTGCCAAGCTATTTCCAAGTATGTTTAAAAAGCAAGTACAAAAATGGCTAGAACAATTTAAAAATTATATAGAAAACAATGATGACACCTCAAATAATACTAAGTAGCATTCTAATAATTTCTGGTTTTTTGGTTAACAAATATCCCAATCTAATTGCTGGTTACAACACGATGTCCATTTCCGAAAAAGAAAAAATAGACATCACAAACTTATCTTCCTTTCTTAAACGCATACTTCTTGGTTTGGGAATAGTGAGTCTTCTTCTTTATTTTGTTTTAGAATTACTGAGTGTCAAGGAGAAACATATTTTACTAATCAATGCCGCTTTAATATTCGTGGCCGTCATTGTTGCTTCATTTTATGCCAACAAACGCTTTAAAAAGCAAGATTAGAACTCGAAAACCTTACCATCATCTGCCAATTCGACGTTTTCAAAATACTCATTGGCTTCTATCTTGAACCTGTTCAAATCATCATAGCGGGTTGAATAATGACCTAATATGAGTTTACCGACATTGGCTTGCTTAGCTATTCTAGCTGCTTCTTTTGCCGTACTGTGCTTTGTTTTTGGTGCTAATTTGGCATGCTGCTCCAAAAAGGTCGATTCATGGTACAATACGTCGACATCTTTAATTATGGGTACAATATCTTCTTTATATGCTGTATCGCTACAAAAGGCATAGCTCTTGGGTTTGTTTGCCGGCTTTGTCACTGTTTCGTTCTTTACCAGCTGTCCAGCTTCATTTTCAACATCGAACCCTTGTTTCAATTTCCTGTAATAGGCTACATTTATGTTCTCGTTCAAAACCGCATTCATATCCAGTTTGCGTTCTCCTTCTTTTTCCTTGAATAGAAAACCATTGGTGTATACGCGATGATCCAAAGGAATTGTATGAACTTCGACCTTTTCATCTTCAAAAACAACTTCGGAAACATCATTAGTAAGCTCGTGAAAATACAAGTTGTAATTTGTCCAAGAATTGGCCAATTTCATTTGTAATGTAATTACCTCCTGCAACCCTTTTGGTGCATGGATATGCAAATCGGCTTCTCGGGTAAGCAATCTAAATGTAGATATCAAACCAACCAAACCGAAAAAATGATCACCATGCAAATGCGAGATAAAAATATGCTTAATACGATTGAATTTGATTTTATGCTTTCGCAATTGTACTTGAGTTCCTTCTCCGCAATCTATTAAAAAGATGTGATTGTTTATCTCTAACACCTGAGCAGTCGGGTTCGTAAATGTACGTGGTGTTGCACTGTAGCAGCCTAGAATGTTTAGTTTCAAATTGATCCTTTTAAAATAGAGAAGTTTTATTTTTTATTATATTCATCAGTATGTATTAACTTATGCATCACTGGAGCAATGTTTTTAGGAATATCTTCTTTCCATTTATCAGACGTAATACTAGCCATAGCCTCAGCGTCTTTCCCCATTTTTATGAAAGTTGGGATAGCTCTAACTGAATGACTTATTGCTAAATCTTCATTATCATCTACGTTTATCTTAATTAAAACTGTGTTCTTAAATGTTTCTTTTAGTAATTTACTCTTTAAAGATTTAGAAAATCTCTTACAAGGTGCACACCAATCTGCATAAAAATAAACTATTGGGGTCTTTGATTTTCCAATCTGTTTATTTACCAGTTCGGTTAATGTATAATTACTTTTTACCTTACTAAATTCTATTACTTCCACTCCTTTTGCTTTATCAAATGATAAAAACATAAAAAACGATAAGCTTAAAATTATCGCAACGACTTTTCTCATAATATAAATATTATTTTTATAGGCCTAAATCACGTTCCATTTCCTCCATTTCGATGATGTCATAAGCTTCTTTTAAAGTCGGCACGACGACTATCTCATCTGGAGTTTCACTTAAATTCGTGTTTGATGTCACCAACACAAAAGACAAGTTGTTACCTCTATGGGTATTGGAAACTTGAAGGAATTCAACAATGTTTTCCAAACTAATTGCCCCCAAAGAGCTTAGGTTTACAATTATATTGTCTCTTTTGAATTTTGGATATAATGCTTCTATTTTTTTAACTAATTCTACAATAGTAGCTTTCTCTTGCGTTATTATGGAAATGTTTCCGTCTTTGTCTAAAATCATAATCTATTGTTTTATTTTTGAAGCAAGCAAATAAATTACTGCCATCCTGACTGCCACACCATTTTGTACTTGATCTAAAATTATGGCTTGCTTAGAATCTGCTACATCACTGGTAATCTCGACACCTCTGTTTATAGGTCCTGGGTGCATAATGGTTATTTCCTTATCCAATGAGTCTAATAATTCCTTGTTCACTCCAAACTGTTGTGTATATTCTCTGGTCGATGGAAAGTAACTAATATCCATCCTTTCATTCTGTACGCGTAACATATTCGCCACATCGCACCAATTAAGTGCTTTTCTTAAATTGGTTTCAACCTTCACACCCAATTTGTCTATATACTTTGGTATTAATGTCTTTGGTCCACATACCATAACATTAGCACCTTGCAATTTAAGTGCGTAGATATTGGACAATGCTACTCTACTATGTAAAACATCACCTACGATTACTACATTTTTTCCGCCAACATCTCCCAATCGCTCTCTTATGGAATAAGAATCCAACAATGCTTGTGTAGGATGCTCATGTGCTCCATCTCCTGCATTTATTATGTTTGCATTCACATGCTTGGATAAAAATACTCCCGCTCCGGGGTTGGGATGACGCATTACCACCATATCCACTTTCATGGATAGTATGTTGTTTACCGTATCTATCAGGGTTTCTCCCTTTTTTACTGATGATTGTCCTGCTGAGAAGTTAATGACATCTGCCGACAAACGTTTCTCTGCCAATTCGAAAGAGAGTTTTGTTCTTGTGGAATTTTCGAAAAACAGATTGGCTATGGTAATGTCCCTTAGTGAAGGTACTTTCTTTATCGGTCTGTTTATGACTTCTTTAAAATGATCGGCAGTTTCAAAAATAAGTTGAATGTCTTTTTTTTGAAGGTATTTTATTCCCAATAAGTGATTTACACTTAATTCGCTCATCTTTTTTAGTATTCTATTGGCTTGGTTTACTTGGCAATCCTAAGCTGCCGTATTCCGTCGCCAGTTATTGTTTCTGTTTAGATTCGAGTTGGTAAAATCTCGTTTTTCTTAATTGTTGACTAAATAGACGCTGTCTTCTCCTTCGTTCTCCTCCCAATTCACTTTTACCTTTTCTTCATTGATGGCATCTACTTGTCGTCCTCTATAATCCGGCTGTATTGGCAAGTGCCTGCTAAATCGTCTATCTATTAGCGTAAGCAATTCTATTTCCTTGGGTCTTCCAAAGGATTGAATTGCAGTTAGGGCAGCTCTGATACTTCTTCCTGTGTACAGTACATCATCTATGAAAACTACATTCTTGTTTTCGACTTGAAAGTTTATTTCGGTGGTGTTGGCTTCCAATATCTTTTCTCCTCGACGAAAATCATCACGGTAAAAGGTAATGTCCAAATGTCCGAGTTGTAAATCCTTGATTTGATATTCTTCTTTCAGCATTTCTGCCAAACGGTCCGCCAAATATTTGCCTCTAGGTTGAATACCAATTAGAACAGTGTTGGAAAAGTCGTTGTGATTTTCAATAAGTTGACAAGCCAATCTATGTAGAATGATGTTTACCTCTGTTGCGTTAAGTAACACTTTTTGACTCATATTTATCCAAACGTATTTGGTATACAAAGTTAGTGTAAATATTTAGATATAAAAAGGTGTTTTTATTTAGTGTTGCAACGATGTTTTTAGACTCCTAATTTCTAAGTCAATAAAGGTCAAAATAGAAGTTATGGGAAAAGCACCCATAAAAAAAGCCTCTCGATATCGAGAGGCTTCTTATAATAATTAGGATGGGATTCCTGTTTTCACAAGAATTAGAATTATACTTTCCCGTCCATTTTATCTTTAAGAGCTTGTAAAGCATCATTAGCATCACCTAAAGTAGGTTTAGACTCGGCAGCTTGAGCAGCTTGCTTTTTAGCAGCAGCTTTTACGTTAGCCATTTCTTCAGCTTTAAAGATTGCAGTATGCGAAGCAACTACTCTCTTAAACTCTTTATTAAATTCGATGATTTTGAATTCAGCAGAATCTCCTTTCTTAAGTTTCTTACCATCTTCTTTTTCAAGGTGACGAGAAGGAACGAAAGCAACGATATCCTCATTGAATTCGATAGTTGCTCCTTTGTCTACAACCTCAGCAATTTCTGCTGTGTGTGTCGTATCCAAGGCGAACTCAGTTTCATACTTGTCCCAAGGGTTTTCAGTCGTTTGTTTGTGACCTAAAGATAACTTACGTCCTTCAACATCCAACTCAAGTACTACTACTTCCAATTTATCTCCAACTGCACAGAACTCAGATGGGTGCTTGATTTTCTTGGTCCAAGATAAATCCGAGATGTAAATCAATCCATCGATACCTTCTTCCAATTCAACAAATACACCAAAGTTTGTAAAGTTACGTACAATACCTGAATGCTTAGATCCTACAGGGTATTTAGTTGTAATGTCCGTCCAAGGATCTTGAGATAATTGCTTGATACCCAATGACATCTTGCGATCTTCTCTATCCAATGTCAATACTTGTGCTTCTACTATGTCTCCAACCGATACGAAATCGTTTGCAGAACGCAAGTGAGTCGACCAAGACATTTCTGATACGTGTACCAATCCTTCAACACCTTCAGCTACTTCGATAAATGCACCGTAATCTGCGATTACCACTACTTTACCTTTCACATTGTCTCCTACGCTTACTTCTTCGCCCAATGCATCCCATGGGTGCTTAGACAATTGTTTAAGACCTAATTGGATTCTTGATTTGTTTTCATCGAAATCAAGGATAACTACATTCAGTTTTTGATCCAACTCGACAATCTCATTTGGATGGTTGATTCTAGACCAAGATAGATCCGTAATGTGAACCAATCCGTCAACTCCACCAAGATCGATGAATACACCGTAAGAAGTAATGTTTTTAACAACTCCTTCAAGTACTTGACCTTTTTCCAATTGACCAATGATCTCTTTCTTCTGTACTTCAATATCAGCTTCAATAAGCGCTTTATGAGATACTACTACGTTTTTGAATTCATGGTTGATTTTCACAACTTTGAATTCCATAGTTTTATTTACGTATTGATCGTAATCTCTAATTGGCTTAACATCAATTTGAGAACCAGGCAAGAATGCTTCAATTCCGAAAACATCAACGATCATACCTCCTTTGGTTCTACATTTAACGAAACCATTAACGATTTCACCTGTATCATGTGCATTGTTCACACGATCCCATGCTTTGATTACACGTGCTTTTCTGTGAGACAACACCAATTGTCCTGTTGCATCTTCACGTACATCGATCAATACTTCAACTTTGTCACCTACCGATAAGTTCGGGTTGTAGCGAAACTCGTTCAAAGAAATGACTCCTTCAGATTTCGCGTTGATGTCGATGATGGCATCACGATCCGTAATATGAATTACTTCTCCTTCTACTACTTCATCATTTAAAGTATCTACGAAGTTTTCAGATACCAACTTTTCAAATTCCTTCAATTGAGAATCTTCTACTTCGTCAATACCTTCTTGATAATTGTGCCAGTTAAACTCAGCTAAGAATTTTTCTGGATTTGCTTGTGCTTCAGAGATTTCTGGAACGTTTACTGTTGTTGCTTCCTTAGCTTCAACTTCTGCTTGTTTTGCTTGTTCAGCCATTGCAGATAATAATTTGTATCCTGTATGTTTTTGGAAAGTTTAAGCAAGTGCACACAGAAGTGTTATGTTTAAATTTATAGTATCCCTTTTCGTCTTTCCATAATTCGCTGAAAAGGAGTGCAAAAATACTATATTTTAATCATATTGCCTAATCTTAATCCAAAAAGAACACGTTTCCTGAAGTTTGATTTTCAGAGCTTTATAAAAAAACCATAGTTTATATATGAACGTTCAATTTCCTTATTGTCAACTTCACATTCAATTTTTATTGGTTTCACTCTTGGTTTTCATAACTTCAACTCATAGCATCAATAAGGCTATCATTGAGAGATAAAACTGCCTACAAAAGATTTGCATCAATACTATTTGTCATATTTAAAGATACAAATGAATTTTGAGATGCATCTCAATGTAAATGTTTGATTGTTGCTTCTTACCAACTCTTTAAGCATATTATAAATAATAATGGAAATCTCCTAATCACAAAAAAACAAGTATTTAATCGGTAAAATAAGTCGTTTTGTCGTTATTATTTTGTTTTTTTTTGAATTTAAAATTTATGAAAGTTGAATTTGATTTATAAATCACTATCTTTAAAATATTAAGATTAACATTAAAAAAAACAAATTTTATTATTATGAGCGTTAGAGAAAAGTATCAAACCGTACTTAGTTTAGGAGAGTCGTTAAATATCCAAAATGGAGATGTAACTGAAGAGAATGGTGTGTTAAAAGTTGTAGGAACTGCCAATACACAATATGAAAAGAACCTACTATGGAATGCAATTAAAACTGCCGGAGGCGAAGAGCCATCGGACATAATGGCTGACATAAAGGTTGCTGATGAAAGCATATACCACAGACATACAGTCTCTAGTGGAGAAACCTTAGGTAAGATCGCTGCTCATTATTATGGAAGTGCTTCCAAGTATAAAGTTATTTTTGAAGCCAATACTGATGTTTTAAAGAATCCAGATGTTATTCATCCAGATCAAGAACTTGTCATTCCCAACTTATAGTAAGATACAATATAAACAAGGAAAAGCGAATCATAAATGATTCGCTTTTTTTCATCATACAATCTCAGTTTATCAATTAACTCCTTCTGGCAACTGCTAAACAAATACATAAGTAGATGTAGGCGGTCCTCCAAACACGGAATCTGATGGGTTATTGAAAATATTGCTTCTTATTTGTAACACACTACTGCCAGCTCCTGGGTATATCGTCGCCCCATCCAAATTAATGTCTGTATCATAAACGCGCCACCGGTAACCTCCAAATACAGAATTATCCGGATCATTCAAGACTCGATTATGTATTGATGGTATACCTGAAAAAGCATCTGAGTAGTTTATACGTCCATTTCCATTGGTATCTCCTCACCATATGGCAACTAAGTCACTAGACATCCATATATGTAAAATCCGAAATGTCCTTTTTCTTGTAACCTATTTCACTTTGCAACATTTCATTTTTGAATTCTCCGAACCTATTGCGTATGGTATTTCAACTTCAAGGCTATCGTTTTTTGTAAAAAAGGAATCTGAAAAAAGAGGGATCTGAATAATAGTTATGTTTTCAATTAAGGAAACTTTAAACCAAATAACGTTCAAGTCTTATTCTGTAGGAAAAACAATTGGTCTTCCCCTTTTATTGAGGTGTAAACATTAATTCCATCAAAAATATGTTACTGTTCCAAATCCTTCAATTTGTTCTGAGACAAAAGAAGCACTTTTTCAAATTGTGTCTCCAAAGTCAAATCGGAATTGTCAATCTCTATGGCATCTTCAGCTTTGCGAAGCGGTGAATCCTCTCTATGAGAATCTATGTAATCTCGCTCTTGCACATTTCTCAAGACATCTTCGTAAGCAACTACATCTCCCCTTCCTATCAATTCATCAAATCTCCTTGTTGCTCTTTTTTCCGCAGATGCAGTCATAAACAACTTTAATTCTGCGTAAGGAAACACAACGGTTCCGATGTCTCGACCATCCATTACCACTCCTTTGTCTTTTCCCATTTGCTGTTGCTGTTTCACCAATTGATATCTTACTTCTGGTATGGCAGCAACCTTACTTACAAAACTTGACACTTTCAACGTACGAATTTCCTTCTCGATGTTCTCTCCATTCAAGTATACTTCAGCAAAGCCCAATTCAGAATTGAATTTGAAACTTATGACTATATCATTCAACTTGGTAACTAAACCTAAAACATCAAAATGCTCTTTGTCTATCAAGCCATTTTGCATGGCAAACAATGTCACTGCACGATACATTGCTCCTGTATCTACATAAATGTATCCCAGATGCTTTGCCAATTGCTTAGCAATTGTACTTTTTCCTGTTGAGGAAAACCCGTCTATGGCTATGGTTATCTTTTGCACTGTCATGAATTCTTTAGGCTACAAAAATACTTATATTTTTTTTGAGTAAACTGTTGTTTGCTATTTCTGTTATTGTTGCGAACTAGAATTTTGAATAAACGAGATTCCATCAAAAGAAGGCTTTACCTCAAATCTATCTGCAATCCAAAGAAGCTTGAATTCGCAGCTCCACTATATTTTGCGTGGGTGTAACTGAAACGTGTTTTATTGAGCTTGATGGAAAAACCAACAGACAGACCTGAAAAGTTTCTTTGATCTTCTATTCGAAGTTCTTCCGCCCTCCTGAAGTTGTACCCCAACCTTATGTTGAATCCTTTGTCTGGGAATAATTCAGCACCAAGAATCGTATGTCGTATCACATTCCCCAAGAAACCAACTTTTTCCTGTGTTTGGTTACCTTCCAAATCTGTCAATGCTCTAGCTGGATTAGGCTTAGCTATTGGCCATTGTTGTAAATTCTCGAATGTCAAGTGCCAACGCAACGGTATGTTTTCCAGAGTTTGTGATAAACCTATATCTATTTCCAACGGTAAGGATTCCCTACGACCTGCATAGGTAGTTATTTGTGTTCCTAGATTCCTAACGACTATGGTGCCTTGAAATTCCAATCTCTCATCTATGTATAACAAACCTAGATCTGTGGCTACCCCAAATGAACTGTATTGCTCCAACGTGGATGTAATGAATTTGGCATTGGCTCCAAAATAAAAATCCGAATATCCTATCTGCACGGCATAACCAAAGGACAAGGCAGCTTCCTTCCCTGTGAAACTTGTGGTTTCTACTCCGTTTTCGTCATAACCATCGAAAGAGCCATAATCTACATAGGTCAAGCCTCCATGAAAGGTTTGCCTTCGTCTATCCCAAGTATATGCATAAGCACCTGTACCGTAAGATATACCACCCAAATAGCTGGAATAGTTCAAGGCCAATTGGTTGTCCATTTCCACATTTATGGTAGATGGATTGTAAAGTGCCTGCGTAACGTCGTAGTCCACATTGGTCAAAACCTTACCTCCCAAAGCAGCTTGCCTAGGAGAGGAAACCAAATTTAAAAACTGATATGTGGATTGCCCTCCAAGTTGTGCTAAACAATAGGAGCTAAATAAAAGACAAGCAAATAGGGCATTTTTTTTAATCATAAAGTTGCAAAGTAACTAAATCTATTTTAGAACGACTAGAAGTACTTTTTATTTTTTCAGACCAGCTTTTTATATGCTATTTCAAGATTAAACTATCCCCTATTTTGATTGTATTGGATTCCAAATTGTTTAGGTTCTTCAACTCGGATACAGTCGTATTGCTTTCTTTTGCTATCCTATATAAGGTTTGCCCTTTTCTTACAACCCAATATTTTCTTTCTTTTAAAAACTTATTTTCGGCATAACCTATTTTAAGTTCTTGCCCTACTTTAAGAATATTGCTACTCAATCCATTGAGTTCTTTAATGTTTGCAATGCTTATTCCATATCGTTTGGATATCGCGTAAAAGGTTTCTCCTTTTCCTACAATATGAATCTCATCATTCACATTCCCTACAACTGTCTTCGTTTCTATATTTTGTACAGCTGAATCACCATTGCCTTTGGTAAACTTATACTTTCCTGTCTTGGTAGACAATTTTGCCGGTTTTCCATCAATGACCACGTCCACATAATCATTTGTTTCTTGAGCCGAGACGGAAATAACTAAAAGCAATGATAAAACAGCTATTGTTTTTTTATATGCATTAAAGCGTTTTTGCATTCTTCACTTTTTGTTTTGTTAAAGCGATATCAATCACGTCTTTCATATCGCTAACATAATGAAACGTCAAGCCTTTCAAATATTCTTGCTTGATTTCCTCTATGTCTCTCCTGTTATCCTCACAAAGTAAAATTTCTTTGATTCTGGCTCGTTTTGCAGCTAGAATCTTTTCTTTTATTCCTCCTACAGGCAAGACTTTCCCTCTAAGGGTTATTTCTCCCGTCATTGCCAAGCTTTTCTTTACCTTGCGTTGTGTAAACAAAGACACCAATGAAGTTAACATTGTAACTCCTGCACTTGGTCCGTCTTTTGGTGTTGCTCCTTCTGGTACGTGTATGTGCACATTGTAATTGTCAAACACTTCCGTTTCTATTCCATACTCATCTGCATTCGCCTTGATGTATTGCATGGCTATGGTAGAGGATTCCTTCATCACCTTCCCCAGATTCCCTGTAATTGACAACGTTCCTTTCCCTTTGGATAGAATGGATTCTATGAATAGGATATCCCCTCCTACACTTGTCCAAGCCAACCCTGTAACTACACCTGCCACATCATTGTTCTCATATTTGTCTCGCTCCAATTTTGGTCTGCCCAATATTTCTATGATGTCGTAGTTGGAAAGCTTTACGTTGTACTCTTCTTCCATTGCAATATTCTTGGCAGCATAGCGCACCGTTTTTGCAATTTGTTTTTCCAAACCTCTAACACCAGATTCTCGAGTATAACCTTCGACTATTTTTTCCAATTGTGGCTTACCCACTTTCAAATGCGTTTCTGTCAAACCATGCTCCACCAACTGCTTTGGCAATAGATGACGCTTACCTATTTCCACCTTTTCCTCTATGGTATAGCCTGTGACATTTATAATCTCCATCCTGTCTCTCAACGCTGGCTGAATGGTATTCAAACTATTGGAGGTAGCAATGAACATCACTTTTGACAAATCGTATCCCATTTCCAAGAAATTGTCATAAAACTCACTGTTTTGTTCCGGATCCAAAACTTCCAACATGGCAGAAGATGGATCTCCTTGATGCGAATTCGACAATTTGTCTATTTCATCGAGGACAAACACCGGATTGGAAGTTCCCGCCTTTTTCAAACTTTGGATGATTCTTCCAGGCATAGCACCTATATATGTCTTACGATGCCCTCTAATTTCAGCTTCATCTCTAAGGCCTCCCAATGAAATGCGTACATATTCACGTCCCAATGCCTCAGCTATGGATTTCCCCAAGGATGTCTTACCTACTCCTGGAGGACCATACAAGCATAATATTGGTGATTTCATATCGTTACGTAGCTTTAAGACAGCCAAGTACTCGATTATTCGTTTTTTCACATCATCTAAGCCATAATGATCTCTATCCAATATTTTTTTGGCGCGTTTTAAATCGAACTTATCCTTGCTAAATTCATTCCAAGGCAAATCCAAAAACAAATCCAAATAATTTCTTTGTATGGAATACTCTGCAACTTGAGGATTCATTCGTTGCATTTTAGCCAATTCCTTGGTGAAGTGTTTGGCAACATTATCATCCCACTTTTTATCTTTTGCACGCAAACGCATATCTTCCAGTTCCTCTTCACTACCTACACCTCCTAACTCCTCTTGGATGGTCTTCATTTGCTGGTGCAAAAAATACTCGCGTTGCTGTTGGTTCATATCACTATGTACCTTCGACTGAATATCGTTTTTAAGTTCCAGTTTCTGACGCTCGACATTCATATATTTCAATGTCTTCAATGCACGCTCTTTCAAATCATTGGTTTCCAACAACTCTTGCTTCTCCCCTACGGACAAATTCATATTGGAAGACACGAAATTTATTAGAAACGATTCACTTTCGATATTCTTTATTGCAAAAGAAGCTTCACTAGGAATACTAGGACTATCCTTTATTATTTGCAATGCCAATTCTTTTATGGATTCTGCAATGGCACCAAACTCCTTGTTCTTTTTTGTAGGTCTAGCTTCTGGCACTTCTCTCACAGTCGCTGTGATGTATGGATCTTCTGTAATGACTTCTGCCACACCAAAACGTTTTTTCCCTTGTATGATGACTGTGGTGTTGCCATCAGGCATTTTCAACACTTTTAGGATTCTGGCAACCGTACCTATGGGATAGATATCCCCAGCCTTTGGATCTTCTACCGTTTCATCCTTTTGAGAAACCACACCGATGACCTTACTTCCTTTGTTGGCATCGTTAATGAGTTTTATGGATTTATCACGCCCAGCCGTAATCGGTATTACCACGCCTGGAAACAAAACGGTATTGCGCAATGACAATATGGACAATGTCTCTGGCAATTGTTCGTTGTTTATTTCTTCTTCATCTTCTGGCGTCATCAATGGAATTAATTCCGAGTTTTCATCAAAATCCTGTAATGACAAACTGTCAAGGCCAATAAAATTAGATTTTTTCATAGATATATTTAAGTCATTGTGTCATTAAACTAAAAAATAACACAATGCGAGATTTATAAAATTAAAAAATACTCAAGCACAAACAACTAAAATTCAGCTAATTAACATCAAATAACAGTACTGTACTCTAACCTATATAGTCAATTAACATGCCATTCTATAATTAGAAAAGTTGAAAACGTTCTCCACATATGCTTCAGTTTTCTTTTGTTTGTTTACTTGAATTGAAATCAAAATACATCATCATTGAAAATGTTATTTATGAAGCGTCATCATTTATGCAATGAATCACTAAAAACAAGGCTTTCGAATGCTCTAAAAGCATTTAACATAAAAAAAATGAAAAAATTTAATGAAGAACTGTAACAAAGAATGGTAACTTGACTCTTTAATACAACAATTTGTTTTTTTTGACACTAACCAACTACAATATCGAACAGCTGATACAGCTCTGTAAATCTGATGACCAATTCGCGCAATTGGAAATATATAACAGGTATTACAAGGCAATGTACAATACCGCCTATCGAATTGTAAAAGATAGCTTTGAAGCTGAAGATGTAATGCAAGATTCCTTTTTGTTGGCCTTCACAAAACTGGATACCTTAAAAGACATCAAAACTTTCGGAGCTTGGTTAAAACGCATCGTCATAAACAAGAGTATTTATCATTTCAACAAAAGTAATAAATACAACGAAGTGCCACTAGATGATGTTTTATATAAAGTTGAAGACAATCATGGCTTTACAAGCGATTACGAGTTTACAGATCTGAAAGCGAAGCAAGTAATCGAAACCATGGGTAAGCTTAAGGATAATTACAGGGTTGCTTTGACTTTACACTTGATCGAAGGTTACGATTATGAAGAAATAAGTACAATATTGAATGTTTCTTATGCAAACTGCAGAACAACCATCTCTAGAGCAAAAGAAAGTCTAAGATTAAAAATACAATCCTTGGTTGGATGAAAAACAATTTTTCAATGAATAAAGATAATTTAAATCATCTTTTTGAGACTCTACAAAACGAATTTGACATCGATGTCCCCAATTCTGGACACGAGAATCGTTTTTTGGAAAAGTTAAAAGCCAAAAATGAAACTCCAGTGGTTCAAATGAAACACAAGAAGAATCTATGGAAGCCCTTTATTGGCATTGCTGCTTCCATTGCATTGATCATAACCCTGAGTTTTACATTTCAACAAGGTGAAGACATTAAGGATTTGGCCAATGTATCACCAGAAATGGCAAACACTCAAAGTTTTTTCACCTCTGTCATTGCTGAAGAGTTGGGCAAAGTGGAAAACGAACGTTCGCCTGCGACAGATTGGCTCATAAAAGACGCAATGGTACAAATGAACGGTCTTGAAAAAGAATACGAACAATTAAAAATTGATTTGACCGAAAGTGGTAACGACAAACGTGTTGTTCATGCGATGATCAACAATTTTTGGAACAGAATAGATTTATTGAAAACAGTATTGAAAAGCATAGAAGAAATAAAAACTATAAAAAAACGTATCGATGAAACGAGCAATACAATATAAAACATTCCTCATATTATTTTTTCTGCCATTGATGATGGTAGCAAACAATGACAACAACGATGGAAAAGGGAAGTACAAAAAAGAGAAGACCATAAAAAAGAAATTCAACGTAAACTCCAATGCACTAATAAAAATAGACAATAGCTATGGCAACTTGGATGTGGTCACTTGGGATGAAAACAGAATAGAATTTGAAATTACCATAACAACCAGTGGTAACAATGAGGAAAAGGTTCAAAAGAAATTGGATGAAATCACCGTGGACTTCGATAGCTCCATGGACATGGTTTCCGCAAAGACTATATTTAGCAAGAGCAAATCCAAATCTTGGTGGAATTGGAGTAACAACAACAATGTAAACATGAAGATCAACTACATCGTTAAAATGCCTGTAACCAACAGTGTCGATCTAAACAACGACTATGGGAGCATCAACCTAGCCAAACTAGAAGGTAGAGCCATTTTAAACTGTGATTATGGAAAGATCACAACTAAAGAATTATTGGCAGACGACAACCGCATAACTTTCGATTATTCCAACAATTGCTTCTTCGAATACATTAAAAGTGCAAAGATAAATGCAGATTATAGTGGGTTCACCATTTCCAAAGCAAATAAAATAGATCTTGTCGCAGATTACACGAAGTCCAAAATCGAAATTGTAGAAAATGTATCCTACAACTGCGACTACGGAGGATTGACTGTGGAAAAAGCAAATAACGTACGAGGCAACGGCAATTACCTAACTGTGAGGCTTGGTGACATATACAAGGATGTATTCATTACTGCCGACTATGGTTCCATACGAATAGACAAGCTTACGAAAAATGCTGGCAACGTAACCATAGATTCAGACTATGTAGGAATCAAAATGGGATACGCAGCAGATTATGCCTTCGATTTCGACATAGACTTGGAATATGGTAACCTAAAGGACAATGACGATACTTTGGAGATCACAAAAAAACGCGTAAACTCTTCAGACAAGCACTATTCAGGCTATCATAAAAGTGAAGGCTCTGGCAACCTGATAAAAATAAACTCCGAATATGGAAGTGTATCTTTCAACAAACTTTAATCAATCAAATCATAAAAACACATCAAGATGAAAATTTTAAGACAATCAGTATTATTACTATCAGCTCTACTATTTGTTTCTTTGGCACAAGCCCAATGGGGAGGTAAGAAAGTAAAAGGCAATGGAAAAGTAACGACCATAACGAGATCCACTTCGGATTATGACACCATAAAATGTGCAGGATGGATGGATTTCATCCTAGTAAAAGGGAAAGAAGGCAAAATCACACTTGAAGGAGAATCCAATCTCTTGGAATACATCATTACAAAGGTAGAAAATGGAGCTTTAATCATTAAGGTGGAAAAAGGGATTAACCTGAAGACGAGTTGGAGCAAAAACATAGTAATCACAATACCTTTCAAGGATGTAGAAAAACTATCACTTGCTGGTTCTGGAGATTTAGTATCAAAAAACACGATAAACGCCAATGACCTACAGGTCAAATTGGCAGGTTCCGGTGATATCGATTTAGATGTAGATACAACCAGTATAGATGTAAGTGTCTCGGGTTCTGGAGATATCGAATTAAAAGGAAAAACAGTTAACCTATCGGCAAAAGTTACTGGTTCTGGAGATTTCCATGGTTTCAATTTAGAAGCTAGCAACACAGAAGCAAAAGTAACAGGTTCCGGTGGAGCTGAAGTTGTTTCCAATGAGAGCCTAAAGGCAAGAGTTACAGGGTCTGGGGACATAGAATACAAAGGAAACCCCAAGAAAGAGGACACTAAGGTTACAGGATCTGGAAGCATAAGCAACTAATTAGACCTTTAATGGCACACATAAAAAAACTCTATTCTGTAACGAATAGAGTTTTTTTATGTCAGATTTTGAGTAATCTGATAATTTTAGATTTCAGCCTTTCACATAAATTAAGATCTAAAAACATATATTTGACGAATGGGAAAAAGCCTAGGCCAACAAACTACAATAGACTATTACGATTGTGATCCTACAATCATAAACAAAGCAGCTACCATAAGGACAATATTGGAAAAAGCTGCCCATATCATGAATTTGACCATCGTCAATACTACAATCCATGAATTTTCACCAATAGGAGTCAGTGGTGTCGTCGTTATCAAAGAAAGCCACATAGCCATACACACATGGCCTGAGCACAATTATGTCGCTTTGGATTTTTTCACATGCAATCACTCATCGGATTTGAAAGAAGGTGTACTATGGATCAAAGAACAATTTAAGGCCAAGAGAATCGAAGAACATTCATCCCATAGAGGTCTTTTGGAAAAAATGAAACGATTGTCATGAGCCTGAAGAAAAAAATAGCATTGTATTTCGATGACGAAAGAGGCAATACGGTAGGTGATGTCCTTTTGGAGCATTTCATTTCCACTCTAATCATCATCAATGTCATTGCGATCATACTGGAATCCTACAACGGCATCTACGATCAATATCATTTGTTTTTCACCTATCTGGAATTTTTTTCAATCATATTCTTCACCATCGAATATGTCATTCGTGTTTGGATAGCAGATATGATCTATCCAGAACTATCGGCTACCAAAGCCCGGTTAAAATATATGACATCATTTATGGGGTTAATAGATTTGATATCCATTTTACCCTTCTACCTCCCTTTCATCCTAAAGATAGATTTAAGGATAGTCCGAGTATTGCGCCTTTTCCGATTACTTCGTATTTTGAAACTCAACAGACACTTCAAATCGTTACGAATCATACGTTCTGTGATAGTCAAAACGAAAAACGAAATCATAGTAACTGCCTTTCTAGTATTCATACTACTCATCTTGGCATCCACATTAATGTACAACATAGAAAATAAAGCGCAACCTGATGCCTTTCAAAACATAGGCCAAGCACTTTGGTGGGCAGTGGCAACATTAACTACAGTGGGTTATGGTGACATATACCCCATAACCGGTCTTGGAAAGCTCATGAGTGCAGTAATAGCCCTTTTGGGGATAGGTTTTGTGGCATTGCCAACCGGAATCATAAGCTCTGCATATATTGATGAAATAAGAAAATCCAAGGCACAGGAAAAATGCTTTTGTCCTCACTGCAATAACGAAATAACATAAATATGTTTGGAAACAACGACAAGGAAGAATACCCTTTGAATAAATTGAAACTGGACTACACCTTCAATTTATTCAAGAATGAATGGAAAATCGTGGAAGTTGGAGAATATGACTGGAACCTAGATAGCACCAGCATAGAATATACCATACAATCCTCAGAAAAGACTGCATACCTCGAAGTGGAATTGATAAAAGGCAAATATGAAGTCATCTACAGTGAAGACGCAGACATTGCTCCTTCTTTTTTAATTGAAGCCATAAAAGATGGAAGCATCTACTTCGATGACAATCCATATGTGTTGGAAGAAACCTACTCGGGCACATACAAGAACCCAAATACATTTACACGAAGAGAAACCTTGGACAGCCATCTATTCTATTGCAAAGATTCCATCTTAACCATAGAAAAATGGGATGATGGTACATATGAAGCTTTCTTGGGAGAAGAAATAAAAGCAAAGAAGATAAAGAACATAAAAGCCCTATAACATGACCAAAAAGATACTAGTCTTGATAATGCCTTTTCTAATATTGGCTTGCGGAAAAACAGAAAAACGATCCAAACAAGTAGCACTGGAACCATCGGAAATCATCAGAAAATCGATCCCGACAAACGATTATTCTCTTGTCTTGGACGATATGACCATTAAAGAAGATGCAAATCAAATAGATCATAGACATAAATACAAGGTTCTCGAATTAATCGGTGATTCTCTACATACAACATCAAAAGATTGGCAGTCCGTAAATAAAACGTTTTTTGTAAAACACCAAAATGATTTGGGAATGGAAATCATGTCCAGACACAATGGCAAATCGTCATTTACAGCTCAGCCTGTAGGTTTTGGATGGGCAATTGGCAATGAAGAACACGGAGAATGGGTTGAGACCCCCAAAGATTCCACTGCTGCAAATACAGCTGGAACCACACATCATAGAACTTGGAGAACACACTCCACAAGTCCATTTTTTTGGCTATGGTTAGGTTCCAGAAGAAGCATTTTTAGAAACGACTACAATAGCTATAGATCCTACAATGGGACAGGCCAAAGTTACTATGGTAGGAACAGTTCCAACAATACTTACGCTTATGGTACGAGAAGCGATTACCAGAAAAAAAACAGGCCTTCCTTTTTTTCCAGAAGGCAGAAGAATAGCAGTAGTTGGAATTCTTTGAATAAAAAATCGTCGAGAAGTTCCTCTCGATATAGCAATGGGTCCTCAACAAGATCCAGATCTGGAGGTATCGGAAAATAACAGCTTTGAAATATTCAAAAAAACAAAAGTCGTTTACATTAAAGGTTGCTTTGTTTGCGACCGGAATCAGTGGTATCGTGGCAGAGTACATTCTGTCCACACTAGCCTCCTATTTCATAGGCAATGCCATTTTACAATTTACCCTAATCGTGTCCATCATGCTTTTTGCGATGGGGTTAGGTAGCCGATTGAGCAAATCATTGACCAAGAATGTCGTATTGTATTTTATCGTCACAGAATTGATATTGTCCGTTCTTGTCTCCTTTTCAGCTCTAGTTTCCTATCTCATTTATGGTTTTACAGACATTTCCTGGCTTATCATTTACCTCTTATCCATTTTCATAGGAGTACTCATTGGATTGGAAATTCCGTTAGCTACCCGTATAAATGATGATTTTGAGGAATTACGCGTAAACATTTCCAACATCTTGGAAAAAGATTACTTTGGAAGCTTGATTGGTGGATTGTTTTTTGCCTTTGTGGGTCTCCCCTATTTGGGATTGACCTATACCCCTTTCATATTGGGGATTCTCAACCTAGGCGTTTCTTTTTGGCTGTTTCTGGTCTTAAAGGAGGCCTTGTCAAAAAAAACACAGCAGCTGTTCACAATCGCATACATTGTGGTAAGCTCCTCCATAATCGCCGGTTTGTATTTTGCACAGCCTATAGTTAAATATGGAGAGCAAGCAAAATACAAAGACAAGATCGTATACAGCAAGCAAACAAAGTATCAAAAATTGGTCATCACCAAATGGAAGGAATGGCATTCACTCTACATCAACGGAAATCAACAACTATCCTCTTTCGATGAGTTCATGTATCATGAGCCAATGGTACATCTACCAATGAACTTAATCAACAAGAAAGCCAATATCCTCATTTTGGGAGGAGGAGATGGATGCATCGCACGAGAAGTCTTCAAGTACGAAGATGTCGAAAAAGTAACATTAGTGGATTTGGATGAAGAAATGCTTGCTTTGGGAGAAGACAGTCCTATCTTAATCGATTTGAACAAAGGAGCCATGAACAATCCCAAATTGACTTCCATAGCCAAAGACGCCTTTACCTTTCTTGAAAGAACCAAAGAAAGCTATGATGCCATATTCATAGACTTACCAGACCCTAACAATGTCGATCTGAACAAGCTATACACCAAAGAATTTTATTACCTGTGCAAACAAAACCTATCTGACAACGGTATACTCATAACACAATCCGGCAGTCCCTACTATGCTACAAAAGCATTTTACTGCATTGAAAAGACTTTGCGTGCAGCTGGCTTCAAAACAATACCCATGCACAATCAAGTATTGACATTGGGAGAATGGGGATGGATAATAGGAACTAAACAAAGTATTTCAAAACAACGATTGGCACAGGTAGATGTTTCCAATATGGATTTGAAATGGTTTACGAATAATTCGGTTAATCAAATCACCTCTTTTGGAAAGACATTGGTAGACACTACTGGAATCAAAGTGAATACCATCTTTTCCCCTAAGCTATACACCTATTACAAACAAGGCAATTGGGATCTGTATTAAGGCAATTGACTAACCTTAACTTACATTACTTTAATGATCTGATTGAATTTACTATCGTTCATTTAAATTGGAACGAAATTCAGAACTATATAAAACAAGAAACTCGTCAATGATTGACGAGTTTCTTGTTTTATAAGATTGAAAAACCTAGAGATAGGTTACATCGAAACTACCTTCTGTAATTTCATAACTTGTCCCTGTGCCTCCCAAAGGAGCAGCAGTAAATTGAAATGTACCGATCAACTTCTTGTTAACAGCATCATGCGTAGTTATGGTCACTGTACCTGTTCCTGAATTTATGTCTGTAGAACCTAAATTGTATTGAGCGTTGGGAATTGACAAACTGGCAAAATCATAAGTACCCGGTATAACATCTCCTGGCAAGGTAACACTCATAGTTTCCAAATTGTTTTTTGTCGCCACCACTGCAATGGTAGTCATTCCTGCAAGATCTGTATAGGTGCCATTGATGGCATCTTCAACAAACTCTTCTCCATCAACCTTGGCAAAAAATGTATTGTTGTCATCACTACTCACCAATGTCCCCGTATATGGAACATTTGTAAAAACACCATTTGTAAACTCCTTTGATGTCATCAAACTAGGATTGTTCCCTGTAAAGAAAAAGGTTCCACTCATAGTCTCATTTTCTTGATCGATTTCTGTAATCGTAACTTCACCTTGAGACTCAATACCATCGGTCGCTGCAATCCAAGTACCATTGTTGGAATTGTTTTGCTCGCTATATGCTGCTGCATTTACCTGTACTCCATTAGTTACTCCCAACTGATACGTACCAACCTCGTTGTTTTCGGAAATGGTAAGTATAACGGATTCTCCATCACTTCCTCTCAAGCCAGTAATGTTCATGACTCCATTCAATATAGTAGCACTTATGACATCTGCAACAAAGGTCTGTCCATCAAAATCAACTTGAAAGTTTCCCGCTTGTGTATTGTCAGGATCAGTAATGTCAACCCCATCAGCATTTAAAAACTCCCCTTCCAAAGGTTCATTTTCACATGTAAAAGCTGACAATAAGACAAATAAGGATAAGAATGGTATTATTTTTTTCATGGTAAAAGATTAAAGGTTGGTTTTATGCAAACATAGTGAATTTTAAAATTAATTCAAGTCTCCTTTCTTCGGTACTCTGAATAACAATATGATACCTATTAAAAAGAACACAAACAAACACAGGAATGCATTACGCATACTCCCAGTTATTTGGTCGATGGAACCAAAAATAATCATCCCAATGACGATTCCAATTTTCTCGGCTACATCATAAAAACTGAAAAATGAAGTCGTATCCTCTGTTTCCGGCAAAAATTTGGAATAGGTCGATCTTGCCAAGGATTGTATTCCTCCCATAACCAATCCTACAACTCCAGCCGTAATGTAAAACTGAATGGGAGTTTCAACGAAATAGCCCCAAAAACACAAACCCATCCATATGGCATTGACAACAATCAATGTTTTGACGTTCCCAAATTTGGAAGAAGACAAGGAGGTTAGGATGGCTCCAAGGATTGCAACGATTTGAATAACTAAAATACTACCGATCAAACCAATGGTTTTCTCATTTTCACTAGCCCAAGCAATTTCTTCTTCACCAAAGTAGACGGCAACCAACATAATGGTTTGCACCGCCATGCTAAAGACGAAAAAGGCCAACAAATAACGTTTCAATCTCAAGTTTTGTATCAATTCCCCCCAAACTAGTTTCAATTCCTTAAAACCATTGAAAACGACATCCTTGGTAACCTTGTGGCCCGTAGAAACTCCTTTCGGCAATATGTAAAATGAATATTGACTAAATCCTATCCACCATAGGCCTACCATTACGAAAGAGTAGCGCATAGCCTCAACTGAAGCAGCATTCTTAGCTAAATCTCCTCCTTCTCCATCCCAAAATCCAAACATTTCTGGGAACATGACCATTGCCAAATTTACAAGCAACAAGAGAACACTTCCCAAATATCCCATTGAAAAACCTTTTGCACTAATGGCATCTTGTTGCTCTGGGAATGCTATGTCCGGCAGATACGAATTGTAAAAAACCAAACTTCCCCAATATCCGATCAATCCCATAAAATAGAATAGCAAACTATAATATATTTCACCTGAACCGATACCAAACCAATACAATCCAATACAACCAGCTCCTCCCAAATAGCAAAAGAACTTCATGAAAGTCTTCTTGTTACCAACATAATCTGCTATTCCAGAAAGCAATGGAGAGGTAAAAGCAACAACCAGAAAGGTAAAAGCCGTAACAAATGTTATTAGTGCCGTACTTTTGAATTCCAATCCGAAGGCATTTACGATTTTCTCGTCGCTTAAAAACAAAGCCGAATAAAAAATAGGAAATATGGATGATGTTATCGTTAATGTATATACCGAATTCGCCCAATCGTAAAATGCCCAAGCATTTAGCAACTTTTTACTGCCTTTTTGTAATTTATTCATAATAAAAAAGTCACTCCTTGTATAGAGTGACTTCGAAAATAGGTATTTATTTCTTAACTACGTATTAAAATTTGGTAACTGGTCTAAAAGATTGCACACCAAACTTTTTTGCCTCAGCCTTTGCCGTAGGTGCCAAAGCCGTCAAATTGTCAATACGGGTTTGATTTGCTGGGTGCGTACTTAAAAATTCCGGTGGAGCTTGTCCTCCACTGGCTTTTCCCATACGTCGCCAAAGATTTGCCGCCTCATCTGGATTGTAACCTGCTATGGCCGTAAGGTACAAACCTATTCTATCCGCCTCAGTCTCGTGGCTTCTACTAAAAGGCAACATAACACCTACTTGTGTTCCAACGCCATAATATTGGTTAAAAGCGTTTCTGGATTTTTCATCTTTGATTGCTACATTTCCTGCTACGGCCAACCCTTGTTGCAATAAACCAGCACTCATACGTTGTTGACCATGATTGGCCAGTGCATGTGCCACTTCGTGCCCCATAATGGCTGCAATGGCTGCTTCGTTCTCCGCAACAGGAAGAATCCCTGTATAAAAAACGATTTTACCTCCTGGCATACACCAAGCATTTACTGTATTGTCATTTACCAAATTGTACTCCCATTTATAGTCCTTTAGATAACCTTGATTGCCATTTGCATTTAGCCAACGCTCCGCAGCAACAGCAATGCGTTGCCCTACTCTGGTAATCATTTCTGCTTCGGCAGTTCCTTTCACCACTTTGTTTTCTCCCAGAAATTGATTGTATTGGGAAAAGGATGTTGGAAATAGTTGAGAATTCGGCACCAAGGCCAAAGTTTGCTTCCCTGTAAAGGGATTTGTTGAGCATGACAAAAACAATACTATGGTTAATGTCATAATTATACTCGATTTAAATTTCATCGTTGAGATCGTTTTAATGAATTATAAATTTACGAAAAGTTATACAACAATAATGTCATTGACACTCATAATATTGTTCAAAAATCCGATTAAACGCAAAAATCATCTTTAAAAAACACAAACACATAGGTTTAAAAATCATAAATTATGATAATGTTATTATTTATATGATTTATCGACATATTAACTATTAGTACAATAATTTAAAATAACTTTATCGTCCATGAAAAGAATAGCATTATTATCGTTAGCATTACTTTTATTCAATTGCAAGGGTAATTCACAAGACCAAACAAAAGAGACTAAGGTCTATGAAGTAACTAAAACCAAGGAGCAATGGAAAAAAGAACTGTCCCAGAAAGAGTATTATGTACTTAGAGAGGCTGGAACTGAACGTCCTTTCTCTAGTCCGTTGAACAAAAACTACAAACCAGGGACCTATGTTTGTGCTGCATGCGAAACACCACTCTTCAAAAGTGAGCATAAATTTGATTCTGGTACTGGATGGCCCAGTTTTGACCGTGAAATAAAAGGTAACGTAGAATATTCAATAGATTATAACTTGGGGCACTCACGAAAGGAAGAACATTGTGCAACATGTGGTGGACATTTGGGACACGTATTCAATGATGGACCAAGGGACACTACAGGAAAAAGGCACTGCATAAATGGTGTTTCCCTTAATTTCATTCCAAAAAAAAATGACTAATTTCAAGATGAAAAAGTCCGATCAAGATTGGAAAGATCAACTTACGGACGAAGAATATAGAATTTTAAGGCAAAAAGGAACGGAAAGACCTCATACTGGAAAATACAATCTTCATTTTGAAGAAGGGACCTACAAGTGTTCTGGATGCAATCAGCAATTGTTCCAAAGCTCCAGCAAATTCGATGCTCATTGTGGCTGGCCAAGTTTTGACGAATCCATAAAGGATACCGTAAAATACGTATTGGACAAGACACACGGAATGATACGTACAGAGATAGTTTGTTCCAACTGCGGTGGGCATCTAGGCCATGTATTCAATGATGGCCCCACAGAAACAGGAACACGTTATTGTGTGAATTCGATAAGTGTAAAGTTTGACAAAAGAGATGAATAGCTATTTAACAAGCATAACAAAACAATTCGAATACTATAAAGACCTAGGAGACAAGACCTTTAATCAATTGACTTTTGAAGAACTACAATTCGAACCAAACACATACTCAAATTCCATAGCAATCATAACCAAACACATCGCTGGGAACATGCTATCTCGATGGACCAATTTTTTGACCGAAGATGGTGAAAAAGAATGGAGGCATCGTGACAAGGAGTTCGAGGATGACTTTACATCCAAGGCAGCATTGCTCGAAACTTGGAACAAAGGTTGGAAATGCTTGTTCGAAGCCTTGAAACCATTGTCCAGCAACGATTTGGAACGCATTGTTCACATTCGCAACCAAGGACATACGGTAACCGAAGCCATAAACAGGCAATTGGCTCATTATTCCTATCATATTGGGCAAATCGTCTTTTTGGGAGCTTTGATAATGAAAGAGGATTGGCAATCATTGTCCATCCCCAAAGGGGAGTCTTCCGCTTACAACAAAGACAAGTTCAGTAAAGAAAAAGGTCGTCGACACTTTACTGATAATTTATGACGGGGCCATTTATCAGAGTCAAAAAATCTGAATTACAACCTTTTATACCCCCCAAATAAAAATGGGACTTCAATTTATTATTACAGCTAGGTTTTGTAAATTCGTAGCTTGTTAAAAACGACTAAAAAAATTACGATGAGTAAATACGATATTATTGTACTTGGAAGTGGTCCTGGTGGCTACGTAACTGCAATTAGAGCCTCACAATTAGGCTTCAAGACTGCAATTGTAGAAAAGGAAAATCTTGGAGGGGTTTGCCTTAATTGGGGGTGTATTCCAACAAAGGCGCTTTTAAAATCTGCTCAAGTATTCGAATACTTAAAGCATGCTGAAGATTATGGATTGTCCGTAAAGGAATATGACAAGGATTTCGATGCGGTTGTAAATCGTAGTAGAAATGTTGCAGAAGGTATGAGCAAAGGTGTTCAGTTTTTAATGAAGAAGAACAAAATTGACGTCATCAATGGTTTTGGAAAACTAAAATCTGGAAAAAAAGTAGACGTCGATGGCACAGAATACAGTGCAGACCATATTATTGTCGCTACAGGCGCACGTTCTCGCGAATTGCCAAGTCTGCCTCAAGATGGAGAGAAAGTTATTGGCTATAGACAAGCAATGACTTTGAAGAAGCAACCAAAGAAGATGATTGTAGTTGGTTCTGGTGCCATTGGAGTGGAATTTGCCTATTTCTACAACTCCATGGGAACGGAAGTTACCATTGTAGAATATTTACCAAGCATTGTTCCTGTCGAAGATGCGGACGTTTCCAAACAATTGGAAAAATCGTTTAAGAAAAGTGGTATCAAGATTATGACTTCTGCTGAAGTAACAAGTGTAAATACTTCTGGGACTGGCGTAAAAGCTACCATTAAGACTAAAAAAGGAGAAGAAGTCCTGGAAGCTGATCTAGTATTGTCTGCTGTAGGAATCAAAACAAACATTGAAGGTATTGGCTTGGAAGATGTCGGTATCGCAGTAGATAGAGATAAAATTCTAGTTAACGATTACTACCAAACGAATATCCCTGGTTACTATGCCATTGGAGATGTAACTCCTGGACAGGCCCTAGCTCATGTTGCCTCTGCTGAAGGTATTCTATGTGTAGAAAAAATTGCAGGACAACACGTTGAAGCTTTGGATTACGGAAACATCCCAGGTTGTACATATGCATCACCAGAAATAGCAAGCGTTGGATTAACCGAAAAACAAGCCAAAGAACAAGGATTGGACATCAAAGTCGGAAAGTTTCCATTCTCAGCTTCTGGAAAAGCCAGTGCAGCAGGAACCAAAGATGGTTTTGTAAAAGTAATTTTCGATGCCAAGTACGGTGAATGGCTAGGCTGCCATATGATTGGTGCTGGTGTAACCGATATGATTGCTGAAGCAGTCTTAGGTCGTAAACTTGAAACCACTGGCCATGAAGTATTGAAAGCCGTACACCCTCACCCAACAATGAGTGAAGCTGTCATGGAAGCTGTCGCTGATGCTTATGATGAAGTGATTCATTTATAATGAAGTAAAAAAATTATATTAAAAAAGGCGATTCGTAACTGAATCGTCTTTTTTGTTTTATTTCTTAAAATCGATAACCAACTCCCAATCTAAAAGCTCTTCAATACCCTAATGGACCTTTAGAACTTAATTTCACATTACCATTGCCAAAACCTTGCCCCAATCTACTTTCCATGAAAAAAATGCTTGTTGAAGTTATATTCAACACCAAAATCTGCGGAAAAACCAACAGGTGAAGTCACTCTATAAACAGATCCCTTTTCAGTAACAATATCCAATTTAGTCCCAGTAAAAACGTTAAGTTTATTCGTTAAGGAATACTTTAACACTACTGGAATTTCAAGGAGAATTTTGGAATTCGTACTAGAAACCAACAACTCATTTTGCAAACTCCATTTTTCGGACAATCTAGTATCTGAAAAAACTCCAGCATACCACTCAAAACCGTTGTACCCATCGAAATGCTTCGTATAGACATAGCTATGATTCAATCCCCCCTTTTACACCAAAGGTCGTCGTATTTGCTTTTTTAAAACCTTCTGTTTGAGCATAACTTAGGTTAACTCCAATGAATAGAATAAACAATGCTGTTGTAAAATTGCTCATATTTGTTGTTTTAGATTAGACAACAAACCTATACTAGAAATCCACTTCATAAACTAGTACTAAATAAAACAAAAAGGCTTGTTAATTCCGACCTAAGAAAAACTTAAAACCACCATGGAAACAATTTAAAATTAGAACCAATAATCAATTAAAAACATTTTTAGATGATCATCATCAGGAACTAACATCTTAATTGTATAGATCCTTGCATTTACATGCCGGCCTTGGGAAATCAAACATATAAGCTAGGATCAATTCATGTGACCCAGAAGAAAACTCGCCCAGATTGGATGTAATGTAATCATAGGAATAGCCAATTGAAAATCTTTCGGCAATTTCAAAATTCGCAATTAACCCAAAAGAATCCGAAAATCTATATGAGCCTCCCAGCCATAGCTTCTCATTGATTAGAAACATAGCGGATACATCAAAAGACAGTGGAGCACCGTCCGTATACTTAATCAAAAACATAGGTTTGAATGATAGATGTTTGCTTGCTTCAAGCAAATAACCACCGTTTAAAAAGACACTGGATCTGTCGAAGGTCGCAAATCCGGTATCATTCGTTTCGTAAGTAAATATTTTGGGAATAGACAGCCCAAAGTAATAATACTCTCCTCTGAAGTACAAACCTACCCCTGCATTTGGCAACCAACTGAAATTTACCGTATTTATGAAATCATCTGGAGCCGCCGCTGGATCATTCAACAATTCTTCATTTAAATCATACTTCGTAGCCCCAGCTTTTACTCCGAATGCCAACCTGTGATCTTGATCTGAATCCAAGTCGATGGTATACGAAAAGTTAACAAATGCATCGGTAGTGCTTTCATATCCCAATTCATCCCTAATGACAGACAATCCTACTCCTATGTTCTTCAAATTAGGAACCAATGTATGAGCAGATAGAGTCTGTGTAGTAGGAGCCCCATCAATACCAAGCCATTGGCTTCTATGCAATAGATTGACGACCATATACTCCCTCGACCCTGCATAGGCAGGATTAAAGGCGATGGAATTATACATGTATTGGGTAAACTGAGGTCGCTGTTGAGATTGCACTACAAACGAAACAGTAAATATAATACTCGAAATAAGCACTCGTTTTATCATATTCATCTCTTAATTGCTGCCTAATAATATATAACCTTGAATTGGATCGATTTCTTCTCCAGTGTCATTGAACCTCACTATGTAATAATAAGTTCCTGTTGGCAATATGTCCGAATCTCCCACAGCCGTTGCTGGTGACTCCCCTTTCCAGGAATCGTCATAGTTTGCATTCGCATACACTTTGGTTCCCCAACGGTTGTATATGTCCAGACTGATTGAAAATGTACAAAGGCGAGCATCTATATTCCTTATATCGTATTTTATCTCAAGAAAGTCATTCACTCCATCATTGTTCGGTGTAACCAATTTTGAAACATTTATACCATCTGCCAGTACTTTTTCGCATTGTATGCATTCATCATGTATCTCGGCATAAACAGTGGTTTTATAAACGCAACCAGCATCTGTGGTATGAGTATATACGAACTCATAATCTCCTACTTGCATATTTTCTGGGTAGATGCTACTACCATTTAAAACATCAGGATCCAAAGTTTCCCATTCTCCAGTTAAATCAGTTGTATTTGCAATGAACGTATCCAAATCAATGGATTCTGCATCCACACATAGAATGATCTCCCTTACATCATTTAAATTCAATACTTCTACGAAAATGTTTTGAGTAAATACACTGGCATTTCCACAATCATCTGTCACACTCCAAGTCCTTATTATTGTATATTCTTGGTCGATTAAATCAGAAGTGGTCTCTTCGAAGTCAACATTCACATTAGGAGAACAATTGTCTATAAACTGCAATGTTGCCACTTCAGGAATTTCTTCGCAGCTTACTGTCACATCCAAAGGAAAGGGAGTATCCAACTCCGGAGCAATATCATCATCGATCTCAATTGTTTGAATTACGTCAATACTATTGTTGCAATCGTCAGATACCCTATACGTTCTCGTAATGGTTTCTGGACAAGTTTGATTATCTGAAACATCTGAAACAAAAGTCACTGTTGGTACAGAACAATTGTCCGACGCATCAGCAATAACACTTGGATCCTGAATAGGAACATCCGCTATGCATTGTACCCTTATGGTTTCAGGATTACTTGCCGTTGGAACAATGTCGTCATTCACATTTATGGTTTGCGTGACATTCATAGTATTTCCACACTCGTCCGTGAC
>CANMCF010000013.1 GCA_947496215.1 uncultured Bizionia sp.
AAATAACCTTATTCTTCTCTTTGGTTCTTTATGATTAATTTATCTAATTTAATGAAAGGCTAAGTTAAGATGTATAAAAAACATAGGGCGTTTGTGTTAAACTGGAAGGTCTGTGCATATTAACAAAGTCCGCTAAATATAAAATTTGGCGTTTCTAATAGAAAAGATAAAAGCAAAATATTTATATTTAGCTAAGTAATAAACCGAAACGAAAGTGCTTATCAACTGCCCTACGATTTCTTATACTGAACGTTAAACGAAACTAGAAAATTACTCACCAAAACGAGAGTCGATATGAAAAAAGTATACTCAGTCGAAGAATACATAGAGACAAACGCCCATTTTGATGAAGCATTGACACTTTTGCGCAACATCATAAACACCACGGAATTGGAAGAAACCATAAAATGGAGTGCGCCAGTCTATGCCTTGAATGGTAAAAATGTCGTAGGGTTGGGTGCCTTTAAAAATCATTTTGGCATTTGGTTCTTCAATGGGGTATTTTTAAAGGACGAACATGGTATGTTGGTCAATGCCCAAGAGAACAAGACCAAGGCATTGCGACAAATGCGTTTTGAATCCATCGCCGAAATTGATGAGGACATTGTCTTGTCCTATTTGAAGGAAGCCATAGAAAACCAAAGGTTGGGCAAGGAAATAAAACCAGACAGAAGCAAAAAGGAAACCATAATCCCCGAGGAATTGAAAGCAGCTTTGGATTCGGACAAGGTTTACAAGACTGCCTTCGAAGCTTTGTCTCCTTCCAAGCAACGCGAATACTGTGAGCACATTGCCAGTGCCAAACGAGACGCCACAAAAATTTCTAGGTTGGAAAAGATAAAACCCATGATTCTACAAAACAAAGGACTGCACGACAAGTATAAGAATTGCTAGAATTGAAAGTCTTCCTTTGTGGTTCCCCTTAGATGAAGGCTCACATCTATTACCTTTGTCTTTTGCGGTAGTTTCTCCTTGCACTCTAGTCTATCCACCAACAAACGTACGGAAGTCTCCCCCATCTCTTGAGAATGCTGGGAAACCGTAGATAGTTTTGGGGATGTAAACTGTAGTACGTTCTCTCCCGAAAAACCAATTATGGACAAATCCCTTGGTATTTCGATGCTTCTTTGCAACGCCTTGTTCAATGCTATCACTCCTGAAACGTTGTCTATCGCTATTATGCCATCTACAGCTTTATGAGTATCGAAAATAGCATCTATGGCTCTTTCCAAGTCATCTTCCTTTCCTATTGTAACGACGATAGTCTTTCCTCCATAGCTTTTTTCATCTTCAATGGCTTGCAAAAAACCATGCGTTCTCAGCTTGCCAACGCTCAACTCCTCTATGTTGTTTATCAGGATTATATTTTTTCGTCCTTCCTTCAGCAAATGTTTGGTGACTTTGTAGGTTGCTTCGAAATCATCGATAATCACTTTGTCGCATTCCACTCTTTCCGATATGCGATCGAACATCACCATTGGCAATTTTTGATCTATTATGCTTTTAAGGTGATCCGATTCTTGTCGTATTTGGGTCTCTTCAGCAATGGATATGATAAAACCGTCCACGCTACCATTTGCCAACAAGTTCAAACTATTCACCTCCTTGTCATAAGACTCATTGGAAATGCATGTAATCAAACTATACCCTAACATCGATGCTTCTTTTTCCATGCCATACAACACCTTGGCGAAGAAATGGTTCAATATGTTCGGGATGATGACTCCTATGGTCTTGGTCTTGCTGTTCTTTAGACTCAAAGCAACTCTGTTGGGTACATACTTGTACATCGATGCTGCTTCCTTGACACGTTTTATGGTGTTTTCACTTATTTCAGGGCTATCATTCAAAGCCTTCGATACGGTGGATATGGAAACATTCAATCTTTTTGCCAGCTCTTTTAAAGTAATCATCCCTTCAATTTTAAACGTATGAAAGATACTAATGTAATTAAAATATTTACTTCGATATGCATTGAGGGTGGCCGGCTATTCATTTTACTGGAATTGTCTAGACTGCTTTCCATAAAAAAAGCTTCCATCTCTGGAAGCTTTTCTATTTATGAATTTGTATTGAAATCCTATTTTTCCTTTGCTGGAGCGTTAAGTGATTTACTCATTTCCATGGAAATTGCAGAACGATCGAACTTTATCTTTCCTGCCATGGTTTCGATAATGCAACTACGATCCTTGTCGTTAAGTTCCGTTACCTTGCCATGTATTCCACTTTTGGTAATAACCTTGTCTCCTTTCTTCAATTCTGAAGCAAATTTTTTCTCCTGCTTGGCACGCTTCATCTGCGGCGCAATCATGAAGAAATATACGACACCAAACATCAAGATGATTGGCAAAAATTGTGTCATTCCTTCCATTACTTAATTACTGGTGATGCCGTTGGTGTTGCTTTTTTAGGTGCGTTTGGATCTGGCTTTACAAAAGCAGAGATCTTTACTACTTCTCTTCCTTTTTCCGTATTCGCCGTTACAGTAACGGCCTTGGATACTTTATTTGTTCCCTTACCATTGAATTTTACCGTAAAGCTTCCTGATGCTCCTGGTGCCAAAGGTTCTTTTGACCAATCTTTAGGAATTGTACATCCACAAGAACTTTTGATGTCAGTGATTACCAAAGGAGATTTCCCCGTGTTCTTGTAGTTGAATACCGTTTCAACATTTGTTCCTGAGATGATTTCACCAAAATCGTGCTCAAGCTTGTCAAATTCTAGCACAGGAAAGTTTGATGCATTTGCATCTCTCTCCGTAGCCTCTGCTACCTTCTTGTCATCAACCTTATTTGCTGCATCGTCTTTACATGATGTGAATGCTATCAAGCAAATTGCACTTAATACTAGTACTACTCTTTTCATAATCTTTTATTTAGTTTTAATTTATCAATTATCTTTTAGGTCAGTAAAAATAATAATATTTTTTATTTACATCAAACCTCTACCAATTTTATTTAATTCTCCGGATTCTTGATAATCCCTTACCAACTTGTCCAATATCCCATTTATGAAAATACTGCTCTTTGGTGTCGAATACTCCTTGGAGATTTCCAAATACTCGTTTATGGTCACTTTGGTAGGTATGGATGGGAAGTTTTTTAATTCGCAAACCCCCATTTTCAATAACACCTTGTCCAAAGAGGCGATACGATCTGCATCCCAATTGGTGGTTTTTCCTTCTATCTCCTTTGCCAATGCACTTTGATTGAGCAATGTCTTCCTAAACAAGTCCACAGCGTACTGCTTGTCGTCCAAGTCCTTGTATAGCTTTGGAAGGAAATGAAATTGATCCGATGTCTTCTTTACTTTTCTAAGGAGTTTCAAGATCGACGTGTTCACCGTTGGCAAATCGTCCAACCATGTTAAGTTCTTGTCTTCTATGTATTCATAGATCTTTTCGTTTGGAGCTATGATGTCCTTGAATACATCTATGATAAATTCTTTGTCTTCTTTGAAACTGGATGTTCTGGTTTCCAAATAGGTCTTGTATAGATCGCTCTTCAAGATGGCTTTGAATATGATTTCGACATATTCGTCGTCCAATTCCCAGTTTTTGATGTTGTGGGTTACAAACCTTGCTTTCAATTGCTCGTTGTCCCTAAGCATTATAAGCACTTCGTTGTTTATGAACTTTCGATTTGGGTCTTTCTCCTCTTTGGTTGCCAAATGTTTGTTTTGGGTTTTCTTCAAATGATCCTCTGCACGTTTTTGTACTTCGATCATCAATGAAACAAGCAATAGGTATAAATTATACATATTGTCTATGCTGTGGAGCAAAAATTTCTGGTCTTTAACAAAATTATCACTTTCCGTACCTTGAAATGCATATAGCACTTGCATGACTTTTACTCTAATGTGTCTTCTACTTAACATTTTTTACAAAGAACTTTTAATAAAATATTTACCATTAAAAAAGGGCAAAAGTTAAAATAACTTTTGCCCTGCAAAAATAGTCTTTTTTATGAATTACCTATGTATTCGCATTCTCTTTTTTTCTTGCATCTATTCTTCCTTGAGCAATATTCAAAGCAGCTTGATGAGATGTGATGCCATTTGTTTCCGCATTGCTCAAAATCTCCAATGTGGTATTGTAGATATTTTCCGTCTTACGCATTATTTCCGTCTTACCATAGTTCTCCAACTCTGCATACACGTTGATTATTCCTCCTGCATTGATCAAGAAGTCCGGTGCATAGACAATCCCCTTGTCTTTAAGGGTTTGCCCGTGTTTGTTTTCGTCTGCCAATTGGTTGTTGGCAGCTCCTGCTATTACTTTTGCTCTTATGTCGTTTATGGTTGCATCGTTTATGGTTGCTCCCAATGCACATGGCGCGTAGATGTCCACATCTTCAGCATATACGTTGTTACCCGTATAGATTGTAGCACCGTATTTGTCGCTTACTTCATTTAAACGCGCTTCGTTTATGTCAGAGATGATGACTTTTGCTCCTTCATTGGTCAAATGCTCCACCAAAGATTCTCCCACGTGACCGATACCTTGTACTATCACGGATTTATCTTCCAACACATCCGTTCCGAATTTATACTTTGCGGCAGCCTTCATTCCCATGAAAACACCGTATGCTGTAATTGGAGAAGGGTTTCCTGCACCTCCCTTGGATTCGGAAATACCCGTAACGTAGGGTGTGACCTCTCTAACCAAATCCATATCGCTCGTTTCCATCCCCACATCTTCTGCAGTGATGTATCTTCCGCTCAAGGAATGTACGAATTCACCAAAACGCTTCATTAACTCAGGCGTTTTTTGAGTCTTGGCATCTCCTATGATCACAGCTTTTCCTCCTCCGAGGTTCAAACCGGTGATTGCTGACTTAAAACTCATTCCACGAGATAGGCGCAGAACATCGTTCAATGCTTCCCATTCGTTATTGTATTGCCACATTCTGGTACCTCCCAAAGCAGGTCCCAATACTGTATTGTGAATACCAATTATTGCCTTTAATCCTGTATCTTTGTCATTGCAAAAGACAATTTGTTCATGATTGTCAAAAGACAACTGTCCAAAGACAGGGTCCAATTTATGTAATTCGTTTGTGTTAATAACTTCTGAAATCATTTAAGTTTTTATTAAGTTAATTTAAGCTGCCAATTACTAATTATGTAAAAACGACGCGTAAAAATAATCTAATATTAGTGTTATTGCAAAAATATGCGTGTTAAATTATGAAAATGCTAATTATTCAAATATATCAAAATCTGTAAATGAAAGAATTGCAGCACCTTAACAAGTACTTTTACAAGTATAAATTCCAGCTGATAATAGGGATTAGCATCACTATAATCTCCAAGCTGTTCATAGTGTTCGTCCCAAAGCTCATAGGATCTTCGGTGGATGTCATCAACTACCAATTGAAAAATCCAGAGCGTGCCATTTCCATTTTTGAAAAAGAGAATTTGCAAAATATACTACTCATTGTCGGCACGGCGATAGTTGGAGGCATATTGACCTATTTCATGAGACAATACATCATTAACGTATCTCGCTACATAGAATACGATCTCAAAAATGAGATTTACAAGCAATACCAAAAACTCTCCTTGAATTTCTACAAGAAAAATCGAACTGGGGATTTGATGAATCGCATCAGTGAAGATGTGGGCAAGGTACGTATGTATGTAGGCCCAGCAATAATGTACAGCATAAATACGATTACCTTGTTTGTGGTCGCTTTGTTTTTCATGTATCGCCAAGCACCAACGCTTACCTTGTATACCGTGATACCATTACCCGTCCTTTCCATATTGATTTACAAGATCAGCAAACAAATTCATAAGCGCAGCACGATAGTGCAAGAATACCTGTCCAAACTATCCACGTTTACACAAGAAACCTTTAGTGGCATTTCCGTGATAAAGGCGTATGGCATAGAACCGCAAACCTATTCCAAGTTCAACACGCTATCCTTGACAAGCAAGGAAAAACAATTGAGTTTGGTACGTGTACAAGCTTTCTTTTTCCCAATGATGATCTTGCTAATCGGAATAAGCAATCTCATTGTCATCTACATCGGAGGAAAGCAATATATAAATGGAATCATCTCCTTGGGGACAATCATAGAATTCATCATTTATGTAAACATGCTCACTTGGCCTGTAGCCACAGTTGGTTGGGTCACTTCCATAGTACAACAGGCTGAAGCATCGCAAAAAAGGATCAATGAGTTTTTGAAAATTGAACCAGAAATCAAAAACAACGTGGAGGCACCTTCCATCATAAAAGGAAACATCGAGTTCAAGAATGTCCATTTCACCTATGATGACACCAACATAGAAGCCTTGAAAGGTGTAAGCTTCAAAGTCAGTCCTGGTGAAACATTGGCTATAATAGGAAAAACTGGATCAGGAAAATCTACCATCTTGGATTTGATAGGACGTTTGTATGACATAGACGAGGGAACACTGCTCGTAGATGGTGAAATCATATCTGAATTGAACTTGAATAGTTTGAGGAATGCCATTGGTTATGTCCCTCAAGATGCCTTCCTATTTAGCGACACCATAAACAACAACATAAAATTTGGTAAGGAGGATGCAACGGACGAAGAAGTCATAGCTGCTGCAAAAAAAGCTCAAGTTCATAAGAACATCAAAAAATTCAACAACCAATACGAAACTGTTCTAGGAGAGCGTGGAATTACATTGTCTGGTGGCCAAAAGCAACGTGTATCCATAGCCAGGGCCATCATAAAAGAGCCACAAATACTATTGTTTGACGATTGCCTTTCTGCTGTGGACACCGAGACAGAAGAAAAAATATTGAACAATTTAGATAAGATTTCGATAGGAAAAACCACAATTATAGTAAGTCATAGGATCTCTTCTGCCAAAAATGCAGACCATATCATTGTTTTGGATGATGGCAAAGTTGTACAAAATGGCACTCACGAAACCCTCATAAACCTAGATGGTTACTACAAGGAACTTTATTTAAAACAATTAAGCGCAAAAGAAATGCTGTAATTTGTTGTATGGTTTCATTTTTTTTTAGATTTTTGAGATTATTAATAATTTAACCATATAAAATCAAAAAACGATGCACAACAACGAGATGATGGAGAAAGAGGAGATTTATTCTAAAGTATTAAGAGCTGGAAGACGTACGTATTTCTTTGATGTTAGATCCACTAAAGCTGGAGATTATTATTTAACGATTACCGAAAGCAAGAAGTTTACCAACGATGATGGATCGTTTCATTATAAAAAACACAAAATCTACCTATACAAGGAGGATTTCAGTGAGTTCAACAGTATTTTGCAAGAAATGACAGACTACGTCATTGCTGAAAAGGGAGATGAAGTAATAAGTGACCGTCACCAAAAGGACTTCAAAAAGGAATATGATGCTCCTGCTCCAACCACAAGCCAAACAACAGAAGAAACTAATTCTGAAGCTGCCGAAAGCCGTTTCACCGACATAGATTTCGATGACATATAGTTTGTAATCAAACAAAAAAACATAAGCCGTTACCTTAAAAGTAACGGCTTTTTTATGTTTAAAACCGAAAGACAACACGATATTTTACTTTGATTTACCATTGGTTATCAGTAAATTAGACTCTTAACCACCTTGATTATGCGCTATTATCCAATTCTATTACTAACATTTTTGTGTTTGGGGCGGTCTAACATATACTCCCAAAATCAAAACATGAATTCCACAGAGAGTTTAAGAAAACTACACTCTGAAACCAAAGAACTCTATTATGCCTACAAGTATCCCGAAGCCATAAAAAACTGTTTCAAACTAATTGAAAAATCCAAAAGAAGCAATAACCCAAACTATGAATTTTTGGGGTTGATAGGCTTGGGGCATATTCATCATCTAATGAAAGATACCAGCAAAGCCAAGTCGTACAACCTAAAAGCCTTGGCAAAAGCCAAAGAGACGAAATCCGACAGTTTGATTGCTTGGGCCTATAATGATCTGGCCAACGTACAGATCGTCACAAAGCACAACTATGAAAAAATGATTGGCTATTATAAAAAAGCCATAGACATCTACAACAAGAACCCAACCTTTTCATATCCAATAGCCGAGAACATGAACATTGGTGGAGCCTATCTAACGGTTGGACAGCCTGAAAAAGCATATCCATACCTGATAGATGCACAAAAACTTGCCAAGACCAAACGGCAACATGAACTGCTGCTTTTGAATCTGAACGTTCTTTTTGGTCGTTATTATTGTGACACCGGAGATTATGACAATGCCATAAAGGTTCTGGAAGAGCATATTTCCTTGGCAGAAGACAAGTATTTCATGCAAGCATCGGAATCATACCTATGTCTATCCATTGCCTACGAAAAAAAGGAGGACTTGACCAAAGCCAATTATTTTTTAAAAAAGCAGAATGATGTAGACAGTAAGTTGCATAACATAGAAAAAAAGGCATTGTTGGCGGAAACCAATGCCAAATTTGAACTAGAAATGTTTCAAAACGAATTGGAAACGACGAAGAATCAACGAGACAATTCTGAAAAATTTGCTAAGAAATCAAAGTATCTCAATATAATTTCGACCATTTTATCTGTAATTCTCTTGATAGGTTTAATTGCCATATTCGTATTGTCTAAAAATCGTAAAAAGTACATTAAGCAATTATCCATAAAAAACGCCGAACTCATAGAGGCCAAAAACAAGGCTGAGCACCTCTCCAAGTTGAAAGCACAGTTTTTTTCCACCATCAGTCATGAGATAAGGACGCCTTTGTATGGTGTCATCGGTCTTTCTTCCATCCTCTTGGAGGACAAGGAACTTAGTGATTCCCATAAGACGGATTTGACTTCTTTGAAATTCTCGGCAGATTATCTATTGGCATTGATCAATGATGTCTTGATGTTGAGCAAAATGGAAAACAACGGGATAAAACTCGAAAAGACCACATACAACTTCAAGACACTAATAAACAACATCATACAATCCTTCAGTTTCTCCTTGGAACAAAACAACAATAAGATAATAACGAACATAGACCCCAAAATACCAAACATATTAATTGGCGATTCCATTCGATTATCCCAAATTCTAATGAACCTCATTGGCAATGCCGTAAAATTCAATGAAAACGGAAGCATTTGGATCACGGTGGAATTAATCAAGAGAACCAAACAAGGTAAATATCTATCCCAATTCACCATAAAAGATGACGGTATAGGCATCCCATTGGAGAAGCAACAATCCATCTTTGACGAATTCTCACAATTACAAAATCGTCATTACAACTATCAAGGAACAGGCTTGGGTCTCCCCATAGTCGTAAAGCTCTTGGCATTGCATAATAGCAAGATCAATTTGAAAAGCAAACCCAATGAAGGAGCTACTTTCAGTTTTGTATTGGAATTGGAAGCAAATGTCACCATTAAAAACAATACAAAGGAAAACATTGAAAGCATTCCAACGGAGAGCAAAGAGATTCTTTTTGAGAATTGCCACATTCTCATCATCGATGACAACAAGATCAATCAGAAAATAACGAAAAAAATCCTAGAGGGCAAGCACTTCGAATGTTCCATTGCAAGCAATGGTGAAGAAGCAATCTCATTGGCAAGGGAAAACAAGTATCAACTCATACTAATGGACATCAACATGCCAAAAATAGATGGTTATGAAGCGACTAAGGCAATCCGTCTATTTGATAGAAAAACCCCTATAATAGCTTTGACAGCAATTGAAGCAAGTGAAGTGAGAGAAAAAATAATTGCAGTTGGGATGAACGATCTCATCTTAAAGCCTTATGACAATTCCTTGTTCTTTACAACCATTTTAAAAAATCTCAACAACAATATTAACATGTTACATCAATGACTTAATTAACGGTAATACCATTTTTAACAGAAGTCTCAGGATTCAATAAAATAACATCCTTTCCATTTACAGCTCCTAAGACCAAGCATTCGCTCATAAATTTGGCAATTTGTTTTTTGGGAAAATTCACCACAGCCACAATCTGCCTGTTCAACAATTCTTCCTTTGCATACAACGTGGTAATTTGCGCAGATGACTTTTTAATCCCCAAGCTACCAAAGTCTATGCTTAGTTGGTATGCTGGATTTCGTGCTTCTGGAAAATCATTGACTTCTATAATCGTACCGATACGCAAATCTATTTTTGTAAAGTCATCGAATTGTATAATGTCGCTCATAATTTAAATGTACAAAACTTCTTCTATCCTTGAATGTTTTTTTAACTAAAGTTGAATGTTGTCGCATAAGCAAACCTTTTCCATTGAAAAGACTTGATGCAATAGATCTATGACAAGGACATTTCAAAATGTATGGAATTACCTATTCGTTTTTATTATCTTAGTGTCATTAATCAGCCTTACAAGAAACAACCCATAAATGACATCGCCATTATGACACAAACAACTGAATCCAACACTCGATATGAGGATCGCGTCAAATTACCTTTTTCATTTGACGCAGCCAAAATGCTAAAAGAATATGAAGCCTTGAAACTAGGCCATTTTGTATACTACAATGTCCTTCAACTAAGAGCTCCTGCCCATTTCGTGGATACTTCGCTACCATTCCCTCCTCCTGCTGAAGATTATGCTGACGGCTCATGGACCGATTGGTTGGACACGCCAGAACTATCAAAATCACCTTATTTGGCTAGCGTCATAGACTCCTTTAAAAAACATACCAAGGTCACTCTGGTCAGATTGTTGCGTTTGGCACCGAATGCAGTCGTGGACGAGCATACAGATCCGACCTTAGGTCTCGAAGTGGAGAAGTCCGTAATTAGACTTACCATTCCCATTCTGAACAAGGAGAACATCGAGTTTTTCTTAAACAGCACTCCAGTCCCAATGCAACCAGGAGAATGTTGGTATATGAGGCTAACTGACCCACATAGGGTTAACAACTATGGCAATACCGAACGTGTGAACTTAACCATAGATATGATTCCCAATGATTGGGTTTGCAAAATGATTGAGGACAACCAACTAAGACACTAAAGTTCCAAAGGAACAAATCTATTTGGATGGCTCCATCAAATCAAACCATAATTCGAATCATACAAGAGCCTGACAATTACACAATATAGATCTAATTGTAAAAAAAAACATAAAACTTGTCCCCTACAATGGTTTAGCAAACGTCTTAAAGATATAAACAACTTAAAAATATAATATTATGAAAGAATTTATGATGATTTTCATCGGTGCAGATTATGCGGACCTAGGGCTTTCCCCTGAAGAACTTCAAAATAGAATGGGCAAATGGTTTGCTTGGGGTGAAAAAATGGAAAAATCTGGCGTATTACGTGGTGGTAACGCATTGACTCCCGACATTCGTCGTGTGGTTGGAGAAAATCGAACCGTAACCGATTTAACCTCAGCTGAAGTAAAAGAAATAGTAGGTGGATACTATTTGGTAGAAGCCAAGGATTTTGATGCTGTACAAGGCATCGCTCAAGATTTCCCAGATTACGACCTTGGTGGTACCGTGGAAATTCGTGAAGTAATGGTATTTGACCGCTAATGGAAACCAAACTCATAGACCATCTATTTCGCCATCATAGTGGAAAGATGGTCTCTGTTTTAACTCGCATCTTTGGATTGGCACATCTGGAAATCATTGAAGACGCCGTTCAAGACACCTTCATAAAAGCTAGCATAACATGGAGAAAACAATTTCCAGACAATCCAGAAGCTTGGCTTACACAGGCAGCAAAAAACAGAGTATTGGATCTTTTCAGGAAGTTGAAAACTGAAGAAAAGCACCTTCCTAACTTTAATCAAGGCAAAGACACGATAGCCATCCATGAACTCTTTTTGGATTCTGAAATCGAAGATGCACAACTGCGTATGATATTTACAGCCTGCCATCCAAAACTGGATCCAAGGGATCGCATCACGTTTGCTTTGAAAACCGTTTCTGGTTTCAGTAGCAAGGAAATAGCCTCTGCATTGCTAACCAAAGAGGACACCATAAAAAAACGACTCACTAGAGCTCGTAAGGTAATACGACACTCTCAATTAAAATTCAGCATACCCATAGGCAAAGCGCTACCAGAACGATTGGAAAGTGTCATGGAAGTGTTGTATCTTATTTTCAACGAAGGCTTTCATTCCAACAAGAAAGAAAGACTAATTCGCAAGGAACTGTGTGGGGAAGCCATACGCCTTTGCCAAATGCTACTTAAAAAAGAATATACTCGTACTCCAGAAAGCTATGCCTTGTTTGCTTTGATGTGTTTTCATTCTGCTCGTTTGGACTCCAAGACGAACACAGAAAACGAAATCTTGGATTTAAAACACCAAGACAGAAAACTATGGCATTTTCCTTTTGTGGAATTGGGTAATACAATGATGAACAAAGCTGTAGAAGCCAATGTGTTCTCATGCTATCATTACGAAGCTGCAATAGCAGCAGAACATTTGAGAGCTTCCAGTTTTGAACATACCAATTGGGACAAGATACTATATTGGTATCAATGCCTCAATGCCTTGCAGCCCATGCCTACACATTTATTGACAATGGCTGTGGTTTGCATGCAAAATGAAGATTATGAAAATGCGAAAACATATCTAGATCAGCTCAAACCAGAAGATTTCGTACAACGTGTTTATTTGTTTTATGGTACATTGGCTGATTACCATAGCTCAAAATCCAATTTTCAAGAAGCCTTAAAAAACATAACCCTTGCCTTGAACACTGTTACCAATCAACTTGAAAAGGAACATCTTGAAAAAAAGAAGTTAGCGCTACTGCTGAAGTAAATGTAGACAACATTCAAGAAAGTCAATTCCAATAGAAAAACACAGATTATATTTCGCCCATTAACATCTCCCCATTGATAAAAAATAACTGAAATTATTTGTAACTTCGTATGATATAATCGCTCCAATCAACTATAAAAAAACCAACAAATGAAACAATTCTACATAATAGTTGCCTTAATTGGCCTATTGAGCTCAAGTTGTCAATCCAACACTTCCAAGAAAGAAACAAAAAAAGCTACAGAAAAGGACAAGAACACCGAGGTTTCAAAAAGTGAAGATGATTCCATCAACAACAAGGAAAGCGGTGCTGTCAAACATATTTATGGTATCGACATTTCCCAATATCAAGGAGATGAAGTCGATTTAATGTCTAGAAAGAAAGATAGCCTTAAATTTATAATATGTAAAGCTACTGAAGGTATTACCTACACCGATCCAAATTTTGACAACAATTGGAAGATGATATCAGAAAATGGATATATAAGAGGAGCCTATCATTTTTACAGAAGCAATGACGATGCCCAGTCTCAAGCCGACAACTACCTAAACGCCATTGCCAGCATTAAAAAGACGGACATTCCTCCAATAGTAGATTTTGAAGAAGGAAGTATCGTTGATTCCCAGTCCACGGCAGACATTCAAACCAACCTCTTGAAATTCCTGAACATCATCGAAAAACAGACCAACAGAACACCTATGATCTATACGGACATAAATACTGGCAACAAATATTTGGACAGTTCGGATTTTTCCAACTACCCATTATGGATTGCTAACTACACAGATGCCAAACAACCTGACCTACCTAATGCGTGGAAAGACAAAGGGTGGTATTTTTGGCAACAGTCCGACGATTACAACATCAATAGTACCATCAATGATTTTGACATTTTCAATGGCAATCTTATCGATTTAAAGGCATTTATAAAAACACATTAAATAATTCATCCCTTGATAAATTAAGATTCAAAGTATAAAAAAGCAAACAGCCTCCGCATTTGACGGAGGCTTTGGCTTTTAGATCAATCTCATTGGGTAATGCAACACTTATTTCCAATAAGTATGACTCTTCTTGATATTTGACATATCGTCACATCATGGCTTCATCTGATTTTATTTCATAAACATTCAATTGTTGAAATTACAAGCGATGAACTTAAAGACATTAGTCAAATTCAACATCCTAAACATGGAAGATTTGTTGACTTCTTATCAAGCATAGTCACAAAGCTTCTCTAAATACCAGGACAGTAAAGTCCAATCTATTCGCCTTTTATTAATTGAACTCAATCTTCAAGATCAATAGCCGTCTTGAATTTAGTGTTTTTTCATCTTTTAAAATTTAGGGTATTACACAACATAACTGTTTTATATCCATGGTAAATTGCTTTTTAATGACAGCATTAATACCTTTAAGTACTTATTAATTAATTAAAAATAATTCTAATGAAAAAAAATACCCTCATTGCCATATTATTAATTACTGCACTATTCAACATAAATGCGCAAGATAATTTAACTGTATCACAACGACTAAATTTAACTATTTATGGAAACATGTCTCTTGAAGATGCAGAAACCATCAAAGAATCTCATCCCAATGAAATAGAAATACTAGCTACAAATGATGATGATGAAGCTGCCGTACATATAAGTGAAGAAGCAACTCACATACTACATGAATTAAGGGGTACTCATGGCCCAGGTTACTTAAAGGCTTCTAATGCTATTGAGGCAATAAAACAAATTAGACATACAAGAACAGAGAGAAAACAGCAAATGAACTTCACAATAACAGAAGGAGAATCTGTTAGTAATGCCTTAGCTGTATTAAGTCAATCCAACATAGAAGACCAAATAATAGAATTACAAAATTACGGAACTAGGTATCATACCATGCCAGCAGCTCAAATGGCAGCTGTGGACTTAAAGGCCAAATGGGAAGCCATGGCTACAACTTACAATAGAGATGACATTAGTGTTAGATTAGTAGATCATAGCAATGCTACTGATAGTACTCCAATGAATTCCGTGATAATGACAATTACTGGTGCAGAGTTACCAGATGAATTCGTAATAATTGGAGGACATTTGGATTCTACTTCAAGCCAACTTAGCAATGCTCCTGGAGGAGATGATGATGCTTCCGGCATATCAGTTATAACAGAAGCAACAAGAGCTCTTCTTGAAATTGGTTACGTCCCTAAAAGAACCATCGAAGTTATGGCTTATGCAGCTGAAGAAGTAGGGTTATGGGGTTCTAAAGACATTGCCAATCAATATGGAAGCAACAACGTAAATGTAGTAGCTGTTGGACAGTTTGACATGTCCAACTATAAAAGTTCTCCTAAAGACGTATATTTCATCAATGATTCCAACGCCATTGACCCTACACTAACAGATTTTTTCAAGAGTTTGTTGGACACCTATCATGGGCCTAGCAGCAATGATGTAATAACATACGGTACTACGGCATGTGGATATGGATGCTCAGATCATAGATTTTGGTTTGAAAATGGCTACAAAACTGCCTTCCCTTTTGAATCTAGTTTTCAGGATTTCCAAAACAACAATTGGATTTATCATAGTACCAGCGATCGTATGGAAAATGTTCCTGGAGCTGATGCAAGTCATTCCTTTAAGTTTGCCAAGCTTGCCGTAGAATATTTAATTGAGGTTTCTAAAAAATCGTCAACTTTATCTACACCCGACTTTTCTAAAGAAGGCTATGAATTATATGTTATTGACAATAGTTTGAAATACAAGTCTCAATCTTCAAGTTCCCCAATTAAGTCCCTTGAAATATATGATATTACGGGAAAAAGAGTCTATAGAGGTGAAGAGCTAGGGAATTCAGGAAGTATTTCTCTAAGCAAGTTTTCCAAAGGGGTATATGTAGTAAGTGCTATTTTAGAAAACAAAAAACAACTTTCGAAAAAGGTGATTTTAAAATAAGATCAAAGCCAAATAAGTGGTTATGAAAAAGATGATCATAAATCAATTTGATCATCTTTTTTCATACTATTAATTGAACCTGCTTCCCATTTTTTGCATGGATTAAATATTTCAAATCATCACCTGTTATTATTTCAAACGATTGAAATTATGCCTCCTATGTCCATATCCACTATTATATGATACCTAGTCAGAAAGCACAAATAAATAACGAGGCTAGTCAAGAGGTCGTATCCTAAAAATCATAATCCCAACTTGACAAAACAGCTCGTAATTTGACTCCCCACTTTTAACCATACGTTGTTAATTTTTTCGTACTTTTATATTTCATCATAAACTTACCACAGCAATGAAAAAAATTATTCTACCTGTCGATTTTTCCAAACATTCCGAATATGCCTTGGAAACGGCAGCTTCTCTAGCTAAAAAACATAATTCACAATTGATTGTCATGAATATGCTTGAATTGTCAGAGTCTGTATTTTCCGAATCCGGCCAAGTTAGACAAGATGAAATGTTGTTTATGTTAGCTTCGGCAAACAAGGAGTTTGAAACATTTTTAGATAAAGATTATTTGGAAGGCATAGACGTAGTTCCTATGATAAAGCACCATAAAGTGCTTAAGGAAGTGGATACGATTGCCAAAGAGCATGGTGCAGACCTAATAGTAATGGGTTCTCGTGGACACAGTAACCATGATGGTATCTTTACGGGTTCCAATACTGAAAAGGTAGTACGATATAGCAATACTCCCGTGCTAGTTGTCAAATCCAAACTTAATGATATAAATTTCGACAACATCGTGCTGGCTACGGATTTTTCAGAAGAAAGTATTCCTGCATTCAAGAAAGCGTCTAAATTATTGAATGAATTGGGTAGCAACATTTCCTTGCTTCATGTCAACCTTCCCAGTGTAAAATTTAGAAGCTCTCAGGAAATAGAAGAAAAGGTAACCAATTTTTTAGGTAAGGCAGATGCCAAGGAATGGGTAGGTAAGATTAATCATACATGTGATTATTCTGTTGAAGATGGCATTTTGAATCACTCAAAAAAAACTGGTGCAAAAGCGATTGCAATGACAACCCACGGTAGAAAGGGGTTGAGTCATTTCTTTGGAGGAAGCATTGCCGAAGATGTGGTCAATCACTCTACATTGCCGATATTGACTTTTAAGATGTAATATTTCAAAAACATAGATAAAAAAAGACCTAAATAAGATATTTTAGGTCTTTTCCTTTTATAACAAAAAAAGGTTGCACGAAATTACCATGACTTATTCTAAGTCATTTACTCCAACCAACCGTTTTGCTTCATCGTATTTCTCACATGTGCATAATGATGATTGCCATGCCAAGCATAGTTACCTATGTTCCAATTCAATACAACAACATCTCTTGTTTCTGGATGAATGAATGTACGCTCAAGGTCTTTTCCTTTCAATCCCCTTAGAAAGTAAACCAATTTGGTATGTATGGCCTTTATATGTTGCAATGAGTGTTCTATGGGGGCTTCATAATCAAATTGATTTGCCCAAGCTTGTTCGTTATAGGCCTTAATGATTGGGTTGTCTTCAGTCATTGCCCATTTGAAACGAATGTAGCTATGATGGTGACTATCCGAAATATGATGTACAACCTGCCTTATAGTCCACCCTCCTGGTCTATAGGGTGTATTCAATTGTTCATCGCTTAGACCTCTTGTCAATTGTTCCAATTTACCAGGCAGTTTCTCCAAGGTCGTGATCCATTCGTTGATGTGTGTTTCGGTGATTTGATCTGGACATTCGAAATGACCAATAGGATATTTTAGCTTTTCCAAAATGTATTATTGTTTTTTATTGTACGCTTCAATATATCGTTTTGCCCTTCTATTGCCTGTATTGTATTGCAATGCCTTCTTATAGTTTTCCATGGCTTGCAAGCTATCTCCATTCGTCAAATAAGCCTCTCCCAAACTATCATAAACGTTGTCGCTTTCAGGATACAAAGCTACATTGATTTTAAATATCTCGATGGCTTCCTTGTTTTTTTTCTCTCTCAACAATTTATAACCATATCTATTGAAAGCATGTTCTCTTATGAATATGCTCGTTGAATCTTGCTTTTGGATTTCCAGATAACCAACGAGTGCCTTTTCATACTCCTTTTCCTTTAAATACATACTTGGCACCTTATACGTGTCTGCTATCTTTTCGTAATCATAGGTAACCTCAGCTTCATCGGTTTCGGATATTTTGGATAGGTAACGTTGTTTTGTTTCTGGATGTTCTAAAAAATGCAATATTCTATTCATTTCTATTACAGAGAACCTATTTTCTCCCAAAGCAATCGGTTTTATTTTTTCAGCTCCTCTCCACTTTAAAAATAATTCACCATCATCATAATATACATCTATAATCTCATCTTGGCTATATAAGTAGCGACCAGATGTTTGCTCCATGAACTCTGGAGTGTAAGTTATGTTTTTAGAACAGCTTGAAACAATGAGAATTAAATTTAACAATACTAATAATTTGGTCTTCATTCTGGGTTTGATTTTTGATTGATTGAAAATAATACATTATGAGGCATAAAAAAAGCGCCTCATACATATGAGACGCCTAAAATATATTTTCGTTACTTATTTTCTATTTAAAATGGTCGTAGCCTATTTTACATCCATCAATTCCACATCGAAAATCAAAATGGCATTTGGAGGAATTACACCTCCTGCACCTCTAGCTCCATATCCTAAATCACTTGGTATCACAAAACGAGCTTTGTCTCCAACATTCAAAAGACCAATACCTTCATCCCATCCTGGAATTACTTGTCCAACTCCCAAAGCGAAATCTATCGGAGCATTACGTTTGTATGATGAATCGAATACGGTTCCATCTGTTAAAGATCCCTTGTAATGTACAGAAACCGTCTTACCTTTTTCTGATTTTACTCCTGAGCCCTTTTGAATGATTTGGTAACGCAATCCACTTTCGGTAGCATCAAATCCTTGAGCATACTTATCCAATTCTGCTGCCTTTGCAGCTCTTTCTTCTGCTATAAGTGCCTCACGGGCTCCTTCAAATGTTCTGAAAGCTTCTATGGCGTTGAATGCTTCGGCTTCAGCTCCTACCTTCAAAATCTCCAAGGTTTCGATTTCATCTCCTTGAGCAATGGCATCCACTACATCCTGTCCTTCAACAACATTTCCAAAAACCGTATGATTTCCGTCCAACCAATCCGTAGCAACGTGTGTTATGAAAAACTGGCTTCCGTTTGTTCCTGGCCCTGAATTTGCCATAGACAACACTCCTGGTCCACTATGTTTCAAATCTGGATGAAACTCATCATCGAACTTATAACCTGGATTCCCTGTTCCAGTTCCTTGAGGACATCCCCCTTGAATCATAAAATCTGCAATAACCCTATGAAACTTTAACCCATCATAATAAGGTGTTCCTTGTGGCTTTACGTCATTCTCCATGTTTCCTTCAGCCAAAGCAACGAAATTACCTACTGTTCCTGGTGTTTTTTGAAATTCTAAAGCGACTAATACTTCGCCTTTAGTTGTATTAAATTTTGCGTATAAACCGTCTTGCATCACATTGTTTTTTAATGAGGTGCAAAGATAACAAGGATTTACGAATTACAATTTATGATTCTTGTTTTTTTAAGGCGATGACTGCCTGAAAGAGAAACCGCCTAATTTTTATTAGATTTGTTGAAAAAATCGCATTGATGAAAGAGAAAATAGATAAAATCCTTGCTGCCTTTGGAAGTACAAAGGCAATGGAGCGTTTACATGTGGATGACCATACCGAAGACATCATTAAAAACATAGATGGTACTCCCATTGGGGTTTCCAATAAAAATGTCCTTTATGCAGGACTGGATGAATTGGGAGGCTATTACTTTTTCAAAACCATAATCGTTGGGGATTTCAATGTAAAGACAGTAAAAGGAGCTACACTTACCATAGAAGCGGCGACCTTCTCATTGCAATTGAAATCCGACATGGATGAATTGGAGTCCGAATACTCCAATGCATCGAGAAGAAGCATTACCAACATTGATTTTGAAATTGAAAAAGAGCAGGTTCAATTATTGAAAAAAAAAGGCATTAAAAACTTTATGTTGTCCTCAAAAAGAAGAAAGGTTGAATTTACTCCTTATAAAGATAAAAACCCAACCTCTTAAACTCTATTGATAGCTAGTTTAATTTGCCACTTCGCTAATGAATTTTATTCGATACAAGCGTAATTCATCGTCTTCATAGTCGCCATCAAATTCATCCATTGCCACATCTATCTTATCTGTTTCGGATTCCATGAAGTAATCATGCAATTCCTCTTGTTGATCTTCATCAAGAATATCATCGATCCAATAATTTATGTTCAACTTCGTACCAGAAAAGACTATGGCTTCCATTTCCTTTATGAACGCAGCCATTTCCATTCCTTTCGCCGAAGAAATATCCGTTAAAGACAACTTCCTGTCCACACTTTGAATAATATACAATTTCAACCCAGAATTGCTACCTGTGGATTTCACTACCAAATCGTCAGGGCGAACAATGTCATTGTCATCTACATACTTTGCTATCATCTTCACAAAGTCCTTCCCATATTTTTTGGCTTTCCCTTCTCCAACACCATGCACATTGCCCAATTCCGCTACAGAGATAGGATACTTCAATGCCATATCCTCCAATGAGGGATCCTGAAAAATGACGAATGGAGGTACCCCCAATTTTTTCGCGTTTCCCTTACGTAGGTTTTTAAGCATTGTCATCAAGGCTTTATCCACTACTGCTCCTGCTCCGTTCAATGCAGTGACAATACTATCGTCATGCTTCTCGTCAAACTGATGATCTTCGGTCATCATAAACGACTTTGGTTCCTTCACAAAGTTTTCTCCTTCTGCTTTTACCTTTATTACTCCATAGGTTTCAATGTCCTTTTTAAGATAACCAGCCACCAATACTTGACGTATCAATGCCATCCAATACTTATCTTCTTTATAATTTCCTTTACCAAAAAAAGGTTTTGTTTCCGTCTTATGTGATTTTATCAAGGCATTTTCCTTACCAACAATGACGTTTACCAAATCTTTGGATTTATATTTCTCGTTGGTAGATTGCACGATCTCTATCAACAACTTGACATCGTCTTTGGCTTCTTGCTGTTTCTTGGGATGACGCATATTGTCATCCAAATCACCACCTTCACCAGTTTCATTGTCAAATTCCTCTCCAAAATAATGAAGTATGAATTTTCTTCTGGAAATGGAAGTCTCTGCAAATGCAACGACTTCTTGTAGCAATGCCTGCCCTATTTCTTGTTCGGCAACAGGTTTACCAGACATGAATTTCTCTAATTTCTCTATGTCTTTGTATGCATAGTAAGCCAAACAATGTCCTTCCCCTCCATCTCTTCCTGCACGACCAGTTTCCTGATAATAGCTTTCTATGCTTTTTGGAATGTCATGATGAATTACAAAACGCACGTCCGGCTTATCTATTCCCATTCCAAATGCAATGGTAGCTACAACCACATCAATGTCTTCCATCAAAAACATATCTTGATGCTTCACTCTTGTCTTTGCATCCAATCCTGCATGATAAGGCACCGCTTTTATCCCATTTACCTGCAGTACTTGAGACAATTCTTCCACTCGCTTTCTGCTCAAACAATATATGATACCTGTTTTACCTTCGTTTTGCTTTACGAAGCGGATGATGTCCGAATCTACATTTTTGGTCTTCGGACGTATTTCGTAGTATAGGTTGGGTCTATTGAATGAGGCTTTGAAAGTCTTTGCCCCTGTCATTCCCAAGTTTTTAAGAATATCCTCTTGCACTTTTGGTGTAGCAGTGGCTGTTAGACCTATTATCGGAATATTGTCACCTATACGACCAATGATGGTTTTAAGATTTCTATATTCCGGTCTGAAGTCGTGACCCCACTCGCTTATGCAGTGAGCCTCGTCCACAGCCATGAAAGAAATTTTCACAGAACGTAAAAACTCCACATTTTCTTCTTTTGTCAAAGATTCGGGGGCTACGTACAACAGTTTTGTTATACCATTGGTTATATCTTCCTTAACTTGTTTTATTTCTGTCTTGTTCAGTGATGAATTGAGTACGTGTGCGACTCCATTTTCATCAGAAAGGCCTCTTATTGCATCTACTTGATTTTTCATCAAAGCAATTAGGGGAGAGACAACGATAGCTGTTCCTTCCTTCATTAAAGCTGGTAATTGGTAACATAACGACTTACCTCCACCTGTAGGCATTATAACAAATGTGTTTTGATTTGCTAAAATGCTTTTCACTACGGCTTCCTGTAAACCCTTGAAGTCACCAAACCCAAAATACTTTTTTAGGGCTAAATGTATTTCACTATTCACTTTTACTATTCAGGTTATGTTTGGTATTATAAATCATTTACATATATAAAAATACACAAAAATATATTTATACGGCCATATTTAATATGCTATTTAAAATTCCCTCTTAAATTTTCGCTAAATTTGTGCCGAAAAAAAATCGTAATTGATTACGAGCTACTTAAAGATAGTAAAATTCTTTTAAAACATCAACACTAAAAACGATACATTTTGACTACAAAAGACTCTATTATAAAGATTGCAAAAGAAACTATAGCTCTAGAAAGTCAGTCTATTAGCAATCTCGCAAATCTATTGGACGATGACTTCGCCGAAACGGTAGAGCTCATATACAAATCCAAAGGTAGAGTCATTATAACAGGAATTGGCAAAAGTGCCATCATTGCCACAAAAATCGTAGCTACATTGAATTCTACCGGAACTCCTGCAGTATTCATGCATGCAGCAGATGCCATACATGGTGATTTGGGGTTGATCCTTGAAGACGATGTGGTTATTTGCATTTCCAAAAGTGGAAATACCCCAGAAATAAAAGTGTTGGTTCCTTTGATCAAAAATGCAAAGAATACATTGATAGCCATTACTGGCAACAAGGATTCCTTTCTTGGAAAGCAAGCCAACCACATCTTAAATGCCTTTGTTGCCAAAGAAGCCTGCCCAAATAATTTGGCGCCCACGACCAGTACAACAGCTCAATTGGTCATTGGTGATGCCTTGGCAGTCTGCTTATTGGAAATTAGAGGGTTTTCCAGTAAGGATTTTGCAAAATACCATCCTGGTGGAGCTTTAGGCAAAAAATTGTACTTAAGAGTCTTTGATATGTCTTCGACCAATGAAAAACCGCAAGTATCACCTGATACGGATGTAAAACAGGTCATCATAGAAATTTCAGAAAAGATGTTGGGTGTAACTGCCGTTGTAGACAATAATAAGATCATCGGCATCATAACAGATGGTGATTTACGTAGAATGTTAACCAAAGTAGACAACTTCTCAAATTTAACTGCCAAGGACATTATGAGCAAAAACCCTAAACACATTGAAGAAGAAGCTATGGCTGTTGACGCCATGGAAGTTATGGAAGCCAATGGCATTTCACAATTGTTAGTAGAGAAAGATGGCAATTATGCTGGAGTCGTTCACTTGCACGATCTAATAAAAGAAGGTATTATATAATGGCTAAACCCAACGTTAATGAGATGTCTTTCTTGGACCATCTCGAAGATTTAAGATGGCACCTTATTCGCATATGCATTGCTATAGTGTTATGTGGCACCGTTGCCTTTTTGTTTAAGTCATTTATTTTCGACATCATACTTTTTGGTCCGAGCAAAATGACCTTTCCAACCTACGAATGGCTTTGTAGTATGGCACAATTTGTTGGAGTGGAAGACACAACATTTTGTGGAGAGGAATTCCCTTTCGACATTCAAAGTAGAACTATGGCTGGTCAATTTTCTGCGCACATATGGACCTCAATCTATGCGGGTTTCATAATAGCCTTCCCGTATGTGATGTACCAACTATGGAAATTCATTAGTCCTGGAATGAAAACCAACGAACGAAAAAACTCCAGAGGCTTTATCATTGTCTCATCCTTATTGTTTTTCATAGGGGTTTTATTTGGCTACTATATTATCACACCTTTGTCCATTAACTTCCTTGGAAGCTATATGGTTAGTGAACAAGTTGAAAATAACTTCGACTTAAGTAGTTACATCGGTTTGTTAAGAGCTTCAGTGATAGCTTCTGGCTTTATCTTCGAACTCCCCATTGTAATTTACTTTTTAACAAAAGTAGGTTTGGTAACTCCAGAATTCTTGAGAAAGTACAGGAAATTTGCCTTGGTCATCGTATTGATTTTTGCTGCTGTCATAACACCACCGGATGTAGCCAGTCAAATCATAGTAGCAATACCAATACTCATCTTATATGAAGTAAGTATCTATATATCTAAATTTGTAATAAAAGCCCAAGAGCGTAAAACGAAAAAAAATGTCAGAGTTAGTTAATGAATTCAATGCATATCGTACAAAAATGAACGATAAGATTCTTGCCGACAACAATAAGATCATAAAACGTATTTTCAATTTGGACACCAATGCGTTTGCAGCTGGTGCCTTGGATGTGAAAACGAAGGAACTTTTAGGTTTGGTTGCTTCTACCGTGTTACGTTGTGATGATTGTGTCAAATACCACTTGGAGACTTGTTACAAAGAAGGACTCACCAGAGAGCAAGTTGTCGAAACACTTGGCATTGCCACATTAATTGGTGGGACCATTGTAATCCCACACCTAAGAAAAGCCTATGAATATTGGGATCTCTTGGAGGAAACACAGCGTTAAACTTTGCATAAATTAGTATGTACGTTATCCTTAGTCTAATTCATTTCACTATTTTTAGCAGCGATATTTAAAACTTATGAAGCTTAAAGCCGAAAATTTAATGAAGTCCTACAGTGGGCGTAAAGTTGTAAAAAGTGTTTCTCTTGAGGTAAATACGGGAGAAATAGTTGGTCTTTTAGGCCCTAATGGAGCAGGAAAGACAACCTCTTTTTATATGATTGTAGGATTGATTAAACCCAATGGCGGAAGCATACATCTAGAAGGCACGAACATCACGAAATATCCGATGTACAAACGTGCCCAAAATGGCATTGGTTACTTGGCACAAGAAGCATCTGTATTTAGAAAGCTGAGTATCGAAGACAACATACTCAGTGTCTTACAATTAACCAAATTAAGCAAGAAAGAGCAATTGCATAAGATGGAATCGCTAATTGATGAGTTTAGCTTGGGTCACATTCGCAAGAACAGAGGTGACTTGCTATCTGGTGGAGAACGTCGTCGTACGGAAATTGCTCGTGCCTTGGCCACAGATCCTAATTTCATTCTTTTAGACGAACCTTTTGCTGGCGTGGATCCCGTGGCTGTTGAAGACATCCAACGTATCATTGCACGATTGTCCAAAAAGAATATAGGGATTCTCATTACAGACCATAACGTACAAGAGACCTTGGCCATTACCGATAGAACATATCTTATGTTTGAAGGTAGCATTTTGAAAGCTGGTGAACCAGAAGAATTGGCCAATGATGAAATGGTTCGTAAGGTATATCTAGGTCAAAACTTCGAGCTTCGCAAAAAGAAGATTGATTTCTAATTTCCCAACTCTCTTTTGTATCATCTTCTTTTACAAAGTTTTTTTGAATAACAATTTATATGTTAGGTAGGAAAAAGTACTTCTTGGTTGTTGTACTTGTGTTACCCCTATAACAACTAAAAGATTAAATTATGAATTCAAGAAAAATTACGCTCATAACTGTTTTAATGGTATCTACTCTGATATCATATTCCCAAATTGCCTATACGGACATTTCCCCGGATGTAACAACAACATTAAACCCTACAGACATTCAAATGTTTGAAGTTACACCCATTGACTTTGATGGAGATGGAACAGAAGAATACAATTTTAGATGGGATTACTTTAATGCCAATGATTGGTTCGTACATATGACCAAGGATTTCAACAAGGCCAATGATGCATTCGTTTACCTACCCCCCAATGGTGATGGATTACTCGATCCATTAACTTTAAACACTACCATTGGCGCAACATCCAATTGGGGCGTGACGGGAGATCCGTTTGTGTCCCTTGCTCCCAGCACTAATTTCCAAGACCTTGGAGATCGCTATATCGGAGTTCGATTTGAACTGAATGACAACACTCACTATGGATGGGTCTTGGTAAGTTATGCTTCCCTCACATTGACAGTTAAAGGATATGCATACAATGAAACCCCAGATACACCTATAGATGCTGGTGATACCGGAGCGTTAGGAGTAACAGGCTTAAACTTCCAAAATAACTTTTCAGCCTTCCCGCTTCCAACAACCAGGTTTCTATCAATCAAATCCAAACAAAACAATCAAATACAAAACATTGAAATATATGATTTGACAGGAAGACTCGTTACGTCTACAAAGATTAAGGTTATCAATGAAGAGCTAATCTCCATCGATGTATCTTCCTTGAACAAAGGAGTCTATGTAATAAAGCTCATTGACAACCATAACAAAAACTACATAAAAAAGATATTAAAATCTTAGTCTAAACCAAATGATGAACAATCAGTAAAAAGGGGAAACGTGTTCATTTTAAATTCCATATAAAAACATTAGAGGGTCCTGCATCATTTCATTCAAAATGTATTGGACCTTTTTTAAGCATCATATCACGTACACTTCATGAAGATCAAAAGCTAGAACTTCGAAAAAAAACAATTCCAAAAACCACTTACATCACTAAAAAACAACACATTGCAAATCACTTGTTTCGAATATTGTTTTTTATTCAAAAAAAACACTTTTTTAGTAGGGTAAAACATTCCTTAACTGTTTATAATATGTAAATCTGATATGATTAATAGCGTTACATATCATTGTTTATAGAAATTGAAGATGTAATCATTTGTTTGGGAGTTGAATGATAGACACAAAGTAAGTAGCAATACCTACTAGAGACATTGTTCATTATGAATTTTTACATCAAAAGAACACTTCATACAGTCCAACATTGCTTTATTCAAAGCATGTTGGACTTCTTTTTTCTGAGTACTATGATTCCAATTAATCTTAAGTATTTACCCTTTTCTTCTTTCCAACAAAACCATCATCATGAAACTTAAAATAATTCGCTCCTCGTCATCACTGTCCACCGATTTCAATTTTTCCAGCTGAAATTTTCTTCCAAAGAAAGATGGTTCCTTTTTCAGCCTTGCAATGGCCTGTCCCTTTAAATCTGAAACTGTATATGATGGGTTGAAAAAATAACCTGTAAGTATTGACAATACAGGTATTTGTCCAAGCAACGAATCAAAGAATTTGACCCAAGCATTGTCTTCCCGTATTTGGTATTGCAGTTTTTTGTTTTGATCAATTATTTCGTATTTGGCCTTCCAAATGGAAGCAAACCCCTTTCTTGCTACTTTACCAATTTCCTTTCCTTTGGCATCTGTGAAGTTGTACGCTGCAGAAAAATCAATCCAAGAATCCGCTGCTATCTTGTAATTGACAACAGACCTATCTTCATTGCCATATATGGTGATCGCTTCTTTCAGTTTAAACATCTTTTGCCTAACGTATGCTATTGTCTTTCCAGAAGCATCGGTTGCCTTAAAATCGTTGGCTAGCGTTGTTATGTTAAATTGGAAATCTATTGGAAATCTTAAATCGTTCATTAAGTGATGTTAGCTTACAAAATGATACCTATTGTTCTTTCGTACTGTTTTCTTTCTCCTGCATCAATTTCTTTTGGTAGCGTCCTTGTACGACATCCGTAATAATCAAAATGACGATGACGAAATAGAATGTCGTTTTGCTCATTGGCACGATTTCGTTTCCAAAGAGTTTCAAGTGTGCCAAATGGCCTCCTTCTGTTATTAACATTATTCCAACTATAAATAAAATGAAAAGACCCAAAACCTCATACATCCTATTCTTGGCAAGAAAAGCAGATATCTTGTCTGCCATTACCAACATGAGCAATCCACTGATCACAATCGCAATTGCCATCACTATGAATGCAGTCGTGGAATTCTCTATATCGCTGGTCAATCCAATTGCTGCCAAAATAGAGTCGAAAGAAAACACCAAATTCATAATAACGATGCTTGTAACCACAGCATTTGCAGATTTTGTTCTTTTAGCATCTTCTCCTACCGAATGACTCAAATCCTTGACGGCAATCATGTGCCATATCTCCTTGATAGCCGTATAGATGATAAAGGCTCCTCCTGCCAAAACAATGATACTATGTCCATTAAATGCAAAGTGTACTATACCCTCTACTTCTCCCGTCAACCAGGAAAAAGGTTCTTTGAAAAAGTCTATAATGGAAACCAAGACGAACAACAACACGATTCTAAGAATGATAGCTATCAAGATACCCACTTTACGAACTTTCTTTTGAGCGGATAGCGGTGCTTTCTTTGATTCCAAAGAGATATACAACAAGTTATCGAATCCTAGAACTGCTTGAAGCATTACAAGCATTAAAAGTGTAAAAATGATTTCTGCCATTGGTATTTTTGTTTTTAGTGTTTTTTATTCAATAAAGATAAAATGATGTAGAGCGCTATAATAAGTGGAATTGCGGCAAAATGTAGAATTATGATCAATACCAGACTCAATAGCATAAATACATAACGTATGGCATTGTTTCCAAAGCTCCAGTCTTTGAACTTCAATGCGAATAGCTTAGTGTTTGCATTTAGCAAGTAACAACTCAACAATGACAATGCGATTAAAAACCATTTATTCAGGATCATGTTGTTTATCAAATCATTGTCTTGAAACTGCATTATCATAGGTAGGGACAATATCAGCAATGCATTGGCCGGTGTAGGCAATCCTTTAAAGTAACCTTGCTGGTCTTCGTCTATGTTGAACTTAGCCAAACGATAGGCAGAAGCTAAAGTGATGAACAAGCCTACCAATGCTATCGGAGCCAACTTGAAGCCATCGAAATGCATTATGGAATTCCATTCTCCGGACAAATCCAAAAATGCAGTTTCCTCACAACTCAAAGTAATGAGTTTAAACATAACAATTCCTGGCACCAAACCACTTGTCACCATATCTGCCAAAGAATCCAATTGAAGTCCCAAATCGCTCTGTACTTCCAACTTACGAGCAAAGAACCCATCAAAGAAGTCAAAGAATATTCCCAAAAAAACAAAAAAAGTCGCAGCGATGAAATTATCGTTGACTGCGAACAATACGGCAATGCTACCGCTAAACAAATTAAGAAGTGTTATAAAATTTGGGATAAATTTCTTAAAGGACATTGATTAGTTTTTTGTAAAAATAGTAAAGTTTTACTTTTTAAAAGAGATTATACAATATACTCTTTAATTTAAAGTTTAATATGTATAAAAAATATAGCATCTTTGTAAAAAAATTGCAATTGAAATCATTTCACACAATTCTTTCATTCATAGTGACTTTGACACTATATGGGCAGACTAAATATTCAAATGAGTTTATGAACATTGGAGTCGATGCTGCTGCACTCGGAATGAGCAATGCCGTTATTTCCAGTACTCGCGATGTAAATTCTGGATATTGGAATCCTGCTGGTCTCGTACATTTGGAAGACAAGCAAATGGCCTTGATGCATTCCAGTTATTTTGCCAACATAGCCAATTACGACTATGCTGCTTTCGCAATGCCCATTGACAATAGTAGTGCCATAGGTATTTCCTTGATTCGTTTTGCTGTCGATGATATTTTGGACACCACACAGCTCATAGATGATCAAGGAAATATAAATTACGATCGTATACGCTTATTCTCTACTGCCGATTATGGATTAACTTTTTCCTATGCCCGAAAACTCCCCATAGAAGGTCTTAATTATGGCGTAAATGCAAAAATAATTCGTAGGGTAATTGGAGATTTCGCCAATTCGTGGGGGTTTGGTTTGGATGCTGCAATCCAATTTGAAACACAAAACAATTGGAAGTTTGGCATAATGGCTAGGGACATCACCACCACCTTCAACTCATGGAGTTATGACGAGGAGGCTTTTGCCAGAGTACAAGGTGCCGTGGAAGACCAAAATCAAGAACTGCCAGAATCGTCGGAAATCACGATACCCAAACTACAGATTGGTATTTCCAAAAACTATATATTTCATTATGATTATTCACTTCGTGCGGAATTGGCCCTGAATGTCCGTTTTGAACAAAACAACGACATCCTATCTACTTCCTTTGCGAGCATTAACCCTGCTCTGGGTTTTGAGTTTGGATACATAGATATGATCTATCTAAGAACTGGAGTCGGGAATTTTCAAAATGAATTGCAAATAGACAATAGCGAAAACCTGACCTTTCAACCTAGTCTTGGCCTAGGCTTCAAATATAAAGGCATTCACGTGGATTATGCATTTACGGACATTGGAGACCAAAGTGTTGCTCTGTACTCCAATGTTTTTTCAGTAAAGCTTGATTTCAGCATCTTCAGATAGTTTTGACTATGAAAAAAATCATACTTGTTACATTTCTTTTTTTCTGTTTTTCATCTTATTCCCAAAACCCCAACTTAAAATCTGAAGCTGAAATAAGCATCATTACCGTTGGCCCTGGCAAATTGCTCAATGACTCTTTTGGCCATAGTGCATTTAGAGTACAAACAGGTTATGTAGATATTGTATATGACTATGGCAGGTACCCATTTGACGATCCCAATTTTTACACCAATTTTGCGAGAGGCAAACTAAAATACCTACAAGGAGTAGCTAACTATCATGATTTCGAAGTGCATTACATCAATCAGGATAGAACCATAAAAGAACAAATATTGGACTTATCCCAAGAACAAAAGAGAGAGCTGTATAGTTTTTTGATTCATAACAACAAGCCCGAAAACAGGGCTTATCTATACGATTTCTTTTTTGACAATTGTGCTACGAAGATGCGAGATGTCTCCGAGCTGGTCTTAAAAAACGACATTGCCTACGAAACCCCTGAATCGTACAAATCCGAAACCTTCAGAACCCTTATAAACAATAATTTAAACTGGAATTCTTGGGGGAGTTTTGGAATTAATGTCGCCCTAGGGTCTGTGATAGACAGAGCTGCATCTCCTCGTGAATACATGTTTTTACCAGAATACATATTTCAGTTCATAGAAAAGGCTTCGTTTAAAAGCTCAGGAATCCCTCTAGTTAAAAAATCGATTGTCACCTACCAACAAAAAGATAGCTCCAAAGATTCTAATTTCTTATCTAGCCCTTTGTTCTTGTTTTGCCTCATAGCCGTTTTCATAATCGTAATCACTTATTCCAATAACAAAAATGGCCAACGATCCATTTGGTTGGATGTTGTCTTATTTGGAGTGACCAGTATTGTAGGCATCCTTCTCTTCCTACTTTGGTTTGCTACAGATCATACTGCCACAGCATACAATTACAACATACTTTGGGCTTTTCCAGTTAGTTTTTTAGCAATAATCCAAGTCCTTAAAAAACGACCTAAGAAATGGTTTGTCGGCTATTTGAAGTTCTTGATCGTAATGTTATGTCTAATGAGCTTACACTGGAGCATTGGTGTACAAAGATTTACTCCTACCCTCATTCCTTTGTTTATTGCCTTGTTATTCAGGTATTTTTATTTGATTCGCTTTTATAAGACGGCATAAATTATTGTCCTCTCAAAAAGATTACCGTACTGAGTGTTTTTACTATGATGTTGAAATCCAGAAAGAAACTTCTATGTTTGATGTAATATAGATCGTATTGCAGTTTAACCAAACTATCATCTATGCTCGAGCCATAGCGGGCTTTAACTTGTGCCCAACCTGTCAAGCCTGGTTTTACGATATGTCGTGTTTCATAAAAAGGTATCACTTGAGATAATTCCTCTATGAACACCGGACGTTCTGGTCTTGGTCCTATCAAACTCATGTTTCCTCTCAAGATATTTATGAATTGTGGTATTTCATCCAATCTGGATGTCCTTAAAAAGCCTCCAAAGGCAGTTATTCTAGTATCGTTCTTCTTTGCCCACACAGCGCCACCTACTTCTGCATCCGTAACCATCGTTCTGAACTTATAGATGAAAAACGTCTTTCCGTTCTTACCCACTCGTTCCTGCTTGTAAAACAAAGGCCCTCTATTTCCAATGACATTGCCAATTAGTACCAAAGGTAAGAACAAGCACCCCAACACTATTCCAAAAATGGACAACACAATATCCAACATACGCCTATATGCCAAATACAACTTGTTTTTGTTATTTCGACTAAAAGGAAAATACTTGTAAAAATCCTTCCCTACGAATTGTACGGGTACACGATAGGTCATATCCTCATACACTTGTGTGTATTCTTTGATGGGAAACCCTTTTTCCAAAAGCATTATCAAGTCATTGTAGATACTGGATGTAATGTTTTCAGAGTTATAACTGGCCACAACGATTTCGGAAATTTGTTCTTCCGCTATTATCTTGTGAATCTCTTTCGGACTATATTCTGGTATCCCTTTGAACTTTATGGCATCTTCCTTTTCGATTTCACAATTGATGAACCCGACTATCTTGTAATTAGGGTCTGCACTCTTAAAGGCGTCCACTATGGTTTCGATGTTGGAGATCTCTCCTACCAACAACACCTTTTTATGGAATCTTGGCGAGGATATAAAATTAACGTAAACGGCTCTCCACATAAACAACGTGAACAAAATAGCCAAGTAGAAATAGATGATTTGGATTCTATTATCTGGTAAAGAAGGGGTTAGAAAAGGCGTTAGCAAAAAGACCAATACAGTAACCGAAGTGGTCAATATTATTGCTGTTGTAACAGTTTCCAACTTACTGGATTTTTGTAAATCATAGAGCTCGAAAACTGTTCCAAACCCAGATATATATATCCCCAACACCAATAACCAAGTCCAATTTTCCTTGTTGATGGTAAAGTAATCGAAAGTTCCGACATTACTCAAACCATACAATGCGATTCCAATAAACACCAAATCCATAAGGCGTAAGAGTATTTTACGCTCAGAGATATTAAAATGGATGCTTTTGTTGGAATTAGCCATTATTGATAATTGGTTAGGTAGTCATTGTAAATATAGTGAAGTAATTCTTTTGTAGTCCTTTATTTTAAAAATGTATGCCATTTTAATTTAACCAAACTCCAATCGTACATTTCTACTTTCTTTCTTGCTTTCTCTGTTAAATCTCTAACCTTCTCTGGCTTTTTTTGCAAATCAATCATAGCATCTACAAAGGCATCGGGATTATTAGGTTCTATGAGTATCCCGTCTTTGTTTGTCTCTATCAAAAAAGGCATTCCTCCTACGTTGGTAGATACCACAGGAAAGCCTAGGGCCATGGCTTCTATGACGCTTACAGGCATATTGTCGAAATTGGTCGTATTTATGAACACATTGTAATTTACTGATAAATCAATCCACTCTGCCTTCGGTAGCTTCCCAGTAAAGGTTACATCCAAGTTTAGCGACCTTGCATATTCTTTGGCTTTTGCCAAAGCTCCATCGTTTTCCGGGCCAACCATACATAGAGAGGATTTGATGTTTCTTTGTTTTAATTCATATAAAACCTTTATTGCCAGATTTGGGTTGTACAGTTCTGAAAAAGACCTCACCCAAAGCATCTTTAACATATTCAATTCTTTCCTTTGAAAAGGGTAGTTTTCAATTTCAATGGCATTGGCAATGCATATCGCATTTTTATACCCAAATGCTTCAAATTTGGATTTCGTGTATTCGGAAGGAGCGACATTCATATACGCCCTTTCAAAAATAGAGCGACTTAACCTAGGGTTTTGTCTCAATCTGTTGGGAAGATTTCCTCCATGCAAAATTGGAATGTACTTCAGTTTCAGCATTCGACACAAGCAAGCACACAAATAGGCATAATAGAAATTCTGTGTGCTATAGGTGTCTATTAAAACATAGTCTGCCACTTTGGAATACTTTATCAAGGCAAACAACATATCCAACAACCTCAATAACTTATTTTTCTTGCTTGATGCCGTATTTACGGCATACCCTTCTGTTTCCAAAAGTTTGCCAAGCGTATCTATTGTCGTCGCCGTTTTCCCCTTGTGAGATAGCTTGTTTCCTATATAAAGTATTCTCTTCACTTATTATAGTTGTTTTTTTAAGGTTTTCAACTTTGCTTTTTTGGGTTCATATATAAAATGCAATAGACACAGACCATATATGAATGATGGAGCTGCTATCCTCATAGAAGAATGGTTAATTGTAAAGAACCAAAAAATATAGCATGAAAAGAAAAAGATATTTGATCTATTTTTCAATCTCAACGCCAATGGCAACATCAACAATATTAAAAATGCAAAGAAACCAAACATCCCATGTTCAGACAATATACGACTCATTTCATTATGAGAGGCAGCAACTATTCCTTGCTCGTCTTCCCTCAATTCCTTTATCTTACCTACTCCCACACCAAATATCGGGTTTTTCAAAAACTCCTCAAGTTCAAAGGATATCAATACATTTCTACCTGTGGACAAATCTTCTTTTACTCGTCCTGCCGCATCTTGATTTGCATAGCGTTTGTCTATGAAACCATCTGTTTGTACAGAAGTAAAGAACCAAATCAAAAAGGAAACACCAAAAAACACCAAAACCAGCTTTAGGATTCTTGCCTTATTTTTAATGGAAGATTTCTTATAATAACTAAATAAGAAGGCCAAGATAATAACGACTCCTGTAATAATCCCTCCACGGCTAAATGTTACAATCCCACGATAACTTATCAATGTCAGCAAAACCAGATTCAATACCTTTAAAAAAAGCGTAGGAGACTTTAAAAAAAAGCGCGTTGCAAATACAAACATCCCAAAACCTAGAACGGTTGCTACCTGATTGGGGCCAAATCCCCCTGAGGTGGCATAATTGGAATAGGTTCCCGTTACAACATCCCTTATGTCTGGGTTATACAAAAACAAATACGTTGTCGTGGTCACCAAAGGCAATGCCAATGCCAATAGGATTTTATGGGCATCTTCATACTTCACCTTCAACTTATAGCAAAAGAGTGCCACTATTCCCAAACATATGGGGCCACTCAAATTAAAGGCAATGGCTGTACGTATCATCGTATTTTCCGTGATGTTGAAACCTGTTACAAATATCCCTGGAATCAATAAAAAGATATACAATATGTATGGCAGAGCCTGTTTATTGAGCCTGATGGTAAAAAAACCTATCAGGCAGAATACAATCACAAAATACTTGGAAGCTTCATATAACAAGCTTCCTCCTGTCATCCTAATGAAAACCTCAGCTCCAACCACGTAACCACAAGCCCTGAGGATTAGAATGGACCTATTGGACAGTTTCGATTGAAATATCTTAAATGTAAAATAGACAAAAATACCCAATAGGTAAATCTGTGACAATGCCGGTATGACGAATATCAAAACTCCAATTAAAATATGCAGCGCAATCGATTGTATGTAATTGAATGTTTTCAACCTTGTTGTATGCTTGCTTTGTAAATTTTCAAAATCGTTTGTATTTGTGCCTTCTCAGAATAATGTTCTTCTATATGTTCTCTATAACGCAAAGCATGTTCTTTACGCAAATCTTCATCTTCAATATAAGTCAACAAGGCTTTGGTAAGTTCTTTTGGTGTTTCGGCATCAACCAGCAAACCATTATGCCCTTCCTTTACAACCGTGGCACATTCACCTACTTTTGTTACTATTACCGATAATTCGGACAAACCATACTCCAACAATGCAATAGGCAATCCTTCGGACTTTGAAGATAGCAAACCTATGCTACATTGTCTCAACACATGCGTTGTATCCGGCAAGCTACCATATAAAAATATGTTTTCATTTAAATTGAACTCAACTATCTTGTCCTTTACGTCTTTCGAGTAATCGTCATTAAAATCCTTTCCTACACAATGCAACGTCCAATCTGAGTGTTGTTTTACAATGTCACCAAACGCCTCTATCAAAGTAAAATGATCTTTTTGGGGTCTTAGGTTTGCTAGGCAAATAATACGTTTGTTGTTTTCTCCTTTTAAGGTGTTTATCCCTTTGTTCTCATTTTTGACTGCAAAATTGGGCAAATACATTACAGCCTTGATCTTTAATTTTAATTTGGCCCAAGATTCCAATGGCTTATTCACACTTAGTATATATGAAAAATATTTTGAACACAACTTCAACATCTTGAACTTTCGCTGTTCAAGAAACTCACTGTTTCCATAATGATCGTGCCATATCACCTTTACATTCCCTTTGAATACCTTAATAATCGTAGCTATAAAAAAAGAAGAGGAATGTGCATGAATGACATTGATCTTTTCTTTTTCAACCCAGTCTCCCAACTTTCTAACAGCCTTGAGATCCATAGTCCTTTGTTTGTTCAAAAACAAATAGCTTACTTCCTTGGAAATGCTCTCTTTCAACAAACCCTCTTCACGAGTTGCACAAAGATATGATCGTTCTATTTGAGATGACAATGCATTTGCCATGTTGACGGCAACGCGTTCTGCTCCTCCTGCATGCAATGAATCTATTAATTGTAAAACTCTCACCTCTTTGATCATTAACTTTTAACTAATCTGGCAATCTCACTTTCAAACAAATCTAATGTATAATGTTGAGACCACTTTGCTCCTTCCATAGCCTTTAATTGCAAAGTTTTCACATTTTTCAGTTCTGAAGCTACATTGAACGTTACTGCTTCAAGTTCTGGTTCAATCAAAATACCGCGCTCTCCATATCCCAACATATAGGGCACACAGGATATCTTGGTAGCTATTGGAATGGTTCCGAAGAACATTGCCTCCGCCACTACTTTTGGCCAACCTTCTGACTTTGATGGCAATATTAAAAAATGTGCAGATTTCAATGCTGTCTTCACGACTTCCTTTTCTTGATTACCGTGCAAGGTTATGTATTTCTCCAAATTATTCTTATCTATGTAATCTTGCAGTTCTGTTTTCAATACACCATCTCCAAAAAGATCCAAATGTAGTTTTTGTCCTTGTTTGATCAACTCTTCCACTATCTCAATACTCAACATAGGCCTTTTCCCTTTTACCAAGCTTCCTATGAAAACAAATTTCAACTCTCCCGTGTAATCACGTTTCATAGGTTCTTCTATTTCATAATCATTGAATGTCGCCGTAAAAAAAGATTTTATGTTCTTTGTTTGATTCTTCCAATCTCCATAGACCAGCACTTGCATATTCTTTGTTAGCGTAGTGTTGCTCAACAGTTTCTTTTGTAATCGATAACTCTTTGGTTGCTTTGCCTCTGGGTCCCAATTGCCCGCATACTTTGCAGTCTTCTTCTTCTTTGGAAACAATATTTGTACAAAACAACCTATAAGTCCAATATTCCCTGGACAACGCAAATGAATGTGATCTGCCTTGTACATCTCCACCATCAATCTAATTACAATTAATGGCAACAATAAACAACTTCTAACAACATTGTAAAAGTTAGCAAATTCCAATGAAGGGATTGAAACAACCTTTGGTTGCTTTTTAAAACTGGAAAGCAACAACTCTTGATCATAGTTAGTAGGGGAGACAATAATCGGATCATCTGCATATTTGAACCAAATGTCCATCTCATTTACATAAGGTGCATAGGCAAACTGTTGGTCTTTTCTTTCTAATGTCGGTGCATTTGTTATAACTAAAAAGCGCATTAAATGTAGTCTTTAGACGTATTACTATTAATCACTGTTGCTGGTACTCCCAATACCGTCTTATTTTTTTCCACAGATTTCACTACCAAAGAATTTGCCCCAATCACACAATTGTCCCCTATGGTTATCTTACCTGCTATTACTGCATTTACTCCCATATAGACATTATCTCCTATCGTTGGCACTCCTCTCTTTTCCCCTCTGCCACTAACGCCAATGGTTACTCCCTGCGAGATATTGCAATTAATTCCAATTACAGAAGACGCATTGATGATGACACCTCCAAAATGACCTATGTAAAACCCTGAACCGATTTGTGCTGCATAGGGTATTGATATCCCTGTGACGACCTCTATCCACTTTTGCCAAACAACGGCAAGGACAAGCAATAGCCTTTTAATGATTCTTGGAAATTTGCTTCGATAGATCCCATTGGAAATCCTATAAACACATAATGCCCATAGCCCTTGATTTGTCAAAATCAACATAATCGTAGGTTTGTTTCCACTATACCTTTTATATTTCTTTATATCTATGAGAAATGCATTCATTTAATCTATTGTCTCCTTGAATCTATAATTTATCTTTCAACATTTGGTTTATTCACCAGTAAAGATAACCATCCTACGACTCTACCCAAACTTTCAGTAAACGCTTCTTTCTTCAAACTGGAAGTCAACACATTGGAAAATCGAATGGATGTAAGCAAAAATGCTGTAGCATTCCATTTCAACCTTGCTTTCATGTTTGGTTTTGGATATCTTACTCGCCAAACATACCAACCGTTTCTTATTACCATTTTCCCATATTTATATTGGTTTGGCCTTCCTGATGCGTCGTGATAATGTGCCAATTGTGCATTTGTATTGATGTAAATGGCTCCTTGTTTTGCCACTCGCATTGAAAAATCGGCATCTTCATATAACCCATACCCCTCAAAATATGTAGAAAACGACAAGGCATCAAAAACTTCCTTTTTAAAAGAGGATACGCCTCCCATTAATTGTTCGACTTTATAGGTTTTCCCCGATGGGGGAATGAAACCAATGGATCTCCCATGCGAAAATGTTGGTAGAAAACCTGGCTCTGTATCTGGCAACAGACCAAATTTTCGTCTCATTCTAAACCTTGAAGGCTCATTGCGCATCCATCCATCATAATAAAAGCAGCTTTTCTTTTTGATCCTCGTAGCTGCTTTCCACTCCACTTCATTGGTTATGTAACCTCCTACAGCCAAAGCATCGCTATGAACATTATACGTTTCGAGCAATTCTTCGAAATAAGTTGGTGTCAATATGATGTCGTCATCCAAAAAGCAAACTATCTCAGATGTTTTAGCAACCAAATTAATCCCATAGTTACGTTGTCTTGTCAAACCTCTGTTTGCCTCATCTACCTTATGATATTTCAAATTCTCAAAAAAATCACCTTTTAAGGCCTCCTCAGTTTCAGAATTGGTGGAACCATCAATGATTAAAACCTCATCTGGGCACAACGTTTGCTTGCTTACCGATTTAAGCAAATCCAAAAGCGGTTTTGGTCGCATATAAGTACAGACAATAAGTGTAAACGCTTTAGTCATTTTTACTGTTTTGCTCTATAAATGTATTGTATATACCTATAAAGAAGGCATGACGAACCAAATGGCTTTCCCAAAGTTTCCTATTGTCATTTTGAAGCGCTTCAAACTCAGCTTCTGTCTTTGAGTTGTGGAATTCCAATATCTGGGCTTCCAAAGACTCTTTTTTGGATTCTTCTATGATCACGCAATGTTTCTCCCAGTTTATCGTATTTGGCAATGGCAATCTACAATCTGTATTTAGCAAGATAGGAATACGCCCTACTGCCAAGGTCTCGTAGAATCGTACTGAGAAATTACCAACTCCCCTACTACAAAACGTATAGGCATTGTTGAATATGTTCTCATAAAACTCTTGAGTCGTTTTTTGCTTGTCTGTTTCCGTTTGTACTCCAGCCCTGTAACTCTCCCTTAAAACAAAACTTGTATTTAATTGTTCACTCAGATTCAGTTTTCCTAAATACTTCGCCCGTTTAATACTGGATGGGTAGAATGGTTGTGCATCTGCCACAAGTTTGTTCAATTTCCTTTTTACTAAAGTCTTCAAATGATTTGAAAACTCTTTTATGTATTTGAACATCCCTGATTGTGCATGCCCAACAAATCCTATGCTTGGCTTGTTTTCTTTTACCAAGCTAGAAAACCCTTCAGGTAATTGAGTTTTGTATGGATCATTTACAAACGACGGCATTATGTAGGTCGAGTCACTTAATTGACTATTGAATCCTCCTAACCTGAATGTGATGCTATTTTTGATGTAATTGGTGAATCCATAATCTCCCGCAGAATAAATCCAAATTGTTTTCCCGTGGTGCTTTGCGTCATTCTGAAGTGTTAGGAACTCTTTTCTATGTTTTAAAAATGAAGCATAGTCTATTGGAAACACAACGACATCGCATTCCGATACATCATCTACCAATAGATAATATTCCATTAGTGTTTCATTTTTCAAGAAATGCATGTCAAACAACAACGGAAATACCTTCTTACGATGCTCCTCTGTTAAAAAAGTTCTATTTGTATGGAGTTTAATCATTATTGCTCTTTTTCTTTTCTGATAAACAATGTATTAAACTTATCCTTATTATAGCTTTTTATGACGTCCACTTGTTTTGCATCTGCTCTGTAACGTATAGGTACAAAATCATATTTTAAGATCAAGTTAAAGACATCATCATCTTGCAAACTAAATTTCTCGCCAGAATTGTTGAACTCCACAAGCAAATACTTCAATGATCGCTTTTCCAAAATATCGTTGGCTCCTTTGAGTACGTTATATTCATAACCTTCCACATCTATTTTAATAAATGTGGGATTTTCATCTTTCAACAATTCGTTCAATGTCCTTACCTCTATTTTTATCGTGTCGTTACTTTCTTCAAGAGACACACTATTCATCACTGTTTTATTGGTCGTGAAGTTAAGTACTTCATTCTTATCTCCCACTCCATAGCTCAATATTGTCACCTTGTCTTTCAGGTTATTCAATTTAATGTTCTTCTTCAATTTTTCAATGGTGCTTTCTATCGGTTCCATTGCTATTGTTTTTGCCTTGCATACACCACTTGCCAACATTGTATAGTGACCCAAGTTGGCTCCCACATCAACAAAGAGGTCTTTCTCTTTTAAGTGATCCATTAAGAACATAGAATCCTCATAATCCATCAACTTGTAATAAATATTCCCTACTAAACCGGCATCTCCTTTTTCCGCATAGAATTTCAAGCCTTTTATCCATTTGAATACTTTAGGCCTTACAGCTATGGCTTGCGATAGGTTAAAGGACAAATACCTAAACAATCCCTTTAATGGGTCAGTTTTTGTAAGCGGATGCCTTTTAATCTTGTCATACCTCAATAAAATCCTATTTATACCCTTACTTAGTTTCATCTTTTGTATTCATTGTTTTTTATCGACCATCTGTAACCCCCAAATAATCATCTCGTTGCACATCTAACCTTTAGTCATGAATGTTTCATTTTTCAATTGTATTTTTTGTGCCCACATCATACTGCTATTCCATTGCTTGTTCATTTGTTTTACATATCTCCATGGATACTTTATGCCTTGGTTTTTATAGAATTTGACAAACAGGACATATTTATAACCATTGACTTGATATTTATTGAAGTGCTTTTTCGCAAACAACATAATCGTTGGAGATGGTTTTGGTTGTACAATTTCATTCTCCCATTGTTTTTTCACCTTAGTCCTAAATCCTCCAATTGGAGCCTTCAAGTGTATTATCTTAATGTCTGGAATGAATAAGACATCTGTTCCTTGTTTTCGTATTTGCATTCCAAAATCGGAATCTTCTCCAAAACCAAATTCAAAAGCCATATCAAAATCAACCTCTTTAAAGAGTGAAGATTTCATAATACTTGTTCCCGATCCAAATATGTCCGTTTGTGTCGTCAGAAAATAAGATTGTTTTTCATTTGGTTGCAAGCAAAGCAAATTAAGTGCATTGTCCCCATATTTATCCAAAACTTCAAATGCCTTTTCTATCAGATCGCTTTCAAATCGAATATCATCATCTGCCAAAAAGCTCCATTCACTCTCAACCAACCCTATGGCTATGTTTCTAGCATTGCACGCTCCTGTTTGATGTGTAAAGTGATGCTTTATTTCAAAAGGCCAATTTTCATTGGTCAAATAATGCAATCCCGTTTTTGAATCTACTTCTGGGTTTTGTTCAACTATGATGACATTTTTTGGGAGCACGCTTTGATTGGACAAATCCTTTAAAACGTCATACAAGCATTCTTCTCTTCCCAAAGTTGGTATTATGACATCGATCTCTTTTTTTTGTATTTCCTTCCTTCTGGATCTCACATCTATCCTACTTAGATCTATTTCCTGTGGCAAAGCCCTCACAAACAAACTTTTGAAGAAAGACAACAATGGCAACTTGTTTTCAAAAAGAATAAAGCATGCCAACAAATTCATAGTCCAAGCAAATTTATAATGCTGCTTCACAAATTTGAACAATTGGTATGTCGATGCCATCTTTTCTTTGAACATCTGCCCATTTGGGATTTTAAGCAATGCTGGTTCCGAATAACAGAGCAATCCTTTTGGCATTGCTTGCTTTGCCAAACTTGTTAAAGCCAATTCCAAATTGGTTTCCTTGTGTTCACTTCCTTTAATTTCATTCAGTATTTCTGCATGCACGCCTCCAACATCACTACTCATTAACCACGTAGGAAAACAAACCGTGCTGGGTACATTGGTGTAAGGTTTTTGCTCCACATAACCTATTCGCTTGGAGATTGCATATTTCCCACTTACCGAATAAGAAGCCATAATCAATCTATGATGAAAAACCGAATCAAGGCACTCAAAATCAACAGACTCCTCATAATCTCGGCATACCCAAATTACAAGTTCCTCTGGGAATAGCTCTGCGACATCAAACAAGATGTTGGTCAATGATTTTTTACGATCATAATCGACCTTTTGGCTTGTATTCGAAGAATAAAGCTTAACCACCTTTTGATTGTCATGAACCAGTATTATCATTTTATGATCGAATTGTAATAGGCTATGTTCTGTTCTGCATTGGTTTCTATGTTAAAAGTCGTTTCCACCTTTTCTCTTGCTGCCTTTCCTATTTCCGAACATGTCTTTTCATCTTTTAGAAGACTTAAGATACGCTCTGCATACAATCCTATTTCGGATGGGTGCACCAAATAACCATTCTCGCCATCATCTATAAGCTCTTGTGCCCAACCGATGCTTGTATTCACTACTGGTTTTTGCAAAGCCATGGATTCTATGGTAACCATTCCCAAGGTTTCCGCAAAGGACGGAAAAGTACATATATGTGCATCTTTCATATATTTTTGAACTTCAGAATAGGGTACTTTACCTAGATAATTGGATTGCTGTTTTGCCTTTTTGGAAAACAATTCTTCCATCAATGCATAGGTAGACTCCTTCCCTGTTCTAATGTCTGGAGCATCTCCTCCTATAAGAATCAATTTTGTCTCTGGGTTTCCTTCTATTACCTTATTGAATATTTGCGCTAGTTCAAGCACCCCCTTTTTCCGGATTATGGTCCCTATGTACAGTATGGTATTTCTATTGTAGACTTCTGGGCTTTCGTTTACAAAATGTTCCAACTGCAAACCATAATGTATGGTTTTTATCTTGTTTTTATCGAGCCCGAATATTTTTTGTGTTTCCACTCCTGCATAAGTTGTCGGAGCAATGTAAGCTGTAGCCATTTTCAAGGCTTTCTTTTCGAAAATAAAATTCTTGAATTTTTGTCGACGTCCATCCAGTTTACAAAAATAGGCATCACTTCCGTGGAAACGTATAACCAATGGAACTGTAAAGCGCATCAATGCCGTTATTCCTGTCCAATCCGGTGCCTCCAAAATATCTATGTTTTTTCCCTTTACTACGGCGTTCACATAATTTTGTATGAGCATGCGATAACGATACCAAGTAAAGTACTTGAATGACTTTGAAGCAATCAAATGAATCTCGACGCCTTCATCCAAAAATACCGCATTTTCTTTTTGATGATAAACGAAAACGGTAACATCCACTTCTTTTTTAACCAAAGTCACAGCTAGGTTTTTTATGCTTGTCGCTATGCCTGCAGCGTAACTTACCTTTGGATGTGGATATTCGGGTGTTATTAATCCTATTTTCATTTTTAAATCTTTAACTGCTTTATATTTTTTTTAGCGTACTATAATATAGCCTTTTAGTAAATAATTGCCCTCCTTTATTGTTTAAATGTCCATAATTAAAAAACAATTCATCATCATATCCCTTAGATAGATCTATTAATTCTGGAATCTTATATTTTAGTTTTTCTATATAGTCCATATTTCCCGTGGCACTGCTATATGGTGAAACGAATAGTATTAAATTTATGTTTCCTTCTTTACAAATTCTTCTTATTTCGTCTAAAATAGAATTCACCCTTGATATTGTTTTTGGCAATTTCCCTTTTTGAGATAGATCATTTCCAAATTTAGGATTATACCCAACACTTGGATCTATTCGCGGCTTCTTACCCATTAAAGAGAAAAACACTTCTCTAAAGCCTATTTTAGGATCATTTATGGCATATCTATAAAAAGGAATGTAATAAAGCGCATTGAAATTCTCAAAATATTCCTTAGTATGTTCTTTTATCACATTATTCCTTATAAATGGCATTGCTGCTGCTGTTCCAAGAGCTGTTGGCCCAGTGCGTTCAAAATTATCATCCAACTGCAAAAACACATTATACACATTATTGCTTTCAATTAACAATCTCAACTGCAATAGGTTATCATTCAAACCTGCTCCCTGTACACCAAGGTTAATTGTTTTTTTATTGGATAGACTGTCAAACAATTTTGTATCGATATGGTTTGCCACTCTGGATGAACCTAAAAACACAATATCAAAGTTTTCATTTTTTGTATTAAGAATATATTGCAGTTTGTTTCTTGGGTTGCTTTTCAAGTAAATACTAGTGTATGCCACATCACACACATACAACAATACCATAAATAGTATAACCGTTTTCAATGTATGCAATATAAATTGTTTCATCTTTAAAATTGAAAATAAATAAAATCGTTTACACTTGAATAATTCCCCAATGTAATTATACCTAATAGGATTAACATTAATTTGAAATATCTTAGTTTGTCAAAAAAAGGATGTTCTTTTGTTCTGGAGTGCCATTCAACAAATAAAAAGCAAATTATTAAAATCATTAATTCGGGAGCATAGCGTTCTATCGCCAAATATTGCATTCCTCCATTGAAATTAAATGAGAACAATCTCTTTAGATACATAAAGGCTTCGTTTACCGTATTTGATCTAAAGAACACCCAACTCAATGTTGTCAATAAAAATGTACTTAACATTGCCATGAATTCTCTAAAACTAGGGAATATACGCTCCAACGCTACATCATTTAAATGACGTCTGTTTTTATTTGCCAATAGCAACGGCATAAAATAAATGGCATTTAACCCACCCCAAACTATAAAAGTCCAATTGGCTCCATGCCAAAAACCGCTAACTAGAAATATTATAAACACATTTCTAAGATTCATCCACCTAGTCCCTTTACTTCCTCCCAATGGAATGTACAGATAATCTCTAAACCAAGTAGACAACGATATGTGCCAACGTCTCCAAAATTCAGCTATGTCCCTAGAAAAATAAGGATATTTAAAATTTTTCATCAAGTCTACCCCGAACAACCTGGAGGTTCCTATCGCTATGTCCGAATACCCACTGAAATCTCCATAGATTTGAAATGCAAAATATATTGCTCCCAGTAATAGACTCAATGAATTCATACTTTCATATTTAGAAAATATGTCATTAGCATACTTGGCACAAGTATCAGCAATCACCATTTTTTTGAACAATCCCCAAATAATGAGATAGAGCCCTTCTTTTGCCTGATTGTAATTGAAACTTCTTTTTTTATAGAATTGAGGCAATAATTGTGTTGCTCTTTCTATTGGTCCAGCTACCAATTGTGGAAAAAAGCTAACGAATACTGAAAATGCAATAAAGTCTTTGGTTGGTTCCAGTTTCCTTCTATATACATCTATGGTATAACTCAATGTTTGAAAGGTATAAAAACTAATACCCACTGGTAAAATTATTTCCAATGAATTGGGTTGTATTTTGCTTCCGAAAAAAGAGAATACCGTAGTATAGTTATCTATGAAGAAATTATAGTATTTAAAGAACCCCAGCAATCCCAAATTGACAAATACACTTGTCAACAGCAATGCTTTTCGTTTCTTTACATGGTCTTCCTTTGAAAGACTCAATCCTACCGAGTAATCTACAATCGTACTGAATACAATTAGTAATAGAAACCGCCAATCCCACCAGCCATAGAACACATAACTTGCGACTACCAATATAAGGTTTTGGTACCTACAACCCTTTTTAGAAACTAACCAATGCAGAATGAAAACCATAGGCAAGAATACTGCAAAGTCCAAAGAGTTAAAAAGCATTTAGTGTATTGTTTTCTATTGTTACAAATTCTAATTTAAAAGATTACTTATGGCTTTCCATATGTTCTCTGAAGCTTTTGTAGGGTGCTTCCCCACCACTATCTCAAACCATTTCAAACCTTCTGTCACATTGGATGTCTTTCCTTTCAAGATGTCATCCACTATTGACTCCAAATCGTTTTTATCTGTACAGAAGACTGCTGCTTCTTGACTTGGCATGGATCTGAAGTGAACATATTTATAATTTTGTCCAATGTCCCTTATCCCTTTTTTAAGTTGTGGTTGTTCGTAGTTATAATAAATGCATGGCTTGTTGTGAGCCACAAAGTCAAAAACCGTGGAGGAGCATACATTGGTTACGAACTCACTGTGTTCGCACACGTTATATAGCATCTTGAAATCTTCTTTTGCTGGCAATACTTGATTCCATTGATTTCCGACCTGTTTCCAAATGGGATCCAAGACTGAAATGATGTCTTTGTTCGCCTCTATAACAGCTTCATACCTTGGTGTGAAGTCCACAGGACATTTTCTATATATGATGCCTAGATTTTCACCTTTTGCATTTAAGCTTCGTACTGAGTTTGCCAAGTCTTCCAAATAATATTGGTCCAATGGAGATGTTGTCTCATCATCTCCAGAATAGCATATGTACCTTTTGCTTTCGTCCAAGTTGTTTTCTTTGCAAAACTCTGCTCTTGATTGCAGCAACACAGTATCGTAATGAGGTTCGAATTGTGGGGTTCCCGTAACAAAGACCTGTTCTTCCTTTACAAATGGGTAGTACTTCAATACTTCTTCCTTCATCAAGTCGCTCCAAACAAAATAATGGTCGGTTTCCACAACTTGCATGGCTTTTGGTACATTGTCCCACGAATATACAAAGGCAACAGTTGGTATGTCTAGATCTTTGGCAGCCAACAATGCACTTATGGATTGTGTTGCTCGCTGTGTCGTACAAAATACAATATCTGGCCTATGTTCTTCCAATTGCGCCTTGCAGTATTTATATTTTGACGTGGAGCGCTCCAATTCATTGATTTTTTTCCGTAGACGAACGATACCTTTCTCTGAGGAATGCGTGCCAACCAGCCACTTCACATACAAACTTTTAAAGATGTTCTTCAAACCTTTATAATTGAATGGAAACTTATATGTTGGATACACGGGATCATCGAACTTGTCTCTCGACACGTTTAGTTCTGCTCGTTTTCTTGCTCTTGTATAAATGGGCAATAGCTTATGAGCAGTACGATCTTCTATTTTCACTTCATTGAATCCCAAATTGTCCTTCAATGAAAAAATGGTATTGTTCCAATAGTGAATATCGAAACCCATTTGTTCTCCAATATCCTTGAAATCCGTAAAGGCAAAATTCCTCAAGCCAACTCCATCTGGAAAAAAAACAAATACTTTCTTCTTCATATTTCTATTTGCTGTGTAAAACTGGACTTTTTTACGATTGGTTTTTGAATGGGCACACAGCCATTAATCCATCGCATAATTCCCCGATTACAAATTTATTTGGAACTACTTCTCTTTCATTGAAAGCATCTTCCAATCTCTCTAAATTCATTTTGTCATTTATTATTTCGGATTGATAGGGAGATATCTTTACTGACTCGAAATAGTCTCTATATTTGATATCATCACCGAACACGTCGTTCGAAAACTTCTGCCATACTGCTGGAATTCCATATGCATGGGAAACAATTATCCCATGTAATGAGGAGGATACTATTTTTTCGCATTTCAGGAATTGATTTGTTGTTTCCTCAATGTTGTTGGTCATTAAATCTATCAATAGAACGGAATCATCATTTTCATACCAATCGCTTACCTTTTCGAAATCCTTGTAGTGTGGAATGACTCCTATCTTATATTCTTTCTTTATTTCCGGATTATGATATCTAGGCAACAACAATGCTGGGTCTCCATATATCTCAGGCACATCATAACCTTGATCGACCAAGTGCGCTCTTGTCTGGGGGCCACGTACGGCGAGGAATTTGGCTTTTTTGATTTCATATTCCTTCGAAATGATCCCGCTTCCCCAAACGACACATTTTTCATTTACGTTCGTTAAAATGCTACCAATGGTTACATAGATTGGGCTAAACATATTTTGAAATGAGAACGCAGATGGTTTTGTCCAAACTGCTTTCTTATCCGCTATTCGTTCAACAAGATACTTTCCTAGAAGGTCACCGTAGTTCTCTTTGGCTTTCCCTTGAAGTTTCATTTCATTCCACCAAAATAGTCTAATGGTTTTCCCTTGAAACATTACTATCCTTTTTGATTTTTCAATTTGTCACGTTGCACTTGTTCTATCGGCAAGATGTCTTGACTTTTATATGCCAAGGCCTGATGTACGGCATTCAAATCTCTTGACAGTTTACGTAATCCCATTGGTTCCAATGATGCTGCGTGATCTGTGCCTTTCCATGTTCTATCTATCGTATAGTGTCTTTCCACTATGTTCGCTCCTAAAGCATAAGCAGCTACATCTACTGCGATCCCCAAGTGGTGTCCGGAGAAACCAATGTGCTTTACATCATCTTTGTATTTGTCCAACAACAGATTAATGTCCAAAAGACATACATCTTGAAATGGTACTGGATAACCAGATGTACAATTGTATAGTACCAAATCTTTATTTCTATTGTGCTTTTTAAACAAGCTAACCAAATCATCGATCTCTTCTTTGGTTGTCATCCCTGTGGAAATATGTAGCTCTCCGTTGTAGTTTTCACACAACCACTCCAACATGGCCACGTTATTGTTGCAGGCCGATGGTATCTTGATGAATTCCGGTTCCAAAGATGCGATTTCCTTTGCGGATGTCACATCCCAAACAGATGTTGAATAGGTCAACCCTATTTCTTCGCAATATGCTTTAAGTTCCCGATGTTGCTCAACATCGAATTCCAAAAATTCCCTGTGTGCTCCATAGGTATTTCCATAGGAGTTTATTGGATTTGGATGTGGTTGATTGTATTGTTCTTCAGTCAACAACTCCTTGTTATGTCTCTTTTGAAACTTTACAGCATCGACATTGCAGAATATTTTAGCGACTTTTATCAATTCTTTGGCTATTGCCATTTCACCTTTGTGGTTACAACCAATTTCTGCAATTATATAGGGCTTTTTATAGGATTTCATAGAAGTATGTGTAAAATTAAAATCTTTTATTGTAGTTCATTATAAATTGGCAGGCTTCTCTGATGGCTCCTGCTCCAGAACTTTTGGATAATACGATATCTGCATTCTGTTTTACTATGTCTGTTGCATTGTTTGGTGCCAATGACCAACCAACACTGCATATGTTTGTCAAATCGTTAACATCGTCACCTATGTAAGCAAAGTTGTTTATGGATAGATCTCGTTCTTTTAATATGCTTTGAAGTAGACTATACTTGTCTTTTACACCCAAGTAAACGTTTTCGATCTTTAGTTTTTGCATACGCTTGGCTACTAGTTCCGACTGTTCTGAAGTCATCACCATTACCTCAACGTTGAATTGACGTAAAATTTCCAACCCCATGCCATCTCTCATATCAAAGTTCTTGGTATGCTCTCCTTCTTTTGTGTAGGTTATCGTTCCATCTGTAAAAACACCATCCACATCCAAGACGACGTGTGTAATCTTTGCAGATTCCTTTGCTCTTTTTTGGCGTTCCATCAATAGCTGCTCCACTGCAATCCAATCGTTTTCCGAATCTATTTCCAATAGGGATTCCTCTGGCATCTTTACGACAGCAATCTTGTTCCCCAGCCTATTTCTTGTTTGTTGCAATGCTTCTTTCGTAGTTGCATAGACTGCTCCATTCTCCATCAACAACCCGTCGAAATCTTGACGTCTTGGTCGTTCCAATGGATTATAGTTTATTGGTATCCCATCTTCATTCCATAAAAACCGATGAGTGTTGACTACTGACAATGCTGAATCATATTCACCTTCCAATTTGCCCAAACAAGCATTGACATCTGAACGTCTCGTAAATGGTGAAGTTGCTTGTAGCAAGCAAAAAACATCAAAGTCGTAACCAATCTCATTACAGAATTCCAACATGGCCATTTCTGTCGAGGCAGTGTCACTTGCACTTTCATCACTTCTCAACAAGGCTTTTACTTTATTTGTCCAATGGTATTCCTTGGCTATGAAGTCGATGATGACTTGATCATCCGTATAGACATATACTTCATCCAAGTCGGAAAATATGGCTTCTCCTAAAACCCAAGTGTACAACGGCCTTCCAACCATTTTACGCTTGTTCTTGTTTGGAATTCCTTTTGAGCCTTTACGTAGTGGGATAAAGCCTATTTTTTTCATTTAAGTTTAGTGGTAAATTATCTAACAATTCTGCTAAAATACATTTTTTAGCGATGAAATAGCTAAAAAACAGGATAAAAGGTAACAATTATAATGATATTTAATTATTTTTTTAACAATCTTTCATTTCAAGGCAAAACGACCTTTTGTTACCATTCTTAATCGATTGCTGTATTTTGATGCGATTGAAATTTGTTCTCTATCTTGTTATAGTATTGTAAGCTTGTAATACTTGCTTTCTGATATTGGCTATTTCAAAACGGGGTTTTATCTCCAATTGATTGATTTTAAAAGCCTTATCTATCAATTCTGGATTTAAAAGTGCTTGACACACCAATTTCTTAATATGTTCCACATCATTGCAATCTTCTATCAGCAATCCATTTTCATTGTGCGTTATTACTTCTGACGAGGCTCCACCAGGATTGGATTGGATTGGAAAAGCACCTTGTGCAATGGCTTCAAGCAACGTATTCGGCATTCCATCAGAATTGCTATTACCGATATATAAAAGTGCTTCTCCCATTAATCTCAATATGCTCCCATGTGCCAAAAAATCATCAATCCCATAGGTCTTCACATTTATTAGCTGAGACATGTTCTCATTTGAAATAAATGCCTCTACTTCTTTATCTGCCCCAAAAACAAAAACTTGGTAGGGTGTTAGTTCTTTTTCCAATTGCAACAATGCCTTAAGCACTTCTATGCAACGCCCTGAACGTCCTTGGTATCCTTTTACCAATATCATATTTCGTTTATTCAGTGGGGTTTTGACATAATTGTCGTATTGTGCATAATCATACCCTCCTCCTCCAGGGAAAGTTCCTAGAACAGTACCTTCAAACCCTAGTCTCTTTGCTATGGAGACGTCACGTTTGCAATCGGTGAACAAATAATCTATTCGCGGCAATATCCTAATGATATCTTGCCTATACTTTTCTATCTCCTTGAAATAATACAAATCGCTTCCCCAGGAAGAATAAATCCATTTTAAATTTTGATATTTCTTCATGACCTTGAAAATAGGTGCACATGCCACATACAAGGCGAAACTATGCACTACATCTGGTTGTATTTCCAACACTGCCTTTTCAAAAGCCATTGCTGCATCGTTTTCCAAAATCGGACTAAATCCTTCATATAATTTTGGCAATCGCTTTTTCAAGAAATGCCTTCCTTTCAAATTGGGGTATTTTAATCTCCACCCGTTTATCTTATGTACCCATGATAATTTTTCTGTTGGGCCACCGTCTCTAATATCAAACCAATACACATCGTGCCCAGAACCCTTGAGTTGTTCAGTCCACCGCAAAAAATGAATGGAACTCATTGAAACCATCAAAATTTTCATTTGTTTGAATTTTATTGTTTTTTATTGGCCAGATGAAATTTGCCTTTAGACATTTCGGTTGGCAACAACCTATTTGTCTGGACTCATTTCATATATTTCCTTGCTTGTTCTTCTAATTATAATTTTACGATCAAACTTATGGATTCATCTTTTACGTTGAATTGATATTTATATGCTTTTCCTCTTAATTGATTTACCATACAATCCAATATTCTATTGTTCATATCATCAAATTTCAAGAATGTCATCGTCTTTTTCCCCAATACGGATTTTACTTTTTGCTTTTGTGACCTATAGTCCTTGTGCTTCTTTACATCCAACTTGATCACCACATCCTTGTCAACCAAAAGTATCGCGTTTACAAAGGCAAAAAACTCTGCGGACTTGTTCGTTATCGAATAGGTTTGGTCTATCGTATTCAAGGCTTCATAATCTTTCTGATTATATATGCCCCATTTAAAATTGGTGTTCGCTTTTACCTTCCCAGTTTCCTTGACGTACGTTAGATAACTGGCGTTTATTTGTTCCAACTCCGTATGAAATGGTGTCAAATCGTTCGCAGATCTATAGTGCTTGGGATGCCATTGATGTAACATTAAGATCGAATCTGTATGAAAGATAACTTCATGGCCTCCGTTCCTCAATCGTACATGCGCATCTGTATCTTCACTTCCCCAACCGTTGTAATATTCATCGTACCCATTTATTGCTTTTAAAAGAGCCGTCGGGTAAAGAGTCATTCCAGTTGCTTCCAAATTCGATTTGAAATTAATCTCATAGTCTGCAAAATTCTTTTTTTCTTTCGATTCAATCTCACTTAAAAATCCTACTTGGAAGTAAGTCGTGACGGTTTCACTTTTCAATGTTTCCAATGTTTCCACAAAGTCAGGTGCATACAACATATCGATGTCCCCAACAAAAAAACATACTGTATCACATTGTTTCAATGCTATGTTTATCGCTCTGGATTTACACCATAGTTGTTGAGTTGCCTCGCAACGCACCAATGTTATGAAATCGTATTTGGTCACTAGTTCCCTTAAGTCCCTTTCATAATTCAAGACACTTCCATAATCCACCAAGATCACCTTAAACTCCTTTAAAGTTTGGTTAGCCAAGGAGTCGAGACAATTCTCTAGACTTTGCAATACCCTGTTCCTGTATGTCAATACGATGGTTATCAAACTACGATGTGTGTGAATTATTTTTTTTAATGGACAAACAGCCCTTTAAAAAATGATTTCAAATATATTTTAAATATCGTTATATTTTTTGCTTTATTCTTGACATTGTATCCTTTTAATTCCTTTATTTTTTCAAATGCTGCCCGATATTCCTTATTTCTGTTGAAATGCTTTATGAATGATAGTTCCAATAGATAAAGCTTATCATTTATCAACTCTTTCAATTCCATATAGTTTTCATCATTGGACATCTTGGACAACATATCGTAATTAGATTGCAATATTGAAATATTCTCTTGTTTCATCTTACTGATTACGCCAACATTCTTTCTATACACCAATGTACGATGCTTCAAGCATTTTATTTTCTCTCCCCTACGTGTCAACAACAAATATGTGGGCCAATCTCCATAAGGTGAAGAATACATCCAAGGAGAAAACTGAATGTCTTGTATTACATTTCTAAACATTGTGGATGATGCCGTGATGAAATTCCCTTCAATTAGGTCTTTGACATCTGCTACTCTATTGTTTATGGGCTTCGTTTTATTGTCCACCAATTCATTATTGTCATGCAATATCTTATTCAAGGTGTAAACTATGTTGAAACCAGAATTACTTTCCAAGAAATCGGCTTGCATCTGAAGCTTGTCATCATTGATCCAATAGTCATCCCCATCACACAATGCAATATATTCTCCAGTACAAGCTTTCAATGCGTTTAGATAGTTTTTCATCATACCAACATTCTCCTTGTGGTTTATATATTTGATGTTACTCGCTTTGGGATGACTATTTATAATGCCTTCTATTAGTTTACTTGTACCATCTGTTGAAGCGTCATTGGATATTACCAATTCATACTGGAAATTGGTATTTTGTGACAACACACTTTTTATAGCTTTTTCTATGTAAGCTTCATGATTGTATGTAATCATACATATGCTAACCTTCATCTTGTAATTGTTCTTTTGACTCTTCGAGTTTTAATAATATGAATTAACTATGACATATAAGCCATTTAGCGAAAACATATTACTTTAAAAATGTACATATGGGATTTAAGTGAATCGTAAAAACTCATATCCACATTGGCATATACTAATCTTAACTTCCCATAATATTTAAATACATCCTTTATTCGCCCAAGCAAGTTTTTTTCGAAACGCAAACCATTGTAGAAAGCCCAAAGTGTTTTCTTGGATATTGTCTTATTGTATTCTACATCTACTTCCATTCCATGCTTTTCAACTAAAAACAAACATTGATAACGGTAATAAAAAATGTCATATAGTTTTTTCTTAGATAGATTCTGCCTCGAGCTTATTTGACTTTCATCCCCATCACCACTTCTAATGGTAGCCAAAACGGCATCTATTACTTCTAGTTTTGGATTATATGCTAGCATCCTTATATGGAATTCGTTGTCTTGATATCTGGATATGTTTTCATCAAACAATGATTTGCCCTTTAAATAATCAGATAGCCACATGAAACCACATGTTTGTATCTCTATGGTTTCCATGGCATAAGCATAAAATAAACCTTTGTCATCTCCATAAGAAAATTTACTTTCCCTATGTTCTGTCAATTTGTAATTCGCATATTTGTTTCTATGCAATACAGCTACTGTACTTTTTCTAAATGCACTTACTTTTTCAAGTAAAAAAGCCGATTCCATGATATCATCGCTATCAAACCAATTTATATACTTTCCCTTTGCTATCGAATATCCATAATTACGACATGAATTCGCTCCTTTCTTCCAAGAGTCCGGTCGTTTGCTATATTTGAATCTATCGTCATCTTTGAGAAATCCATTGATTGTTTCTTCTGTTTTGTCCGTACTCCCATCATCAATTATGATACACTCCCAATTCGAATAACTTTGGTTGCTTATCGATTTCAATGTTTCCTTGATAATAGATTCTCTATTATACACTGGAATTATTATGGAAACTAAAGGACTAATCATTTAACTTTGGATGGCTAACAATGGTTTGAAATAACTTACTCACCTTATCTTGCACAGCTTTCTGTGAATACAAGCGTTCGCATTGTTCTTTGTTATTCTTATATTCTGATTGAGTAATCCCTTTCTCCAAATGACTTTGATTAAGCTCTTTTAGACTTCTTACCATAAACTGCTCTGACTCATAATATCCGTATGTGACACCTTCATCATTAAAAAACAACTTAGCTCCAAAGTAATACATAATGATTATGTTACCTACCGCTTGTTGCCTAATGTGATTAAAAAATGCGATGTTGCAACTCAATATCAATTTATTGTATTCTTCCAATGGCATAAAGTCCAAAATTGGAAAGAAATTTTCTCCAAAAAGCAACTTCCCTTGTTCTAAGACAAAATTCAAGTAATCACCTCTATCTCCATAATTGAGTGGGACGATGACCTTTCTATCTCCCAAATCGAATTTTGAAAGCTTATTAAATACTTCTATGTGATTGTTCGTAGGAGTGGCAGAATTACCTACCAAGATGTTTTTTGAATCGAGAGCATTCTTTGAAACCAAATTCCCCAAGAGCAATTCCAAGCTTCCATATGTAAAAGGCGCATATGTCAATTTATTGTTTATGCTTCCAATATACTTCTTCTCTGTTGGCAAAACAGGAACTGCAATGTCCATTTTTTGTACTGCCTTGTAATATGCTCCTTTGTATATTTTTGATAACCCTTTAAATAGCAAGTGAAAATTATACTTAAAAAAGATTGTATTGACTATTTTCGTTTTTAATGGAATCTTTTTATTGACATGCTTTGACGTTGAGGAATCCAAAACCTTATATTTTAATGGCTTCCACATATTATAAAGGTCGTACCCCCAAATAAACCACACTTTCAAAACATCCTCATTCAATAGATTAACGATCTTTTGCTTTCTATAACTCAAAGCATGCACCAAAACGACCGTTCTTCCTGAAGTTTCATTTATTGACTTGGCAAATCCCAAATAACTACTTTCTGAATTCAAGGCCAAAGGTTTTACCAATTTTGATTTCACATGTCTATATTCTGTAAAGCCTTCTTCTACTATAACATAATAATGGGATGAATCGAGATTTAAATACTCAAAAATTTCAATGGCATGATTAATGAATTTTTCATCATCAAAAACATGAACAATATTTAAATCGCTAGATTCAAACATATCATCTTTTTATTATTTTACCTGGCACTCCCACTATCGTACAATTATTTGGAACATCTTTCAAGACCAAAGTACCGGCTCCAACAATCACGTTTTCTCCAATAATTACATCTGGTATTAAAATTGCATTCGTTCCTATACTGGAATTACTGCCAATTTTACAACGTCCTGAGATATTTACATTTGGAGAAACCTCTACAAAATCTCCAATTATACAATCATGAGCCACAGTACAATTCAAGTTGATCAAGCAACCTTTTCCTATTACTACACTATTGGTAATAATCGTTCCAGACATAACATTGGTCCCAGTACCTATTGAAACATCAAAATCACCTTTCTCGGCTTTTTTTGAAATTGTTGTCACCGGAATTGCACCTACACCGACAAACTTATCATATAATGCTTTTCTATGCACAGGATTCCCTATTCCCAAAACAAACTCCTTATCACCTGTAGATTGCATATACTCCTTTACTCCTTCCAATGTTTTCAAGACTAAAAAACGATTGTATAATTTTTCAGGCAAGTCCGTACTTATGTCATCAAAAAAAACAATCTTGTCGTCTGTCAACCCTAAGTCCGTATATGCTACTTGTAATATTTCTTTTGCGAATCCTTTGGCTCCAACTATTATCATATCTCTTTTTTGATTGTATTGGTTATTATTTCTAATTCCATTTTAGTCAACCCTACATAAAGAGGAAGACAAAGCACCCTTCTTGCTATGGATTCCGAAATTGGCATTTCTTGATCATTATTCATAAAGGACACCTTATTCAATGATGGATAAAAATAACGCCTTGGGTATATGTTTTCCTTGTTCAAAGCTTGTTCTGCGCTTAAAAGCACTTCTTCGCTTTCGAAAATAATAGGGTAATAACTATAATTCCATTCTGTTCCTACTCTTAGCTTCAAACCCCTTAAATTAGAAATATCTTTAAAACTTCTCGTATAGAATGTTGCTACTTTTTTACGCTCACCTATTATAAATTCCATTTCTGGCAATATTGTCAATCCCATTGCCGCTTGCAATTCGCTCATCTTGGCATTAATTCCCAATCCATGGAATTCCAAAGGACCATCATGTCCAAAATTATGACTATAGAATAGTTTTTTATAAATGGTTTCCTCATTGCAAAACATAGCTCCTCCTTCAGCAGTGTGGAACAACTTCGTGGCATGAAAACTACAGGTGCTAACATCTCCATAATTAAATAGAGATTTACCTTTGTAGGTTACTCCAAAACAATGTGCTGCATCATAGATCACCTTTAAGCCATACTTTTTTGCTATTGCTTCTATGATTTCCACATTACAAGGATTACCATAGACATGTGTTGCCAATATGGCTGTTGTTTTACTTGTAATCGCACTTTCTATCTTGGTTTCGTCTATTGTCAAGTAATCAGGATGGATATCCACAAAAACTGGTTGACAATTTTCCCATAGTATGGATGATGTTGTTGCAACATAGGAAAAAGGGGTGGTTATCACCTCTCCCAAATCACCAAATAGCTTTAATGCGATTTGAATGGGCAAAGTCCCATTGGTAGTCAATATCACAGAATTAAGATGATACGCTTCCTTTAACTTCTCTTCCAATTCCAGTACCAAGGCTCCTCTATTGGTTAGCCAAGCACTATCCCATATTCTTTTCAAATAGGATTGATACACCTCTTGAGATGGCAAATAGGTTTTTGTCACATTGATTCTATTCATCTTTCTTTATGTTCTTCCATTTAAACGATGGTTTTATGTAACCAGGTTCTCTACCTGAATACACCCCTATTTCCTTGGAACCATTGACAACATTGAAATAAAATATATTTTTTTCAACAAATGCTGCAGTCCTCTTATCTTTAACAATGAACAGTGACAGACTATAGCTACCACTCTGCAAAAAGTCTTTAGGAATTATGCAATTTATCTTATTGTCACCTTTCGTTATTTTCGTTTTATAATCCCTATCGAAAAAAGAAAACATGGTATCTCCCAATTCATTGTGCAAATGATATGTAATGTTGTATTTGCCTGTGTCTTCTGTTTTAAAGAAAACATCCAAATTTATCTCCATTTCTGCATCTTCTACAATGGGTTGACTGAAGCTTCTATTGGTATTTTTCATACCTATGGATTGCAACTTGAATAAGGGCTTGTCATAACCCTCCTTAAATACTTTCAAATTCTCATTTGAATTCATATCAGAACTCAGGTATTTTGCCACAGCCTCCTCTGAACTCCCTTCAAAAGCCACTTTACCGTTTTCCAATACGATTCCTCTTGTACATAGGCTTTTCACAGATGCCATGTTATGACTTACGAATAGTACGGTTCGACCTCCACCTCTACTAATATCTTGCATCTTTCCTATTGCCTTCTTCTGAAATTCGGCATCTCCAACAGCCAAAACCTCATCTATCACCAAGATTTCAGGTTCCAAAAAAGCAGCCACAGCAAATGCTAAACGAACCGTCATTCCTGAAGAATACCTTTTTACCGGTGTATCTATGTAGCGTTCGCAACCAGAAAATTCTATTATTTCATCTATTTTGGAACGTATTTCCTTTTTTGTCATTCCTAGGATGGCTCCATTCAAAAATACGTTTTCACGTCCAGTCATCTCTCCATGAAACCCTGTTCCGACTTCCAACAAGGAAGCTATGCGTCCTTTAGTCTTTATTTCTCCCGTAGTAGGTCCAGTAACTTTGGACAAAATTTTTAAAAGCGTGGATTTTCCTGCTCCGTTTTTACCAATAATACCAAGAACCTCCCCTTTTTTAACTTCGAAGTTTATATCCTGCAAAGCCCAAACATAATTTGATTTCCCTTTCGTACTTCGATCGTTGCTTTCTCCTACTCTAAGATATGGATCTCCTTTACCAAGCAATTTGCTCCACCATCGATTCAAATCATGGCTAATGGTTCCTGTTCCCACCAAACCCAATCGGTATTGCTTGGAAACATTTTCTGCTTTTAAAATAATATCCTCTTTCATTATATGGTATCTATAAAGCTTTTTTCGGTTTTATTGAAAATAACCAAACCTATTAGAAATGTAACAATGCTAACAATGCCTGCATAAATAAATTGATTTGTGGAAAAGTCCCCTACTCCCAATGTCATATGCCTGAACAACTCTACCACTGTAGTCATTGGATTGTATTCAATTATATTTCCTGCTAGCTCTGGTATTTCTCCCAATGCTACTTTTTTTCTTATTAATTCCAAAGGATACATAACTGCCGATCCATACATTAACAATTGGACTCCAAACCCAACTAGAAATGTCAAATCTCGATATTTGGTTGTCATGGAAGAGATAATCATACCAAATCCCAAACCTAGCAATCCCATGAACAAAATCAATATTGGCAATGCCAACAATGCCAATTGTGGTATTGCACTTCCTCCTTTGTCTGTAAAGAATACAAAGTATATGTAAAAGCATACAAACACCAATAGCTGTATGCCAAACTTCAACAAGTTGGAAACGACTATGGACATAGGCATGATTACCCTTGGAAAATATACTTTCCCAAAGATGTTTTGATTCTTTTTAAATGTATCACTTGTTCCCTTCAAACATTCGGAAAAATAATTCCAAGAAGTTATACCAGCAAGATTGAATAAAAATGGGGGAATTCCTTCTCCCGTTTTTATGTCTGCTATATTATTAAATATCAAAGTGAAAATAATTGAGGTAAACAATGGTTGTATAAAATACCATAGTGGTCCTAAAACTGTTTGCTTGTATAGAGTTATGACATCTCTTTTCACAAATAGAAACAACAAGTCACGATATCGCCAAATTTCCTTGAAATTCAGATCTACCATTTTCTGTTTAGGGGAAATGGTATATAACCAATCGTTAGTTCCTTTATTATTCAACTGCATTCTTTTTAAAGTAATCCCAAGTATTTTTCAATCCTTCACGAACCGAAAACTCCGGTTTGTAACCCAATAGCCTTTCAGCTTTGGAGATGTCTGCCAAAGAGTCTCTAACATCTCCCATTCTACTCGGTCCATAATTGGCTTCTATGTTTTTATGAGCTGACTCATTCAGTACCTTCCACAGGTAGTTTACACTTATACGCTCGTTGCATGCTATGTTATAAATCTGATTTCCGGCTTCTTCCGAAGCAAAAAAGCCTTTGATGTTGGCTTGAACCGCATTTTCCACATAAGTAAAATCTCGGGTTTGTTCCCCATCTCCATTGATTGTTGCTGATGTGTTTGTTTTTATCGCTTCCATAAACAAAGGTATAACCGCCGCATAAGCGCCTTTAGGGCTTTGTTTTGGTCCGAAAATATTGAAATAACGCAAACCTATCACATCTGTGCCATATGTTTTTCCAAAGACATCTGCATATAGTTCGTTAACATACTTGGTGATGGCATAAGGAGACAGTGGTTTACCTATAATTTCCTCAACTTTGGGTAAGGCTTTACTATCCCCATAGGTAGAGCTTGAAGCGGCATAAACCATACGCTTTACTGATTTACTGTCCTTCAAGGCTATCATCATATTTAAAAAACCAGAGATGTTTACGGCATTTGTAGTTGCTGGATCATTGATGGAACGCGGTACAGAACCCAATGCCGCTTGGTGACTTACATAATCAATATCTTGCATTGCTTCGACACAAGTTTGCAAATCTCTTATATCTCCTTCTATGAGCTCAAAGTTGGAATGAGAGAGAAAGGGGGCTATATTTGATTTATAACCATTGGAAAAATCATCCAATACCCTAACCTTGCTAGCTCCATGCTCTAGAAGATACTCTACAATATTGGTTCCTATGAATCCTGCTCCTCCAGTAACTAAAAAATTTAGTTTGGAGAGGTCTTTATTATGATACTTGTTCATTTTTTCCTTTTAAAAATTAACCTATCTTAAAAATAGACTTTATGCGTGACATTATGGTTTTCTTCACTGGTTCATTTTCATGATAACCATTTCCATAAGCTCCATAACCATAGCCATAACCATAGCCGTAACCATAACCGTATCCGTATTTTCCTTTTTGATCGTAGTGATTATAAACAAAACTCAAATTCTTTATCTCTCCTTTCCTGTATTTGTCGTTGATTAGATTCAACATTCCCTTCTTTGTATAATCCTGTCTTACCACATACAAAGAAGCATCAACATAGTCCAAAAGTTCCAACGCATCCGAAACCAACCCTACTGGTGGTGTATCCAAAACGATGTAATCGTATTTCTCTCTCAATTCGGAAATAAAATTATCCATTGTCTCTCCTATGAGCAATTCTGAAGGGTTTGGAGGTATCGGTCCCGAAGTAATGACATCCAGATTGGTGACTTCTGTTTCTTGTACTATATCATCCAATGTCTTTTGACCTATGAGGTAATTAACTGCTCCAATGTCATTTCTAATGTCAAAATCCCCGAAGATCTTTGGTTTTCTCAAATCCAGACCTACCAAAACGGTCTTCTTGCCACTCAAAGCAAATACGGTCGCTATGTTTATAGAGCAGAACGTCTTACCTTCTCCACTTACTGAAGAGGTTAACATCACTGTTTTTGATCCATTTAAATTGTGCTTTTTGTACATATATTGCAAACTGGATCTAATGGACCTAAAAGCCTCGGATACAGTAGATTTTGGTTTCCTATGTACTATCAGGTTGTTATCTATCGTGTTTTTACCTACAACTCCCAACAATGGTATTGTCGATAGATTCTCCAGATTTTGTGGGTTGTGCAACTTGGTATCCAAAAAGGTTATTAAAAAAGCCAATAAAAGAGGAGGCAGCAACCCCCCTAGAAAAGCAAACACATAACGTGATCTCAATTTAAGGTCTATCGCCTGAACGTCTGTATCCTTTGCTGGATCAATAACCAAGATATCAGAAACATTAGCTGCCTTTATAATATTCGCCTCGCTACGTTTGGCGAGATAAACGTTGTAATTCTCTTCATTAAGGGAGTATTGTCTCTGTATGTTAAGCAATTTCTGCTGATCTTTTGGCAACTTTCTATATTTGGACTCTGCTATCCCAATTTTTGAACTTGTCAATTGCATTTCTCTTCTCAATCCTGCACTGGCGGAACTTATATTTTCCAAAAGCACCGTCTTAAGAGCTTCAATCTGTGAATCTATGTCTATGAAAATGGAAGCATCGCTTCTAACAGTAGACTCGTATTTGGACTTTTGAACAGATAGCGCATTGATCTTGGAAACGTTCGTTAGAATATTAACATCATCTACACCTGCAATGGATGGTGCAGGCACTTCTGTAAAAGTCCTACTGGTTTCCAAATAGGTCTTTAAATTGGCATAATATGCCAACTTCCTATTAATGCCATCCTTTTCCAACTCCAACTTGGACAACTTACCACTTAGAACGACACTCTCTTCATCCAAATTGTAGATCTTGTTCTTTTGTCTATAGTCGTTCAATGAATCTGCATTGTTGGTTAAATCTGTTTTGACTCTTTCCAATTGCTCATCTATGAACTCGATGGTGTTGGTTACGAATTGATTTTTCCTATTCAATTGAGCTCTGCTTAAAACTGCAACGGTTTCATTGAGGTAGTCGACGATTTTAGTTTTATTTACATCGGTCATGGTTAAATTTAAAATGGCCGAGTTCTTTGGATTGTTTATGGCCAATCTATTTTTGTAATATGCGACGACCTTATCGAAACTATCAAACCTAATGAAGTATTCGTCACCAGCATTCACCTTTCTCTTATCTGCCAAAAACAATGTACCATTGAAAAATGGAAGTTCTACTAAATCTCCTAGTTTATAAACGTACTTTCGTTCTCCTATCTTGACATCTGCCGAGCCTTTGTCTTTAGATGTAAAATCCTGAGTGGATGTTATATTGGACTCAAAATTGGTAATCAACTCATACTTGTCGTTTTCCAAAAAAAGAACCTTGATAGGAGTTCCAATGGCCTGAAATGAATTTTCTTTCAAACGAACCCTAAAAGGTGATGCTTTGTAGATATCGTCCTTCCTAAAACGTGATTGCTTTAAATAGGCTATGTAGAATTTAAGGTTATCGACCACTTCCTCGTGATTGGATCTGGACTTCAAACTTGTAATGGTCGTCTTTACCTTTCCAGAAACACCTCCCCAATTAAAAGTTAAACTCGTGTTTGAAGTAAACAAAGGGTTTTTATCATCCTCAACTGAAATTTGAGTACTCAACCTATAGGATTGTTGTTTTCTTATGTTTTGCTGGTATACGACAAACAAACCTATTCCTATGCATAATATGAACAGTTTCCAATAACTTAGGGCCTTAAACATAAAAGCCTTGATATCAAATCCAAACTGTTGTGATTCTGAAACTTCAAATTCGTCATTCATAATCTAAAATTTATAGGTTTCTAGCTAAAAAATATGTAGATACCAATACTGAGAATATTGAAGCAATGGTTGTTAACGTTTGAGTTGCAGTCTCCCCTGCTCCAATAGCTTTACGTTTTAATGGTTTAACCAATATCATATCATTCGGTTGAATATAATAGAATGGGGATTGTAAAGCCACAACGTCCGTTAAATCTATATGATGTATTTTTTGTCCTTGGGGGTATTGTCTTATTATAAGTACATCCGTTCTGTCCCCTGTATTTTTTATATCTCCAGCATTTGCCAAGGCCTCTATGACATTCACACGATCTTGAAACAAGGTAAAGACTCCTGTCCCTCCAACTTCTCCAGTAACGGTATAACGTAGTCCTGCCAATTTAACGGTCACAAATATTTGAGTTGTCTCCTTTAGATATTTTGTCAATATCTCCGTTTTCACCTTTTCTTCAATTTCGTCAATCGTATACCCCAAAACATTGACATCTCCCAAGATGGGAAATTCGATATTCCCATGTAAATCTACCGTAAAACCACTAAAATAAAGATCTTGTTGACCTTGCGTTTCCTTTTGGCTTTCTACGGGATTAAACAAGGATACTAATTTCTTTACTTCCTCATCTATGGCCTTGACATTTACACTCAATATGTCATTGATTTGAACACGATAAGGTTTAGAAAGTTCTTTAACCAAAAGAGAATCGTTAACTATGGTTCCCTTGTCTTGAAGATAAACAACATCCTTATTGGTAATACAAGATGAACACAAAATACTGAATACTACAGTAATGCATAATAAAAAGTGCCTCATTTCAGTGAATTGATTAACCACAAATATAGCTTTTCGTCGTGAAGAATAAAACTTTTGTCGGGTTTTTTGGTTTTTTATCCGTTATTTGTAAAAAATTAGACCATTGAATTATTTAACCGTTGAAAGTATTGCAAAGTCTTATGGAGAGCTAACGCTTTTCGAAGACATTTCATTTAGTGTCCACAAAGATCAAAAAATAGCTTTTGTAGCAAAAAATGGTACAGGAAAAACATCCATTTTAAATATTCTCGCAAAATTGGATCTACCAGACGCTGGACAAGTCGTCTTTAGAAAAGACATCAAAGTATCCTTTCTTCCACAAGAACCATATTTGGATGGCAATCTCACCATAGAAGACACTATTTTCAGTACGGATAGTGAGATCTTAAATGTCATCAAACGATATGAGGAAGCCATTAAAAATCCAGAGGATGAAGAGGCCTATCAAAAAGCCTTTGAAGATATGGATATCCACAATGCTTGGGATTTCGAAACACAATACAAACAGATTCTCTTTAAATTAAAACTAGATAATTTAAATCTAAAGGTAAGTGCACTATCCGGTGGGCAAAAAAAACGTCTCTCATTGGCCAATGCATTAATAAACAAACCAGATCTATTGATCTTGGATGAACCTACCAATCATTTGGACTTGGAAATGATTGAATGGCTAGAAGCCTTTTTCGCCAAAGAAAACATAACATTGTTCATGGTTACGCACGATCGCTACTTTTTAGAACGTGTTTGCAACGAAATCATAGAATTGGATCAAGGTGAATTGTATTCTTACAAGGGGAACTATTCTTATTATTTGGAAAAAAAGGAAGCAAGGATAGAACAAACACAAGTAGAAACAAACAAGGCAAAACAACTCTATAAGAAAGAGCTGGGATGGATGCGACGCCAACCCAAGGCAAGAACTACGAAATCCAAATCCAGAATAGATGATTTTGCAGACATCAAGCATAGAGCTCATCAACGTAGGAATGATCATGAAATACAACTAGAACTCAATATGGAACGCTTGGGAAGTAAGATTCTTGAGTTGAAAAAAGTATCCAAAGCATATAAAGACAAAGTCATTCTCGACAAGTTCGATTATATGTTTCAAAAAGGAGAGCGAGCTGGTATCATTGGAAAAAATGGAACGGGAAAATCCACCTTTTTAAATATTTTGACACAAACCATACAACCCGATTCCGGGAAAGTCATAACTGGAGAAACAGTAAAGATGGGCTATTATACCCAGGCAGGAATAACTCCTAAACCAGACCAGAAGGTGATAGATGTCGTAAGAGAATTCGGAGATTACATTCCTCTTAAAAAAGGACGTCAAATAAGCGCTCAACAATTGCTGGAACGTTTTTTATTTGACAGAAAAAAACAATACGACTTCGTCGAAAAACTAAGTGGAGGCGAACGCAAACGCCTATATCTGTGTACTGTCCTAATCCAAAATCCAAACTTTTTAATCTTGGATGAGCCCACAAACGATTTGGACATCGTTACCTTGAATGTACTTGAAAACTTCTTGTTGGATTTCCCTGGTTGTTTGATAGTAGTATCCCACGACAGGTACTTCATGGACAAAATCGTAGATCACTTGCTCGTATTCAGAGGAGAAGGGGTCATAGAAGATTTCCCAGGAAACTATAGCGACTTCAGAGTTTACGATGACAGTAAACCTGTGGCCTCAGAAAATCAAGACAATAAAAAAGAAAAGAGCAACTGGAAAAAAGACAGCAATGTAAAACTGTCTTATAATGAGCAAAAAGAATACAAGAACATTGAAAGCAAGATAAAAAGCCTAGAGTTTGACAAAACCGATTTGGAAAAAAAGTTTCTCAATCCAGATTTAACCCCAGAAGAAATCAACACACTTTCCAGCGAACTCCAAACAATCATAGATGACATAGAGGAAAAAGAAATGCGTTGGTTGGAATTATCCGAAAAAATGGAATCGTAAATGGTAAAGCTGATTGCTCTCTATATCAAGTTTTTATTGAAATCCAAAAATCAACATGGGGTACAATCTCCATTTGTTTTCGATTTGGTAACAAAATGCTTTTATGACAAGACGCGCCATAGTGCATATTCTAAGTTGAAAGGTTATAAAAAACACTTGCTTTCAAACAACAACACCATAGAGATCAAAGATTTGGGTGCTGGCTCCAGAGTTATGAAAAACAATACACGAACCATTCATGACATTGCAAAAAATGCAGGAACAACGATTCATCGCGCTAAGTTGCTTTATCGTATATCCAACCATTTCCAGCTCAAAAACATATTGGAGCTAGGCACCTCAATGGGTATTGCCTCTCAAGCGATGAGTCTTGGAAATCCTGAAGCGAAGATCACGACAATTGAAGGTTGCCCAAATATTTCAAAATTCACCTCGAATACATTTAAACAATTCGATTTAAAAAATATAAATGTCCAAACAGGTGATTTTGGAAAAGTAATAAAGACACTGGATACAAGCGCTTACGATTTGATTTATTTCGATGGCAATCACCAAAAGAAAGCAACATTGAGTTATTTCGAAACTCTTTTAAAAACTGCCCATAACGACTCTATTTTTATTTTTGATGACATCTATTGGCCAGATGGAATGAGAGAGGCATGGCAAATCATAAAGCAACACCCCAAGGTCACTGTAACCATAGACACTTTCTTTTGGGGCATCGTCTTCTTCAGAAAAGAACAAGCCAAGGAACATTTTACTATCAGAGTTTAAAATGGTTCCCAATTACCTCTTTCATTGACAGTTGACTTTATAATAGCGCTAATAGAATGCCCCATCAAAAAAAGAAACCAACCTTTCAAAGAAGGCTACAACAAAAAGAAAAGTCTTTAAAATAAATTTGTAAAAGTACTACCAATTCTTTTTTTGTTTGTTCGAATAATAACAAGCCCATATAAATTCTATTTAAAAAACTCATAACTTTGTAACTATGAAAGTATACACTAAAACAGGAGATAAAGGTACTACTGCCTTGTTTGGAGGAACAAGAGTACCGAAGCACCATATACGCATAGATAGTTATGGAACTGTGGATGAATTGAACTCACATATAGGTTTAATTCGTGATCAAGCCATCAACAAGCAATACAAGGATATCTTAATCATCATCCAAGACAAACTATTCACTGTGGGTGCAATTCTTGCCACCGACCCTGAAAAAATGGTTTTGAAGAATGGGAAAGAACGACTGAACATCAACAAGATAACAGAAGAGGACATTACGCTTCTTGAACATGAAATGGATGCCATGAACGAAGCGCTTCCTCCTATGACTCATTTTGTCTTACCTGGAGGGCATCAAACCGTGTCATTCTGTCACATAGCACGCTGTGTATGCCGCCGTAGTGAACGTTTGGCTTCTGCCCTCAACGAATTGGAGCCCTTCTTACCTGAAGCCTTAACCTATTTAAACCGTCTTTCTGACTATCTTTTCGTATTGGCACGAAAGTTGTCATTTGACTTGCAAGCAGACGAAGTAAAGTGGATACCTGAGAAGCATTGAGGCTAGACATTTAAAACGCTCCTTCAAACTGTGATTAAGTAACACTGCAAAAGATTTAATATCAAATGGTTTCAGTGAAAAATGACGTTCTTTTTTATTATTGATAAAATAATTCACTTTTTTCTTGACTATTTAAACTAAAAAATTATTTTTGCAAAAAAATAAACCTATTAAGAAATGTATTGGACATTAGAATTAGCATCTCATTTAAGTGATGCACCTTGGCCAGCAACCAAAGATGAGCTTATAGACTACGCTATTAGAACTGGAGCTCCTCTAGAGGTAACTGAAAATTTACAAGCTATTGAAGACGAAGGAGATTCATATGACTCTATTGAAGAGATTTGGCCAGATTACCCAACAGACGAAGACTACCTCTGGAATGAGGACGAGTACTAATATTACAAAAAGCAAAGAAAAAAGTCTCTTATAGAGGCTTTTTTTGTGCGCTTATCTTTAGAAAAGCACACGAACAAAACGTATCTTTAAGCCCTTTTACCCAGGTATTGAAAAGATGTAACATAACAATTGATTTTAAAAATCGATTTATACTAATAAAACAAAGTATCCCAAATTTCACTTGGAGTTACCTTGTTAACAAATAATATACAAACTATGAGTTTTTTAAATTCAGTACTAAAGGTGTTTGTTGGCGACAAATCCAAACAAGATGTCAAGGCCATCACTCCCATAGTAGACAAAATCAAAACCTTTGAATCCGCTTTGGAAGCTTTGTCCCATGACGAATTAAGAGCAAAGACAGCAGAGTTCAAAGCCATCATTGCAGAAACACGCAAACCTTTCAACGATAGAAAAGAGAACCTTTTAAAAGAAGCAGAGGCAACAGAGGACATTGACAGACGCGAGGACATCTATCAAGAAGTAGACAAAATAGAAGACGAATCCTATGAAGCCGTCGAAAAGACATTAAGCGATATTTTACCAGAAGCCTTTGCCGTAGTAAAAGAAACAGCAAAACGTTTTACAAACAATACAGAAATCACAGTAACAGCAAGTCCTTTCGATAGGGAAGTCTCTGGCAACAACGCCTATGTCACCTTGGATGGAGACAAAGCTACCTGGGCTAACTCATGGGATGCAGCAGGAAAAGCCATTACTTGGGACATGATACATTACGATGTACAACTTATAGGTGGTGTCGCAATGCATCAAGGTAAAATTGCCGAAATGCAAACTGGAGAAGGTAAAACATTGGTTGCAACGTTACCCGTATACCTAAATGCCTTGGCAGAAAAAGGAGTACACTTGGTAACCGTAAACGATTACTTGGCAAAACGTGATAGTGCTTGGATGGCTCCAATATTTCAGTTTCATGGTATGAGTATAGATTGTATCGACTACCATCAACCAAATAGCGATGGTCGCCGCAAAGCATACAACTCAGACATCACCTATGGTACAAACAACGAATTCGGTTTTGATTACCTGCGTGACAACATGTCCAATTCCCCAGAAGACTTGGTACAACGTCCACATCACTATGCAATTGTCGATGAAGTCGATTCTGTATTGGTGGATGATGCTAGAACACCATTGATAATCTCTGGACCAATACCTCAAGGAGACAGACATGAATTCACGGAATTGAAACCAAAGGTAGAAAACATAGTTTCCGTACAACGCAAGCATTTGACTCAAGTCTTGGTTGAAGCCAAGAAGTTAATTGCCGAAGGAGATGCAAAAGAAGGTGGTTTTCAATTATTGAGGGTATACAGAGGTATCCCAAAGAACAAGGCCTTGATCAAGTTTTTAAGTGAAGAAGGCATAAAGCAGTTATTGCAAAAGACCGAAAACTTCTATATGCAGGACAACAACCGTGAAATGCCAAAGGTTGATGAAGAACTTTACTATGTAATAGAAGAGAAAAACAATCAAATAGAATTAACGGACAAAGGTATAGAGTACATTTCTGGAAAAGAAAATCCAAACTTCTTCGTGATGCCTGAAATTGGTATTGAGATTGCAAAAATAGAAGCTCAAGGCCTTTCCTCTGAAGAAGAAGCTGATCTAAAAGAAGACCTTTTCAGGGATTTTGGAATTAAGTCCGAACGCATACACACACTCAATCAATTATTGAAGGCTTATGCCTTATTTGAAAAAGACAACCAATATGTTGTCATGGACAATAAAGTAATGATCGTAGATGAGCAAACCGGTCGTATCATGGATGGGCGTCGTTATAGTGATGGGTTGCACCAAGCAATTGAAGCAAAGGAGAACGTTAAGATTGAAGATGCAACACAAACCTTTGCAACGGTTACACTACAAAACTACTTTAGGATGTACCGTAAGTTATCTGGTATGACAGGTACTGCGGTTACAGAAGCTGGAGAGTTATGGGAAATCTACAAATTGGATGTCGTGGAGATTCCTACGAATAGGCCAATTGCACGTCATGACAGAGAGGATTTGGTATACAAGACGAAACGAGAGAAATACAACGCAGTAATTGATGAAGTCACTAGATTGTCCCAAGAAGGACGTCCAGTATTGATTGGTACGACCAATGTGGAAATTTCGGAGTTACTAGGCAAGATGTTATCCATTAGAAAAGTACCTCACAACGTATTGAATGCCAAACTACATAAAAAAGAAGCAGACATCGTAGCTGAAGCTGGACAACCTGGCCAAGTAACGATAGCAACGAATATGGCTGGTCGTGGTACCGACATCAAATTGAGTGATGCAGTAAAAGCAGCTGGAGGTTTGGCCATTGTTGGTACGGAACGTCATGATTCCCGTCGTGTAGATAGGCAATTAAGAGGTCGTTCTGGTCGTCAAGGGGATCCAGGAAGCTCGCAATTCTATGTGTCTTTGGAAGATAACTTGATGCGTCTTTTCGGTAGTGAACGTATTGCCAAGATGATGGACAAGATGGGCCTCAAAGAAGGAGAAGTCATTCAACATTCCATGATTTCAAAATCCATAGAACGTGCTCAGAAAAAAGTAGAGGAAAACAACTTTGGTGTGCGTAAGCGTCTATTGGAATATGATGATGTAATGAACTCCCAGCGTGAAGTAGTCTACAAGCGACGTCACCATGCTTTGTTTGGAGAACGTCTTCGAGTAGATTTGGCAAATATGATCTATGATACTTCAGAAGGTATTGCAGAAACAAACAAGGAAGCCAACGACTATAAGAACTTCGAATTCGAATTGATTCGTTATTTTTCCATGTCTTCGCCTATTTCTGAAGACAACTTTGGAAAACTATCTGCCACAGAAATTGCACAACAAGTCTACAAAGCTGCTTTTGACCATTACAAAGCTAAAATGGAACGCAATGCAGAAGTGGCATTTCCTGTCATCAAAGATGTTTACGAAAACCAAGGAGACAAATACAAGCGTATCGTAGTACCATTTACAGATGGAAAAAAAACATTGCAAGTTGTCACAGATTTGGAACGCGCATATGAATCTATGGGTAAAGAACTGGTAACAGATTTCGAAAAGAACATTACCTTGGCCATTATCGATGATGCTTGGAAAACCCATTTGCGCAAAATGGATGAGTTGAAGCAATCGGTACAATTGGCTGTTCACGAACAAAAAGATCCTTTGTTGATTTACAAGTTCGAAGCTTTTGAATTGTTCAAGACAATGATAGATCAAGTAAACAAAGATGTAATTTCGTTCTTGTTCAAAGGAGAACTACCAACGGAAGATTCCAATACCATTAGCGAAGCGAAACAAGTTCGTAAAAAGGAAAAACTTCAAACCCAAAAAGACGAAATTCCTAATCTAGATGAGCGTTCTTCGCAAAACAGAGCTGCAGGAAACACACAACGTCAATCACAAGTTGTCGAAACCATTGTTCGTGACCAACCAAAGATTGGGCGTAACGATCGTGTTACGATCAAGCATGTGATGAGTGGAGAAAACAAGACCGTAAAATACAAGCAGGCAGAACCTCTAATCGCCAAAGGTGAATGGGTTTTGGTTAACGAATAAAACATCTATAACTTATTATTATAAAAAAACTGAAGCTATTAAGCTTCAGTTTTTTTATGTTCCTAAATGTAATATGATGGCTGACATTCCTATTCAGAACCAATACGCTAAGCATATAACAAATCTCCTTTGCAACTTCATTATAAACGCTTAGTAAAACTATTAAGCTTTCCTCGTACAGAAAACATCCCCTTCTTTATTAATTACATTTTTATTTTGCAACCATTATTCTTTTAGTCAATACATTGTCTTTCAATAGCACCTTGACTAAATACATTCCTGAAGACAAATCAGTCAATTGCAATGTAAAGTTGTGTTTACCTTCACCAAATTCTTTTACTCGAACTAATTCTTTTACTTGTTGACCTGATAAATTATACAATATAATTTGCACAGAACTTGGTTTGTCCAATTGTAAATTCAAAGTTGTTTGTGACTGTGTAGGATTTGGATAAATGGTTAGGGTAGATGAATGCTCTTCTGAGAAATCACTTTCCTCATTTTCAATTTCTGTTCTCGTATCGTTAGAGCCTGATGAACGGAAATAATTATTGTCATTCCACTTGCAAAAGGGATCTTCGATCGTAGCTTCGTACAAACTACCTGCCTTGGCATTGAATCCTGCTTTCATTGTAATGGATTCTTTGGCCTTGTGTATTGCATGCCCTCGAACCGCTTTTTGATCATATGTCGTCACCTCTCCATTGATGGTCGTTTCTGAAACAATCGTATTGCCAAACAGTCGAATGGGCTCTAGATCCGAACCTATCTCTGTATTCCCTATCCCAGGCAAGTGTAGGGGGTACTCTGACAAATAGTCTTCAGAGAAAGGAAACCCTATGTTGTTTTCCGGTGCATCCACATCATAATATGCCTTGTTGGGATGATAGAGAAGATGATAGAGGTTATAGGCCAACATATAATCCATTCCATTGTGTGCTCCATAATCTTTTTCATGACCATTTCGATTTGGAGTGCCATTGGAGATCCATGGGCGATCCCACTTCATAGAAGCTCTCCAACGTACGTGAGGGTAATAGTCTTCATTGTAATAACTAGGCGAATTGCATGGTGCCAATCCCAACTCCCTACTCATTTTTGCTTGATAGCTGGCATCTATGGATGATGCAGATTGGCCATAGAGTATCGCAGCTGCCATTGGATAAAAAGAGTCCGCATACTGCATGCTCTGGTTGTTCATATGCTCAACTTCCCACAGAGGGGCAAACTCTGAAGTAATGGCAACTCGCATGCCCAACACAAAGTTATAATGCAAATCATAGGGTTGCAAGAGTTTCATATAAAAGTTATAGAATGACCCCCAAACAATGAGATCTCTCGGCAAGCTAGGGAGAAAAGGTACTGGATATGCACCGGATTCTCCTGCTATCTTTAAACAAGATAAGGTCATCGGGTAAATAAAGCCAGCAGTATGCCCACCATAGTGATTATTAATTTCAAAAGGCGGGCATAATGGAATAATCATATTCCGAGTGATGTTTGGCAGGACTGTATTTAAAATGTTCATAGCCATATGCCCTGCCATATGCTTGATGTTGTTCCCATTGAAAAGCGTATTGTCTGGGATGAGTTTCGTAATGAATCGAAGTCCAAACAAAATCCCTATGATTTGATCTTGACTCAAGGTTGCATAGCCATTTCTCACATCGTACTCATGCTGGGTTGGAGACACATCTGAAGCTATGCCGGCATGTGTACCGTCCTTAATACCACAAGCCACTTGATGTCCAACAACAGCTCCATAACCTGAATGCGTAGGGTTTCCCGGAACCGTAGGTACACGATACTCTTCCCAAAAATCATAGGGGGCATCTTCTCGTACCATAAGTCCAGTATAACCACTGTGATTAATAACAGGAGGAGTCGTAGGACAAGTCATTTGTCGTTCGGTCCATCTATTGGCAGTCATATCGAGTCGACGTGCAGCTTGCAAGGCAAGATATAGTTCTTCCAGTGTTTTTTGAGCACGCTGTGTTTGACCATTGTTGACAAGGAGCTTGTACTCCGTAGCCAACAATGCAAAATAATTCCCTAGCCTGTAAGTAGCATCCCCACCATATCTAACTACTTCAATGATGTTAGGCGCTCCAGGTATGGTTCCAGGGTGTCTAACATTAACAGGTTGCATACCACAACCTATACTGTCCAGAGTAGCGTATTTATACCACGGATCTACACCATCCGCTGGAATCGAAAACCCTGCTTTGGTATATAATCCCCTTCTAGTGAAATTGGCGGAAGTACTAGGTTCTTCCCAATCAACGAAGTCGCCGATACCGTCTCCTTCCCAATCGACTCTCACATATTGTTTGTAAAATCGTTCTCTATGAGTCCAATACTTATAAAACAATTCATAATCTTGTGCTTGCAAGCTCATTGAAGCCATAAAACAAAGAATGAACACCATTGGTAACCTTTTCATATTCTTGCTTGTTTTAGTTTTTTCAATGTTGCCTTCAAGGAACTATTTTCCGTTTTCAAGTCTTGCAATTCCTGATTCATTCTTGTCACCTTCTTGTCCATTTCTATCATATGGAGAAACAATTCCTCTATTTTTTCTTGTTGGTTGATGGTGATGGATTTCAGTTCCAAACCTTCTTCTTCCAAGGTCGCAGCGGATGGCGTATTGTGCAAGTGCCCTTCTTTTTCAATGTACTGTTCCACCTCTGTCAGTGGTTTGAGGTCATAGTCATCTTCAAAGACATAATCACACCAAGTCCCTGCACAAAGTTCAACTTTGACTTCCTCAGTTTTGAGCCCGCCTTTAACATACAATCGATAACGTTCGCCTACTGCATTGAGTTCTGGTGTAAAATTGTCTGTTCCGATACCAACAATGTTATCGTGCTTGATGGCAAATACATGATTGTATTGGTTTCCCATTCGCTTGGTTATGTAGAAACCTTCTTCCCCAGAAACCCTTGCATCGATAGACCATATGGGATAGTTTCCATTGTCGAATTCGATCTTGGGAGTATTTCCCCCAAAGCTATTCGCCCAGTTGTTGACCAAGCGTAATTTTGGCTCATAGGATTGTATTTGAGCATTTCCAGTGACATGTAATTGTTCCAAGGGATTGCTAGTTCCTATTCCCACATGCCCATAATTGGTCCAACGCAAGACTTCTTTGAAGCTACCATTTTCAGTAGAACCCAGGTGACCTCCTCCATAACCCGCTAACTCAACGCCATTTACACCACTAAAACCAGACCATTTCAGATAGTGATAATTATCGCTGCTTGCGCGCAAACGAAATTCGGAATTATTAAGATAGGCACCAGAAGATAAGTTTACTTGTGACCATGAAGAAAATGTGACGAGTATGGATACTCCGATAAAAAATAATCGTTTCATAATAATGATTTTGTTTATTTTGAAAATTAATAGATGACGACCATACTTTTTAGTTTTAAAGTATAGGCTAAATAATTTTGACGCATGCAATTCAAAATTATTTTAAAAAGCCTATTCTCATCTATTCAAACTTCTGAAATTCCCCTATTGACTTCCAAGCTGTCATTCATCTCAAATGAAGCAATGCTTTTTTTCGAAAAAAGCACTGCTCCATTCTTTGATCGTATTTTAAGCATAAAAAACAAGGCAGGAGGTAGTAACTCTCCTGTCTTGCTTTTTACTTTGGGCCATGACAATTCAACCTTCTTAATTTTTTCTTTCTATCATTGCTTAGAGGTCATCATATGGACAACTCAATCAATGTCTGAAAAGTATTTTCATATTCGTATGAAATGAAACAAGCCTCTTAATAGAGGCTTGTTTTTTATAATTTCAATAATATTATATCTTTTTCAAACACCAATTGACCAATTCAATGTAAAATAATACTGTCACAATCAATCGTTCAACATGGTTCTTTCTTAAGAGTCTTGTTCTGTAAACCTTTCCTTGTCAGCTTTTCCCTTTTTTTTGATTTCGGAGTACAATGCCATCAATATCACATAATCATCCTTTACCCAATCTCCTGTGGATTCGCCTTTATAAACTCCATCTTTTCCAAGATAGCTGCTGAACAAATAATAGGCTTTCATAGCATCAGCTTCATCATAGAAACAATTGATCCAGAGTTTACTAATTCTATTTTTCTTGATTGCTCCTATACCACCTTGAAATACTTTGATCAATCCTTTTGAATGCTCGAATGAAAATACAGTCTCATTCCTTTCCAAAGAAGCATTTAAAAGATAAGCATAATGCAATAAGTAATTTAACAAACGACTTCTTATTTCTTCATTGGTTTCCTTTTTTTGTGGTTTTTGTCTCCATCTGTTGTTATCTGAATAAAATGGATCCATCTTGTAATCTTTCACCTTTAACGCTTCCTCTATAAACCTTAATTCCGTATTGGTACTATTGTCGTTATATATGCTAAAAGTAAGACTGCTTACAGCCTGATCTTGTTCATAGCCTGTTATTTCCAACTCCATATCCCCATACTTGAGTCTCCTCTTTTTAAGAAATGACCATTTCCCATAATTTGTCTTGTACCCCTTTAACTCCGTATAAGACGAGTCTGGAAAAAAGTGTACTATCGTCCCTTTGGATAATGATTCGATTCCTGTAACTCCTTCCTCATCTATGACTGAGCTTTCTTCATCCACAGTTACCACTTCAGATAATCTCCATGATCCTATTAATTTGCTTTTATCCAATTTTGCAGATGAACCGCAGGAATTAAAAAGGATAACAATTGTACATAGTAGGTATATATTCTTAATCATAACATTTATTTTTTCCTGTTTGAATTTTATTTGAGGCTAACAATTTACAAATAACAAGTCCTACCTTAAATATTCATAGCTGTTCTTCTACAAATCTAATAGATTTTTAATGAATCCAAAATTTTTTACGCCATCTATATATAATATGATGGTTAATTTTTCCATTTCACCCTAATATCCATACACTATTAACATTAAAAAAAGCAATTACCCATTTCAACCATTCTATGCAAACTTCTTACAATCCCCAAGGTTGCTTGCGTTTAATTGAGAGAAAGGGGAGCAGTTTCAAATGGTCAAAAGATTAGGAGCAATTAAACGCAAGCAACCTTGGGGATTGTAAGATAGAAAAGCAGGATTCTAGAATGCCACGCAATTATACCCGAAACATTAAAAAAACAAGTGATTAAATAATTTAATTGTTAAATTGAATTTTATATTATAATTTCGTTTCCAATTTTATCCATTGAAATAAACTCCTCCCTCACAAGCACTTATAAGTTGTGAAGCATTTTAAATATCACATTATATTAATTATTGCCCTTAGCATTGGTGCAATAGTGTTGCAGCACCTCATCAATTCTTATAGTCATACTGAAAAGCAAAAACAGACAAACTTGTTGAATAAGGTTCATTTTGAAGGTGTTTCCAACGCAAAAGCTGGAATTGGCAACTATGCGACCCTTGTTTCTTCCATTAGAGGATATATTAAAAACTCGGAAGAGTTTCCCAAAGAAGAGCAAATTCAAAATTATATGGATGATTTGTTAAGGGATTTGAAGTTTCATGATTCATTGTTAATCAATTATGTCGATGAAGATCATATCATCAAATATGTCGTTACTCCCAATCAAATTGACCCTTCCAATTTAAAAGGTATTTCTGCCAAGGAGTTTAGGCCTGAAGAGGAAATAGAAAAATTAAACGATTTAATGTTGCAGGATAGCATCAGCCTTTTTGCTCCGATTAACCTTAAAGAGGGTTGGGTCGGCTTTCCGTTTAATTTTTCTGCCAAAAACTATGAAAATGAAATTGTAGGCTACATCTCACCCATTCTAGATGCAAAATACTTGCTTAATGCATTTTATGAAAAAGATCGAGAGCATCAGTTTGTTCACAAGTTTACCATTAACGACTCCATTGACCTATCAAGAGAAGCTGTTTACGATGGTACGATGATTCATAACAAAAGAAGAGATCCTGAGTTCTACAAGAATTTTGATCAAACTGAAAAGAATTACATAACCTCTAATATAAATCTTTATGGCTTAAATCTTAACATTACCAGTGCCTACAAAAAAATGCCAACTTTGGATAAGGCGTTTATCAATTTGTCATATTTGTGGTATGCCCTTTTAATGCTTTTTTCCATAATTCTCATGTTCCAGCTCTCCAAGAACAAGAAACTCAATTCTGGATTGAGATTGGCCAATGAAGAAATAGAACTGAAAAACAAGGCACTCGAAGACAGTCTATCAAAAAAACAAACTTTAATAAAGGAGATTCATCATAGAGTAAAAAACAACATGCAAATGATTTCTGGTTTGCTTGAGTTACAAGAAGACGAATATCAAGATAAAAAAGTAATTAGGGCTCTGGAAGAAAGTAGAAACAGAATTCAATCCATGTCTTTGGTTCATGAAAAACTATACGGGAGTGCCTCATTAAGTGATGTCAAGACAAAGGAATACATAGTACAACTCATTGCCTTTGTCGAGAATACCGTGGGTGGAAACAAAATATACGTCGCCAAAGAAATAGATGTAGACAATGACTTGATCTTCGATGCGGATACCACTGCCAATCTAGGTTTAATAATAAATGAATTGGTAACCAATTCTTTTAAATACGCTTTTAATGAAAAGGATTTGAATAAAATTACTATTTCCATTTTCAAAGAAGGCAACATCTACAAATTGATTTATTTGGACAATGGAAACGGAGTTAGAAAAGATTTTGATTTTGAATCCAGCAATTCCCTTGGAATGAAACTTGTATATGTCTTGACGGAGCAATTGAAGGGCAGAATAAAGTATGACAACGACAAAGACACTTTCATCATCTACTTTAAGTCTATGGAAAAGAGTTTTAAAGGGTAGTAAGGGTTCATCAATGAAAAACATCATCATCTCATATTGTTTTTGATGAAAAGAAGGAGAAGAAGAAAGAAGAATCGAGTCAACTATTAATCATTACACTCGAAATGGAAACCATCATTCTGTAATTACAGAGCTATATTTGGCATTAATCACTATCGTTTTGTTGCTGTTGGTGTTGTTTGGATGATTCTTGATGGTCTTGTTGGATGTGTTCTCATTGTTGAACAATGACTGGTTTCCTTTAAAGAATAGGTTGAAATTCGTTTTCGGCAACTTAAGTATTGCATCGCTATTTTCTAAGACTATGTTCAAGTTATTGAAAGACGGTAAAATCTCTTGTATAACCAATTCTCCAAAACTACCATCGATTATGGTGTTTCCTCCCAAGTGGTCAATATTGACATCAGATGATACGGAGTTCAAAACTAATTCATTTACATTTTTCAATACTGCCTTTTCAACATAATTGAGCTTTAACTCTCCTTCTTTCCATTCGTCTATACTTACATTTGAGTATGAAACATTGATGGAAGTGTCACTTCCATCAATGTTTTTTGCCAAGAGCGTACCGTAATCCACGTTACCTTTTGAGTTACTGATTATAGACACCATCTTTAGTTCCCCATGCTTTACATTAAGCTTGAGTTTGGCCTTCTTCGGCATTTTTATTTTAATGGTCTTCTTTATTTTCTGATTTACACTGGAATCAAAAAGATGATGATCGTATCTTTTTGGTCTTAGTTTAATTCTTTTCAAACGTTCTTTACTCTTATTCTGTCTTGCTTTCACCTTTTCCTCCATCAACTTGGCTCTTTTTTCTAGGACAAGGCTTCTATCTTCCATTTTCTTTGCAAAGTTTTCTTCAAAGTTTTTACTCCATACTTCCATTTTCTCTCCAAATTCCTTTCCGAACTTCTCTCCCCATTTTTCCATTTTACTTTCGAAATCCTTTCCATATTTTTGATTGAATTCCTCTCCAAACTTCTTACCCCAAGCTTCCATTTTCTTTTCATAGTCCTTGAAATCCACTTTACCGAATTCCTTTGCCCAAGCCTTCATTTTTTCCTTGTACTCCTTACCATATTTTTTTTCATAGGTCTTACTCCATTCTTCCAAATACTTCTCTCCCCCTTCTTTATATTCCTCATAATCGAAGTGTACATTGGAAATCCCTTCCGGAAGTTCAGGCAATTCAGGAAGCTTTGGTATGTTCGAATATTCTAACATTTCTGGCATGACGGCAAAACTTTCCAATTCTTTTAGTTCTTCCAATTCTTTCAGACCTTCTAGAGATTCCAATAATTCCGGCATGTCAGCTATGACAGGCATACCTACCATTTGCTTTTCCAAATCCTTTAGGGCTGCAAAAGAACTATCATCGAAATTATACTCTGCCAAATCCCATAATCCTCCTGACCTACCAGATTGCACTGTAATTTCGTCTGTAGTCCCATCGATATTAACTTCCCAAGCATCCAAGGCTTTCTTTAGCTCTTCTTTTGTCAACTCGTCGCTTTCAATATAAGTTTCTATCTCTATGTGATCCTTGTTCCAAGTATCGACTTCTATGTCGGTATGACTTGTATTCAAGTTTATGACGACATCTTTGTTCGCCTTTATGGATTGTGATGCTTTTTCCAATCTTTGTTGGGCAGACACACTTAGTGCAAGCAAACAAATAACTATCAATTTAATATTTAAAAATTTCATTGTCTTTGATTTTTAACTCAATGCAAAACATATTTTGCATCATCTGTTCATTTTTTGATTTTTAGCTTTGAGTAGCCTCAATGCTATTCATTCTTTTCAATTGTTTTTGAAGACGATACATTAAATTCAAACGTAACTTCAGATTGTTTATCAAGGCATTTACCGTCAATTCATCTGGACCATTCTCGGTTAACTCCAAAGACAAACGGTTGTATTCTTCATTCAACTCTTCCAATTTTGCTACATACCCATCAAACAATTCTTTGTTTTCTGGAGTTATCTTCACTTTGGAAAGCTCCAAGTTGATGTTAGCCAGATAGTAATCTTCCACTTTTTTAAAATCTGGTGAGATATCCCCCAATGTCTTTGTCTTAGCGTTGACATTGATTTCCGTGTCATTGTCTACCACCTCTTTCATTGAAGATTCCACATTGAAATAATTATAAGTGACAAAACCAATTCCCAATGCCATGACTATGCTCGCTGCTATCTTAAGCCAATTGAACTTAGGCTTTTCGTCTAGCGGCAATGCAACATCCAACTTACTCAAAAAACGAGCTTGATGTCCTTCTGGCATCTTTTCATCAGTCATGTTTAGTTCTTTTTCAAATAATGCCCTTATGTCCTTACCCATAACTTTTCTGTTTTAATAGATTTTGTAGTTTCACTTTCCCTCTGGATAATTGTGTTCGTGATGCAACTTCGGAAATGTTCAATATCTCTGAAATTTCCTTATGATCGTACCCTTCTATCAAAAAGAGCATTAACACGTACCTATATTTGTCGGGCAAACTAGCAATAGCTGCTTTGACATCTTGCATAGTGGTATCGTCTCCAACTAACCATTTGTCATCGTTTGAAGTATCCATGACTTTGAGGTGCACCTCTTCCAATTCCACTAAACGCTGCTTTTTTAGCTTCAGGTAGTCTATACTCTTATTAACGACAATACGTTTCAACCAAGCCCCGAAAGTGACATCTCCCTTAAATTGGTGTAGTTTGGAAAATGCCTTGACGAATGCTTCTTGCACTACGTCTTCGGCTTCTGCGGTATGATTCACAAATCGCTTGGCAACACTATACATACCATTGCAATATTGGTTGTACAATTGCAGTTGCGCCTTGCGATCGTTCTGTTTGCATAACTCGATAATGTCTCCCGAAACTATTCTCACTTTTGGTTTTTTGGTTGGTGTTCTATCTAAAGACGATACAAAAATTCCCGTGTTGCAAAAAAGTTACATTTTTTTTCTGAAACGTATAACAAATCGAAATAATTTTACGTTTCTTATTTACTAACCGCACATTTTTAAAGTATCTTTAACCTTTTAAATTCATTACAGAAATGAGTACCTTTTTAAAGCGATTCATAATCTTGCTATTACTGGTAGCCACAGGCACATTTTGCTACTCTTATTTTAATGGAGGCATCTTAAACAAACCCTTGAGCCCAAAAAAAACCGTTAGCTTCTCGGTAGATGATTTGGAATTGGAAGTATTTTACAACAGGCCTTCCAAACGAGATCGTGTTGTCTTCGGTGCTTTGGTTCCTTTCAATGAAGTTTGGAGGACCGGTGCCAATGAAGCCACCACCTTTGAAACCAACAAGGATTTGAATATTGAGGATACTACGCTACCAGCTGGAAAATATACCCTATGGACAATTCCAAAAGACGGCACTTGGGAAGTCATTTTCAATTCCAAATTATATAAATGGGGAGTAGATGAGACTATGAAAGCAATGAGAGAACCTCAATTTGATGTTGTAAAAGTCTCTACTCCTGTTGAGAAATTAAAAAACACGGTAGAACAGTTCACCATAGCTTTCGACAATTCCACAGACAATCTATCTTTAACGATGGCTTGGGACGATATCAAGGTGGTCGTACCACTCAAATAAGTTTAAAACACTAAATTAGAGGTACTCATGGGTAACTACGATACCTCGGCTTGTTAAACTATTTCAATAGTGAATTTGGGATCTAAAAAATCGGCATTAAAAGAAAACGACGGAATTTCTCCTCCAGAGATCACCAATGCATCTTCTATTTCCAAAATTCAATCAAAGAGAAGAAGACAACCTTCTGCCATTGATTTGGTTTCAAACATTCTAAAGGGAGACATTACGGCATTGAGTCGCTCAATCACCTTGATAGAAAGTAGAAACACCAAGCATCTTGAAAAAGCCAATAACATCATAAAGCAATGTTTGCCATATGCAAACACATCCGTTAGGATTGGAATCACTGGTGTCCCCGGAGTTGGGAAGAGCACCTTTATAGAAGCTTTTGGTTCTTATTTGACCAGCATAGGTAAAAAAGTGGCCGTATTGGCTGTAGATCCTAGTAGCTCCCTAACCAAAGGAAGCATTCTGGGAGACAAGACCAGGATGGAAGATTTGGTAAAGGACAAGAATGCATTTATCCGACCTTCTCCTTCTGGAGAATCTTTGGGGGGCGTCGCTCGCAAGACAAGAGAAACAATCATACTTTGCGAGGCTGCTGGTTTCGATACCATCATTATAGAAACCGTAGGTGTTGGGCAAAGTGAAACAGCCGTTCATAGTATGGTCGATTTCTTTCTACTCTTGAAACTTGCTGGTGCGGGAGACGAATTGCAAGGGATTAAACGAGGTATCATAGAAATGGCTGATGCCATTGCCATAAACAAGGCAGATGCAGACAATGTTAAACGTGCCAAGCTTGCTAAGGTTGAATTCAACCGGGCATTGCACCTATACCCTGAAAAGGAATCGCGATGGCAGCCAAAGGTTACTACCTGCAGCGCAATACACAAGAAAGGAATAGATAAGATTTGGGAAATCATCGAGGAATATGTTTCCATTACATCTGCAAACCATTATTTTGAAGCCAAGCGCAACGAGCAAAATAAATTCTGGTTATTGCAAACCATTGAAGAACAATTGAAAAATGAGTTCTTTGACCACCCAGAAATAAAAACCGAACTTGATGAACAGCTAGCTTTAATTGAAGCAAATAAGACGACCCCTTTTGCTGCTGCCGATTATCTATTGAATCTCAAAGTCTAAAACCTGCTTCATTTTTTTAAAAATTTGAATATAAGTTCATTTTAATTATGCCTCTTTTTTTATGAAATCATATGAAAGAAGCACAAAAAGGCAGAGGTTTTACATCTAAAAGACTAGGGGAAAAACACCCAATTTTCCTTCAAAAAAAAACATCAACTAACTGAATTACAGATATTTAAGTTAAGCATTTTTTTTACTAACATCTTTACGATGTTAAATAAGTTCTTTATTCTTGTAAATTTGTACAAAACAAAAACCCTCTATTAATTATGAAAAAACTATCCCCTCCATCCGTAATTGTCTTGGTACTTGTACTATTAATTACATTTAGTTGTAAAACACCAGGGCAATATACCAACGACACTGTACTCCAAAGCCACATAATCCCTGTAGATCGTGCTCTGGAAATACATCATGAATACAAGGCAAAAAGGCTAGAGTTATTAGGAGATACCTTAAAGGACATCTATGACGACAACACATTCAAAGACACAGAGTTCAATTGGGTTTCGTTAAGAAAATTAAAAAAGTACATTGCCTATCTTGAGGCTATTAAAATATCAAATCCTGAAGAAAACGTATCTGGAGTTCGTATATACTATGCAGCTTATCCCAATACATCAAATGCACAATATCCAGGGCAACAGACCCTTTTTATGGTACCTACTGTAAAAACAAGTTATAATGATGACATAGACGTTATGAATCATCTGCCATTTGTCATACAACCATATAATGATGGTAACCCCATAAAAGGTGATTTCATCATTCTGGATGACCTGATGTTGGATTACAACAAACAAGAGCGTCAAGCTTTATATTATGAAAAATCACAAAGCAGAAGGCCTGGGCAAACTGGGTCTAGTCTAAGATCTGCCGCCGCTTCTGCTGCTGCTGCAGTAAATGAAGGTGTAACTAGTACCATTCTTAATGAACTCAATCTAGCTCCGCCACCAAAATAATATCTATAACCTATTTATGATCATTGATGAAATATTTACCTTAAATGGAGCTGCAAACATACTAGCATATACCTCAGCAATAACCGGCACAGTATTTTTTTACAAGTACAAACATACTTTTTTGAAATACTTCTTAGTTTTGCTGTGGTATGTTGCTCTTAATGAGATACTAGGCCATTTCTTATATAAATACTCCATTCTTAGAAACAATAGCATTATATATAACATATATCATATAATCAATTTTTCGTTTTTATTTATTTTATTCAGAACTTATGTGAAAGAAAATACACATAAAAAATGGATTAAATTATTCTTAATCACCTATATTCTAAGTTTTTCAATCGCCGCTTTTTTTGTGGATTATTCTATATCCATACAAGTAATACCATTTATCATTGGCGCAGTTTTTATTATCATCAGTATTTTATTTTACTTTTTAGAGATTTTAAATACCAACAAGGTATTATATGTTTCCAATAATTTATTATTTTGGATAAGTGTCGGGTTATTTCTTTATTTTGTAGGTAAGATACCCATGAGGATAATTTTAAATTATTCGTATGAAGAAGAATACTTCAACGCCATAATTGTTGCCCGAAGTGTTTTAAGTATAGTAATGAATTTATGTTTTATAATTGGATTTATATGGAGCCAGAAGGACAAGCAATATTAGTAGCTGTTTTTACATTAGTGATTCTATGTATAATAATCATTATACTGTTTTCAATATTTCTAAAACGTAAAAACAGTTTACTGTTAAGCCAGAAAGAATCCGAAAAGCGCTTTGAACAAGAAATTGGGAAAACCCAAATAGAAATAAGAGAGGAAACCTTTAGAAACATCAGTTGGGAATTGCATGACAACATTGGACAACTCATTACCTTGGCCAAGATACAATTGCAAAACGAATCCAACATCGAAGATGTCATAGAAACCTTGAACAAGGGTTTAAAGGAATTGAGAACATTATCCAAAGCCATTAACCCAGAAGCGTTAAAAAACATATCTTTGGTTACGGCCGTGGATCAAGAAATAAATAGATTCAATAGAATCCAATATTTGGAAGCCAGTTTGAAAGTTAAAGGAGAAGAGCAAAAGTTGAATCCCGAAGTGGAAATCGTATTTTTCAGAATACTTCAAGAATTTTTCTCCAATACGATCAAGCATGCAAAAGCCACCCAATTGGACGTCACAATTGACTATGGAGTGGAAAGCATTGATATTTTCGCCAAGGACAATGGGAAAGGTTTTGATAAGGACAACTCCAAAAGCACAGGTATTGGCCTAACAAACATTAGCAAAAGAGCACAATTGATAAATGCGGAAGCAAATATCAGTTCGGTTATCAATGAAGGTACAGAATTGCATATTCATTATGCTTATTAACACTCATTACAAATGGAAACACATAACATAGTAATCGTCGAAGACCATATGCTACTATCGCAGGCAATTAGCAGCCTGGTCAGTTCATTTGATCATTTCAACGTCTTGTACCTATGCAAGAACGGAAAGGAATTGGTTACCAAACTAAAAACGCCTAAAAACATTCCAGATATAGTACTCATGGATGTCAACATGCCAATTATGAATGGCATAGAGACAACTGAGTATTTAAAAAATAACTATCCGAACATAAAAGTGATTGCGCTTTCGGTTGACGAGGAAGAAGATACCATCATCAAAATGTTGAAAGCCGGAGCAAAGGGATACTTGCTCAAAGATGTTGAAAAAAGCATATTGGAAAGGGCTTTGAACGAAGTCATAAACAACGGTTATTACCATACCAAGGATATTTCCAACTTGCTCATCAACACATTGAACGAAGACTATAAAGATTCCAAACTAAAATTGAAAGAAAGGGAGGTGGAATTCATAAAACACGTTTGCACAGAATTAACCTATAAGGAAATTGCCGAAAAAATGTTTTTGAGCCCAAAAACCATAGATGGTTATAGGGACGCTTTATTTTTCAAACTCCAAGTAAAAAACAGAATTGGTTTGGTTATCTACGCCATAAAGAACAAGATCATCAAGCTTTAGACAAAGTACTTCTTATACCACTCCACTTGTTGCCTTACACCTTCCAGCAAGGTCGTCTGTGGATTGTAATTCAATAAACGTTTGGCCTTGTCTATGTTGGCTTTCGTTCTCAATTGATCTCCTGCCCTTGCAGCAACATGATCAATGTTTATGGATTTCCCGATGACTTCTTCTACGGCATCAATACCATCTTGTGTAGTATGTTCTACCTCTGTACCAAGATTTATAATTTCTCCATTTACCTTTTCTTCGTTGCCAATGACACTTACTATTCCGTCTACGATATCTCCAACATAGGTAAAACTCCTTAGGTGAGCTGCACTACCATCATAAAGCGGGAAGGCGGTTTCGTTGTATGCACACGCTATCAACTTGGTGTACATCTTTTCTGGTCTTTCTCTTGGCCCTATTACAGAATATAGTCTCAATGAACACGCATCAAACTGTTTCTCTCTACTTTTTTGGAGTATCAATTGTTCTGCAGTGAGTTTGGTAACACCGTAGTGAGATGCTGGTTTTGGTGCTACATCTTCTGGAAAGGTAGCTTCCAACCCATAGATTGAGGATGTCCCAATGTTGACAAACAACTTTAAATCATCGAGTTGCAATGCATAATCTATCAAATATTTGGTAGCTATTACATTGTTCGTGAAATAATCTTCGAAAGTAGAAGTTGCAGAGATTCCTGGCTGCGCTGCAAAATGAAAAATGTAGTTAATGTCCTTTGGTAGGAATTCAGCCAGATTTTCATCTCTTAGATCTTGCTTTAGAATCGTAATTCCCATATCCATTAAAGCCTTTTCATTCAATTGCTTTAACTCCAAGCTATAATAGTCATTAAAATTATCCACACCAACTACATCGTGTCCTAGGCTTTTTAATCGTTCACAAGTATGAGAACCTATAAAGCCAGATGCTCCAGTTACTAATATCTTCATTTGTCAGGTTTTTCTTTTGAGTTTTAAAAATGCATACCACATTTACATAAAGCAATGTATAACATTTGTCCGTAAAATTCACTTAATACGTCTGCCATCTACCACATAAAAGACGCATATCCATTACAAAGAAACATATTTTATTTGATACTCATTTTCTATTCTTAAAAAAACAATACATTTGTAAGATCAATAAGAAATTATGAGTTATCATTTTACAATAGTTGTTCCAGTTTACAACGAAGAAGACAATCTACCAAGAGTTGAAACAGAATTGCTGGCTTATACCAAGATCGCTTCGAAAACAACTAAAATATTGTTTGTAAATGATGGTTCCAAAGACAAGAGTCAAGACATAATCGAGGATATTTGCGAACGAAACCCTGAGTTTTCATATATCTCATTCAAGAGCAATCGAGGATTGAGTGCAGCTATAAAAGCCGGTTTCGATCACTCCGAGACGGAGTTGGTCGGTTACATCGATTCCGATTTGCAAACCGCTCCTTCAGATTTCAACTTGTTATTGGAACATATTGAAAAAAACGATTTGGTAACTGGTGTACGTGCAAACAGAAAGGATAGTTTTGTGAAGAATATGTCGTCCACCATTGCCAATGGTATTCGTAGAGCCTTTACTCATGACGGAATGGACGATACCGGCTGCCCGTTAAAAGTCATAAAAACGGAATATGCCAAACGCATCCCTATGTTTAAAGGCCTGCATCGCTTCTTGCCTGCTATGATTTTACTGCAGAACGGAAATATAAAACAAATACCTGTTCAACACTTTCCACGTATAGCTGGTGAAGCCAAGTATGGTTTATGGAACAGGCTTATAGGTCCTTTGATGGATTGTTTTGCATACCTCTGGATGAAGAAAAAATACATCAATTATGACGTTGCTAAAAAAGGTTAATGAGCAACTGGATAATATATAGCGTCGGGTTTCTTGCCCAAATACTGTTTTCTTCTCGATTGATAGTACAATGGATCACTAGCGAAAAACAAAAAAGGGTCATTACGCCTAGCCTATTTTGGTCGCTTAGCCTAATGGCTTCATTTCTCTTGTTCATATATGGTTACTTGCGTAACGATTTCGCCATTATGCTTGGTCAAGGTTTAACCTACTACATATACATTAGGAATTTACAGTTGCAAAACCAATGGCAGAAGGTACCAAAACCATTGCAATGGTTTTTGTTCTTGATGCCTGTCTTTATAGTTATCTTCTATTACAACAACAATAAGATAGATGTTGCCTTGTTGTTCAAGAATGAAGATATCCCCTTCTGGTTGCTAGCCTTGGGAATTGTTTCTCAAATCGTGTTCACCTTACGCTTTGTCTTCCAATGGCTCTATTCGGAAAAGAAGAAAGAATCCTCTCTACCATTAGGTTTTTGGGCATTGAGTTTAATAGGTTCATTGTTGATTTTGACCTATGCCATTTTCAGAAGAGACCCCGTATTGTTCGTAGGACACATCTTGGGAGCTACCATATATATTAGAAATCTTATTTTATTAAGAAAACAAGATGCTTAAAACATTAAAAAAATATCCAATTCTATTTCTCTCCTTGTTTGTAGCTATGATGTTATTGCCTAATCTAGATACTTTGCAAGTAACCATCATGGAAGCTCGTAATTTCATCACTGCACGGGAAATGTTAGAGAATGACAACTGGATCTTGACGACTATGAATGGGGAAGCACGTTACCAAAAACCACCTCTCCCAACTTGGCTATCTGCCTTGTCTACAATGATCTTTGGCGTAAAAAGTATTTTTGGAATGCGTTTGCCTGCCGTCTTTATGGTAATGATCGTTGGGAATTATATGTTCTATCTATCTCGCAGCATCTTGAAAAGCAGAACTCACAGTATGATAAATGCTTTAATAGTCATTACCTCCTTTTATGTCATAGGCATCACAATCGAAGCTCCCTGGGATATTTTTGCTCACGGTTTCATGCTCATTGCAATATACAACTTGTACAAGCTATTCAAAAAAGAAGGCAACAATTGGAAAGCGACCATGCATGCTGGTTTTTTTATCGGCCTTTCCATATTATGCAAAGGTCCAGTGTCTATTTATGCCTTGCTCCTTCCCTTTCTTTTGGCCTATGGCTTTACGTTTAAGTACAAGCACATTAAAAGCAAAGGGCTAGCCATACTCAGCATCATTGCCTCTGCCTTGATCATTGGCGGCTGGTGGTATTTGTATGTACGTCTACAAGACCCAGAAACATTCAAAACCATAACCAGCAAGGAAACAGGAAATTGGACAAGTTACAATGTAAGGCCTTTTTACTATTACTGGAGTTTCTTCACACAAAGTGGATTATGGACTATTCCAGCATTCATCAGTTTACTCTACCCGTACTTGAAAACAAGGGTAAGTCATTACAAAGCTTATAAATTCAGTTTTCTATGGACTGTACTCGCTGTAATCCTCCTATCCATAATTCCTGAGAAAAAATCGCGCTACTTGATGCCAGTACTCATTCCATTGGCTTTCAACATTGGTTTTTATGTAGAGTATCTTTTCAGAAGATTCAAAACATTAAAAGACAAACGAGAGACCGTTCCCGTATATTTTAACTTCGGATTGATTGCACTGGTGGCAATTGCCCTACCCATTGTTTTATTTTTAGTCTTTGAAATCGAATTGCATAACCCCTGGTTCATAATTGCATCCATAATGTTTATTGCCATTGGTACATATATGATAATTCAACTAGTGAAAAAGCACATTAAAAATGTTTTCCTTTCTACTGTTTTCTTTTTTGCTTCTGTCTTTGTTTTTGGTTTGCCACTTTCTGACGCCTTAAAAAGTGAAGATTACAAATCGCTATCCAGCTTAAAGGAAGAAAATGAGTTACGAGGTCTAAAACTATATGCTTTCAATTACATCGCTCCAGAAACCATTTGGGATTATGGAGATGTCATTGATCAAATCCCCAAGAGAGACAACGCATACATTTTCCCTTTGGAGAAAGAGTTTGGAATTTTGGTAAACGACATGACCGAAAAAGAAGAGGTTCTTTTAAAGGCTGACCATAATTTGAAAGAAATTTCAACCTATGATTTAAACCAGGCAAAAAAAGGAACGAAACAATACAACAAACGACTGTTTAGTACTTATTACATACTAACGAAAAAGTAATTACTGCAATGTAAAACGCTTTTGTATATATTTGTCTAGCTTATAGAAACCAAAGCCCGACAATGCTCCAAAAATCATCCCGCTAAAAACATCCAAGGGGTAATGCACACCAATGTATATACGACTATAGGCCATTAAAAGGGCCCATGGCAATAAAATGTAGATAATATACTTGTACTTGGACCTCAACATCAAACCTACAAAAATCGCAACAGCCATAGAGTTAGAAGCATGTCCTGAAAAGTAGCCATAACGCCCACCACACCAAGACTTTACCAAACGCATTGCATCGGCAACCCCATCCTCATGACAAGGCCGCAATCTCTTGAATCCATATTTGAACAAATTCGTGACTTGGTCTGTAAACGATACCATCAACACTATGACAATAAGCGTCAATACAAACATTTTAGTGTTTAGTTTTCTGTACATCAAGTACACCAAAATCGCATAAAACGGAATCCAATTGAATTTAGTGGTATAAAACATCCAAAAACCATCCCAAGTGGAAGTTCCCAATCCGTTCAAGAATAGAAAAAGGTCTTTGTCGTATTGTATGAGTTGTTCTAACATTTGATATTATTTGGGCGTTACCACAAGGGTCGGGTTATTCGCTATGTCTTTTTTGTAAAGGGTTTCGACTAGGCTCAACCAAACAACAAAGGATGTCGCTACTATCCCTAACGCATTAATCTTCGTAACGAGATACTTCTCTGTCGTAAAAAGCAGTAGCCTGCTCGATTAAATTTTCTGTTTCCAGCTCCAATTCCTTTTCATCATGCTTGTCAAAGTCTTCCAACCACTCCACTTCATCATCCTCGAGATTGATAATGAACATTGGAAATTCCGTATGGATCACAAAGATGGCATTGGGTAAATCGGTATTGTCGCCTAGAATAAATTTAGGAAGTGTCATTGGTATTGTTTTTTTACAAATATAGAGATTTTGAATTCCTACAAATACAAGAATGGCAATCTATTTTAATTCTGTATTGATCAATCGTTTGGTTAGATAATTAAACCTGATGAAAAGTAAAATCGAAGCCGAGGTCAATCCCGCCAACAAGCCCAACCATATCCCAAAGCTGGCATAAGCCTCCTCTTTACCCAAAAACCAACTAATCGGAAAACCAATCAACCAATAGGACACAAAAGTTATTATAGTTGGTATCTTTACATCCTGCAAACCTCTCAAAGCTCCCAATACGACCACTTGAATACTATCGCTAATTTGAAAGATGGCTGCTGCCAACAACAATTTCGAAGCAATGCTAACCACCTCCATATTGTCCTCATAGTTTACCACATCATCAAAATCGACATATATTCTTGGTAAAAAGTCATGAAACAAAAAGAATATGAGACCAAACCCCACGGCAAAAATTATCCCTAAAAGAAAAAGGGAAAATGCAATACGGCGCAATTCGAAATACTGTTTCAACCCCTTTTGGTTTCCCACCCTGATCATTGAGGCTACACTTATACCCATGGCGACCATAAAGGTCATGGAACTCAAGTTCAAGGCTATTTGGTTAGCCGCCTGTGGATTCTTTCCCAATAGGCCACTTAGCCAAATGGCAGCAGTAAAAATGGCTACTTCAAAAAACATTTGCATCGCACTTGGTGCTCCCAATCCAATAATCTTACGAAGCATCAACTTATCCAAGACAAAGAGTTTCACATTGGTGACATAGGCTTTGGACTTCTCTTTTTTCTTCAATAGAAACCAAATGTACCATAACATCACAAAACGTGAAATCAACGTTCCGTAAGCAGCCCCCACAATGCCCAATTCTGGAAACCCCAACTTACCGAAAATAAGAACGTAATTTAAAGCCACATTAATCAAATTCGCCAAAATCGTCGCATACATGGGATATTTGGTCATAGACAATCCATCACTAAACTGTTTGAATGCTTGAAAAACGATCAATGGTATTAAAGACAAAGCCACCAAATCCAAATATGGGATGGCCAACTCCACAACTTCTACTGGCTGCTTCATGAAATACATCAAAGGCTTCGCAAAAAATACCATAGTAAATAATAGTATTCCCAAAACAATACATAAAAACAATCCATGCTTAAAAGAGGATTTTCCTTCCTTGAAATTGTTGGAAGAGTCCGCCTCAGCTATCAAAGGAGTTATGGCCGTAGAAAACCCAATCCCCAAAGACATGGCTATGAACATAAAACTATTGCCAAGAGATACAGCTGCCAATTCAGCCGTCCCCAATTGTCCCACCATTATGTTATCTATGAAACTGACAAAGGTATGCCCCAACATCCCCAACATCACAGGAGCAGCTAGTTTCCAATTGTATGAGAATTCTTTGGTGTAGTCACTTAAAACCATTTGGCAAAAGTAGTACTTCGGTTTTTGTTATGCGAATTATTTTTGTGAATTCATCATAGATAAAATACTACGTTCAAATGAATTCCATCAACTTCCAAAATAGGTATGCGAGCAAAAACACACATAGTCGAAATCTCTAATTGAAAACATATGCAATCCTTGCTGTTCATATAAAGCAATTATGTCTAGATCAACATAGTAGTCTACTTTTCAGTAGGGTATTAGCACACGAAACTGTTTAATTATTGTAATTCAATTAATCAACTGCACTAAATCCCTCCTCGAAGAATGAAAAAAATTATCCTTTCCGCACTATTTTTGGCTAGCATCATATGCCAAGCACAAGAATCTACAAACGAAAAATACCAAAGGGCCAGAATTTACTATAGCTCTCAAAATGTTTTGAATCAATTGGAACAATTGGGATTACCACTAGATCATGGCAAACATAAAAAAAATGTGTACATCGAATCTGACTTTTCTGAAAGTCAAATTGCTAATGCCAGACAAATAGGTGTAAAAGTAGAAGTATTGATCGACGATGTCCAAAAACATTATATTGACCAGAACGATCCAAATCATCGTTCTTATGTTCCACGAAGAAAAAACAATCCAAACTGCACAAATACCCCAGGTACGACCTATACAAGTCCTGTAAACTACAATAGTGGTTCCATGGGTGGTTTTTTAACCTATAGTCAAATGCTCCAGGAATTGGATGACATGAAAACGGAGTACCCTAACTTGATCACAACACGAGCAGATATCAGTACATATGCAACGTCAGAAGGTAGAGGCATTCAATATGTGAAGATTTCAGACAATGCTTCTACAAATGAAGCTGCAAGTGAAAAACAAGTTCTCTATACAGCAATCCACCATGCTAGAGAACCTATGTCTTTGCAACAAACCATATTTTACATGTGGTACCTTTTGGAAAATTACGATTCCAATTTGGAAATAAAGACAATTGTAGACAATACGGAGTTATTCTTCGTTCCTTGCGTAAATCCTGATGGCTACGTTTATAACGAAACAAACAACCCCAATGGAGGAGGTTTTTGGCGTAAAAACAGAAGAAATAATGGTGATGGCTCTTTTGGAGTCGATAACAATCGAAACTATTCTTACATCAAACCCGATGGTACTGAGGTTTGGAATACAGCTGGTACATCAGGTTCTGGTGGAGACACCTATGCAGGAACCGATATCTTTTCAGAACCAGAAAACCAAGCTTTGAGGTGGCTGGTGGAGGACAATGACTTTAAAGTGGCACTTAACGCCCATAGCTATAGTAATCTATTGTTGCTTCCTTTTGGATATGCAGACAATCAACCCACTGCAGACCACTCGACATTTCTAGCAATTTCTGGTTATATGGTCTCAGAGAATGGTTACTCGAATATCATAGCCTCTGAACTCTATGCTGCAGCTGGAGACAGTGATGATTTCATGTATGGTGTCCTCAACAAGCAAGATGGAGGTACTAGGGAAAAGATATTCTCCATGACTCCAGAGATCGGTTCTTCATTTTGGCCTGCTGCTTCTCAAATAGAGGATATTGCCAAAGAAATGTTGTTTTTAAACATCTCTGCCGCTCAAGTAGCAGGAAACCATGCTTCAATTAACGACAATGCCCCAACATACATTGATGCCTTGGTAACATCTTCCCAATACACCATTAAACGCCTAGGGCTGGAAGATGGTAACTTTACGGTCTCCATAAATCCAGTGAGTGCCAATATCGCTTCTATAGGTCCGACAGAAAGTCACAATGGCCTAGACATATTGGAGGAACAAGCAGGTTCCATAGATATAAACCTTAATTCCAACATAGCCGTGGGTGATGATGTTGTCTATGAATTAATCTTGAACAACGGCCTTTATGACAAGAAGTTGACCATTACCAAAACTTATGGTGCTCCAACTCTCATATTGGATGACGAGGCAAATGATGTAACCACATATTGGACCAGTTCCTCTTGGGGAATCTCCACGACAGAATTCAATTCTCCCAGCAGCTCCATCACGGATACTCCCAATGGAAATTACACTGCCAATGCAAACAACACTATAACTTTGACTAATGCCTTGGATCTAACGACTGCTTCCGATGCATTGCTTACGTTCTATGCCAAATGGGAAGTAGAGAACAATTATGACTACGTACAAATTCAAGTATCCACAGATGATGGTACAACTTGGATTCCACAATGTGGTAAATATACCAATACGGGAGTTTCCGATCAGACAGGAGCCAACAACGAGCCCCTATATGACGGAACTCAAAGTTCTTGGGTTCTTGAAGAAATCAATTTAAGCGATTATGTAGGTAGCTCAATTCTAATAAGGTTTCAATTGAGGTCGGATGGATTTGAACAAAAGGATGGTTTCTACTTTGACGATTTAAAAGTCAAGGTGATCAGTGGTAGTTTGAGCACGCCAGATTTCATTCACAACAATGTGGCATTATTCCCCAACCCTGTAAAAGACATCTTGAACATAAGAACCAATTCATCTGACTATGATTATGCCATATACACTATTCAAGGTCAGCTCATCTTGGAAAACAAAAACAACAAGAAAAACTCCTCCATCGATTATTCTAATTTCGCATCTGGAGTATACCTCCTTGAAATAAAGTTAGATGAAAACAAGAAGACCTTCAAGATCATAAAGAAATAAGAGATACCAAAAGATTGTACTCAAGTAAGGCTTTGGTTAATCATAATAGTTTTTCGCATTGGAAACACTACCAATGTATTTGTGCCAAGTTTGGTGAAACAACTCTTGATTAGAGAACCACAGCAATCATTATATAAAAAGCAACAACCTTTGAAAAGTTACTCTTTTCAAAGGTTGTTGCTTTACGCTTTTATTTTTCTTGAGTTTTCTTCTTAGTCTTAAAATAAATGCCTTTCGTCAATTTAGTGACACAATAGTGGTGCATTCTGACTAGTTTCCTCAAATTCTTTTACGATCTCTTTTACAATCTCTGCCACTGGCTTTACATCATGAATCAATCCAGAAATTTGACCTATTTCCAATTCCCCGTCCTCCAAATCTCCTTCAAACATTCCTTTTTTTGCGCGAGCTCTCCCTAATAACTCTTTCAGTTGCTCCGGTGTTGGTGCAGATTTATACAACTCCTGCAACTCATCGTAGAATTTATTTTTAACCAAACGAACAGGAGCCAATTCCTTCAGAGTAAGCTGGGTATCCCCTTCCTTGGCATCTACCACGACCTGTTTGAAGGCTCTGTGTGCCGACGATTCTTCACTTGCCACAAAACGACTTCCAACTTGTACACCATCTGCCCCTAAGACCATACATGCCAACATTGCTTTTCCTGTTGCTATCCCTCCTGCAGCTATCAATGGAATTTTCAAGTGTTCTTTTACCATTGGAATCAATGTGAGTGTAGTTGTTTCATCTCTTCCATTATGTCCTCCTGCCTCAAAACCTTCTGCAACAACAGCATTTACTCCTGCTTCCTGTGCTTTCAGTGCGAATTTCACACTACTTACCACATGAACCACCGTAATCCCCTTGTCTTGCAACCATTTGGTCCATGTCTTTGGGTTTCCGGCAGAAGTGAATACGATCTTCACATCCTCTTCAACAATGATATCCATTATCTCAGTAATGTTTGGATAAAGCATTGGTACATTTACCCCAAATGGCTTATCTGTTGCATTTTTGCATTTTTGAATGTGTTCCCTCAGAACATCGGGATACATGCTTCCCGCTCCTATCAGTCCTAAAATCCCTGAGTTACTTGCTGCCGAAGCCAATCTCCAGCCACTATTCCAAATCATTCCCGCTTGAATGATCGGGTGTTTTATATTGAAAAGTTGGGTAATTCTGTTTTTCATTAATTGGTATGGTTGCTCTTTAATTGATAATTAACTTTAAAGTCTTTGCGACATCGTTGGCCTCTACCTTAATCAAATACAATCCTTTTGAAAATGTAGACACATCTATTTTTGAATGCTCCTGAGATACTGTGGACTCAAAGACTTTTTTACCTAAAATGTCATATAATCGCACACGAGCAGATTCATAAGCAGATGGTATTTGTACATTGACTACGTTTTGTGCTGGATTGGGAAATATGTTTAATGTTGTAGCGTTATTTTCAAATTCCGTGACAGACAATCCTTCTGTTAAAGCCATGGACAAATCTGGAATACCATAACCTAACAAATAATCCGGGCTATTGTATTGAGATGCTGACTCTCTTACCAATTGCATTATTTGCTCGTTGGTCATATTGGGCAAAGCTTGCCACAAGCATACCAAGCCTCCTGCCAAAATAGGTGAGCTGAAAGAAGTACCATTTGCAGTTGTAATGGCATCATTTTGATTTATCACATAGCTAGCTTGTCCTTGCGCAACCACATCTGGTTTTTGCGTTGGCTGTATTGCGCTTCCTTGAGAACTAAAACTTGCATAGTTACCGTTTGCCTGTACAGCTCCAATGGTAAACACACCAGCTCCATCTGCTGGTGCTCCTAGCCCACTGGCTCCAGAGTTCCCCGCTGAATTTATCATTAACATTCCTTTTTCGAAAGCTATGTTGGCCCCTTTAGTGATATATGTCGTATTTCCATTTAAGTCTTGAGATGTATGGCTATAATTAGGATTGTCATAAGTTTTGTATCCCAATGAAGAATTGATGACATCTACTCCCAAACTATCAGCTCTTTCTGCTGCTTCAACCCAAAGACTCTCTTCAATTGGGTTTTCATTTGGCGCATTTTCTGTTCTAAATAGATAATAACTGGCATCTGGTGCCGTCCCAACAAACTGATCTTGTACAAAGCCAGCCATATCGCTTAACACCAATGTACCATGGGAACTTGAGGTATTTGCATAGACATCGTCTGTTCTATCAAAGAAGTCATAACCTCCCAATAGGTTACCAGCATCTCTCAATCGTTGAAATCCAGCCATTGTATTTACATTTGGAAAACCGGCATCTATCACAGCAACCGTAATTCCTGTCCCTGTATAGTCTGCTATATGTAGATCGTCTCCATTGAACATTTCTATCTGATTTAGAGCATTTCCATAGTTGAACACCGTTTGCTGACTTTCAATCTCAAACTTGTTTTCTGGGATTTCCACTTGTGAAGTCTTTGAATTCAAGTTGTCGTCTGCAAAAGTAATGCTATTGACAAAAATCAAGGCTGACAATGCATTGATATTGGCTTCCGTACCACGAACGTGAACGGCATTGAACCATTTTGATTTTGCCCAAACGGTAATTCCAGTTTGGTTTTTCAATTGTGTTATGTAGTTTTCATTTACTGGTACGTCACGCTCATCTATTGTCGTACCATGGGCATTTTTCCTATCTATTGCCTTTTGGGTCATGATAGTGATGGGATTGGCAATTGAAGCCGCTACATTTTCTTTGTCTGTAAAGTATATCCAGGCATCTTCTTGGCTAAAACCTAAAAATGAGATGCTGAAAAAAGTCAAGAGGAATATTTTTTTCATGATAATTGCAGTTTATGTTACTGCAATTTATGAAATTACTCCTGAACCAACTAATTCATCTGCTAAATACCATGCAACAAATTGTCCTTCTGTAATCGCAGATTGAAAGTTTTCGAATTCCACGAATAACCCCGAATCCACTCTGTGCAATGTTGCTTTTTCCAATGCTTGACGATAACGTATTCTTGCTGACACTTCCAAGGTTTCCCCAACTTTCAAAGCAATGTCTTCTCTTACCCAATGCAACTCTTCATCGTTTACAAACAATGCCTTTTTATACAAGCCAGGATGAGATTTCCCTTGCCCCGTATAAATGATATTTTCTTTGACATCTGTGTCAATGACGAAAAGAGGTTCCTCTTTTCCTCCAACGGCCAAACCTTTACGTTGTCCTTTTGTAAAGTAATGAGCACCTTGATGCTTCCCTACGACTTCTCCATCTTCCATCGAATATTTGGTTTTTCGAGACAGGTATTGGAGTTCTTCTATTTTCGTGTTGAAGTCGTTTTCTATTTCTACATAAGCCGAATAGGTTTCCGGTACTTCCACTATGACTCCTTCTTTAGGTTTCAATTGTTGTTGAAGAAAATCTGGTAACCTTACTTTGCCAATGAAGCATAATCCTTGAGAATCTTTTTTATCGGCAGTGATCAAATCTGCTTTTGCTGCAATCTCCCTAACCTCAGGTTTTTGCAATTCTCCTATTGGAAACAATGCCTTTGCCAATTGGTCTTGGGATAGCTGACATAGAAAATAAGACTGATCCTTGTTGTTGTCCTTTCCGGCCATTAGTTGAAAGGTTTCCTTTCCATCTTCCATCAAAGTTCCTTTTCTGCAATAATGTCCGGTAGCAACATAGTCTGCTCCCAAATCCAATGCAATCTTCATAAAGACATCAAACTTTATTTCCCTATTGCAAAGTACGTCTGGATTAGGGGTCCTCCCTTTCTCATACTCATTGAACATGTAATCGACAATACGCTCCTTGTACTGTTCGCTCAAATCGACTGTTTGAAATGGTATTCCTAGTTTTTCTGCCACCAGCATCGCATCATTGCTATCATCCAGCCAAGGGCACTCATCGGAAATGGTAACGGAATCGTCATGCCAATTCTTCATGAACAAACCTATGACCTCATAGCCCTGCTCTTTCAACAAATATGCTGCAACACTGGAATCTACTCCTCCAGATAGTCCTACAATTACTCTTTTTTTCATTTTTTATGTAAATGTTTGCAAAGATACGAGATTTCAAAAGATTTCACATAGCATGGTCCATTTCTCCCTTTTCATCGTAAATATAAATATAACAACATAAAAATCAACACATTGCAACCAACCACAACAACCTTGATGTTCAATCAATTGAATGTTAATGTTTTTATGCAGTTACGACTTATGTTGGAAATGGGTTAAGTCTTTAATTTACGATAAAGAATCATAGAAGGAATACTTCAGCACAAGAGTTAATAGCAAACTAAAATGAATCCTTCTGATGGAAGAAGCTTCTTGTAGACTACAAGAAGTTTTTTTATTATTTCCGTCCTTGCTTGTAAGGGTTTTTACTTCGCCTTGTAAAATCTTGTTCTTTAACAAGTTTCCCATTTTTATAAAACTTCCATATACCATGTCTCCTATTTTTTTGGTAAACACCTTCTGCCTCCAAATTCCCATTGAAATCATAGGTTTTGGCAGGACCATGCAGCTCTCCCTTCACATAATTGAATACTCTGATTACCTTGCCGTTTCCTGAATACCAAAGGGACTCCCCATCCAACTGGCCAGATTTGTAAGTTGCCTTTTCTGCTACTTTTCCACTTAAATAATAGACTTTTCGCTCACCATCCAATTCACCTTTGCCATTGTAAAACTCTTCGGTCATTACCTTAGGCGACCCCTTGTGATAGTACACCCATTTTCCGACATAGACCTTGCCATTCATCTTACCTTCGCTAATCACCTTCTTTTTTGATGAAAAGAACTTGACCTCTGCCAAACTATTTTTGCTATTGAAAGTACGTGTTGCCGTCAAGACGGCCTTGTCGTCTATTTTCTTATAAAACTTAAAAACACCTATTTCCTTTCCATGATCGAACTCTCCTTCATAACGCAATACATCTGTTTTATCGAAGTTTTTCTTCCAAACACCATGACGCTTCCCATTGGTATCGAATTGATTGTTCTTTTGTGCTGATGCCAAACAGGCAACAAAACTAAACAATAATAATATTGTATTCTTCATAAAATGATTAACGTAAATTGGTTTCTGAAATTGTATTTCTAATCTAGACCAAACAAAAAAGCTGCCAAACTAATTACATAGAACGACAGCTTTTGAACATTTATTTTTTTCTACTTCCTTTTATTCTTTTGCTGCGTTTGTTTTTGTTGCTCTGCCTGCTCCATCATCTCTTTCATTTTCTTTTGGAAACGACCTTCTTTCTTAGGCTTCTTTTTATTTTCTTGAATCTGAGCCAATATCTTGTCTTCATCAAGGACATATTTTTTGATCACAATCAATATTCCGATACTGATCAAATTTGATATGAAGTAATACAAACTTAAACCTGACGCATACTGGTTAAAGAAAATCATCATCATGATTGGTGCGAAGTATATCATATACTTCATCATCTTTTGCATATCTGGCATACCTTCTTGCTGTGGTTGAGATACTGCAGCTTGTTGACCTGTCGTCATCTTCATATAAAAGAAAATGGCTATGGCAGCAAGTATCGGAAATAAACTTACGTGATCTCCATATAAAGGAATGCTGAAAGGCAACTCTGCCACCACATCGTAAGAAGACAAATCATCTGCCCAAAGAAAACTCTTTTGACGCAATGCAAAGGCTGTTGGAAAAAACATGAACAAGGCATAGAATACTGGCATCTGAATCAATGCCGGCAAACACCCGCTTAAAGGACTAGCCCCAGCTTTGTTTTGCAACGCCATAGTTTCTTGTTGCGCTTTCATCTTGTTATCTTTATGCTTTTCACGAATTGCATCTAATTCCGGTTTTAGAATCTTCATTTTCATTTGAGACAAATACTGCTTGTACTGTACAAACGACATCGCCAATTTAATAAGTACAGTCATCACGATGATGGCTATACCATAAGGCAAGAATGAACTCAAAAAGCCGAATAGAGGAATGAACAGGTATTTGTTTATCCAACCAAAAATCCCCCAACCAAAAGGAATGCTTTCTTCCAAGTTATGGTCGTAGTGCTTTAAAATTTGGCTATCGGTGGGCCCGTAAAACAATTTTAGATTTTCATTGAACTCATTTCCACTTAATGCCAAAGTTGTCTTTGCCGAGAATTGTTTAGTAAAAATGGTATCTATTTCCTCTTCTTGAACCAAATCCTTGGATGTCAAGGCAACACTTTTAAAAGGTTTGTCCGCAACTAGGATAGAACTGAAGAAATGTTGCCTGAAAGATAACCATTGTACGTCTTTCTCTATTTCATCGTCTTCGCTAGCTTGAGACAACTTGTCTATCTTGTCCCCATCGTGCTGATATGTCAAACGTGTATACCTGTTTTCGTAAGAAATACTTTGATCATGACGAAAGGTCTTTTGGTTCCAATCGAAATTTACTTCTTGGGATCCATTTATTATATTGTTCAACCCTTGGGATTTTATGGTGAAGTCCACCATGTAATCATTGGGTTTCAACACATATCTATATTCTAAAAATCGAGATTCTGAAACCTTTAGCTTCATGGAAACCACAGTATTCTCACCATTTTTAGTTATTGTTGGATGAAAATTCAAATCTCTTGTATTGAGAATTCTACTATTTGTCGTCCCAAAATTAATGTTGAACGCTGCGTTCTTGTTTTTCACCAAATAAATGGGAAGGGAATCAAAATCGACAAATTGTGTTAATTTCACCTCTGAAATCTGTCCTCCCTTAGGGTTGAATTTCAATGCCAAAACACCATTTCCCACAGAAACTTCCTTTGCTGCAGGCAATGTTTCCGAATAAGCAAATGCCCCCAACTTGTTTTGTAGCTCGATTGTTCTCAATGAATCCGGTAACGCTTGGATGGAAGTTTCTTCCACTGTCACATTGTCTTCAAGAACTTGCTCTGCTTTTGCCTTTTCTACTTGTTCTTGTTCCGCTTTCTCCTGCTCAGCCAGTTCTTCCTCGGTTGGTTTGTTCTGCCATAACATAAATAACAGTATCCCAAAAATGAGCACGAATCCTATTATGGTCTTTGAATCAAATTTCTTTTCTTCCATTTGTATCTTGATGCCTTACCTTAAAGGCATATGTTAGTTTGTAATAAGTATTGCTTTTAGCTAAATCAAAAAGTAATCCGTTATTTGTTTTGTGCCATACTGACATCTTTTTTGGTTTCTTTATGAACCAATGCCGCCTTGACAAAAGCTACGAACAATGGATGTGGGTTAGCTACCGTACTTTTATATTCTGGATGGTATTGTACTCCTACAAACCAAGGATGGCTAGGTATTTCTACTATTTCCACGAGTTTCGTATCTGGATTCAATCCTGTGGCCACCATTCCTTTCTCTTCAATTTGTGCTTTAAAATCGCTATTGAATTCATAACGATGTCTATGACGTTCACCAATGGTTTTGGCATTGTAAACATTTCGAACAATGCTATTTTCAGACAAATCACATGTCCAAGTTCCCAAACGCATCGTACCTCCTTTGTCTGTTACCGTTTTTTGTTCTTCCATCAAATCGATCACTGGGTTTGTAGTCGATTCATTCATTTCTGTTGAGTTGGCATCTTTAAGACCTAAGACATTTCTTGAAAACTCAATGACCGCCATTTGCATACCTAGACAGATTCCCAAAAATGGTATGTTGTTTTCCCTTACGTATCTTACGGCATCTATCTTTCCTTCAATACCACGTTCTCCAAAACCAGGAGCCACCAAGACACCATCCAAGTGAGATAGTTTCAACTTAATGTTGTCGGCGTTCAAATATTCCGAATGTATCGATTCTATATTAACCTTTACTTCATTTTCCGCTCCTGCATGTATGAAAGCTTCCAATATCGATTTATACGAATCTTGAAGTTCCACATACTTGCCAATTAGACCTATGGTTACTTCTGTCTTCGGGTTTTTATGACGTTCGACAAAGGCATTCCAACGTGTTAAATCTGGTGTTTCACTTTTTAAAGCCAACTTTTTCAGCACAATTTTATCCAACCCTTCCGTCAACATTAGATTTGGCACATCATATATGGTAGATGCATCTATGGATTGAATTACAGAGTCTCTGGTTACATTGCAAAATCTAGCAAGCTTGTCACGTAAATCCTGTGGCAATTCATGCTCCGTTCTGCACACTAAGATATCTGCCTGTACCCCACTCTCCATCAATGTCTTGACACTATGCTGCGTTGGTTTGGTCTTTAATTCTCCTGCTGCCGACAAATAAGGTACAAGGGTCAAATGTATTACCAATGCATTGTCCTGTCCCAACTCCCATTTTAACTGTCTCACAGATTCTACATACGGCAAGGATTCGATATCACCGACCGTTCCTCCTATTTCTGTGATTACTATGTCATAATCACCTGATTTTCCAAGGATTTGGATTCTATGTTTGATTTCGTCTGTAATGTGAGGTATTACTTGCACCGTTTTCCCCAAAAACTCTCCACGTCGTTCTTTTTCGATTACACTTTGGTAAATGCGACCTGTTGTTACATTGTTTGCTTGACTTGTAGGTACATTCAAGAAACGCTCGTAATGTCCCAAGTCCAAATCGGTTTCTGCTCCATCATCCGTAACGTAACACTCACCATGTTCGTATGGATTTAGAGTTCCTGGGTCCACATTTATGTATGGGTCTAATTTTTGGATTGTGGTTCTGTAACCTTGAGCTTGTAGTAATTTAGCTAGAGAAGCTGCTATTATTCCTTTTCCTAATGAGGATGTCACTCCTCCTGTTACAAATATGTATTTCGTTGTAGTTGCCATTGTGCGTTGTTAAACGCGAGCAAATTTACAATTTAAAGTTGAAATCTTTGTGGAAAATCGGGATTTATTTATTGAAGACAACTTGCATATATTTGTTGACATTCTTAATGTCAAATGGTAATAATTCATCGAATTTGAACAAATCAATCATCATAAAAGCATTGGTTTTCAACCTAAGGCTTTGGAAAGTTTCTTTGTATGTTTCTTACCAACTCCTCTAATCCGTTCAACTTGAGCGTATAAACGGTTTCCAACATTTCTCCAAGTTTTCCTTTTGGAAACCCCTTGTTATGATACCACACTACATAGTGTTCCGGTAAGTCTATGAGATAGCGTTCTTTATATTTCCCATATGGCATCTTGGTATGAGCCAGTTTCACCAAGAATTTCTTATCCGGCTGTAGCATAAGTGACTTAAGATTTGTATTTACTCAAACGTTTCAATTCCTTTTCCACATAGCTTTGCCAAATGGCTTGACCTTCCTTGTCAATGGAATAGTTGCTTTCACTATCATATTTGTTCTGCATGTTCTCCAAATTCTCATTGATTGTCTTATGGTAGTCTTGCAACGTCTCTGCAACATTTTGGGAAGGTCTCAATGCATCGACTTTCTCTCTGAATAGCCTTGCATGCAATTCTGTTATATCGAAATGCAATTGTTCATGAGATAATACGTGGTCGTCTACTTCACTCTCTTTACACCAAGAATGTTCTGGGTAAAAATGTGCTTTTATCATAGTTTTAAAACTGAGTACCTTTGTTTTGGTTTTCTTTATTGAATAATTGAATGTTATTCCTGAAGCCGTAACTGCCACGGCTTCCGAATTTTGATCTGGTGCACCTTGAAAGTCATTCCATGTCAATTTATAGGTATCACTCCAAGAAAATTCTGTTGCATCTCCATTGAACAGAAAAAAACCAAAGCACATTAAAAGTAATTTATACATTGCCAATCTTAAATTAGGGATAATTACCTATAACGCCAAAAACCAATATTTTATTACTCCACTTCAATAATTTTCAAGTCTTTGTACTGTACTAGGTATGCCATATCGTTGTAGTGGCCTCCAAATGTCTTTTTCTTGTATCCGAACTTGTTTTCCACATATGAAGTCACTGGAGCATCATTTACGGATCGAGATAAATTTTCTGATGTTACCAAGCGTAAGACGACATCCATTGTTAAATCGAAACCTCTTACCGCATAGGTGTTTGGAGTTTCTCCATAGATTTCATTGTAGTTTTTAACAAAACTGTTGTCATCGTCCTCTCCTATCATTTTCGATACAGATGGATATGTAAACTGAAGGTTGGAAAGGTGATGATTAGAAACTTCTTCGTCATCGAATGCACTATTCTTGTTGGTAGTGGCCAACCTTACCTTTATCTCGTCCGTATTCAAAGAATTCAATATACTTGATACATTGGATACGTACCCATCATTTTGAGTTTCCAAGAAAACAATGTTGTTCCCTGGTTTCAAAACCTTTATCAAATCTTGATCGAAGATGTAATAGGCATCCTTCCCTGTTTTTTTATTTGTACGGGAAGCAACCAAAGCAGCTCCTTTAAACTCACGCTTCAACAATGCGCTTGCTTCTTTGTTCTTTCTATCCGAAACGATTATTATGTTGGCAGTGGAATCTGCCTTGAAATGACTTATTATCTTATTTGTAAGTGCAACGTCCGATGGTCTTGATTGAAATACATTTCCACCAATCTTAACAGATTTTATTATTGGAGATACTACACTGACGTTGTCTCTTTCCAGAGCAGATGCAACTGTATTGAAGTTATTGGCCAGCAATGGTCCAATCACAGCGTCTGTATCTTCAAAGTCATTATTTCTCAATATGGAATTCAATTCACTTTGCATGTTCTTGGTATCATATACATTCACTTTTAGGTTTACCCCCATTTTTTTAAGTGAATCCAATGCCACCAAAGCTCCAGAATAAAAATCAAGTGAGATTGCCGTCGCTCGATCATTTTTTATGAATTCCTTCGTATCTGCAACAGAATCAATATTCACCTTATTCAATTTGAATGGTAACATTATCGCAATGTTCTTTGTTTCTTCATCCAAGATACGATTTGACAACTCCACATTACTTCTCAATGTATCTCCAAGTACTCCCAAGGTTTCTGTACCTCCTGTCAACTTGGTATCATAAGGCACCTTTAAGATCATCCCTTCCTTTAGACCGGATTCAGCAAGACCAGGATTCAATTTTTCCAACGTTTCTTTATCCGAACCTGTTTTAATTCTCAATCTATAGAATCCTTCTTTCGGTAGTACGGTATAGTAACTATAGGCTTCATCTACTTCCTTGATTGTCTTAGTTTCCAAGTTGGGAACCTTGATTGTCTGTCCAGGTTGTATTACAGTTCCCATATCTGGATTCAAAGCTTCCAATTCTTGTACAGTTATACCATATTTATAAGCAATGCGCCATTTACCTTCCTTTGGCTTGACCGTATATGCCTTTGCTACATCATCAACTTCTTCTATCTTGGTAATCGTCTTGAATACGGGAATTTCAAGTCTATCTCCTTTTCTAAGGTTGTTTGCATACAAAAAGGTGTTGTGCTTTTTGATTTCGTCTTGTGTGACATTGTACTTTTTTGATAAGCTGTACAAAGTCTCCTTACGTCTTACCTTATGCTTTATGAATTCCTTTAACTCTTTTATGGTAGTTACCTTGGGCGTATTGCTTTGAGGTTCTGGAATAAGCAAAACAGCATTGGGTTTCAACTTTTTTCTGGCATCGGGATTCAAAGCATAGATGGTACTTGCCGAAACATCATAACGTTTTGCTATGGACTCCACGGTTTCACCACTCTTTACCTTATGCGTCTTATAGTTTTGAGCCTGCGTGGATACGCAACTGAAACTAAGCATTAATACCAAGATGTAAATTATTTTCTTCATATGCTATTATACGTCCAAAGTCATATTCAAGGTTTATTCTTCAATTCTTACTTTGTCCATTTTTTTTAAAGCTGGCTCTTATTTTAGTGTTCGCTAATTTTTCGGTGTCTTATTCCCACTCTATGGTTGCTGGTGGTTTAGAACTGATGTCATACACTACTCTATTAACGCCTTTTACCTTATTTATTATGTCATTGGAGGTTTTCTGCAAAAATTCATAGGGTAGATTTACCCAATCTGCCGTCATACCATCCGTACTTTCAACTGCTCTTAACGCCACACATTTCTCATAGGTTCTTTCATCTCCCATTACTCCTACACTGTTTACCGGTAGCAATATTGCTCCTGCTTGCCATACTTTGTCATATAACCCAGCTTCCTTCAATCCATTTATGAAAACGGCATCCACTTCTTGCAAAATACGAACTTTTTCCGAAGTGATGTCTCCCAATATCCTAATGGCCAATCCTGGACCTGGAAAAGGGTGGCGTCCCAACAATTGCTTGTCCATTCCCATGGAGGCTCCTACACGACGTACTTCGTCCTTGAACAATGCTTTCAATGGCTCAACGATCTTCAACTTCATGAAATCTGGCAATCCACCTACGTTATGATGACTTTTAATCGTTGCGCTTGGTCCTCCCGTTGCCGAAACACTTTCTATGACATCTGGGTATATCGTTCCTTGTGCCAACCACTTTACATTTTCTATTTGATTGGCTTCATCATCGAAAACTTCGATGAATACACGACCAATCGCCTTACGTTTCAATTCTGGATCACTCAACCCAGCTAATGCATCCAAAAAGCGTGCCGAAGCATCTACTCCCTTTACATTTAGCCCCATTCCCTTGTATTGCTCCAGTACTTGAGAAAATTCATCCTTACGCAATAGACCATTGTTAACGAAAATGCAATATAGGTTCTCTCCTATGGTTTTGTGCAATAACATTGCAGCCACACTGGAATCAACTCCTCCAGACAACCCCAATACAACCTTGTCATTTCCCAACTGTTCTTTAAGGCCATCTACCGTCTCTTCCACGAAACTGTCTGGTGTCCAATCTGGGTTGACATTTGCTATGTCAACCAAAAAGTTCTCCAATAGTTGCTTTCCATCTGTAGAGTGATATACCTCTGGGTGGAACTGTATGGCATAGGTGGTTTCTCCCTCTATCTTAAAGGCTGCATTCTTCACATCATGCGTACTTGCCAAGAGATGACCATTCGTAGGCAATGCCTTGATGGTGTCGCTATGGCTCATCCATACTTGGCTTCCTTCTGTTATTCCTTTTAAGAATGCTTCTCCTTCTTTTACGAAACTCAAATTTGCCCTACCATACTCCCTTGTATTCGATTCGGCAACTTCTCCTCCCGAAAAATGCGCCAAATACTGAGCTCCATAACATACGGCCAACATTGGCTTTTCTCCTCGAATACCGGATAAGTCTGGATGAAAAGCATCTTCCGACCTCACGGACATCGGGCTTCCAGAAAGGATAACCGCCTTGTATTCTGATAGTTCTGTTGGTATTTTGTTGAATGGATGTATTTCGGAATAGATGTTAAGTTCCCTAACTCTACGCGCAATAAGTTGTGTGTATTGCGATCCGAAATCTAAAATTAAAATCTTGTCGTGTTGCATACGCAAAAGTAATAATTACGTTTTACGATTTGCAACTTTTTTTCTAAAATGTTAACACTAAAAATTCAGATTTCAATGGCTCTAGATTTTCCACTAATTTTGGTATTAACTCTTCTCCATATTCCAAATACAATTCCGAAAAGTTCATATTGCGTTCCTGCAAGCTCTGGTTGGGAAACAATTCATTTTGCAACTCTGTCATTCTTTCGACATGATCTTTCAACTTGCGTTTTTGTGCAGTCAACAAACGCTTCTCCAAGTACTCCAATCCTTTTATCTGCTTTCGCTCTTGTGCAGCAACTGCTCCATCAAATGACTTATCCGTTTTTTCTGCAAGTTCGTGCAAGACTTCAAACTGATGTTTCAAATGATCGATCTGCTTTGAAAAATCAATGTCTATGTTGGAAATCTCCCTTACCTTTTTGTTTATGAAGGCATCTCTTTTTAAAAACAAATCTTCATTTGCAATGTTCAGCTTCCTCAACTTATTCGATTGTTGCTCCGTCTCTATCAATACGGAATTGCGCAACAACAGCATTGGAAACACGACTTCATTCGCTTTGAAGTTTTGTTGTAACTGAAACCAATAGGCCAATTCTCCGCCTCCTCCAATATAACATAGGTTTGGTAAAATGACCTCTTGATACAAAGGACGTAGAATCACATTTGGAGAAAAACGTTCCGGGTGCCTTGAAACCTCTTCCAAAAGATCCTTTTCATTCCACTCTATTTCCGTGTTCAACACCTTAAATAGGCTATCTTCAAAAACTATGCGTTCTCTAAGGTTTTCAATTATGTAGAATAAATTTATTTCTCTAGGGTTGACTTGTATGGGATATTCCTTATTTGTAATATTTTCTATTTGTCCATTGACCTTAGTTACCTGCTCGAAGCTTATTTGCTCCGTCAATTCCCTTTTTAAATATGGAATAAATTCTTGTTTGAGGCTTTTAACATTGGCATCGATTATTACCAACCCATGATCCTTGAACAATGTGTTTGCCAGATAACGAGTGGCTTCAGCCAAATTACCATGTTTCACATAGGTGTTTTCGAATAGTTCTCGCAATGCATCCGCATTTCTTCCTATTCCCAATTCTTGTGAGAAGAGTTTGAAAACGACATCCAATCCCGAGGTGTCCAATTCCCCTACTGCTCCACTAGCATTCCTATTCCATCGAACTTTCTTCCCTTTGAAATTGAAATAATTTATCTCATCGAAATCATGATCCTCTGTAGCCATCCAGTATATGGGCACGAAGTTATACTCTGGATATTTGCCTTTCAGTTCTTTGGATAGGTTTATAGTGGAAACGATCTTATGCAAGAAGTACAGAGGCCCAGTGAACAAATTCAATTGATGCCCCGTTGTAACAGTAAATGTGTTTCTCTCTCCCAAAGCCTCAATATTGAGCTTGGTTGTTTCCGACGCATCCACTCCCTTGTACTGTTCCCAAAGGGATGCCACCAAAGTTGATCTTGTTTCCGGTTTGAAGACCTGCTTCTTTTCCTTAATTTGATCCTTGAAGTTCTCCAATTTGGGGAATCTATTGTAAAACGGCTTCAAACCATCGGTTTCAGCTAAATAATCACATATCAATTCGGAAAAGTATCCAGTATCCTCAAAGGATATACAGTCTGTTGGCATAGAATCAGGTCTTTATTTTGTAAAGATACGGTCTTTTTGAAACCTTCATTTTCAAGATCGCTCTTTTTAATATTCCTTTAACAAAGTCGTAAATACTTTTTTTTTGTTACATTGTATTAAAAAAAATGAAAACTATGAAACCAATTAAATCAGTAATGGTCTGTCTATTAACACTTACTCTTTTCTTCAATTGTAGTAAAGATGACGAACCAAGCACATCAACAACACAAAGAACTTTTGCCCAATTAAAGGAGGACTTCAGCAACATCAATTTCACTACAGGGAACAACGATGTGTCCATTCTAGGCTTTGACAATTCGCAATGGAACTTCAGAGTAGTCATGCCGGATATTGACTTTACGAACAACAACAGGCCTTTAATCATGACATTGCACGGTTATTCCGCTGGGGCAGCAAATGCCCATCAGTTTACGGACTGCTATGCCGAACCTGGCTTTCAGTCTTTGGATGCCATTATAATCAGTCCAAATGGAGGCAGCTCTCAATGGTTTTCTGGAGAAAACCAGGAAATGGTATTGAACCTTACTGTTCTAGCCAAATTGTATTTACCGGTAGACCCCAACAAAGTTGTCGTGAACGGATATAGCGATGGTGGCAATGGCGCTTGGTTTTATAGTGAAAACAACCCAGAGCTTTATTCTGCTGGAATCCCGATGGCAAGTGCCTATGGTTCCTACTTCCCGAATGGGCAAGCAAAAATCATTCAAACCCCGACATATGTGATACATGGTGAGAATGACGAACTGTTTCCTTTGCAAGACACACAGGATTGGGTTGAGGCAACATCTACGGCCGGGAGCAATTCCACCTTGGTAGTGGCAACGGGCTTGACGCACACACAGCCTTGTGATTATACATCCTACCTGGAAGATGCTGCCACTTGGTTGGTAAATGACATTTGGTAAATCTAGGCCAGATAAAATCTTTATGGTAGTTTCTTTTGTTTTTCATACTTGTATCTATTTCCGAAACAATTAACATAAATAGTTATAAAAAACATTGAGTTTTTACGTACTTTGAAATATGAAAACTACCATAAAGATTCCTTTTTCATCAAACATTGCCAACAGCAAAAACAAGCTTTTGTCATTTTACACCATTTGCACCCTACTCATTGGGCATATGGTTTTTTCACAAGACATAGTACAATTCAAAGGAGTAGTAACTGACAGTGAAACCAATGATCCTCTTGCATTGGCAGACTTGATCATTAAAGATACAAACATAAGTACCGTAACCAATGCAGAAGGAGAGTTTCTTCTCAAGGTCCCAAATGGCATGTTGGACAAATCGGTTACCATTTCCTATCTTGGCTACAAGAGACAAGAAATACCGTTATCCGATCTAAAGAAAAGAAACACCAAGATAAGACTTGAAGAAGCTGCTACCGTATTGGCGCAAATTGACTTGAACATTCCAAAAGATGCAGAAAGTTTGGTACGTAAAGCTTTGAAACTTAAAGGTGAAAACTATTATGACAAATCGGCAATCATGACTGGTTTTTATAGGGAAACCATAAAGAAGAGAAACAAGAATGCCTCCTTGTCCGAAGCGGTTTTGGAAATATACAAGCAACCCTACTCATCAAACAAGAAAGACGCCATACGACTTCTCAAGTCCCGAAAGAACACCAACTACTCTAGATTGGATACCATTGCATTGAAATTACAAGGTGGCCCTTTCAGTGCCTTGCATACAGATATAATGAAGTACCCTGAGTTTATTTTCTCAGAAGATTATCTTCCTGCATACGATTTTACCTTTGACAGATCCACACAAATAAACAACAAACTCGTTTACGTTGTTAACTTCAAACAAAAGAAAGACATTGTAGATGCTCTATATTATGGAAAATTGTACATCGATGCCAATTCTCATGCCATGACAAGTGCAGTGTACAATCTAAATGTCACGAATAGAGCCCAAGCCGTCAAGCTTTTTGTTAGAAAAAAACCAAAAAAAGCAACAGTTTACCCAACCAATGCGAGTTACAGGGTGAATTACAGGGTAAAGAATGGCAAGTGGTATTATGGCTATAGCAACATATCACTGACCTTCAAGGTAAATTGGAAGAATCGTTGGTTCAGCAACCGCTACACCTTGCAAAGTGAGATGGCCATCACGGATTGGAAACAAAATGCAAAAGGCAAGATTCCCAGGCCTAAAGACCGTTTGAAATCCAATGCCATCTTGATAGATGAAGCTTCAGGTTTTTCCGACCCCGACTTTTGGGGTGAATACAATATCATTGAACCTGAAAAATCCATAGAATCCGCCATCAAGAAAATCAGCAAAAAATTAAAAAAGAATCAATCAAAAAAAGATGACTAAGACCATATTTAGCATACTTACGATTGTTTTTTCTTTTGCATTGGGGCATTCCCAAAACAAAAGCTCATTGTTTGACAGTGATATCATAGCAAATCCTTCTTTCAATTATAAACCTTTTGCTTCCAAGGAAAAAAAATCTAATCCTTTTTCATTGACAACGCCCCCCTCAACACTCGAGGAAACATCTCCTACGGAACAGACTTATTCCATATTGATAGTAGAACCCAAAGGTTATTTCTTCATACCCAATTACCATACGGAAAACAAGACAAAAAGAAGTTTAATCGTAATAGCTCCCAAATAGCTATTCCTACTTTATATACAGAAGTAATTTCTTTCTCTTTATCATAAACAAAAAACATTTTAAAAGCTTGTCTTTCAAAATGTTTTTTATTCTTAATTCACTCCTTAACTGATTGGGATGCATAGATCCACAATGAACTTATTTTCCGGGTGTTCTCGAAAATCATTATGATATATCTCGAATGGATTGCCTTCTGCTTTCTCATAGCCATTGTCATTCATCCAAACAAACAAGGAACTCCAAGATTTTTCAAAGTCGTTGGGTGAAATTTCAAAACGTCCTACGATATGCCTGCCTTTCTCAATTGTCATTTTGTTTATTTCCCCTTTCACTTCAAAAGATGATTCTGTCAACAAGCATACACTCATTCTTACTTTTTCCGGTGCCGTCGTTTTAAAGCTATCGTGAAACACTCTTCCCATTTTGGCATTGGGGCTTTTCATCAATCCTTTTGGTCTTGCCCAACTCATCAACCTCTCAAAAGTATTTTCCATACCATTCACTCCAATATGTGTAATGCTGGCAAAAGTTAATTCTTTTATTTCTTCAATTTTTACATTTGCATTCATTTTTATCCAATTTAAATGATTATTGATATTGCAAATGTATTTTTCAAAGATGAGATCATCTTGACCAATCTTGCTTTCTTCTTTACTGATCTTGCTAAATTTGCCAGGACTCAACCTTCTGAATTCCGTTGGGCTTACACTGTAAAATTTCTTAAAACCCCTCGTAAAAGCGGAATTACTGTTAAAACCACATTTTAAAGACAATTCGCTAATACTAATTCCCTTTCTTGTTATTAGCAACATTGCCGCTTTTTCCACCCTCCTTCTGGTTATATAGTCATTGAGAGACTCTCCTATGATGGCTTTGAAGATACGATGGAAATGAAATGGAGAGTAATGGGCAGCTTTGGCAATGGCCTCCAATGACAGTTTCACATCAAGATTCTCGTCTATGAACTTCAAAGCCAAATTGACCCTGTTCATATAATTTTTGTTTACACCTTCTTCCATATTTTATCATTTCCCTTATGATATTATTCAACAAAGGTATAAAAACAACTAGAATCAAGCTCAGGTAAGGAGTTGTACAAATAGCTCATTGACCAAAATAGAACTCACCCTTCCGAGTCTGGTGAAGTAGGGATGCTTACTGTTACAGATAGACCTGCTTTGTATACAAGGTCAATATCCATAACATTAACCCTGTGTACAAATATGCTTAAGGACTTTAGTGACTTCCCAAGGAAATAGCATAAAAAAAAATAGTCGTTAGATAATTCCATTCTACCAACAAAAGAGGGATTATCACTTAAAAGTGCTTATTTAACAAATCAAATCAGCACTTTTAATTTATTACGACTTCTGCGTATAAATCAAAATCTGCTGCTTCCGTTATTTTCACAGTTGCATACTCTCCTGTTTTCAAATATGTTGTAGTTGCATCTATCAACACTTCATTATCCACATCCGGTGAATCAAACTCCGTACGCCCAACAAAGTACTCTCCTTCTTTTCTATCTATGACGACTTTAAATTCCTTTCCAATTTTTTCTTGGTTGAGTTCCCACGAAATCTGAGATTGAATTTCCATTATTTCATTGGCCCGTTCTTGTTTTACTTCATCTGGGACATCGTCTTCCAAATTAAATGCATGGGTATTTTCCTCATGAGAATATGTGAAGCATCCCAAACGCTCAAAGCGCATCTCTCTTACCCATTCTTTGAGGATTTGGTAATCTTCTTCCGTCTCTCCAGGATAACCAACGATAAGTGTCGTACGAATGGTCATGTTGGGCACGGACTTTCTAAACTCTTGCAACAATTTCGTCGTTTTCTCTTTTGTGGTTCCACGACGCATGCTTTTTAATATGGAATCGCTAATGTGTTGTAGTGGTATGTCCAAATAATTGCAAATCTTTGGTTCACGATTCATTATATCCAATACGTCCATCGGAAAACCGGTAGGAAATGCATAATGTAAACGAATCCATTCTATCCCTTCCACTTTCACTAAATCCCCCAATAGCTCGGCAAGGTTTCTCTTCTTGTATAGATCCAATCCGTAGTATGTTAAATCTTGTGCAATGAGAATCAATTCTTTCACCCCGTTTGCTGCTAGTTTTTCAGCTTCGATCACCAATTCTTCGATTGGGGTACTTTTATGTTTTCCTCTCATCAAAGGAATCGCACAAAAACTACATGGCCTGTCACAACCTTCGGCAATTTTTAAATAGGCATAGTTTTTTGGAGTTGTCGTAAGACGTTCCCCTATTAGCTCATGCTTGTAATCTGCACCCAAGGCTTTTAACAAACCTGGCAACTCTGTAGTTCCAAAATATTGATCGACATTGGGTATTTCCTTTTCCAAATCCGGTTTGTAGCGTTCACTTAGACACCCTGTGACAAAGACTTTGTCCACTTCCCCTTCTTCTTTCTTCTGCATATACTCAAGGATGGTGTTTACACTCTCTTCCTTTGCATTGTTGATGAAGCCACATGTATTTATCACGACAACGTTCCCTTCTTCTTCATGCACAACGTCCTTCCCACTGGCCTTCAGTTGTCCCATCAACACTTCACTATCGTAAACATTTTTACTACAGCCAAGCGTTATTACATTGATTTTGTTCTTTTTAAGTGACTTTGTACGCATATCTAAATTTTGGACTGCAAAGATACAATGTAAAACACAATCTATTGATAATTTGCTGGAGGAATTCGCTTTTTGGAAGCTTGTTCGTATTGTATAGCCATTTCCAATAGCATTCTCTCGGAGAATGACTTCGTTATTATGGTCATCCCTTTTGGTTCTCCATCTTTTGCATAGCCCATAGGTACAGTAATGGCAGGATACTCTGCAACAGCGGCATAGGCAGCATGATAGTTGTTTATGGACAATATACCATCCAATTCATATTTATCCATAGACATATTGAAAAACTGTCTCCCATTCTCTTTAAGGGTCTTTTTTATGGATTCCAACTTTTCTTCTGTACTTTCATCTGCGACGATTCCTTCAAATAGTGCTTGCCCATAGGGCATTGCATTCAAAGAATCCTTCTTGTTGAATACCATTACATCTTTAACATTCTTTACCTGTATTGTATCATTTGCATGATTCTCCAAATAAGCTGGTAAATCTTTTTTCATATCCAGATTTAACAATCTAATGAAGTCCGGAAGATCGACATCCAAATCTTCGATTTCGACTATAACTGCTCCTTCTTCTTTTAAATCTTTGAGAGCATTGAGGTATAAGGTATCTTCTTTTAGACTCTTGAACGCACCCAAGCGTTTACCTTTTAACCCCTTTTCATAACTATTCTTGAAGTAGTATCCATTTATTAGTTTAGTGTCGACGGACTTTTTATCATTCACGTCATATCCGAACAAAGCATCCATTAAGATAATGTTGTCCCTTACATTTTTAGTCATTGGACCAGCCGTATCCAAAGTTTCTGAAATTGGAATGATACCACTTCTACTCAATAGCCCTATTGTGGGTTTCAGCCCCACTACCGAGTTCTGACTTGCTGGTGACAATATGGAACCTGCTGTTTCGCTCCCCACTGCTGCCACACAAAAATTCGCAGCCACGGCGGCCCCACTTCCCGAGCTTGAGCCTCCTGTATCGATGATGCGTCTTCCATAAGGATTTAACGTTTGTCCACCTATAGCACTATAACCACTTGGACATTCCCCACAAAAGAAATAGGCCCATTCGCTTAAATTGGCTTTTCCCAATATCAAGGCTCCATTTACTTTCAATCTTTCAACGATGAAAGCGTCTTTTGTCATATTTTCTCTTAGAGCTACCGCTCCTGCAGTCGTAGCCATGCCTTCTGCATTTATATTGTCCTTTAAAAGTATCGGCATTCCATAAATAGGATGTCGAAGACCTTTGTCTTTCAATCTGATGTCACAAGCTCTTGCATTTGCTACAACTCTAGAATTTATCGATATCACAGAATTTAATGACATTTCATTCTCCCTGTCGAATTTTCTGATTCTAAAAAGATAGAATTTCACCAATGTTTCGTATGTCAATTTTCCTTCAGCTACATATTTTTGCAACGTTGGTATGTCTTGCTCTAATATTACTGGTTTCAATGCATTGTATTTTGCCTCTGTAAAATCTGAAAGTTCATTTTCTAGATTTCCCCAAATCTCCTTGTTGGTTATGAATTTTGAATCCAACACTTTGAAATCTATAATGTCCTTAGTTGAAATAATACTTAGATCCGAAGATTCTTCTTCTGGTTTCACATCTTCTTTACAAGATATCACAAGCATTAAAATCAATACTAAAAATGTATTTCTCATCGGTTTATATTTTTATGAACAAAATAAATGGCATCAAACAATCATATCTGGTTTAATCATCTTTTACTCCATATTGCTTTTCCATTTTCTACAGACATTGGAGGAATCCCTTTTCTTCCATTAATGTGCCAGAATATATATTCCTTTTTATATTCAGAAATTCTACCTTGATTATATTCTTTCAAAATTAAAGCTTTAACTTCAGGAAAGAATTGACTAGGTGAATGTACAAAAATGAAGTAAGCTTTCGATTTGTAAATCTCCAGTCTTTTATTATTTGGAAAACCATATTTTTCTGTAATTACCATAAGCCTCTTAGTATTCGAACCATCACAACGTTATAGCACCGTCCAATTGTGCCATCTACACTCTTTTTATCCCTCTCGAAATCAGCCCCCAAGACATTATCCACCATATTCATCATCATGAATGAGTTTTTTTCCAAATGGTAAGAAAAATCAATTTCATGAAAATACGTTCTCATTCCTTGATCAATCTCCTACATAGAATCGACAACCCTGATAAGATCTTTTTTCACATTGTCTGATAGATTATATTTGTGTCCGAGCAACTCGAGATTGCACAAAGAATCAATGTTAAGAATAGATATTTCATAAAAATATTACATTAAACTTTATAACTGGGTAATATGGCTTTATCAATGATGAGTCAATTATCCAGAACATATGTGACATTGAATTCCTTTCTTTAGAAAACAAAAAGGCAGGTTGATTATACAGCCTGCCTTTTTCTCATATCATATACTTTATGACAACTAGTACTTAATCACCTGTCTAATCGTTTTTCGAGACTCGTTTTCAATTATTAAAAAATAAGCTCCGACTGACAACTCCTTTAGATTTACATCTATTTGATTTGGGGAAACCTGAATAGGTTTGAGTCTATTGTACAACAATCGTCCTTGCATATCCACTATTCTCATTTTCACCTCACTTAACACCGTACTACTCTTAATGGTCAGCAAACCACTTGTTGGATTTGGGTATGCCACAAAATCTTCGAACGTATTCGAATCTACCGACAATGTCTCCTTTATGTTTATGGTAAAACTTATTGTTTCTGGACCAGTTCCGTCACAATCATTGGTAAATGTTGCTTGTACTGTCCAGTTTCCTTCCACATTCGTATCTCCATCTACAATATTTGCAAAGTTTACCGTCTCGGTAGTATATGTAGTTCCATTTGGAGCCGTCCATAACCAAGTTCCATCAAAAGCCGTTGTAGGCAATCTTAAATCTATGGATGCGCCTTCATCGACATCCAATGTGGCTCCATCTGAAAATGCATTGTACCCAGCTGCATCGATGTTTATTTCCGTAGCATTCGTCAAATCTGGATTGGTTGCACTTACTGTTACGTTTACCGGTGTTCTGACAGATTCACAACGTCCACCTGAAGTGGTGATATTCCAATCATAAAAGAAATAGTAATAATCTGGTGCATCTGCTGAATTCCCAGTTATGGAAACTTCACCAGATGGGGACGTTATTGGATAACTAACTCCATTGCCTGTAGGTGTTCTTCTCATATTCACCAAAGTTCCCGTTATCCCTATTTGCAACCCATTCCCCTTGGGTACGTTTAAATTCAAATTAACCGTTGATATACCCGATGGGATGTTTACAGTTGTAGATGCCACTGTGTTACCTAATGCATCTGTCACAGAAATATCTCTATTCCCTGCACTCATTGCATTCATTTGCACCGACTCCAAAACAAAGTCCTGATTTGCATCGAAATACAACGATTGATTGAAAGAATAATCTGCAGCAGTACTTACATCCACCGTATTAACTTGTTCAGACACGATCACAGCCGATGTTCCTGCCACGTAATACGTTGTATTCGTTGTTAAGGCTGGAGTCGTATATGATGCTCCTGTTGCTATCTCCGTTCCTCCTGTCGCTGTTGTATACCATCTATATCCTGTACTCCCCGAAGCATTCAAAATCGTGGAATCATTGGTACAAATGGCTTTGTCATCGGATGTTGGTTGAGTTGAATCTTCTCCTGTTATCGTAAATGAATATTGAGCTTCCCCACAACCACCTGTCGTAGATATTGTAACCATGTAATCACCAAATTCTGCCGCTGAAATATTATTTATGGTTGCAATTTGTCCTGTATTTGAATATCCGTTAGGTCCAGTCCAAACATAAGTAGGGCTTGTTCCTGAAGTTACCGTTGATCTCAATGATATGCTTTGTCCCGCACATACATCTATGGTAGATCCTTCTTGGTATCCAGCAGCATCCAAATTAATTTCTTGATTTGCAGTCGTTGTTATGCAAGTTGGCAACGAAGATCTCCAAACCCCTCGTCCATAAGTAGCTGCCGTCAAGGAATTATCAGAAACGCTCACCTCAAGATCTGTAACTATTGTCGTTGGTAGACCATTGGAAAACAATTCCCAATTACCATCATCCACAATTCTATATACACCGATGCTCGTTGCCAGATATACTGGATTTTGACTGTGTCCATCTTGGTGTACGATATCGTTAAAGAACAAATAAGAATTCGATACAGGCAAATTCCCAGTGATATTGTCAAATGAGGTTCCACCGTCTAGAGATTTAAATACACCTCCACTAGTAGTCACCCATATTATGTTTTCATTGGTTGTATGAATTCCTATTCCTTTTATGTTTCCTCCAAAAGTATAGCTATCCACAACACTATTTCCTGAATCCGTACTTTTCTTCAAAACGGCATCCACCGCAATAAACATATGTGCTTCGTTAGAGGGTGCTATCTCTATTAAATCTGCAGAGGCACCTAAGTTAGCCAAAGTATTCCATCCGTTTTCCAAAACATTCAATCTATAAAGCTTGTCATAACCTGCAAAAATTTGTCCTGAGGAATTCGCTATCAAAGGAGTTACCCAGTTCCCTGATGCTCCACCTGGCGCATTGACAGATCCAGATCCCGAGCTTCCAGAGTTTGAAGATTTGTAAAGCGCACCTCCACTTTGGATGAACCCATAATACTTATTGTCGTTTGTAGGGTTTATGCAAGTATCCATTCCATCTGCTCCGTAATAATTCAACCAATTCCCATTGCCATTGTTGTAGGCATGTCCTCCATTGTCTTGTAATCCTCCGACCATTTTATTTACGTTTGTTGGTGATACTGCCACCTTGTAGAATTGACTGGCTTGAATTCCATCTGTTTTGCTGGTAAAACTACTACCTGCATTGGTAGACGAATAAATCCCTCCATCCGAGCATACATACATTTCTCCATTGAAAGATCTTATCTGGTGAATGTCCGCATGTGTATATGTGGCACTCGAAGGAGAACTCCAGTTGTTAAGTTTTGAAAAAGAGGATCCTCCGTTACTGGATTTCCATACATTTAGACAACCTACATATACATCATTTGCATTGGTCGTAGAAACCCCCAATGCCAAGTCAAACCACGACTGGGTAGATTCCAACACGTCGGTCGATGTATTCCTAGCTGAAAAGGATGTACCACTATTCGTTGATCTGTATACTCCTTGGAATGTATTACTCGAAGTCGCGCTCAACAAATACACGTAATCCACATCTGCAGGCGTTACATCTATAACAAACCTTGAGCCTCCCGTAGGTACACCATTGGTTATTTGACTGAATGTATCTCCCGCATTTGTCGATTTGTAAAACTGATTGGGTGTTACGGCATAGACGGTATTGGGGCTTCCCGGTTTCAACTTTATGTCTTTGATGTTTCCTCCCAAAGTCATATTCCAAGTCGCTCCTGAATCTGTGGATTTATAAACACCTCCATTGGTGGCCACCCATAACATACTTGAATTGGATGGATTGATATAAATATCATTCATGGAGGATGGTGTATTCCCAGGATTTAAACCTGTTTCTACCCAAGTCGCTCCGCCATCTGTAGACTTGAAGACCCCAGCACTGGAAGTATCTCCTCCGTCGTCGTCTCCTGTTGCTATGTAAACAATATTTGAGTTAGAGTAATCTATAGCTATGCCAGAAACTCCTATTTGCGGCAAATCATCCGTTAAAGGTGTCCAAGTGCTTCCTGCATCCGAAGATTTCCATAACCCTCCAGCTGGTGCTCCAACGTACCAAACATTCGAATTGTTTGGATCCACGGCTATGACATTTATTCTTGCTTGCCCGCTAGACCAGGATCCAGTATTGCTGTGCGTATACGGGCCAATGGGCAACCAATTGCTTTGATCTGTAAATCTTGCCAAAGATGAATTTTCCTTTGTCAGTTCCCACAAATCCCATTTGTCTTTTTCAGTTGGGAGATGCCCCTCTCCATTGACTTCTTTTTCCCATATGTACTCAAACCGTTTGAATGGTTTATATCCTGAACCTTTAACAGTTTCGTCTCTTGTACTCCAATACGAATTGAAAGCCTGTTGTACTTCATCAAAGGTTGGATTAATACTACCGGAATTTTGTTTTGCTTGTTGCACCCATGGTGCAGACTCGTTGAATTGAGCGTTTGCTGTGCTAAAAACTAGAAGAAAGCACAAAAGTATTTTAGTTTTCATAATTATTAAATTAAGGGTTTTCTATAATTATTGAAATGAGGCGTTCGAATTTACAAAAAACTAATTAAAATTTAATCATTTCTTCTTCTATTAAAAATTAATAATCTATAATTCAAAACCATAAAACGCACTCAAGCTTCTGTTCATTTAACTTTCCCTAGATTTCAAGTTCTTTTATTAAACCTTTTATATCATTCCCTGTCTAAATGATAAATTCAAAGAAATGGCTTTAATTTTAAAACGCACATCCTTTTTATTCTTTCTAATTACCTTGGTACTATGCTGTACCTCCAATGAGGCTGTTGACTACATGGAGCCAAAAACAACTTCATTATACTTCCCTCCAATAGATGCCAATGAATGGGAAACGATTTCTCCAGTGGCTCTAGAATGGAACACTTTCAACTTACAAGTGTTGTTAGATTTTTTAAATGAAAAGAAAACTAAGGCCTTCATTGTCCTTAAAAATGGTAAAATAGCTATTGAATGGTATGGAAACGATGCAGATGAAAGCACCAATCTAACATGGTATTCTGCAGGAAAGACATTGTCTGCCTTTATGATGGGAATTGCACAACAAGAAGGCTTTTTGGATATAGACAACTCCTCTCAAGGTTATTTTGGGAATGGCTGGTCCAGTCTTACGAATGGTCAAGAGTCCAACATTACCATAAAGCAACATATGACGATGACTACCGGATTGGATCATACGGTTGTAGACCTTAATTACCACGATAGTGATTGCCTGCACTATTTAAATTCACCGGATAGTTTTTGGTATTATCACAATGCCTCCTATACGTTGACTCAAAGTATCATTGAAGGCGCTACAACGACAAGTTTCAATACTTATTTCAATGACCAATTGAAATATAGAATTGGAATGCAAGGGACTTGGCTCAACTTAGGTTACAACAAGGTATACTTCAGCAATGCAAGAAGTATGGCTCGTTTTGGTCTCTTGAATTTAAACAAGGGCATATGGGGCGACACTGCTATTTTAAATGATTTGAATTATATATCAAAAATGACAGATACTTCTCAAAACCTAAACAAGGCCTATGGCTATCTATGGTGGTTAAATGGCAAAGAGAGCTTCAGAGTCCCAGGGTCTACATTGGAATTCCCAGGAAAATTGATACCTAACGCACCTAATGACTTATTTGCCGGTCTTGGCAAAAACGATCAAAAACTCTACATCGTTCCCAGTAAAGGCCTAGTGATTGTACGTTTGGGCAACAATACTGGAGAAACCTTGTTGGGTCCCAGTAGCTTTGACAACGAGCTATGGGAAAAAATTAATTCGGTTATAAATTAATTACGTTCTTCAAAAGGAATTACCGTTCCTTTTTCCAGATAGTCTTTCAACCCCTTTAAAAGCATTGCCCAACAAAATGAACTGTGCCTATAATGATGGTTGTTCTCTTGCCAATTCCTATGCTCGAATTCAAGAAGTGTCCCCTTTTCTACTTCTTTTAAATGAAAGCCAAAGGTCGTCGGTTCCCAATCTGCATCGGATTTTGTCATTTTCAAATAAAAAGACTCATTCTCTTTTACTTCTGAGACCTTACAATACCAATTGTACGCATCAGTAAAGTTCAAATTATATTCTGTATTCAATCTTGGTTCACCTGAAGACTTCAAAGTCCACCAATTATCAAGATGCTCGGGGCTGGTCACAGCTTCGAAAACAGCTTGTTTTGATGCTTCTATCGTAAAACTATGGTGTATGTCATATGCCATGAGGATTAAAGGTATTTATTAATTCATGAATATTTCCACGAAATAGGTAATAGACCATTAAAATACTAAAAACCATGATTATTTCATATTCTTTGTACTTCTCATATTTGATATTTCTATAGCTCAAAACGCCCAATACCAAGAATATTGGTGCCAACAGATATGTTGGAAACCTGACATAATCTATTAAATATCTTGGAATTAACGGATTGGATAGATTAATATCTATTGTAAAATATGAAACAGTCAAACTTATGAACTGGATACAAGAAACCACAAAAGACAAGGTATTTAGAATTCTCAACCCTCTTTTCTTGATGTGGCTTGGCATAACATATTTTTTAGAATCTCTACTTATAGGCTTTCTATTTGAAGAAAGAATCCACGAACTCGTATTTATTGAATACTTGCAAGTCCTCTATACCTTCGCCCACTCCTATGTATTTTACTGGAATTTGGAATTGATCACTTATTCCTATGACCACTCCTCCCTTTGCTGTTCCATCGAGTTTTGTAACAGCCAATGAGGTCACTTCTGTAGCTGCCGTGAATTGCTTGGCTTGCTCGAAGGCATTTTGTCCTGTTGATCCATCCAACACCAATAAAACGTCGTGTGGTGCATCTCCTATTACTTTTTGCATCACGCGTTTCACCTTTGTCAACTCATTCATCAAGTTGATTTTATTGTGCAGACGACCTGCCGTATCTATTATGATAACATCTGCGTCTTGGGATACTCCGGATTCCAAGGCGTCGAAAGCAACACTTGCGGGGTCACTTCCCATTTCTTGACGTATCATCGGGACATCTACCCTATCTGCCCAGACTTGCAATTGATCTATTGCTGCTGCTCTAAAGGTATCTGCTGCTCCCAGAACCACCTTTAGTCCTTGCTTTTTGAATTGATGTGCCAACTTCCCGATTGTCGTTGTCTTGCCTACTCCATTTACACCTACCACCATCAATACATATGGAGTTTTTGTTCCATCGGCTTGTTTTGGCAATTGTGGCACTACATAGTCTGTCTCTTCTCCCGAGTTCGTCTCTGATAGCAAACCTGCTATTTCCTCACGAAGTATCTTGTTAAGCTCATCGGTTCCCAAATATTTGTCTTTGGCTACTCGCGCTTCTATTCTTTCTATTACCTTCAACGTTGTATTTACTCCTACATCACTGGATACCAATACCTCTTCGAGGTTATCCAAGACATCATCGTCTACTTTGGATTTCCCTGCTACTGCCTTGCTTAATTTCCCTAGAAAGCTTGTGCTTGTTTTTTCCAAGCCCTTGTCCAAGGTTTCTTTTTTCTCTGAGGAAAATATTTTTTTGAAAAAGCTCATTTGTCTTTTTTATTGTTTTTTATCGATGTCACTCTTTGTAAAGACACATCCAATTTATCTAAATGCGCGTTAAGGATTAAACAACTTGTTTGAGTTCTCATTAAATTGTCAGCGATTTTATTACCTACAATGTCCAAAGTCTCAATTTAAAAAAGCGAGTTGTGAAAGCCTGCCCCTTTAGGGTAACGCCCAAATTATCAATAACAATAGTCAAGCCTAAATAGGGAAACTGAAAAATTGTCATGAATCTGGGTATAAAGAAAAAGAATATTTTTTAAATACACTTTACCCTTGCGTAAAAAAGATTTTCACTTTCCGTTAAAAATGGGCTAGGGCAAAACATAAAAACAAAAAGCTGCTTTTAAATAAAAGCAGCTTTGTAATATTTTATAGTAGTAATAACTTATTTCTTTTTCAAGAAATCGTTTACTAAGTCTGGTGCCATAATGGATTCAACAAACATATAAGCTCCTGTTTTTGGAGATTTTACCATTTTTATCGCTTTAGATAAACGTTTGGATCCTGTTTGTAACGATGCTACTGATTTCTTTGCCATAATTCTATATATTTGATATTTTCAAAAAAGCGAAAATCTCTAATTATTTAATTTCTTTGTGAACAGTCATTTTCTTTAAGATTGGATTAAATTTCTTTATTTCCATTCTGTCCGGAGTATTCTTTTTGTTTTTTGTCGTAATATAACGAGAAGTTCCTGGTTTACCAGTTGCTTTGTGCTCAGTGCACTCCAATATCACTTGTATTCTATTTCCTTTCTTTGCCATTTCTTTATTTCTTTAAGCTTTTTGGCTATTATTTTAAAAATCCTTTAGACTTAGCATCCTTAAGTGCTGCAGCGATTCCAATCTTGTTGATTGTTTTAAGAGCAGATGTAGATACTTTTAAAGTTATCCATTTGTCTTCTTCAGCAATAAAGAAACGTTTTTTTATTAAGTTCACGTTGAATTTACGCTTCGTTCTATTCTTTGCGTGAGATACGTTGTTTCCAACCATTGCTACTTTCCCTGTAAGTTCACAAACTCTTGACATTAGTTCTACTTTAAAATGTTATTAAAAATCGAGGTGCAAATATATAAAATCTTTAAGTTATGACAATCAATTTTTTATCAATTTTTAAAAATTTCTTTTTGAAGCGCCTCCAAAACCTTGTTTACGGCTTTATTAACAACCTTAACCCTGTGATTACCAAGCTCCAACTTATACGAAACAACTTTACTTTTTGTTGCTACGGCTATAAAAACGGTTCCAACTTCTGCTTCCGAATCTCCTTTTTCTGGACCTGCATTTCCCGTAGTAGCAACACCAAAGTCTGATTTATAGACCTTTCTTACGTTTTTCGCCATTGCTTCAACAACTTCTGCACTTACTACCGAATGCTTTTCTATCAGACTTTCCGGAACTCCCAAAACATCTATTTTAGATTGTGTGGCATAGACCACCAAACCACCATTGAAAAATGCCGAGGCCCCAGGTTTGGACGTGAACGTTTCCGCCAATTTGCCTCCTGTACAACTTTCGGCCGTTGCCAAGGTTAGTTTTCGTTTGGTTAGTTCTTTACCTATTATGGCCTCCAAAGATGCTTCTTCATCTTCATACCCCACAAAGACGTCTTTTATCAATGGAAGTACATTTTCTATTTGGCGTGCTACTTCTTCCCTTACCTCCTCTTCATCGAATCCCTTTGCAGACAATCGCAATCTTACTTTCCCCAAATTGGGCAAATAAGCTAATTTTATGAAGTCAGGCAAATTGTCTTCCCAATCGCTTATTTTCTCTGCCAAGATACTCTCCCCCATACCATAGGTCAAAAGTGTCTTATGCAATATGAATGGGCGCTCGTATTTTCTCTTCAACCTAGGAAGCACTTGGTCTTCCATTAACTTTTTCATTTCGAAAGGCACACCTGGCATGGAAACAAATACCTTATCTCCTTTTTCGAACCACATACCTGGCGCACTCCCTACTGTATTCATGAGAGCCTTTGCCTTGCTTGGTATTAACGCTTGGTCCTTATTAACTTGCTGCAATGGTTTCTTTATGTAGTTTTCCCATAGCCATTCTATGTTTTTCAAGACAGCTTCATCTCTAACCAAGGTATCATCGAAATACTCTGCTATGGTATATTTTGTTATATCGTCCTTGGTAGGTCCCAATCCTCCTGTCACAAGAATGATGTCGGCATTGGTGTTGGCTTCTTCCAAGGCTTTTAGGATATGCTCCCTATCATCTTGTATTGATGTCACTTGGTATACGGAAATGCCTATGGCATTGAGCGCCTTCCCTATGTATGCGGAATTCGTATCTACTATTTGGCCGATGAGGATCTCATCTCCAATAGTAATTATTTCTGCTTGCATTGTTATAGATTGAAATCTGATTTTATTTCTTCTGAAGCTTGTTCTATTGCAGTAAGAACCTTTTCCAATTGAATTGACACGTCCTCTCCCTTCTTTTCAAACTTCCCCCAATCTTGAACTTCGATCAACAAATCCAAAACCCCCAATTCGAACACGTCGACTGTTGGTTTCATCTTATGGGCCGTCTGATAGGTTTGGAGGTAGTTTGCATTCTCCACTGCTTGTTTCAATGTTATTGCATCTGTCGGTACTTCTTCCAAAAAAGTTTCCGCCAAAGCCAAGATAAATTCTTGATCGTTGTCTGCTAATTCTTTTAATCTGTGTAGTTTATAGTGTTGTTCCATTTATTTTGCCGTGATCGAAAACATTTCCTTGTCTTCGATAAATCCTTTTAATTTATCATTAGCAACTACCTTGCCAACTCCGGCAGGCGTTCCCGTAAAGATAACATCTCCAATCTTTAAAGTAAAATATTTTGACACATATTCGATGATCTCATCTATTTTCCATAACATGTGACTTGTATTTCCTTGTTGTACGACCGTATCGTTTTTATGTAGTAAAAATCCGATATTGTCAACATCTTCAAAATTGTCCTTTGGCAACCATTTCCCAATTACGGCTGATCCATCAAATGCTTTTGCTTTTTCCCAAGGCAGTCCTTTTCCTTTTAGTTCTTTTTGCAAATCTCTTGCGGTAAAGTCTATTCCCAACCCTATTTCATTGTAATACTTATGCGCAAATTTGCGGTCTATGTACTTTCCCACTCTATTGATTTTCACCAACAATTCTACTTCATGATGAACATCGTTTGAGAATTCTGGTATGAAAAACGGTTGCTTTTTCAGCAAAATGGCCGTATCTGGTTTTAAAAATATTACTGGATTCGTTGGTTTTTCATTTTCCAACTCCTTTATGTGTTCCGTATAATTTCTTCCTATGCAAATTAACTTCATACTTTTAGACAGTTTCTTCTTTTTTTGAATTGATTAGGATTGAGTAGCAAACGGTCTATGACCGTCTGAAACATTAAATTCCATTCTTTTGTTCATACAATTCTTTCTCAATGTCCCTATTTTCGATTTCCCCTTTGACAACTCACCAAGATCCTTGATCATTGCATCCAAATGTTCTGGCTTCAAGCAATAGTTTCATAGTACGTTGTTCCCACATTCATCAATACCTACCAAATCCTTACCACTCATGCATCCTCATACTTTTTCCAATCGATGTCGTACACCTCCTTGCTTTCTTTTTCTTCTTGAAAACAAAATGACAATAACCAAACGCAAAAAAAATTGCAAATAGAAGAGTGCAAACAATCATATTAATGTTACTCACTATCCCATTACATTATATCTTGTTATTGAAAGAGCGTAACTTTATGGCTGTCAACACCTTCTTTGTGTACAAAGGGAAATCGGCATTGAGTAACCAACCAAAATATCCCGGTTCCTTTTCCAAGACGTCCACGACACGTTTTCCCTTATGCTTGCCAAAAGAGAAACATTCCTCTTCTTCCTTGTTGTAGTTTATAAATCCTGCAAAGTCTGCAAACTTTTTATGTGAACTGAATTCTGCCAAAAATTTGGTATCGTTTTCCACCTCGTCATAACGATCTATTTGTGCTTTCAACACCTCGTAAGTAGCATTTGTGTCTGCTTCTGCCGAGTGTGCATTTTCCAAATCCTTATCACAGTAAAACTTATAGGCTGCTCCCAACGTTCTTTTTTCCATTTTATGAAAAATGGTTTGCACATCTATCGCCACTCTATTCTTCATGTCAAAATCCATATCCGCTCGTAACATCTCCTCTGCCAATAGCGGTATGTCGAAGCGGTTGGAATTGAATCCCGCCAAATCCGAATCCTTGATCAATGCATTGATATCTCTTGCCAATTCTTTAAACGTAGGCTCATTGGCCACCTTGTCGTCTGTAACCCCATGAATCAATGATACTTCTGGTGGTATTGGCATTTCTGGATTTACCAACCAGGTCTTACTTTCCTTATTCCCGTTGGGAAATACTTTTAAAATGGATATTTCTACGACTCTGTCTTTGGAAATATTGACTCCTGTGGTTTCTAAGTCGAAGAAGCAAACTGGTTTTTTTAGGTTTAATTCCATATAAATTGTTGATTGTGGTATGAGTTATGCAAATATAATTTTATTCTGTCATTTATACTTTTAAAATAATACATTTAAAAAATCACTTAAACATTGTTTCCAATTCAATTGATTTCCATGATGAAATCGAATCGATGACATATTTTTTTCTACTTTTATGAAAGCATCTGAAAAACAAAAGAGACCAAAACAAACCTTTAAAATGAAATCGATATTACCATTAGTCCTCATATTACTTCTATCTACGAGTGCATACTCTCAAAACGATCACGAATACGTAAAGTTGAAGGAAGAGAAAAAGGGTAAACGCCTAAATTTGTATGCTGTAAATACCGACACCATTTCCTATGACATCTTCTTGAAAGTGGAAACTAAGGATTATAGACGTAGTAGCAATCGCCCCATTCTTAGGACAATTGCCCCCAAATCCAAGGCAAAACTAATGACGTTGATTCAGTTGGCCAACACCGAAGGCAAATACAACTCTGTATTCATAGTGAACGAAGTGGCCTACGCATTGGAAATAGACAAGGACTTTGAAGCTTTGAGCTTTAAATTGGACAAAGCCATAAAAGACAAGAAGGTAACCTTGTACACGAAAGACGATTGTTTGATTTGTCCAGATGTGAAACGTATCCTAATCGACAATAAAATTGGCTATACCGAATACAACATTGACAAGGACAGCACAAACTACATTAAAATCATCAAAGAGTTTCAAGCTGACAAACAAAATCGCTTTGAGAATCGCATTCCACTTTTAAAAGTTGATGATAAAATCTATAACGACATTAAAACAAGAGACGATTTCATAGTTACTTTGCAAAAGGCATTCAAATAGTCATATCTAGACATGATCTTGCTCCTTGTAACATATACCATATTCAGATGACATGCTATGAAAAATAACGGTTTTTTGGTATACGTCGTAGCCAATATATATTATAAAAACACTGTACAATAGTTTCCAAATCCTTAGAAATTCAATTGGTTAAATACTTGGCTTTGAAAAATAAATAGCCGAACTTCGTTTAACTGCTGATACACAACATTAAAATGATTTCATATCACCTTTAACGTTATAGTATATTTAACCCAACTAAATGGGAAATCACAATGAAAAAGCATATACTTTTTTTACTATTTATAAATATATTTTTGAGTATAAACGCTCAAGATAAAGCTAATAACTTACCAAGCGGAGAATTTATTTCGAATATCGGTTACGAATGTGAAGAAACACCTGAACCAAATCCTTGTGCTGGTGTAGAAATGTATATAATCTTAAACTTCACCAAAGAACGTGTATTGGTAACAGAAAAAGACATTTCTTGTTGCGGTTCAGAATATATAACTTCAAAATTAGAATACAAATGGGAGTTAACGCAAGATTCTATTATTAAGATACATAGCAAACCTGAAGAAATAGAATATAAATTCTTAAAGGACCTAGTTTTGAAAATAGAAAAAAGAGAAATGGTTGGTTATAAAGAATATTGGAATAACAAAACAGAAAAATTCGTATTTGAGAAAAAGAAATGACGAAAAAAACGTACTACAACATGTATAAAAAAACATAGAGCATTTGTGCTAACTCCAAAGGTTGATTTTTACAAAGTCTGGTGAATTGACATTAAAATCCAATAACAAAGTCATTCTGAAAAAGCTTTTTTGGTGAATGTAGCTGTTAATTCAAGTACAGAAAACACCACACAATTGCTCTAAAACCCATAAAATTCAATTGACGAAATACTTGACTTTGAAAAATAAATAGTCGAACTTCGTTTAACTGCTGATATAAAACATTAAAACGATTTCATATCATCTTTAACGTTAGGGCACATTAGAAAAAAAATGAAGTACATAACATTAACCATAGGATTATTCATCATCAATTTTGCATTTGGACAACATTTGTATCCTGAAAAATATGATGAGTGTAAATTAAGTAGATTTTGTTTGGATTGTGGAGATACAAAAGCTGAACCACCACAAGATTTTGTGTCTGATTTTATATCCAATCTTAACGAAAAGTCTTTGAGAAAAATCAAAGGTTCGATTATTGTCCAAATTTTAGTTGACTCAATCGGAAAACCTTGCCTTTTAAGTGCTAAAAATGAGACAAATGTAAAATCCAAAAAATTAAGGTTACTAAATGGAATCAGTAATACAAAAAACTGGTTGCCTGCAATAACTAAAGGAAAAGCAGAACAAGCTTCCGTTTCTTTATTTCTGATTTTTAAAGATGGTCAACTATCAATAAGAAGAAGAGAATTTGATTTTAAAAACCAATCGAATATGAAATCGGTGGGAACGCCAGATGTTAAAGGTTCCAAAGAATCTAAACTCTCAGAATCTTGGACAGTTTATAATAAACGAAACTCAAAGTTACCTTGGGATATGTCAAGAGTGGCTTTTGTTGATTCTAATAATTCTCTTTGGTTTGGAACGGATAATGGAGTTGTAAAAATACAAGAAGAGAAAATGGAAGTGTTTGATTCAAAAAACTCATCCTTGAAACCAACTAGTTATAATAAAAATAGAACTTCTTCAATTCGTGGTGGTACTGTCGACCAATTAAATAATAAGTGGTTTTTTGCTGGTTATGAAGTTTACAAATACGACAATAAAAATTGGACAGTCTTTGATTCTTTAAATTCCCCAGTTGGTTGGATGAGAAAAATTCACATCGATAAAAAAAACAATGTATTTCTGACATCTTCAAAAGGAGTAGTTAAATATGATGGAAATGATTGGACAATAATTGATACTTCAAACTCTAAACTTCCTTCTAACAAAGCCTCTGGAGTTTTTGTAGATAGTAAAGAAAGATTGTGGATTGGAACTTATGACGGAAATATTAGAATAGATAGCGATAACACTATAGAATACAACAATTCTGAATCACCTTTAAAGGAAGGAGCTATTACCGATATGTATGAAGATAAAGTCGGTAATCTTTGGTTTGACCTTTACAATAATGATGATAAATCTAAAGGCGGAATGTTTGTTTTAAGAACTAATGGAGAATGGGAATCTTTAAGACCAAAAAAATCTGACTTGTTCACTAAAAATGACATTAATGATTTCCTGTTGGACGAAGACAAAAATGTATTATGGATTGCATTAAATAGTGTTGGACTAATAAAATATGATATAGCCAATGATAAATGGGAAACTTATACAACCGAAAACTCTAACGTTCCAAGTATTCACGTAATGCAACTAACTAAAGATGTAAATGGAACAATTTGGGGAGCAACATTTGCAGGATTGATAAAACTGAATGCAGAATAACGTGCCCTAACAAAGAACTGAGGTTGAAAACAAGTAAAATACACTAATTTTTAGCCAACGTACTTCTGTAATCGTCATCATAAGGGACACCATTTTTAACTATTGAAAAAGCTTGCTTTAGTAGTTTGTTACATACAGCTATCAATGCGA
>CANMCF010000014.1 GCA_947496215.1 uncultured Bizionia sp.
GCGTATAAAATAACCTTATTCTTCTCTTTGGTTCTTTATGATTAATTTATCTAATTTAATGAAAGGCTAAGTTAAGAGGTATAAAAAACATATCGCTATTGAAGATATCGGCAATGGGGTTTGGAAAGTATTCTATAGAAACGTATTTTTAGGTTTCTTTGATGAAAAACATCTTAGAAACAAACAACAATCTACAAGGTTAGAGACTAATTTAGTGTAAACCCTAATCTTTAACTTGTGTAAACCATGTCCCTTAACGAACATATGAAGAAACTGCTCGCAATAATGATAATTCTGACTTTGAACTCTTGTTTTATGTTCAAAGAAAACGGAATTGAAATGAAAATTAAAAATGACTCAAGCGAACCGATAACTAATGTGGAATTCACAACGACTGAAAAACTGGAGACTATAAAAATTGACCGAATCGAACCGAATGAAAGTATAACCGAATTCTTATCGATGCGGAAAAACAAAAGTGACGGAGCATACTCTCTGACTTTTACTCGTGCGAATGGAAAAAAGGAAATAAGTGGAGGCGGATATTACACGAATGGAGGCTCACTAGACCATTGGGTCGACTTTATTGTTGAAAAAGACACAACCATTGTGAAGTTCGATGGACCGATTTATTGAAAAAATACTGTGGGCAACAGGGTATAAAATTAATTGCTAGTGTATGCCTACTTGGCAAGTCCAAGTTTACCAAATTAGTAGCTTAACCACGCAACAAATCTTATACTTAACGTTGGGCTTAATTTGGTATGTTAAAGGCACATAGTTTACAAGGTTAGAGACTAATTTAGTGTAAACCCTAATCTTTAACTTGTGTAAACCATTTCCCTTAACGAACATTAAAATGAAACGAACACTCACATATCTGATTTGTATTTTAATTCTATCCTGTCAATCAAAGACGGAGAAACAAAACAGTGAAAAAATTGAGATCAGTGAACCTCCAACATTAACGGATGATACAGTGACTTATGACAAGCTCGACACTCTTTTAAATACGAATGATTATTTAATACTTAGTGAAAAATTAACCAAAGTGAAAGTTGTAAAGGATGACGAAATTGACAACTTTCCGACATTTGAAATTCTAATTGGCTATCGAGATGAAGTAATAATTGGAGAAAATATTGACTACAGTGATGTAGAGATTTATAGAAAATATAATCCTAAAACATCATTTGAAGATTATCAAGTTGCCGTCTATGAAGGAAAATTAACTGACCCTGATTTTTCAACAGACCCAGGTGCAAAACGATTTATAACCCGAATTAAAAATGAATGTGCAAAAGGAATAAATTTTGCAGGACAATACACATTGGTTACTTGGGGTTGTGGTTCGCCTTGTCAAAGTGGAGTTGTCGTTGACAGAAAAACAGGTGCTATATTTGGCGGATATGGAACTGCACTCGGATCAGAATTCAAAAAGGACAGTAAGATGATAATCAGGAATGTTGGAGCAATTGACACAACTACAAGCTTGATTGAAGTCTGTGCATATTGTGATGTTAGTCACGAAATTTGGACAGGGACAGAATTTGAAGAAGTTGAATAAAAAAGAAGAAACGCAGTACAACAACACCTAAACTGCATTTTTAATGCAGTTTAGCCAAACGTTGCACAATATTTAAAACAAAAGATTACATCATTATTCATTTTTTTAGTTTTTCTCAGAACATAACCATTGAAAATGGCTCTGCCTCAATCAACATTGAGGTTGCGAATGGATATTTCATACCTACTAATGAAGGTGCTATCCTTGGAGTAGACAATATTATTTCAGAATTAGCAAATGGGATAGTTACAATTAGTACAGGAACTAGCCCATTTGGTGAAGATGGCAATATTATTCTTGCTTCAGACGCAACATTGGATTACAATTTGACTGGTAGCAATACACTGAATTTTTATGCTTCAAATTATATCATTATCAATGGCACAATTACAGACTCCAATCCGGGTGGCGATCAATTGAGTCTTAACTTAAATCCAGATTTTGATTCAAGTGGTTCCGGCGCTGCTTCGATAAACAATACTCTTAATCTTGACGGTGGCGATTTAACCATTGATGGTGAGCTGATTATTGCAGGTTCATCAACAGGGGTACTAAATATTGATGGTAACGTGGTATCTAATTCTAATTCTACCTATGTTTTGAGTTAAATGGCACTACAGGAGGAAGTAAATATGATCAAATTCTATTTACAGGAACTAATAATACATTAACATTAGATAATGCTAATTTGAGCTTAAGTTCAGGGCAGACTTTTAATGTTGGAGAAACTTTTGTCGTCTTATCTGAGTTTAGCTCATTATCTGGTAAATTTACTCAAGGAAACTCCATAATCATTGGATTAAATGAATTTTCAATAAATTATAACCCCAACAATATAATATTGGAAGTTACTGGTATAACGACTGCCTTTATAGCCTGTGCCTGGCCGCTGATCTTGTTTCTTTGCCCATTTCTCATTCCTTGACTTGATAGCTCTGAGTTCCTGATCGGTAGCGGTAATTGTCTCTTGTTCTTTGGTTGCCTTATTTTCAACCTGACGATCTCGGTAGCTTTGAACTCGAACTTGCGAAAAATGGAGTTCCAAGTCTTCTTTTGGGAACTTTAAGTTCCAAACTACCCATGGAAGCATTTGCTTTTACAGGAATAGAATCGATTGCCTATTTGTGGTCACTGACCATACCTTTTTCGACACAAAGCATAAAAACACGCTTGAAGACTTCTTCAAATATTCTTTCAGGAAAGAACTGGAGCGTTCTACTTATCGTACCATGTCAGGATAAGTCCTCATCAATGTCATACCCCAAAAAACACCGTTTATTTATGTAAACAGTATGTTTCGCATGGATGACGTAAAGATGTCATGGCCATGACGCCATCAATGTCCAAATGAGCGACCTAGTTTTGTCTCAAACAATTAAACATTTGATTTTGATGAAAAAAGGAAAAGAAATCACAACCCAAAAGTCTCTATTTCAACAAGCACTTGCTCTTTCGAAAACACCAATCGTCATTGCTTTTTTTCTTACGCCAATTCGCTATTCACTAGAATTAATAGGAGTCCCTGAAAATTTCATTTTCATCATTGGGTTGCTGTGGTTAACACTGGGAATTTCTATTTATTGGGGAATGACATTATATGATGAAAAGCAATTCTTGTCATTGCTTCTATTAAGTTTGATGATTTATTCCCCTATATCAAGGTTTCCCGTTGCCTTGGCTTGGTGGGTTGATACAAATTGGGAATTAGGAACCCATTATGGACTATACTTTAACAACTTTGGACAAGTGTTGTTGAATCAAGTTATCTACGGCTCACTCATTCAAATAATACCTGGGTTTTTATTAGGTTCAATTACCTTTGCCATCATACGGCAAAAACAAGCCCTAAAACTGAAGAACAATACTCTGAAAAATGAATAAGAATAAATTAGCCATGAGAATAAAAGAATTAAGAAGCCAAAAGGGCATGTCTCAAGAATTTCTTGCCGAAGAGTCAGGTTTAAGTTTAAGAACCATTCAGAGGATTGAAAACAATGAGTCGAACCCAACTGGTGAATCACTCAAAAGGCTGTCCAATGCATTAAACGTAAACCCAGATGAATTAATTGACTGGGCTATAAAAGAAGACAAAAAATATTTGACATTTCTAAATCTCTCTGCTCTGACTTTTCTGTTCTTCCCATTGCTGGGAATTTTAATTCCTTTTATACTATGGACATCGAAGAAAGGTAAGATCAAAAACATCGATAAATTAGGAAGTAATCTAATCAATTTCGAAATAGCATGGACAATACTTCTGTTTTCAATTCCTTTTTCATGGTTTCTCATTTCAAAAATCGGGCTTTTGGAAAAACCTACTCTAAGCATGATATTCATAGTTATTGGAGTTTTGTATTTTATCAACTTCGCTTTGATACTGCTCAACACGTTAAGAATTAGCAATGGAAAGGATATATTTTACTATCCACAAATTAAATTCCTGAGGTAAAACCCAAGCTGTCAAATTATTTTGTCTATCCCTATTTGCTATCTTAGTACAAACACAACTAACCATACACGCATGCGCTGTACACAATTTTGACAATGAACAAAACCACCACACTATTCTTAATGCTTCTCTTTTCTGTTTTTTTTTCCTGTAAGGATAATGAGTCTCAAAAGAAACAAAGCACTTTAATTAAATCAGAATTCTTGGAAAGAATAGAAGACGATTACGAACTCTACAAACCAACTGAACAGATCAAAGCCGTTTTGATTCTTTTTGGTGGTTATCCAGAAACTGTAGAGGACATAAAAAGAGAATTTAAAATACTTGAAATAGCAAAACATAATGATATTGCTGTCCTGTTTTCAAATTATAACCAAAAGCTTTGGCTGGAAGAGAACGAAAAACACCAACTTGCAAAACGATTGCAGGGAATTGTCGAAAACAACCAATTGCCAACCGACAACATTTTTATTGGTGGATTTTCAAGTGGTGGAGTCATCAGTCTTTTGATAAGTAACTTCATAGCTGGAATGAAACAATTCTACATTGATCCAAAAGGCGTATTCATTGTAGATTCTCCTATTGATCTATCAGCATTGTACACCTCATCAGAAAAAAACATGGAGCGCAATTTTTCAGAAGTCTCAATGCAAGAAAGCTCCTGGATATTGGAGACTTTAGGTGGTCATCTTGGAAATCCCAATGATGAAATTGAAAACTATGAAGATAAATCTGTATTTACATATAGAAGCAACCACACTTCCAACTTAAAGAAATTAAAAAACACCAAAATCAGACTATACACGGAACCTGATACTCTTTGGTGGAAAAAAAGCCGAATGGCCGATTATGATCAAATGAATGCTTATTACATCAAAAAACTATCACAAAACTTAAAAGAACAAGGCTTTGAAAGCATTGAATATATCCCAACATATAATAAAGGGTATAGAGCAAATGGCGAAAGACATCCACATAGTTGGTCTATAGTAGACAAAAAAAAACTGATAAATTGGATGTTAAAAAGATAAAAACTACATACAACAAAGCATAATTGACATTAACTTTCACTTTTAAAAGGAAAAATGGGAAGTCCACATTCCAATATGATTAGGCTTATAAAATAGCTGACACCAATTAAGTGCATCTCACATTGCTGTTTCTTGCCAACACAACAAACTAAAGGATTCAACTACTTTTCTATCTCATACCAACCATCGCCGAAACATTAGTCATATGTTAAAAACCGGCTCCATTTAAAGCCTAATCTAAATACAATTAAGGTATTTAAATTTCGGTTTATGCTATTCTTATGTAATTTTTAAAACTAATTAAACAATATTTCTTTACATTTACGTCTTTCGATGGAAAAACAATGAATTTGAGAACACAGCTTGGTAAAAACATAACCACATTATTGCTCTTTATGGCTTTAATGTTACCTACTGCTATTCAGTTCATTCATATGTTGGAAGGGCACACCCACATTGCCTGTACGGATCAGCAAACCCACATGCATGAATCCATCGAAAAATGTGAGACTTGTAGCTTTTATTTGACATCTTTCAATTATGACATAGTCAAATACCAAGATCTATCACTACCAACTATACCTGTAAAGATTGATGTCGATTTCTCTTCTTTACAGTTTCACTCATTTAAAATAACCAATACCCAACTACGCGCACCTCCAATTTTTTCTTAATCAACAAACAAATTTTATTATGTTAATTAAGAATTCATATGCGCACCTATGCTCTATTGATACTACTATTGGGTAGTATCTCATCTATGTCGCAAAATTGTGACAACACATTTTCTGGGACTGTAATTGACCTTCATGATGGATCTTTGCTCGCAGGAGCAACACTCATCATTTCAGGTTCTGAAAAGGCCGTACTGACGGATCTCGATGGGAGATTTGCCTTTGCAAATCTATGCAATGGCACCTATTCCATAGAAGTTTCCCATCTAGATTGCATCACGAAAGCTTACGCTGTTAAAGTATCTGGCAACACGACCAAGACCTTTAAGTTGGAACATCATTTGGAAGAATTGAACCAAGTCATAATCGAAGGAAAGGCTTATGGAGACAAATCCAAGACAATTCTCGAAAACACCATCTCAAAAGAAGAATTGGAACGCTTCAGCAGTGGGACACTTGGTGATGCTCTCAACAGTTTAAGCGGTGTTTCCTCACTCAATACCGGAAATACGGTTGTAAAACCCATGATTAATGGGCTTCATAGCAGTCGTGTCGTCATCGTGAACAATGGCGTTAGGATGGAAGACCAAGAATGGGGGTCGGAACATGCTCCAAATGTGGACATAAATTCAGTTGGGAATCTAACATTAATAAAAGGCGCAGGAGCATTGCAATACAGTGGCGATGCCGTGGGAGGTGTTATTGTGACCGAATCCTCGAAAGTCCCAATAAAAGACAGTCTCTACGGAAAGTCCTTATTAACAGGAGCATCAAATGGGCGTGGTTTTTCACTGGCATCCCAATTGACCAAAAGCTATCAAAGTGGCTGGTATGCAACCTTGCAGGGGACATTGAAACGTTTTGGAGATTTTGAAGCTCCGGACTATGTGTTGAGCAATACAGGAACCTTTGAACGTAACGTTTCCCTTAACATTGGATTGAACAACTTCAACTATGGCATCGAAGCCTATTATTCACTTTTCAAAAATGAAATAGGTATTTTAAGGGCATCCCACTTGGGTGGTGCGCAGGATCAGATCAGAGCCATAAACAGCGACGAACCACTAATAATCAATGATTTCACATATAAAATCAATGCTCCCAAACAAGATGTCACACATCAATTGGCACGGATGAAAGGCTTCAAAAGATTTGATGGCTTTGGGAAGTTAAGCCTGCAATATGACTTTCAACGAAACAACAGATTGGAATTCGACATAAGGCGTGGCACTGACAAGGACAACGCTTCACTGGATCTGAAATTGAGCACTCATTCCTTGATGTTGGACTTAGATTCTCGTTTGACCGATGCAGTAAGTCTAAAGGCTGGACTAATGGCAAAGTATCAAAATAACTTTGCAAACCCAAATACGGGAGTACGTAGGTTGATTCCCGATTATGACAAATACAATTTAGGAATATATGCCATTGCAGATTATAAATTGAGTGACCATCTACTTTTGGAAGCTGGTGGGCGTTTTGATTACACGCACATGGACGTTTTAAAATTCTATCGCACCTCTTTTTGGGAATCCCGCAATTACGACGAACTTTTTCCTGAGATTGTGGTGGAGGAATTCAACAATCAGATTTTGACCAATCCGCAATTGAATTTCCACAATGCCTCTGCAACTTTGGGTGCTACGCATTCCTTTGGCAAGAAATACAAACTGTTCTTTAATTACTCTATTGCATCACGTGCTCCCAATCCGTCCGAACTTTTTAGTGAAGGGCTACATCACTCCGCTTCTCGCATCGAGTTGGGAGATTTGCGTTTCAATTCGGAAATAGGACATAAGATGGCTTTGACGTTTCAACGGGATGATGACGTGTTTGATTTTTCAATCAATCCATACATCAATACCATTAGGGATTTTATCGTTATCGAACCCACAGGAGTCCAACAAACGGTGAGGGGCAATTTTCAAGTTTGGGAATACAGACAGACCAATGCACAACTCTTGGGAGTGGATTTTGATGCCTCTTATGCCTTTGTTGAGAATTTCCGTTTCAATCATCAATTCTCATTGGTGAAGGGATATGACCGTTCACGGGATCTACCTTTGATAAGTATGCCTCCCGTAAACACAAAGAATGAAATCGCATACCTGAACCCAGAATTCAACAACCTGCGTTTAGCATTGCAGAGCGAATATTTGTTCCGCCAAAACGAATATCCCGACAATAACTTTGAAGTATTTGTTCCAGAAACAGAAACAATGGAAACCGTTGACGTGAGTACACCTACTGATGCATATCACCTGTTCAATTTCAATTCGAGCATAGACTTTAACATTAACAAGAAATCAACATTAACGGCAGGTTTTGGAATCACTAACCTATTGAACACTTCCTACCGAAATTACCTAAATCGCTTGCGTTACTACGCAGACGATTTGGGCAGAAACTTTTTATTCAATCTTAAAATAAATTATTAATTTTTTTAAAAATCAGTAACTATGAGAAATTTAAAATTTTTAGCAACTGCAATTTTTGCAACAGTATTATTCACATCATGTTCAAACGATGACGACAATACGCCAGCACCCGTAAATGAAGAAGAGGTAATCACCACGTTAACCGTGACTCTTACACCCGAAGGTGGCGGAACGGCAGTTACTTTACAAACTCGCGATTTAGATGGAGATGGTCCCAATGCACCAGTTATTACGGTTTCTGGAGACTTGACCAATGGAGTTACCTACAATGGTTCTATCGTCTTGCTTAACGAAACCGTAGACCCAGCAGAGAACATTACCACTGAAGTAGAAGAAGAAGCCAATGATCATCAGTTTTTCTACACTATTGCTGGTGGACTTGATGCCTCTACAACGTATTCCAATCTTGATGGAAATGGAAACCCTTTGGGAACGGAGTTTACACTTACAACGGGAGCAGCGAGTACTGGCACATTGACATTTACGTTGCGTCATGAACCTACAAAACCCAATACAGGTCTTGGAGATGCAGGAGGTGAAACAGATATTGCAGCTACCTTTGATGTGACTGCACAATAGATTTGAATTAGTCACAGTCACATCTTATAATTGTCACGAACTAAATACCCTTTGCAAAGAACTGCAAAGGGTATTTTATTTAATGTCCAACATGAACTATCAAATCACAAGAAAAAGCCAATTGGATTATCTTTTTTTAGGCAAAATAAGATTCTGAATTCAAACTTGTTTCCAAGAAATATTACGATAGTTGAAAAATCCTGACGGATTTTCTATTTGATTTGTATTTGCTAAATTTAGATTCTCAAAACACTCATTTATTACCACACAAAACAGGTAAATCATATTTGATATGTCGAATATTGATTTTACATAATGCAATACGCACCATCTCCAAATCTTTCAAAACTCATTAAACACTATCTTTTATTTGATATTCCATCTAGTGGACAAAAAAGATATAGGCATTTTTCAAATGGTCATAGTGGTCTGGTTTTCAACTTGAAAAAAGAATTCATTTCACTGAATTCAATGACCACATTACCAGAAACTTTCGTGTTCGGACAAATTTCTGAAAATCAAGATTTCGGTATCGATCGAAGAGATTCTATAACTTAGAGATCGCCTACAGTCAAGCTCTGATTCAAGTGAAACAATTAATTATTTGAATTCCTATTTTACTAATAAATTAAAAAACTCAGGCTATATTCCTAATCTTCTCGTTGCTAAAACCATTCGACTTGTTCAAAAGACAGGAGGCAACACATCTGTTAATGAACTTTGCTCTCGGGTAGGAATCAGGGAGAGAGAAATGCAAAGAATGTTTTCCAAGAAAATAGGTGTTTCTCCAAAAAAAATCATCCGTTCATCAACAAACTCATGTCTGCTGGCAACGAATATTGTATATTCGATCTGTATGGTTGGAAGTGCGGAATTTTGATTTGCTATGACAACAACGCAATAGAAGACGTTAGAGCGACAAGCCTTTTAGGAGCGGAAATAATTTTTGCCCCCACGTTACAGGATGCACGCCTTCCACGGTGCCTCATCGAGGTTATGTACCCGATGAATATTGACAAAATCGTGAAATCGATCCTGTCTCATTACTAATGGAGTTTGATGGATCTAAAGGCTGGCGTTGGTTAATGTGCTGGCTTCCTGCTAGAGCATACGACAATGGGGTTTACTACGCATTTACGAACCCTATTGGTTATGATGGTAAACATTTGAAAAATGGCAATTCAATGATAATCGCCCCATATGGAGAAGTTATGTCCGAAATAAAATCATTTGAAAACAACATTGCAATTTCAAAAATCACAAAAGAAAAAATTAAACTCTCAGGCGGATGGAGGTACAAAAATGCTAGAAGATCTGAATTGTACAAAGATATAATTGGTAAAAATCATAAATCGGACACGGTTCCTATCTGGATAAAGAAACAAGTTGACTTAATATGAGAAGTGTTACAATAAAACTGGCAGAAAAAAATGAAATGGATTGGGTCAACTCGAAATATCGGGAAGTTGATTTTGTAGAATCCAATTATGAAAACGAACATATAGTCATCGCCAAGGTAGGAAATGAAAATGCTGGACTTGGCAGATTGGTTAGAATTGACGAAAACAACATAGAACTAGGAGGAATTTATGCATTCCCAAACCATAGAGATTTAGGAGTTGCTGAAAACATTGTAAGGAATCTATGCGATAAAAACCCTTTTGATGAATCTACGATATGGTGCTTGCCTTTTGAAACTTTATTGAATTTCTATTCAAAATTTGGGTTTGAAAATTGTGAAAGCAGCAAAGCACCTGAAAAAGTGACTAAAAAACTTGAATGGTGTAATTCAGAAAACAGATACGAAAAGAAAGTGTTGCTTCTTTGCAAGAAGCAACAAAAAACCTAGTACAGCATCTCTAAAACAAGATTTACGATTAAAATATTACTCCTTGATAATTGATTAGAAAGAAATGCTTCTCCCTAGTAGTTCAACTTTGGCATGAAAAACTTATCCAAGTCGAGAGTCACTCCAAATTGGGCGGATACGATGATGTCATCGTATCTGATGTTTAAATAATCTCGACCATAGTATATGAAAAACAGATACCCGACGGCACGGTGAGCTTTAGGAGAAAACTCTATTAACCCCCTTGCATTGAACCTATATTTCTTTGAGTCGTTTTTGAGGTTGGGAATGAAATTATCCAAGTTACCTGCAACATACCCAATCTCTCCTCTAAAATGCCAATCTTTTCTTTTGCCAAAACGATTGGTTCTATAATCATAGGAAGCAATGAACCTATGACGACCATAGGATTCCTCCTGTTGCTCGGAATATGCAAATATTGATGTCTCTGTTCCTAAATCCAATCGATAGGCAAGACTCAATTGATGAAGAGATAGACTTTTGTAATCATACCAACCCTTGGTAATTTGAGCATATGCATAATTGGTTGAAAAATCCCCGTTGGCATATGAATTCCTCCTTTGGTGAGACGGAAGCGAATCGTTAGGGAAAGAAAAACCCGGAGGCTGCCCGTTGCTGTAGTGATGGACTTTCAATAGAAGATTGACGAATTTAAGGTTTTTCTTGGATGGGTCAATTTTGGACTTTAGACTATCATCTTTAAAAATATGGCCCGTATAGTTGTTATAAAGATTGACATTCCAACTAAATCCCACCTTGTGACTGGCTGGAAGTATTGGTTTCGAGCTGTCGTTGGACATTCTAAAACTCCCATTGTAGTCAAGTGATATTTTATGACGTTTATAAGCCCCTCCTACCTCACGACCAAGAAACAAAGGAAATGAAAGATTTAAATTTGCTTCTAGAAGATTAACATTGCCATTGGCGCCTTCACCATCGTTCAACGGTATTCTTCTTTTTCCCATCGTAGTAATGTATGGAGCAATCGTAACATAGGAAGGCTCAGAATTGGCTCTCCATGTTCTTTGGATCAAGTAATAAATCGTTTTTTTATGTTCTTGAATCAATGAGTCCTTTTTGGCTTGATCCAAATAAAACATGCTTTGCGAAAATGTGCTTTGGGCCATTAATAACATGGCGATAAGAGCTAGTTGTTTCATATGTCAAAAAATTAAGTCACTCCCAAAAAGGAATGAGTATTATAAAACACTAGGGAGAATACCATATAAATATAGTAAATATTTACATGTCAACAGATAGACATAGCTCGGCAAATTCTATAGAATCCCCACGTGCTTTGCTCTTTTCATCAAACTTGATTTCGAACATTGTCAGCCAAAACATGAACAATAGTGAAATGATCTATTTAGCCCCATAAAATTGATACCGTTGAAAACAAAACATAAAAATTTGTACCTGTGCAAACTTGAAAACTTGTCGTTTTCCACTAATCTACTCATCATAAGGTGTTCAAAAAAAATAATTTGAGTCTATCGCTTCGATACATTCTTTCTTGTAACCCAAATGTTTCATTTGTCGTCAAACGAGCAAACAACAAGAAATAACAGAAAATGAACATTTATTTAAAATATCTATTAGTAGCAATCACCATTTCATCATTTAATACTCAGTCAATATGCCATGCGCAAAATTTAGCCAAAATTGATAGTTTATTGCAGAAAAAGTACCCAAGCAATGCTCCTGGTGCTACCTTTTTGATTTCCAAAAACGGAAACATCATTTACGAAAAGGCATTCGGTCTAGCTAACCTAGAGTTGAATGTTCCAATGAAAACGAACAATGTCTTCGAAATAGGATCCATGACAAAACAGTTCACAGCAATTTCCATATTGATGCTTATGGAGAAAGGGAAACTGGACTTAGATGATGAGATTACCAAGTTTATTCCTGGCTATCCAACAAATGGAAATAAGATAACGATACACCACTTGTTGACACATACATCTGGAATTAAAAATTTCACTAGTGTCAAAGGTCTAAATGCAATTGCAAAAAAAGACTTGAGTCCTTCTGAGTTAATTGACTTTTTTAAAGACGAACCTATCGATTTCATACCTGGAGAAAAATTCAAATACAATAATTCGGGGTATGTCATATTAGGGCATATCATAGAAAAAACAACAGGAATGAGTTATGCTGATTTTGTTGAAAAACAAATATTTGAAAAATTGGAAATGACAGCTTCACAATACGCAAGTCATAGAGAGGTCATTCAAAATAGAGCTTCAGGATATCATAATGGAAATGGTTACATCAACAGTAGAGCAATTAGTTATACACTACCCTATTCCTCAGGCGCATTGATGTCAAACATAAATGATATGCTCAAGTGGCAAGAAGCCATAAAGAATAACCTTTTAATTAGTAAAAAAACGACTGAAAAAGCATTTACCAATTATACATTGAATAATGGAGAGCATATTAACTATGGATATGGTTGGCATGTCAAAACAATAAATGGAGTTACTGTCAGAGAACACGGCGGGGCCATTTTTGGTTTCAAATCAATGGGTGTAAGTCTTCCAGATGAGGACATCTATGTAATCGGATTGAATAATTGCGATTGTAATTCTCCAACTAAAATCACAAGGAGAATAGCAGAACTAACAGCAAACAACTAAACGCTCTATAACTTCTTATAAAATAACATTTGAGAACATTACGAAAATTCCATCTTTCCTTTAACTATGCATTTTTGCTATCTTTGCGCCCACTTATACCTAACGACACTTACAAGCAAAAAACGGAATGGATAGAATACAACATATAGAAAATGAGATTTCTGAATTAAGAAGTCAATTGCATAATCATGATCTTTATGAAAATTTAAAGAATGTAAATGACATCAGGACCTTTATGGAAAATCACGTCTTTGCCGTTTGGGATTTCATGTCGCTTTTAAAAAATCTCCAAATAAGACTCACTAACGTTCAAACACCCTGGACTCCTTCAAAAAACGCTACCTTATCTAGGTTCATAAATGAAATTGTTCACGGAGAAGAAAGTGATCTCAATGAATTGGGAGAGCCCAAAAGTCACTTTGAAATGTATTTGGATGCAATGTCACAGTTAAAGGCAAATACAAATGAAATCGACAACTTCATAAAACATGTAGAGTTAGGACATTCTGTTGATTATTCATTGGACGCAATCAAAATTGACAACAGGGTTTCAGATTTTGTGAAGTTCTCATTTTCAATTATTGAGACAAACAAACCTCACCTTGTTGCTTCTGCGTTTACATTTGGACGAGAAGATGTCATTCCGGATATGTTTATTCAAATTCTTAAAAATTATGGATCTGAAAATAAACCGTACAACAAACTCATTTACTATTTAGAACGCCATATAGAACTAGATGGAGATGAACACGGCCCGCTTTCACTTCAAATGATTTCTGAACTATGCAAAGCCGATGACCTTAAATGGAATGAAACATTGATCGTTGCAAAGCAATCCTTGGAAAAGAGAATTTCCCTTTGGGATGCAATTAGAGATTTAATTAAAAAGAAGAGTCAGCATGCAACTACACATGTAAAACATTAGTGGTAATTTAAAATATGGAGTTAGATAAAACTGAAGATTATAGAGTATTAAAGGGAGGCATCGACATTAACAGGCTTGAGAAATTGATTTTTCAACTAATAAATTTATTTACCATCAATAAAACCTCTTGGTCTGAAGGTATAGAATCTCTAAATGACCTTATTTATTTGAAGAAACATGATGGTTCCACATTGTCCAATGAAACAAGTGAATTAATCCTGAATTGGATTGGTTTCAAGTATGACAATAAAATATTTGAAGGTTTTCCAGAAAGTCATGATGGAAATGATCAAAAATCCAAGAATTTGGTTTTTACAATGGACTTGACTTTGGATACGATTTTCAATATTCGACATAATATGGACGTCTTACCCTTTCTAGCCTCTAAATTGAAAGAATCATCAAATGAATATGAGTCATACGAGATAAGAGGTCTAATCAATTGGGTCAAGGAAACCAAAGCAAATCCCAAGCAAGAAATTTCAAACGATGTATTGAATCAAATTTTATCAAGAGTCGATAACTATTTTGAATCAGAATATGATAATGAAAACGATTCTTATCTACTTTGCGGGCTTGGAGAAACCATAAGAGAACACAAACTGTGCTATTCTATCCATTGGTGTCAAAAATCTGAAAAACACATGTCGAGAACAAAAAAAGCAGGATGGGTAGGTGCCGGCGCTCTGATGCTTTCGAAAGTATCCGATAAATTTGAAATGATGGGGTCTTCACCTGGAGTTGATTGGATTCATCTTTTCGAACTGGACATCCAAGGCTTAGAAGAATACTTTCATTTGGAAATTCCTTATGAGAAAGAAAATATCTCAAGACTGAAGTCTGCAATCAAATGTTCAACCAATGAGCTTTTAAATATGGTTGACAGCCAAGAAAAAATAATTTATACTGAATCAAAATCCTGGTGTGACCACTTCCCTGAGTTTCAAGAAATCGCTGATGATTTGAACAAATATGGAATTGACTGCCAAGTAGAGGTCAAAACGAGAAAAAAAGCAACGAACAACATATAACTAGTTTTAAGACGAATGCTTGTTAAAATCATTCACAGCTATCAAAAAAATCGACTATGAAAAAACTTGTCTTGACATTTATTCTCTTTTTACCTCTATTCGCTCAAGCTGAATACAATGGTGTCCATATTGAATTTAAAATTAGACTACTTGATGGAAAGGAAATACTGGGCTTTAAGTTCATTGCCCACGGACAAGATAATGAGAAACTCAAAAGGGAGCTGGAGTCAAAACCAGATGTTCTACTTCAAAACAGCTACTCTTTTGAACCAGGAAACTATGGGTATTACCAAAAGCGATTGGAGTACGAATATCAAGGAACTCATCTTTATAAATTAATTGAACCCATTGAAATTGACCTCAACAAGATAAAATTCATTACCATTGAGGAAATGAAAATGAGTTCATATGCAATTCAAATTGCTAGCAATCACGAGTGGAAAGATAGACTTTGGATGAATTCTGTTCCGATGATTAAATATTCGAAAAATGAAGACATGTGCTCCTATGATGTATTCATCCACAAATCTGATGATATTCCCAATGAAGCAATTGAGAGCATCAAACAAATCATTTACCAAACGGACATTAAAATAAAAGCCAAGGAAAGAGAAAACATCGTGAATCCTGACCTAGAGTATGCTGAACAAATGAAAGAGCTATATGAAGAAAGAAGACTTTTATTAAAACCTTTGCTAGAGAAATACAAAAACATCAGGACCCTGATTGTTAGCACGTGTACCTGTTGATGAAAACATGAAGCAATTAGAAAGTACAACCTAATTCTAACAACAACCTTAAGACGTGCATAGAAAACTAAAAATCCACACATTTATCCTCTTGGCTTTTGTAGCTATAGGTTGTAAAACACCAAAAGAAGATCTTGACTATGAAAGCAAAAGCTTGAAAGTAGATAAAATAGGCTCAAATACCTTCGTTCATGTTTCCTATTTGGAAACAGAATCCTTTGGAAGGGTTTCTTGCAACGGTATGATAGTAATTGATGACGGAGAGGCTTTGATTGTTGACACACCAATAGAAGATCGTGTTTCCAAAGAGCTGATAGGTTGGATAAAAAACACTTTAAACTGCAAACCAATTGGAGTGATCGCAACTCATTTCCATGATGACTGCCTTGGAGGATTAAATGAATTTCATGGGAACGGAATTCCTTCCTATGCTTCCTTGAAGACAATTGACTTGGCGAAATCAGACAGTATCACATCTCCCCAAATTGGGTTTGAGAATCACTTCGAAATAAAGGTTGGAAATTCCAAGGTAATAAATGAATTCATAGGGGAAGGGCATACCCAAGACAACATTGTAAGTTACTTCCCTAATGACAAGGTATTGTTCGGTGGCTGTCTCATAAAAAGAGTTAATGCAAAAAAAGGATATTTGGGAGATGCAAACATCAACGAATGGTCCAACACGGTAAGAGCCGTAAAATCAAAATACAAAGATGCAGAAATCATCATCCCCGGGCATGGAAAACCTGGTGGACAGGAATTGTTGAGTTATACCATTGAGCTCTTTAAGGTTGAATGAAAACACAAGTTGGTTAATCTCCATACAACCTCTCTTGTTAAAATCATTCAATTTGCATTCGTTAAATTAGCTCCTAAAACCCACGCTCGAAAGTAGACAAATCAACTGATAGGTGCAATTCGAAAAAACTAGCAAAAAATTGAACGAACAACCAACCAAAGCAAAAAAAAGAATTGACTTGTTGGACATATATCGAGGATTCGCAATTCTTGGAATTTTTGTTGTCAACATCGTCATAATGAATTCAACCTTCCTCAACCAGGATGAATTTGCGAAGCAATGGACATCCAACATAGACCTGTTTTCCGTAAAAACTCTTCAACTGTTTTTTTACACCAAGTTCTTTCCAATTTTCTCTCTACTCTTCGGGTTGGGTATTTCAATGCAAGCCTTGAAGTTGTTTGATCAAAATAAACTTTCGTTTGCTTTCTTTGCCAGGAGGATGTTTATTCTTTTCATCATAGGAGCTTTGCATATAACCTTCCTATGGTCGGGAGATGTTTTAAACCTATATGCAGTTCTCGGGTTGTTTACCACACTTATGATAAAGAAATCGAACAAATTGATATTGTCCCTTTCTGTTTTGTTCTTTTGCTTTCCGTTTTACGATCAGCTTTTGGAATATTTTTTCAACCTTGTAAATTTTCGCCCGGAAACCTATTTAAGTGATCATAGTGGAGCAACCGTAAATCAAATAATCAAGAAAGGTAACTACTTGGAAGGAATGAGATTGAGGTTCTTGGAATATCTCACAAACATACCAATGCTATTTGGCTTCTTGGCACCAATCGCAATTTCAATGTTTCTATTGGGACTTTACATCGGTAAAAACAAGATATACAAATCATTGGATTCATTTGTCCTACGCATAAAGAAGCCAATGTTGTTATTCGCGGTAATTACCAATGCCTACAGATTGATGTTTCTATTTGTAATAGTAGAACACGAGATCTTTTCATCCAAAATCAACAGACAGTTATTCATCAAGACAATGGTGCTTTCGGATGTTGTCATGGGATTGTTTTACCTTTGGGTCATAGGTTGGCTGTACTGCAACACCAAATGGAAAAAAATCATATCCCCTTTGAGATATGTGGGTAGAATGGCGCTTACAAACTATGTCATGCAAAGTTTCATAGGCTTGATCCTATTCTCGTCAATCGGGTTTGGACTATACGAAACCTTAAGCCCTTCGGAGACATTGTCTATAGCAATTACCGTATTCATATTTCAAATGCTATTCAGCAAAATTTGGCTTGGGCATTTTCGATTTGGCCCACTGGAATGGGTATGGAGGTGCTTAACATACAAGGAATTGTTGCCTATCAGGAAGAAAGTTTCCATTTCCGACAACCAGTTTTAAAATAACAATTTAAGTACTAATGTGCAATGCTCCAACCAAAGTGAAAGAACAACTAAAAAAATATTTCTGTAGATATGTGGACTTCGAAGACACGGAAATAGATTTGGTCTACTCGAAACTATCAACTAAAACCTTTCGAAAAAAGGAAATCATCCTAAAGGAGAGCCAAATATGCAAATACAATTACTTTATCATAAAAGGAGTTATCCGTTCTTTCTACATCGATGAAAAAGGGAATGAGAGAATAACACAATTTGCAATAGACAATTGGTGGACCACCAACATGGAAAGTTTCATTGCCAAAACGCCCTCCACCCAATACTTGGAAGCCGTGGAAGATACGACCGTACTATATTTGTCCAAAGAGACCTTGGACACTCTTTATGTGAAACTTCCAAAACTGGAACGTTTGTTTAGAATGATCACAGAGAACATGCTTATTGCCAACCTTCGAAAAAGTGATATCTTCCTTAAGATGAAAAGCAAGGAACGATATGTCCATTTTGTCAAAAACCTACCTGATTTCTCCCAACGTATACCACAGTATATGATTGCTTCTTATTTGGAAATTACTCCAGAGTATTTGAGCGAACTAAGAAAAAACCTCCATTGATTTCCTTTCTTAAGATATCTTAATTTTTTTTGCGATCGTACCCTTTAGATTTGCCTTATCATAAAAAAAGCAAAGCAATGGAACGAATTAACTATAAAGACATCCCTCATGGAATGTTTGAAAAATTGAGAGCAGTCGAAGACTTTATTTCCAACTCTACATTGGATGTAAAACTCTTGGGAACGATTAGACTGAGAGCATCACAGGCAAATGGTTGTGCCTACTGTGTAGGTATGCATCATAGGGAATTGAAACATTTGGGAGAATCCGATTTACGTTTGTCTTCTTTATGCGTATGGGAAGACGCTTCTTGTTTTTCCGAAAAGGAGAGAACTGTCCTACGCTTTGTGGATGCGCTTACAGAATTAAACAGAAGCCCCATATCCGAGGTCATCTATACTCCATTGTTGAATTTCTTCTCCAAAGAAGACATCTGCTATTTGACATTATCCATATCTCAAATCAACACTTGGAACCGCCTGATGAAAACATTTGACTTTACTCCAGGACATCACAAGACAAAAAAATAATGCAAGTCTTTCCACTATGAATCAAAAACCAACAAAACTCTTTTTAAGATTAGCAATTTCCATCAATTTCTTGTCGGCCGTGGGTGATAGATTAGGGATGTGGAATCAAGACATCTCTATCTGGGGAGATTGGAGTTCCTTCTTAGAATATACACAATTGATAAATCCTTGGTTTCCTAATTTCATCATTGCTCCAATCGGCATTGTGATTACTATAATCGAAGTCATTTTTTCCTTGGCCATGATCGTTGGCTTCAAAACTGAGTTCTTTGCAAGGTTAAGTGGATGTCTTTTGCTGATTTTCGCTATATCAATGGGCTTTTCAACAGGAATCAAAGGTGTTTTCGACTTTTCAGTATTGAGCGCTGCCGCTGCTGCTTTTGCATTGAGTTCCATAAAAGAAAAATATTTGGAATTGGATACTAAGCTTAACCAGCGACAGTAAGCTTGAAACAAAGCCATTCAGTCTATTTGGCACTTTTATTTTTTGTTGTAAATTGAGAAAATCATCCTCATATCTTCTCTGCCTTTGGACATTTCATTAAAAACAATATGGTTTTGGATTGACATTCGATGAAAAAAGTAGAAAAATGAAGATATGCACGATTCTTTTCTTTCAATAAAAAATGTATGAGACAATGGCAAAAATTGAGGTATACAATATCATCCTAGCTATGATAATTTGGTTGCTAGGCTTCTTCCACAACGGTAAACTTGTAAGACCCAAATGGAAGGTTCCCGCCCCCTATTCTATGTTGGGGCCTCATATTTATTGACATGTTGGTTTGGTCATTACGCTTTGTTTTTCATAATCGGTCACCCATTGATCGGGTTTGTATTTCATCTTAGAACTTGTAAGCAATACAGTATCAAATGGATGACTTGCTAACCAAAAGTATTTGGAATTACAGGGGAAATGGGCAAAAGGTGATTTTTAAAATGACATCACATACAAATCCAAGTATGCAAGGAACAAATATGTCTTTTCAAGTCAATTTCCAAAAAAGGTTTCCAACTACGATACAATCTTCTTTTTATTATATTAGTACCATTGTTATAACATAAAGCCATCTTCCCAATGAGATGCTTTATTTAGTATAAATCAACGATGAAATTCTTTAGAAGAATACGATACGACCTTATGGAAAAAAGCAAAACCGGAAAGTACTTTAAATATGCCATCGGGGAAATCGTTTTGGTGATGATAGGAATTTTATTGGCATTGCAAGTAAACAATTGGAATGAAAACAGAAAGGACAGAATTAAAGAAAAAGCCATATTGAATGAGCTCCACAAAGACTTCAAAAAGAACTTAGAAGAGTTCTTTCCTTTAAAGAATAGACAATTGCGCACATTCAATAGTGGTAACATCGTTTTTAGAAACATCAATAGCCTACATATTGAAAAATCCAGGGATTCTGTATTCAAACACGCTACGAGAATGTTTGGAGGCTACCCATACCACCCATCCAATGGAGTCGTGGAATCATTGATTAGTTCAGGTGACTTCAACTTGATTAGAAATGACACGCTTAGAAAATATTTGGTTTCATGGAAAGACGTCTTGACAAACTACACCAATCACGTAAATACCGATATGAAATTCTGGTCCAACACCATCGAGCCTTATGTCATAGCCCACGGAAGTTTCTTGAACATTGCCAGCGACAAGAATAAAAAATTGTTGATAGATCCCGTTTTCATAAACATGCTTGTTCGCAAGCAATTCTTTCAAAAGAACATTGTCAATGCAATGCAGGGCGAAAATGGCTTGGAACAATACCTCAAGGAAATCACGAGACTATCCAAAGTGGATTCCGACAATTAGAAGTTGTTATTTCCTTTTTCGCTATATTGATTACGAATGCAACGAATTCAAGAATATGTCCAACTTAATAGAACAACTTAAAATCAAACAATCATGAATCCAATAATCAAAAACATTTTAGCTATCATTCTAGGATGGCTTGGAGGTAGTGTAATAAATATGGGACTTGTCCAGACCGGTCACAAATTAATGCCCATAGAAGGTGTGGATCTCAATGACATGAATGCCTTGGCAGAAATCATGCCTACTTTGGAACCCAAGTATTTCATCTTTCCTTTTTTGGCTCACGCGCTAGGCACGCTCGTTGGTGCAATAATTGCTGGTCTGATTGCTGCAAATCACAAGATAAAATTCTCAATGGCCATTGGTTGCTTGTTCCTCCTGGGAGGAATAATAGTTAACATGATGCTATCTGGACCAATTTGGTTTACGATCGTGGACATTGCAATCGCTTACATTCCCATGGCTTGGATAGGAGGAAAAATAGCACTGAGACTCTCCAAGGACAAAACGTAACAACCAAATGCAAGGCCATTGGACTATTATGTGAAAGCCTCACCAACAAATACTACCCCATCTTCATCGCACCTTTTAAAAACACCAAATCACAAATGCTTCAATACCACAAGCAAAGTCATTTTGCATTGTCAAACCTCAATACTGTAAAACTATTACTTGGAATGCTGGGTTCCATGCTTATTTGCATCAACATGCATGCTCAAGATACCATCTGTATCTCCAAAACCATGAAGCATGGCATCTTCTCCAAGAACCTGAATGAACAAAGAGATCATTGGGTGAGTCTACCACTTCATTATTCAGATTCCATAAACTATCCCGTCATTTATGTTTTCGATGCAGAATGGCGGTTCGACCTGATACAAAACATGTCATTCGACTTAGGCGCCAACAACAAGATTAAGAAATCCATAGTAGTTGGGATACCTCATGTCGATTGGAAGGACAAAAGAGGAATGGATCTTACATTCAGCCAGTCGAGAATGGAATACGATGGTGAAAAAGTGGATTCCACTTGGTACGACAAGTCCAACTCCGGTGGAGCCAAAAAGTTTTATGACTATCTTACCAAAGAACTCATTCCGGATGTAAACAAAAGCTATTCGACCAATGACCATGAAACGCTCATAGGCCATTCCTATGGAGGTTATTTCGGTGGTTACATTCTTTCATTGGATCATCCCTTTGAAGTCATTCACATCTATGATCCTGCCATATGGTATGGTGATGGTGAGGTAACCAAACGATTCAAGAACACAGCCTATGGCAAAACCACGAAAATACATTTGACCTATCAACCCCAGCCCAAGTTCCACAAGGACAAGATAGATGCATTCATAGAAGCTCTGGAAGCCACAGAAAACATTACCTTGACGAAACGCCTCTATGAGCAGGAAACACACAATTCCTTGTTCTTGGATAGCTTCTATGAAGGAATACAGCTTACAAATGAATAATTCTCCAAATTGTCACTTCTTGATTCCCCATCAGAAAAAGCCGACGACAAAACAATTGTTTATTCCTTTTTACTAACTTAGTCCCTAAGTACCTAAATAAAATTAGGTTCGTTACAATAAAACGACTATTGTTTTCAACAAAGCCACCAATATGAAATCTAATCACATCATCATTAACGGATACAAGCACATTGCCTACGATCCGGACATCATATCAGAAAGCGAACTCATAGAAAAAAGTGAGTCCTTTCACACTTGGCTGGACAAAAGAAGATCTGTAAGGGATTTTTCGGACAAGCACGTTCCCAAGGAAGTCATCGAGAACCTCATAAAGAGCGCATCTACAGCACCATCGGGTGCCCATAAGCAACCTTGGACCTTTTGTGCCATATCAAACCCTCTGCTAAAAGCCAAGATTCGCAAAGAAGCGGAAATAGAAGAGAAGGAAAGTTATGAAAACAGAATGAGTGAGCGTTGGAAAAAAGATTTGGAGCCTTTGGCTACAGATATGCACAAACCCTTTTTGGAAATTGCTCCTTGGCTCGTAATCGCATTTAAAAAGGTTTACGAATTCGGAGAAAACAACGAGAAGCACAACAACTACTACGTGAATGAATCCATTGGCATAGCTTGCGGGATGTTGATTTCGGCAATACACAATGCCGGCTTGGTAACGTTGACGCATACACCAAGTCCAATGAATTTCCTTGCCAAGATTCTTGACAGACCAAGCAACGAAAGAGCTTTTCTATTGCTCCCTGTGGGGTATCCTGAAACGCCAACCTACGTCCCCGATTTGAAAAGAAAGGATCTGGATGAAATGACCGTTTTTTACGAATAGCCAGAAAGCACAATCGACAACCATACAACAACTCAAAACATTTACAAATGAAAAAATCAATAGCTCTATCAATTATGTGTTTCGTGTTTTCAATGAGTTTGAGTGCACAATCTTCAACCGAGGATCATACCAACAAAGTAAAAACTTTGGACAGTACGATCTCCACCCTCTATTCTGTTATTTCTGGTGAAAAAGGACAAGAAAGAGATTGGGAACTCATGAAATTCCTATTTCACCCAGATGCAAAGTTAATTCCTTCTGGAAAGAACAAAGAAGGCATATACAAAGCTCGTTACATGACTCCTGACGATTATATCACGAGTTCAGGGAAATGGCTTGTCCAAAACGGCTTCTTTGAAAAAGAAATACATCGATCGGTAAACACCTTCGGAAACATCACACAAGTGTTCAGTACTTACGAGGCCTTTAAAAGCGAAACAGACAAGACACCTTTCATGAGAGGTATAAATAGCATACAATTGTTAAACGATGGCAAGAGATGGTGGATAATAAACATCTACTGGACGCAGGAATCCAAAGAAAACCCCATTCCCAAAGCATATTTGCCGAATGAACAATAATTTTCAAGGATCACCATTTCTCAATTGACTTGCCAAGCTTTTTGATAGAGGTCTTAAAATGAATCGATACATTTACAAAACGACATAATGAACAAATTTGAAGACATCATAGAAAAATTGGATTTGCAACCACATCCAGAAGGCGGTTATTTCAAAGAAACCTATAGAAGTCATGGAGAGATTGACACTCTTAAAGAAAGTTACAAAGGCAATCGCAATTACTCTACCTGCATATATTTCTTGTTGACCTCAGACACCTTTTCGGCTTTCCATCGTATAAAGCAAGACGAGATTTGGCATTTCTATGATGGATCTCCTATAAGGTTACATACAATTTCCTCGACTGGAGTTCACTCCGAGTTTGTCATCGGGCGTGATTTCGACAAAGGACAAGTACCGCAACTGGTCGTTCCTGGAGGCGATTGGTTTGCTGCATCTGTTGTTGGCGAAGACAATTATGCTTTGGTCGGATGCACTGTGGCTCCTGGATTTCATTTCGATGACTTTGAGCTACCAACCAGAAAAGAACTGATTTCCAAGTTCCCCAAGCATAAAGAAGTAATAACGGCATTGACACATCATTGAAAACACCTTTCCTATCACTTTTAAAGTTCCATGAATAGTTTTAGTTTTTTCGTTTCTTTCATTTTGTTGAATTTAAAAGCCATAATCATTATGAAATGGCTTCTTCCTAGACATCCATGCCTTCTTTAAGAATCTAATTTTTATAAGATTAGAGATTAAATTCAATATAAATGCGCAACTCAACATTTTGCAATCAAAAAATAGGGCTTCACTATTTGGTAATCAAATATATAATCGTAAATTTGCAAACTCTTTTCGAGAGAGGAATGTTTAATAAATAAAATTAATAATTGTGGACACATTAAGCTACAAAACGATTTCAGCCAATAAAGCAACTGTAGACAAACAGTGGGTTTTAGTTGATGCTGAAGGTCAAACGTTAGGGCGTATGGCTTCTAAAGTTGCAAAACTTTTAAGAGGAAAACATAAGCCTAGCTTCACACCACACGTTGATTGTGGAGATAACGTAATTGTTATCAACGCAGAAAAAATCAACTTATCAGGAAACAAGTGGAATGACAAAACGTACATTCGTCACACAGGTTACCCAGGTGGTCAAAGAAGTTTAACTGCTACTGAATTGTTTGGAAAGGATCCAGCAAGATTAGTAGAGAAATCTGTAAAAGGTATGTTGCCAAAAAACAAATTGGGAGCAGCACTTTTTAGAAATTTAACTGTTGTAACAGGAACTGAGCATGCTCACGAAGCTCAAAAACCAGCTACAATTAACTTAAACGAATTCAAGTAATGGAAGTATTACACAAAATTGGTCGTAGAAAAACGGCAGTTGCTCGTGTCTACCTTTCCGAAGGAAAAGGTAACATCACGGTAAACAAGAAAGCATTAAACGACTACTTCCCAACAGCAACTCTGCAGTACAAGGTTAACCAACCGTTGATGATGACGGAAAACGAAGGTAACTTTGACATCAAGGTAAATGTTTTTGGAGGTGGTATTACAGGTCAAGCAGAAGCTATCCGTTTAGCAATCTCTCGCGCTATGTGTGAGTTGAATGACGAAAACAGAGGTATCTTGAAACCTGAAGGATTATTGACAAGAGACCCTAGAATGGTTGAACGTAAGAAATTCGGTCAGAAGAAAGCACGTAAGAAATTCCAATTCTCTAAACGTTAATATTCTCGATTGGGTTGGGGAATTCTGTTCATCAGTTCATCTCAATCTTGTCAAACATTAAAAAATTAAAACAGTTATTGTTGTCCTAGTCCGATTAAGACAGGATTTAGTTTAGCATCTAAATAGTCAAGGCGATTTAAAATTAATGACCACTTGATTATTGCTAATTCAACAGAACGTAAACTATTACAAAATGGCAGTAGAAGTAAAAGAATTACTTGAAGCAGGTGTACACTTCGGTCACCTTACACGTAAGTGGGATCCAAACATGGCCCCTTATGTATATATGGAACGTAACGGTATCCATATCATAAACCTTTACAAGACAGCAGCTAAGATAGATGAAGCAGGCGAAGCATTGAGCAAGATCGCTGCATCTGGACGTAAAATCTTATTTGTTGCTACAAAAAAACAAGCAAAGGACATCGTAGCTGAAAAAGCTGGTAACATCAACATGCCTTACATCACGGAAAGATGGCCAGGTGGAATGTTAACCAACTTCGTCACTATCAGAAAGGCAATCAAGAAGATGGCTACCATCGATAGAATGAAGAAAGATGGTACTTTTTTGACATTGTCCAAAAAAGAGCGTTTGCAAGTAGACCGTCTTAGAGCCAAGTTGGAAAAGAACTTGGGTTCCATCACGGACATGACACGCCTTCCAGGAGCTTTGTTTGTTGTAGACATTAAACGTGAGCATATCGCGATTAAAGAAGCACAGAAATTAAACATTCCTATTTTTGCAATGGTAGATACCAACTCTGATCCACGTCAAGTAGATTACGTAATACCAGCAAATGACGATGCTTCGAAATCGATCGATAAAATTTTAACGCATGTCACTGAAGCCGTTACAAGCGGATTGAACGCGCGTAAGGCTGAAAAAGCCAGCAAAGATGCTGAAAAAGCTACAGCCAAGGCTGCACCGGCACCGGTAAAAGCTGAAGCAGTAAAAGAAGAGGCAGCAAAAGAAGAAGAATAAACAATATAATAACATTTACTTTAAGAGTCGTTTAATTCTTTTTCAGACATTGAAAATAAATTGAACGACTTTTTCAAATTATACTTACTATGAGTACTACAGTAAAAATTACAGCAGCAGAAGTAAACAAATTAAGAAAAGCTACAGGCGCAGGAATGATGGACTGTAAAAAAGCTTTGGTGGAAGCAGAAGGAGATTTTGACAAAGCTATCGATGTTCTTCGTAAGAAGGGACAAAAAGTAGCTGCAAAAAGAGCCGATCGTGATTCTAGCGAAGGTGCAGCAGTTTCGAAGGTAAACGCAGACAACACTATTGGTGTTGCCATCGTTTTAGGATGTGAAACAGATTTCGTTGGAAAAAACGAAAGCTTTTTGGCATTGGCAAACCAATTTGCGGACATCGCCATTAACTTCGACAGCAAAGAAGATTTCTTGGCAGCGGATTTTGGTGGTATGACCGTAGCAGAAAAATTGGTAGAGCAAACAGGTGTTGTAGGTGAGAAATTGGAAATCAACGCTTTTGAGAAATTGGAAGCAGCTTACGTTGGTACCTACGTACACATCAACAAGATTGGAGCTTTGGTTGGTCTATCTGAAAATGTAGATAACGCAGCCATAGTATCCAAAGACGTAGCAATGCAAGTAGCTTCAATGGGAGCAACGACATTGTCTTACAAGGATTTCGACCCTGCATACGTAGCTGCTGAAACAGAAGCTAGAATTGCTGTAATAGAAAAAGACAACATCGAGTTGGGTCGTTTGGGTAAAACGCTTAAAAACGTACCTCAATACATCTCCATGGCACAATTGACTCCAGAAGTATTGGCACAAGCTGAAGAAGATGCAAAAGCGCAATTGAAGTCTGAAGGGAAACCAGAGCAAATTTGGGACAAGATCTTACCAGGTAAAATGGAGCGTTTCGTTTCTGACAACACTACTCTAGATCAAGAACAATGTCTATTGGATCAAAAATTCATAAAAGACGAAAAGCAAACAGTAGCAGATTACGTTGCTTCAAATAGCCTAGCAGTTACTGCTTTTAAACGTGTATCTTTAGGATAGATCGTTATTGTTGTTTCTACCTCCGTAGAAATCGCAAGCAATCATATAATATAAAGCCACTACTCCATTTTGGAGCTAGTGGTTTTTTTGTGATGCCGTTTAAACATTTCATTCAATAATTATCATAACAATTCTACAATATTAACACAATTGCATTTACTTGACACATGCCTCCTTCAATTGAAAACGCTACTAATTCATTGTGGTCTTTAAGGTCTTCTGCACTATATTCTTGAGAAGACGATTAAAGACTTCCTTTTGTTGAGCGATTCAGATTTAGCTAATAGGTAATAGCCATTTACTCAATCAAAAGCCAATTTTACTCATTGTTGCTTTTAAAATCATTGGGTATGGTATAGATTCGCATTGTTAATACAGTTCTTCTATTATTGATGGTCCCTACACAGCTCAACAACTTGTAGATAATATTAGTTGGATCGGTTTGGAAGAAACACAAGAGTTTATTAATACAATTCAAAATGGACCTATACAAAGTCCAACAGCTTTAGCTGTAAAAAACTATGTTGAAACTGTAGTTAGAACAAAATTGATTAGTACTTGTAATTAAAATGAAAAAGAATCTTATATCACTAGTACTATTTGTTTTAACGCAAATAGTATTATCACAGAAGAATGACACCGTATATATCTTAATTGAAAATCCGAGTTTCAAAAACAATAATTGTGAAAACACGTTAAACTTTGGTTTTTCTATAAAAAGCAAAGACACTAGATTTATTACAGATTATTATCAATTCAACCTTTCTAAAGCCAAAGGCTTTAATAAAAATGGTGATTTTGAATATTATACGATAGAAGAGTTACGAAAAGAAGTAATGATTGATTCAATAAAATATAAAACTTTAAAAAGTCTAGAAAATAGTGGTAATTGGGAACTTCACAATGAATTGAGTTTAAAAAAAACCGTTCTTTTAGAAAAGAAAACAATAAAGAAAGATTCGAATGGCAATCATATAACAAAGTACTACATTATTCCTATGATTTATGAAGGGACACGAAAAAATGTTATTCCTACTCAATTGTAGATTAGTTATTTATTTATGAAAAAAATAGTTTACATAATATTATTAGCCCTAATTTCATCATCTATACACTCCCAAAATAAAAAAGAAATTAATTACGAAGATATATACATATATATTGACAACAACTATTTCATTGGAGATGTCGTAGGCTATAAAGCTTACTTCAGCCTTTATAGTCCAGATGAAAGATTTCAAGCGGACAATTATTATTTTAAAATAGACTTTAGATCCCTAGATTATCAGAGTTTATACAATCTTGGAAAACCTATTAACATTGATTCGGTAAATTATATAGATCCCTATGTGCATTTCAAAGGCAAAACCAATTGTGACTTGCATACTGAATTGAGTTTATATAAGCGGATATATATAATTACGGATATTCCCCACAGGAGAATAAGAAATGAAGAAAACAAAAAGCATATCATTTGGCATACAACATATGCTGGAACATTAAAAAACATTGTTCACACCAATATGACAGGAAAAATTTTATTGGAGGATTAATGAACTTTAAGAAACTGTTTAAAATTTCATTCTCTTTCAAATATCAGGCTTGTAATGATAAAGCATAAGTAATACGATGATTTTCCACTTACATACTGCTAGATAGAAATGTTTAGCCTAGTTTTTGCATCCTTATCTTGTAAAAGACTAAACCACTACTCCATTTTGGAGCTAGTGGTTTTTTATTGTACATCTAAGAAAATCTTTATTTTAATTTCACTAATTGAAGCACTTCTTTTTCATATCTACAAATGGCGTTATCTCCATCTTACTTTAATGTAGTTGTCCAAACGCTCCAAGTCTTCAGGAATATTTCTCTTTATGGATAGCAATAGGTTTTCCAATAGTTTCTCTTTCGAAAAATTTTTATTTACTACGATGCTTACCTCTCTAGTGGGTATTGGTTTTTTAAATTTTTTAACAAATTTGGCCTCAAGAGTGTCTTGTATTGAAAGCTGAGGCACCAAACTATACCCCAATCCAGCCTTGACCAGACCTTTGATGGTTTGTATCGAACCACTTTCAAAAATGAAACTATGATTGCCCTTCGCCTTATTTTCCTTGCAGATGTTTAAAACCTGATTTCTAAAGCAATGCCCTTCCTCCAAAAGCAAAAGGTTTTCTGGGGTTAGATCTTCTTGATGTATCTCATCAGAATTATTGAATAATTCCGGCTCTTTGCAATACACGAGAAAAGGCTCTTGGTAGAGATTGATTTCCCGTAACCTTGAATCCTCCAAAGGTGTGGACAAAATACTTATGTCCAAGGTACCGTCATGAAGTGATTTAATAATCTGTTCCGTTTGCATTTCTTTGATTACAAGCTTTACATGAGGATGATCGTTTATGAAGTCTTCAAGAAAGAGAGGTAAAATGTAAGGAGCTATTGTAGGAATGATGCCTATTGTGTATTCCCCTGTCAAATCAGCTTTGTGTCCATATGCAAATTCATTGAACTCGTTTACTTCTCGTAAAATGGATTTGGCCTTTGCAATTAATATCTCTCCAGCGGGAGTAGGAATTAGAGGAGCTTTGTCACGATTAAAAATAGTAGTCCCGATTTCTCCTTCCAGCTTTTTAACCTGTAACGTCAACGTAGGTTGTGTTATGAAACATGCATTGGCCGCCTTTACATAATGTCTATGATAGTCTAAGGCAACAATATATTTAAGTTGTTGTATGGTCATTCAATCTTATTTATAATATAAATATAGTGATTTAAATTATTAATAATATAAATACAACTATATGCTCTACCTTTAGATATAGAAACTATTAATTTCACATAAGAGATGAAGAAACTATCAATTATTATCGCAACTTTTAGCTGTTCCATAATTTATGGCCAGGTAATGACAACCAATGGAGGAGCTCCAGTTGGAGACAACCAAAATTCCAAGACAGTAGGAGAATATGGCCCCGTGCTTCTAGAGGATGTTCACCTCATAGAAAAACTTGCAGCCTTTGATCGAGAACGTATTCCGGAACGAGTGGTACACGCCAGAGGAGCTGGAGCATTTGGGCATTTCGAAAGTACTAGGGACATGTCAAAGTATACGAAGGCAAGCTTATTTCAAGGCAAATCTGTAAAAACTGATTTGGCAGTACGCTTTTCTACCGTTATCCATGGTAAGGGGTCTCCAGAAACAGCAAGGGATCCAAGAGGTTTTGCCGTTAAGTTCTATACAGATAATGGGAATTACGACATAGTAGGCAACAACTTACCTGTATTCTTCATTAGAGATGCCATTAAATTTCCAGATTTGGTGCATTCATTGAAACCATCTCCAGTAAGCAATAAACAAGACCCAAATCGATTTTTTGATTTCTTCAGCAATGTACCAGAAGCAACACATATGGTAACTCGATTGTATACGGATTTAGGAATTCCAAAAGGATATCAATATATGAATGGAAGTAGTGTCCACGGGTTCAAATGGATAAACAAAAAAGGAGAAGTCACTTACGTAAAGTATTCTTGGGTAAGCAAACAAGGTGAAATGAGTCTGGACATTGAACAAGCAGCAAAACAACAATCAATGGATTGGCAACATGCGACGGTTAGTTTAAGAAAAGACATTGCCAATAAGAATTATCCACAATGGGATCTATACGTTCAATTAATCAAACCACAAGACATCCATAGCTTTGACTTTTGGCCTTTGGATGCCACTAAAGATTGGCCAGCCGATAAAATTAAAAAAATCAAGATTGGAACAATGACCTTAAACAGGAACCCAATCAATTATTTTCAGGAAGTTGAGTCCATAGCAATGTCCCCAGGCAATTTGGTTCCTGGTGTAGAGCCTTCTGAAGATAAATTGTTACAAGGTCGTTTGTTTTCTTATTTTGATACGCAACGCCATAGATTGGGTCCCAACAATCAACAGATTAAAGTAAATCGTCCAAAGGAGAAAGTTGTCAATTATAACTCTGACAGTTATTCTAGCAACGACAATTCAAAATTCTCTGATCCAGACATAAACTTCCAACCGAGTAGCAAGGTAGATGTAGCAGAAAATGAGAAGTACAAGTCATCTGAAAAGCAATTGAAAAATGTGATGACAACACAAAAAAAAATCTCTAAGACCAATGATTTTACACAGGTGGGAGATTTTTATAGAAGCTTATCTGAAAAAGACAAGGCTCACTTGATTACAAATTTGGTAGGAGATTTGGAGAAGGTTACAGATAGGAATATACAAAAGGTGATGATAACCTATTTTTATAAAGCGGATAGAGATTATGGGATGAGGGTAGCTAAGGCCTTAAAATTTTCTCAAAAGAACTTTATGAATTAATGGAGTAGCCAAAAATTATTTTAGAAATAGATATCTCAGTTCAAATGAAATGAATTCAAACTCAGAAATCAGAATTTGACAACCTTTATAATAAAGAAAAAATGAAACGTACAACATTGTTGCTCTATGCTCTTTTATCTAGCACACTTTTTTATGGTCAAGACAAGGTGTTTGAATATGCTAGGGAAGGAAATACAAATGCAATTGAGACTCTCTATAAAGCAAACTCCAAAATCATAGATACGATCAATCACAGAGGTTTTAGTCTTTTAATGCTAACCGTCTACAACAATCACGAAAAAACCACACTGTTTTTATTAGAGCAGAAGGCAAATGTAGATATGCAGGATAGGTCAGGAAATACAGCTCTGATGGGAGCTTGTTTTAAGGGCAACTTGAATATGGTCAAATTATTGATTGCCCATGAGGCCAATGTAAACATTAAAAATTACAACGATGCTACAGCATTAACTTTTGCAGCAACTTTTGGTCACTCCTACATTGTCAAGGAATTAATTGAAAATGAAGCTGACGTCAATATTGAGGACAATAGAGGGAATACAGCTTTTGATCATGCTAAAATACAAGGCAATGAAGAAATTCTTAAAGTTCTAAAACAGTGAATGTAAGTTTTTGCTTCTATCAATTAACATTAATCCAAAAACTTTTGTCTTACTATAAATGATATTTAAACCTGAACGCAAACAACTTTATCGTTCAGGTTTTTTAACTTATCTTTTTAATGCGACATATACTGGGAGCATAAAAGATATGGTGTATATGAATCTGACGGGGGAAATTCTATTTGAGAATTAATGAAGTGAAAAAACATTTAACTTAGTTTTTTCGCCTTACCTTGTAAAAGACAAAGCCACAACTCCATTTTGGAGCTAGTGGCTTTTTTATGTTTCAATTCTTTTTTTGACAATGCTGTATATTGATTATATTTGCCAAACTCTTATTTTCGCCCAAGCGAAAATCTTACAAACAAGAAACTGTGCAATACAAAAGAATACTATTGAAATTATCTGGCGAGGCCTTGATGGGAAATCGTCAATATGGTATAGACCCTGAACGTTTAGCCGAATATGCAGACGACATAAAAGCCGTAACGGACAAAGGCATTGAAGTAGCCATAGTCATTGGAGGAGGCAACATCTTTAGAGGAGTTGCTGGAGCCATGAACGGTATGGATCGCGTACAAGGGGACCATATGGGGATGTTGGCAACGGTAATAAATGGATTGGCACTACAAAATGCCTTGGAGGACGCAGGTGTAAAGACGCGTTTGCAAACCGCCATAAAGATCAATGAAGTGGCTGAGCCTTTCATTAGAAGGAAAGCCATGAGTCACCTTAAGAAAGGGAGAGTTGTCATCTTTGGAGGAGGAACTGGAAATCCTTATTTCACCACCGATTCAGCTGCCGTGTTGAGAGCCATAGAAATCGAAGCAGATGTTATTTTGAAGGGAACACGTGTAGATGGCATATACAATGCAGATCCTGAAAAGGATAGCGAGGCCGTAAAATTCGAGCACATCACTTTCGACGATGTATTGCGCAAAGGATTGAAAGTAATGGATACAACAGCTTTCACCTTGAGTCAGGAAAACGAATTGCCGATCATAGTATTCGACATGAATACTAGAGGCAACCTAATGAAGGTGGTTTCTGGAGAAAACATTGGAACTCAGGTTAGTTTGTAGTAATTTGTATCTTTATTCTAAAGATACAAAAATCAAGACAAAAGCATTCCATGTCATTTTGGCTCAGTTTTTGAAATGAGCATAATAAATAAAACATACAGTAATGAACGAGAACATAGCATTTATAATAGATTCTGCAAAAGAAGCAATGGACAATGCCATAAAGCATTTGGAAAAGCAACTTGTAAATATTCGTGCTGGTAAGGCAAGTCCTTCTATGCTGGGTAGTGTTATGGTAGACTACTATGGATCGCAAACCCCATTGAGTCAAGTTGCAAACGTAAATACCCCAGACGGAAGAACGATCACCGTCCAACCATGGGAAAAGAACATGCTCCAAGAAATAGAGCGAGGTATCGCTTACGCCAATTTGGGATTTAACCCGATGAACAACGGAGAAACCATTATCATCAATGTGCCTGCCCTAACTGAAGAACGTAGGCGTGAATTGGCAAAACAAGCCAAAGCAGAAGCAGAACACGCAAAAGTGGGAGTTAGAAACGCTCGTAAAGATGCCAACAACGACATTAAGAAAACAGAAGACGCTTCGGAAGACTTGCAAAAAAATGCAGAACAAGACGTTCAAAATCTCACTGATGCCTCCGTCAAGAAAATTGACGACATATTGAGTATCAAGGAAAAAGAGATTATGACAGTGTAAAAGTTAAAAGCGACATAATAGTCGCTTTTTTTATATCTCATTTTAATACATTTACTGTTTATATTGCTATGTATATCCTAAAAACAGTTCTTTTTCTATTCGCTCTAGTACAAATCAATGTATGTGTAGCACAAGGTCATGGGTTTATTCCCAATGGCCAACACTTGCTCTCTGATGAGGAAATAAAGACGACTCAAATCGTGATAACTCCAGAAGTTAGGTTGTTTTCGGAACGAGGAGAGCTTTTACCAATGTCACAAATGGAATTGATGACAAACTCGGACTACACTCCTCTCTTCTATGCCGATGACAAAGGCAAGGTAAGGTCGGTGGTTTTTCGAAAAAAAAGCAATGCACCTGTATTGATTCAAAAAAAAACAGAAGCACATTTCGAGGCAGGCGTAAAAGCATTGGATTTTATTGTAAGCGACTTGGAGGGTAATACGACTAAACTATCCGAGTTAAGAGGGAAGGTCGTCGTTTTGAATTTCTGGTTCACTAAATGTGGGCCTTGTGTCATGGAAATGCCAGAATTGAACAATCTAGTAGAAGAATTCAAAGGCAAGGATGTCGAGTTCCTTTCCATCACCTTCGATAAAGTTGAACTTGTGGAACAATTTTTGGAGACACATGAATTCAAGTATGGAATAGCTCCCAACGCAAACGATGTCATTACGATGTATGGTGTGCAAAGTTATCCCACCAACATTGTAATAAATCAAAAAGGAGAGATCGTACTCAAAGAGTTGGGTTATAGAACCAACATCAAATCGGTATTGTCTCAATCAATTAAATCGCTATTAGACCAATAATATGATTAATCGTGGACTTTTAGTCTTCATTCTAATCCTTGCTATTTCAGCACATTCGCAGACACCAGAGGGCAGTACTGGCACAGCCAAGGATTCCATTAAAAAAAATGCCTTTTTAAAACAATTGGGCAACGGTTACTTTCCTACCAAAATTTTGAATTTCGACCTGAGGTACCTTGTGAAGTTCAACCAATATGAGGGTTTCAGAACAGGCCTTGGTGGTGTTACCAATGAGGGATTTTCAGAAAAATACAAGATAAACAGCTATGTCGTCTATGGTTTTGTAGACAAAAGGGCCAAATATAGCATTGGTGGTGGTTTTAGGATTCTTCCAGAAACCAGTACGTGGATAAACCTATCGTATACGGACGACTTGCTGGAAACGGGAAGTTCTTCTTTTTTGACGGACGGACGCTCTTTTTCATTTTTTGAACCTCGCTTGTTGAACATAGATCTCTTTCATAAGCACATTACATCTACGTTAAACATTGAACACGAGATTTCTTCCAAACTATATTCGGAAACAGAATTGTCCATTAGCAACATAAGGCCCACATATGACTATAATTACCTCTTGGATGGAAAGTCCTATGGATCTTTTGAGACCAGTACGGCAAAGGTTGCATTGGAATGGAGTCCATTCAGCATCTATGAAAAAAAGGATGATAAAACAGAAACCATAAAGGATGGTTATCCAAGATTCACATTGCAATATACCAAAAGCTTTAAGGACGTCTTCAATGCAGACTTTGATTTTTCCAAGATAGATTTTAGAACAGTTTACAAATTAGACCATGACAAAGGTTCCTTCTCCATTGTCACACTTTCTGCAGGAATCGCTCGAGGGGATGCACCTTTAACCCATTTATACCATGCCTATCCAAACAACATAACCAAAGAAACCATCTTGCAAAGGTTTTCTGTTGCAGGGATTAATAGTTTTGAGACCATGTATTTCAATGAATTCTTTTCAGATCGTTTTGCAACATTGATATTCAAGCACTATTTGAAACCATTTCACATATCCAAACACTTCAATCCGCAGTTGGTTCTCATTTCAAGATATGCAATTGGAGACATGAAAAACATATCCCGACATCAAAATGTAACCTTCAATACCCTTGGTAAGGGCTACACGGAATCAGGTTTTGAAATCAACAAGTTGCTTTTTGGTTTTGGTTTGAGCCTATCTTATAGATATGGAGCATATCATTTACCAAGAACCGATGACAACATTGCCTTTAAATTCACCTTCAACATTACATTATAATACATTTCTTATAGTAAATATATCTGTTTTCCATACCTTTGACGCTCGTTTAAATGTGCTATGTCAAAACTTAAGAAAACACAATTTTGGGACATTGTAGCAAGATTAATATTGCGCAATAAAATTGCTATTTTAATAGGTATAATCCTTGCGACCATTCTGTTTAGTCAACAATGGAAACATATGCGTTTTACGTATACGGAAGCAAACCTACTTCCAGACGAACATGAGGTAAATAAGGAATACAACAAATTCCTCAAAATATTTGGTGAAGAAGGCAACCTGATCGTTCTTGGCATCAAAGATTCCACTCTCTTCACTGTCGAAAAGTTAAATGCTTGGAACGCGCTTTCCGATGCCTTTAGAAATGAAGTCGAAGTTGAAACCGTCGTTTCAATTAAAGACTTGCAGAAACTCGTCAAAAACACCAAAGAGGAGAAATTCGAATTGGAACCTTTCATCAAGGATTCCATTACTTCCTTAAAGCAAATTGAAACATTGCAAGACGAGTTGTTTGAAAAGTATCCCTTTTATGACAACTTCTTATTCAACACGGAAACGAAAACCATTCGTACGGCCATATATCTAAAGAAAGACATCATAAACAAGCCGGAAAGAAAGGATTTCGTAATGCTAACCTTGCTGGACAAGATCAAGGCATTCGAGGATCAATACAAAATGGATGTCCGCATTTCTGGGATGCCATACATCCGCACTTTGAATTCTCAGAACATAGTTGATGAAATAGGGTTATTTGTCATAGCTGCCTTGTTGGTGACTTCGTTGATATTCTTTCTGTTCTTCAGGTCGTTCCGTGCCACATTCATATCATTGATCGTGGTTTGCGTCGGTGTTATGTGGACACTTGGCATACTCGGATTCCTTAGATATGAAATCACGGTGCTAACTGCATTGATCCCTCCATTGATTATCGTCATTGGTATACCAAACTGCATTTTCCTGATCAACAAATACCAACACGAGGTAAAATTACACGGCAACAAGGTAAAGTCATTGCAACGCGTTATCACCAAAATAGGTAATGCGACGCTAATGACGAACGTAACCACTGCTTCCGGCTTTGCCACATTCATAATAACAGAAAGCAAACTTTTAAAGGAATTTGGTGTTGTGGCTTCTTTGAGCATACTGGCCATCTTTATTCTTTGCATACTCATAATTCCTATTATCTACACTTTCTTGCCTTATCCACAAGAACGTCATTTGGAACATTTGAACAAACGTTGGATTGGCGGGTTCGTCGATTGGATGGAGCGTATGGTAAGAGAAAAGCGAATTACCATTTACATCACTTCATTGGCACTCTTGATAATCTGCATCATTGGAATTTACAAGATTAAAATCTCAGGAAGCTTGATTGAAGACATGCCTAAGAAGGCAGAGTTCTTTCAAGACATTCGCTTTTTCGAGGAAGAATTCAATGGAATCATGCCATTGGAGATAATGGTAGACACCAAGCGTAAAAAGGGAGTTATGAAATTGGCAACGCTTAAACGGATGAATGAACTCGAAGACTTGATCATTGAGACTCCGGAATTGTCCAAACCTATTTCCGTGGTTAGCTTGGTCAAATATTCTAAACAAGCCTACTCCAACGGAAATCCAAAATATTACCAATTACCGACCTCACAAGAAAACCTTTTTCTCTCTGCCTACATAAAAAATTCTGCCTCAGGCGATATTAATCTATTGAATAATTTCGTCGATAGCACTGGTCAGTATGCACGTATCACTACTTTCATGAAGGATATTGGTACGGACAAGATGAAACGCATCGAAGAAAACATCCTCAATAAGATAGACAAGGTGTTTCCTAAGGAAAGGTATGATGTTACCATGACGGGAAAGGCACTGGTTTTCCAAAAAGGAACCACCTATTTGGTGAAAAACCTAGCTTTGTCACTATCCCTTGCCATATTTTTGATTTCATTGTTCATGGCATATATGTTCCGTTCTTTTAGAATGATAATAGTATCATTGATTCCCAACCTGTTGCCTCTTGTGGTCACTGCAGGTCTAATGGGATATCTGGGCGTCCCCATAAAACCATCGACAATACTGGTATTCAGCATTGCCTTTGGTATTTCGGTAGATGACACCATTCACTTTTTGGCAAAATACAGACAAGAGCTCCAAGCCAACAATTGGAGAATCAAAAAATCTGTTTACGCCGCATTGAGAGAAACCGGAGTTAGTATGTTTTACACCTCCATAGTCCTCTTTTTCGGGTTTTCGGTATTTACGATTTCAAGTTTTGGCGGTACGGTGGCATTAGGAGCATTGGTATCGGCCACCTTGTTGTTTGCAATGCTTTCCAATTTGCTATTGTTGCCATCATTGTTGTTGTCTCTGGAAAAGAGCATCGCCAACAAAGCAACGCTCAAGAAGCCATCGATTAACATCATCCCTGAAGAAAGCGAGGAAGAAACAACAAACCAACAACAATAAAAATTACATTTGCATTTAAAATAAATCAAAAAATGACACCAAGTACAGTTGCACGATTATTAAAACAGACCACTTTTCAAGAAGTAGAGATCAAGGGATGGGTTAGAACCTTTAGAGCCAATCGTTTTATTGCTTTAAATGACGGTTCGACAATTAATAACATACAATGTGTGGTCGATTTTGAAAACACAGATGAAGCTGTGCTAAAGCGCATAACTACAGGGGCCGCCGTACATATAACGGGGAACTTGGTAGAAAGTCAAGGGAAAGGGCAGCGTGTGGAAATTGAGGTCAACACCATAGAGATCTTAGGAGATTCCGATCCTGAGACCTACCCAATCCAGCCAAAAAAGCACACATTTGAATTCTTACGTGAAAATGCTCATCTAAGAACCAGAACCAATACCTTTAGTGCCGTAATGCGCCTAAGGTCATCATTATCATTCGCCGTTCATAAATATTTCAATGAAAATGGTTTTTATTATATGCATACTCCCATAATTACTGGAAGTGATGCTGAAGGAGCTGGAGAGATGTTTAGAGTAAGCACCTTGGATCAAAAGAATCCACCATTGACAGAGTCTGGTGATATCGATCATACCCAAAACTTTTTTGGCAAGGATACCAATTTGACGGTTTCTGGTCAATTGGAAGCTGAAACCTATGCCATGTCATTGGGTAAGGTATACACTTTCGGCCCAACATTTAGAGCAGAAAACTCCAACACGTCACGTCACTTATCGGAATTCTGGATGATAGAACCCGAAGTAGCCTTTATGGATTTGGCTGGAAACATGGACTTGGCAGAAGATTTCATGAAATCGGTAATCAACCATGTGTTGGAAAACAACAGGGAAGATTTGGAGTTTTTGGACAAGCGACAGGCAGACGAAGACAAGACGAAATCACAAGCAGAAAGAAATGAATTGAGTTTGATCGAAAAACTAAAATTCGTCACCGAAAACAACTTCAAACGGGTTAGTTACACCGAAGCAATAGACATTTTAAGAAACAGCAAACCCAACAAAAAGAAAAAGTTCAAATACCGCATTGATGAGTGGGGAGCCGATTTGCAATCTGAACATGAACGCTTCTTGGTAGAAAAGCACTTCAAGTGCCCAGTGATCCTATTTGACTATCCTGCAAACATCAAGGCATTTTACATGCGATTGAATGAAGATGGAAAGACTGTTCGCGCCATGGACATTCTCTTCCCTGGAATAGGTGAGATCGTAGGAGGATCCCAACGTGAAGAACGATTGGAGGTCTTGAAAGAGAAGATGGCTGCATTGAACATTCCTGAAGAAGAACTATGGTGGTACCTCGATTTGCGTAAATATGGTACTGCAGTACATTCAGGGTTTGGATTGGGCTTTGAGCGACTAGTGATGTTCATGACTGGAATGAGCAACATTCGCGATGTCATACCTTATCCTAGGACGCCACAAAACGCAGAGTTTTAACAAGAGACCACGTCTAAGGAAAATATCAACATAATTTCTAAAAACAATCTATTTATATACTATTATTTAGATTGTTTTTTTATTTTTATAAAAACCCAAAAAAAGTCTATGCTTAAACAATATTTACAGTTCAAATTATCACAAAAATTGTCTCCGCAACAAATTCAATTGATGAAATTGATACAGTTGCCTACGCAAGCATTTGAACAACGTTTAAAGCAAGAACTAGAAGAAAACCCAGCCTTGGACAGTGGCAAGGAAGAAAAGGACAACGAATTCGATGACGATTTCGACAATACTGGTGACGAGTTCGATGACAATGAGTCCATAAACACGGAGGACATCAACATTGATGACTATCTAAGTGATGATGAAATCCCAGATTACAGAACCAGTGTAAACAACTACAGTGCAGACGATGACGAAAAAAGCATTCCTTATGCTTCTGGCACTTCCTTTACGCAGCATCTAAAATCCCAACTCAACACCTATCGTTTGGATGAAGACGAGCGTGACATCGCGGAATTCTTGGTTGGTAGCGTAGATGAGAGTGGTTATATTCGTAGGGATCTAAGCGACATCATGGACGATTTGGCCTTCACTCAGAATGTATACACTACGGAAGACAAGATAGAAGAAGTATTAAACATAGTACACCAGTTGGACCCAGCTGGAGTTGGTGCCCGAAACTTACAGGAATGCCTAAGCATTCAACTTTCAAGAAAACAGCAAACACCAGATGTTGAATTGGCAACGAACCTCATTAACAAGGCATTCGAACAATTCACAAAAAAGCACTATAAGAAGTTGCTACAAAAATTCGATGTCACCGAAGTACAGTTGAAAGATGCAATCCATGAAATAGAAAGACTCAACCCCAAACCAGGAGGATCCTATTCTGGAAACAATAGAATGGTGGAACATGTGGTTCCGGATTTTGCCATAAAAATAGTCAATGGGGAATTGGAATTGACCTTGAATGGAAGAAACGCTCCAGAGCTTCACGTTTCGCGTGAGTACAACAATATGCTGAAAGGCTACAAAGAGTCCAAAGACAAGTCAAAATCCCAAAAGGATGCCGTCTTGTTCATCAAACAGAAGTTGGACGCTGCAAAATGGTTCATCGAAGCCATAAAGCAAAGACAGCAGACATTGTTCATTACGATGAGCTCCATAATGCATTATCAAAAAGAATTCTTTTTGACAGGAGATGAGCGCAAGTTGAGACCAATGATCCTAAAGGATATTGCAGACGAAATAGAAATGGATGTATCCACAGTATCAAGGGTTGCCAACAGTAAGTATGTAGACACGCCTTACGGAACCAAATTGATAAAGGAATTCTTCTCTGAATCCATGACAAATGATCAAGGAGAAGAAGTATCCACTAGAGAAATCAAGAAGATTCTCGAGACGGTCATTGAAGAGGAGAGCAAAAAGAAACCTCTTACCGATGAAGCCTTGGCCAAGATACTTAAAGAAAAGGGGTATCCCATAGCTCGTCGTACAGTCGCAAAGTACAGAGAGCAATTGGACATACCAGTGGCTCGTTTACGTAAAAAAATATAATGAATCTGATACTTAAGAGTATATCTTTTATTTTTCACCCCATCATAATGCCTTTGTTAGGCGTTATTTTTTACTTTTCGAAATCACCACGCTTCTTTGCAGATGAACTCATAAGGGCCAAACTCATTTCGTTGAGCATTCTTACCATACTGTTGCCAATACTCATCTATTTCCTACTTAAAACGTTAGGAAAGACGCATACCATATATCTCAAGACAAGTAAGGAACGTATCATTCCATTGGTAATAAATTCGGTAATCATTCTGTTGGTCATCAAACGTGTCTTGCCTTCAAATCAAATTGTGGAATTATACTATTTCTTCATAGCCATCCTGATATCCACCTTAAGCTGCCTTATATTGGCTATAATGGAATTTAAAGCCAGCATACATATGATTGCAATAGCTGGGGTATTTATGTTCGCCTTCGGTCTTTCTTTGCATTTTAGCATAAACATAAATGGCTCTTTGGCCTTGATTGCCTTTATAATGGGAGCAATTGCGACATCGAGATTGCACTTGAAAGCGCATTCCAACATAGAATTGATTATTGGTACATTCGTAGGTGCAGTACCGCAAGTAATATTGTACAATTATTGGCTATGATCTCGTATTAGCCAAAGAATGTTGCCTAGGTTCGTTATAATATGTAAAACATCAAACCTATTTTCAATGCCTTTGCGTCTATTGTGCTTCCATTGATTTTGGATTCACTTTTAAATATTGGATTCAAGGCATAATAGGCATAGAGATTCCAAGTATTGTAACCTACGCTGAGATTGATACCATATTGGAACTTATTGAAGGCGTCTATGTTGTTCAGTTTGATGTTAGTTGGTTCTCCTTTGAACTTCGAACCATTGGCAAATACATAACCAAATTTGAAACCTGTGTATATGCGCCAAAACTTATAATCCTCTGCTGTAGAAGTCCTCCATCTGAACTCCAAAGGAACCTCTAGCAGGTGCATTGAGAATTTGTTTTTTGAAAAAGATGTCTCGGAATCATTCAAGACACTGAACTCTATGCTACTATCTTCCTTCTTATCTATCAACAAATTATGGTTCAAGGAATTGAAAGACAAGCCCAACCCCAAGCCTATGGCCATGTTTCTTCTTTTATTGATCGGCATGTCTTTGGTAAAGCCAAAATGGAACCCGCTGGAAAAACCGTTTTGGGAAATCCCCTTGGGCTTATATGCCAAAAGATTGTAGGTTACACCTATGTAAAACTGATCTTCCTTATATAGGCTATCCAATACCTTCGTTTCCGTTTCCAAGCCATCAATATCTTGGCATACTGCCAAAGGAACGATGCATGAACATAAAAGGAGAGCCAATAGATACTTCATAAAAAAAAGATTAGGTTTCAATATTGAATACAAAAGTATACAAAAAACAAAAGACGTTTTGAATGTCAAAACGTCTTTTGTATAAAATTAAGAATATTGTTTAATTACTTAGTTAGAAACGGCATCTCCTTTTCTAGTCGTGTAATTAATCTTCAACGCGTTTTCTTTACGTAATTCTTGCTTGATATCTCCAATTAATCCCATATTGGCATCAACATCCACTTTCAATGCTATGATGAGCTTGTTCAATTGATCTTCTCTCAAATTAGCTCTTTCTGAAGCTATGAATGCTTTGATGTCACTTGGTCTAGCAAACTTGTCGTTCAATTGAATTCTAGCTTCTGTCCCCATGTTTTTGAATCTTTCGCTAGGTTTCCCTGCGTAGATGTAACTTATGGGTCTCTTCTTGTCCAGCTTTTCAATTTGATCTGCAGAAGGCAATTTGTTATCTATCATCAAATTGTCTTCCTTGATTACGGTAGCCACCATAAAGAAGAACAATAACATAAACACGATATCCGGCAAAGATGCTGTTGAGATTGGAGGTAAACCTCCTTCTTTTTTCTTTTTGAATTTAGACATAATCTTGTGTTTTGTTTATTTAGGCCTTCTTCGTATCTGCTTCAGAGAATACTTGAGGCACTATTTTCTTGACTTCTTCCAACTTCTCTTTCAACTTCTCCTTTTCACTTGGATTGGTTTGTGGATCTTGATATCGATTGTTACTCTCTACATAGTTCAATCCAGATTTAGGAAACAATCGTTTGAATACCCTATTTCTTATTTCGTTGTAGGCTGCTATGATCTCATTTTGAACAGAGATGTAGGTTTCATATTTCGTCAACCTGTCGTTACTCAATGAAATGACTGCTTTTGAAAAGTTATCCGAAGATTCTGTTTTTTTTGCACCTTCGCAATATTTACAGGCATCTTCACCTGTTCCTCCACCATTGTCCAAGAAGGCAACGACTTCCTTACGAAGATCCTTGAGTTCAACTCGCTTCTCCTCACCGGCTCTAGTCATCAACAACTGATTTTTTCTATTCACGTTGAGGACAAAGATGTTCCTTTTCTTAATCAATGGAGGCTCAACTTCTTTATCTTGAATCGGTGGCAACTTCCTGTTTAAACCTGAATCCGTCGCAATATCTGTTGTTACCAAGAAAAATATTAGTAACAAGAAGGCAATGTCAGCCATCGAGCCTGCATTAACTTCTGGTGCTGATCTTTTTGCCATATTACTTTATCATTTTTTTAATTCCTGAAAACAACATTGCTCCTATGGCAATCACACTAAGTATGTAAAATGCCAACAGACCTCCTCCAACTAGTTGAGATTGTCCTTCAGTAGCTATCGTGTCGTTGTACTTGTATTGCATTGTATCGCCACCTGACATAGCGTAGGCTATGAACAAAATTACTAGAAAAGCACCAACACCTATCAAAGTGTTTTTTAAACCAGCTCCTCCTTCAAATAAGTTCTTCACTACGAAGAACACTACAAAAGCCAATATCATTATCAATACAATGTAAGCTACGGTAGCAAATGGATTGAAAACACCATCCACCATTGCAGAGTTTCCTGCTTCCAACTTATAATCATCCTTGAGTGCCGTATCACCTGCCACCATTATTCTTCCCAAGAAGACAACACCTAGCAAACCAAGAACACCTGCAACTATTTTTAAAATCTTATACATATTATTATTTAGTTTTAAAATTAGTCAATATTACTTTTTATGCTTCGATAACATATCCATTAAAGTGATAGAAGAATCTTCCATATCGTTAACGATGCTATCAATTTTTGCTACGATGTAGTTGTAGAATACTTGAAGTATGATTGCTACTATAAGTCCAAATACCGTTGTCAAAAGTGCTACTTTAATACCTCCTGCTACCAACGTTGCATCCATTCCTCCTGCAGACTGAATCTTATCGAAGGCTTGAATCATCCCGATTACAGTTCCCATGAACCCTAACATCGGTGCCAATGCGATAAACAATGAAATCCAAGAGATGTTTTTCTCCAATTGCCCCATTTGCACACCTCCATAGGCAACCACTGCTTTCTCTGCAGATTCCAAATCTCCATCAGCTCTATCAAGACCTTGGTAGAAAATAGAGGCTACGGGTCCTTTTGTGTTACGACAAACTTCCTTCGCAGCTTCAAGACCTCCAGATTGCAATGCTTCTTCCACATCACTCGTCAATCTCTTTGTATTTGTAGTCGAAAGGTTTAAAAAGATGATTCTTTCGATACATATCGCTAGACCCAATATCAAACATAACAATACAATCCCCATGAATCCTGGCCCCCCTTCTATGAAACGTTTCTTCAATTCTTGGTGAAAACCTAATTCTTCTGTTGCATCGTCTGCATCATCTGCTTGAGTTGCGGAAACTACTGTTGTTGCTATTGTGGCTGCATTTGTAGTTGCGTTTGCTGTACCAAATGCCATTAAAAATACTATGGCTAGGATAGAAAATAATCTTTTCATTGTCGTGATCTTAATTTTATTAGTTAAAGTGCTAAAGATATAAAAAAAATGTAATTAAAAAATAAAAATAGCAATTGTCAAAAGGGTTTTAACTTATTCATAATACTAAATTACAGATTTGTCTGTTAAACGCCACTTTCTTTAAATTATCTACAAAAATATTTCAAATACTTTGCAGAGAGGAAGGGATTCGAACCCTCGATACGCTATAAACGTATACACGCTTTCCAAGCGTGCGCCTTAAGCCACTCGGCCACCTCTCTATACTTTTCCAAAACAATGTTGTTTTTAGAGCTCCAAATAAAGAGAAAAAAGTTCAATTGCTGAAATTTTATGAGCAAATTTTATGCCATCTCCCCTCTTAAAGACGTTTCATAGATGGTTTTGAACAAGTTAGCGGAAATATTTTGCCCCAACAAGTACATTAATTTGCTGATTGCAGCCTCCGTTGTGATGTCTTTTCCTGAAATCACACCTATTCTTTTCAGCTTTTCACTGGTTTCATACTGCCCCATTATCACACTTCCGCCAGAACACTGGGTTACATTTACGATATGTATACCTTTGGAAATTGTATTTTTCAACAAGGAAACAAACCAATTTTCGGTTGTACAATTACCTGCTCCATAGGTTTCCATGACCACACCTTTTAGGTTGGGTGTGTTGAATATGTTGGTCAACAATGCTTCAGATATGCCTGGAAAAAGTTTTACTATGGCTATGTTGGAGTCCAATTCCTTATGAACCAACAACGATTTTCTAGGATCTGATTTGAACAGATATTCCTTGTTTACTTTCAAATGCACCCCGGATTCAGCCAAATCAGGATAGTTCAAGGAAGCGAATGCTTCAAAGTGTTCCGCATTTATCTTTGTCGTACGATTGGCCCTATAAAGCTTGTACTCGAAATAAAGGCAAACCTCTTTAATGACAGGTTTGTTGTAATGCTGCAAAGATGCCACTTGAATTGAGGTTATCAAATTCTCCTTCGCATCCGTTCTTAAGTCCCCTATCGGTAATTGCGATCCTGTAAATACGACTGGTTTTGCCAAATGCTCCAACATGAAACTTAGGATCGATGCCGTATAACTCATCGTATCGCTTCCATGCAAGATTACAAACCCATCGAAAGCATCATACCTATCTTCTATGATCTCTGCGATTTCAACCCAATATTTAGGTGCCATGTTGCTGGAGTCTATGGGCTCTTCAAAGGAGATGGTTTCAATGTTGCAATCCAATAGCTTCAATTCGGGAATGCGAACAAGCAAGTTGTCGAAATCGAAAGCTCGCAATGCCCCCGTTTCCGCATCTTTTATCATACCTATTGTTCCTCCTGTATATATAAGGAGTATGTTTGGGATACTCTTTGTCATATTAAACTCTATTATTGAATGAAAGATCAACCTATGATTGAAAGATCTGACATTATTTTATACTTATCAATTAAACTCCAAAAACGGCTTTTGAATTTGTAGTCGTAATTTCGGCAATTTTTTCTTCCGACAGCGAATAGATTCCAGATAGCTTCTCCAACACTTTGACGATATACGCGCTTTCATTTCTTTTGCCCCTAAAAGGCTTTGGTGCCAAATACGGTGAATCGGTCTCCAAGACGATGTGTTTCAAGTCTATTGCATTCAAAAACTGGTCTATCTTGCCATTCTTGAAGGTCACCACCCCTCCTATTCCCAATTTCATATTGTAAGATAACGCAAGGTGAGCGTGTTCTATCGTTCCAGTGAAGCAATGGAAGATTCCAAACAAGTCTTCACTTTTCTCTTCTTCAAGAATCTCAAAGATTTCATCGAAAGCCTCCCTACAGTGTATCACTATTGGCAACTTATGTCTTTTCGCCAGTCTGATTTGATGCCTAAAGGCGTCTTGTTGAATCTTCAAAGTCGTTTTATCCCAATATAGGTCTATGCCTATTTCTCCAACGGCATAAAACTTGTGCTTTTCCAACATCTCCTCGACATGCCTTAATTCCTCTGCATGATTCTCTTTTACGTGAGTGGGATGCAGGCCCATCATTAAAAATACGTTTTCCGGATATTTGGATTCCAATGACAACATGGATTCCGTGTATGTGGAATCTATAGCCGGCACGAACAACCTTGAGACTCCTGCATCGATTGTTCGTTGCATCATCTCTTGCCTATCTTCATTGAATGCCTCACTATATAGATGGGTATGTGTATCTGTAATTATCATTTTGTAAAAATATAAAAGTCATCGTTAATTCATGACTTTTATATTTCTATTTTATACCCTTTTGTTTTTAAGGTTATTGCAACTTCTTCAACAACTTCTGTACACGCTTGTAATCTTCGGCTTCTTTGGGGATGGTCTTTAGGATCTTGATGCATTCCTCAAGTTCTTTCTGTTTTAGTTTACTCAAGGCCCAATACCATTTCGCCTTGTTCGCATATGCTGAATTTGTTTCAGACAAACCCCATAACAATTCGTCCGCCTCCCCAAATTGACCAATTTCTATCAAAGCAATGGACTTGTATAGTTCCACTTCCAGGTTTGATCGATCATCACTCAATATTTCATTGAACAGCGTTTCCGCCTCTATGAAGTTTTTGGAATTGAAAGCCTTTTCGGCTTCCTTCGACAAGGAATCATTTGCCCCTCTAACCGTCAAGCTTATGACTTTATGATCATCATAGTCTCCATAGGCAGGATCAGAAAACTGATTGAAGATGAAAACCCCTAGAAGTATGACAATACTTGCTGCCATGGCAAATTGCCCATATCCGAAAAACCTGTTCTTTTGTCGTTTTTCCGTTCCTTCTTCCATTCCATCGAAATGAGCATTCGAGATATTTTCCAAGTTATCCATGAACGCATTCGTTTCCGGCTCGAACCTATTCTCCAAAAAACTCGAAAGCTCCTTGAATGTGTCAAAGTTCTTTTTGAATGTCGAATCACTTTTCAATCTATTTTCAAAAACCAATCGTTCTTCTTTGGAAAGCGTTCCAGTGATATAGTCATCGAATAATATGTAATCTTGATCTTCCATGGCAATTAATAATTAAGTCGGTTAAATTTTGGAGACTCTTGTACCAGCTTTGTCAATTTACCTATGCATAAAGACTTCTTTTTACGAGCATAGGCATAGGTTATGCCCAAACTTGCCGCAACTTCTTCCATAGACTTTATTTTGAAAGTTGCCTTTATCAAATCTTTACACGCAGTTCCCAACTTTTGAAACATCTCATTGAACAACTCTTGTTTTTCTGTAAACAATGCCGTTTCAAATGCCAGTTCTTGAGTGTCATCATCTTCAGATAAAACAACTTCGTTTATTGTTACCTCCTTATTGTTCTTTTTTAACGTATTCAACCATTTTCGCTTGCATAGCAAGAAAAAATAAGCATCGAATGGACATGTGAGCTGTAACCCTTTTTCCTTTGCTTGATTGTAAATCGTGACCAACGTGTCCTGAATGACATCTTTGGCCTCATCGACATTTCCACTATTCAATTTGATGTAGTTTATCACTTTGGGCACGAACTTATCATAAATGGCTTGTATTACAAAGGAATTGTTTTTAAGTAAACCGTCTATGTATTTTTGGTCATCGTGTATTTTCTTCTCATTCATTAGCCCAGCTTTCTTGGTTGATTACCAACGAATTTAAAAAAACTTTACAACAAAAGGGTAACAATATCCCAATGGTTTTGATATAAGGTCGTAAAAGCCATAATGGCAAAAACATCAAAACTATTAATCAAACTATAAAGATTTAGAAATTATGAAAAATGCAAAACAATTTCACGATCGATTAAACAATTTTAATGACGTGGGGAGAAAATCAATTTTAATTATCGCAACCTTGGTCTTGGGAATGTTAAACACCAATGCCTCAAATTTAAAGGCAAAAACAAACCCAACATTGGTCTGCATGGAAGTTACCAAAGATGAAATCGTAGAAGTCTATGACTGGTCCGTAACAACAACCAATGGTTCTTTTTCGGGAACAGCCTTGACATTGTTCGATGCCAAACGATCATCCAACTTGGTAGCACAAGGTGAAATGGTCTTGGAACGAAAAATAACGAATTACTTCGTATTGAAAAGTGAGATGTCATCAAAAAAGAATAGAATCTACTTTTGGAAAGTACAGAGTGAAAAAGGTTATGCAAAAGGGTTTTCCTCAAATGAATCTTCGGCAAAGAACATGATCAACTTCGTAGCCAAGGGAGACATCATCTCCTATAGAATAATCGCAAGTGGTGATTTAAAATAAAAACTATTCAAAACAGGGTAACAAAAAAGTTGCCCTGCCCATATAAAAGTAAAAATCATTAAACTTTAAAATCATGAAAAATTCGAAAAACATCAACAAACACCCAAACTATATGAACGACGTAAGCAAAGCCTTGAAAACAATATTCGGAACTTTATTGTTAACCTTCTTTCTATTTAGTTGTGAAACCAATGATGATAATGATGTAGATACTGACATAGAAGTATTGGATTACACAACCATTCAAGGTTTTTTTGAAGCCAATGGTGTGCAAGATCAAATTTTTACAATCGATGCCTCTGTTGGAGGAAGCATAACTGGTGAAAATGGCACAATTGTGACTTTCCCAGCAAATACATTGGTAGACGAAAGCAATACCCTCATAACAGGTAACGTGGATGTGGCAATAAAAGAGATATTTAAACCTAGTCAAATGATTTTATCCAACAAGCCTACCAACGCCATTGGTTTTTCAAGTGAAAACACCTTTTTGTTGTCTGAAGGTGAAACCGAAGTCATTGTATCTCAAAATGGAACTGAAGTACAATTGGCTCCAGGAATGAATTATCAGGTTTCCGTACCATCCGCAGGTGGAATGGACAACGAAATGCTTCCTTTTTCAGGAACAGCATCAGACGACGAAGGTATCATATGGAATGCTCTGTCGGATGTTGGTGCAGGAAGTGGGAATGGAATGAGTTTTGTTGCCGCACCTGCTTCGTACATCTATGATGTCTTTGACACTGGATGGTCCAACTGTGATAAATTTTACAATTACCCAGGAACCAAAACAACAAACTACATAGACTTGACAGGAAGTCCCAATATTTCAGAGACAACAGTATTCTTGGTATTTGAAGAAAACAACCTGCCTGCCGTGGTGAAATTCTCGACAATCTATGCCAACGGACTTCAAAGCTACGTTGACATGCTTCCTGAGGGTTTAAATGTCACCTATATAGCAATTACAATAGAAGACAACCAGCAATATCTGGCTATGGATGAAGTAACCATACAAGATGAAGAAGAATTGACATTAAGCTTTGAAGCCAAGTCAACACAAGAAATACTTGATGCCTTGACCCTTTTAGATTAAAAAAACACCCAAACGGGGTAACAAAACAACTACCCCGTTTATATAAAGGTGTAAAACAATAAAAATTCAATATCATGAAAAATTTAAAACAACTATTCGGAACATTATTATTGACATTAACAGTATTCACGAGTTGTGAAACTTCAGATGACAACGACGTCATCACTGCCGTCGAAGCGCCATCTGCCCAAGAATTTGCAAGTATCAGAGAGCAAGCCTTGGAAAACCATACACAATCCTTTCAATTTGATGGAGAGGATGGAAACATTACATTAACCTCGGCAAATGGAGTACAAATCAATTTAAACACCAACTGTTTGACCTTAAATGGCAATGCGGTAACGGGAACGGTAGACTTGGAATATGTAGAGCTTTTCAACAAAGGAAGCATGTTGACCACAAACAAACCTACACTTGGTTCTCTACCAAACGGAGATAAGTCCTTATTGATCTCTGGTGGTGAATTCTTTTTGGAAGCCACACAAGATGGTGTAGCACTAGACACCAATTGTGGATTGCAACTAACTGTACCCACAGGTTTAACCGGTGGGCCAGATGCAGCAATGTCATTATGGGAAGGCAACATCGACGCAGATGATACATTGACATGGGATGAAGTGGATGATGCAACCGGTCAAGGAGGAGTTTTCGTGGAAGGCTCCATATACTATAGCATTTTAGATGGATTCGGATGGAGCAACATCGATCGTTTCTATAGCGACCCAAGACCCAAGACTCAAATACAAGTACAGGCTCCTGTTGGTTATAACTATACGAATAGCGCTGTCTATCTTTCCTATGATGGTGAAGATCTTGGTTTGGCCCAACTAGACACATACGACGGGGACTTGAATTTGTTCAGCGAACATTATGGCCAAATCCCGATTGGTTTGGAATGTCATATCATATTCGTCACGGTGGAAGATGGCAACTGGAAATACGCAGTAAAATCCGTAACCATAGCAGCAGACGACATCATAACATTCACATTGTCAGAAACTACAGATGGAACTGAAGCTGGCTTAACTGCTTTAATCAATGCCCTACCATAATTTAAACCTGCTCCAATTAAGCCAGAAACCGAAGTTTCTGGCTTTTTCCATTAAATTCCAAAATGAAATGAAACAATATTGAAGTTATACGAAACATGGCTGAAAAGTAAAAATCCCTTATCTATACTTTTTAGTATCTTTATAAATGCTACTAACAACTTTTCTTATGAGGAAATCGCTTTCAACTCTATTTTCCCTATGCTTGTGTCTTTCTGTACTTTCTCAAGAAGAACAAAAAAAAGACACCACAAGGGCTATCGCAAACATAGAGTACAACAAAACAAACACCACAACAGATTTCAAGGCCAAGACACCGCCTCTAAATCAAATAGCCGGTGCCCCAAAAGCATTTTACACCCATTTTTGGGAATTTGGAGATGGAAACTACAGCAAAGAAGCCGAACCCAATCACAACTATAGGAAAGCTGGTGAATACGAGGTTAGACTTTGGGCCACCAACAACTACGATACTGGAAAGCCTCCGGTATCCAGACCAAAAAAAATCAAAATAGAGAACGATGCCACTGCATACGAAGACAAAGCCTCCATGGATGAGGACTTCACTTTGCAACGCAATCGTGAACCAATGCCAGAAGAAGACATCGTCGTTGTCATAAGTTACAAAAACTCCAAAGATTACAGTACCAACGGTAAACTTCACCTATTCTACAACGAAGTTAAATACAAAGACGACAACTTCGAGTTGACAGATACAAGGACCTACCATGCAGAAAGAGATGTAAGCAATTTGGAATCCATCGTGTTTTCCAATCAAATAGACGATGATTTCAATTATTACGCTTCCGCGGAAAAACAAATGTTTCAACTAAGGTCGCGCATTCAAGACACCACGGATAGGGAAAATTTGGAATTGACGATGGCTGAAGCCAAAGCCAGTTATAAAAAATCGAGTATTTTGGAGTTTGACGACATGAAACCAAACGAACAACGAAACGTCTTCTATACCTTCAAGACAACTCCCGAAATGCTCAAAGATACGAGTGCCATCATTTCCATAAGAGGTGTTTATGTCCCAGACGACACCTTTAAAAACCATAAGGTAAAGAATATGGAAATGGAGATAGTCACCTCACACGATCCCAACAAGATGTCCACAAACGGGACGTTTTTAAATTATAGACTCGTTCGCTTCAAACGTCCCAAGTTTAAAATCAAATTTCAAAACAATGGAGAAGGTCCAGCAAGAACCATTCGATTGGAAACAGATGTTCCCGAAATGTTCGACAAATCCACGATTCGCATAGAGGACATGTATCCCAAATGCGAAATATGCCCCAAGAAAGAAGTGAGGTACAGCTGTCTGGATACGATGTTCACGAAAAAGCAAGCCATTTTCACCTTTAAAAACATTTACCTACCTGGGAGTGAACAAAAAAACGTAAAAGACTATGACTCCACTAAAGGTTTCGTAAAATACAGTTTAAAGTTTGCCAAGGACTTTCACAAGAAGAAGACAAAATCCCGAACTGCGATCATCTTCGACAAGAACGACCCGATAATCACCAACTACTCGACTACCCGGTTCCTTCCCGGAATCTCAGTGGGTGTAAAAACTGGTTATAATTCATTTGGCAACTTGGAGGGCTCCAAAAGCTATTTTGTCGGCGCCACCGTTTCCCCCTACAAGTCCTACAGATGGTATTGGCAGGTGGAATTGTTGAACAGCTTTCATTCCTACAAAGGAGACAGGACTGTCACCGAAGGCCTTGTGGACAATGCTGCTGGCATATTGGAATATCAACGTAGGACAGTGATGTCCTCGTACAAAAACGTGGACTGGGAAATCCCCGTTCTCATGCGCTACAACATTAACAACTACATAGGTTTTGGTTCAGGAGTACAAGGTACCATTTCCATAAGTGAAAGCAAGACAGAGGACATCAAGATCGAACGTTTCGAGGGACAGACGACGCCTCCTGGCCCAGTCATAGAAACCAGTATGTCTTCCAATGAAAGTTCAAGTACCTTTTCCAACCTGAGGACAGGTCTTCTCCTAGAGGCAACAGCTGGTTTTGCCAGAATAGGCCCAAGTGTGGGAGCTCGTTATGTCTTCAATTTCAAAGACGACTTCAATTATATGCAACTCTATGCCATCTGGAAATTCTAGACCTTGTATTTTTACAACAAACACATCTATGAAAACCTAAAACTGCCACAATTGCCATGAATAGATTCCTTTTTGTCTTAATCTTGTTGTACCCAGGAAGCATCTTTTCCCAAGATTTGGAAAATGAAATCTATGAGGCCACAGAAGTCTTCAACAATACCAAGACAGAAGCAGCCTTAAACGTTCTAGATCAAGAAATATCAGATTTCAATTCCAAGATAAACACCAAAGACGAACATTTTGCATTTATAAACCTACTTTTGAACAAGGCCTATTATTTGGATAATAAAAATAGGCAACAAAAGGCAATCGTAACGTATGAAGAAGCTTGGACAAAATATAAAAAGGAAAAGATCGCAGCTATCTTCCAGTTCGACATCATAGAATATTGCCTGATTCCATTGGGAATCCTATACCACAAGACAAATGACTATACCAATGCAGAAAACATCATAAAGCACTATATCTTCCTTGCCGAGAAGGAACAAAACGATGCTCACCGCATTTCTGGCGCCATAAATCTGAGCAATCTCTATCAAAAACTCGGCAAACACCAACTGGCAATCGATATAGCTTCCAAAGGATTGAAAATCCCGAAATTGCCATCTCGTAAAAAAAACAAGCTCAAGTCCATCAAATCCAGAAGTTCCATTCTTTTGGGCAAGACCATTGTGTACATAGACAATGTGGATGTGAAATTGCCCCACTTGATGGATTTAAACGTTAAAACTCAAATGGAATATGAATTGGCATATGAAATTGGGGATTACAAGAAGGCTTTGAAATTGTTCAAGAACTTGAAATCTTTTGGATACGACAAAATGGCTTCTGCCCGAGATTTGGCAAAGCTAAACATCGAAGAAGCTCATTTGTATCTCCTTTTAAACGACAAGAACACTTCGGCAAAAAAACTAAGATCGGCGCTTCTCATCTTGCTTCCGGATTTTCAAGGTAACGGTCTACCAACAAAAAGCGACCTTTACCCTGAAAACACCTTCATCGATCTTTTCGATGCCTTGGCCAATTTGCAAGTCGATCCCAAAAACGCATTGGAATGCTACGAATTGAGTTTCCATGTTTCCTTGCTACTGGAAAGGAACATAACCTCACAAGAAGGAAAGTTGATTCAACTTTCCAACAATAGGAAACGAAGCGAGAAATGCATTTCTCTTTTGCACCAATTAAACAAAACTAGTGACAACGTCATTTACATGGAACAAGCTTTCGCTTATGCTGAAAGATTCAAATCTGCCGTCCTAAAGGAGATGGTCGACAAAAAGTCCCTTCTGGAATCCTACCCCGAAGACACCTTGCTCATCAAGGAGCAGTTTTTATTGAACAAGCAAATACAACTTACCAACCAACTGGTAAGAACACCATACGACCCTGTGAGGAAAGTAGAGACAAATAACATAAGGGAAGCATTGAATAATGTAAGCATCGAGTTGAAGAAAACGAAAAACAGAATAGCCGAAAAACACAATGCACACCAAGACAATGGCATTTCATTTCTCGACATAAAAAAGAAGCTCATTGAAGATAATGCGACCTTGGTGGAATACTTTTATGGTAGTGATACCATATACCAGTTCATAATTTCGGAAAAAGCTGCCGAGTTGAACGTCATTCCTTTGAATAATACCACAAAAAATAAAATTCTGGAGTTCATAAGGTATTTCGACAACGCCTCCATAATAAACAATGACATCACCAAATTTACTTCCGATGCCTTCTCATTGTATGAAACACTACTTTTCGACAAAGTACAAGACAAAGAAAACATCGTCGTCATCCCAGATGGTTTCATCAATTTCATCCCTTTTGATGCCTTGCTGACTTCTAAAAGCAAAAGCTTGAATTTCGAAACCATGCCTTTTGTCGTAAAAAATCACAAGTTGGCATATAACTCCAGTGCCTCTTTATATCTAAAACAAAACAAACCACAATCACGACAAAGGCTATTGGGGCTTTTCCCCATTTTCGAAAACTCAAACAAGGAGCTCACCTATTCAGTTGATGAGGCAAAAAGCATTGAAAGAGAAGTTGAGTCCACGTTTTTGACAAACGATTTGGCTACAAAGGAACGTTTTATGGAACTGGCAAATGAATATGACATCCTACATCTGTCTACACATGCCAATGCTGGTAACTTTGTAGAACCAGCAAGCATAGAGTTTGCGAATTCCTACTTGTCCTTGAATGAATTGTATGCATTGAACCTGAATGTTGATCTGGTCGTTTTAAGCGCATGCGAAACCGGTGTCGGGCGTTTGGAACAAGGAGAAGGAGCTATGAGTTTGGCCAGAGGCTTTCAATATGCCGGCGCAAGAAATATGCTGTTTTCCCTTTGGAAGATCAATGATTTGTCCACTTCACGAATCATGACATACTTTTACAAAAACCAAGACGAAAGCGAATCTTACTTTTTGGCCAATTGCCAATCCAAACTGGATTACCTGCAAGACGAAGACATCGAGAATATGAAGAAATCCCCCTATTACTGGAGTACCTTCATATTTTATGGAGACTTGACCAAAGCAAGGAAAAACAACTACATTTACCTACGTATTTTTGCAATCTCAATATTAATTGCAGTACTTTTACTTCTGTTATTTAAAAAACAAGATGGAAAACGCACTTCAAGAATTCTTACTGAGTAAAGGTTACAAAAAAATCAAATTAAAGCTCACAAAAACAAACCATTTCGAAGTAAAGGCCTCAATCAACGATGTCAAAGGGTTGTTTATCCTAGATACCGGAGCATCCAGTAGCTGTGTCGGTTTTAAAAGCATCGATTTCTTCAATCTCAAGGTTAAGGATTCCAACATAAAGGCAGCTGGTGCTGGTACCACGGATATGATAACCCAGGTCTCCAAAAAAAACTCCATAAAGATCGGCAGATGGAAGACAGACAACAAAGATCTCATATTGTTTGATCTCACTCACATAAATACAGCGCTCACCAACCATGATGCCCAAGCTGTGAATGGCATCATTGGGGCCGATATTTTAAAAAAGGGAAAAGGTATTATAGATTACGAAAAGAAATATCTATATTTAAGTCCCCATTAACCAACCACATACTTACTTTTAGTTTATAGTATCACATAATCATTAATCCATTCCCATCAATGAGCGTTTCCATTGTTATTGCTGACGACCACCCACTTATGCTAAGAGGCTTGAGCGGTTACATCTCTTCCAAGGGTTATAATATAATAGGTAGTGCTCAAGACGGCAAGACTGCCTACAACCTCATCGTAAAATTAAATCCGGATATTGCCGTCCTAGACATACAAATGCCTTTTCTTACTGGACTCGAGATTGCAGCAGAGTGCAAAAAGAACGAATTGGATACCAAAATCATCCTGATAACCTTTGATAACGAGGAACGACTTTACGACAAGGCCATTGCTTATGGCGTCTATGGATACATACTAAAGGAATTTGCCGTCGAGGAGATAGAAAACTGCATTGAACACGTAAAACGAGGAGAGCCCTATTTTAGTGAAGAAATAGCATCTTACCTCAACTCAAAGATAAAATATACCAACACCAAGATAGTGGAACTTCTAACTAGGACAGAAATGAAGGTGGTCCAATCCCTTTCCGAAAACAAGACAAGCTTGCAAATAGCAGAGGATTTAGATAGTTCGGTGAGGACAGTGGAAAAGCACAGAAGCAACATCATCAAGAAATTGAAACTGGAAAAATCCCATAACGCATTGACACTATGGGCCAACACAAACAGGAAACTTCTGAAAAACACGTAGTTATACGTGCTTACAAATGGGATTTTAGCCTTATATTTGTAAGGCTATTAATCGACTAATTCTGTAAAAAGAATTATCAAGAGCCCAAAAACAATTCTGCTTTTGGGCTTTTTTTTGTTATTTACCTGAAAAAATACGTAGGACTACGTATTTCACAACTCGATTATTCATTCTATCTTTACAGTGCTAATACATCAATAAATCGCAAGAAAAATTACTGAAAGCTTCAAAACTCCGTTATTGTTTTGAAGCTTTTTTCATTGTTATGATAAACTCAATGAGAAAACACCTGTTTCCTAATCATTTGCTACGAAAAGCAGCTTTTATAGAATTGCAAGAACTAACGAGAATCCAAATGAAGAGCCCTATCTTTTTTAAGACTATTTTTAAGACGGAATGGGATTGGTTTGATTTTAGTACATCAGTCTTCATAATTAATTATAATGCTACAGTTTTCAAATCAATGCCAACGACCATATAAACATACCTAGTTAATTGATTCCCATTTTTCAGTAAATATTAAACTGGCACCAAAAAAGAAACCTTTGAGGTATTCTAACAGAAGTAGGCTTTTAATCTTTTCAAAATTGCATGAAAACACCAATGATTTACGTCATTTCAATGTAAAACCCAATGACATAAAGGATTTGGTATTGGAAAGACCTATTTAAAAAAATACGTAGCTCTACGTATTTCACAACTCAACCATTCACTTTACCTTTACACTGCTATCAATTGATTCTTAGGGAGAATTATTTTAAGGCTTCAAAAACGACATTGTTGTTTCTTGGAGCTTTTTTTTATGCTTGAGCTTAAAAAAGATGAAGGCAGTACTTCGTTTTCTACTATCGGGAGACTTTTCCTCCTTCATCAATTTGCTTAAAAACATCAAAGTTCTGTATCATTTAACCGTAAAACCCAATGGTATAAAGACTTTGGCATCGAAAAGACTTATTAAAAAAATACGTAGCTCTACGTATTTCACAGCTCAACCATTCACTTTACCTTTACATTGCTATCAATTGATTCTTAGGGAGAATTATTTTAAGGCTTCAAAAAACGACATTGTTGTTTCTTGGAGCTTTTTTTTTGTGCTTGAGCTGAAAAAAGATGAAGGTAGTACATCCTTCTCAACTATCTGAAGGCCTTTTTCCTCCTCATCAATTTGCTTGAAAACACCTAAACTCTGTACCATTTAACAACAAATCCCAATGATAGAAAGACTTTGGCTTCGAAAAGACTTATTAAAAAAATACGTAGCTCTACGTATTTCACAGCTCAACCATTCACTTTACCTTTACATTGCTATCAATTGATTCTTAGAGGGAATTATTTTAAGGCTTCAAAAACGACATTGTTGTTTCTTGAAGCTTTTTTTTGTGCTTGAGTTGAAAAAAGATGAAGGTAGTACATCCTTCTCAACTATCTGAAGGCCTTTTTCCTCCTCATCAATTTCCTTGAAAACACCTAAACCCTGTATCATTTAACAACAAACCCAATGATAGAAAGACTTTGGCTTCGAAAAGGCTTATTAAAAAAATACGTAGTCCTACGTATTTCACAAGTCGACTTTTCACTTTATATTTACATCACTATCAATTAATTCTTAGGGAGAATTATTTTAAGGCTTCAAAAAACGACATTGTTGTTTCTTGGAGCTTTTTTTACGCTCAGACGAAAAACATAAAGACAGATCATTAATTTGATTACTATATTGACTTGTTCCAATTCAGAAAAAATACGTAGTTCTACGTATTTCACAATTCAAATATTCATTTTATCTTTACAATGCTATAAATCGATTCTTTAGGGAGAATTACTAAAGCTTCAAAATAGGTAATACTGTTTTTGAAGCTTTTTTTATACCCATACCCCAAAAGTGATCACATAAAGGAACAATTCCCATAGGGTAGACATTTTTATTGTTTATGGTCACTTTGAAAAATCGTCTCATTTCTCCCTGAAAACACAAAGAAAACAAACATAACACCAATATTTTCAACACCTTAGAGGTTTAAAGGCACAAAAAAATACGGTCAAAAAAAATACGTAGTTCTACGTATTTCATAGCTCGTATATTCATTTTACCTTTACATTGCTATTAATTAATTCTTAGGGAGAATTATCAGATGACTCTGCATCCTACATAAGATGCAGAGTTTTCAATCTAAATGAATGACACTTTAAAGCTCTATCAGTTATGGAAAAGATAAAAGGGGAAAACAACAAGAATCTAATCATAGGAATTATGATTATTGCCGTCATAGTCGTATCTATAAACATCGTTGCAGGTTTCTTTCTAACCAGCTAAGGATAAACACATAAAGAAGAAAAGCGTAACCTTACTCATGAGGTTACGCTTTTTTTTTATACTCGGTAATTATATAAATGTGACTTCATTGTCTTTTGTTTTGTCACAAAAAACCATATCTAATTGAAAATTCAACATCTTTCCTTGGAATCACAATCAACATAATAGACTTAAAAAAACATTTCTATCGAAATAACAAATAAGCCATTGATGCTTCTAAAGTAGGGTATTCTTACCAATAAGTGTTTTTATATAGAATATAATTAAACTACAACCTTATTGATTATGGAAAAGATTAAAGAAGAAAACTACAGAAATCTAATCATAGGTATTATGATTATTGCCATCGTAGTCATATCTATTAACATCGTTGCAGGTTTCTTTCTAACAAATTAAAAAATAAACATATAAAAGAAGAAAAGCGTAACTTGATGGTCATCAAGTTACGCTTTTTTATTCTCGACAATTAAGTTTATTACAACTCCAAGGCTTTTTTGATGTCATCATTCATCAATAATTCCGTTGGGTTTTCCAAGGCTTCTTTAACAGCCACCAAAAATCCAACACTTTCCTTTCCATCAATGATTCTATGATCATAAGACAAGGCTACGTACATAATTGGACGAATCACGACTTGTCCATCTATGGCAACTGGTCTTTCGACAATGTTGTGCATTCCCAAAATCCCACTTTGAGGCGGGTTGATGATTGGTGTGGAAAGCATACTTCCAAAGACTCCTCCATTGGAAATGGTAAAGGTTCCTCCTGTCATTTCATCCACCGTGATCTTTCCATCACGAGCACGAAGTGCCAAACGTTTCACCTCTGCCTCGACACCTCTAAACGATAAGTTCTCTGCATTCCTTATTACTGGAACCATCAATCCTTTCGGTCCAGAAACCGCGATGCTTACATCCACGAAATCATAGGATAACATTTCTTTGCCATCTATCATGGAATTTACTGCTGGATACATCTTTAAGGCTCTTACAACCGCCAATGTAAAAAAGGACATGAATCCCAATCCAACACCGTGTTTAGCCTTGAATGTTTCCTTGTACTCCTTACGCAATGCAAAGATTGGAGACATATCAACCTCGTTGAAGGTGGTAAGCATGGCCGTAGTATTCTTGGCTTCCACCAAGCGTTCTGCCACCTTACGACGCAACATGGACATCTTGCTTCTTGAAGTACCACGATTCCCTCCTGTTGGAGTTCCCATAGAAGGCACAGCTTTTACAGCATCTTCTTTGGTAACACGCCCATCTTTCCCTGTTCCAGAAATAGTACTCGCATCCATCCCTTTTTCTGCCAATATCTTTTTCGCTGCTGGACTTGCCGTACCTGTTGCATAAGTCTTTGCTTCGGAAACTACTGGTTTAGGAGCTTCTTCTACTTTGGGCGCCTCGGTTTTCACCTCAGTTTTTTCAGACGCATCACCATCTGGTTTTTCTGCACTCGTGTCAATTAGACAAACGACTTGTCCAACTGCAACGGCATCACCTTCTTCAGCTTTAAGGGTAATGGTTCCACTTGCTTCCGCAGGAAGTTCCAATGTTGCCTTGTCACTATCCACCTCGGCAATGGCTTGGTCCTTTTCGACATAATCGCCATCTTGAACTAACCATTCTGCTATTTCAACTTCTGTAATCGACTCTCCAGGAGAAGGCACTTTCATTTCTAAAATCATTGTACTATAATTTTATGTGTTTTTTAAGTCTGCTGTATTTTTTAGACTAATTGTTTTTAATATTGCTTTATTTCTTTGCTATGGCGACTATATACAAGCCACTTACTTTGCCATTTTTTTCGTTTATGCTTATACGAACGTCCATAACATCCTTTTCGAAAGTCGTCTTGTAGACCATAGCTTGCTCTCTAAGCTTATAATGTTCCATGGTTTTTATTTCTCCTCGGGACTCTTTTATTCTCTTGAAGAATAACTTGGTTCTCTCCAACGGGAATTCTGCTTTCATCTTATTGTCAAACATATCGAAAATAGCATCATAGTCCGAAGCATTGAATGCCGTTTGAAAATTGTTGGCTGCTTTTCCATTGGCTGCTCTGTTGGTTTGTGAAAATCCCAAAGAGAAACATAATAGTGCGATAATTAAAAGTCCTTTTTTCATTTTTCTATGTATTTAAGATTGAAGTTTGAATCCTTCAATGGTGTTAACGTTGATTGTTTTTTGACTTATCGAATACGTAATCCACAACTTCCTGATGGCGTTTCTTGGAACGCGTGGAACTTCCTGCAGATGGTGCCCCATAAGGCCTTCTGGATGCTGCTCTGAATGTCTTGGCTTCGTCCAAATGCATCAACATGTGACTGTAAGCCCCCATATTTCTTGGTTCTTCTTGAGCCCAAACTACATCTTTCACATCTTTGTATTCTTTCAATACATTTCGTATTTCCTTTACTGGCAATGGGAACAATTGCTCTATCCTAACAATAGCGACATCGTCTCTTTTCAATTTTTCACGCTCCTCATCCAAATCGTAATAGAACTTCCCTGTTACAAACACCAGTGTCTTTACCTTGCTTGCCTCCACTACTACATCGTCTTCTATCACTGTTTTGAAACTTCCGTTTACGAAAGCATCTACCGTGGACACCGCCTTGGGATGACGCAATAGGCTTTTTGGTGTAAACACTATCAATGGCTTTCTGAATCCTGCCTTCATTTGTCTACGCAACAAATGGAACATATTTTCCGGTGTGGTACAATCTGCAATATACATATTGTCCTTTGCACATAGTTGCAAGTAACGCTCCATTCTTGCAGAAGAGTGTTCTGCTCCTTGGTTTTCATAGCCATGAGGCAACAACATGACCAAACCATTTTGTGTCTTCCACTTGTCTTCTCCGGCGGAAATGTATTGATCTAGCATAATCTGGGCTCCATTGCTGAAATCACCGAATTGCGCTTCCCATATGGTCAACGTTTTTGGACTAGCCATTGCATAGCCATAATCGAAACCTACGACACCGTATTCAGACAACAATGAATTGTATATGTGAAAATCACCTTGTTTGTCGCTAATGTTGTTAAGCAATATCACTTCTTCCTCGCTATCTTCCACCTTTACGACCGCATGTCTGTGCGAGAATGTTCCTCGCTCAACATCTTGTCCTGAAATCCTAACATTGAAGCCTTCTTCCAGAAGGGTTCCATAAGCTAAATGTTCGGCCATGGCCCAATCTAACTTGTCTTCATCAAACATTTTTTGCCTAGACTGTATCAAGCGTTCGATCTTACGGATAAACTTCTTGTCTTCCGGCAAGTTCGAGATTACCTTTGTTATTTCGGCAAGTTTCTCTCTTGTAGTAGTAGTATCGACAGGCTTCATCATCTCTGCCTCATCCACTCTTGAGAAATCCTTCCATTCATCTTGCATGAATGGAGTGATCACCGTCGTATCTTCCTTACGAGAATCTATTAGTTTTTCCTCCAATGAATCCTTGTATTCTTTTTCCAATTGCTTGACGTGATCTTTAGTTATGACACCTTGGGCCATTAATCTTTCTGCATAGATGTCTCTTGGATTGGAATGTTTGGCAATGGCCTTGTATAGTTTTGGTTGTGTAAAACGTGGCTCATCTCCTTCATTGTGGCCATATTTCCTGTACCCCAGCAAGTCTATGAATACATCTCTTTTGAATTGCATCCTAAAATCCAAGGCAAAGAGCATAGCATGTACCACAGCTTCCACATCGTCTGCATTTACATGCAATACTGGAGACAATGTCACTTTTCCAACATCCGTACAATAGGTACTGGAACGTGCATCCAAATAGTTGGTTGTAAAACCTATTTGGTTATTGACCACTATATGTATGGTTCCATTCGTCTTGTATCCATCCAGCTGTGCCATTTGTACCAATTCGTAAACTAGTCCTTGTCCGGCAATGGCTGCATCTCCATGTACGACTATTGGTAACACTTTGCTAAAGTCCTCCTTGTGGTATTTATCTTGTTTTGCCCTCGCTATACCTTCTACGACAGCTCCAACCGTTTCCAAGTGGGAAGGGTTCGGTGCAATGCTCAAATGTATCTTCTTTCCGGAATCCGTTTTCCTGTTGCTTGTCAATCCCAGATGGTATTTTACATCTCCATCGAATACCTTTTCCTCATAATCCTTACCATCGAACTCGCTAAAGATGTCCTTTGCGGACTTCCCGAAGATATTCTTCAATGTACTCAATCGGCCACGATGCGCCATTCCCATCACAAATTCCTTAACGCCTAAATCTGCAGCTCTTTCAATTACTGCATCCAAGGCTGGAATTAAAGATTCCCCTCCTTCCAGAGAAAAACGTTTCTGTCCTACGTATTTGGTATGTAGGAAACTTTCGAAAGAAACGGCTTCGTTGAGTTTCTTGAGAATATATTTTTTTCTGTCTTCAGAAAACTTGGGCTGATTATCGTTGATGTTCAGTTTGTTTTGAATCCACTTTATTTCCTCAGGCTTACGAATGTACATATACTCAACACCTATGGAATCGCAATATATGGTCTCTAGATGGTCTATTATTTGTTGTAATGTCTGTGGTCCCACCCCCAAAGTTTCCCCTGCATTGAAGGTCGTGTTCAAATCTGATGCAGAAAGACCGAAGTTTTCGATCTCCAAGGTAGGTGCATATTTTCTTCGTGCTCTGACGGGATTGGTCTTGGTAAACAAATGGCCTCTGTTTCTATAGCCATCTATCAATTTTACCACTTGAAATTCTTTTTGAACATGTTCTGGGATTTGAGTTGAGACGCCTTCAACTATTTCCCCCTCCATTCCATAATTTTCACTCCCAAAGTCATAGCCTTGAAAAAAGGCTCTCCAACTTGGTTCTACGGAATCTGGGTTTTCAAGATATTGTTCGTATAATTCAGCAAAGTATGCTGTATGTGCTGCGTTTAAAAAGGAATATTTATCCATTGTAATTTTTAAGCTGTTATCGCTTCAACAAAATTTCACCAAAAATACAACTTTTACTAAAAATAGTTATGCTTTTATTATATTTATAACTTTTAGCTTAAACAAATCTAGTTATTATGAAATACATTGGCATTGACTTTAAAAAAAATATCATCGTTTTTTTGCTATCGTTTTTTTTTACCAACTTGGCGATTGCCCAAGACAACGAAAATTCCCAAACCAGTGATTTTTGGAACAATGTTCGTTTTGGAGGTGGTTTAGGTCTAAGTACCGGCAATGGATTTTTCAGCGCTACGATTGCTCCAAGCGCCATTTACGATTTCAATAGTCAATTTGCATTGGGCTTGGGACTAAATGCTACTTACAACAAACGTAAAAACTTTTATAAATCCACTATACTTGGAGGTAGCATCATTGGCCTTTTCAATCCCATTGAAGCCTTGCAACTATCAGCCGAGTTCGAAGAGTTACACGTTAACAGAAATTATGACAACAATCTTTTCGAGAATGACAAGTACTGGTATCCAGCCTTGTTCGTTGGAGCTGGATACAGAAGTCAAAACGTAACCATTGGTATAAGATACGATGTACTCTACGATGAAAACAAAAGCGTCTATGCAGATGCCTGGGCTCCTTTTGTTAGATTCTATTTCTAAGGAAGACTATAGTTTAGTAGAATACTTGTTCTTGAACCAAACCTTCTGCCATTCCCTCTTGAGAATCAAGAAAGCAACTTTCTCGGATAATTTAAGAGTGTCGTTTCCATCCAATGCCTTTATGTTTTTTTCAGGCACATCTATGATATAAAGCAAATTAAGGTAATCGGAGAATTTTTCTTGGATGAGTACATAGACCGTTTCGTGTAGAAGTAGCTTTAAACTTTCAGGTAGAATTTCTTCGTCAAAATCCAAATCTATGTTTGCAAACAAAAAATCCTTGTTTAATTGACGTATGAGTTTCTTGTACAAATCCAACTGATTTGCTTCTTCTATCAATTCATTAAATGTTGATGGCAACTCCATTCTTTTACAATTAAATTTGACCTCTTTAAGGTATTGCAATTTAAACTTTCCGTGTCATTAATGTGTTACCAAATTGTTTTAAAAGTGATTTCTTTTCTTTAGGAATACTCAATGTTTCCAAAACCAAGAATGCCTTGTTCGTATAATTCTCTATTTCCCTTTGAGTTTCTTCGGCAGAACCACTGGAAACAAAAAATTGCTTTACAGTTTCTATCTTTTCGACATTGTCCTCCAAATTTACGGTAAACAATTGCTGTAAAAAAGCTCTGTCTGATGGTTCCAAAAACTGAACCGCCTTTATGTACAAATACGTTTTTTTATTTTCTATGATGTCACCACCAACTTGCTTTCCAAATGTTTTTGGATCTCCGAAGGCATCCAAATAATCATCCTGCAACTGAAATGCAACCCCCAACAATCTCCCGAATTCGTATATTCCGTTTTGGTCTTTCTCCGAAGCCCCTGCAACTATGGCTCCCATTTTCATTGCCGCACCCACCAAAACCGCAGTTTTGTACTCGATCATCCTCAAATATTCCGAAACCGTCACATCATCTCGGGTTTCAAAATCGACATCGTATTGTTGACCTTCACAAACTTCCAATGCAGTTTTGCCAAACAACTTCGCCAAAGATTGAAATGTACTTGGTTCATAGTTCTCGAATAACTGATATGCCATAATCAGCATAGCATCACCAGAAAGAATCCCTGTATTGACATCCCATTTCTCATGAACGGTTTGTTTTCCTCTGCGCAAGGGGGCATCATCCATAATATCGTCATGCACCAAGGAGAAATTATGAAATATCTCTATGCTCAGAGCTGCATCCAATGCTTTCTCATAATCACAATTAAAGGCATCCGCTGCCATCAAAGTCAAGACAGGTCGCAACCGTTTGCCTCCCAACTGCAAGATATAGTTAATTGGGCTGTATAGATTCTTAGGTTCTCTCTCCTTGGAAAAAGCCTGTAAATAGTCAACAAAAACGGTTCGAAAGTCTAATATCTCTTGCATCTGGCAAAAATAATGCAAATGAAACCACTAAAACAAGTACTTTGAGTTAATGTTAAAAATTTACTAAAACTTAGGAAACTTTTTTTGTTTTTATAGTTTCCACTCTTATCTTTGTGCCTGATTATGAAGGAACAAATAATAATAAAATCCGCAGAACTATTTTTAACACTTGGTTTCAAAAGTGTTACGATGGATGACATAGCTAGTGAAATGGGAATTTCGAAAAAAACCATATATGTCCATTTCAAAAACAAGACCAAGCTAGTTGAAGCCGTCTCCTTTTATCTTTTTGAAAACATTTGTGAAGGCATAGATCGCATCTGCGAAGCTTCTGCCAACCCAATTGAGGAATTATACGACATTAAAATGTTCGTAATGCAACATTTGAAAAACGAAAAGACATCACCACAGTTTCAGTTAAAAAAATACTACCCTCAGGTACATGACATACTTAGAGTCAAACAATTCGAAAAGATGCACGGATCTGTTATGGAGAGTCTACAAAAGGGCATAGACACCAATGTCTTTAGATCCAACATAGACATCGATTTCATTTCCCGTATGTATTTCAATGGTATGACGGGCATCAAGGATGGGATTATTTTCCCTCAAGACAAATTCAATATGGATTACTTGATGGAAAGCTATTTGGAATACCACTTGAGGGCCATCGTAGCAGAAGAAGGCTTTAAAATATTAAATCAATTTATAAACAAAACCAATCAAAAGTAGATGGTAATGAAACACTTTTCAATCGTACTATTATTTCTAATGACAACCATTGTCTTTTCTCAAGAAGAGAAACAAAGCTTCACATTGCAGGAAGCCATAGATTATGCATTGGAAAATAACCGCACAGCCAAAAACGCGGCATTGGACATTAAGGCTGCCGAACAACAAAAATGGGAAACTACTGCTACTGGACTACCACAAGTAAGTGCAGAAGTAGCTTATCAAAACTTTTTGAAACAGCAAGTATCAGTAATCCCCGCAGAGCTTTTTGGTGGAAACCCCGGAGAACTTGCAGAAGTGGTCTTTGGATCAAAACAAAGCATGTCTGCCACAGCGACATTAAACCAAAAGATATTTGATGGTTCTTATTTGGTAGGCTTACAATCTGCAAAGGTATTCTTGGAAATTTCAAAGAATGCCAAGGAAAAAACAGATTTAGAGATCAGGAAATCTGTTGTGAACGCATATGGCAATGTTCTGCTGGCAGAAGAGAGTCTAAGCATTCTACAACGTAACATAGATGTCTTGGAAAAGAATTTGAATGACATTACGAAGATCTACGAGAATGGACTTGAAGAAGAAGAAAGCGTAGAACAGTTGCAAATTACCTTGTCTGGTGTGAAAAGTAGTTTCAACAACACCAATCGGCTCAAGAAACTGGCTTATCAAATGCTTAACATAACACTTGGAAAAGACATAGCATCAGAAACCTCTCTTCTGGACAATCTAGAATCCTTGGCAACGGAAAACGTTGTCCTAGGTTTGCTGGAAAGCAGTGAAGATGCCAAAAACACCATTGACTATAGAATTGTCGAAAATGACAGAAAAGCTAAAGAACTGTTGGTTAAACTAGAAAAAAGCAAAGCACTCCCAACGTTGAATGCCTTTGTAAATGGCGGTTATTCATCCTTTGGCGACAAATTCATCTTCGCTAACAACAATACAAAATGGTTTGGCTCATCCTTGTTGGGTGTAAACCTCAGCATTCCAATATTCAGCTCTGGAATGCGAAGTGCAGCTACACAGCGTGCCAAAATAAACTTGGCCAAAGTAGAAGATGATCTTGTGGAAACTGAACAGAAGATAAAGCTTCAAATTGCAACTGCAAAAAGTGACTATCAATTCTCCATAGAGGATTACACGAACAAGAAAGAAAACTTGGGTCTTGCCGAACGTATCGAGCAAAAAAACCAAACCAAGTTCTTTGAAGGTATTGCCACTAGTTTCGAGTTAAGACAAGCTCAGACACAATTATATTCGGCACAACAAGATCTTTTACAAGCAATGCTTGATGTTATCAACAAGAAGGCAGAATTGGAAACTGCGTTGAATGACGTAACAAAAAATTAATCAATCCAAAAAAAATCAAAACAATGAAAAACATATATTCAGTATTAATCCTAACATTCCTTTTGTCTGCTTGTGGAGGAGACAAAAAACAATCAACAGAAAGTTTGGTGGAAAATGGTTCCTTGGAACAGATTCGTAAAAAGAAATCTGAATTGGATGCCGAGCAACAATCAATCCTAGCCCAATTGAAGCAATTGGAAGCAAAGATCAAAATATTGGATCCTCAAGAAAAAATTCCTTTGATTACGACCTTTGCTGCCAAGGAAACTGTTTTTATGCATTATGTAGAGTTACAGGGTAACGTAAGTACAAAACAAAATCTGGTCATCTATCCTGAGTATTCCGGAATCTTGACTCGTGTCTTTGTAAAGGAAGGGCAATACGTAAGCAAAGGACAACAATTGGCGAAAATAGATGATGGGGGATTGAGCCAACAAGTAGCGCAATTGCAAATTCAAGCGGATTTGGCAAAAACCACGTTTGAAAGACAGGAACGTCTTTGGAATCAAAAAATCGGTAGCGAAATTCAATATCTTCAAGCCAAATCCACTTACGAAGCACAACAAAAGGCAGTAGACCAATTGCAACAACAAGTAGGGAAAACCATTGTTCGTGCTCCTTTTTCAGGAACTATAGACAATGTTATCACCGAACAAGGAAGTGTTGTCGCCCCTGGTCAATCTCAGCTATTCAGAATTGTAAATCTCAAGAACATGTACATTGAAACGGATGTGCCGGAGCGCTATGTCTCCAATGTAACTCCAGGGAAGTCCGTAAAAGTCGAATTTCCAATTCTAGGGAAATCTCTAGATGCAAAAATTCGTCAAGCAGGAAATTTCATCAATCCAGCAAATAGAACATTCAAAGTAGAAGTTGCTGTTCCCAACAAGGACAAAACGATTAAACCCAATCTGACTGCCAAGCTTAAAATAAACGATTATACAAATAGCAAAGCGCTTTTAATACCTCAAAGCATTATTTCTGAAAATGCAGAAGGGCAACAATACGTATACACCATTACCGACAAAAAGGATAGCCTGGCAAAAGCAAAACGCATCATCATAGAAACTGGTAAAACACAAGGTGACGACATAGAAGTACTTTCTGGCTTAAAGAATGGAGACGAGATTATCCGTGAAGGAGCAAGAAGTGTAAAAGATGGACAAGAAGTAAAAATTCTTGTAGTTGAAAACTAGTTCAAACCACTAAAAACTTTAATAATGTCAAAAAAAGAAAAGAACGTAGATAAGGAGTTTGGGTTGTCATCATGGGCCATAAACAACAAAACGACAATGTATGTTTTAATTACGCTCATACTTTTCCTTGGTGGCTCGGCGTATTTCAGCATGGCCAGAGAAAATTTCCCAGAAATAAAGGAAACCAAGATTTACATTAGTTCCGTATATCCCGGAAATACAGCTGAAGACATAGAGAAACTGATTACAGACCCAATTGAGGATAAGCTGAAAACAGTTAGCAATGTCGTGGAAATAACCTCGACCTCTCAAGAGGACTATTCCATAGTCATCGTCGAATTTGATGAAAACATCTCTGTAGAAGCTGCAAAGCAAAAAGTAAAAGATGAAGTAGATTCGGAAACTTCCAGTGAGGATTGGCCTACCTTCAACAATGCAAAAGTAGAGCCTAACATCTTTGACTTGAGTATGTCCGAAGAAATACCAATCTTGAACATCAACATCTCTGGAGATTATCCAGTCGACAAGTTGAAGGAGTTTGGAGAATACCTAGAAGACGAGATTGAAAGTCTTATGGAAATCAAGCAAGTTGACATTCGTGGTGCTCAAGAAAAAGAAGTAGAAGTTGCTGTAGACATCTACAAAATGATGGCGGCCCAAGTTAGCTTTAACGACATTATTGGAGCCATAAGCAACGAAAACACAACTATGTCCGCCGGTAACCTAATTTCAAGTGGACAACGTCGTACCATTAGGATTTTAGGAGAAATCGAAACTCCTTCTGCACTAGAGGATTTCGTTGTGAAATCAGAAAAAGGAAACTCTATCTACCTTAAGGATATTGCAGAAATCACTTTCAAGGACGAAGACAAAACAACTTATGCAAGAGAATTTGGAGATCCGGTTGTCATGCTTGATGTGAAAAAGCGTTCTGGAGAAAATATGGTGGCAGCAGCAGATCAAATTCAAATTATCGTAGATAAAGCCATTGCCGAAGTTTTTCCTCAAGACCTAAAAGTCACCATAGCCAACGACCAATCTTCCAAGACTATTGGTCAAGTAGACGATTTGGTAAACAACATCATCTTTGGAATCATCTTGGTGGTAACCGTACTGATGTTCTTCTTAGGCTTTAAAAATGCCCTTTTTGTTGGTTTTGCCATTCCAATGTCCATGTTCATGTCTTTAATGATATTAAATTATCTAGGGTTTACAATGAATACCATGATCCTTTTCGGATTAATCATGGGACTGGGAATGCTTGTAGACAACGGTATCGTAGTCGTTGAAAATGTGTATCGCCTAATGGATGAAGAAGGTATGAGTAGAATTGAAGCAGCCAAGAAAGGAATTGGAGAAATCGCCTTCCCCATCATCATTTCAACAGCAACTACGGTAGCTGCATTTATTCCTTTAGGCTTATGGCCCGGAGTCATGGGTCAATTTATGATTTACTTCCCAATTACTTTATCTGTTGTGCTAGGCTCTTCCTTGTTTGTAGCCATTTTCTTTAACTCAGTATTGGTTTCACAATTTATGACTACTGAAGACAAGGACATGCCTATGAATCAAATCATCAAAGTTTCTGCCATAATGATAGCAATAGGAGTTCTGATCTTTGCTTTTGGAGGAACCTATAGAGCTTTAGGTTCCTTAATGGTTTTCACAGCCATAATGTTATGGGTATATAGACTATTTTTAAGGAAATGGGCCAACGGTTTTCAAAATAAAGTATTGCCACGTTGGGAGCGTTTTTACGAAAAGGTGTTGAGAGCTGCCTTGGGTGGCAAAAAACCAATGCTAATCACCGTAGGTACATTTGTTTTGTTAATAATTGCATTTATGGGCTTCGGAGCCTCGGTAGGAAGTCAACGCACCAAAGTGGAGTTTTTCCCAGATAACACTCCCAACCAAATTATTGTGTACATAGAGTACCCAGAAGGTACAGACATTAAGAAAACGAATGCAATTACTGCAGACATAGAACAACGAGTTTATAAGATAATCAACGAGGAAGCCTATAAATCAGGTGATTTCAATTTCTTGACAGAAAGCGCAGTCTCCCAAGTTGGTGAAGGGGCAGGAAACCCGCAAACAGATGGTGGATCGGCTGCCGAAATGCCACATCGTGGAAAGATAACAGCAACAATGCGGGAGTATAAGTTCAGAGAAGGAGCAGATAGCCAAGTACTTCTTAAAAAGGTACAGGTTGCACTTAAGGACATCTATCCAGGTGTTGCCATTTCTGTAGAAAAAGATGCCGTTGGACCTCCTGCAGGTTATCCCATCAATGTAGAGTTGGAAGGGGATGATTATTCTGAATTGATTGCGACCGCTGAAAAAATGCGTGATTTCGTCAACTCCAAGAACATTCAAGGAATAGATGAACTAAAAATAGACGTCAACAAGTCCAAACCTTCAATGCAAGTTCAAGTCGACAGAAAAAAAGCTGGAGAACTAGGAGTAACATCAGGACAAGTTGGACAACAATTACGTAATGCCATTTTTGGAGCCAAAGCTGGCATCTACAAAGAAGATGGTGAAGATTATGACATCTATGTTCGCTTCAATGAAGAAAACAGATATAACACCAGTGCCATATTCAATCAGAAAATAACTTTTAGAGATCCTGCAAATGGTCAAATAAAAGAGATCCCCGTTTCAGCGGTAGCAAAACAAAGCAACACCTCTGGGTTCAGTGCCATAAAGCATAAGGACGTCAAGCGAGTGGTAACATTGTACTCTGCACTGGCACCAGGATTCACAGACGCTGGAGCCATCGTTTCTCAAATTCAAAGTGAAATGCACAGTTTCACAGAAAAACCTGCAACGGTCAAAATAGATTATACAGGACAAATAGAAGAACAAAACAAACAGATGTCCTTTTTAATGGGAGCATTCTTTACTGGACTTGGTCTTATTTTCTTCATCTTGATCTTCCAGTTCAACTCGGTTTCCAAACCAGGCATCATCATGCTGGCAATTTTCTTGAGTCTAATAGGTGTATTCGGTGGTATCGTAGCCACAGGTAGCTCTTTCGTGATCATGATGACGATGATGGGGATTATTTCCCTTGCAGGAATTGTGGTTAACAATGGAGTAGTACTATTGGATTACACACAATTGCTGATAGACAGAAAAAAAATCACACGCAATTTGGAGGATGACGACTATTTGGAAAATGAAGATTTGCTAGATGCCATAATAAAAGGAGGTAGAGCACGTTTACGACCAGTGTTGTTAACGGCCATAACCACAATTTTAGGGTTGATTCCTCTGGCCACGGGACTCAACATCAACTTCTTTACTCTATTTAGTGATTTCGACCCTAACATCTATATGGGAGGAGACAATGTTATTTTCTGGGGCCCATTGGCTTGGACGGTAATCTATGGTTTATTGATAGCTACCTTCTTAACCTTGATAGTGGTTCCAATTTTATTCTATTTGATCACAAGGTTTAAAATGTGGTTGCGCCTTAGATCCACATCAAAAGTGACCATTGATGAAGGTGAAACTTTCACTGGTGAAAGCCCTGCATTGGCGATGGATGAAAATTAAAAAAGATGTGATATTAAAAAAGCCTGCGATTTGATTAATCGCAGGCTTTCCTGTTTAATATCCCTAGTGGGAAAAATTATTGATTTTCAGTTGCTGGAATTGGGAATTGCACCCAAACATCATCATCCACACGATCAATAGGTAATTCGGACAATCTATCGAATCTTCTCATATCCACCCATCGATGTCCCTCTGCATATAGAGAATATCTTCTTTCATATACAATTCGATCCTCATCCACAGAACCAGGAGCTACATCTCCCAAACCAGCTGCGTTTCTCACAACGTTGATTGCTGTTTCAGCATTACCAGGATTCGATGTCATATTGGCTTCCGCATACAAAAGAATAAGCTCCTCATTTCTCATCATAGGAATGGAAGACACATTCGTTTCGTAACGAAAGACATCGTAACTTCCAGTTAAATCGTCTAAAGTCAACGGAGCATCTCTTAAAAATGTTTTATTCGGTACTCTGCCATCATTGGTTTCTGCATCTGTTATAAAACTAGGCTGCACAATTCGAACTCCAGCTGTCGAAGCATTTTCAGGGAAAAACATCGGATTGAACAAATCCCCACCGTTAGATGAATACTCATAGTACACACCTTTGTTTAAATCCCCAGCCAAGTCAAAGAAGGATTCACTCAAAGCCGACAATACTCCCGCACTGTCTCCTTCATACATGGCAACCCTTGCAGCCAAACCTCTATTAAATTCCCTGAATGTCGTTGGTGTACTAAAGTCAACGAAACCATCCGTCATATTAAATGGAAACGTGCTTCCACCTGCGCTCAAATCCGTGGCTGCATCATCCAACAATGTACTTATCGCTCCCAATGACTCAGTATAACCCAAGAATGGGCCAAGGTTTTGAGGATCTGAGACATCAACTCGTATGCCATTTTGATACATCAAATTCAGATTCAACAACAACTCATAGGCTTGAATAGTTTTGGCAAATCCTTTGATTGCACTCAACTCCTGTGTCGAATAAGCAGGTGTCGTATTCGGTATGGCTTGCAATATGACATTTGCACTTTTAACCGTTCCATAACGAGCTCCCCATGGTCCAGTCGTGTAAAATGTATTATTATCCAAAGTTGCAGCTCCTTTTCCCAACAAATCTGATGTGAATCTCGGATCTGAACTAGAAAAACGATAATATTCCCTACCAATTACACCTACGTCATCATAATATGTTCCTAATCTGATCCTCATATCATTCAACACACCTCCAACAAGGTCTTGAATATCTCCTTGAGTACTACTTTCTATGATATTTTCTATGGTAGGCCCATTTAAATCCCCTACCTCGTCCAAAGTACATGATGAAAAGGCCAACAAGCCCAATGCACCAGTCATTAATATTTTATTTATTTTTTTCATAATTTATTTTTTTTTATAAACCTACGGATAAGTTGAACATTAATCTCTTAGATGAAGGGAAAGGTGTTACTTCTACCCCAGTAGAAATTCCTCCAGAACCAAAATTGGATACCTCTGGATCATAACTGTTATAATCGAAAATGTTGATTAGGTTGGTTCCTGAAAACCCTACTCTGATACTTTCCAAATGACCTCCCAAGATACTTTTCAGGACTTTGTCAGTAAAATTGTAGTACAATCCAATCTCTCTCAATCTCAAATAAGACGCATCCTCTACGAATGGTGCTGCAGAAACCCCCAATTGACTCAATCTATATGGTCCGTTTCCTACTGCTCCAGCTGGATCCAAATCGACAGTGTCGTAATCGTGACTGGTTCCATTCAAATCCGTTAGAAGCGACGTCAAGTTTATATTGTCTCCTCCTTTTTTCCAATGGAACAAAAAGGATAAATTGAAATTCTTATAACGCAGTGAATTTTGAAATGACATTTGAAAATCTGCTTCTGCATCTCCATGAACTACAACACCATCCGGGCTAATCCCAACGATTTGGGTTGCGCTTTTCCCTTCTTCTATTCTAAAAGTCCCCAAAGTAGCACCGAAAGCTCCTGTATTGAAGGCCGGAACATTGAGTTTTGTTATTTCAGATTGATTTTTAAAATAGGAGACATTAGTGTTCCAACTGAAATCATCAGTCTCGTAAGGAGTTGCATTCAAAGCTATTTCCACCCCTTTGTTTTCAAGGTTCCCTACATTTACAACTTTACTTGTAAACCCAGAAGATGGTTCTATCGATGATCGTATAATCAAATCGTCAACCTTTTTCTTGTAGTAGGTAAACTCCAATCCAATCCTATTGTTCAATGCACCTACATCAAACCCCAACTCCAACTCTTTTTGTCTTTCCGGTCCTATATCCTCATTCCCCAATTGCCCAACCAAGGTAATTCCGCTCAATCCATCTATGGTCGTATTGGTATATATGGTCTTGTTGGCTCCAAAGAACGGGAAGTTACCTGCTTCTCCATAAGCCACTCTAAGTTTCAATTGATTTATTTTTTCAGATTCCCAAAATCCAAGGTTGTTCACGTTTACTGCCAATGATGCCTTTGGGTAGTAAAATAATTTGTTGACATCCACATTGTTAGTAGACTTATCTCCTCTTACTCCCAAAGTGGCAATGAATTTATCTTGATAATTCAATTCCTCTTGTACAAAGAATCCCAAATCATTTTGTTTCAACCTATTTTGTACCGTATTTCTGTTGGCAGCTAGATTTAAATTCGTTTGGCCAGAAACTAGACCAGTTGCAGTCACCAAAATTCCATCTCTATCAAAGTTTTCTTTGGTGACACCCAATTGAGTCCTAAAGTTAAGATCACTGTCTGTTGTATAGTTGTGTACCAAAAAGGCCGAATAATTCGTATTGAAAACTCTTGTAGTTCCTTGCGCCGAAACTCCTCCTACTCCACCATTGTCTGGGTTTTCGAATTGCAAGATCTTAGGAAAGATGGCTCTTGTCACAAAAGTATAGGTATCCAAACCAGCTTTAACAATTAACTTTAGATCTGATTTTTCTCCTCTGAACAAGTTCGCATTCAAACTTCCCCCAGTGATAAAACGGGAGTTTTTCTCATTGTTGGTAACGAGATCCCTTGTTTGCAATACATTGGAAGCTCCGGTAGGATTATCAGGATAAACACCATTTACAGGAAACAGATCCAACCATGGCGTCGTTGACGTCAAAGAAACCCCAATTGTGGTTCCCGTATTGTCATTGTTGAAAAAACCTCTATCGGAAGAAGACCTAATGTAATTACTATTTATATCCAATTTTATGTTATCTGTGATGCGTTGCCCCAAATTCATCCGTATGGATGTTTTCTCATAACCTGTTCTTTTTACAATACCTTCTTCATCCAAATGGGATATTCCTGCATAAAAGGTGGTAGTTTCACCTCCTCCACTTGCACTCACACTCGTATTGTTGATAAACCCCTTCTCTCCGAAAAGTTCATCTTCATAATCTACCAAACGACCATTGTCCCTGGCATCTATGAAATCTGCCACAGCATCGACCCCAAAAGAGTCTTCCACTCGTTGCTCATTGTAATCCCTCAAACCCAAAAGATTGATCGCTTGAGTATAACCAACCGATTGCGTCAAGTTGATTTTGGTATCTCCCCGTTTCCCTCTTTTCGTTGTGATGATCACAACACCAGCAGAAGCTCTTGATCCATAGATGGCTGCAGCAGAAGCTCCTTTTAATATCTCGATGTTCTCGATATCATCAGGATTGATGTCAGCAATCCTGTTTGTAGGATTGTCTTGATTTGATGCGCTTCCACCAGAAGCGGCACCAGAAACAGTATTCAATCCTGCAGCTATCGAGGAGTTGTCAATATAGACACCATCCACAATGTACAATGGTTGTGAATTTCCTGCGATGGATGTGATTCCTCTCATTTTGACAGACAGTCCTCCTCCTGGCGCTCCGGAATTCGCACTGACTATGGCTCCTGTAAATTTACCATAAAGTGCGCCATCCAAAGTGGTAGGTGGTGTAGTTCCTGTTAGCTTCTCTGCAGAAATGCTTGAAACTGAATTGGCTGCATTACTTCTCTTTATAGATGTTGCCAAACCTGTAATTACTACTTCACTTAGAGCCGTTGTGGACTCTTGCAAGGTAACATTTACAGTTGCGGCTGATTCAACCACCACTTCTTGCGATTCAAATCCCAATAGGGAAAATTGCAATGTTACCGGAAAATCTGAAACGTTAACTATGTAGTTCCCATCGAAATCCGACGTAGTTCCTACAGAAGTTCCCTTGACAACAACATTTGCGCCCGGCAAGGGCTGGTTATTTGTCCCATCTGTCACACTCCCTGTAACCTGCTGAGAAACAGCTATTAGAGGAAAAAACAAGAATGAAAACAAAAACAATTTTAAAGACAATGCTTTACTCATAATTTTGGTTTTTTTTGATTAATTATCTAAATATCCTAAAATTTTATTAAAATTTTACATTGATTATGAATTATTATCAAAAAAACAACCCATTAAGCAATAAACCCCAATTATAATACCACTCGATTAAGTCTCCTTATTATAAATAAGATAATATGTTATTTTAAAACATATTATCTTATTAAATTTGCTCCTTTAAAATTCCATTATGTATAGAAGTCATAATTGTGGTGAATTAAACACATCACACATAAATACAGAAGTTACCCTTTCAGGTTGGGTTCAAAAATCCCGTGACAAAGGTTTTATCATTTGGGTCGATTTACGTGATCGCCATGGCATTACCCAATTGCTCTTTGATGAGGAACGTACTTCTAAGGCATTGTTAGAACAAGCCCAAAAATTGGGTCGTGAGTTCGTGATTCAAGTTAAAGGGACAGTCATAGAACGTGCTTCCAAAAACCCAAACATGTCTACTGGGGACATCGAGATCCTAGTATCGGAATTGTCCATTTTGAATGAAGCACTGACACCCCCTTTTACCATTGAGGACAATACTGATGGTGGAGAGGACATACGTATGAAATATCGTTATCTGGATATTCGTCGTAACCCAGTAAAAGACAATTTGATTTTTAGAGCAAAGGTTACTCAAGAAGTTAGAAATTTCCTATCCAAAGATGGATTCATCGAAGTGGAAACTCCATACCTTATAAAGTCCACACCTGAAGGTGCTCGTGACTTTGTCGTACCTTCTCGAATGAATGAAGGTGAATTTTACGCACTGCCTCAATCTCCACAGACCTTCAAACAATTGTTGATGGTTGGTGGAATGGACAAATACTTTCAAATCGTGAAGTGCTTCAGAGATGAGGATCTACGTGCAGACAGACAACCTGAGTTCACACAAATTGACTGTGAAATGGCTTTTGTCGAACAAGAGGACATATTAAATGTCTTTGAAGGACTGACTCGCCACTTGCTAAAAGAAGTAAATGGTGTGGAAGTCGAAAAATTCCCAAGAATGCTATATGACGATGCAATGCGCTTGTATGGTAACGACAAACCTGACATTAGATTTGGAATGGAGTTTGGTGAATTGAACGATGTCGCACAACATAAGGACTTCGGCGTTTTCAACAATGCTGAATTGGTTGTGGGAATTGCTGTTCCTGGAGGAAACAAATACACGAGAAAAGAAATAGACAAATTGATCGCTTGGGTAAAGCGTCCACAAGTTGGAGCCTTGGGAATGGTCTATTCAAGATGCAACGACGATGGGAGCTTCAAATCTTCCGTAGACAAGTTCTATGATCAAGAGGATTTGGCAAAGTGGGCAGAAGTCACCAACGCCAAAGCTGGCGATTTAATATGTGTTCTTTCTGGAGACAAAAACAAGGTAAGAGCACAATTGAGTGCCTTGCGAATGGAATTGGCAGAACGTTTGGAATTGAGAGATCCTAAGGTATTTGCTCCTCTTTGGGTCATAGATTTCCCTTTGTTGGAATTAGACGAGGAAACTGGTCATTATCATGCCATGCACCACCCATTCACATCTCCCAAACCGGGTCAAATTGAGCTATTGGACACCAAACCAGGAGAAGTAAAGGCCAATGCCTACGACCTGGTATTGAATGGAAATGAAATCGGTGGAGGTTCCATTCGTATTCATGACAAAGCAACACAAGCAATCATGTTGAAACATTTGGGATTCTCGGAAGAAGAAGCTAGAGCCCAATTCGGATTCTTGATGGATGCCTTTGAGTATGGGGCGCCTCCTCATGGAGGACTGGCCTTCGGGTTGGACAGGTTGGTTGCCATTTTGGGTGGACAAGAAACCATTCGTGATTTCATTGCTTTCCCAAAAAACAATTCGGGCCGAGATGTAATGATAGATGCACCTGCACCCATTGACAATGACCAATTGAAAGAACTGAACTTGAAATTGAACTTGTAATTCGCATATTCGAAATAGACGCTCACACCATTGAAAGTGTCGTACGAAAAAAATCCTGCTAGCCGCAGGATTTTTTCATTAGATTCATGAAATGAAAAGAATTAAACTTCTAAAGTTAGGTGTGTTTGTTATGGGTTTCCTTTTATTGTCGGGAAGCTTCTTGGGCTGCTTCAACAACTCAAAGAGCAATCCTTACCTTCCAAAAAACAATCAATTTTCGTATCCGGCACAATACATCGACATAAAAAAATCACTTTTGTCCGAAGGGTTTGAAGTTTGCGACACAAATTACATCATTCAATATTACAATCCAGAACGGGCTACTTATAGCAAAGGAAAGAATGGACTTCGCAAATTCATTCTGTCAAACTACAAAAACGAAGGGTATTCTGATTCTGGATATTTGAACTTTCGCTTCATCATAAATTGCAAAGGGGAAGCTGGCTGTTACGTCATCCATGAAAATGACTTGGATTTAATGCCCAAGACATTCAACAAAGACTTAAAACAGCAATTGTTCGAACTAACCGCCCAATTGAAAAAATGGAATCCTAACTTCACCCACGACGCCAATAGGGATTCCTACATGTACATATCTTATAGAATAGAAAATGGAGAAATCACTGAAATCATTCCTTAACATCATCCTGATTTCCATATGTCTTTCATCTTGTGAAGACAAAAAGGAAAACGCCTTGGAAATATTGGAATTTGGCAAGTACCACCAAGGAAGTGCCCAAAGTCTAAATGCACTTTCATTGTCTGCCGAATTGGACCCAACCAATGCTGAAGCCCATAGAGAATTGTCCATCCCTTATTTGAAAAGAGGAATTCCTCATCAATTCAAACATCACATGGACAAAGCCGTTTCCTTGAATCCAGAGGATTGGCAAGGTTATAGAGGCTACAATTACCTTTGGTTCTACAGAGATTATGAAAAAGCCATTGCAGATTTCAATGCTCTGGACACCCTTACCCCAAACTTTGTAGATGCACCACAAGGTCATAGCATTGACTACTGGAGAGGCATTGCCTATCTGGGACTGAAGAATCACAAAAAATCCATTGCCTATTTTGAAAGGCACATAACCAAAGAAACCAAGGACTTTGGAGAGGATTACGTGGATGTCTCAGCATTTCTATACAATGGCATTGCCTATTTTGAATCAGGAAACTATGAAAAGGCATTATACAACTTCAACAAACAGTTGGAATATTCCCTTGACCTAAGTGCAGATGCAAAGTATTACAAGGCACAAATTCTAAAAGCCACAAGCAAACTTGAAAAAGCAAGAGAATCAATAGATTCTGCCATTGAAGATTACAAACTAGGTTACAAGAACAAAAGGCCATATGTCGAAACATTGCGTGAAATTTATATGGAAGATTTGAAAGCTTTCAAAAATACGTTGAAATAACGAATCGATTATTTTTTTGCTACTTTTGACCCAGCAAAGAAACCATGTCGAAGAAAACACCATTGAAACGCTTTTTGATTTGGAGATACAAACACATCTCCGAAAAGAACTTCACTTTTATTTTAAGTGCTTTGGTTGGCTTGTTGGCTGGATTGGCTTCTGTTACTTTGAAGAACATCACCTTTTACATAGAAGCACTTTTGGGCAGGGGCATCGTATTTTCCAAAAATCAACTATACTTCATATTGCCCATCATTGGTTTGCTTTTGGTTTACCTATTTGTAAAATATGTTGCAAAAAAGCCCATTGAACATGCAATCCCCTCAATTCTATTTTCATTATCCCGTAAAAGTGGGTTTTTAAAACGCACAAAAATATACTTCCCCTTGATAGCTGCTCCTATCACTGTAGGCTTTGGTGGGTCTGTTGGATTGCTCGGACCGGCAATAGCTTCTGGTGCTGCAATAAGTTCCAACTTGGGGAAGCTCTTTCATATGAATCGCAAGACAAGAACGCTTTTGATAAGTTGTGCAGCTGCAGGTGCAATCTCATCCATATTCAAATCTCCAATTGCCGCAATTATCTTTGCCATAGAAGTTTTTAGCTTGGACCTGACATTTGCATCATTGTTACCTTTGCTCATTGCATCCGTATCTTCCGTAATTACATCATATTTCTTTTTGGGAGACGATTTGCTTTTCAATTTTAACTTTTCGGACAAGTTTGAGATCAAAGACACGCTTTTCTATGCCTTGCTAGGCATAGGAACTGGTTTTGCCTCCATTTACTTCACCAGAATGTATTTTGGCATTCTTCAGTTCTTCAAACGTTTCAAAACAGGTTTTCAAAGACTTCTCGTGGGTGGCTTCGCAATAGGAATCATGCTATACTTCATCCCCCCTTTGCACGGTGAAGGTTTTGGTTTCATAAACGACCTATTGGCTGGCAATCATTTGAAAGCATTGGGTACTACTCCTTTCGACAGCTTCAACGACAACATATGGGTAATTATTTCGCTCCTCTTCGGAATCACCATTTTCAAGGCCGTTGCCATGACCACTACCTTTGCTGCTGGTGGTGTTGGTGGTATTTTCATTCCAACCATGGTAATGGGTAGCGCATTGGGAAATGTCGTTGCCAAAGTGATCAACAACATTGGTTTGGGATTACAAGTTTCCGAAACCAATTTCACCCTCATTGGAATGGCTGGCTTGATTGCCGGTGTACTCCATGCACCTTTGACTGCGATTTTCTTAATAGCAGAGATTACAGGCGGCTATGAGTTGTTCATACCACTCATGATAGCCGTGGGCATTTCCTTCAGCATAAAAAAGAGCACCATGGATTATACTATTTACACTCGAGAACTTACTGAGAAGGGACAATTGCTTACTCACAACAAAGATGAAAGTGTTTTGACATTGATGTCTCTGGACAGTGTGATCGAAACCAATTTCATCCCTATAAGACCTACGATGACTTTAGGTGAGATGTTGCATCATGGTGTTGCAAAATCCACAAGAAATCTGTTCCCCGTAGTTGATGAAAGCGAGCAATTGGTTGGTATTCTCCTATTGGACGATGTACGCAACATCATGTTCGATCAATCTATATATCATACGACTTTGGTAAATTCATTAATGCACAATCCCCCGGACAAGATTGATTATAAAAAGGATTCCATGCAAGTAGTCATGCAGAAATTTCAAGATTCCAGTGCCTGGAACCTACCTGTCATCAAAGATGGGAAATACTTGGGATTTGTCTCAAAATCCAAATTGTTAACTGCTTATCGTAGACAATTAATTAACTTTACACGACATTAAGAGAGTTTAAAAATGAAATATATTATCTGGTTGTTTTTTATTGCTTCGGTAACTAGCATGGTTTTGGGTTACTTCTTGGATGTAGCATATTCTCAAAAGCTGATAGGCTTTGGGGTTCTCGGTCTATTCATCGTCGTGATACCCTTGTTTTCATATTATCGATGGAAAGATAGAGATCCCAAGGAATACATGCTCACCAAAGAAAACCTGGACAAGATGAGAGAACGAGAAGGAGACAAGCGCCATTAATTCAAGTTTCGTTTCTCTATGAAGAAACGCTTTAGCAATTTCGAAGCTTCTTCTTCCAAAACACCTCCTTCAATTGTAGTCTTGGGGTGTAATTTCGTCTTCAAGCCAATGCAGCCCCTCTCTCTATCTCTGGTTCCATAGACAATCTTTGATATTTGGCTCCAATACAATGCACCTGCGCACATTTGGCAAGGTTCCAAAGTCACATACAACGTACACCCCTTAAGGTATTTGCCTCCCAAGAAATTTGCTGCTGCAGTGATGGCTTGCATTTCTGCGTGCGCAGTAACGTCGTTCAACAATTCTGTAAGATTGTGGGCTCTCGCTATTATCCTGTCTTCAATGACTATTATTGCTCCTACAGGAATCTCCCCTTTCTCGAAAGCCATCTCAGCTTCCTGAAGTGCTTTCCTCATAAAATAAGTATTGTCGTATGGGTTTATCATATTGGTAAAAATACGATTTCAATTTAACAATGAAATCTTACGGCAAGAAATTTGATATATGAATTAGAAACATCAAATCATGGACAAACACTTTAGCATTAAAATTCCCAATCCTTGCAATGAAGATTGGAACAAGATGTCACCTAATGAAAGAGGGCGGTTTTGCAACTCTTGCGCAAAAACCGTTATAGATTTCACAAGAATGGATACTGGCGAAATTCGAAAATTCATATTCAAAAATAAAGGTAGTTCCATTTGTGGTCATATCAAGCAGTCTCAATTGGATTCCATAAACCTTCAAATTCCCATACAGGCAATAGACAATGAAATGAGATTTCATAAATTGTTTCTTTACGCCTTGTTTATTGCCATGGGAACTTCATTGTTTAGTTGCAAAATGGATGATGGCAGAACAAAAAAGATTGATAGCATCGAAATCACCAATACCATCCCCAAACCTATGAATTCAATTATAAAAAAAACCTGTGCTACAGTAAAAGATAGCATCAACGCTCCCAATACCATACAAAAGAAGCCTCAGATAATCCAAAAAAAAATGCTCATAGATGGATTAATGATAATTGGAGACATTGATAGCTCCATTGAACCGAAGTCTTTTAATTTCCTCAATGTCGATATTCTTCCTGAGTTTCCCAACATCCCTAGAAATTTGACTCAGATAGAAAAGAGAAAAGACTTTCAAAAGAAAATGACAAAGTTTGTAAAAGAGAACTTTGCCATTGAAGACACTAGGGAACTAGGCTTGAAGGGAAAGATAAAAATATTGACATCCATCGAAATTGATGAAAATGGGAAGGTGAAAATTCTAAAAATCAGATCTCCTCATAAAGTATTAGATGAACATACGAGAAAGGTCTTGCTGAATCTTCCCATCTTTAAGCCAGCCGAATACAACAGGAAAAGGGTACCTGTAAGCTATATGCTTCCCATTTTCTTAAATTATGACCAAAAAAAGGCAACTATTAACTAGTTGCCTTTTCATATTTTACTTTAAACTATTTCTAGTTTTTAATGATCTTCTCGTTGACATCGATAGATTCTCCTTTTATGTTAAGGATGTACATTCCTGATTGCAATGCTCCTATGTTTAGATCTACCTGATCCAATAAGTTTGCTTTGGTAGATATTACTTGCCTTCCATTAATGTCGGTTAATGTCAAGGCAACCTTACCAAAGTTCTTTTTGACCTTTATAGAAAGCACATCATTTGCCGGATTAGGGAATATGGTGTATAGACTTGCCAATGCAAATTCATCCACACTCAATGATGTACAATTCGCCAAAGATGGATCTGTATCTGGTAACTCTGTAAAATCTTCTACTTGATCCGTTCTTGAAAAGGCAGTCCCTTCAGAAGCATTTACACCTAATCCTCTAGCAGCAAACACTTCCCAAATCAAACATTGGTCTTCTCCACCGGTCAAGGCGTTGTCGGCTGCCAACAACGAATCTCTTCCTCCTACGAAACCAGATCCACAAGCTTGCAATTTCAAACCATCCATCACCAATTGCATAACTTTGTTGTTTCCTCCCGTCCCATTGTAATAATCTGGGTCGAATCCGTATTTTTCAACATATTTCCAAGTTAGATCCCATAACATGGCAGCCCAAATAGAACCAATTCCATGAGGTTGAGAAAAGCCATTTACATCATTTGTATCTCCATAGGTAACAGGGTTGATTGTAGTGTCCGTACTATATGGGAATGGTCTGATTCCTGCACCTGTTATTTCTTGTCCAAGGGCGAAGGTACCTATCCCTCTTCCTGTTTCTGGCAAATCACCAGCTTTTATCGTCACCATCAAGCCAACCCAGTCGGACCATCCTTCACCCATTTGTTCAGCATTGCCCAAACAACTTACATTCGATGGGCCTCCAATCAATCTGTTGGAGATTCCGTGTCCATATTCATGAGCAACGATACCGTTGTCCAAATCTCCATCCAATTGGAGTCCTTGAGACAATGTGACATTGACCGTCTCACCATTGTTCAATGCAGTTATCATAGCTTCACCATCTGTTTGCCCCACCATTACTGATGGAATGGAAACTGAAGCTCCGTCTGCACCAGGCCCCATGACAATTGGTGCTCCAGCAGCATTGTTTACCACGACCACGGCAATGGCTCCTTCATTCTCTGCAGCCAATACCTTGGCTCCAAACTCACATACACCTCTTCTCAAAATTGCTATTTTTCCAGAGATGGCTGCTCCATTGGTAATTGTGCTACAAGCATCATTGGGATCGGTAGATGCGGGTAGTCCTTGATTGTCATCGATCACTAGAGTTAAATCCGAAGTGATCGGAGCATTTATATCAGCTCCAAAATTAGCATTGGTTACAGTATAATCCCCAGCCAAAGCTCCATTGTTCACTACCATAGGAGTTGGAGGTGCTGACCATAGAAACATAGTCATTCCTGGGCTACCTCCATCTGCAGGCGTTCCAAACGTAGCATTGTTTATTCCACTTCCATCTTGTGCATCGGCAAAAACGAAATCGTTTCCAGCACCACCATTTCCATAGTTGTTTTGTTGGAAGTTACCACTTGCCTCGTCGAATCCATAACGATACCAAACATCATGCATGATGTTGTTCATATAGAACAAGTTCGTAATTGCCATACTCTGATAACCTGAAGGCTGTACATTTTCATCATAAGGAAAGTTGAAATCCAAAGCCGCTCCTCCATCTGGTGCGAATCCTGTTCCATCGTTACCATCTGCATCTTCTTGCGCCCAAACATTGTTTCCTCTGGTAATTGTAAATTCAGCTCCTGTGGCTCCATTGGTATCGTGCCATCCAAAAGGTGACCCTGTAGCATCAGCTGGTTCGGAAACCAACGCTATCGATCCGTGATTGGGACTTTCTGCAGGTATTGGAAAAACATTGTATTGTGATCCATCCACCATCAATGAATTGTTTGCCTTCAACAAACTAAAAGAATCTTCTTTAGTTCTTCTTGAGTGTGAAGAATGGTCCGTGTGACCGTCTCCAAAATTACAGGTAAGTATCCAATCGTTAGTTTCCAAAACCGTACCAGAGATCGCATCTATTCTTACACTGTACCATTTTTTCCCATCTAGGGTATGTATGCTTAAATCCCATGCCAACTTCAGACTACCATCGGTAGTTGGTTGATATACCAATTGCACTGGAATTTCTATTTTGGAAACACCTCCATTTGTGAACGTATAGGTATTGTTGTCTCCAGAATCAATCATTTCCAAATTGCTGGTTGCTCCAAGGTCAAATGCAGCAACAGCGTTGTTGATTGCATTCGAAGCATCTATTGAAGGCGTTGTCGCATTCACTCTTGATGCTATATTTGGAATTAAGGCATTTGCATAGTGAAACAAGGAATTGTCTCTCACAGCAACACTGGATATGGCATTGTGAATTTTTATGCCTTGATATGCTTGATTTACATAGACGTGATTAATTCTTGTTTTTTGTGAATAGTAAGCATTGCTTACTTGTAAATCTGAAATGTCGTTGTCAGTTAGTCCATAGTTGGTTTTTTTTGAATTCAGCCAATTCTGAATAAGTGTACCATGCTCGTTGTCAGCCAAACTGTTCTGTGAAAACCCAAATTGAGCCACAAAGCACAGCATCAAAGCGAGGAGGGAAATTAGGTAATTTTTTTTCATAATTAAAAAGTATATTTCATTAAGTATTAGGTAAGTCATCTTGATGATCAATATGTTTTAGAAACTCTTTCTTTAACTTACTCAATAAGCAACAGCTAAAAACGAGTTTACCCTACTTCATATGTTATTCCATATCCTTACAATTGACGATTAGGAATTAAAAAAAGCTGCTTGACAAATACTGACATCAGATACCTTAGTTGTCCCAAAGATAGGAACGAACTTACAATAATTATAATATTTGATTAATTTTATTGAACAATTGAGAATATTATACCGTTGATTTTAATAATTTAGCCTTCTATTTATCAAAAATGACAGAATCGATTTTAAACAACTTAGAATCAATTGAATCGCTTAGATCACTTCAAAAAGAAAAGCTTTCAAAACTAGCAAAGGAACTCCGGACATTCATTATTGATGCTGTTGCCTCCAAAGCTGGGCATTTGGGTGCTAGTCTAGGAGTGGTAGAACTCACGATTGCATTGCATTACGTATTCGACACCCCTCATGACGAACTCATTTGGGATGTTGGACATCAGGCCTATGGGCATAAGATATTGACTGGGCGCAAAGACGTTTTTGATACCAATAGGCAATTCAATGGATTGAGTGGGTTCCCAAAACGTAGTGAAAGCAATTTTGATAGTTTTGGAGTAGGACATTCCTCCACATCGATTTCCGCAGCATTGGGAATGGCCATCGCCTCACAATTGAAAGGGGATGACACCAAGCAACACATAGCTGTAATAGGAGATGCCTCCATTGCCAGCGGAATGGCCTTTGAAGGGTTGAACCACGCCGGAGTAACCGATTGCAACCTGTTGGTAATCTTAAATGACAATGCAATAGGAATAGATCCAAGCGTAGGTGCACTAAAGCAATATTTGACCAATGTGAAAAAGGGGACCCAGAAACAAGATAATATATTCGAAGCCCTGAATTTCGACTATTCCGGTCCTATTGATGGTCATAACCTACCTGAACTAATTTCAGAACTAAAACGATTGAAAGCAGTTAAAGGCCCTAAGTTTTTACATATCATCACAACCAAGGGAAAAGGGTTGAGGCAAGCTGAAGAAAACCAAGTAACCTATCATGCTCCAGGGAAATTCGATGCGAAGACTGGAGATTTGTACCATAAATCGAAAATTGAACAACCTCCAAAATACCAAGATGTCTTTGGCCATACCATCGTGGAGTTGGCCCAACAAAATGAAGATATCGTAGGCATTACACCAGCCATGCCCACAGGAAGTTCCCTTAAATTCATGATGGAGAAGATTCCACATCGTGCTTTCGATGTAGGTATCGCCGAGCAACACGCGGTCACATTGTCTGCTGGTATGGCCACACAAGGATTAATTCCCTTTTGCAACATCTATTCCACTTTTTTACAACGCGCTTATGACCAAGTAATTCATGACGTGGCCATTCAAAACCTGCCAGTCATCTTTTGTTTGGATCGTGCGGGATTGGTTGGAGAAGACGGAGCCACACATCATGGCGTCTTCGATTTGAGTTATTTGAGAACCATTCCGAACCTCATCATTTTTGCACCGAGAAACGAAATCGAATTGCGCAATATCATGTACACAGCTCAATTAGGCATTAAGCAGCCCATTGCCATTCGTTATCCTCGTGGTCGTGGCGTCACCATAAATTGGAAACAACCTTTTTCCAAAATTGAAATTGGCAAGGCCATCCAACTCAGAGAAGGCAATGCATTGGCTATTTTAAGCATTGGTGACATTTCCAAAAATGTTACAGAAGCAATAGATTCAATTGAACATTCACAAGGTATTTCTCATTACGACATGCGCTTTGTGAAACCTTTGGATCAAAATACGCTTCATGAAGTCTTCAAAGACCATGATATTGTCATTACCATTGAAAATGGTTCCATCAAAGGAGGGTTTGGTAGTGCCATCTTGGAATTCTCAGCCGAGAACAAATACAAAAACGAGATTCACCTCAAGGGCATTCCTGATTGTTTCATTGAACATGGTTCCCTTTTGGAACTACAGCAATCCATTGGTTTGGACTCGATGAGTTTGTCACAATTCATTTCAAACCTGTTATAGACTCAAATACTGAAGCCCTTTATTTTCTTATAATTTAGAATCGCTTGACTATCTGATAGCAATGACACATAGTGGCATACGCTCAACATACGTTCGTACAAACTATCTTGATCCACCTTCAATGTCTTTGGCAACCCCTTCAATATGAGCTTGTCATAGTTGGATCCTGTATTTTCATGGCAATTGTTCACTGCTGTCGCATATACCTTCAGCAAGGTATTTATTACACCATATCCAGCTATTTCCTTGTCAAGGACTTCCGAGGATTTATATATTTTGTCCACACTCAATTTAATGATGTCATTTATTTGTGCCTCATATTTGCTTTTATCCAACAACGCCGTGTCAAATTCCCCTTTCAAGATGTCATCTTCATTTTCCATGAAAATGTCCACTACTTCATTAATGAGCGTATTGATCGCCAAGGCCCTTAGATAACTTACACGATCTTGTGTATTGGTCAATTGCCCATATTTTTTTGTGTTTATGGAGTCTCTAACCAAGTTTATCAAATACTCCAACGCAAATTCCTCTTGAATCAATCCTAGATTTATACCATCTTCAAAATCAATGATGGTGTAACAGATGTCATCGGCTGCTTCTACCAAAAAGGCCAGAGGGTGCCTAGAAAAACTCAAATGATCTTCGCTTCGCTTCAACATTCCCAATTCTTCGGCAACAGCTACAAATGCCTTTTTCTCACTCTGAAAAAAACCATATTTCTTGTCTGCTATGTGTGATGTCGGTTTTTTTGGCAATGACTCTTTTGGATATTTGGTAAAAGCTCCCAGCGTTGCGTAACTCAATCTAATACCTCCTTCTCTACCTTCGCGGCTTTGGGTCACGATCTTGAATCCATTGGCATTGCCTTCAAAATCGCATAAGTCTTGATATTCTTTGGGTTTTAACTGCTCTTTGTAACGTTTTCCATTTCCCGATATGAAAAACTCACCGATTGCTTTTTCCCCAGAATGCCCGAATGGAGGATTCCCTATGTCATGAGCTAAAGCAGCAGCAGCTACAATTGCACCAAAATCGTTGACTTGATAGCCATGGGTACTTTGTAGCTGCGGATGCTTCTTCAATATTCTTTGTCCAACACGACGTCCCAAAGACCGTCCAACTACACTAACTTCCAAGCTATGTGTTAAACGTGTATGTACAAAATCTGTTTGTGACAGTGGAATGACTTGCGTCTTGTCCTGTAAACTTCTAAATTCCGATGAGAAGATTACTCGATCATAATCCACTTCAAAACCTAATCGTGTTTCGTCCTGCTCTTTTCTTAGCCTTTTATTTGTATCTCCAAAACGCTTTAATGAGAGTAATTGTTCCCAATTCATAGTATAATTTTACTAGCGCAAGATACTTATTTTATGCTTCAAACCTAATAGATGTTCCCATCGTTAATTCTTAAGGTTAACTATCTCCGTTTCGATTTTCCTTGATCCAAGCCATACAGGATCTGAAATCCTCAAAAATATGTTCTTCCGAAATAAAATCTGGAATGATGTCTATACGTTCCATCATATAGCGAGGCTGTTCCAACAAGTTTATGAAAAGAATTTCTATCTTTTTCTTCTTTAGATCCAGAAGCATGTCCTCCATGACATACAATCCGGATTGATCCATATACTGCATTCTTCCCAAGCGCATGATAACCATTGAGGCGGTGTCTGGAATTTGTGCAGCCAATTGCTGGAAATCACTTGTCGAACCAAAAAACAATGGTCCTTTTATATGCTTGATGAATACTTTTTCCATAAGGTGATCTTGAAAACCTAGTTCATCTGGCCATGCTTCTTCCTTCAATGGCTTTACATCGGAGCGCTTAGCCGTCAAATCCCCTATCTTCTTCATAAACATCAGAGAAGCTATCACCAAACCGATACCTACTGCATATACCAAATTCCAGAATGTGGATAACACCAAAACTAGCAACATCACCAATACTTCCGAACTCAATTTTATTGGCCCTAAACTTATGTCCCTTGGCAAACTTGGTATTGCCCTAAGCCCTTTGTAATCCATGACTCCAATCCCGACAGTTATTAATATCCCTGCTAGGACCGCAGCTGGTATTTTTGATGCTACTGGCCCCAATACCAGTAAAATAACCAACAGTACTATTCCTGCAATCATACCCGAAAGCTTTGTCTTACCTCCCGAATCTATGTTAACCACAGTTCTAATCGTTGCTCCTGCACCAGGGATCCCTCCAAACAGTGCTGCTATGGAGTTACCTATACCTTGTCCTACCAATTCCTTGTTTGGCTTATGCTTGGTCTTTGTCATATTATCTGCAACCACACTGGTCAACAACGAATCGATGGCTCCAAGCAAAGCCAATGTCAATGCCGTAAATACATATGGGGTTAGACTCCCTAATTTGAAACCAGAGAACATCTCCCATTTAGGAATTGGGATGCCTCCTGGAATTTCTTGAATGGGCCTGTAATCCAATCCAAAGCCTACAGCAATTCCAGACATGACTAGTAAAGCCACCAATGTACTGGGTATTGCTTTGGTAATGCGCTTGAACCCATATATGATGATGATTGTTCCCAATGTAAGCATCAACTCCAACCAATTTATGTAGTTCAATGCCCTAGGGACCACCTTTAAAGCTCCCAACACCCCTGAAGCTTCCTTTGCTGCAAGCGTTTGGGTTTCCAAAAGGATATCATGATCAGTTACCAATTCTGCTCTGGAAATCGTTTCTTTGAAGTTCTCCAGCACCAAGATACCTTCTCCAGCTTCTTCCTTTAAAATATTCTCTAGGATGACTTCTTCCGCCTGTGGTTTAAATTGAGATACAAATTCGAGATCCTCCTTAGGGTAATACCCAATGGATGGCAAGATTTGTGTAAGCAATATAATGACCCCAATCGCCGTCATAAAACCGGATACCACCGGATAAGGGATATACCTTATATATTTTCCGAGCCCTATCAGACCTAAACCTATTTGCATCAATCCAGCCAATAGAAAAACAATCAATATTGCAGGCAATGCCTTTTCGACATCTCCATCGCTTGTAGCAACAATTCCAGCAATAACCACCATGCTTACTGCAGTCATTGGTGCTGTAGGTCCAGATATCTGAGTATCCGTCCCTCCAAACAATGCTGCGAAAAAACTGATGAAGATTGCACCATACAATCCTGCTTCCGGTCCTAAACCCGATGACACACCAAAGGCCAATGCCAACGGCAAGGCTACTATTCCTGCGGTAATACCTCCAAAGGCATCCCCTTTAATATTTGAAAATAAATTCTTCATGCTTTATGATATTGATTAATGATCCTTTTATACCTCCTCCTAAAAAGAGAAAAACGTAATGATGTTCAATTGATCTCCTCCAGAGTTTTCAAAAAATTGATTCATATAACCCAATTCAAATCTTAGGTTCTTGTTCAGTCTATACCCCAATCCTCCATAAACTCTGTTCCTATCAAAAACTGAGGATTCGGCATTCAAGATAATCATCCTTTTATACCTACTCCTAAAAAGAGAAAAACGTAATGATGTTCAATTGATCTCTTCCCGAGTTTTCAAAAAATTGATTCATATAACCCAATTCGAATCTTAGGTTCTTGTTCAGTCTATACCCCAATCCTCCATAAACCCTGTTCCTATCGAAAACTGAAGATTCCGTATTCAAGAATATCTCATTGTATGCAGAAAGATAGATTTTGTAATCTTCGTTCTCCTTTTGCACCAAAGGATAATTGAATGACAAGAAATAACGGAAACGCATTTTATATTCGGATTCGACAAACCGCTGTTCAAACCTATAGCGGTGTCCCAATTTAAGTTTCCCTATTTTTTGCTTGGTCGTAAATTGTTGAAAGATCCTATGTTCGTTTACAGAAACCTTATCATCTGTATCTCCAATGTAGTTTTCAGACAAAATGTAACCATATCCCAATAGGACATTGTTGTTTTCGGACACATTGTAACCAACACCCGTTCTCAACAACAACTGTTCTAAATCTCCAATCGCATTGTAATTCCTATATTGTATTTCATTATGTACATTCCATTTTTCGTTGAGCTTCTTGCTCCCTATATAGATTAGCCAATTCCCGAAGTCACTATCTTGTGCTTTCACAACATTGGGTATTGTCAATATTACCATCAACAATACCAAGGCTATTCTGTTTCTGAGGTTTCCTAGCATTCGCAACAATTTTTACTCGTAAAAAGTTACTGCACCAGAGCCAATGTCATACATTCCTCCAACAATTTCTATCTCCCCATCTTTTGCCATTTCAGCCAAAACATCACTCTCTTTCAATATTCTCTCTATGGTCAATTCGACATTCTTCTTTGCAACGTCGTTTACAAACTCTATGTTCTTCGAATTTCTAAGACTTGCATCTTCTGGAGAGGCCACTGCATTTACTGCTGGCTTTATGTTTTCCAACATAGCTGTTAAATTTCCTAGTTTGGCATCATCACATGCACCTTTCACCGCTCCACAACTCGTATGTCCCAATACTACTATTAGTTTGGTCCCTGCCAACTTGCAAGCAAACTCCATACTTCCCAATATGTCCTCATTCACGAAATTCCCAGCAACTCGGGCACTGAAGATATCTCCTATCCCTTGATCAAAAATCAACTCGGAAGATACTCTGGAATCGATACAACTCAAAATAGTGGCAAAAGGATATTGTCCTTTGCTTGTATCTTCAACTTGCTCCAATAGCATTCGACCAGCCTGGAGGTTCTTTTGAAACCTTTGATTTCCTTCTTTCAAAGATTGCAAAGATTTTTGTGGAGTCATTGTAGATTGTGTTTCTTTTGTATGCGATTTCATCATTTTTAATTATTTATTTTGCAGCCAAGACCTCTGGTCATTAACTATTTTTAATTAGATACTAGTAATATTTATTTATTCTATGAAAAAATATATCCTTGTTTTAGGATATATGTCTAGATTTATTGGTTAAGAATTAACTGTTCTTTCAATTTAAACTAAAAAAACTGTCTATATTAATAACCAATGGGAAATTTACACCTCCGGAGGCGGAGATATCAAGTTTAAATGTGGCTTTGGGTATTTCTTGTAATTAAATCCCAAACATTCTGTCCCATTGTACTCCATAAAGGATATGGGTTCTTTATTTGCTTCGAAAAAAAACTCTAGGACTTTCGTCTTTTCATTCTCCTTCTCTTCCTCTTCTTCTGAAAGGTCGTAAAAAATAGAAACATCCATAGAATCATCCATTACCGATATTATTGATGGCACTGTTGTGATAGCCATAAACAATACAGTAAAAAATACTGAGACTAGGTTTTTAATCATTTCTATTTTTTTTCGTCGGAATACAAATATAGCATTTAGTCAAATACATATTGTTAATTTTCCTTTAAAATACCTTAAACCTATCCAATGTTAAATTAATGTTTCCCCTCCCTTTTCCCCGTAACATATAGATAACCTTTTCATCATTGACTTTTAACCTGCAATTAACTTACTCTTTACACACCAAGAGTTTCTTTGCATCGAGAAAATTATACAAGAAAAATGAAACATTTATTACTGACTATCGCCCTACTAACGTCATTATTTTCCTTTGCCCAAAATACGGGATCCATCTCTGGAAAAGTATTGGACAAGGAATACAACGATGAACCTCTGCCTCAATGTAACATCATCGTAAAAGGGACAACCAAAGGGACTACTACAGATTTTGATGGCTTATACAGCTTATCCGATTTAGAACCAGGTAATTACACAATCGAATTTAGCTTTATCGGATACGAAATCCAAAACATACCAGTTGATGTCTTAGCAGGTGAAAGCAAAGAAATCAATGTTAGTTTGGCAGCAAGTGCAGCAGCATTGGACGAGGTCATAGTAAAGACATCCGTTAAACGAGAAAGCGAAACCGCTTTATTGTTGGATCAGAAAAAAGCAGTGGAAATAAAACAAAGCATCGGTGCAGATGAACTATCCAGAAAAGGGGTTAGCAATGCAGCTGGTGCTGTTGCCAAAATATCTGGGGTTTCCAAACAAGAGGGTTCAAGCAATGTCTACGTTCGTGGTTTGGGTGATCGTTATTTAAATACGACAATGAATGGTCTTGCATTACCTTCTAACGATGTAAACAAGAAAAACATAGATCTGAATCTCTTTGCTTCGGACGTCATAGAAAATGTATCCATAAGCAAGGCATATTCCTCTAGGTTTTATGGAGACTTTGCTGCTGGTAATGTGGATATATCCTCAAAGAACTATAAAGGGAATGGATTCTTTGATTTCACCACTAGTACTGGCATCAATTCTAGAGCCGCAGGTCAAAACTTTGTAAGAAGCGAAGGAAGTGGATACTTTGGGTATTATGGAAGATATGATCACAACCCATTTGCAGTCATTATTTCCCATGGTGTGGATCCAGTAAATGTAAACTCTCCAATAAATGTTGGTTATGGTGCTTCAGCTGGGAAATCCTTCGATTTTGAAAACGATTCTCGTTTAAGCTTGTTTGCCACAGCTTCGTTTGAAAACGATTACGAGTACAGAAAAGGGCAACAAACGGACTTCACCTCCGTATTCAAAAAGATATTTCCTGAGACGGAAGAGTTCGAATACTCAACCACCACCACGGCAATGTTGAATGCCAATTACAAGATTGACGACAACAACAAGATACAATTCAATTCCTTGTTCATAAACAGTTCTTCGGACCAAGTTGGTTTTTACGGTATTGGAGGAAACGGTTTCAACAGGGATTCTCAATCCACTGTGGATTCCGAAAAGGGATTCTTTCAGAAAAACATTCAATTCAACCAAGATTTGATTTATGTAAACCAAATATTGGGTAATCACAAATCCGGAGATCTGGAATTGGATTGGGGTATGGGATACAATAGGGTTAATGCCCACGAGCCGGACAGAAAGCGTTTCAGCATCGAAAACTACCAATTGTCCTTGGACAACGACCCTTCTACCAATCCTGTATTTTTCAACAACGTGGTATTCGACAATCAACGTTACTTTCAAGACATAAAGGACGAAGAGTTTACCAGCCGTATCAATTTGGCATACGAATTGTCCAAGCAAACAAAATTGAACCTTGGATTCAATGGAAGATCCAAAACACGTGAGTTCGAAAACATCCGTTACGGATATGACATCGTAGACAACTCAACTACCATAAACGATGTTAACAACTTGAACTCCATTTTCAACGTGAACAACCTGAACCTGAATGGAGGTGGACTATATGACATAAAGGTGATTAACGGTATTCCTGAATTCGGAAATACCAATGCCCCTGGAGAACCAGAAAACACTTATGAAGGTAAATTGGATGTCTATGCTGGTTATGCAAATGCGGAACTCAAATTTGGAGAGAAATGGTTGATCGTACCTGGTGCCAGAATAGAGTCTTTCAAGCAACGTATTAGCTACGATGTAATTAACCTACCTGCAAACGAGCCAGGATTCAGACAGACCAACAACATATTCCTTTTACCTAGCCTAAGTATAAAGTACGCATTGAAAGAAGACCAAAACCTACGTTTCTCTGCCAGCAAAACCGTTTCAAATCCAGAATTCAAGGAAATGGCTCCTTTTGTTTACGAGGGTGTAACACAACGTATCGGTGGAAATCCAGACTTACTGAACAACCCTTCTTTTTCAACCATTTACAATGTGGACTTCAAGTACGAATGGTTCATGAGTCGTTCCGAGATATTCTCTGTTGCTGCCTTTGGAAAACAAATCAATGACCCGATAAACCTGGTCATTGCAAATGACGCCACTGGAACACAACGTTATTTCAGAACAGGAGACAAAGCTACCATTCTTGGTTTTGAAGTCGAAATAAGAAAGGCTTTGATGCAAAATGCGGATGAGGACACTACGCTATCTGCCGGGTTCAACGCCACATACATGCATACCGAACAAGACTTGAAAAGTTCCACAGGTCTATATTCATCAACTTTGGATAGAACTGATGAGTTACAAGGTGCTTCACCGTTGATCATCAATGCAGACTTGAGCTATACCCCTACATTTGGTAAAAACTACAAACCTACTGCAAACTTGGTATTCTCATACTTCTCCGATCGAATCTCTGCTTTGGGATCTGGCCAATTGGGAAATATCATAGAGAAAGGAATCCCAAGCGTAGACTTGGTTTTCAAAAACAAGATCAGTGAAAAATTCGAACTTAATTTCAGTGCTAAGAACCTATTGGACCCGAGTATAGAACGTGTTAGGGAAAACACTTCTTTTGGAGATGTCACACTTTCGGAATACAAGAGGGGAATAGATTTAAGCCTACAACTAAAATACAAACTTTAAAACAACAACATTAAACTAAAAACTCAAAAAACTATGAAACGTAATTTTTTATTAAGCTTGGCTACAGTAGCAATGCTAATTACAGGATGTTCTACCGATGACACATCAGACGTCATATTAAATGTGAACAATGGAGAAGGAAGTGGCACTGGCGGTACTACAATTTCTGGAACTTATACTAGTGACTTGACTTTGGAAGCTGGTACAGAATATACTCTGAATGGATCTTTGATCATGTCCACTGGGACGACTTTGACCATTCCTGCTGGAACGACAATCAAAGCCTTGGCACAAGGATCTGACGTCTATATAGCAATAGCCCAAGGTGCGACAATCAATGCCATGGGAACTTCAACAAACCCAATTGTATTGACATCCAATGCTTCTAGCCCACAAGCTGGGGACTGGGGAGGTTTGATCGTTTTGGGGAAAGCACCCATCAACTCTGTATCAGGTAGCTCGACATCTACATCGGAAATTGCAAGTTTGCCTTATGGGGGAACCAATGCGGCAGATGATTCTGGTAGCATTCGTTATATGAGAATTGAATATTCTGGTGGATCTGCAGATGGGCAATCTGAAAACAATGGTTTTTCTTTCTACGGTGTAGGAAACGGAACATTGGTTGAGTACATCCAAGCTTACGAAGGAAAAGATGATGGTATCGAATTTTTTGGAGGTACTGTTAATGCAAGTTACGTATCTGTCGTAAATTCACAAGATGATTCCATAGATTGGACAGAAGGTTATACAGGAACAATCACAAATGCCTATGTAAAACATGGAACAGACCATGACAAAGGCATAGAGGCAGATGGATACAATACAGACATAGGAAACAACTCTAACCCTGTCTTCTGGTCAAAGCCAACGGTAAACAACTTGACCATTGTTGGTAATGGTTCTGGGACAGGAAATGAAGCTATTCGTTTAAGAGCTGGTACGCAAGGAATCTTCAACAATGTGTCTTTGCAAGGTTTTGCAGAAGGATTTGATTTGGATGGAGATCAAGGAGATTCTCCGACTGGAGCTGGTGTAATCAGTGGAGACTTGAAAGTAACGGACATTATTTTCACAGATGTTACATTAAAGGTGAAAAATGATACTGGCAGCTCTTTTGCTGAATCAGATTTCATTTCTGGAGATGGAAATGGTACAGGAACAGATTACTCTACTTGGGGTTCTGGATGGACAGTACAATAAAAAACAACTCATTATAAATAAAAAAGCATCCTAATTATTAGGATGCTTTTTTATTTTTTGATTTCAATAATATCTAGTTGCTGTCTGCAACAGGGGTTTTCACTTCCCACTCACTTACATTCGCAATTGCATTATTGTCATAATCTACTTCTTTAAGAGTGGTCTTATTCCAAAAGAACCACTTGCCGACTTTTTTACCATTATCATAATTTGCAGAAACTTGTTTCTTGCCTTCTGTGTCAAAACGAAGCCACTTTCCTTGTAGTTTCCCATCTAGAGTATAAGTTCCTGTTTGACTTACAACTCCATTGTCATGATAATAAACTACTTCAATTAAATTAGTGTCTTTGTTAAGTTTTAAATCTCGCTCCTCCTGAGCAAAAGATACCACAGCAATTAAAAAGGCAATTGAAAATAAAATTGATTTCTTCATAATTATGGGTTTTAACATTATATATCAAATATACATATTAGATAACATTTAAACAACATTCTCGTAACATTAATTTAACATTGAATAGCTAATCAACTGATTTAAAGAACACTAAACAACTCAACTCTATGTTTAAACACTTAATGATTACTTAATATTCGCATTACATTTAGTTTAACTTCATTGACCATCTTTGGTGAGTCTTTAGACAAAACAATTAGTATTTCATATAATCTATTAGTTTTTGTCGACTACATTATTATGATTTCTAAAATGAGACTGCCTAAGGCCAAGGCAGTCTTTTTCATTTCTATTATTTTATTTAAAAGTTAATCATTTGGAAACATTGAGTTAACATTGGAGTTGGTTATTTGCACCGACAAAAACTAATAATTACAATGAAACTTAAAATTACGCTTACAGCATTATTATTGTGCGCATACATCTCTACAAATGCACAAGAAATCAGTGATACCAAATTTGGTAAAGGATTAATCAACTTTGTAGCGAAAGATAGTTCTTTCAGTATAAAATTCGCCCCTCGTTTCCAAGTACGCTCTGTGTCTTCTTGGGACCATGATGGTGATCAATATGGTAGCCCTGAACATAATTTCATTGTTCGTCGTTCACGTTTGAAGTTCAGTGGTTTTGCTTACAGTCCAAAACTAAAATACAAAATTGAATTGGGGCTAACCAATAGAGACGTTTCTGGCGCCAACCAATTTAACAGAAATACTCCTCGTATCATACTTGACGCTGTCATCATGTGGAACTTTGCCGAAAACTTCGAACTTTGGGCTGGTCAAACAAAATTACCAGGAAATGTTGAACGTGTGGTATCTTCTGCAAACCTTCAATTGGTTGATCGTTCCTTGTTGAACAGTCGTTTCAACATAGATCGTGATTTGGGAATTCAATTACGCCACAAATCAGACTTGGGAGGAAACTTCCTAATGCGTGAAAAACTGGCAATCTCTCAAGGAGAAGGTCGTAATGTCACTGAAGGTAACGAAGGCGGTTTACAATATACTGCTAGAGTTGAATTTTTACCGTTTGGTAAATTTCAATCTAAAGGCGATTATGTACAAGCAGCAATAAAAAGAGAAGATACTCCAAAATTAATGGTTGGTTTTACTTATAATTACAACCAAGATGCTGTAAGAGAAAGAGGTTTTGCTGGCGATTATATGTTTACTACAGCAGATGAATCTAAAAATGGTCCTCTTTTTGAAACAGATCAAACAACGATTTTTGCAGATGCGATGTTTAAATACAAAGGCTTCTCTTTCATGGGAGAATACGCAAAACGTGATGCTGAAAACGCAATCGCAGTGGGAACAGATGGTGTTACACCAACAGGTGATGAAGTATTAACAGGAGATGCTCTTAACCTTCAAGCTGGTTATATGTTTAAAAGTAATTACGAAATTGCTGGACGTTTTACAACTTTAAACTTTGACAATAATACTACTGGTGGAACTACGCCTCAAGAACAGTACACATTAGGTTTCAACAAGTATCTTGTTGGTCACAAATTAAAAGTACAAACTGATTTAAGCTATACTGCTGTAGACGGCAACGAAGACAACATCACCTTTAGAATTGGATTCGACATCCACTTTTAAACCATTAGATGAAAGTTAACATTGAGATAACATTACACTCAATGACTCTAAAGATATTTGCAAACTTATTTTAATTAAAGATTATGGATAGTATTTATTTATTTATGTTGATTGCCATCACAATCTTAGCGGTTGCTGACATTGTCGTTGGTGTTAGTAATGATGCCATTAATTTCTTGAACTCAGCCATTGGCTCCAAAGCCATTTCCATGCGCACCATCATGATTGTTGCAAGTTTGGGTATTTTCATTGGAGCAGTTTTCTCAAGTGGTATGATGGAAGTTGCACGTAAAGGTATTTTTGTACCCGCAATGTTCAATTTTCAAGACATCATGTACATTTTCATGGCTGTAATGATTACAGACATCTTGTTGTTGGATTTCTTCAATACTTTAGGTCTTCCTACGTCTACAACTGTTTCCATCGTATTTAACTTGTTGGGAGCTGCCGTTGTAATGTCTTTGATAAAGATTACATCTTCAGACTCACAAACTTTAGCTGATTTAGGGAGTTACATCAATACTGAAAAAGCAATTACCATTATTAGTGGTATTGTCATGTCGGTATTCATAGCGTTCTCTGTCGGAGCATTGGTACAATGGCTTTCTCGTTTAATTTTCACTTTTCAATATGAAAAGAAAGTCAAGAATTTTGGAGCTATATTTGGAGCTATTTGTTTGACAGCCATCACTTACTTCATCTTTTTGAAAGGATTGAAAGGAACACCATACTACAAAGATATGAAAGGTCTAATAGAGGGTAATGAAATCTTCATCATCCTGGGAAGTTTCGTTTTGTGGTTGGGAGTCTCATTTGCATTTCAAGCCATTACCAAAAAGACAATTTTACTTGTTGTAATTGCCGTTGGTACTTTTGGATTGGCATTGGCATTCTCTGGAAACGATTTGGTGAATTTCATTGGTGTACCCATGGCAGCTTATCATTCTTATGAAGCTTGGGTGTCTTCTGGAGTAGATCCTTCTATGTTTTCCATGGAAGTTTTAGATAAAAAAGTACCGGCAGAACCATTGCTGTTGTTCATAGCTGGAGCCATAATGGTATTGACATTGTGGTTTTCCAAAAAAGCCAAATCCGTAGCTGAAACGGAATTGAGTCTATCTCGTCAAAACGATACCCATGAAAAGTTTGAACCAAACATATTGTCAAGGACTGTCGTCAAAGGATCGACATGGCTATCTAATGCTTTAAGCGTCATTATACCTAGATCTACTCAAGAGCAGATAGGAAGGAGCTTTGAAAAACCAGACACCATTGCATTGACCAAAGATCAAAGTATCGATGCACCAGCTTTCGATATGATTAGAGCATCTGTAAACTTAATGGTAGCAGGAGTATTGATTGCCATTGCGACTTCCATGAAATTGCCTCTATCCACAACTTATGTGACCTTCATGGTTGCCATGGGTACTTCTTTTGCGGATCGTGCTTGGGGAAGAGAAAGTGCAGTGTATAGAGTTGCAGGAGTGCTAAACGTTATTGGTGGTTGGTTTGGAACTGCACTGGGAGCATTCATTGCTGCTGGATTCGTAGTATTCCTGATTCAAGGAAACCCAAAGGTAATGACCCCAATATTATTGCTATTGACTGGCATTTTATTGGTTAGAAACTATCTATCACATAAGAAAAGTACAAACAAGGCCATTGACGAGGATAGCTTGACTACATCTGAAGAAAGTAGTTCTGTTCAAGGTGTGATATATGAAAGTGCAAAAAACATTGCAAGTGTCGTTAAACGAGGAAATAGAATCTATACAAGTGCCGTAAAAGGTCTAGCAAAACAAGACTTGGCATCACTTAAAAAGAACAAGAAACAAGTCGTCAAGTTGTCTGAAGAAGTGGATAACCTAAGAGACAACATCTTTTATTTCATCAAGAATTTGGATGAATCCAGCGTAGGAGCAAGTAACTTCTATATAAACATCTTGGGTTATTTACAGGATATGACACAATCTCTGGAATACATTTCCAAAGCGAGTCATAAACATATCAACAACAACCACAAAAAACTTAAATTCAGTCAGATCAAAGAATTGAAAGAAGTTGATGATGCATTGGAAGCATTGTTCAATGACATTAAAAGTGCTTTCGATTCTCGTTCATTTGAAGAAATTGGTGAAATTTTAAATCGCAAGAAAGAAGTTTTTGACATAGTGACCTCTAAAATAGTCAAACAAGTTGCTCGTACGAGAACTGAAGAATCCAGTCCTAAGAATACAACCCTATATTTTGGGCTGTTGTTGGAGACCAAAGATTTATTGACGGCTACCATGAACCTATTGGAAGAATATCACAATGCTCATGATGAAGATGTAACTCCAGCCACAATAAAAGACGAAGAATAGTAAATACTATTCAACCATAAAAATAAGCCTCATAATAATTATTATGAGGCTTATTTTTGTTTTATGCTCCAAGGTTAACCATTAACTAAGCAATCTTTAAAATAGGTTGACTGCATAACCCAAGACAGCTCCTGCTACTATTACCCAAATAGGACTAATCTTAGTTGCAAACACCAAATAAACGGCAATTAAAGCTATTGTAATGGCTTTCCAATCCAATAACGTTTCCTTCGCCATGACAAAAAGCACAGCCAGCATCACTGCGACAGCTGCTACATTTACAGCATCCAAGAAGTAACGCAACAATTTTGATTGTCTCATTTTTTCAATAAATGGATTTAAAATCAATACAAATAAGAAAGAGGGTAGAAAGATTCCAGTGGTAGCTACCAAAGCCCCATAAAAACCGGACAATTGATACCCTATGAACGTAGATGTCGACAATACGGGGCCTGGAGTAAATTGTCCTACTGCAATGGCGTCTATGAGTTCTGCCCTTGTAAGCCACCCTTTGCTTACCAGCTCGGCATCCAAATAGGCAAATAAGACATAGCCGCTACCGTACAAGATGGCTCCTACCTTTAAAAACACCCAGAATACGTTAAGCACAGATATCTTGAACATCGAAGTTCCAAGTCCAAAAGTCAAGAACAATGGAGATATGGCATTTAAGCCTGAAAAAGACTTCTCCTTTACATAAAAATACAACAATCCCAAAATACCAGCCGACAACAAAGCCAATATTTCATTGACACCCAATAAGCTTGCAACCAAGACCAAAATACCCAAAACAGCAAGTTCCTTGGTCTTGATGGCCTTCTTCCCTAGTTTGAGCACTGCTGAAGCTATTATAGCCAATACCGCAGGTTTTATACCAAAAACAAAAGGCTCGACTTGAGGTAATTGACCATATTCAACATATAGATAGGCTAACAATGCCGTTATGATGGTAGCAGGAAAGATAAATGCAGCCCCAGCAACGAAAAGACCTGTTTTTCCAGCTCTTTCATAGCCACAATGCATTGTCATTTCCGTGGAATTGGGCCCAGGAATCAAATTCGTGGTTCCGATGAGATCCAAAAAGTAATCTCTAGTCATCCACTTTCGCTTCACTACTATTTCATCTTCCATCATAGCTATGTGTGCTGCCGGCCCTCCAAAGGCAAAACAACCTAATTTGAAAAATACGAAAGCAACTTCTTTAAGAGTATTGTTCATTATGTGACATATGTTGTTTACTAATGTAAAACTATGAATATAATTAAAACTTTTGAAGGGGAATTAATGTTAAAGTTTTTTTAAAAAAAGCTTTTTAAAAAGTCCAGAACCTAAATAATCACGTAGCTATAGAAAACCTAAATCAGTATTTATGAGAACTATTTCAATTACATTATTATCATTTTTCATATTGGCTTCCTGTGTTTCAAAAAAGAAATATTTGGCACTGGAACAAGAAAAGGGGGAGTTGAACAATGAACTGACCAAGACCAAAGTCGAAAAAGAAGACCTAGAGGCTAAATTTGCTAAAATCGAAGCTAGAGTTGAAGAATACAATTCCAAAATCAATTCACTGAATCAGAATGTGGAGGGCTTAAAAGTAGAGAATGATTCAAAATTGGCAATCTCTGCGGATGGAGCAGTTGCTTCCAACATCACAAAGCAAAAAATGAGGGAAACGCTAACCAAGGTAGATCCATCCGAACTAAGCCAAGCAAAGACCTTGAAGGACTCCATGAACCTAGCCGTGGACTACCATTTGAATCGTACCATTGACACCAGCACATTAAATGAGGACGAGGACATAAGCGTAGACATCAACGAAACTGTTGTAATGATTTCCATTTCCGATAAAATGCTGTTCAATAGCGGGAGTTATAGGATAAGTCCGAAAGCTAACAACATACTCCAAAAATTGGCGGATGTCATTAATTCCGAGCCAAGCATCGATGTCATGGTCGAAGGTCATACAGATTCTAGAAGTATAAATACGGATAGAGTGGCAGACAATTGGGACCTGAGTGTCCTTAGAGCAACTTCCGTAGTGCGTAAATTGCAACATGACTACAATGTTGCTCCAGAAAAACTGATTGCGTCAGGAAGAAGTAGCTTCCAACCCATAACTGGGAACGAAACACGAGAGGGACGTTCCAAAAACAGACGTACCAGGATAATAATACTCCCTAACATCAATAAGTTCTTTGCATTGATGGCATCAACGGATTAATATTGGCTATATACATTTTAATGACTTTCTCCAAAAACAAACTTAGAGGGATTGAAACTTCCTCCTAGAATAAATTAAATAACTCATACAAAAACAGAAGAATTAAAAGAATCATGAAAACAATGAAATCATCATTATTGGTATTGTTATTGGTAGTTACCAATGTTCTATCAGCAAACACCATCTCAAAAAAAGACTCAGATCCCTCTCTAGTAGCCAAGGAGATTCATGAGTTATTGGACAAGCCGAAATTTCAAATCAACAAGGAATTGTTGGCAAATGTAACTTTCACCCTCAATGGAGAAAATGAAATTGTAGTATTAACGGTAGACACCGATAATCCTGTGTTGGAAAACTACATCAAAGAGAGGTTGAATTACAATAAACTGTCCTCAAAGCTGGAAAGTCAAAAGTTCTACAAGGTACCAGTGAGAATTGTTTCCACAAAATAAAAATGAGAAATCAACAAATTAAAAAGCATCCTGAATATTCAGGATGCTTTTTTATCTATATGCCATATTGTAAAAATACAATCATTCCTCCATTGCCTTCCCAATTTGCTCCAGACTATTGGCCGAATCTCTTTTTGCATTAAAACGCTTGACACTTACCACATAGGTATTGGAAATGGAATCATGCCATCCCCTCCCTTCATCTCCAAGAAATGAAAAGGCTTCAAAGGGAATGTTTCTACACAAACTTCTCAAAAATGCATCCTGCATGCTTGGTTTGGATCCGTCCTGCATAACTACCATTGTTTTTGTGACATACTTTCCCAAAGTCCTTTGTGTCAAACCTTCGAAAATCGTAAAATACAAAAGCAGTATTACAATCCCGAAAACAAGATTGCCTATTGTCCCCATTGTTATGACGTAGTTTAACGGCCCATCAAACCCTATGGCTGCCAATACTCCTAAAAGCAATCCTACTATGAAAGACAAAGCATAGTATGCTATTACATCTATTATGGAATTAACAAATCTGTTTTCTTTGCTCGCATATAAATCTGGAGTCACTTTAAAGTTTTCGTCGTACATATTTTGTTGGTTTTGTTTTCAAATGTTTTTATCTCAGAAAAAAAGCATCCAAATAGGATGCTTCTTCATAACACTTAATTTATTTGTAAATATACAATTACGAACCACACATCAGGCAGTCGTCTCCTTCTGCGTCTTTTGCTTGTGCGATAAGTGCTTTCATTTCTTCTGCAGTCATTGGTTCTGCTTCTGTTGTTTCTTTTGCAAATTTAGCTGCCGTATCGGCCGCTTTTTGTTGCTTCTTCGCTACTACTGTTTCCGCTACATCAACAGGTTGTTCAATTGGTTTCGATTTTTTTTCTTTTTCAACAGTAAACTTGATCGCATCAACGGCACTCTTGGTACGCAGATAGTACATCCCTGTCTTTAAACCGCTTTTCCAAGCATAAAAGTGCATTGAGGTTAACTTGGCCATGGTTGCTCCTTCCAGAAATAAGTTTAAAGATTGTGATTGATCTATGAAATAACCACGTTGGCGAGACATGTCTATGATGTCTTTCATACTCAATTCCCATACCGTTTTATATAAATCCTTTATGTCTTGGGGAATTACATCTACTCCTTGAATAGATCCATTGGCTCTCATGATTTCATTCTTCAATCCATCGTTCCATAGACCCAACTCCACCAAATCTTCCAATAGATGCTTGTTTACCACGATGAATTCACCTGATAACACTCGTCTTGTATATATGTTGGAAGTATAAGGTTCGAAACATTCATTGTTTCCTAAAATTTGAGACGTAGATGCCGTAGGCATAGGAGCTACCAGCAATGAATTACGCACTCCATTTTTAAGTACTTGCTTGCGCAGTTTATTCCAATCCCATAGCCCACTCAACTCATCATCTTTTATTCCCCAAAGGTTATATTGGAACTCTCCTTTGCTTATTGGAGACCCTTCGTAGGTTTCATAAGGACCGTCTGCTTTTGCTTCTTCCATAGAAGCAGTAACCGCTGCAAAATATAAAGTCTCAAAAATATCCTTGTTCAGTTTTTTGGCTTCGTCACTTGTAAAAGGCATTCTCAATTTAATGAACGTATCTGCCAATCCTTGCACTCCCAAGCCAACTGGCCTATGACGGAAATTAGAATTTTCAGCTTCTTTTACTGGATAGTAGTTTCTATCGATTACCCTGTTTAGGTTTTTGGTAACACGTTTTGTGATTCTAAACAATTCCTTATGGTCAAACGCTCCGTTTTTAACAAACATCGGCAAGGCAATAGACGCCAAGTTACATACAGCCACCTCATCTGGAGATGTGTACTCCATAATTTCCGTACATAAGTTCGATGAACGAATGGTACCTAGGTTCTTCTGATTGGATTTTCTGTTTGCTGCATCCTTGTACAACATATATGGTGTTCCCGTCTCTATTTGAGATTCCAATATTTTCTCCCATAGTTCACGAGCCTTTATAGTCTTTCTGCCTTTCCCTTCTGCTTCATAACTTGTATACAATGCATTGAATTCTTCACTGTGCACATCACACAATCCAGGGCATTCATTTGGACACATCAAAGTCCAATTCCCATCTTCTTGTACACGTTGCATGAATAAATCCGGCATCCACATCGCATAGAATAAATCACGTGCACGCATCTCTTCTTTACCATGATTCTTTTTCAAATCCAAGAAGTCAAAGATGTCTGCATGCCACGGCTCTATGTACATTGCAAAACTTCCTTTACGCTTTCCTCCTCCTTGATCTACATAACGTGCAGTATCATTAAACACCTGCAACATAGGTACGATTCCATTACTCGTTCCATTTGTTCCTGCTATGTAACTTCCCGTAGCTCTAACATTGTGGATAGACAATCCTATTCCTCCTGCTGATTGAGATATTCTAGCTGTTTGCTTCAATGTATCGTAAATACCATCAATGCTGTCTTCTTTCATTGTTAACAAGAAACAAGAAGACATTTGCGGTTTAGGTGTCCCTGAATTAAATAATGTTGGCGTAGCGTGTGTAAAGTATTTTTTGGACATTAACTCGTAAGTTTCAATCGCTGCGTCCAAATCATTTAAATGTATTCCTATTGAAACACGCATCAACATATGCTGCGGCCTCTCTGCTATTTTTCCATTAAGCTTTAGAAGGTATGAACGTTCCAATGTCTTGAAACCAAAATAGTCGTAACCAAAATCTCTGTTGTAGATTATGGTAGAATCCAATCTATCCTTGTTTTCCATAATGACTTTGTACACCTCATCTGCCAAAAGGGGAGCTTCTTTTCCATTTCTAGGATTGACGTATACATATAAGTCGTGCATTACCTCACTAAAGGTCTTCTTTGTATTCTTGTGCAAGTTGGAAACAGAAATACGTGCTGCCAAACGCGCATAGTCTGGATGTGCAGTAGTCATCGTTGCCGCCACCTCTGCTGCCAAATTATCTAGCTCGCTAGTCGTCACACCATCATACAATCCTTCTATGACACGCATAGCAACCTTTAAAGGGTCTACCAGCTCATTAAGTCCATAACACAGTTTACGGACTCTCGCCGTAATCTTGTCGAACATTATTTGTTCCTTTCTTCCGTCTCTTTTTATTACAAACATACTTTACACTTTTTTATATTTTTCCGAATCGCCCATTCAGAAAGATGGTTAGTTGGTTATTCTAAATTTATAACGTGCCATTTAAAAGCAAATTACATTTTCAGTTAATGAATTAATTATAATCGGACCAATTATGTTTCTATCTAGCACATTAGATTTCACAGAAACACCTTGGCTTTATTTCTATTATGGTTTTTTCAGATTCCTATTGACATAGGAATGACAACATTTACTTAAAAATCAGCATCAAAACTGAATTTATCGTCTTCTTCTTCTTTATTAAGCACACCTGCTTTTTGATATTCTGACACGCGTTTCTCGAAAAAATTTGTTTTTCCTTGAAGTGAAATCATATCCATAAAGTCGAAAGGGTTGGCTGTATTGTATTCTTTTTCACAACCTAGTTCCCCTAAAAGTCTATCGGTTACAAATTCTAAATACTGCTCCATTAATTTGGCATTCATCCCTATTAAACTTGCAGGCAAAGATTCTGTAATAAATTCTCTTTCTATATTTAAAGCATCAACAATAATAGCTCTTATTCTTTCTTTTGGCACCTTGTTAACCAAGTGGTTCTCGTGCAAATGCACGGCAAAATCACAATGCACCCCTTCATCCCTAGAAATCAACTCATTGGAAAAAGTCAATCCAGGCATCAAACCTCGCTTTTTCAACCAGAAAATAGAACAAAAGGCTCCAGAGAAGAAGATACCTTCTACTGCTGCAAACGCAATCAAACGTTCTGCAAAACTTGGGGACTCGATCCATTTAAGAGCCCAATCTGCTTTTTTCTTGATGGCAGGAAAAGTTTCTATGGCGTTGAATAGTCCATTCTTTTCTTTTTCATCCTTCACATAGGTATCTATTAACAATGAATAGGTTTCACTGTGAATATTCTCCATCATTATTTGAAATCCATAAAAGAACTTCGCCTCGCTATATTGCACTTCATTCACAAAGTTTTCTGCCAAGTTTTCGTTTACGATACCATCACTGGCTGCAAAAAATGCCAAGATGTGTTTTATGAAATAACGCTCATCGTCGTTCAACTTGTTTTTCCAATCTGTAAGATCTTGATGTAAATCGATCTCTTCTGCCGTCCAAAAACTTGCTTCAGATTTCTTATACCACTCCCAAATATCATGGTGTTGGATAGGAAATATCACAAATCTATCTTTATTTTCTTGTAATATCGGTTCGACGTTTTGAGACATATTTTTACTTTGTTTTTTTGTAAGGATTTTAATGTGAAATTTACACTCTGTTTGAGACTAACAAAGATTGAAAATAACATCTAATTGTGAAAGGGAGATGAGCCTAAAACTTCACAAAGTTTTTAACACCACATGTTGAAATGTGATGCTACTAGCATGTTTTATTGAGGTTCAAAGTGTTTTTATTTTTTTGATAATTATTTTTTGAAAATTCTCAAATAAATGTAATTTGTTTTTTATCAAGGCTAGAAACGCTTTGATGACAAGGGTTTTAAAGCGCAACTAATGAGAAATCACACAGTTAGTACTAAAATAGATATTTACGGGTTTATGGTTTCCCAGAAACATTTATTATGAAAAAAGTGACTATCTATTGAACTTTTCAGCTGCTACTTTTTCAAGTTCACCATACCAATCCTGACCAAATTTTCTAATAAGTGCTTCCTTTACGAATTTATAGATTGGAACCTGTAATTCTTTTCCCAGAGAACAAGCATCGTCACAAATACTCCATCTATTGTAATTTATGGCAGAGAATTCACTGTATTCCTTTACACGTATCGGGTATAGGTGGCAAGACAACGGTTTTTTCCAAGCAATGTCTCCACGATTATAGGCTTCTTCTATCCCACAAAGAGCTGTTTTCTTGTCATCGAAAATAACATAGGCACAATCCGCCCCGTTGATCAATGGTGTCTCCAACTCTCCAAAGTCACTGGTTATATGTGTTCCTTGGGACTCTATGGCATGTATCCCCTCTTGACGCAAAAGGGGCTTTACCTTTGGATAGACATCCTTCAATATTCGAGCTTCCTCTTCCGTCAAAGGTGCACCTGCATCACCGTCTATGCAACACGCTCCTTTGCAAGCTGAAAGGTTACATACGAAATCGTTTTCTATAATTTCTTCTGAAACTATAGTTTTCCCTATCTGAAACATAAATACTAAATTATAAAAGACATTACAAATATAAACCTTATTGACAGAAAAGTAGCATCTTTAAAAACACTTAAAGTTCATATGGGTTTAATATGGTATATAATGTTAAAGCACTATTTTTGTTGAAACTTTTAAAGCACGAAACTATGCAACTTAATTTTAAAGAGATACTTACCGCATTTATGGTTCTTTTTGCTGTAATAGACATTATTGGAAATATTCCAATTATTATAGACTTGCGTAAAAAGGTTGGACACATTCAAAGTGAAAAAGCCTCAATCATAGCTGGTATTATCATGATCGTCTTCTTGTTTCTTGGTCAAAGTTTATTGTCTCTCATTGGAATTGACGTCAATTCCTTTGCAGTTGCTGGTGCTTTCATTCTATTTTTCATTGCTTTGGAAATGATTCTAGGGATCACCCTTTATAAAGATGACGAAGAAGGTAGCCCAATAACAGCCTCGGTTTTCCCATTGGCTTTCCCTTTGATCGCTGGTCCAGGAAGTTTGACGACCTTGCTTTCCTTACGTGCGGAGTTCAGGATAGAAAACATTATAATAGCTGTCATATTAAATGTTATATTTATATATATCGTACTTAAAACCTCCAAACGCATCGAACGCTTTATAGGACCTAATGGCATTAAAATCATCCGTAAGGTATTTGGGGTGATCTTATTGGCCATTGCCGTAAAACTGTTTGCTCATAACATCAAAGCGTTGTTGGCTTAAACAAAATAATCATATAGAGATGAAAATATTCACATCCATATTTAGCATTGTTGCCGTAGGCTTAATCATTTACAATCTAACAAAAATTAACTGGAACGCTCCTTTGGAGGGCGAAAGCACAGTTGCTTTGATCACTATTTTTGCTGCGCTTTGTGCTATTGTACTATTGCAGATTCTGCGCATTTCCAAAAAGATAGAAAAACAATCCAAGAAATAATGTTGGACACTTTAATAATTGGTGGTAGTACAGCTGGTTTGTCATGCGCTTTAGTTTTGGGCTCTGGCTTAAGCAAACCTTTTGCAAAAGACAGAACTGTTGGAATAATTACCCACCAAAAAACTTCCCACCTGCAAAATGCATTGCTGAACAATGTCTTGGGACTGTCCGCCGGGACATTGGGCAAGGACATTTTAACCAAAGGGAAAGAACAACTGGCTCAGTTGTACCCTGAGGTGAGACAGATTGAAAATGAAAAGGTTATTGAAATTCATAGGCAAGTCGATGCTTTTCTAGTCACGACAAATAAAAGCAGCCATATAGCCAAGCATATTGTAATTGCAGTTGGTTATACAAATTTAACAACAATAAAAGGGTTGGAGCAATACATTGAGCCTCACCCAAGAGCTATTATCGAAAAAGAGCGCATCTGGCTTAAAAACGAAAATCATTTAATTGAAAATGGACTTTATGTTGCTGGAACTTTAGCTGGTTGGAGAAGTCAGTTTTCCATTGCTGCCGGAAGCGGAGCCCAAGTAGCCACAGATATCTTAACGCTTTGGAACAATGGCAAACACACCAAGGTGCATGATAAGATCTAAGCTAAGAAAGGTTATTCATCTTTGCTCAATGCAATTACCTCTTCTATCATTACATCTTTTTGATTGACAACCTCTTCAAAGGCTCCATTGCCATACAATTGATCAGCGAATGCCGCCTTTATATATTGTTTCACTTCCTCTTTATAAGCGACGAATACTATGTTTGTTCTTCGTTTTATCTTTAAATATTCCTGAAAGGCAGAAACCACCTCATCATCGACTTCATAATTTGATATGAAATCCTCACGAGAAATGTTTTCAAGAGTTTCCCTATATTTTTCCAATTCCTCGAAGGCAAAATAGTTGATATAGCCTCTGCGTTGCAAAAAAGTAATGGTTTCATTTTGCATATTGGTATCCAACGCTACGAATACGTCGGGAATTATCCCGCCTCCTCCATATACCACTTTCCCTTTTGGGGTTGTGAACTTCAATGAATCGGCAACTTCAATCTTCTCTGGATCCAAAAGCTCTCCACTATCCAACCTAGAATAATAATCATCGAAATAATCTCTATTACCCTTTTCATAGGAACGTTGTATCGAACGCCCCGTTGGTGTATAATATCTTGACACTGTTAAACGTACTGCACTACCATCACCCAATTGCATTTCGCGCTGCACCAATCCTTTCCCATAAGAGCGTCTTCCTACGATGGTTCCCTTGTCATTGTCCTGCAAGGCTCCTGCTACGATCTCACTGGCAGAAGCAGAGTTTTCATCTATCAGGACATAAATATGACCATCTTCAAAATCACCTCGCTTGGTTGCAAAGCTTTTTTCGATCTTACCCCTTTTGTTCTTGGTGAACAGAATAAGTTTGTCGTCTTCCAAGAATTCATCGACTATTTGCTCTGCTATTCCTAAAAATCCTCCTGGATTGTCCCTTAAATCCAATGCCAATTCTGTCGCACCTTGCTTCTTCAACTTCTTGAGTTCTCGTTTGAATTCCTTATAGGTAGATTCTGCAAATCTATTTATTTTAATGTATCCCAATTCTTCTGTTAACATATAGGAGGCATCTACGCTTTTAATTGGAATGTGATCCCTTTTTACTTTGAATTTCAACAACTTCTCCTCCCCTTTTCTGTATACTTCAAGAAGCACATCTGTATCTATCGGCCCCTTAAGCCTTTTAACCAAATCACCATTGGACAAGTCTCTTCCATATAATGAGTCGCCATTGGCGAAGACGATGCGATCTCCTCCTCTTATTCCTGCTTTTGCACTGGGACCTCCTTCTATCGCCCTAATTACTGCTATGGAATCCCTGTAGGGGTAGAAACTGATTCCGATGCCTACAAAATCTCCTTTCATATTCTCTGTAACACGTTCCATATCTTCTTTTGGAATGTATACTGAGTGCGGATCCAAATTCTCCAAAATTCCGTTTACGGTAACATCTACGATGCTATCTGTATTTATCTCATCGACATATTCATAGTCTATATAATCTATCAGCCTATTTAGCTTGTCTTTTTTGCTGTTAGATGTAAACAACCTATCCGAACCATCTTCGAAATTTAATTTCCCTCCTATGAAAATACCAACAGCAACGGCTGTTCCAATAATTAAAGGCAAATATTTCTTATATGTACTCATCAGGCTTTCAAATCTTCAATTTGTTGTAATTTAATCCCTGCCTTTTCTAAAAACACAAGGCCAGAATCATCTTTGTAACCATCTTTGTAAACTACTCTCACAATTCCAGATTGATGTATCAACTTGCTACATTCCTTGCAAGGTGACATTGTAATATACAATGTTGCGCCTTTGCAGGATTGTGTGGATGAGGCTACTTTCAAGATGGCATTGGCTTCTGCATGTAGAACATACCATTTCGTATATCCTTCGTCATCTTCACAAAAATTTTCAAATCCAGTGGGAGTTCCATTAAATCCATCGGAAATTATCATCCTGTCCTTAACTATGAGTGCTCCTACTTGTTTTCTTTTGCAAAAGGAAAGTTTCCCCCATTCTTCGGCAATTCTCAAATACGCTTTGTCGTATTTATGTTGTTTATGTTTTGGCATTGATTTTAATAAAACTGTTTTTCTCCATCTAGAAGAATGGCAGAAATGGGTATGGGCTAACTTACCCATACATGTCTTTCACGAACTAGTATCCCAATTTGTAAAAAATGAAATACAATCCTAACAAACTAATACAACGAAGATAAGCTGTTAGTATTTTAATTACAATGCAAAAAAGAAGATTTATGAAAATTTTATACTATTACTTTCAAAACAGCCATAAAAGGGCTTAGTCTAGTGTTTTAAAAGACACTTCTATTCAATAACATAGGAATCACCAACCCAACGACTATTGCAGAAACGACCATTATCCAATCTCTTTTGGAAAACCTGAAAACAGTTTGGGTCAAATATCCCAAGAACAGGACTATGAACACAATGATCACTTGAGCAATCTCTATTCCTAGTGCAAACTCCAAAAGTGTCACCAGTTTATTGTCCCCTTTGCCAACCAAAATGGTCAATTCCCTTGCGAAGCCCAAACCATGCACCAAGCCAAAGAACAATGTGGAAAAAAACAAAATCCCTACTTTCTCTTTTTGTGCTCCCTTGCCAGCCGTAAAAACATTGAAAAGCGCTACTATTGCTATGGTAACTGGAATTAAGAACTCAATGATGCTTGCAGAGACCCTTACCGCTCCATAAGTAGCTAGAATTAAAGACAACGTATGCCCTACCGTAAAAACGGTAACCAGCAAAAAGACACGTTTCCAGTCCTTGAACAAATAAGGCACCGTTAATACTATTAAAAACAAGACATGATCGTAAGCGTTTATGTCCAATACATGGTTGATACCATATTGTATGTTAAACCAGAGTTCTTCTAACATTGTAAGTATGATTTTTAGGGTGAATCAAATATACATTAAAAAACCAAAAAAAGACAACTATCCTTATCGTTTTGCATCATCTGGGAGTACATCGTTGCATTGTGAGAAAAGTCATCCAATCAAAATGCATTTTTTTTCAATTCAATGATTTTTCAAAACTTGAAACACAAAAAAAACAATGCTCCCGCAAAGCCTATATTGATTTCCTTACGTATATATGTTACTTAATTTTAAACAAATAACAATCAAAATGTCAAGAATTGCATCTTATCCCTATTTATACTCCGAAAAGCTACAATTCAATGTCATTCAGCTAATTAATTTTCCAGAATTCAAGGTTATCTTTACTTTTTGATCGGAAATAACTGAATGTTAATCCATTAACTTTTTTTAACAATTAATTAAACCATGAAAAAAAATTACGAACCCCTCAAACCTTTTTGTTTTCAAATTCCTTACTTGAAATCAGCCCTACTTTTAATTTTATTAAGCGTTACAAGCATAACTTATGCACAAGTAAACACGGGAGGAAATGCCACGACTTCTGATCACCAAAAACAAGTAATTGGCTATATAACCAATTGGGATGCATGGAAGACCACTAGTGCTGGGGTACCAGGTCCAGGTGCATTAACCCACTTGAACATCGATTATTCAAAATACACCATCTTGAACTATTCCTTCTTTGGAGTAGCCAACGATGGGTCACTTCATAGTGGAGACCACAGAAACCAACAAATCTATCAAGATGGTGTAGAACAACAACCTGAAGACATCTTTCATACGGATATATATAGTAGTTGGGACATGCACATCTTGTTTGGAGAAATAGACCCTATTCAATATGTCAATGCAGCAGCCAAGCAACGAGCAGAAGATCAAGGTTTTGAAGTTGAACTGGAAGGCACCACTTGGACTCAACCAACATGGGGCCTAAGCGGAAATCTCCCAATACCATTGCATATGGAAAATGGAGCACCTGGTCTTTTGGATTTGGCACATCAGGAAGGTGTCTTGGTTATGGCTTCCATTGGAGGCTGGAGCATGTGCAAGCACTTTTACGAAATGGCTGCTGACCCGGTAAAGAAGGCAAGATTCATTGCCGATTGCGAAAAATTGATTGCCGTTGGTTTTGACGGAATCGATTTGGACTGGGAATACCCAGGCCCTTTTTCTGGAATGAACTTTACGGGTACACAAGCGGACTACGCCAATTTCGAAGCCCTTGTCCAAGACATAAGAACAGCTATAGGCCCAGATAAATTGATAACAGCTGCAATGGCTGCTGACCCTGCAAAACTTCAGGATTTCAATTGGTCTGGATTGGCAACGAACATGGATTACTTCAATATGATGACCTACGACTACAATGGAGGTTGGTCCAACATAGCAGGACACAACTCCCCTTTACACCCATATACAGGTGCTGAAGTTTCAAATTTCAGCTGGGAGTCCACATTGAACAAGCTTGTCGAACTTGGTGTACCTAAAAGCAAAATTTGCATGGGAGCACCTTTCTATGGTAGAGGTGTCGTTACCGATGGCGCAGCGGACCTAAATGCTCCGACCGTAAAAACTTCGGTAACCGTTCAACCTGATGGTCCTATAATGTCTGCTGCAGATTTCACCAATTGGCCATTGAACGTATACGACGGGACACCCAATCATTTTTTCATAAAACAACAAGCCTTGTCTGCAAATAGCGGATGGACTAGAGAGTGGGATGATGAGGCAAAAGTACCTTATCTCACAAATGGAAATTTCTTCTTGAGTTATGATGATGAGGAATCCTTATGTGCAAAAGCAGAATTCATCAACGAGAATGAGCTTGCAGGAACCATAATATGGACAGTTTACGGTGATTTGGAAATTAGCGGTACAGCTACATCCTATGGAGCAAAGCTAAAGAAGTGGTCCAATGTCAGCTCTCCATTGGTAAATAAGATCAATGAGGTTTTCGCCAATCCAAGTCTAGGCATAAATGAAGTATCTCAAACAGGAGATTTCTCAATATACCCAAACCCTTTCACCACAGATTTGAACATAAAACTCGGAAACACCTTCAATCGACTTGAATCTGTAAAAATATTTGATATAAAAGGTGCCATGGTCTACCAAGAGACATTGTCAGATAACCTAAACGAATATACCATTTCCCCTTCCATATCATCTGGAGGAGTATATTTCCTCAAACTTTATGGAGAAAACAATGAGGTGCTGGGAACTGAAAAAATAATAAAAAAATAGTATTTACAATTAGATAATAGATGAACCCCTTTTAAAAGCACTGCTAACTCGTACAAGCAGTGCTTTTATACAATTATCACAAGATAACAGTTTCATTTGAATCTATTTCCTACTTATTTCCCAAAAAAACCAATAAAAACACAAAAAATTACGCCTTATCACTGATTACCCTCTAAAAATCCACAATTCAGTGTCATTCAGCTAATTAATTTTTTAAAACACTCAATTATAAATAATTTCATATCAATTTATTTCAATTGAACCCTTAAACAAAAACACAAGAAAATCATGAGAAATTCTACTTGCATAACTATTTTACTAGCTATGATAACTAGTATTGCCAGCTATGGCCAATACACTTTTCCAGATTGCTTTGATGTATACGATCAAGCAAATGCCCCTTTCAGCCAAGGAGGTCAAGCCTCTTTGGACGGCGTTAACTATGAAGCAAAATATTGGGTTGACACTCCGCCTCCTGGTGAAGCGTGGAACAACCTAGGTCCTTGCGGTGATGCTTCAGGAATACTTGGAGATCCTTTTCCAGAGAAAAGAAAAGTAATAGGATATATGCCAACTTGGCAATCTTCCTATGATTTTTCTGACTACGACCCGAGTAAACTGTCCCATGTCATCGTCTCCTTTTTGGATTTCAAGGCCGTGGATGTCGGTGACGTTTATGACAATATGGATTATACCAGTGACGACTTCGTTTCGGACATCGTATTTTCTGAAAAGTCAGTGACCGCAGTAGACTCATTATTAACACATAGCACCACCAACCTATTGAGTGTTTCCCATGCCGCCGACACCAAAGTAATGGTAGCTATTGGAGGCGCCATAGACTACGGTTTCCTCTGGTTGATGAACCGCTATTACAATGATGACCAAAAGATAACGGAAATCGCACAATTGATGGTGAATTACGTCGAATCCAGAGGTATAGATGGTATCGATTTAGATATGGAATGTTGGTGGATAGACAATAGCATAAACAAAACAGTGGATGAAGGTGGTAGAATTAGAGGAAGCAATTTTGGAGCTCCGGATGACGGCCCTCATGTCGCTGGTATAGGAATCACCAATTTGGCTAGAAAAATCAAAGAATTAAAACCCGACATCATATTGTCTTCCGTTGTTTTTGGTACAGGTTGGTATGGAAACAACTATGATGAAGCAATGGCCGAATATTTGGATTGGATAGGTATATTCACATATGACCTTACTGGCTCTTGGGATGAAACTCCATTTGGACCACATGGTGCATTGCGAAAGCTTCCTTTGAACTCATATCCTTCTCAAACTGCGGACAATCCAATTTATTCGGCAGAGGAGATTTTAGAATACTGGATGGGTATTGCCACACCTGTATGGAATCATGATGGAGGTTTCGACATAGAGAGAAACAAACTCTGCATTGGAGCCCCTTTTTATGGCTATGATTTTTCCACTCCGAAACCCAATGGTGGCAATGGTTATGAATTTGAAAAGTATGCAGACATCGTTGCCAAATATCCAAACGCGCCTATTTCCTATGACCCATTGTCTCCTGGGGACTTCAACGGGCACATCAATCAGGATGGAGAAATTCTATATTATGAAACGCCAATGAGAATACGAGATAAGATGGAGTTTGTGTACGATTATGGTCATCAAGGAATAATTATTTGGGAATTGACTACAGATTTACATCCGACTCATCAATACAGTTTACTCAACAACATTGCAGACGAAAATGACATACAGTGTGCAGAAGCTGCATTATGCGATACGCTATCGGTAGATTCCATGAGTGAGGTGGATGATGCAGCAAAATTATATTTCAATGACAATAGCATACATTATGACTTCACACAACTTCTCAATCATCCACAAAACATAGAAATATTTGATTTGACAGGAAGAAAGGTAATGACACATAAAGTAACAGTTGACAAAGGCGATTTTCCATTTAACTCGTCTAATGGGATATATATAATAAAAGGAGAAGGTTTGTCCAAACTCATATATGTGTATTAATTTTGCATCAATAATGCGAACTCAATCAATATGAAATGTGAGTGGGACGCTGGTTAGCTTCTAATCTAAAAAATAAAAGCCTCTAAATTTAGAGGCTTTTATTTTTACAAAGAATTTATATTGGTTGAGTTCGCATTATTGTTGTTTAAGATTTAAAAACATATATAAAGAGAAAAGTTTAATTTATGTTTAAGCCTTGTAAATAAAAAAGGGTTTAGAAACCAATCTAAACCCTTTTGTACTCAAGGTGGGAATCGAACCCACACTCCCGAAAGAACTGGATTTTGAATCCAGCGCGTCTACCAATTCCGCCACTTGAGCAATTAAGCGATGCAAAAGTATATCTTTTTTCTTAAAAAACTAGAAAATAGTGTGCATTTTTTCTGTGATAGAAGAAAAAAAACTCTAAATTTGCACCCAATTAAAAAACAACACAGTGTTAAACACTGCAAAACAACATTTTAACTATGCCTAACATACTACCGGACGCAAAGATTTTTTCTATAACGCAAAGTAAAACTTTAGCTGAAAAAATTGCCAAGGCCTATGGGGCTTCTTTAGGAAATGTTATTACCTCCAAATATAGTGATGGAGAATTTCAACCTTCATATGAAGAATCTATACGAGGAAAGCGAATTTTCATTATTGGATCCACAAATCCAAGTTCAGAGAATTTAATGGAAATGTTGTTGATGTTGGACGCAGCCAAACGTGCCTCAGCAAGACACATTACCGCTGTCTTGCCTTACTTTGGTTGGGCAAGACAAGATAGAAAAGACAAGCCAAGAGTACCTATTGCTGCAAAATTGGTCGCCAAGATGCTGGAAGTAGCTGGAGCTACGCGTATCATAACGATGGATTTGCATGCAGACCAAATACAAGGTTTCTTTGAAAAACCTGTGGATCATCTATTTGCTTCGACGGTTTTCTTACCATACTTGAAAAGTCTAGGATTAGACAACTTAACCATAGCTTCACCAGATATGGGAGGTTCCAAAAGAGCTTACGCATACTCCAAAGCTTTGGAAAGCGATGTTGTTATCTGTTACAAGCAAAGAGCTAAAGCCAATGTTATTTCCCATATGGAATTAATTGGAGATGTTACTGGTAAGAACGTTGTCTTGGTAGATGATATGGTAGATACTGCTGGAACGTTGACAAAAGCAGCAGATTTAATGATGGAGCGTGGAGCACTTAGCGTGAGAGCCATTTGCACTCACCCCATTTTATCTGGAAATGCATACGAAAGGCTTGAAAACTCAAAATTGGAAGAATTGATCGTAACCGATTCAATCCCTGTAAAACATGAAAGCAAGAAAATAAAAGTATTGAGTTGTGCAAATTTATTTGCTGAGGTGATGTATAACGTGCATCATAACAAATCAATAAGTTCAAAATTCTTAATGTAATTAATAATTAAATATAAATAAAAATGAAATCGATTACAATCAACGGATCTCAAAGAGAAAGCGTGGGCAGAAAAGCAACGAAAGCCTTACGTAATGCTGGTCAGGTTCCTTGCGTATTATACGGAGGAGACAAGTCAGTGCATTTCTCAGCAGCTGAATTAGCATTCTCAAAATTGGTTTACACACCAAACGCGCATACAGTTGTAATTGCCTTGGAAAATGGTGAAACTTACAATGCCATTCTACAAGACATTCAATTTCACCCAGTAACAGACAGAATTCTACACATAGATTTCTATCAATTGTTTGATGACAAGGAAATCTCTATGGACATTCCAGTTTCATTTGTTGGAAACTCAAAAGGAGTAAGAAACGGTGGTGTTTTGCGTAAGAACAAACGTAGCTTGAGAATAAAGGCCTTACCAGGCAACTTGCCAGATTTCATCGAAGCGGATATTTCCGAGCTTAAAATTGGTAACAAGCTATACATTACCACCTTGGAGAACGAAGCATACAAATTCATGCACCCAGAAAACACTGTTGTATGTCTAGTTAAACGCTCTAGAACAACTGTGGAAGATGAGGATGAAGATGAAGATGAAGATGCTTCAGCTACTGAAGGAGATGCTCCAGCAGCGGAATAAACATTAAAATCTCTTTAAAATAAAAAAAAGCATTCTGTCAATTCAGAATGCTTTTTTATTTTTACAAAATAAAAAAGCATTCTATGTTTAAGAGTATTATTGATTTTTTCATCAAAAGAAAAACCTTACTTACGATAGAAGAGCAAGATCCTATGAAGAAATTTCTTATTGTTGGTTTGGGAAACATTGGTCCCAAATACGAAAACACCCGTCATAACATCGGATTTAAAATATTGGATTTTTTTGCAAAGCAAGAAGGTCTCACATTCGAAACACAAAAGCTTGGAGACATAAGTACATTCAAACTAAAAGGTAGAACTTTTATTTTCCTAAAACCAAACACCTATATGAATTTAAGTGGAAAAGCCATATCATATTGGCTAACCAAGGAAAAGATACCTTTGGAAAATCTACTCGTCATCACCGACGACCTCAACCTTCCCTTTGGAAGTCTTCGCTTGAAAACAAAAGGAAGCGATGGTGGACACAATGGATTAAAAGACACTCAACACACACTAAACACGACAAAGTACAATCGTTTTAGGTTTGGCATAAGCGATACTTTCAGCAAAGGCAGGCAAGTAGATTATGTTTTAGGAGAATGGAGTATGGAAGAACAAGAAAAGCTTTCGGAAAGACTGGAAAAAAGCACGGAAATAATCAAATCTTTTGGACTTGCTGGCATAAACAACACAATGAATGCCTTCAATGGCAAATAAAAAAGGAGAACCAATGGCTCCCCTTTTCATATCATATTATAAATCATTAAGATTATTCCACAATAATCTTTTTGCTTTGAATCTTGATACCGTCAGACACCTTTAGGATATACATCCCTGCCTGTACCGTACTCAAGTTAACCGTCTCATTGAAACTAGGTGAAGCATCATATCTTTTATTGAAAACACTTCTACCTCTGATGTCGTAAACGGACATCTGTATGTCGTTTGCAGATTCCGTATTCAACTTAACGTTGAACTCCCCATTGTTTGGGTTAGGATACACTACGAAACCTGAGATAGAGTCACTCAACTCACCAACAGACAAAGTCCCTTGCGCACATAGATCAAGAGTAAAACTATTGAAAGTCCCTCCATCTTCAGCTGCAAAGGTATCCACGATTGTCAATACCCAATCACCACCAGACGATTCGCCATATATCGTTGACAAATTCCCCTCTGGCACATAACTACCTGTAAAAGGTGCTGTACCTCCAGTTATTGGTCCACCTGTGGATTCTTGATCGAAAATAGTATCCGTATAATTGTCATCACTTCCTCCATTCCCAGACGTCAAGTCGATGACAGTTCCAGCTGGACTAGTCAAAGTGACATCCAAATCGGCTGCCCATGTATGATCTATGTTAATTGTAACGTTAACATCGGTTACAGGTAGGTTTGGCCCTACGTTAATTGTAGATACTATTGGTCCATTGTCCGTAGTGTCCGAAATTACTTGAGACACATTGTCCACGTACGTTTGACAAGTCAATTCTGCCGTGGTAAAACTAAACGTCGACGATGGTGTAGCCGTAGTACATTGGTTGGAAGCTGTCACTCTCCAATAGTATTGTGTATTGGATGCCAACATAGTAGTCGCATAAGATGCTGTTTGCACAGTTGCAGATTCAACTATCGTTGCAAATCCAGCATCACTCGCCACCTCCACAAGGTAATCTTGCGCATTTGCATCCGCACTCCAAGTCAAAGTCGTACTCGCCGGAACACCTGTTGCTCCATCCGTAGGTGCCGTCAAGGTCGTTGTCCCAATCGTTCCATTGAACACATTCAAGGTAACATCCACCGTTTGCGTTATTGCACCAGATACTCCTTGTATCACAAAAGGATAACCACCTGTCGCCAAACTTCCAGTTCCTGAAACCGTTACTGTAAAAGCTGTCCCATCAGCAGATGCCGATGTCGGATTTATTACTGCAGATGCTCCTGCCGGCAATCCTGTAGCCGAAAAGTTAGTCGTGTCCGTAAATCCTAAAAACGTATTGTACATACAATTGTAAACCGCATCATCCGGTGTACAAACGTCTACCGTTGGATTTGTCACTGTAATTACAAATTCCGATTCTTGTATCGTAAAGTTCGTGGAATTCACCGCATAGAATATGTTGTTGTCTCCTTCAACGATGACTCTGACCATTGACGAAACTGCTCCTGATGGCACTGTTATGTCGTGTGATCCATCATTCGCTACTGCTGTTGCCAACGTGAATGGAAA
>CANMCF010000015.1 GCA_947496215.1 uncultured Bizionia sp.
GTACTACACTCGTGGGAGAGTAGGTCGTCGCCTTTTTTAGAGAATCCTCGACATTTATTTGTCGAGGATTTTTTTTTTGACCCAAACCCAAGTTAAACGGAATCTCCCCAATGAATAATTGCTCCCTTCCTTTATTATGTCATCACTGGACTATCTTAGTACCTACAATTCTTAATGGTTTTCTAATTAAGTTCTTTGTAAGGTAGTGACTATATAAAACAATTTTTGTTAATAAGAACTGGAATACTGCTTTTAAGTTTGAAGAGACTACATATACTCTCTTTTGCTTATAAAAGGATATTAGTATTATGTTCTATAATGATTTAGAGCGTTGTTGTTCCGAGTTTTAAATATGGCTTTTGAAGAGAAATCGCTGAATAATAGCGAAAATATTTTTAACTCAAATAATTGTTGTGAAATTTTACTTTTCTGATAGACACAACAAAAGCTAACTTCTACAAAAAAGGTTTGCTGCAATTTTAGAGTAATATAATTATAAAGAAAATAGTATTCTTCCAATATGAAAAAGGGAGTTTGAAGTATTGTTCTTGTTGAAAAGAAATTACAATATTTTAACTGTTTTGTTTTTAACAAAGACTATTATTCGTTAATGTTTTCATACGGAATAACTAACTGTATTCCATATGAAAACATAGGAGCATAAAAATGATTTTAAAAACGTTTAGGTGTTATTATTCGTTAACCCTTTTTTTAAGACCTCTTGTATGCCTTGCAAGTGCTCACTAAATGCCATCATTTGAGATAGTACTTGCGCCATTTCGTTTTTATCGCCAAACCCTTTTAATTTATTATTTTTAATAAAAACGTCTTTAATTGTTGTCCAACGATTAAGCTCTTCTGGAGATTGTTTATTTATAAGTTCTTTGTATTTAAGTAAATTGGCTTCAGCCGAGGAGGTTAAAGTTTGCGATTCACTTTCATAATGCGATAATACTAAACGCTGTAACTCTTCATCATTCATAATAGGAACAATCTTTGCAATTAATTTATTCATGTCACGATACGATCCTTGCAACTTAAATGAAGGCTCTGTGCGATATTGATCCTCCATAGCTGCCGATTTTATGTAGGCTTGATTTACTTTTATTATTGTATCTCTAACCATGATGGCTTTCTGTAAGACAGCAGTATAATCTTGTATCTCTTGCTTGGTATGGTTTCCTTTTAAATTAACCTCTTGCGTGTTATTTTCAACTTTATCTATAAGTGTATAAACATCTTCAAAATATTTACTGCTTAGTTGATGTAACACAGGATTAGATGTTAGTGAATTTTCAATTAAACTCAGCTTAAATAAATGTGCAGTATCTCCTATAATATCACCTAAATTATAAATATCAGCACGGTTAGCTAACATATCTGGGATTTGGAATTTATCACCACTTTCTGTGTACGGATTTCCAGCCATGATAACGCAAAATTTCTTACCACGTAAATCATAAGTTTTAGGCTTGTTTTTATAAACACCTTCAATTTTTCGAGTACCGTCAGATAATGATATAAATTTCTGTAAAAACTCTGGATTGCAATGTTGAATATCGTCTAAATACAACATAACATTGTCTCCCATTTCTAAAGCTAAGTTTAGCTTTTTAAGTTCTTCTCTTGAAGCAGAGTTATTTGCAGCCATTGGATCTACAGAAGTAACTTCATGACCAATTGCTGGGCCATTTATTTTCATGAACACCAACCCTAATCGGTTAGAGATATACTCCATCAATGTTGTTTTTCCATATCCTGGAGGCGATATTAGCAATAACATTCCCATACGGTCTGTACGTTTGTTGTCGCCAATAGTACCAAGTTGTTTTGATAGGTTATCTCCAATTATTGGGAAATATACTTGGTCTATAAGTTTATTGCGAACAAAAGATGACAGCACTTTAGGCTTGAATTCTTCTAGTTTCAATTCCTCTTTCAATTGTTCGGTAACTTCTTGCTTTGCTTCTTTGTAGGTTATGTAATTAGGGATTTCAAGTGTACAGAAATGATTTAATTCTTCAGAAAAATCATGGTAATTCATACTCCAGTTTCCATTGTCGATAGAGGTATGACTTCCTTTTAAATTTGTAACGCTCAATGTGTCTGAAACGTTTTTTATAACAGCACTGGAAGCAGATTCGAAGAGTAACATACAAGCTGCTTCTTCTATGTAATTTTCATTTTCATTACTGTTGGTTATGACAAATGATTGTAGCCATTGTTGTGTTATTTGTATTTTTTCGGATAACTCACTTAACTTTTCTACACTTAATTTATAAGCTCGTAAGGAATCTTTTTTAGATAGGTATTTTATAAAGTCTTCTTTTAAATGTAAAGCGTTATTACTATTTTGAAAAGTGTTGTTGACTTGTAATTCTTTAAATATGTAATTAGCGATTTCTTCATTGCCTTTGGAAGGGAATAAACCAGTGTTATTTGCGAATTCTCTAATGACTATGGCTAATTCGTCAATGACAAAACCATAAGAAGTACTATTTGGGAACACTTTCAATACTTCTCCAGATGTTTTTATCGAAGTGTTGAATTGTGTTTGGTTCTCTTCAGAAAGGCTATGCCAAAAATATTGCGCATAAGCCCTGATTTTTGGTGAATAGGTAAGAAGTCCCAATTCGTGATGTAGATGCACCAATGTATGTAAAATTAAACTGGCATCTAGATCATGAACCCCTTTTACATAGCCTTCGGAATATAAATTGCTGCTTTCTTTTTGGACAATGGTTAGAAGTTCTTCTTTTGATCTGTTTAGTAAATCGGTAGAGTTGTTTAGAGAGGTGAAAATTTTATAAGCCAGATAAGTGGCACGATACACCGTTTTGTTTTCTGAAACCAATTCTTGATTCCAATATTTTTGAGATTGTAAAAGGGTGTCGTTTGTTACTTCTTCATAAAAATCGGTTCCGGTTAAATGATAAAATAGCTTATCGTTTTTATAAACGATGGTCAAGTCTAATACTTGTTTGTTGACTCCAAATTTATGTTTCCCAAATTTAATGATGTTTTCACCATCTTCGTAAAGTTCTTGTTTGTCTTTTAGTTTACGTAAAGCATCTTCTTTTGCTACTTTTAATTGAGTTTGAATGGCTTCAGCTTTACCAATATCGTCAAGTTCTTTAAGTTGTTCAACAAGATTTCTAACTTTGTTGATCATTAAATCAGCAGCAAAATAACCGTTAATATCTTCTATTGAAGTAAATGTTTGTGCCTTTTTGGTAACTCCTTTTAAGATACGCTTGGAAGCCGTTTGCAATGCTACCGTTTTTTTATTTCGTTTTTCGATTAAAGCGTTTTTACGAGTGTCGAAGGCATTGTGGATTTCTTCCCGTTTTTCTATTATTTGAGTAATAAAGGTTTCGAAATCTGCGAATTTACCTTCTAATTCTTCTAGTTGAATGGATGTTTTGGTTAAAAATTCATCACATTTTTCAGGAGTATTGGCTATGTCGATATAATTGATGATACTTTGATCTATCAATTTTAATTGAGCTATGAAATCGGCCTGGGCTTCTTTGCTTCCCAGCGATTTTATCTTGTTTTTAATACCGGCTTTCAATTGATTCAGCGTAGCAAAAATCAAAGAAATATTATCTATTATCTTGGTAGAATGCGAGGTGTCTTCAATTTCTAAATTGGAAACAATGTCAATCAACATTTCCAAATCTGCAGTGATTTGATTGACTTCTTTCTCTAAAGTTTTTGCCTTTATCACCTTTTTTATTTCAGGTAGACTTTTTTCTTTTTCATCGACACGTTTGTGGTACGGTTCCAAGGCTTTGTCGTCTAATAAAAATTGTACGCATCGTTTTGAAATTAATGTGTTTTGCTCAGCAACTTGCTCTTCTAGTTCTTGCAATAAGGATAAATTGATATAACGAATGTCTCGTAAGCTAATAACTTCGCCTCGTAAACTTCGCAATTGACTTAACAAGCCAACAAAATCGTCTATGGATTTAAAGGATGTACTTTTTATTTTTCCTAAAAGCGTCGACGATTTTTCAGTAATTGACTGAGTGTTTTTAGTCGCCTGCTTTTTTAACTGTACTACTTTTTCGAATTCTTCAATGGCTGCGTTTGCTGCTTGATTTATTTCTAGAAGAGGTTTGTTTAATTTGTATGTCTCTTCTTCAGGTAGCCAATAGTAGGTGTCGTTAATGTCTTTGGATATTTTGGCAATATCATCATAAAGACCATTGTAATTATCTTCTTTGCTTAATAATTTTATAAGTTCATGGCACTCGGCCATAGCACGTACAATGTCTTTGTTGCCTATTTTATAAAGTAAGGTGTCTTGATGCTGAGATGGCATTAAATCACCTTTTAAATAAGGTGTTTGCCAAATTTGAACAACATGATGTTTGGTTTGTTCGTTTTCGGTACGGAAATAGCATAATTCTCCATTTTTCAATACCGTAAACCCGTTGCAAATGATTGGTGTTTTAACCTCTTGTTCAATAATGTTATAAGACATTAATATATAAAGCCCACGAATGGTAGCATAAAAGATGTACAAGAAATCTTCTCCATTGGGAGAGGCTATTTTTTTCTGAAATCTAACATCGACGGCATCGTTTTCAAATAATTTATATTCTCCTGTTTGTAAATAATATCCATTGGGGAAAATAAGGCCATGGTCGTCTGGTAATTGTACCGCAGTATCTTTTATGCTGTTGATTTTTTGTACTTCTTGTAGTTTGTGATTGTAAACAAAATAACGCGGATCTTCTTGAAAGGGTTTTACCTCCAAAGCAACCAAGTTCCCTAAGTTGGCAAACTTAAACTGTCCATCGTCCAAGGTTTGATCTATGTGTAAAACGGGTTCGTCAAATATTCCTTTGCCGCTATCGGTATTGTCTTCAATTTTAATGGTTAAATCCCCTCCAACGGTTTCAACGAATATTTTATCTAAAATGGAAATATGGGGATGAGATCCGTAACGGTGCATATCTCGCGTTACTTCTTGCCATTGAAACTCATGCTGATTTGGAAATTGATATTCATGCTCGCTTCTATTGTCAACATATTCAAGCACATTGCCTTTAATAAGCCACTTAAAGGTTTTTATATCGGTATTGCTTTCGCTTAATTGAAATACCATATGTAAATAATTGCCAATAATGGCAAATTTTGAAAAGATGGTATTTCTATAATATTTATAAAGATTGGTGAAATCATCAATAAAAATACTATCGTTCAATGGGTCTAAAGATAGAGTTTGAAAATGATTGTCTTTAAACTCGTAAATACTAAATACATCGGATAGTTTAATGTCTGTACGTAAACCAAAATGTACATTGTAGCCAAATATGGATATATTACCTAAAGATACAATATCACGTGCAATACAATTATTTTCCGTATTGATTCTATCGTTAGCTATCAGTTTTGTTTCAATAGTTCCAAAAACATGTTTTCTAGCATCGTTTAGTTTATGTAATTGTTCTTGTAATTGCTGTTTTTGTTTTTGCAATCTACCTTGAATAATTTCATAAGTGCCGCCATCTAATTGCTGCGAGGTATTTTGGTTGTCCATATAAGTTTTATAGCTGAATTTTGAAAAACAAGCACCTGGAAGGTACTTTGGGTGTTAAGAAAAGGCCAGGATATGTAAACCTCATAGATTTTTAAATCCATGAGGTTTTGAATGTATTATGATAATTTTTTGTCTGATAAACCTAAACCTTTGGCTAGGTTGAACAAGTTGCTAAATAAGCTTTCTTCTTCTGTTCCAGATGAGCGTTGTTTTAAATCTACCAATAAATTAGCTACTGTTAGATTTTTTATGTCCTCTGTAGAGATACCATATTTACTTGCAAACTCCTTTACTTTATCCAAAAGATTTCCTTTTACGTCGTCACTACCAAGTATGGCATCTTTAACGTCTTGAATGTTATCACTATGTTGTACTAAACGATCAATACCCTTGGCTTTGGTAATTTGTCCAATAATTTGATCGAAAAACATAGTTTCCCCACCTACGATATCGATGTTGGCAGCTTTTAAAGCATCACCGATAACTAGGGCTTGAGCATCAGCAATGTCTTTTTGTACATTGATGTGAGCAAGGTCTACCTTTAATTCTTTTTCCAAACGTAGTTTAAACTCTTCATGTTCTTTACCAGCTCCATTGAGTTTTTTCATAGCTTCGGCTTTCTCTTCTATACCTGCAGCTTCAGCTAAAGCAATTTCTTTGTTGCCGACAGCTTCTGCAAGTGCCTTTTCTTTAATGACTTCTGCTTCAGCAATTCCTTCTTCTTTAAGAGCTGTAGCTTTTGCCAATATGCCTGCAGCCTCCGCTTTGGCTTTCTTTTCAATGATATTGGCCTCTACTAGGCCTTGACGCTCATGTGCATCTGCCTTAGCATGCATCACTTGTGCTTCAGATAAACCAATGGTAGCTTCTTCTTTTGCAGTTGCTTCAGCTAATGTCTTACGAGCTTCAGCTTCTTTTTCGCTAGCTTCTTTTTGAGCTAGTGCTTCGATGTTAATTTCTTCGGCTTTTTGTTTTGCTGCTTCTTTTTGTGCTTCGGCTGCTTTAATAGTTGTAATTAATGCTTCTTCAGCGTTTGCTTCTGCAACTGTTATTTTTACTTGCTTATCACGATCGGCAGTTTTAAAAGCTTCAATGTCTTTCATGTTTTCTTGCTCTTCAACGACACCTTTTTCTAGCATCACTCTATCTCGAATAACATCTTGAATGTTTTTCTTTTCAACTTCGACAACTTTTTCCTTTTCAATTTGAGCCAAGGTTACAATGCGTTCGCGCTCTGTAGCTTCTAACATACGGTCTTTTTCTACACGTTCTGTTTCTACAGCTTCTGTACGAACTTTGTTTTTTGCTGCAACAATGATTTGACGCTCCATGTTTTCTTCTGCCACTTTGACTTTTTCTTGTGTGGCAATACGTGCCGATTCCGATTTTAAACGTTCTTCCTCAGCTACTTTTAAGATTTCTGCCTCTTCTCTTGCTTTTATATTCGAGATTTCTCTTCGTTGTTGTTCTTCTTTTTCGGCAAGTTGTTTGTCTAATTCCAATATGGCTTCACGAGCTTCAACATCTTGTTTGCGTATTATTTTTTCTTCGTCACGCTTAATTAAATTGGCTTTAACATTTTGGTTGGCTGTCAATTCAGTAATTTTCTTAATTCCTTCAGCATCTAAAATATTATCTGGCTTCAAGAAACTAACAGGTGTTTGCTCTAAATAGTCAATAGCGCAATCTTCTAAGGTATAACCGTTTAAATCTGTACCAATAATATCTACAATTTCATCTCTAAATTCTCTTCGAGCTTCATATAACTCCGTGAATTGGAATTTTTTACCAACCGATTTTAAAGCTTCAGAAAATTTAGCTTCAAATAATTCTTCTAACGTTGTATGGTGCGATGCTCTTTCACAACCAATGGTTTGAGCCACTTTTTTAATGTATTCTACTTCGTTGTTTACTCTAACGAAAAAGGCCACTTTAATGTCGGCACGCATATTATCTTTACAAACTAATCCATCATTACCTAAACGTTCAATTTGAATCTTTTTTACAGAAATATCCATTATTTCCACGCGATGAAAGACAGGAACGACATACATCCCTCTATCGGTCGCGACTTTAGTCCCTTTAAAACCAGTTCTAACCAAGGCTTCCCCTTGAGGTACCTTTTTGTAGAACATGGCAATGATTGCAAAATAAACAATAACTAAGAATAGAATGAGTCCAAGTCCTATCCCTAAAATTTGTGGTAAGTTATCCATAGTTTTAATTCGTGTTAATTTAGTTTTTAGTTAATATATTACCGAGGTTTTTGTTTTCGGATTTTTTCTTTTTTTTAGCCAGCGTATATTTTATTATGGTGTGAAATTAAATTCTGAAATATATTTTTCAGCATAATAAAATGTCTTGTCATGACTTGGTTTAATAATTAATATGGAGTCTCTGAATTCTATTGGAAAACCTTCCAGAGATTTAATGTTGATCGATAGTGTGACACCATCTACAACAATTTCTGCAGAGCCTAATTTATTGTCTTTAATGTTGGATAGGCAAGTACCTTGCCTGCCAATGAAATCTATTGGTTCATCTCCATCTGGATTTAAGTTTTTAAAGAATCCTTTAAATGGAGCCGTAGTTATTTTTGTTAAAATAAGAGATGGCAATATAGCTGCTAACATAAGTATAAAACCAAAGGAGTTGTCGAAACTATGTGTAAGTGTTGTACTGATTGCAGTACAAATCCACCAGGTAAATATCCAACATGTGAAGGTGAACATAAAAGGAAGACCAACAAAATTGAAATAGATCAATACAATTTGCCACCATTTTAAAGGTTTACGACGTCTGCCAATGACGTCTTCTTTGTTAACTTCAGTATTGGCTATGTCGTGGAAATCTACATTGCCCCCTTCGATTCCCGAATCGATATCTATATCGGCATCTACATCTATGTCTACATCTACGTCTAAATCGAAATCAATACCAGAAATCATGGTTATTAGCCAATAGGCAATGAGAAGAATAACAAGTATGGTTAATGTAATGTTAACACTGGAAAATAATATGTCGGTTAGTGAAGTCAATATTATGCTTGTTTATTGTTTTTATTTAGTTTCAATTGTTCTTTAAGTTTTGCTAAATCATTTTCTGCTGTACTTTCGACACTATTGATGGCCTTGTCTATTTGGTCGTCTGTGTTTGCATTGTTGTTGGCAATATCTCCATAAGCTTCGGATAATGCTTCTTCTTGAGAGACTTTGTCTTTCATTCGTTCAAGCATTGAAACCGTACCAGAACTATCTAATTCTGCCATTTGTTTGTTTAGATTTTTAGTTGCTTTGGATACTTTAACGCGAGCTTTCAATGTTTTTAGTTCATTTTCCCACTTCTGAATGTTGGTTTTGATGTCTTTGACATTCTTTTCTAATTGAGATACCGAGTTACTTAATTTATTTACTTCATTTTTATGTAAATCGGATTGCTTGTTGGCTTCCTCTTTTTTTATTAAAGCTTCTTTTGCCAATCTGTCTGCATCTGTAGCCTCTAAATTGCCTTTTTCTGCTTTTTGTAAGATGAGCATCGCTTTTTGATGGTAATCACCTGCTTTGGTAGCAGTGTTTTCCATATCGTTTTTAGCACGTATGGCCAAGGCTTTTACCTGCGCTAGGGATTCTATGCTTTTTTCAAGGTCATTGCGTAAATCTCTAATGCCTTGTTCGGTCATTTTAATGGGGTCTTCCATTTTATCGATGGCCGAATTTGTTTCGGACTGACCTATTTTAAATAGTCTTCTAAAAATATTCATAATGTGTTTCTTTAATATTTTGAAAAATTAATTATTTGCTCTGAGTATTCGCTTAATAATAATCCGAGCGAATTTAAACTTCCTTCCAATTCATTTAAATCCAAGTTTTCCAATTGTAAGGTATCTCTAAAAATAACACGCTCATAGGTTTCATCTAAAACAAAAGCACCATGGATAATGTCGCGATTCTTTTTTAGTAAATGTTTGAAGATTTCTTCACTAGGTTGGTTTATTTTAAAAATGAATTGCTCTATTATTAATATAGGAGAAGCGATACCAATGATTAAATTTTTTATGCCAAAATTTTCTTTCTCAATAACAATGATACCTTCATTGATGTCTTCTTTTACAATATTTACATTTAGTTCTAATAAAAAGTTTTTTGTCTTTATATAGTGGTTATTCATTAGCGAGTGGTTAATGGTTTTTACAGTTGTAAATTTAAAATAATATTACAAGAATATTTGTAATATCAAGTAGTGAATGTATAATATAAATGTTACCATAATATTCGTTTTTTCTTGTGAGACGATTTGTTTTTATTGAATTATCTAGAATTGTTAGCATAATTCAAAAGTATTAGCTAATATTGTTAGTGTAAAGATACAGTTTATTTTTTAATTTGCAAATAAAATTAGCAGTTTATGTCTTTCTTTGGAAAAAATATTAAAAAAATAAGAGGAGTGAAAGGTTTGAGTCAACAGGCTTTTGCAGAGATTTTTGGCCTTAAACGTGCTACTCTAGGGGCTTACGAGGAAGGTAGGAGTGAGCCGAAAATAGAAACGATTATTAAAATTGCTAATCATTTTAGCATATCTATAGATGCTGTGCTAACGTCGGAATTAACTGTAAATGAACTTTTACGCTTTAAAGGGGATTTGACCATTGCCAATGAAACTTTGGTAAAGGAGCAATTTGCAATTGTTCCATGTATTACAGAACAAAACTCGAAGGACTATATTAAGCACTTTAATAAAGAGAATTTCATTAAAGACATGCCTAAAGTACATTTACCTATTAATACAGAAAAGCAATTTAGAGCTTTTACAGTTGCTAATCTGGAAATGACCAGTCATGATAAGGGGTTTTTTCCAAAAGACATCGTGATTGGGGAATTTGTTCCTAAAAATGTAATTAAGAAGTTGAATAACGGAACTATTGTCTTGGTTTTGGTAAAGAACGAATTAATATTACGAAGTCTATATGTAACGAAAAACGAAATGGTTTTACGTGCTGATCATAAAAATATAGAAGATAAGATTTATGATTTAAAGGATGTTGATGAATTGTGGCGCATACGCTATACTTTTTTTAAACGTTTGCCTGAGTTTAATGATTTGTTAGAAGAGAAATTATTATTCTTGGAACAAGAATTCATGAAATTGAAAAACAGGATGTAATAATCTATTTGCTCCAATGCCAGTTATTTAGGAGCAAGTATAATTGCAAATGCTCTTTTTGTGATTTCATTGTTTTATAGTTGTCAATTAAAGCTAAGGAACATCTATTTTTGATATGTAGAATACCATATCTCTTGTATTTGTAGGCAAGTACGATGGATGCTTTTTGTCTTGGATTCGGGTTTAATAGCCTTTTAATGAAAACCACAATATTTTAAAGTTTTCTCTATAAAAAAAGTGAGTTTTCAGGGTGTTTTTTTATATTCATAACTTACAAATGAAGTCAATTTTCACATGTTGGTAAACAAAGAATTAGAGCTAGCTTGGAGTTTTATAAACAATACGGGAAGAAACGTATTTTTAACAGGTAAGGCTGGTACAGGGAAAACCACTTTTCTGCATAGGCTAAAAATGGAGTCCTTAAAGCGAATGGTTGTTGTTGCTCCTACGGGAGTAGCTGCAATTAATGCAAAAGGAGTAACAATACATTCGTTTTTTCAGATGCCTTTTGGACCGATTTTGCCTAATGAGGATTTAGGGAGCTCCAAAGGCTTTAATAGAAAATTCAATAAAACTAAAATAAAGATCATTAAATCGTTGGATCTATTGGTGATTGATGAAATTAGTATGGTTCGTGCCGATTTGTTGGATGGAATAGATAAGACATTGCGCCGTTTTAGAAATAAAGACAAGGTGTTTGGAGGTGTCCAGCTGTTGATGATTGGAGATTTACAACAATTATCGCCGGTAATTAAAGAGGATGAATGGCACTTGCTCAAACCATTTTATAAAAATGCTTTTTTCTTTAGCAGTTATGCATACCAAGAATGCCACGCGATCACCGTGGAGTTGAAGCATATTTTTAGACAAGACAACCCGAAGTTCATAAAAATTTTAAACGAAATTAGAACCAATACGTTGTCTGATCTATCTGCCAATGAACTAAATAAACGCTACAGGCCCAATTTTGTGCCTAACGAAGAAGATGGGTATATCTCGTTGACAACACATAACAATAGAGCTGAGCATACCAATAATGCAGAGTTGGATAAGCTAACATCCAAAGCACAAAAATATAAAGCAAGTATTGAAGGTAAGTTTCCTGAATATGCTTATCCTAATAAAGAAGAATTAGTTTTAAAAGTTGGTGCACAAGTGATGTTTGTTAAAAATGATAGCTCTACCGAGAAACGCTATTTCAATGGAAAGATTGGTAAGGTTATTTTGTTGGACAAGGAGGAAGTGGTCGTGAAATGTCCAGACGACGACTTTAATATTGTTACCACACCTGAAGAATGGGAGAACATCAATTACACGGTAAACCCAGAAACAAAGGAAATCACTGAAGATAAAATTGGTTTATACAAGCAGATGCCATTGCGATTGGCTTGGTCGATCACCATACATAAAAGTCAAGGACTTACTTTTGAAAAGGCCATTATCGATGCACAAGGAGCGTTTGCGCACGGGCAAACGTACGTAGCCTTGAGCCGGTGTAAGTCGTTGGAAGGCTTGGTTTTGAAGAGTAAAATAAATTCCAGTCATATTATTAGCGATAGCAATGTGTTGTCGTTTACAAAACAGGCGGAAGACAATCAGCCAGACGCTGCAGACTTACAAAGATCAGAAGGGGGATTTCAGCTTAATTTAATAGCGGAGCTGTTCGACTTTTTTAAGTTTTTATATCCAGTGAGACGCTTATTGGATATTTATTATAAAAATAGGGGAAGTATAGAAGGGAATGTGGAAGCGCCTTTAATAACAATTAAAGAGGGCGTGACCAATTTATTAAAAGTCGGGACTAATTTTAAATCTCAAATAAATAATTTAATCATCGAGACTAAAGAAGTGCCAGAATCTAGTACTATTATTAATGAACGTTTTATAAAGGCGATTACCTACTTTAAAGCACAAACCGAACAATATGTTAGCATACCTTTTAAAACGTTGAGTTTTACAACCGATAATAAAGCCGTTGAAAAAGATGTCAATAAGCAGTTAGATGATTTTGAAGAACAATTGGCTGCCAAGAACTTGTATTTCAATGGGCTGGAATCCGGGTTTGATGCGAAATCGTTTTTAGAATTGAGAGCCAAGACTGTCTTCCTAGCCAAGGAAAAGCCTAAGAAATCCAGGAAATCGGTTATTGACGGGACAACAAATGTGGAGTTGTTTGAATTGTTGCGAGTGCTAAGAAACGATATTGCTCAAGAAAAAGACTTGATACACTATCAAGTATTTACACAAAAAGCTCTGTACGAAATCTGCGAAACATTACCAACCAATAAAAAAGAGCTACAAGCTGTAAACGGTATGGGAAAGGTAAGAGTTGAAAAATATGGTAACGAGATTTTAAAGGTGATTATAGATTATTGTGATGAAAATGACATTGAAACATCGAATGATATGGAAATTTTTGAAGCAGAGAAACCAAAGAGAAAAAGAGGGGATTCCAAAAAGGAATCCTTGGAATTGTTCAAAGCTGGTAAGAGCATTGATGAGATAGCCAATGAAAGGGAGTTGAACCAAGCAACCATTACCGGTCATCTGGCAAGTTTCATTCCTTCAGGAGAAGTGAAAATAACAGATTTGATTTCTGAAAGCCACTACAAGGAATTAAAAGAACTTATTCCCAAACATAAATTTGAAAACATTTCCGATTTAAAACACCAAATAGATGAAAAGTTCTCTTATGGAGAGTTACGATTGGTTTTGGATGATTTAAATAATAAATAAAAATGACTTTAAAAGAATTAACTTTTAAAGTCATTTTACAATATGTTTAGATAAAGTCTAACCTCTGATTACGCCTCTTGAAATCACTATTTTCTGAATTTCTGAAGTTCCTTCATAGATTTGTGTGATCTTTGCATCGCGCATCAAGCGTTCAACATGATATTCTTTTACGAAACCATTTCCACCATGAATCTGTACAGCTTCAACGGTATGTTCCATTGCTACTTTGGAAGCATATAGTTTTGCCATGGCACTGGACATGTCATAGTTGTTGCCTTGATCTTTGTCCCAAGCTGCTTTCATTACCAAATGACGTGCAGCAGTAATTTCCGTATACATGTCTGCCAACTTGAAGGCAATGGCTTGATGGTTGCAAATTTCCGTTCCAAAGGCTTTACGCTCCTTGGAATATTTAAGAGCCAATTCGTATGCGCCTTGAGCAATACCCAAAGCTTGAGAAGCAATACCTATGCGTCCTCCGGATAATGTTTTCATTGCAAATTTGAAACCGAAACCATCTTCTCCGATTCTGTTTTCCTTTGGTACTTTCACATCATTGAACTGTAGTGTATGCGTATCACTACCACGAATCCCCAATTTATCTTCTTTTGGTCCCACATCAAAACCAGGGGTGCCTTTCTCGACGATGAAGGCATTGATCCCTTTGTGACCTTTGTCTTTGTCGGTTTGGGCGATTACCAAATACACATCGGCTCTACCTCCACTTGTAATCCAGTTCTTTGTTCCATTGATTACATAGTGATCTCCTTTGTCTATGGCCGTGGTTCTTTGCGACGTCGCGTCACTACCAGCTTCTGGTTCGCTCAAGCAAAATGCACCGACAAATTCGCCAGTGGCCAATTTTGTCAAATATTTTTGTTTTTGTTCCTCATTACCGAAAGCTTCCAATCCATAGCATACCAAAGAATTGTTCACAGAGACGATTACGGAAGCAGAAGCATCAATTTTGGATAGCTCTTCCATAATTAAAACATAAGATGTTGCGTCCATTCCGCTTCCTCCGTATTTCGGGTCTACCATAATTCCCATAAACCCTAGATCACCCATTTTGCGAACTAGCTCTTGAGGAAACACTTGTTTCTCGTCTCGTTCTATTACTCCTGGCAATAATTCGGTTTGTGCAAAATCACGAGCGGCGTCGCGTATCATTAAATGTTCTTCTGTAAGGCTAAAATCCATAGGTTGATAATTATTGATTTGATAAAATAAGAGTGCAAAGATAGCTTTTTATTGGCTTTTTTTCAATAGATATTCCTATTTTTACTTTATATGATAAAGAATGAGTATAGAATAATAGGAGTAATGTCTGGGACTTCACTGGATGGAATTGATTTGGCATTGGTAACTTTCAATTACAATGGGCATTGGAGTTTTGAAATAAACAAGGCGGAGACAATTTCTTATTCCAAGGAATGGTTGATGGAATTGAAGCATTTAGTTAATCAATCAAAAGAATCATTGAAGAACTTGGATGTACGATATACAAAATACCTTGCCAAAATCATTGAAGAGTTCATAGCGAAATATGATATAGAAAACATAGATGCTATTTGTTCACATGGTCATACGGCTTTGCATCAACCAGAATATAAGCTTACTTACCAAATTGGTAATTTACCAGAATTGGCAAGGCAACTGAAAGAGACCGTTGTTTGCGATTTCAGGGCTCAAGATGTGGAATTGAATGGGCAAGGAGCTCCTTTGGTTCCCATTGGAGATCAACTGCTGTTTGAAGAATACGAGTACTGCATCAATTTCGGGGGATTTGCAAATGTATCTACCACTATTGATTTCAAAAGGGTTGCATTCGATATTTGTCCAATGAACATTGTTCTAAATAAATACGTCTCTGCTTTAGGTCAGGCTTATGACGACAGAGGGATCATAGCTTCCCAAGGGATGATGCATTTGAAGTTGTTGGAGGAATTGAATGGACTTGAATTCTACAAGGAGAACTATCCAAAGTCTTTGGGATTGGAATGGGTAAATGAAGTAATATTTCCTTTGATAGATAGTTTTGACCTTTCATTGAGAGATGTATTGAGAACGTTTGTCGAACATATAGCAATTCAAATTTCCAATGTCATCAATGAAAAGAATAAAGTTTCAATCTTAATAACTGGAGGAGGCGTTTACAATGATTTTTTAATGAAGAGAATAGAAGCATTAAGCAGCAACGAAATAATAATACCGACAAAAGATATCATAGAATTCAAGGAAGCTTTGATTTTTGGATTTTTGGGAATATTAAAGCTAAGAGGAGAAAATAATTGCTTGAGTAGTGTGACTGGAGCTGCCAGAGATCACTCTTCGGGGAAAATATTTTCTTTTAATATTTGATGTTTAGTTATTTAATTATATTTTGTACAAGTGAACCAAGTTCTAATCAATTAATTTAAATCAAAACAAATATAAAGAATGAAACAATTAGTACTAGTATTGTCATTATTGATCTCAACGGTCAGTTTTTCTCAAATCGATGAGAATTGGGAAGATGTATCAGAGAAATTACCAGGCTACATCATTACCAACAAAGGAGAAAAAGTAGAAGGATACTTAAAACGTTTTTTAAAAATTAAAAGTCAACGAAAAGTCAAATTCTTCAAAACTTTGGATAGTAAGCCTGTAGTATACAATGCCAAACAATTGAAGGCATATAAAATTGCAGACGATTATTATGAAGCTCATCCATATGAAGGATTAAGTGGGAAAACGAAGGTCTTCTTGTTAAGAACGGTAAGAGGAAAAATAAACCTTTTCAACTATTACATAAGAGTTGAGGACAACCAAGGAAAGGAGCTGACCATATCCAAAAAAGGTAACAAGGAAGTGTCTTTGGACTTTGATGGATCAAAGGTTGAAACAGAGGTGTTGGCAGTAAAAGACGGTAAGGAATATTTGAAGTTCACGTCGACAAAGCTAATGTTCAGCTTTAAAAAAGTAATGAGCAAGTATGTTGCCGATTATCCTGAATTGGCGAAAAAAATAAAGGAAAAGAAGAAAGGGTATAAAATACTCTCGATTTTAAAGATCGTAAACGAGTATAACGAACACTTTGTAAACTAACGTTTATGAAGCATATGCTTTTAACCATTCTTGCAATACTATGCATTGTGAAAGTACAAGCTCAAAAGGCTGATTTCGAATGGTCCGAATTACAAAGGAATGACAATGTCGGGTTGAAAGACCCGACATTGGTCTTTCCTGCCCATTCTGGTTTTACCACATATAGCATAGAAGAATTAGGGACAAGAGCCTTTGCCCCCAAGATAATCCATGTTACCAAATTCGATGCTCAGGCCAAGAACATATCGACCATGGATTTCACTTTGCCGAAAAGGCAATCGAAAGACGCCACTTTGCTAAAAGTGATAGAAGGTAGGGACAAACTATATGTGTTTTCATTTGTTGCAATAAAGAAAGACAAAAAAAACATACTATATGTCCAGGTATACGACAATGAAGCAGGAACAGTTTCAGAGATAGAAGAGGTATACGTACTTCCAATCGAAAAGGTGAACGCCTCTGGTTTTTTTCAAGTAGAAATGTCCCAAGACAAAAACACATTGGCTGTTTTGATAAATACTCCTTTTGTAAAGAAGACCAAAGAGCAAATCGAGGTTTTGATTATGGATGCAGATCTAAAGACGGTTTCCAATTCAAAGCATACACTATCTTTTGATAGCAGTAGAACATACAGAGAGGAACTTTTTGTGGAAAACGACAGAACAGTAACAATCGTCAAAAAGACCAATGTTTTCAAGAAGGAACCAATTACATCCCTAATTACATTGAAAAACAGTGGAATAGAAGGGCAGATAGTTTCAGGAAAAGGGTTTTACGTTTCAGACAACAAAGTTATTTCGTTGAATGGCAAGCAATACCTTGTTGGTTTCGCAACTGATAATGCAAAACCAACGATCTCCATGGGAGGAGCCAAGGATAAGAGTTTTTTCATCTACGGTATTTCGGAGAAAAAACTAATCAAGAATCAAAACTGGAATGCAGACATAGTAAAAAGAATCCTTGGAAAAGGTTTTATCGATTTAAAAGTCAAAGATGTATTGATTCAAGATAGCGACATCTATTTAATAGGAGATTGCCTCTCTAGGAATAGCAAGGCCATTGAAGGTGCCAACTTTGAATATAATTACACATATGATAACGGACCAGGTGTAGTTGTAAAATTAAATGTAGAAGGAGAAGTCGCTTACGATAGGCTTATCAAATATGGAGAGAAGTATTTGAACGATATGCAACGCTTGGGATCTTTCTATCCATTTTTGAATGATGGGAAATTATTGATTCTTGCAAATGAGAAGGAATCGGTGTTGAAAGACAAGAAGATTGTAATGGGTTACGACAAGATTAATGCAAAAGCAATCGTATTGCATACTTTTGATGATTCTGGGGAAATGAAAACTATTCCTTTCTGGAATAGCAAAGTAGGAGGCAAGGATGATGTGGTAGCTTTTGCCCCAGCCAAGACCATAAAGTTGGAGAACAATGACTTTTACATCTATGCTTATGGGAACAAGTACCAATCATTTGGAAAAACAACTATACGATAAGTTAATAGTTAGATAAATTTAACAATAAAAATGGCTTTACTTTTTAAAGCCATTTTTAGTTTTTTATATTTGTTGCAAACTAACAAAATAAAAACTTTCACATATGAATCAACTTTAGCTTCACTTTGATAGAATTTCCGGCATATAAATTATTAAAGTTAAAGAAGAATCAATACAATATTAATGAAAGCATTATTAAAGAAGTACGAAAATAAAGAACCAGAAATCATATTTAATTGGAAAGACGCAGAAACAGAAGCTGAAGGCTGGACGGTAATAAACTCACTTAGAGGAGGTGCCGCAGGTGGAGGAACGAGAATGCGTAAAGGTTTGGATATGAATGAGGTGTTGTCTTTGGCAAAGACGATGGAAGTAAAGTTCACAGTATCGGGGCCTGCTATCGGAGGAGCCAAATCCGGAATAAATTTTGACCCGAAAGACCCAAGAAAGAAAGGTGTTTTGGAACGTTGGTACAAGGCGGTCTCCCCATTGCTGAAAAGTTATTATGGAACAGGAGGGGATTTGAATGTGGATGAAATCCACGAGGTGATTCCCATTACGGAGGAATCGGGCGTTTGGCATCCGCAAGAAGGTGTTTTCAATGGACATTTCAAGCCAACTGAAGCAGACAAGATAAATAGAATAGGACAGTTGCGTCAAGGTGTCATAAAAGTGATTGAAAACTCGGCTTTTTCTCCAGATGTTGCTAGGAAATATACAGTGGCAGACATGATCACTGGTTACGGAGTAGCCGAAGCCGTAAAGAGTTATTATGAAATTTATGGTGGAAGCGTAGTTGGAAAACGTGCCATTGTCCAAGGGTTTGGAAACGTAGGTTCTGCAGCAGCATATTACTTGGCCCAAATGGGTGCAAAGGTAGTAGGAATCATAGACATCTCCGGAGGTGTGATCAACGAAGAAGGGTTCTCCTTTGAGCAAATCACCGATTTCTTTTTGACAAAGAATGGAAATACGTTGGCAGCAGAGAATATGATTTCCTTTGCAGAAATGAATGAGAAGATCTGGTCTTTGGAAACAGAAATCTTTGCACCATGTGCAGCTTCTAGATTGATTACCCAAAACCAAATAGATCAATTGATAGAAACAGGATTGGAAGTTATCTCATGTGGAGCTAATGTTCCATTTGCAGACAAGGAAATCTTCTTTGGTCCAATAATGGAGCATACGGATGAGCGTGTGAGTCTAATACCAGATTTTATTTCAAATTGTGGAATGGCTAGAGTATTTGCCTACTTTATGGAACGTAAGGTGCAAATGACGGATGAAGCTATTTTTCATGACACATCGAATATTATAAAACAAGCAATTCAAAACGTTTACGATAGAAGTCCAAGTAAAACGGAAATCAGCAAGACGGCTTTTGAAATTGCATTAAAACAACTTGTATAGAATAGAATGGAAGCAGTCATAATTTTAGTATTCGTATTTGGCTATTTAGCAATTACATTAGAACATAATATAAAAATAGATAAGCTTATTCCAGCTTTGGTCATGATGGCCATAAGTTGGGCTTTGATTTCTTTGGGAATAGACTCATTTTCACAATGGTTCGATTCGGCAAAGCATGGATTGGTCGATGGCTATACAACGATGGATCACGAAAGCAAAATGCATTTGATGGAAGAGACATTGTTGCATCACTTGGGGAAGACAGCAGAAATATTGGTGTTTTTGTTGGGAGCGATGACCATAGTGGAAATCATAGATTATTTCGATGGTTTTTCGACTATTAAAAACTTCATAAGAACTAAAAAGAAATCCAAAATACTCTGGATCTTTTGCATATTGGCATTTATCCTATCCGCAATCATAGATAATCTTACAGCTACGATCGTATTGATATCCATTCTTCAAAAGATAGTTAAAGACAGAAGTGTACGTGTTTGGTATGCAGGATTAATAATTATTGCAGCCAATGCAGGTGGAGCATTTTCTCCAATAGGGGACGTGACCACCACGATGCTTTGGATTGGAAACAAAGTATCCACAGGACACCTTTTCGGGTATCTATTTTTACCCTCATTGATATGTATGGTCGTACCAGCTACCATTGCGTCATTTTTACCAGCATTCAAAGGCGAGTTGGAAATAGAAGCAGCAGGGGAAAAGTCCAAAAGTAGATTTAGTGGCACAATGTTGTATTTAGGGTTGGGAGCAATTGTATTCGTGCCAATTTTTAAAGTGGTTACCCATCTACCTCCATATGTGGGAATGATGCTATCATTGGGAGTCGTTGCCATTTTTGCAGAAATATACAGTTCTTCGAAATTTAGTATGACAGAACTTGATGGAGAAGAAAGTGATGCACATGCACATCATAGTCCAGTACATTATTCATTGTCAAAGATAGAATTGCCAAGCATATTGTTTTTCTTGGGAATTTTGATGGCTGTAGCAGCCTTGGAGTCATTGGGAACTCTATTCGGTTTTGCTTCGACACTAAAAGAATCTGTCCCTATGGTTGGAACAGAAATGGTTGGAACACAAGTATCGGATTTGGTAGTGTTGCTATTGGGGGTAGGATCAGCCGTGATAGACAACGTACCATTGGTAGCAGCTAGTTTAGGAATGTTCACAGAGGCATTGGATGATCAGCTATGGCATTTCATAGCCTATTCAGCTGGAACAGGAGGAAGTATGTTGATCATAGGTTCGGCTGCTGGAGTAGTAGCCATGGGAATGGAGAAAATAGATTTTTTCTGGTACCTTAAAAAAATCTCATGGTTAGCCATGGCAGGATTCTTGGCGGGGGCTTTGGTGTTCCTATTCACAAGAACACTATTCTAAACTATACGTAAGAGAAAAAAATAACGTTATACCATTATCAAAATAAAAACTATGTTAAATACATTATTGCAAGACACGGCACAAGATGCAGAAGCTTTAGTAGATGGCGAGTCAGTAGAAAAGACACTGTCCATCATAGAATTGATAACCAGTAGCGGTACGGCAGGTATCGTAATCATAGCCGTTCTCGGCTTGCTTTTGGTTATGGCTACCTATATTTATTTTGAACGCCTCTTTGCCATAAAAGATGCAGCAAAGGTAGATTCCAACTTTATGAATCAAATCAAGGATTACGTAAGCAATGGCAAGGTGGATTCGGCACAGAACCTATGTTCTCAAGCTAATTCACCGGTATCTAGATTGATAAGCAAAGGTATATCCAGAATAGGGAAACCGTTGGAGGACATCAACACGGCGATCGAAAATGCTGGACGGTTGGAAGTCTATGGACTGGAAAAAAACGTAAGTGTATTAGCAACCATTTCTGGAGCAGCACCGATGATTGGTTTTTTAGGAACGGTAATAGGTATGATCATCTCGATATTCGAAATAGCGAACTCAGGGGGGTCTATAGACATAAAGACCTTGGCAGACGGGTTGTACACGGCAATGACAACTACCGTAGGAGGTTTGGTCGTGGGTATTGTGGCATACATTGCCTATAACCACTTGGTAGTGAAGACGGATAAGGTGGTTTACCAAATGGAGGCCAATTCATTGGATTTCTTGGACTTGTTAAACGAACCTATATAGTATGAACTTAAGAGGAAGAAACAAGGTAACACCAGAATTTAACATGTCTTCCATGACGGACATCGTATTCCTGCTACTGATCTTTTTTATGATTGCGTCCACATTGGTATCGGCAGAGGCAATAGATCTATTGTTGCCAAAGTCGTCAAGCAAGACCACGCAAACCAAGAATGTATCGGTGAGTGTGAACAAGGAGCATCAGTACTTTGTGAATATGAAGCAAGTATCCAAAAATGCATTGGAGGCAGAAGTTTTGTCCAAGGTGGGAGCGTCTAATTCACCGACGATAACCATAAGGTCGGATCAAGATGTGGAAATGAAGCATGTCGTTTTTATCATGGACATTGCCAATAGAAACAAAATAAAGTCTACATTAGCAGTAAAGTCACAATAAAATTATGTAAATGAAATATTTAGAGACCAAACACGAGCGAAATTCGGCAAAGATAACTGCACTATTGTTGTTTATTTTAATGTTGTTGTTATTTGTGGTTGGTCCTCCATATTTAGATCCACCACCAGAATACGGTGTAGCCATAAATTTTGGCAATCCAAGCGAAATGAACGATGAAGTTCTACCGGATGAACCTTCCAGTGCAGATGCCGATGAGATAGCAGAAGAAGTAGAAGAGGCGGAAGCAGAAGAAATAATTGAAGAAGATACTGCAGAAGAACTTGTAGAAGAAGAAATCGTTGAGGAAGAAACGACGGAAGAGGTCGTTGAAAAAGAAGCTGTAGAAGAAACGGTTGAGGAAGTGGCGGAAGAAGACCCCGCAGAAATAGCCGAAAGAGAAGCAGAAGCTAGAGCAGCAGAGGAACTATTGGCACAACAAGAAGAAGAAGCGTTAAAAATAAAAGAAGCCAAAGAAGCCAAAGAAGCAAAGGAAGAGGCGGAAAGAGTAGCTAAAGCCAAAGCAGAAAAAGAAGCCAAGAAGGCTAAAGAAGCCAAGGAAGTCAAAGAGGCTAAGGAAGCTAAGGAGAAAGCAGAAAAAGAAGCTAAACTCAAGGCAGAAAGAGCTGCAAAGGCAAAAGCCGATAAGTTGGCAGCAGAAGCAAAGAAAAAAGCTGCAAGATTGGCTGCAGAGCGAAAAGCAGCCAAAGCGAAGGCAAAAGCCGACGCTGATGCCAAGGCAGCTGCAGAAAGTGCTGCAAAGAAAAAAGCCGCAGCTGCAGCCGCAGCTGCAAAACAAAAAGAAGGAGGAAGCTCTGAAGTTTCCTTTGCACTCATCGAAAACGTTCCAATCTATCCAGGTTGCGAAGGAGGGGATAACAATGCCAAGAAAAAATGTATGAGCGCCAAAATCAAAAAGTTCGTTGGCGAAAAGTTCGACAAGCAATTGGCAGCAGATTTGGGATTGACAGGAATACAAGACATCAAGATCTACTTCAAGATAAATAACAAAGGTGACATTGTGGATATCAGAGCAAAAGCACCTAACCCTAAATTGGTAGCAGAAGCAAAACGTGTTGCCAGATTGTTGCCAAAGATGAAACCTGGTAGACAGCAAGGTAAGGCAGTAACCGTGCCTTATTACTTGCCAGTTAAGATTCAAGCAGGAAATTAACATTTTGAGATGTGAGATTTTATGGATAGGATTAAAATCCAGAAACAAACTCATCTCTCCATTCACAAGAACGCTATTCCAATTATACTCAAGAGAAAAAAATAACGTTATACCATTATCAAAATAAAAACTATGTTAAATACATTATTGCAAGACACAGCACAGGATGCAGAAGCTTTAGTAGATGGAGAGTCAGTCGAAAAGACACTGTCCATCATAGAATTGATAACCAGTAGCGGTACGGCAGGTATCGTAATCATAGCCGTTCTCGCTTTGCTTTTGGTTATGGCTACCTATATATACTTCGAGCGCCTCTTTGCCATAAAAGACGCAGCAAAGGTGGATTCCAACTTTATGAATCAAATCAAGGATTATGTAAGCAATGGCAAGGTGGATTCTGCACAGGATCTATGTTCCCAAGCTAATTCACCGGTATCTAGATTGATAAGCAAAGGAATCTCCAGAATAGGGAAACCATTGGAGGACATCAACACGGCCATCGAAAATGCTGGACGATTGGAAGTATACGGTTTGGAGAAAAATGTAAGTGTGCTGGCAACCATTTCCGGAGCAGCACCGATGATAGGTTTTTTAGGAACCGTAATAGGTATGATCATCTCGATATTCGAAATAGCGAACTCGGGAGGATCTATAGACATAAAGACCTTGGCAGACGGGTTGTACACGGCAATGACAACTACCGTAGGAGGTTTGGTCGTGGGTATTGTGGCATACATTGCCTATAATCACTTGGTAGTGAGGACGGATAAGGTGGTTTACCAAATGGAGGCCAATTCATTGGATTTCTTGGACTTGTTAAACGAACCTATATAGTATGAACTTACGAGGAAGAAACAAGGTAACACCGGAATTCAATATGTCCTCTATGACGGACATCGTATTTCTGCTGCTGATCTTTTTTATGATTGCGTCCACATTGGTATCGGCAGAAGCGATAGATCTATTGTTGCCAAAGTCGTCAAGCAAGACCACGCAAACCAAGAATGTATCGGTAAGCGTTAACAAGGAGCATCAGTATTTTGTGAATATGAAACAAGTATCCAAAAATGCATTGGAAGCAGAGGTTTTGTCCAAGGTGGGAGCGTCGAGTTCCCCGACGATAACCATAAGATCAGATCAAGATGTGGAAATGAAGCATGTCGTTTTTATAATGGACATTGCCAATAGAAACAAGATAAAGTCAACTCTGGCGGTTAAATCGCAGTAAAGCAAATGAGAAAGACATTGATTTACCTTGTGTGTTTTTCGATTGTAGTTTTTTCGATATTTATGCTGAAACCATTTAATTCTAATCCAAAATTGGATAGTGGCATAGATTTGGTAGTACCTATGACAAAATCGAAAACATCAAAGTCTTTAAAAATAGTAATTGAAAATAATGGCAACTGTTTAATCGAAGATAAAATTGTAAAGAAAGACAGTTTAGAGGCAGAAATCATTAATTTTATAGAATCAGAAGGATATGAGTCACTAACATTGAAATCACGAAAAGATGTGGAAGTAAAACATGTCGTTTTTGTAATGGAGATAGCGAATAGGAATAACATAAAATCTACATTGGCTACCAGAGAGCAGTAATAAAAGAGTAAGAGATGAAATATTTAGAAACAAAACACGAGCGAAATTCGGCAAAGATAACAACCTTGTTGTTGTTGATATTGCTATTGTTGTTATTTGTAATAGGTCCTCCTTACTTGGATCCACCACCAGAATATGGTGTTGCGGTCAACTTTGGAAATTCCAATGTAGGTAGTGGAGATGTTCAGCCTGACAAACCTGTCAAATCCAAAGATGTAAATATAAACAAGACTCCAGAAGAAGCTCAATCTCAACCAGAAGATACTCAGCCGGAAGATGCAGCACCCAAAGAAGCCGCAGAAGATGTCATAACGCAAGATACAGAAGAAGCAGTAGCCTTGAAAAAGAATAAAGAGGCTCAAGAAGCTAAAGAAAAGGCGGCAGCCGAAGCGGAAAGAAAAGCAAAGGTCAAGGCAGCAGCCGAAGCAAAAAAGAAAAAAGAGGAAGCAGACAAAAAAGCGAAATTGGATGCTATGATGGGGGGACTCAACAACTCAGATGGGGAATCATCTGGTAGTGAAGGAGACGATAATCAAGCTGGAGACAAAGGACAGTTGGATGGGAACCCATATGCACCTAGTTATTTTGGAGCCCCAGGAACAGGAAATGGAGGTGTTGGATATGGATTGAATGGTAGAGGGAAACCAACACGCAAGGAAATAAAACCAGAATGCCAAGAAGAAGGAAGGGTTGTTGTAGAGATACATGTAAATAGAGCAGGGAAAGTCATCAAGGCCATTCCTGGAAAAAAAGGAACTACAGGAGATGCTTGTTTGTTCGAGGCAGCAAAGAAGACAGCATTATCACACAAATGGCCAGCAGATTCCAAAGCACCTACAAAGCAGATAGGATTTGTAAAAATCGATTTTACCGTAGGACAATAATAAGCAATGAAATATCAAGAGACCTTAAATTGGATGTTTTCCCAGCTTCCAATGTATCAAAGGCAAGGTAAAACAGCATTTAAGGAAGACCTATCCAATACTGTATTACTTGCAAATCACTTAAAAAATCCAGAGAACAAATTTAAAACCGTACATGTAGCCGGTACCAATGGAAAAGGTTCTACCAGCCATATGTTGGCATCTGTCTTGCAAGAAGCAGGGTATAAAGTAGGGCTTTATACTTCTCCACATCTAAAGGACTTCAGGGAACGAATCAAAATAAATGGAGTAGAAGCGAGCAAGCAATTCGTTATGGGTTTCATAAAAAGGAACAAAACCTTCTTGGAATCCAACAACTTGTCTTTTTTTGAAATGACGGTGGGGATGGCTTTCGATTATTTTGCGAAACAAGAGGTAGATGTAGCCATTGTCGAAGTAGGCCTTGGCGGTAGATTGGACTCCACAAACATAATAATCCCCGAAGTTTCGGTAATAACCAACATAGGACTTGATCATACTCAATTTCTAGGAAATACCTTGGAAGCGATAGCAGCGGAAAAGGGAGGCATAATCAAAGCAGATATCCCAGTGATCATTGGAGAAACTCATAAAGAAACAGCTCCAGTGTTCAAGGCTTTGGCCAAAAAGTACAATGCGGAAATCACTTTTGCCGATAAAGAGGAAACCAAGGTATATGAAAGCGATCTCATAGGAAGTTATCAATCCAAAAACATGAAAACAGTAATTCAGGCCATCAAATCATTGGGAGCGAAAGGGTTTGATGTTCCCGAGTTACATTTAAAAAATGGATTCAGCAAAGTTATTGAAAACACTGGTTTGCTGGGACGTTGGCAGATATTAAGCAAGCAACCCTTGGTTGTTTGCGACACAGCTCATAACAAAGAAGGGTTGTACTACACCATGAAGCAACTCGAACAAGAACAATATGAAAGATTGCACATTGTCTTTGGTGTTGTAAGCGACAAGGACTTGAATTCAATTTTTCAATTGCTCCCTAAAAACGCCATCTATTATTTTTGCAAGCCTGACATCCCAAGAGGAATGGAAGCCTTGGAATTGCAAAATAAATTCAAGGTATATGACTATAAAGGTGATGTTTATGATTCCGTGAACGAAGCCTATGTGTCAGCCAAGAAATCAGCTAAGAAAGATGATGTGATCTATATTGGAGGAAGTACTTTCGTAGTCGCTGAAGTTGTTTGAAATTTTATAAATTGTAACTCTCATAAAATTAATAGAGCCATTTAAAAATGCTAGAAATAATAAATCAGATTTTTGCCATAGAATTAAAGAGCAAGAAAGAGGATCTGTCACTATTCAATAGAAACATAGAGAGAATATATCACGAATGTGATGGTTTGGGATATCATATCGTCAACCCTTTGGGGAAGGCGTATAAAAATGAGATGACAGATGTCGAAGCCAACATCGTGGGAAACATTCACGGAAACATGGAAATTGTAAAGGTCCTTAAACCAATTGTTTACAAAGAAGACGAAGGAATGACCAGATTAATTCAAAAAGGAATTGTAATCGTAGAGTAAAGACATGAAGACCATAAATTTTGCAATAGATCTAGGAACGACAAATAGCCTCATTGCCAATTACAATGATGGCAATATTAAAATATACAACAACCCATTGGGGTTAAAGCAGACCTTACCTTCATGTGTGGCTTTCAGGGGAAATAGAACAGTAATTGGAGATAAAGCCTTGGATTATCTGGAAAAGGATGCAGAGAACGTATGTATGCTCTTCAAACGTAAAATGGGAACTCAAGAAACGTATTTCATACCTTCCATAGAGAAGGAGGTTTCTCCAATCGAATTGTCCTCATACATATTGAAGGAGCTCAAAAACTTCGTTACGGATGAAACGGTTTTGGATACCGTGGTAATAACCATTCCAGCTTCTTTCGATACCATTCAATCCAATGCAACCAAAAAGGCAGGGTATTCGGCAGGTTTCAAAGAGGTCGTTTTGCTGCAAGAGCCAATTGCGGCTTGCCTAGCCTACGCAAATACATCCAATTTGGATATTTCAACATCTCAAAAATGGATTGTCTATGACTTTGGAGGAGGAACTTTCGATGTCGCCTTGGTTGAGGTGAATGATCGAGAATTGAAGGTGTTGGACAATGAAGGAGATAATTTCTTGGGAGGTGCAGATTTCGATAATTTAATAGTCGAAAAAATTCTTGTCCCATACATAGAAGGAAAATGCAATGTGGATGACCTATGGAAAGACATAAAAACAAAATCCAGCAACTATAAAGGATTGTATTTCGAACTCCTTAAAAAGGCTGAAGAAGCAAAAAAGGAATTGTCTGTTTACGAAGAAACCGAAATCGAATTGGATATTGATGTAAATGGAAACAATCTTTTTGAGCATATTGTAATTAATAGGGAAGAATTCGAAGAAGTAATAGAGTCCAAGGTAGAGCAGACGATAACCTTTATAAAGAAGGTGATATCACAAAATCAACTTGTCAATTCTCAAATAGAAAGACTGATACTGATAGGAGGGAGCACTTATGTCCCGTTGATACGTAGGCGTATAAAAGAAGAGACAGGAATATTGGTGGATTCTAGCATAGACCCCACATCCGCAGTTGCGGAAGGAGCGGCATATTATGCCGGTTCCAAGCCAATTACAGCAATAGCAACAGAAGAAAAAGACGCACAAGTAGAGGTTAATGCCAATGCTGTTGATAGTAGCTTGTTCTACGAGCAAAATACCAGGGATCTGGAAGAGTTGATCACTTGTCGGGTGACAGGAGACCTAGCTGTCAACTACAGAGTTTATAGAACAGACGGAGGATATGATTCAGGTATAAAAAACATAGTCGATGCAGCTTTTTCAGAATTCGTACCCCTGCTAAAAGGCAAGTTAAACCGTTTTAATATACAATTGTTGGACGATAGCCAAAATGTATTGAAAACCATTAGTTCAATAGCCATAAATCAAGGGAGTTACAATGTGTTGGGACAACCGTTGCCCATAGACATCTGTATGGAAGTAGACGATATGGATTCGTCCACCACGAGATTGGAGAAAGTTTTTGCAAAGGGTAGTATTTTGCCATTGAAGAAGAAAATCTACAAGACGGCATCAAAGACTATATTGCAAAATACCAAATCCAATTTGGTAATAAATATCATTGAAGGCAAATCCAATGGATTGCCAAGTTCTGGACTTAGCATAGGTTTTATCGAAATTTTCGGAAAGGATTTGGAAGAGGACCTGATTAAAGGAACGGATATAGAAATTGAATTGGAAATAACGGAGTCACGAGATTTAAAGATAAATGTATACCTACAGTCTTGTGATCAAGAGTTTCAGAATGTATTCAGTAAATCTGAACGTTCCATAAGCATCAACAAGATCAATATGGAAATCAATTCCATTCTTGCCGAAGTCGAAGAATTGATTAAAAGAAACAATGATGAGGAGAATTTCGAATACTCCAACAGATTGGAGAACATACGTGTTGGTTTGATCGAAATACAAATAGAGGCAACGCTGCTTGCAGACGATGATGTATCCGATCAAAAATACCAATTGGACGACAAAAAAAGAAAGCTGATTCAGGAATTCGACGCCTTGACCAGAAATAAGGCCATAGCCAGTGAAATAGAAGAGTATACTAGTTCCAAATCACATATGGAATACCTTATTAACAAGGAAGAAAATGCGAGATATCTATCTAAGTATACAAAAATCATAAACAATGAAAAGGAAGTCGTTAATTCTGGAAATAAATATTTGATACGCTCTAAGATCAAGGAATTGGATTTGTTGTACAACGATATCATACAATCCAGTGACGAGAATTTCATCTCTTACTTTTTGAGTTTGAAATTCAGTAATGAGTATTCAAACCAAAAAAAGGCAGACAAGCTAATAAAGCAAGGAGACGATGCAATGGACAAACAAGATTACAAATCGTTACGACACATTGTCTATGCACTTTATGCTTTGTTACCGGACTATGAAAGAGAAAAGCAAAAGCGATTCAAAGACGACTCCAAGACAGGCTTGAGTTAATTTCTGTAATTTTTGTTGTAGAACTCAGTGTAAAGCTTGTCAATGCTCAAAGTATTAAGCTTTACATTTTTTGTCTTTATGGATTCCTTTCGTATCGTATCAGAGACTTTTTTTCCAGTGATTCCACTTTTTCTACTATTTATCTTATCATAGAAGGGCAAGATGTCTATTGTTTTGCGAATTCCATTCTCAAGCCCTTCCACAGCATACATTTTGGATAGGTCCGTATTGTGTTTAAAGTGAGAAAACCTAGTGACTATAAAGTCCTTTCCTACATAGAAAACAATAGAGTCCCCAATTTTCAAATCTATGAATGTCTTTTCGTCTTTTGGGATGTACAGAGATTCGTCGACTCCTTTTATAAGCCTGAAAACAACAAGGTCTTGATTGCTTTTGTTGTTTATTTGAGTACGATAATAACCATCATTGGTATGAAAGCTTGGTATGGTATAAAATGTTTTGGGATATGGATTGGAAAACGGTTTGATTAAAGCAGGGACAATACCGGCTGTACTTGTTTTGCGTTGCGTCTTGCGTTTCAATGTATAGATGAAACGAATGTGGTTTTCCGATTTTAGTTTGTCGGGATAACTAGGAAATACCTTGTATTTGTCTTCTTCGTTTTCTATTGTGGTTTCTGGAACATCTTCAATGATGGGGCCAGTTTTACTTTGGTTGTCTTCTATGATTTCTTTGATGGTCTTTCCTTCCTCTCCGTAGCTTCTTTGTATTATTTCTTGAAAGTCTTTATTGTTGTTGATGTCATAGCTATTACTTCTTGAACTTCTGTAGGAGTAAGAAGCTATTTTCAGTATAATGATGATGACAACGATAACTCCCCAGGCACTGAATCCTGAACCAGAAGTGCTTTTTTCTCTTTTGGGAACTCTACTTGTATAAGGTCTGGCAATATCCGCATTGGATTCTAATAGGTCCTTCAATGGGAGATTGGAAACATCCAGCTTTCCCAAGGCTACCATAGTCTTGGCAGCAAAGACAAAGTGCTCGTTGCTAATGTTGCGTCTCTTGCTATTGTATAAATCGACTACTTCGGAACATAATTCCTGTATTTCCTCGGAAAAGGAATTAGGGAATTGATTCAGACTTTTGATGAAATTGTAATTTCTAATGTAAGCAACAGGGTAGTGCTTCTCCAGTATCTTATCCTCATTTAAGTAAACACAGGCATAATCCAATTTGGATTTGAAAAAGTTGACAATGATTTGAATGACTTCTTCCGAAAAGAGGAAATGATTCTTAACCACATTAACCAACAATTCATATTTTCCCTTGTTTAGTGTTTCAGACAAGAAAGGTTTTATGTTTTCCTTTAAATAAGGAGATAGAAACGATTTTAAATTTTCTATGTCTCTAATGTAGGTGCCGTCTATAAAAATAGATTGTTGCGGAATTTCCGTATACAGGCCACTAATGATTTGTTTTAGCCATATATGTTTTTCAACAAAGAGGTGGTTCTTTCTTGTGCTTTCTTCTTTAAAGTGCTCAATTAGTAGAGAGAGCTCTCCCAGATTGCTGGTGTTGTTAAGTACGGCATTGGCCTTTAATTGCTTCTGCAACCTAATTATTTTACTGGAATCAATGTTAGTGAGTGCTTCTAAATCCAAGCCAAGCTCATCAACTAGAGAAATATACTTCAAATCCGGGCGGTTAATTAAGTGCCTAAAATATTAAATTATTTGCTATCGATGCTTAATTAATCAATAATAAATCTTTTTGAGAAATTAGATGAAGTTGAATTATTACGCTACAAAATTTATGTTTGTCATAGTAGAATAGAATTATTCTTCATTTTATTTTTTATAAAAACGAAAATTAATGATCGGATGCAATTTTTCGAAATGAATGCTAAGTTGTTGAAAGACAAAAGGTCTTTTCTAAAGGAAAAGATAACATTAAAAATAAGTGCACATAATTATGAAAAAACTTCTAAAAAGGTTTTGTATGGTTACAACTTTACCCTATATTTGCATCCGCAATCAGGAAAGGGGCGACTAGCTCAGCTGGTTCAGAGCACTTGGTTTACACCCAAGGGGTCAGGGGTTCGAATCCCTTGTCGCCCACTCTTTTTCAAAATTGCAAGCCTATATTTTAGGGCGACTAGCTCAGCTGGTTCAGAGCACTTGGTTTACACCCAAGGGGTCAGGGGTTCGAATCCCTTGTCGCCCACTTAAAATAAAAAAAGCCGGACAAATTTGTTCGGCTTTTTTTATTTTTGAAACTTAATGTTTGAGGCCTCGATGAAAAGTGATGAATATTAAGACACTTATAAAATTGCAATTGTAAATTATGCAAAAGTATAACAGATGTACCTTAAAAAAGTAGGTATATGTCATTAGCTGGTTTGAAAGTAAAAAGATAAACTATGTATCAAATAATAGCACACGTAAAGCCTGGGAAGGAATCCGAACATTTTGATAAGGTAAAAGGAGCATATGCCACTCTGTTTATAAATTACAAGGATATTGATGGAGCTTATGAATTGGCGAAATATTACATTCGAGATAATGGTTGGGAGATCATAGAGCTAGAGGAGGAGTATTTCTCAATTGAGGACAAAGATGAAATGACGGATGCATACAGGGAATATTACGATGAGATCATTGAATATGGTTTCACTTTAATTTTCAACCTCTATGATGAAAGTAACGAATAGTTGATGCACTCTTTGTACTTCTAAAATGCTTTTAACATTTTTTCATTCACAATTTCTTATATTTAAAAGAAAAACAATAATGGATAAAATCTTAATTTCATTTTTGGCTATTTGTATGTTAGGGGCTTGTAAAAAAGAGAGTACTCCAAAAGAAGGCCTCCTTAAAGGAAAAGTAGAATTGGCTGCTAATGCTCCTCAGGAAGTTGTTGATGAAAAGAAAACAATACAGTTTCCATCCAGAGATGGTTTACCCATCACTGCAGACGTTTATTTGGTGGGAGGAAGGTCTATTTCCGTTTTGTTGTGCCATCAAGCTGGATTTAGTAGAGGAGAGTACAAGGATACGGCCTTAGAATTAAATAAATTGGGATACTCAGTAATGGCAATTGATCAGCGCTCTGGCAAAATTGCAAACGATGTTGTCAATGAGACTGCCAAAGAAGCCAAAATCAAAAATCTATCAACTACTTATTTGGATGCGAGGCAAGATATCGAAGCAGCGATAGATCATATATATTCAAACAACGACAAACAGCCCTTACTTTTGGTAGGTAGTTCTTATTCAGCGTCATTGGCACTTATAATAGGAAATAACAATGATAAAATAGAGAGAGTAGCAGCCTTCAGTCCTGGTGAGTACTTCAAGGGGGTGAACATACAAGATGAAATAAAAGATTATGACAAACCAGTATTTGTAACAGCTTCGAAAAGTGAAACTCCAGCTTTGGCAACTTTGGTAAGTGATATCAACCCAAAGGTCTTGACACATTACAAGCCGATGGCAAAAGGAATTCATGGTTCAAGGGTATTGTGGGAAACAACAGAAGGAACAAAAGGTTATTGGGAAGCCTTCAAAGACTTTCTAAAGTAGTATCTCATAATAAATCCAAAATACGTTCTAAAGCCATCCCTCTCGAACCTTTTATCAAAAGCGTAGCATTTTCAATGTCATTGAATTCAAAGTTGTTTTTAAGGTCCTTAAAGGACTTGAAATGCCATATGTTTTGTGAATTGCTTTTGGTTCTATGGAAATTTTCACCAACTAAAACAATCGAATCAATGTTTAGATTTGATGTTAAGTCAGTTAGACTTTGATGTTCTCCCTCTGCTTCATTTCCAAGTTCGAACATATCACCTAAAAAAGCGATCTTGTTTTTCTCTTTAAGGTTGGAAAAGTTATTCAATGCTGCTCGCATGCTCGTTGGATTTGCATTGTAGGCATCTAAAATAATCTTATTGGATGCATTTTCGATAATTTGTGAACGATTGTTCGTCGGTGTGTAGCTTTCTATGGCAGCCTTTATGGATGAGTCGTCAACCTTGAAGTAATTCGCAATGCATATAGCTGCAGATATGTTATTGAAGTTGTATGCTCCAATTAATTGACTTTCTATCTCCAAACCGTTGTAATTTACCTTGACGAAAGGTTGTGCTTCTATTAGGTTTACACTAATTTCGTTTGCATCCGAATTACCAAATGCAATTGTCTTTGCATTTTTGGAATGCTCTACTTGTTTGTCGTCATCAGTATTTATAAAAATGGAGTTGTTGTTATCTATTAGGAAATCATAGAGTTCCGTTTTTCCTTTTATAACGCCTTCAATGCTTCCGAAACCTTCTAAATGGGCTTTGCCGAAATTTGTGATATAGCCATAATTAGGTTTTGCAATGTTACATAGAAGTTCAATTTCCTTCAAGTGGTTGGCTCCCATTTCCACAATGCCTATTTCGGTATTGCTGCCCATGGAAAGTAGTGTAAGTGGAACACCAATGTGATTGTTCAAATTTCCAAAGGTTGCAGTCGTGTTGTATTTTTTCGATAAGGTGGCATTGATTAGTTCCTTAGTAGTTGTCTTTCCATTGCTACCAGTCAATGCAACTATGGGGATGTTCAGATGATCACGATGAAATGTGGATAGTTCTTGAAGGGTCTTCAGTACATCTTCAACCAATATGGTTTGAGAGGAGGTATTGTATTCCTTTTCATCTACTATAACATATTTAGAGCCTTTTTCGATAGCTTCAAGAGCAAATGCATTGCCGTTGAAATTATCTCCTTTCAAGGCAAAGAATATATCATTTTTTGCCACTTTTCTTGTATCTGTGGATACTTTGTTGCATTGTAAAAAGAGTGAATGTAATGCTTCTATCGTCATATTGTAAATAGTATTGTTATTGTAGAAATAAATGTATAAAAAAAGTCCTAACCAACAGTTAGGACTTTTAAGTTTATAGAATTAAAATCTAGTTTTTTGTTTTGTTTTTGCCTTTGGACTTTGAACCTACTCTTGACATCGCGCATCTAAAACCAATGTAGTCTGTAGCAATGTTTTGTGGGTAATAACGTCTTTGTGCTGGATCCAACCAGTATTCTCTATCTTTCCATGATCCACCTTTGAAAACACGAACTTCATCATTGATAAGAGAGGTTCTCTTGTCAGATTTGTCATATTCTCTAATCATTTGACCAGTTGAGTCAACTTCAACAGAGTGTTTTGGAGAGTTATACATTTTTCCTGTTAAATTCTCTTCTTCACCTTCTGTTTCGTCGTCAAACCCATCTGAATAGTAACGAGAAGAACGTCTGTCTCCATCTCTAAAGTTTCTGTTGTCACTTGTATCAAAGTTTGTTCTTAAATAAGTTTCATCCAAATCAACAGGTACTTGAGCAATTTCTCCTGGTAAATCTCTTGCTATTACCTTTCCATTGGCTAAAGTATCGTAAACGATTTCATCTGTAGTAACTATTTTTACCGTACCATCATCATTAATTGAATTCTTTGTATATACATTACCACGATAGTAGTTGAAGTCGTTAAATTCATCGTCAACTATGGGTCTGTATACATCAGCTACCCATTCAGCAACGTTTCCTGCCATATCGTACAAACCAAAGTCATTTGGTGAGAAAGATTTAACCTGGGCAGTAATATCTGCACCATCGTCAGACCAACCTGCTATACCGCCGTAGTCACCTTTACCTTGTTTGAAGTTTGCCAATTGGTCACCACGTACCTTACGTTTTCCAGAACGAGTGTACTGTCCACTCCATGGGTATTTTTTTCTACCTCTATAAGTATTGTAGCTTCTTAATTCTGACATACCTAATGCCGCATATTCCCATTCTGCTTCAGTTGGGAGTCTATACTTAGGGGAGATAATCCCTGTTTCTCTAGAAGCATAAACACCAATTTCATTACCTTCTGCATCTACTTGAGGTTTTAATTTTCCTCCTTTTAAAATATCTTCATTTCCTCCATATGTCTGTGTAGGAGCGTTTATGTATGTATCTGTGTTGAAATTGGCATCGGCAGTAGCTTCGTATTGGCTGTCTTGCTTCAAATACCCTTCTTTCTGCAAGCTAAGTTCATTATATCGATCTGTTCTCCAATTAGCAAACTCGACAGCTTGAATCCAGCTTACACCAACCACAGGATACTCACCGTAACCAGGGTGGCGTAAGTAGTTGTTTGTCATTACCTCATTGTATCCCAATCTGTTTCTCCAAACCAAGGTGTCAGGTACAACACCATCGTATATTTTTCTGAAATTCTCATCTTCTGGAGGGTAAACTGTTCTAATCCAATGTAGATACTCCGTATACATTTTGTTGGTAACTTCTGTTTCGTCCATGTAAAAAGACATAACGTGTTGTTGGTTTGGTGTATTGTTCCAATCGTGCATCACATCATCTTGAACTCTACCCATAGTGAAAGTTCCACCTTCCACGAACACTAAACCAGGAGCAGTTTCTTGCTCTTTGAATTTGGTGTTGTATTGAAAACCACCTTCTTTGGCATTGATTTGCCATCCTGTCGCTCTAGAAGTGTTAGAGCCACCTCCAGATCTTTTACAACCTACCAAGGTTAGCGAAATCGCTACAATTAGAATAAGCCTTGATACAATTACTTTTTTCATATTCATACGTTTAAGTAAGCTAATTATGTTTTTTGGAGTCGCAATATAACAATTATACCTAACTCTACAAGGTTAAATCATGAAATTTGAATAAAAAACATCGCACTTCATCCTATTTATTTGCTATACAACGATGTTTTGTATGGTTTATCGCTGTATTAAAAAGAATAACGCCCATAATCAATATTTATTATCACAATTTTAAAAATATTTTATGAAATAATTAAGAAAATATTAAAAACGATGTGAATTCAATTTTCATAGCTATGAAACAGTTATGAAATGGATAACCCTACTTTTTTAATAAATAAGATTTATACAAATCTGAAAATCATATTGATTTATTAAGATCATCTTACGTTTATGGGATTGGATTTATTGTTGTAATTTTGTTTCGTTTTTTTAAATTAATTAAAAAAGGCGATAATAACATCGGAATAATAACGTTATGTATGTTAATGAAAAAGAAATTACTATTACTACTATTGCTAACCTCCATAATTGCTTTTTCTCAGCAAAAAAAGGTTAGTCTAAACTGGGGTGAAACCATTACTATTGCTACGGAAGGGTATGCCGTGGAAGTTCCGTCCTTTACTCCAAAAGAGCGTTTTGATTTTAGTTTGGATAGAGGAGTGGAATATGTGGAACAGTGGGACGTTAATACACCCATAGATGAGAACTCAATATCGATAGCCAACGTAATCTATTCTCCAATGACAAGAATGGAATTGAAAGGTGTCAATATAAAGACGATTCCCAATGAAATTGCATTTGAGTTGAAAAACTCAATTGCCAGAGATAAGATGTATGCCATGTTACGTGTTTCCGGGATGGTGAGAACAGCCAACAACACCTATAAGAAGGTGAAATCATTCACGATCAATTACAATCACTCTAAAAAAGTCAAAAACTTCAATACACAAAACAGACTAACCATTTCAAATTCCATTTTAAGTACAGGGACTTGGTATAAGTTTGCCATAAATAAATCAGGAGTCTTTAGGCTAAGTAAGAACTATTTGAATAGTCTAGGCATAAATACCAATGCTATTGACCCTCGAAATATAAAGATATATGGTAACGGAGGGAAGATGTTGCCTTACAGAAATAATGTGGAGTTCCCATTTGATCCAGAGGAGAATGCCATCAAAGTGATTGGAGAGGAGGATGGAGTCTTCAACGATGGAGATTATGTGTTGTTCTATGGAGATGGACCTAAGGCTGATGTGGAAGACCCTTCTATAAATACGAATATCAACCCTTATTCCGACATCGCCTATTACTATATAAATGTAAGTGCTGGAACTGGTAAACGTATTCAAGAGATGAATCAATCTACAGGAACACCAGATATGATAATCGATACTTTTCAAGATTATCAATTTCACGAAGTAGACGAAACCAATTTGGCTTTTGTAGGTAGACGCTGGTTTGGGGATGAGTTCGATGTGGAGACTAGCAAGACATTCGAATTCAATTTTCCTGATTTGGTAACGACAGAACCTTTAAAACTTAAAGTGATTGGAGCATCGACATCTGCCAATGATTCCAATATGGCTGTAAGTTTGAACAATACACAGGTTGGAATGGTAATTATCCCTGCGGTGACTGCTCCTAATTTTGTGTCCGAAGGCTTCTTCGTAGGAGATGTAAATGCTGCTTCAGATGATGTAACCATCAAGATCGATTATGACAAGCTAGGAAACCCAAGTGCTGTAGGGTATTTGGATTACATCTCCGTCGAGGCAACGAGAAATTTGACTTTCAATGGAAAACAGCATGAGTTTAAAAATAATGAAACAACTCAGGCTACAGGTATAGGACAATACAATGTGACTAATGCAAGTGGATTGTCTGAAGTTTGGAACATCACAGATTTGAATAATGTTTCAACAATTGAAAACAATGACGCTTCCGCAACTTTAAGTTTTAAAACAACACTTGGGACACTAAAGACATTTGTGACGGTAAGTGCGACCGATTTTTATGAACCTTTGGAACCATCGAATAGCACAGTAGCCAATCAAAACATAAAAGGAACCATTTTTGAAAACAGCCAAGGCAATTTTCAGGATATAGATTACTTGATAATAACACCAACTACTCATCTGGCACAAGCTGAACGATTGGCTGAAATAAACAGGGTTAACAATGGGTTGGTTGTAAGAGTATTGACCATAGAGTCCATTTATGCGGAATTCAGTACCAACAATGAAGATATTGCAGCCATAAGGAATTTAGTTAAATATGTGTATGACAATGCTAGTACCCCAGATAAGAGAGTGAAATACCTATGCCTGTTTGGAGATAGTTCCTTTGATTATAAAGGAAGAATATCATCCAATACCTATAACATGCCGACTTGGAATGCCTATAATAGTTTCAATTTGACCAATTCGTTCGTTTCGGACGATTTCTTTGGGATGATGGATGAGAACGAAGGTAACATGGAATCAACAGACAAGCTGGACATCGCCACGGGAAGAATAATAGCAGACACCCCATTGAAAGCTAAGCAAATGGTTGACAAGGTGGCAACGTACTATTCCAGAGAAGCCTTTGGTAGTTGGAGGAACAATTTTGTTGTCATTTCTGATGATGTGGATGAACCATGGGAAAGCTCTTTGCAAGAAACCACAGATCAAATAGGGGACCAAGTAACTGGAGAGAAACCTTTCATCAATGTAGTAAAGATCCACTCGGATTCATTTCAACAAGAGTCTTCGGTAGGAGGAGATCGTTATCCAGCAGTAAAAGCAGCCATTTCCAATGCCATTGAAAATGGGGCTTTGGTGGTGAATTATTTTGGACACGGAGGAGAAGATGGTTTTGCTTTTGAAAGATTCTTCCAGAAGCCTGATGCCGAATCACTTCGTAATGAATGTCAGTTGAATTGCTTTGTGACTGTGACATGTGAATATACTAAATTTGATAACCCGTTGAGGGAGACCGCAGGGGAGTTGATTTATTGGAACAAGGATGGAGGAGCCATATCGTTGATAACGACAACACGTCAAATATTCGTTAGTGTTGGTATTACGTTTAATTTAATCTTGGAAGAGTATTTGTTCTCTTTCAATGATACAGACGATTATGAAGACCATGAGTACCCTACAGCGGCAGAAGCCTTGCGACTAACGAAGAATGACCCTGCAATAGCTGGTATCAATCAGAAAAACTTGGTGTTCTATATTGGAGACCCAGCAATGCGATTGGCCTTTCCAGAGCCTAATGTCAGGTTGACAAAAATTAACGATGTGCCGGTGGCACAATCTACAGATGTCTTGGAGGCATTGAGTTATGCTAAATTGGAAGGGGAGGTAACAGATGTTTCTGGAAATCTACTTTCCAATTACAATGGAGTGGTTACAACGACCATTTACGACAAACCTATACAACGACAAACTTTGGGGAATGATAATGTGACAGAAAATGGGCAAGTCATAATATTGGATTATGAAACCCTGGGTGCTGTTGTATTTAGGGGGCAAGCCTCTGTGGTAAACGGGGAATTCGAGTTCGATTTCATAGTGCCAAGGGATATTGGGATTCCAGTTGGATACGGTAAGATCAGTTTCTATGCCTCTACGGAAATACCATTGTCCGATCAAACAGGAGCGTCAACCAATACGTTGCAAATAGGAGGGTTAAATGAAAATGCACCAGAAGACAATGTGGGGCCAGTCATTAATTTGTTCATGAATGATGAAAACTTTGTATTTGGAGGCGTAACCAACGAATCTCCAAACTTGTTGGTAAAGCTTCAAGATGAAAATGGGATCAATACCGCCAGTGGAATAGGACATGACATCGTAGCAATTTTGGATGGGGATGAAGTAAACCCATTTATCTTGAACAATTATTACACGACGGAAATCGATGATTATACAAGGGGGAGTCTTAGTTACCCATTTAGGGATCTAGAGCCGGGAATACATACTTTATCCGTAAAAGCATGGGATGTGTATAATAATTCTTCAATTGCGGAGTTACAGTTTGTAGTCTTTAATGAGAACGACCATTTAATAGTCAACAACGTATTGAACTATCCAAATCCATTTGTTAATTACACTGAGTTTTGGTTTAGTCACAATAGCTCGGAAATATTGGATATCTCGGTGCAGATATTCACCGTTTCAGGAAAGCTGGTAAGGACATTGAATGGACAAAGTGTTGGAGATGGAGGAAAGTCCTCGAGTTCGACTTCACGAGACATCGTTTGGGATGGAAGGGATGATTTTGGAGATAAGATAGGTAAGGGAACCTATATCTATAAATTGAAGGTACATTCCAGTGCAACCAATAAAACTGTAGAAAAAATAGAGAAACTTGTAATACTCTAATAAAAAATTATATTTGTAAAATTAAAATTAATCTATGAAGAATAACATCATAATAGCAATAACACTGCTTTTCGCATTGAAGATGAATGCGCAAACAACTATAATTCCTAATCAGGACACTAGAGTTATTACTACAGGAATGCCATTTTTGTTAATTGCTCCAGATGCAAGAGCTGCTGGAATGGGAGATATGGGTGTGGCGACATCGCCAGATGCATTTTCACAAAAATGGAATTCATCCAAAAACGTATTTGCAACATCAAAATCAGGGGTTTCACTTAGTTATACCCCATATTTGAGTAAACTGGTAAATGACATAGGAATTGGGTATTTGTCATACTTCAATAGATTGAACGAGCAAAGTGCCTTTGGGGTGAGTTTTACTTACTTTAGTTTGGGTGAAATAGAATTTGTCGAAGACGAAGACTCAACGCCTCTAATACAAAAACCAAATGAGATGGCATTGGATGTTTCCTATGCATTGAGATTGAGTGATCAATTTGGGATGTCTGTAGCGATGCGTTACTTGCGTTCGGATTTGAAACTGAATACAGGTAACCAGGATATTAGCCCCGCTAGTACGTTTGGAGTGGACATAAATGGATATTACCAAAGTGAAGAGGAAGCCTACAATGATTTCAATGGACGTTGGAGAGCAGGTTTTGCAATTCAAAACTTGGGTCCCAAGTTCAAATATGACGAAGGAGGACAAGATAACTTTCAACCTACGAATCTAAGGGTAGGAGCTGGTTTCGATTTTATTTTCGATCAATACAACAAAGTGGCCGTTACTGCGGAAGTATCCAAGTTATTGGTGCCAACACCACCAGTATACGGAACCGAAAGAGAGTTCACGGATAACAATGGAAATGGTGTTTATGACGCGGATACGGATGATCTTGGAAATGTGGTAAATAGCAATGTCATCATTGAAGGGCAAGACCCGGATGTAAGTTTCATATCTGGGATTTTCCAATCGTTCGGAGATGCTCCGGGAGGATTTAATGAAGAATTGAAAGAATTTACATATGCCTTGGGAGCAGAATATCTATATCAAGAATCTTTTGCATTTAGAGCTGGGTACTTCAACGAAAATGAAAGTAAGGGAGCACGTAAGTTTTTTGCCTTGGGAGCAGGTTTTAAATACAATGTTATAAATGTAGATCTGTCTTATTTGTTCTCGTCGTCCCAAGTACAAAGCCCATTGGAAAGCACGTTGCGTTTTTCTTTAACCTTTAACCTTGGAGCTGGAACGTATTCAGAATATTAATAAGCTATACAGAAAACTGTTTACACAAAAAAACTATTGCCATCAGCAATAGTTTTTTTGTGTAATTTAGTCTCACCAATATTTAGTGGGTGAAAATTTATGAAAGAAATAAAAATAGAATCGACATTGTACGTTTATGACTCAATGGATGAATTGTCTGAAGAGATAAGAAATTTAATGAGGAAAGCAATAGAAGCTAGAAACAAGGCTTATGCCCCATATTCCAAATTTAATGTGGGAGCAGCTCTATTGTTGGACAATGGAGAAGTTGTTACAGGTAACAATCAAGAAAATGCATCTTACCCGTCTGGACTATGTGCAGAGCGTACAGCCATATATTACGCTGGAGCTACCTATCCCAAATCTCAAATTCTAAGAATGGCAATTACTGCAGCTTCACAAAACCAAGAGACAACCTCACCAATACCGCCTTGTGGTGCTTGTCGACAAGCTGTTGCAGAATATGAAGTCAAGCAAAATGCCCCAATCGAAATCTATTTTATGGGGGAAACAGGACCAGTGGCCAAATCGAATTCTCTAGCAAATTTATTGCCTTTAATTTTCGATAGTTCAGCACTATAAGATTTTCGTTCTACTTAAGGTCGGAATCTAATGAAATTTTACGAATAACAGTTTTTTCATTACTAACTAAAGTGTTACTTTTGTAGTTCGTTTATTTTTTAAAAACGTTACCAATGCAAAAAATCACAAAAGAGACATACCTTAAATGGTATGAAGATATGCTGTTATGGAGAAAGTTTGAAGACAAACTTGCAGCAGTATACATCCAACAGAAGGTAAGAGGATTTCTTCACTTGTACAATGGTCAAGAAGCAGTGTTAGCTGGAGCTTTGCATGCTATGGATTTGACGAAAGACAAAATGATAACAGCATATAGGAACCACGTACAACCCATAGGTATGGGGGTGGATCCTAGACGTGTGATGGCAGAGTTGTATGGAAAGGCCACAGGAACCTCAAAAGGTTTAGGTGGATCGATGCACATTTTTTCCAAAGAACACCGTTTCTATGGAGGACATGGTATCGTTGGAGGACAAATACCTTTGGGAGCAGGGATTGCTTTTGGAGATAAATACCATGATCAAGATGCTGTGACCATTTGTTGTTTTGGAGATGGAGCTGCAAGACAGGGTTCACTTCATGAGACGTTCAACTTGGCAATGTTATGGAAATTGCCAGTGGTCTTTGTTTGTGAAAACAATGGATATGCAATGGGAACTTCAGTAGAGCGTACAGCAAATCATACAGATATTTGGAAGCTGGGAAGAGGTTATGAAATGCCTTCAGGTCCAGTGGATGGGATGAATCCAATCAAGGTGGCTGAAGCATTCGACGAAGCCATTTCAAGAGCACGTCGTGGAGACGGTCCAACATTCTTGGAAGTGAAAACATATAGGTATAGAGGGCACTCGATGAGCGATGCACAACATTATAGAACGAAGGCGGAAGTAGAAGAGTACAAGAAGATAGACCCGATTACTCAAATAAAGGATATTCTTCTTGATGAAAAATACGCTACAGAAGACGATATCAAGGTAATAAACAAACGTGTGAAGGATTTGGTGTCCGAGTGTGAGAAATTCGCAGAAGAATCACCATATCCAGATAAAAACGTGATGTACGATGCCGTATACGAGCAAGAGGATTACCCATTCATTCAGCATAAAATATAAGTTATGGCTATAGTAATAAACATGCCGCGTCTTAGTGACACGATGGAAGAGGGGACAGTTGCTGCTTGGTTGAAAAAAGTAGGAGATAAAGTAGAAGAAGGTGATATCCTAGCAGAGATTGAAACTGATAAGGCCACAATGGAGTTTGAGTCATTCAATGAAGGGACTTTACTTCACATAGGCGTGCAAGAAGGAGATACAGCTCAAGTAGATGCTCTTTTGGCAATTATAGGAGAGGAAGATGAAGATGTTTCCGAATTGCTAAAAGGAGATACAACTGCTTCCAAGGAAGTGAAAGAAGAAAAAGAAGAAGAAGTTTCCAGTGCTCCGGAAGCTTCAACAGAAAACAAAATAGACATTCCAGAAGGGGTCATAGTAGTGACCATGCCAAGGTTGAGTGATACCATGGAAGAAGGTACAGTTGCTACTTGGTTGAAAAAAGTAGGGGAAGAGGTAGAGGAAGGAGAAATTCTTGCAGAAATTGAAACAGACAAGGCCACAATGGAGTTTGAGTCATTTAATGCTGGAACATTGTTGTATGTAGGTTTGGATGAAGGAGATTCTGCCAAGGTGGATTCCCTATTGGCGATAATAGGTCCAAAAGGAACCGATGTCTCATCAATCGCCGAAAACTTTAAGGTTGAAGATGATACTTCTAAAGAAGAAGCACCAAAAAAAGAAGTGAAAGCTGAAGCTGCTGCTCCATCCGTAATTAAAGAAGAACCAGTTCAAAATACGATAAAAACATCTAACGGGCGTATATTCGTTTCTCCATTAGCCAAAAAAATGGCGGAAGAGAAGGGAATTAATCTATCTCAAGTACAAGGTTCTGGAGAAAATGGTCGTATCGTAAAACGAGATATAGAAAATTTTGTACCTGTTGCATCTCAATCATCATCCGCTCCAGTAGCAAAATTTGTTGCATCTGGACAGGAGGACTTTGATGAGGTGAAACATTCTCAAATGCGTAAAGTGATAGCAAAACGTTTGGGAGAGTCTAAGTTTACTGCACCACATTACTATTTGAATGTTGAATTCGATATGGAAAACGCGATGGCTTTCCGTGCGCAGTACAATTCGATTCCAGATACGAAAATATCATACAACGATATGATTGTCAAAGCCTGTGCTTTGGCATTACGTCAACATCCACAAGTAAACTCACAGTGGTTTGCAGATAAAATGCAATTAAACAATCATGTGCACATTGGTGTAGCTGTTGCTGTCGAAGATGGCTTGGTGGTTCCTGTCGTGAAATTTGCGAATGAGCAAACATTGCCACAAATAGGAGCTGCAGTCAAGGGTTTTGCAGGAAGAGCAAGAAAGAAGAAGTTGACACCACAGGAAATGGAAGGTAGTACGTTTACCATTTCCAACTTGGGAATGTTTGGTATTGAAAGTTTTACATCTATCATAAACCAACCAAATTCAGCAATCTTGTCAGTAGGAGCCATTGTCGCAAAACCAGTGGTTAAGAATGGACAAGTCGTAGCGGGCAATACTATGAAATTAACTTTGGCTTGCGATCATAGAACGGTAGATGGAGCAACTGGAGCGCAATTTTTGCAAACATTGAAAGGGTTTATAGAGAATCCAGTAACAATGTTGGTGTAATAAAACAAAAATGATAATCATATAAGATCCCAATTCAATCATTTGACTTGGGATTTTTTTTATCTTTAAAAATCAATCCAAATGAAACTCATTTTCAGGAAGTAAAACAATATATGGCATATGAAAAAATTAGTTGTATTAAGTATTGCATTGGCTTTTTTAGGATGTAAATCCTCTGAAAGAAAAGAGAGTAATTCCAAAGATTCTAAAGAACTTGCTGTAACAGTCTCGGAAGTGAAAGAAACCGTGGCTTTTTTGGCATCGGATGAATTGCTAGGTAGAAACACTGGATCCCAAGGCATAGACGAATCTGCTACATACATAGAAGAGCAAATGAAATCGTTTGGATTGAAACCTTACTTTGAAACATATCGAGACTCATTCAAGGCAAAGGAAATGGATGCATTCAACGTCGTGGGCTATTTGGAAGGCAACGATGAGAAATTAAAGGGAGAAGTAGTGATCATAGGTGCTCATTATGATCATATTGGATACGGTAAGACTGTGGAAAACGATTCGATAGCTAACGGGGCCAATGACAATGCAGCAGGCTCAAGTGCGGTTTTGGCAATGGCTAGGCATTTTTCAGCAAAGAAAAACAACAAGCGTAGCTTGATGTTTGTACTGTTTTCAGCGGAGGAAATGGGGCTGTTGGGATCCAAGCATTTGGCAAAGCGATTGAAATCGGAAGATATGGATCTGTATACGGTATTCAACATTGAAATGTTGGGAACACCAATGAAGGATAAGGAGTTCGATGCTTATATTACTGGACACAAGTTTTCGAATATGTCGGAGAAGATTAATGAATACACAAACGATTCAAAATTCATTGGGTTTTATGAAATGGCAGAAACGTATAATCTGTTTAAGAGATCGGACAATTATCCTTTCTATGAGGAATTCAATGTGCCAGCGCAAACCATTTCTACATCAGACGATTATGTGTATTATCATCATGTTGATGATGAGGTGGACAAATTGGATTATGACCATATGGCGAGAATAATCAATAAGATCATTCCTGCAATTGAAAAAATGAGTAATACACCAACTCGTGAAATTAAAATGTATGACTAAAAATATTATAATAACAGGTACTAGTAGAGGGATTGGTTTTGAATTGGTACATTTATTTGCCAATATGGGGCATAACGTATTGGCCTTGTCAAGGAATGCCCAACCAGTAAATAACTTGAATTTTGACAATATAACCTCCCTTGCATTTGATTTATGCAATGAAGAGGGCTATAAAAAAGTAGAGACGTTTGTAAAGGAAGAGTGGGAACAAGTAGATATATTGGTCAATAATGCAGGAACCCTGTTAAACAAACCTTTTTCAGATACGACAATGCAAGATTTTGAAAATGTTTATAGAACGAATGTTTTTGGAGTAGCAGAAATGACAAGAATATTGTTGCCATTTATGAAGGACGGAAGCCATGTCGTAACGGTCAGTTCAATGGGAGGAGTTCAAGGGAGTATGAAATTCCCAGGATTATCTTCCTATAGTTCAAGCAAAGGAGCCGTAATTACCTTGACAGAGTTATTGGCAGAAGAATATAAGGAATCAGGAATAGCGTTTAACGTATTGGCATTGGGTGCTGTGCAAACTGAAATGTTGGGAGAAGCATTTCCTGGATATGAAGCACCAACTACAGCATTGGAGATGGCACGTTATATTGCCGATTTTTCCTTGAGTGGGAATAAGTATTATAACGGAAAGCTATTGCAAGTTTCCAGTTCCACTCCATAAAACATGCGTAAATACAAGTGTGTTATTTTTGATTGTGATGGTGTTTTGGTAGATAGCGAAACATTGGGGAATACTGTTTTGGTAGATATGGCAAATCAACTAGGAGCAAACATAGACCTGGAGTATGCTCTAAGGAATTTTAAGGGAGGAACCATAAGAGGTTGCATAGATCAAATTGCTGCTTTGGCCAAAGTGATGGTCCCAGACAATTTTGAACAAGAGTTTAGGCGAAGGAGCTTTGAGGTTTTCGAAAAGGAGGTTAGACCTATCGAAGGCATAGCCGAAGTACTCGATAATTTAAAAATACCATATTGTGTCGCATCAAGTGGTCCAGAAGAAAAAATAAGATTCAATTTGTCGCATACGAGGTTGCTAGACAAATTTGAAGGGAAAATATTTAGTTGCTATACGATAGAGAAATGGAAACCAGATCCTTCTGTTTTTATTTGGGCAGCAGAGACGATGGGTTTCCTCCCAAGTGAATGCGTTGTGATTGAGGATAGTTTAACAGGAGTCAGGGCGGCTAGAAAAGGAGGGTTCGATGTGTTTGGTTTTACAGCACATGACTATGGGAATGAATTGAAAAAAGAAGCGACTTTGGTTTTCAATAAGATGAGCATGTTATATGACATGATAGAGAATTAAAGTATTTTTACATTAATATATTTATACCGTAGACTATGTCATTAACTCCATCCAACCCTTTTCCAGTAGGTACCATAGCTCCATGTTTTAATTTGATTGATGTCGTTTCCAACAAAAAGATGTCACTTCAAGAATTAAAGGGAGAAAAAGGAACTGTAATCATGTTTATATGTAACCATTGTCCTTTTGTGGTACACGTAAATTCCGAGTTGGTAAAGTTGGCGAACCAGTATATTGAAAAAGGAATAGGCTTTATTGCAATTAGTAGCAATGATGTAAAAAAGTATCCACAAGACAGTCCTGAATTAATGCAACAATTGGCCAAACGTCTACAATATCCATTTCCATATCTATATGACGAGACTCAAGAAGTTGCAAGATCCTACGATGCTGCATGTACTCCAGATTTTTATGTGTTCGATGAAGGTTTAAAAACAACATATCATGGTCAATTGGATAATTCAAGACCAGGTAATGGCATATCATTGACAGGCCAGGATATTCGAGAAGCATTGGATGCCGTTTTGGATGAGAAGGCTCCTTTGAAGACTCAAAAACCCAGTATGGGCTGTAATATCAAGTGGAAATGACGAATTGGGATTTTATGCTTTTTAGTGTTTGAATTCGGATTTGGAGAATCGAATCTTGCTGGTGATCATATTTTTATCTTCTAAGGTTATTGTTTTGGAAATGATCTTGACGTAAATGGAATCTGCAGTGATTGTACCGTTTGAAACTATATTAAAATAGAGTTTCATTTCTTGTACGGAATCAGAAACTCGTGTCAATGGACCATCTTGATGTATGTTTTGAATGGAAACCTTATCTCGGTAATTGTTTACAACAATGGAGTCGGCTGTTAATTCTTTCAATTGTGCATTGATGTCCTCTTTGAATTCAGGATGCCTTTTTTGCAACAGTGACAAATCATATAGATCCAGTAGTTTTTGAGAGGCTATATTTTCATATAGAAACTCTTTAGTTCCATTATCTGCCTTTAAATATGTTTTGTCATCTGCAATTTCGTAATTGACTTCCGCTGCTTCAACAGTAATAGCCTCCATGTTTTTGGATTTGTCTTTTGCGCATGAAACAATTGCCAAGCTTATGAGTATGTAGCATATTTTTTTCATTTCATCATAAATTTTAGAGTTATGATTTTTTCGTTTTCCAGTGTCTTGTCTAGTATTTCAATGCGTTTTAAAGCTTTTGTAGGAATGGTAAGCGTTCTGATGAATTCCCTTTTCGAGTAGATTTCTACTCCTATGTTATTTTCAAACAATCTATAAATTGTTGCATCGTCAGCAAAGAGGTCGCTTAATTGTTGCTTGTGTTTTTTCCATTCTTTAATGTTGCCATTGGTATAATAATGTAACATCAATGCATAGTCGTCTGGTTTTAATTTGACGATTTGATTGCCATTGGAATTTATATGTCTTACAATGGTGTCTGTTTTATGATATGGGGATTGCACGACAAACTTGATGATGTCTTTAGTTGTCTCATAGGAAAAGCACCCAGAGTCATTTGTTTTCAAATGTATGGGAGATTCATTGTCGTGTACTATTTTAATGTCTATTGTGGTTTTGGTAATGGCTTCGTTTTTGATATCGTCGATAAAACAAAACTCGAAGGTGTTTTTTGCAATGAGCCTATTGAATGCAAATAAGACAATGGGAAGCAGCAGCAATAACCAATACAGTTTCTTGGAATGTTTCTTGGGTCGCGACTCTTCTTTGCTATGAACCATCTTAAAAGCATTCCAACTGTCATGACCAACATAATTGCTCAATAGGTTGAGGATGTCTATTCGCGGTAACTTTTCAGGAGTATTTTTTATATAGGTATAAAACCATTTTTCACTGACTTTGGCTTTCAGTTTTTCAAATAAATCCTCTTGGAAGGCAACAATGGTTTCACCCTTCCAATCTTCGATGACTTCTGTAGTAGGGTAACTCACGGAAAACGTACTGAAAATACTTTGTTTTAAAAGCTCGAAAAGATATTTTTCCTTAGAAGTCAATTGGGTTTAAGTGTTTTAAAATATGTGATCTATGAAATTGTAAAATGATTTACAAAAGCTTTTCAAGCGTTTTTCAATAGTAAAAAAAGAAATCCGAATAGGTTTGCTCAAGTAATTCTTAAAAATATAAAAATATGAAAGTAAAAGCATTAAAAAACGGATTTAAAATTTTTGTTGCAAGTATGGTATTGACAACGTTATTGTCATGTAACAATAATAGTTACAAGGAAGCTGTAAATGTTGAGTCTGTAGATATAAATGAAGAGTTCGAAGTTATGGCAGACGATAAGTTCATGAAGTTGGATTTGATTCCAGAAATATCCAATAGAACTCAAATGCCTAAAGATTTGAAGATAATAAAATCTGCATCTGCACGATATAAGGTGAAAAATGTAAAGGAAGCTACAAATGCCATCAAGAGAATGGTCAATGGTTATGAAGCCTACATATCCGATTTGAGATTTCAAAACAACTTGCATATAAAGGAAAATCGGTTTACCATTAAAGTTCCGAACAAGTTTTTCGATAAGGTGATGGATTCCATAAATACCGTAGCAGAGTTTGTGGAATACGAAAACATAACGACGAAAGACGTTACGGAAGAGTATGTGGATTTACAAGCACGTTTAAAGACAAAGCTGGAAGTAAAGGAACGTTATGAGTCTATTTTGAGAAAGAATGCTAAAACGGTGGAAGACATTTTGGTGACAGAAGATAAGTTAAGAATAATTCAGGAGGAAATAGAATCTGCACAAGGGAGGCTGAAGTATTTGACAAACAAGGTGTCTTTTAGTACCATTCAAATCGATTTGTATGAATCTGTAGATTATAAAAAAGAACCAGTTGCCTACAACAAGACTTTTTGGACCAAGATGAAATCCAGTCTTGCCAACGGATTATACGCAATAGAGGTCGTGTTTTTGGGAGTTATGAATATTTGGCCAATTTTACTTGTTGGGACAGTATTGTTTCTATTTGTGAAAAACCGATTGAGAAAGTAGAAAATACTCGTAATATTGAAAGAAAAATAGAAAATATGAGATCCATATTTTCTATTTTTGCATTCTAAAATTAGTAATAATGCAACAAACGACAAATACGATATTAATGATTCGTCCAATAGGCTTTAGGATGAATGAGCAAACTGCAGTAAATAACTATTATCAAAAAGTAATAGACAATTTATTGCCGGAAACTGTAAATACAAAGGCACAACAAGAGTTTGATGCCTATGTGGAAAAGTTGAGGGCTGTGGGAATAAATGTTGTAGTTGTAGACGATACCGAGGAGTTTGATACACCAGATTCCATCTTTCCTAACAATTGGATTTCTTTTCATGAAAATGGAAATGTAGGCTTGTATCCCATGTTTGCAGAAAATCGCCGATTGGAACGACGTGAAGACGTTTTGTTAAAACTGGAAGAGGAAGGTTTTAAAATTGAAAGCATAGTAGACTATACCTCGGCAGAGGAAGAAGAAGTATTCTTGGAAGGAACAGGAAGTCTATTGTTGGATCGAAAGAACAGAAAGGCATATTGTGCCTTGTCTCCTCGCGCAGACGAAGATCTATTCATAGAGTTTTGTGAAGATTTCGAATATACACCAGTTGTCTTCACGGCAAACCAAACTGTAGAAGGGAAGCGAAAGGCCATTTACCATACCAACGTAATGATGTGTTTGGCAGAAACCTTTGCTGTGATATGCATAGATTGCATTGATGATAAGAAAGAACGCAAGAACGTTGTTAAAAATCTAACGGATGATGGCAAGGAAGTGATAAGAATTACAGAAGAGCAAGTAAACAACTTTGCAGGTAACATGCTTCAAGTAAAAGGGAAGGATGATGAGTTATATTTGATAATGAGTCAAGCTGCTTGCGATTCGTTGTCTCAAGCTCAAATAAGCATCATAGAGAAGCACTGCAAGATACTTCCTAGTTCTTTGGATACCATTGAAGCATGTGGAGGAGGAAGTGCACGTTGTATGATGGCAGAAGTGTTTTTGCCGAAAGCATGACATATATAGGATTCTAATTTAGAATAGGATATCCTACTTTGTTCTTGGGCAGCTCTATGTAAAAAGTGCTGCCTTTGTCAATTTCGCTATCTACCCATATACGGCCTTTGTTGAGTTCCACGAGTTCTTTGCAAATGGTTAAACCCAAGCCGGTTCCTTTCTCATTGTTGGTGCCTACGGTACTAAATGTGTTGTTGTTAAATAATTTTCTTTGGTTTTCTTTGGAGATGCCAATGCCGGAGTCTGAAACGCTAATTATGGTTTTGCCATCATCATTTATACTATTGGAAACGGTAATCGAGTCTTCGGTTCTACAAAATTTAACGGCATTAGCCAACAAGTTCTGAATTATGATTTCTACCATACTTCTATCGGCATATACAAAGTCCCGCGTCGTATTGTCTACAAGCGATACCTTTTTTGCTTGTATTTTTTGTTCAACCAGCTTCAACTTCTCTTGAAATACTTCTTGAATGTCAAACAAAGAAGGTTTGGGTTCCAAGGATTGCATTTGCGATTTGGACCAATTCAATAAATTGAATAGAAGCAAAGAGGCATTGTTGGCATTCTCGCTTAGTTCTGGGAGCAAGCTCTGAAACTCGGCTTGGGATAAAGACCCCTCCTTCAATAAGTCTATGAATCCTTTTGTAGAGGTCAATGAATCTTTTAAGTCATGGGAAACGATGGAAAACAATTTGTCCTTTACATTGTTTATGTTTTCAAGATGCTTGCTCTGTTCCAAAATAGCTTCGTTTTGCAATTTTATTTGTTGATTCTTTGCTTCTAATTCTTGAGTGTATTTTAATTGGTTGTTACGTTTCAAGTAAATGGGGACAAAGAATAAAAGAGCTACGGCAAAGGCTGCCAAAAGTGTGTAAAATACCAGTTTCAACCGACTTAACTTCTCCTTGTTTGCTAAAGCTATGGCAGATTTTTGAGTAGAACTGTCGTAGATGGCTGAATGATCAGTAACGTTGTCCGTAGGTGTGTCAAAAGCTTTTATAGGTGTCATCACTTCTTTTAACTTGGAAGCTTCGATCTTGGCCTTTAGCTTATGATATTCCCTTTGCATGGCATAGGCACGTTTAAAATCTCCTGTTATGGAATCTAAGGTCTTTGTCAGTAGGTATGTTTTTAGTTCTTCTTCTTTGTTGTTTATTATCCGTGCTATGTTACCGGCTTCCGATAGTTGATCGTTTGCAAGTTCATATTTAGAGTTTTGTATGTTTAGAGAAGCTAAGTTGTTTAAGGAAAGGACAATGCCTTCATCGATTTTCAGTTCCCTATTTAGTGTAATGGCTTCAGTTAAATAATCTTCGGCAATGGAGTATTCTCCTGTTTCCAAATGTATTCCCCCAAGTTTGGGTAATATTTCTGCTCGTAATGCCTCATCTTCACCTTTTGGGGAGTCTAGTATGTGTTTGTAATGCTTTATGGCTTTGTAGTATTCTTTTTTTCTGAGGTATAGTTTAGCCAAGTGCTTATTGGATGTTATTGTACCTTCAATGTCATTCAAATTGGTTTCAATGTCCAAACTCTTCAAGTAGAAATGAATGGATTTATCCAATACATCTATCGTTTGGTAGGCCTTTGCAATGTTTTTATAGGCTTTTGCAAGTTCTCCACTAGGTTGTTGTTTTTCTAATTCCCTTACACCAGAGAGCGCATCCTTTATTCCGCTTTTGTAATTGCCATGTTTTATTTTTATGATGCCCAACCTACTATCTATCTTGGCTATGGACAAAGTGTCTTTCAAAGAGATAAACAATGCTTTGGATTTGCTATATTCATTTATGGCATTGTTATAATTTTCCTTTTCGTTATAGATCAATCCTTTGAAATATAAAGTTTCTGCCAAACCACGATCGTACCCCAATTCAGAAGATAGTTTTTCACTCTGCTCTATATATTTGAGAGCTTTGTTGAAGTCCTTGGCATCATAAAGCAACTGTATGATTTTTAGGCAAGTATTAACTTTGGTGGTGTCCGTTTTTTCAAAAGCCAACTCAATGTTAAGATGCTCTAATTCTTCAGTCTGGGAAAAACCAACAGATGTAAATAATAAGCAAAAAAGAATGAGTACTTTTTTCATACCACACTTTAAAAGTATAAAATAAGAGTTAGTAAAATTACTTGGATAAATTATATAATCGATCAGAAATCGAGAGAAATAACATAAGCGAGCGTTACAATTTTTATAGGTTAATAGCTTTGCAAAAATTCAAAAAAACAAGCAAAAAAGCTAATTTTTGGGTTTTAATGACAAAATATTAGTTTAAGTGAATTTTGGTTAAAATCCTAGTACAATATATCGATTAAATATAAGGGGGTTGAGAAAATATTCGGTTTTTCGATGAAAAGCATTTGAAGTGTTTTTGGAGGTTAACGGGTTTCTATGCAAATAGTTAATGTAAATCAAGAGGCGCTTTGTGAAAAGAGCAAAAATGAATCTATGTTGTTCGTCTATTGATGGATCAGATATTTTTACCTTAATTATTTCAATGAGAAACCTAGGATTTTCAAACAATAAAAATACTATCTTTGTCGGTCTAAAAAATAAATATAAATGAGCCTTCAAGCTATCTTATCAAATCACGTACAGCAAGCAGTAAAAGCAATTTTCAATGCAGAATTATCCAGTGTGGAATTTCAAGCGACTCGAAAGGAGTTTGCTGGAGACATCACAATTGTGGTATTTCCAATGTTACGGGTGGTAAAAGGAAATCCGGTACAGATTGGGGAGGCCATTGGGCAATACCTGTTGGACAATGTGGAGGAAGTAGTTGGCTTCAATGTTGTTAAGGGATTTTTAAACATCGAAATCAATGATGCATTTTACATTGGTTTTTTCAATGAGGTGAAAAATGATGACACTTATGGATTTGTTGATGTGGAAGAAGGGGACAACGCAGTCATGGTTGAATATTCTTCGCCTAACACCAACAAACCATTGCACCTTGGGCACGTTAGAAACAACTTGTTGGGATATAGTGTAGCAGAAATCATAAAGGCTTCTGGTAAGAAAGTATACAAGACCCAAATCATTAACGATCGTGGAATCCATATATGCAAAAGTATGTTGGCTTGGAAACGATTCGGTAATGATGAAACACCGGAAAGTACAGGTTTGAAAGGCGACAAGTTGGTTGGGAGCTACTATGTGAAATTCGATCAAGAATACAAAAAGGAAATTGAAATACTGATGGCCGATGGTAAAACGAACGAAGAGGCCAAGAAGCAAGCTCCTATTTTGGTAGAAGCTCAAAATATGTTGCAAAAATGGGAAGCAGGAGATAAGGAAGTCGTTGCGCTTTGGGAAATGATGAACCAATGGGTCTATGATGGTTTCGATGTGACCTATAAAAACTTGGGAGTAGATTTCGATTGTCTTTATCATGAAAGCAAAACCTATCTTCTAGGAAAGGAATTTGTAGATCAGGGATTGAAAACGGGAGTTTTCATTAAAAAAGAAGATGGATCGGTTTGGTGCGACCTGACTAGTGATGGATTGGATGAGAAAATAGTATTGCGTAGTGATGGTACTGCGGTATACATGACGCAAGACATAGGTACGGCGATACAGCGTATCAAAGATTTTCCGGATGTAGGTGGGATGGTCTACACTGTTGGAAACGAACAAGATTATCACTTCAAGGTGTTGTTTCTAATTCTGAAAAAATTAGGATTCGACTGGGCAAAGAATCTATACCACTTAAGTTATGGAATGGTAGATTTACCATCGGGAAAAATGAAGAGTAGAGAAGGCACGGTGGTCGATGCCGACGATTTGTTGGTGGAAATGTCCCAAACCGCAGGTGAAATATCTGAAGACTTGGGGAAGTTGGATGGTTATAGAGATGAAGAAAAGGAAGAGCTTTACAAGACGATTGGGTTAGGGGCCTTGAAATATTTCGTATTGAAAGTAGATCCAAAAAAACGCATTCTATTTGATCCAAAGGAATCCATAGATTTTAATGGGAATTCTGCACCATATATACAAATGGCTTATGCAAGAATACAGTCCATATTGCGTAAAGCTAATCTAAGTGAAATAGATCTGTCTCGTGAAATACAAAGTACATTACAATTACACGAAAAGGAAAAAGCGTTGTTGAAGCAGGTACAGTTGTTTCCTGAAGCAGTACAAAATGCAGCAGCACAATACAGCCCAGCATTGATCGCAAACTATACTTATGATCTAGTAAAAGACTTCAGTTCTTTCTATCAAAACTTACAAATCCTTGGAACTGGTAACGAGGTAGAAAAGGTGTTTAGAGTACAACTATCCAAACTGGTATCCAATATCATTAAAAATGCATTTGGCCTATTGGGAATAAATGTGCCAGAACGTATGTAGATTAAAAGAGACTATAGTTTCTAGAACTTTATTTTAAAAGATGCCTTTGGTTAACCGAAGGCATCTTTTTTTTATGACGTTGTCTTCACTTTATTCTTTCAAGTCCATTTGTGCAATATTTTAAAAGCAAAAACTGGTAGCTACTGGTTGGTTTGTTTGGGTTTATAACAGTAGTTTAGCGAAAAAAATTAACTAACACTTAATATTTATTTAACCCCTAACTTAAATTAAAATATTGCATGAAAAAAAATTACTTATTATTACTGTTTTTTGCCCCCTTTATTACTTTTGCAGAACCTTCAAACTCGGCTTTTGTCCCTCCAGTAGCTGAGTTCTCTGCGAATACGAATACAGTATGCGTAGATCAAACAGTTACATTTACAGATCAATCTACAGAATCACCTACAAGTTGGGCTTGGAGTTTTTTACCTACGACGATAACATTCCAAAATGGGACAGATGCGACTTCTCAAAATCCACAAGTGAGTTTTGACGCTATTGGTGAATACACGGTCACGCTAATGGCCACAAATAGCGACGGCACACATTCCGTTTCAAAATCACAGTATGTGGTTGGGACTTCTGTAGTACCATTATTAGAGGATTTTACAGCATCTGCACCTCCGTCTGGTTGGCCAATTGTAAATCATGACGGCAACAAAACATGGGAAGCCATTACGACCAAAGGTAGTAACGGAAATGACACTCAAGTCATCTACATCAATAATTACAACTATAGTGCATCAGGTCAATTGGATGAGCTTGTCATACCAAGTATGGACTTGTCTGGAGTGGTGAATCCAACATTGTATTTTGATATAGCCTATGCGCAATATAACAATGGAAATGCTGAACGCTTGTACATAGAGTATTCAACAGATTGTGGTGAGACTTTCAATATTACCAGCTATGACAAGTCTAGTACGGTATTGGCTACGGTGGCGGATCAAACATCTTACTGGTCTCCTGCTACAGCCGCAGACTGGAGAACCGAAAGTCTTGATTTGTCGGGTTATGTTAGTTCACAGACCATCTTGAGATTTGTACAGGTCAACGATTACGGAAATAACTTGTTTATAGACAACATAAGAATTGGAGAATCAGGAACGCTTAGTATAGAAGAGGTTTCAAAAGCTAATGATATCAAGGTATATCCAAACCCGTCCAATGGTAAGTTTCAAATTAAAATTTCTGAAGCCTTCAATGATGCAACAGTAAAGGTTATGGATATACATGGGAGATTATTGTTAAGTAAAACTCTAAACGATTTAAATGGATATGAGCAACAAGAATTAGATTTAACAGCATTTTCTGCTGGAAACTACTTTTTAAATTTCACTTCTGGGAAAAAGAGCTATGTAAAGAAAGTAGTTATCGAATAAGAAGATTGTTAGATCCATTTTGCCGTCACCCTTTCGTAATGCATTTTCATAGCATTTGAGAGGGTGATTTGTTTTTACCTCACCAAAAGCACACAAGACAAATCCAATATGTAAAAGCTGTCTGTTTTTCCAAAATAATATTCTATTTTTGTAATAATGCAAGACATATTACAAAAGCACATTGTAACGGAGGCCATACCACAGGTTCTAAGGCTTTTAGAGTACGATAATTTAACGGTTCTAGTTAAAAAAGAACGTAAGACCCGACATGGGGATTATAGAAAATTGCCTAACGGGAAACACCAAATAACCGTTAATGGGAATTTAAACGAGTATCGTTTTTTAATAACACTTATTCATGAAATAGCACATTTCGAGGCTTACAAAGCTTTTGGGAGAGCCATAAAACCTCATGGAATAGAGTGGAAAAGAACGTTTCAACATTTAATGTTGCCATTTTTAAATCCAAATATATTTCCATCGAAGATATTGCCGTTGTTGGCTAATCACTTTAAAAATCCCAAAGCATCAAGTGATACAGATGTGGCACTGGCTTTGGCATTGAAACAATTTGATGAGCCCAATGACAAGACCTATGTTTTCGAAGTTCCCATTGGGAGCACATTTCAATTATATAATGGTAGACTTTTCAAAAAAGGGGGAAAACGTACAAAACGGTTTGAATGTGTTGAGATTAATTCAGGAAAAGTGTATCTTTTTAACCCCAATGCTGAAGTTGAATTGATGCCATCAGAAGAGGGGATATCATAGACTAATTAGTGACTATAGGGAGGGGGTGTAATGTGCTGGTTGTAAGTGGAAAAGCAAAATGAGTTTAAAGGATTTCTCTTGAGTTTATTTCAAGAAGGATCAAAAAAGTAGGAATAGTAAGATGAATAAAGATTATTACGCAATATTAATGGCAGGAGGTGTCGGTTCTCGATTCTGGCCAGTAAGTACGCAGGAATTTCCAAAACAGTTTCACGATATGTTGGGAACTGGGGATACACTTATTCAAAAAACATTCAATCGCTTGAAAGAAATCATTCCAAAGGAAAATATTTTCATTCTTACCAACGAGTGTTATAACGATTTAGTCTTGGAACAATTGCCGGGGGTCACCAAAAGACAAGTGGTTTTGGAGCCAGCAATGCGTAATACGGCACCTTGTATCCTATATGCATCATTGAAAATTCAAAAAGAAAACCCCGATGCCGTGATGATTGTGGCTCCAAGTGATCATTGGATAGAAGATGAGAATGCATTTACTCTAAATGTAAAAGAGGCATTCCGCTTTTGTGCCAATAACGATGCCTTGATGACTTTGGGGATTACTCCCACTTTTCCAAACACTGGCTACGGTTATATTGAATATGATACAGATTCGAAAGAAAGCATAAAACCAGTAAGTCAATTCAGGGAAAAGCCGGATTATGATACAGCTAAGGATTTCATAGAAAAAGGCAATTTTTTATGGAATGCTGGTATTTTTATGTGGAATGTAAAGACCGTTGTGAATGCATTTAAAGCCAACCAACCACAATTGTACGAATTGTTTGAAAGCGGAGTCTCAGTTTACAACACTGATTTCGAAGATGATTTCATAAGAGATAATTATGGAAAGGCAGAAAACATATCGGTAGATTATGCCATAATGGAAAAGTCGGACAATGTATATGTATTACCAGCAATTTTCGACTGGAATGATTTGGGGACTTGGGGTAGTTTATACGATAAGTTGGATAAAGACAATAATGACAATGCCATCGTAAATGCGCGAACATTGACCGAAGACGCAAGAGGTAACATGATTCGGACAAAGGACAACAAAGTCGTCGTGATTGATGGTCTGCAAGATTACATAATAGTGGATAAAGATGAAGTATTGCTTATTTATCCGAAGACAAAGGAACAAGACATAAAGAAAGTACTTCAAAGTGTAAAAAAGAACTTTGGAGATCATTTAGGATAAATTATTACGAGACATTTCGAATGATTTGGATATGTGGAAATTGCATCTGTAAACCTTTGATGCAATTTTTCAAGAAGAATTCGAACTGGAGATACCAAGTATAAGATTATGGAAGAAAATAAATTCAACTTTTCTGATGAAGAAGGAAAAAAGGAGGATGCTGTAAAACAATCCAAGGAAGCAGTAAAGCAAGATGCCAAGGGGCTTTTTGAAAGTGGTAAACATTTTGTGAAAGAAATTTTCGATTTCAGGGATGACACGGATCGGGATGCTACCATTACAGCTATCAAAAATGACATTCCTTTAAAGGGAGCCACAGTCTGGATTTTAATTTTTGCGATTTTCGTTGCATCGATTGGTCTGAATCTGAGTTCGACGGCAGTGGTGATAGGTGCGATGTTGATTTCCCCATTGATGGGACCCATTTTAGGAGTGGGAATGTCGTTGGCCATCAATGATATCGATACCCTGAAAAGTTCTTTTGTAAACCTGTTCGTAATGGTTTTCCTAAGTGTGTTGACAGCCTACCTGTATTTTAGAATATCTCCTTTGACTGAACTGACCCCTGAATTGGAAGCTAGAACATCACCTAACATCTTAGATGTATTCATTGCCATTTTTGGTGGGTTGGCACTCATTGTGGCACGAACAAAAAAAGGTACGATTGCCTCTGTTATATTTGGTGTTGCTATCGCTACGGCATTGATGCCTCCATTATGTACTGCCGGTTATGGATTAGCAGTATGGAACATTGATTACTTCTTGGGTGCAATGTACCTATTTACCATTAATACCATATTTATAGCATTGGCCACCTTTGTGGTGTTGAAGGTATTGCGTTTTCCCATGCTTAAATATGCAAATTCGAAAAAGCGCAAGCGCATAGCCCAAATAGCAACATTTTTTGGGGTTATAGCCATGATACCGGCAATAATGACATTCATAACCCTATTGAAGGAGACGGGAATAAATAGCGATTATAAAAACTTTGTAAAAAACGAGATAGAGGTCAATGATAACCTATGGCTGCAAAAAGAAAAAATTGACATAGCCGAAAACAAGATAACGTTACGATTCAATGGGGAAATCAATAAAGTAACAAGGACAGATCTGACAAATGAGCTCAAGGGCTATGAAAACATAAAGGGATTTAGTCTAGATATATATGATAATGGACGTAGTGCAGAAAAGTTGTCTAATTCTCTAGACAGAGCCTATGAAGATTTGGATAGAAAGGAAAATGTCATTTCCGGGCTGCAAAAGGAAATTGAAGGTTTGAAGACGGAGATTGAAAACATTCAGAATAAAAGAGGTAACATCGATTTTCCAGCGATAGCAAAAGATGCAAAAATCAGATACAAGGAGTTGGAATACTTTGGTTATGCTCGAATGTTGGAGTCCAAGGATTTCATAAAGATAGATACTATTCCCGTGGTGCATTTAAAATGGAATACAACGATTAACGATAGTATTAAAACCGTTAAGGAAAAAGAATTGAATGGTTGGTTGAAACAGGAATTGAAACTCAAAAACATTATTATAAAACGAGATTAGTTCGAAACTCTAAATTTCAGATTAAGAAATATAAATATTACTATTTGAATAGAAAGGTTTGCCTATGCCTGTAACTTATGCTATAGATTGAAAACTATTGGCTCTCCTCCAAATACATCTTGCGTACTTTCTTAAATAGATTTGAAGAATAAACAAAATCCGTAACGACTTCATTGTCAGTTTTGAAAATGGTTTCTTTAGAGCCTTCCCAAGCTTTAAGCCCTTCTTTCAAGAACACGATCTTTTCTCCAATTTCCATTACAGAATTCATATCATGAGAGTTGATTACGGTTGTGATGCCATATTCATCTGTGATTTCTTGGATTAGATTATCTATGACGATTGCGGTTTTTGGATCCAAACCAGAGTTTGGCTCGTCGCAAAACAAGTATTTGGGGTTATTTACAATGGCTCTCGCAATTGCAACACGTTTCTGCATACCCCCGGAAGCTTCACTTGGCATTTTGTTATGAGCATTTGGTAAATTAACACGCTTCAATACAAAATCTGCTCTATCCATCATTTCACTTTTGCTTTGTTTGGTAAACATTTGCAATGGAAACATTACGTTTTCGACAATGGTCAAGGAATCGAAAAGAGCACTGCCTTGAAATACCATTCCAATGTCTGCTCTTAAATCTCGTTTCTTATCTTCTGTAAGTTGGGCAAATATTTTACCATCGTATGCAATGCTACCTTGTTCATAATCAAACAAACCCAACAGGCATTTTAAAAACACCGTTTTTCCAGAGCCACTTTGCCCAATGATGAGATTGGTTTTGCCTTTTTCGAAAGTAGTCGTAATCCCTTTTAATATATGGGCATCTCCAAACGACTTCTGTAAATCTTTAACTTCAATCATTAGCTCAACAACATTTGGGTTAGTATATAGTTTAAAAGAATTATGATGACACTTGTCCAAACAAAGGATGTCGTACTGGCTTTTCCAACTTCCAGAGCACCTCCTTTCATATAATAACCATGAAAAGAAGGAACAGTTGCCAATATAAAAGCAAATAAGAATGTCTTTATAAAAGCATAGACAATATGAAATGGGGTGAATTCAGTTTGTATCCCCATGATATAATCATCCAAAGTGGCATAGCCACCAAAGACACATGCAGCCAATCCTCCCATAATGCCTAAAAACATGGCGATGGAAATAATGAAAGGATACAATGTCAAAGAAATAAACTTGGGAAATACCAAATAGTTCAAAGAATTGATTCCCATGACCTCCAAAGCATCGATTTGCTCGGTAACTCGCATTGTTCCGATACTTGATGTAATGAAGGAACCTACTTTTCCTGCCATGATAATGGACATGAAAGTAGGAGCAAATTCTAAAATGATGGATTGCCTAGTGGCAAAGCCAACTAGGTATTTGGGTATGAGGGGGTTGTCTATGTTTAAAGCAGTTTGTATTGTAACGACGCCACCAACAAAAAAGGAAATGAAAGATACGATACCCAAAGAACCAATGATGAGGTCATCTACGTCCTTTAAAATAAGTTGCTTCATAACGGACCATTTGGTTGGCTTGCGAAACATCTCGACAATCATTAAGAAATAAACACCAATATTATGTAGGTACTGCATAAGTCAATTTGTTGTTGCTAAAGTATTAAAAATATAAGAGGTATTTAAGATAAATTTTAAATTAAGATGGTCTAAAAAATGTATTTTTGCAATCTGTAATAAAACCGATATGATATGAGAATTTTTTTGAGCGCGATATCTATGTTGTTACTCCTTAACTGCAAAGCACAAAATAGGACGTTGGAAGCCAATGGGAAAGTGACCGAGAAGACAACAAGTGAAAAAACGAAGTTGGTAGTTGGTATTGTGGTGGATCAAATGAGATACGATTACCTGACACGTTTTTACGACAAGTATTCGGAAGGAGGGTTTAAGAGGATGATCAAGGAAGGATTCAATTGCAAAAACAACCATTATAATTACATTCCGACTTATACTGGGCCGGGGCATGCTTCCATTTATACAGGGACAACTCCCAAGTATCATGGAGTAATAGCTAATGATTGGTATGACAAGACAACAAAATCGTCTGTGTATTGTGCTGGTGATTCCTCTGTACAGTCTGTAGGAACAACATCGAGTGCCGGACAGATGTCTCCCCATAGAATGCAAACGACGACTTTTGGTGATGAGAATAGGTTGTTTACACAATTAAAAGGTAAGACGATTGGAATTTCCATCAAGGATAGAGGAGCCATATTGCCAGCGGGGCATACTGCCAATGGAGCATATTGGTTCAACGGGAAAAGTGAAGGACATTTCATTACGAGTACGTTTTATATGGACAAATTGCCTAATTGGGTTCGTGATTTCAATGCTTCGGAAACTGCAGAAAACTATTTGAAGGTATGGAATACGTTGTATGATATTAATGCATATACTGAAAGTGGGAGTGATCTCAATGCTTACGAAGGCGGATTCAACGGAAAGCAAACTGCAACGTTTCCTTATGATTTGGGAGCATTGAAATCTCAAAATGGAGGCTTTGACATCTTAAAGGGGACACCTTATGGAAACAGCATCGTTACAGATTTTGCCGTTGCAGCAATAGATGGGGAACAATTGGGGAAGGACAGCATAACAGATGTCTTGACTGTTAGTTTTTCAAGTACGGACTATGTAGGTCATAATTTTGGAGTAAACTCAAAGGAGGTACAAGATACCTATTTGCGTTTGGATAAGGATTTGGAGCGTTTGTTCAAAGCCCTAGATGAAAAGGTAGGTAAAGGAGAATATACGGTATTCTTAACATCCGATCATGGAGCAGTAGAAGTACCTGCATATCTACAAAGTGTGAATATCCCATCTGGTTATTTCGATTCACAGGGTTTTAAAACAAAATTGAATGCGTTCATGTCAAAACGATTTAAGGCTTCGGACCTAATTGAAAATGTAAGCAACAATCAAATCTTTTTGAACAAGGAGCGTTTGGCCTCGTTGGACTTGGATTTGGATGATGTGCAAAGAACCTTGGTTAATGAGTTGATAAGTTATGAGAACATAGATAAGGTGTACTCTTCGGAAACAATGCAAAAATCTTCATTTGTTAATGGAATAGAGGTGTTATTGCAAAATGGTTACAACCAAAAGAGATCGGGAGATGTTATAACCGTCAAGTCTCCAGCTGTTATTAGTTATAGTCGAACAGGATCTACACATGGTTCCGGTTTAAATTATGATACGCATGTGCCGTTGTTGTTTTTTGGGAAAGGAATAACCAAGGGAAGTACGCTTTCCAAAACTGAAATTACCGATATAGCACCAACGATGTCTGCTCTTTTGGAAATTGGTTTTCCTAATGGAGCAACAGGAAGACCTTTGGAGTTCATATTGGATTAATTATATGGTCAAACGGGTTCTATAGGGACCTTCTTGATACGCCTTTTTTATCTTATATGGGATGGAGAAGACAAAGACTATTGTTTCCATTTGATGCCTAAGCATATTGATTTATATAGCCTAAAAGAGCGGTTCTATGTCTGTTAGTTAGTCGCCCTAACTCTACTATGGATATTCGAACATATGGTTATTTGGAACCTTGAAAACCTAATATAGGGTTACGTTTTTTTTTTCACTTCTCTATTTAGAGAGATTTTATTCCTTCAATCTGTTTAATGTTATTTTTCCATTTTCTATTTGTAGTCTCAAACTTTTGTCTTTTTGATCTCCTTTTATATTGTAGGCTCCAGTAAGGTGAATTCGGTCTGGGAAATCGGGTTTTGGGAATTTATAAAAGGCGATTGTCAACCAATTTGCTAAAATCATTCCATCTTTTTCTTCGTATTCGATTCCATTCTGATCAAATAATTCTTTGATGTCTTGCTCTGTAGTTTTTCTATCATAATTGCAACGAATTATTTTTTCAAGGTATAATTTATTGTCTATTATTCTCCAAACTGCACGATAGCCCCTCCTGCAAGAAGTACTAGGAGGATATCCATGAGTATTTCCATATGGTCGAGTTGTCAATTTTAAATTCTCCAAAGGAAACGTTTTTAAGTAGATGGTATCTTTTTCGACGATTAATAAATCTGCTTGTTGTCGAGTAGCAAAAGCTCCAGAAGTTCACGTTAAAAAAAATAGTACTGTTATGGTCTTTTTCATTGTTAACATATTATTTGAATTAGTTTTATTGAGAGAAATGGATCAAAGGTTACTTTTGTTAAAATTTGTGCTTCTATTTCGTTTTTCGAAAATAATTCATTTCTTTTATCTAAATAGTCAAAATGAGTGAGCTGTATTTATGATTGAGTTAACTAGTTTTCTCAGTTATGAATAAATTGAGGTAGTCTTGCTGTTTTATCTATTAGAAAATATGATAAGATACTATGTGTTTATAAAAGACCACGACATTGATTAACATAGTTTAACACTCATTAACTTTAATCGAGTACGACATCACCTATTTTTGTTTCTAGGTTGTATATGATGAAATCGTATTTTATGATCGATTTTTTTAAGTAGTTGGTTCGTTTAATATATTCCATTTCAATACAACTTCTTCATATTCTAAAAGACTGTTTGAGGGACAGTCTTTTTTTTTGAAAATCAATTTTTAGCTTTAAAGCACTTGTTATTTCCTATATAGAAAATAATTGTTCACCAATTCGATGTAGGTTTCTTTGGCTTCATCTTCGGAGATATGTTGTATTTGAAATAAAGCATTGGTTTTGAATGCGTTGATTATTGGTGTCCTACTACTTGGCCTTTCGTAATTGTTCGTGGCTTTCTTGTAATAGGCGTAAAGTCTAAGTAGAAAATCGGCAGGAAAGAGCTCAGTGTGATCGTTGATACGTTCTACTGCTTCATTGAATGCTATTTCTAATTTTTCTGGAGTCATTATTGTTTTTGAACGATAATGCTTTCACCTCCGCGTACCTTATCGTTCAGCTTTACTTTAATATTGCTACCTAAAGGTAAATATAAATCTACTCTCGAACCAAATTTAATGAACCCAGAATCACTACCCTGTATTACGTCTTGATCTGCTTCTGCGTAGTTGACGATACGTTTGGCCAAAGCACCGGCAATTTGCCTGAACAATACCTTTCCAAAGCTATCATTTTCCACGACTACTGTAGTGCGTTCGTTTTCCGTACTGGCTTTTGGGTGCCAAGCCACAAGATATTTACCGGGATGATATTTGCTGTATGCAACCTTACCTCCAATGGGGTATCGCGTTACGTGCACATTTATCGGAGACATGAATACACTCACTTGCAGTCTCTTTTCCTTGAAGAATTCAGGTTCGTATACCTCTTCAATGACAACGACTTTTCCATCTACTGGAGAAACAACTGTATTTTCATCTAAGGTTGTATTTCTCTTTGGATTTCTAAAAAATTGTAGAATGAGTATTAAGAATACTGCCAAAGTGGTAAACAACAAATATTGCAGCCAAGCTATGCCTACAAAGTTATCAACTATTATAAATAAAGCGATGATAACTATAAATGTTATTGTAATTATTTTATAACCTTCTTTATGAAACATATTGTAAAATTCTTAAGAATAAATAAATAAATGGTGCTGCAAAAATAATACTATCAAAACGGTCCAACAAACCTCCATGGCCAGGCATTATGTCTCCACTATCCTTAACGTTGGCTTGACGTTTGAATTTGGATTCTATCAAATCTCCAATGGTGCCAATCACACTCACTATGACACTTAGGATGAGCCAATTGTTAAAGTCTAGCGTTTTTGTAAAGTTAGCAATAAAATAACTAGCAATGCATGCGAAAAGCAAACCGCCGAGGAAGCCCTCAACTGTTTTCTTAGGTGAAATGCGAGGGAACAACTTTTGTTTTCCAAAAGATTTTCCAACCAAGTAGGCAAAAGTGTCGTTAACCCAAACCAAGATAAAAGAACCCAATAGTATTTTGGGGCTAAAGGTATTTTTATAGTTTGCTATGAGTATTAAAAATACGAAGGCACTGGATAGGTAAAATGTGGTGAGTATGAAACGCTTGGATTGAAACAAGGGAATCGTCTTTTCGGAAAAGAGATCCTTTATTAGGAAGAGTTGAACAAATATGGTGATGACTTCGAGTATTCTTGTGGCTTCATCCAAGCCAACAGTAGAATTCATCAATGTTTGCCAATATCCAAATATGAAATACAATATGGTGAAAATTATATATGGAATCGGGCTTTTTAATTCAATGAGTTTCATAAACTCCTTAAGGCAGATAACTCCAAACAAGAAAAAAAGAATTAAAAAAGCATGCTCATTGTATAATGATCCAATAAGTAATGCAATATAAAGTAAACCTGAAAGTGCTCTGGTAAGTGTTTCCTTCATTTATTTGTTATAAGTCTTCTAAAAGCAACAAATATAAGTTTTTTGAAGGACTACCATAACTTAAAAAGTCTTTTTCATCAGCCTGTTTAAAGTGTTTGATGGTTGTTATGTTGGTAGGTATTTTTTGCGTATTCTTAGATTTTATTTCACGCAAACCTTCTCCTATGTTCGTAACAATTTGACTGGTAGTGGCAAAGACAATCAGGTGATTCGGAAATTCGTTTAACTTTTTCTCTGCTATTTGATTGGATGAAATTAATAGAGAGCCATCATCAGCAATGAGGTTCTCACAAGTAGTTATGAAATAGGTGGCCTCATTTAAGCTTCCTGTTTTTAGTTTGCAGGGTTTGAAACGTTCCTTTAAATTGTCGTCATAGAAAAAAACAGATTTTTTCCCCCAATCGTTTTCTTTTAGAATATGGGATAGATTGTCAAAGACTTCATCTAAATTTTCGCAATATAAAAACTTACCACCATTAGCTTTGAAGTTTATCGTGAAACTTTCATCTATTGGCAATTTAATTTGAGGCATATACTTACCTCGCTCATTAGATTTTATTTCCTCTTTTTCTTTTTCAGATTTAGAGCGAAAAATATTCCTAAACAGGCTCATTTAAATTATTGCTATTATCAACTAAATTATTAAGGATTACATCAAATATAAAAAATCTTAAACGAACTAAAGAGTTAATTTAAGATTTTTAAGATTTGCTTAACTATTTGAAGCGTATTTCTACTCTTCTTCTTCTGCAGCGAGAAGGTCTTTCTTAAAGGCTCTCTTTCCAAAGATCTTTTCTAGATTGTCTTTGAAAATCACTTCTTTTTCTAAGAGTACTTCTGCTAATTCGGTTAATTTGTCTTTGTTGTTTTCCAGAAGGCTTAAAGCGCGTTGATATTGCTTTTCTATAATGTCCGATATTTCGTTGTCTATGAGTTCTGCAGTTTTCTCACTGTAAGGTTTGGAGAAGCCATACTCATTTTGTCCAGAAGAATCATAATAGGTCAAGTTTCCTACCTTGTCACTCAATCCATAGACGGTAACCATTGCTCTGGCTTGTTTTGTTACTTTTTCCAAATCACTTAAGGCACCTGTGGAAATCTTGTCGAATATTACTTTCTCGGCAGCACGTCCACCAAGTGCAGCACACATTTCGTCCAACATTTGTTCCGGTCTAACGATTAAACGTTCCTCAGGAAGATACCAAGCAGCTCCAAGAGATTGGCCACGTGGCACGATGGTAACCTTTACCAAGGGGGCAGCGTGTTCCAACATCCAACTTACGGTAGCATGACCAGCTTCGTGGAAAGCGACTGCTTTTTTCTCGTCTGGTGTAATGATTTTGTTTTTCTTTTCAAGTCCACCAACAATTCTGTCTACTGCATCCAAGAAATCTTGCTTGTCTACTGCTTTTTTTCCATTTCTGGCAGCTATCAAAGCAGCTTCGTTACAAACGTTGGCTATATCTGCTCCAGAGAAACCTGGAGTTTGTTTGGATAGGAAATCTATGTCTAGGCCATCTGCTTTTTTTAGAGGTCTCAAGTGTACTTCAAAAATCTCTTTACGTTCTCTTACATCTGGAAGGTCAACGAATATCTGCCTATCAAAACGTCCAGCACGCATAAGTGCCTTGTCCAAGATGTCCGCTCTGTTCGTCGCAGCCAATACGATTACATTGGTATTCGTACCAAAACCATCCATTTCCGTAAGTAATTGATTTAACGTGTTTTCTCGTTCGTCATTACTTCCAGACATTGCATTTTTGCCTCTTGCACGTCCAATGGCATCAATTTCATCAATAAAAATTATGGAAGGCGATTTTTCTTTGGCTTGCTTGAACAAATCCCTAACACGAGAAGCTCCAACACCAACGAACATCTCCACGAAATCTGAACCAGATAAAGAAAAGAAAGGTACTTTGGCTTCGCCAGCAACGGCTTTGGCCAACAATGTCTTTCCTGTTCCCGGAGAACCAACCAAAAGGGCTCCCTTAGGTATTTTTCCTCCTAGTGAAGTGTATTTTTCAGGGTTTTTCAAGAAGTCTACAATTTCCTGCACTTCTTCTTTGGCGCCTTCTAAACCAGCAACGTCTTTGAATGTCGTTTTTACTTCCGTGTTTTGATCGAAAAGCTTGGCTTTGGATTTACCTATGTTGAAAATCTGACCGCCACCGCCGCCTCCAGCACCACCAGACATACGGCGCATTATGAAAATCCAAACACCGATGATGAGTACAAATGGTAGAATACCAATTATGGTTGCCCAAGGGTTTTCTTCGGTGTCATAGTCCTTTAGAGTCGAAAGGCCTTTGTCTGAAACGGTTTTTTCAAACTTGTTTTCAAAATTTTGCAAATCTCCAAACTCAAAAGTGTAATTAGGTGATTTTTCAGAAGAAAATGGAAAAGATTTGGATTTGGACTTCTCATGTATTTTCAGTTCCTGAGCTTCTGGTGTCAAGTATACTTTTACTTGATGCGTATTTCGAATGATCTTGATGTTGCTTACCTCGTTCTTTGCCAAATAGTCAAAGAATTTTGAGGAAGTAATCTTATTGCTGTCATCTATGCTACCACTATTGAAAAATTGAATAGCGATTAATGCTAAAATAATACCTCCATAAATCCAATAAGAATTAAACTTAGGCTTTTTTGGGGTTGTATTTTTTTTGTTGTCTGCCATGTAATACGTTTAAAATTTTGATTCTATTAATGTAGTCTTTGCATCTCCCCAAAGGCTTTCAATATCATAATATTCTCTAATGTGCTTTTGAAATACATGTACTACTACATTGACGTAATCCATCAATACCCATTCAGCATTATCTTCACCTTCAATGTGCCAAGGTTTGTCCTTAAGTTCCTTGCTTACTTTTTTCTGAACTGCATTTACAATGGCATTTACTTGTGTGTTCGAAGTTCCTTCACAAATAATAAAGTAGTCGCAAACTGTATTTTCAATTTCTCTTAGATCGAGAAGATTTATGTCTTTTCCTTTTACATCTTCAATTCCACTTATAATTGTCGTTATGAGTGAGTCTGCATTCGTTTCTTTTTTAACCATTAACTTGATTTAATTTGTGCAAAGTTATTATTTTTTGGTTCTTTATACTTTAAAAAAATCATAAGATTTCTTTTGTTCAAATTATAGTACGAAGATAACCAATTATTATGCGTATAATCAAACTTGATGCCATCGATTCCACAAATACTTTTTTAAAGGGAATAAGTAGTGAGGGCACCTTGTCTGATTACACGGTTGTAGTAGCTAAAAATCAGACTGACGGAAGAGGGCAAATGGGAACCGTTTGGAATTCGGAAGCATCCAAAAGCCTTACTTTTAGTGTGCTCAAAGATGTTTCATTTCTGCAGTCCAATCAACAATTTTACATTAGCATCGTCACGGCTTTGGCCTTGATAAAAACATTGAAGACCTTTCATATCGAAAAGTTAAGCATAAAGTGGCCTAACGACATTTTGTCAGCTAATGAAAAGATCAGTGGGGTTTTAATTGAAAATGTCATAAAACATAGCACATTGACATCCTCGATTATTGGAGTTGGCCTAAATGTAAATCAAAGATCTTTCGATGGTTTGCCGAAAGCATCCTCAATGAGCATCTTGAGAGGAAGAGCCTTTGATTTAGATGAGATATTACAGACGTTTCTAAAGCATTTGAAGTTTTACTTCTTGCTTTTGGAACAAGGAGAAAAAAACGTGCTGAGAAAAGAGTATGAATCTTTGTTGTTTAGAAAAAACAAACCTTCAACATTTAAAGGCATTGAAGGCGATTTGTTTTCGGGTTTTATAAGAGGTGTTTCTCTTTCTGGAAAACTCATCGTTGAATTGGAAGATGAGATTAAACGAGAATACGACCTTAAAGAGATTACTTTACTATATTAAACGGCAGCTTTCATATTTGTAGCCAAGGTTTCGATGAATTTGCTGATAGGTTTTTTTATCATCATGGCCATCATGGCGTTGAATTCACCATCGAAAGTCAATTGGACCTCACAGGAGGAATCATCGATTTCAGTTATGTTACCTGTTAATGAAAAATCCAATTTCCCACCAGCTGCTCCCAAAACGATTTTATTTGGGGGTATGGCTTCTTTCTTTTTCAAAACGATTTCTGGCATTCCTTTTAAGGCAAATAAGAATTTGTCATTATCCAAAACCTCAAATTTGCTGATGTTTTCCGGCATCAACGTTTCGAAATTCTTGATGTCACTCAAAAAGTCGAAAGTGTCTTGAGCCGATTTTTGTATTGTTACCCTTGGGGATTCTAAATTCATGTGTTTATTTTTAATTGTTCTTTAAAAGAATATATCAATTAGTGTTCCATTCACTGGGATTCGCGTTCCATTCGGATAGAGGTTGCAATTGTTCTTCTGTGATGTAACTGCTGTCCAATGCTTCCTTTAACAAGTTTTCATAATTGCCAAGCGTGTGCAGTGTTATGTTTTCTGTCTCAAAATTCTTGTCTGCAACATCAAAGCCATAAGAAAAGATGGCGACCATGCCTTTAACGTTTACTTTAGCCTCTTTTAAAGCCTTGACAGCATTCAAGCTACTTTTACCTGTGCTTATCAGGTCTTCTACCACGACTACATTTTGGCCACTTTCAATAAAGCCTTCTATTTGGTTTTGGCGACCATGCTTCTTAGCTTCCGGTCTTACATATACAAAAGGCAATCCCAAGTATTCGGCAACCAACATTCCAATGCCTATGGCACCAGTGGCAACTCCAGCAATAACATCTGGTTTGCCGTAATGTTGTTCTATGAACTTTGCCATTTCCTCTCTTATGTAATTTCTAATGGGAGGAAAGGACAGTATGATGCGATTGTCACAATAAATTGGTGATTTCCAGCCAGAAGCCCAAGTGAAGGGATCTTTAGGTTGTAGTTTTATCGCATTGATTTGTAATAAAACTTTTGCGGTTTGTCTAGCGATGTGTTTGTCAAAAATCATAGATGCAAAAATAAGCATTAATTTATTTTTAAAGTAATACTTGATAAATGAAAAAATATTTTTTTTTGGAGACATCTCTCTTTGGGATTTTTTGTTAGATTTACCGACCTTTAATACTTTAATCTAATCTATGCAGCGCATTTTTGTAAATGACAAGCCTATTATTTTAACCTCCCAGGTTGAAAAGGAAACCGATTTTAAAAACTTCCTCCTCAAGGATGTCGATATGGATACAGTGGTCAGGACTTTATCCAACAAAAAGGTGAAATCTGTAAGGTTGATTCACCATAGCGAAAAAAAAATGCTTAAGAAATTTCTTAAGAAATTGCCTAATGTGATTGCTGGAGGTGGGAAGGTTTACAATAACGACAATGATATCCTTTTTATTTACAGAAACAATAAATGGGACTTGCCAAAAGGGAAGGTCGAAGGAAATGAATCTATTGAATCTACTGCTATTAGAGAGGTTGAAGAGGAAACAGGGGTAAAAGGAGTTAGTATTACCAAGCCATTGGAAACAACTTATCACCTTTTTAAGCGAAATGGCAAGCTAAAGATTAAAATCACCCATTGGTTTGAAATGAAAACCAGTTTTAATGGTGACTTGTGGCCTCAGGAGAATGAAGGGATTACGAGAGTGGAATGGTTGAATGCAGAGCAAACGGCCAAAGCACTTAAAAACTCCTATGCAAATATCAAGCTACTTGTTTAGTATTGGTAAGGTTATTGAAGCTTTCTTTTTTTAGATGATTTGTCTTCGCCCCATAATGATGGTGTGCACCTCGATGGCATTGTCTTTTTTAATGTAATTTTTGTGCCCTATGCTTATGACATCAAAATTATTTTTGGAGAATTCTTGTTTTAGGTGCTTTAAATTATGATAGTAAAAATATGTTCTATCACCGCTACTTCCTTCGATGTAACCTGAAAAATCATAAGTACCTTCTACAAAACTGAGGTAGAGTATCCCATTGTCATCCAATAGGAGGGTACAGTTTTTTATCAAAGTATCACAATCTGATTGGGATAGGTATGGTATTCCGAAACCACAAATGATCCCATTGAATTTTGTGGTTAACGTGTTGATGTCCCTTATGTCCATTTGTATGAAATGAGCATTCGGATTGTTTTTTTGGGAAAGTGTTATCATGTTCGAGGCTATGTCTATTCCTTGAACATCACAGTTTGGTATTTTGGACAATATGTACTTGGTTATATTGCCTGGACCGCAACCGATGTCCAAAACTTTTGGCTTCTCAGTTTTTAAATGTTCACAAAACAAATCGTAAGTGTCGTTATATAGATTCAAGTTCATAAACTTGTCTTCATATAACGACGCTAGGTTATTCCATGTTTCAAAGGTCTCTTTATAACGGTCCATTGCAATACAGTATATTTTATTCTGCTTTATATCCTAGGATGTCATCGACAGTATTTGCCGTTACAGAGTGATAGTTCGGACGAGCTTTTTTGTATATCGCCATAGCTTCTGCTACTTTATCACTGTTTTTGTAAGCTTTGAAAATGGTTGAAACATACCAACGTCTGCCTACATTGGTCAAGAATGCTTCAATGTTGTCATCTATGTTGTTTCCTCTATAATCATATGTTATGGCTTTTTCAAACCAAACCATGGCAATGTATGAGTTGTTGGAATTTGTCAGGTCGAAAGCATTGTCAATTAATGTTAATTGATCTGTAGTGATTTCTTTGGGAAAGTTACGAACGAAATGAACCCATTCTTGCGTCGTCCAATCTTTTGTCATATCAACGTCAACTTTGTTTTTACGAATGAATTCCGATAATGTCTTTTCTACCCCTCTAAATCTGTCGGAAGTTATTTTAGATTGATTCTTTGGAATTCCAGCTTTATAGATCCACTCTTCGGTGTTGAAAGTGACTTGATGTTTATCCAAAAGGTTTGTGTTTAAGTAGGTAATGAACCTTTCGGTAGTCATTGTAGAGAAAGCATGAGATCTAAAATAGTTTTTTAAAAAGGTATCAAATCGTTCTCTACCTACGGTTTCTTCCAGAGTTCTCAAAAACAAGTACCCTTTGTCGTAGGCAATGCTATTCATTCCATCATCTGGGTTGCGTCCTTTTAAGTTGAGTTTTAGTTTTGTATCTTCCGGGCTATCCTTGAAGCCTTCCAATTCCTCCTCCAAGTCTTGTCTTCCTATAAGAGCTAGCATATTGGCTCTGTCTTTTCCGTATAGAGCTTCCATGATGCGTAATTCAAAGTAAACGGTAAAGCCTTCATTTAACCAGAAATCGTCCCAAGTGGCATTGGTTACCAAGTTTCCTGACCAAGAATGGGCTAACTCGTGAGCAATTAATGATGTCAAACTCTTATCTCCAGCAATAACCGTTGGTGTGGCAAATGTCAAACGTGGATTTTCCATTCCTCCAAAAGGAAAGCTTGGAGGCAATACAATAACGTCGAACTGTTCCCAGTCGTAGGTCCCATAAAGGTTTTCGGCAGCTGAAACCATCTTTTCCATATCCGAGAATTCTTGATGTGCCTTTTCTAACAAGGATTTTTCTGCATAAATTCCTGTTCTTTCACTCACAGCCTTGTACTCTATGTTACCAACAGACAATGCTATTAGGTAAGGAGAAATGGCTTGTCGCATTTTAAAGTTATAGATGCCATCTGTAGTTTTTTTCTTTGGGTTTTGGGCACTCATTACCGCCATTAGAGAATTAGGTACCTTTACAGAAGCATTGTAAGTAACCCTAATCTGCGGACTATCTTGTATGGGTATCCATGTTCGTGTCAAGATTGCCTGACCTTGGGTAAATAAGAATGGATGTGTCTTATCTGCTGTTTGTTGTGGGGTTAACCATTGTAGGGCTTCTGTTTTTTCAGTGGTATTGTAATGAACGGTAATGGTTTTTGTGTCTACACCAATTGGAATCTTCAAAGCGCTCCCCAACTGCTCGTTAAAACTCCCAAGTGAGAATTTAACTTCTTTTTCATCAGCAAATACTTTATGGATTTCTAAGAATTTTGTGTCTAGGACAATTACGGAAGCATCATTGTTGTTAATGTCGTAAGTGGCAGTCCCTTTTATTTGTTTCGTTCCAAAATCAACGGTGATGTCAAGATTCAGGTGTGTGACGACTGCTTCATTGGGTTTGGCAAAAGAGTGTGGTTCTTCCACATATTTTTTTGTCATTGTTTCTTCTTTTTTGGAGTCGGAGCAACTTGTCAAACAAATTAAGACCAAAAAGCTTAAAAGGTTTATTTTTTTCATGATGTAGTTTTTGTGGGACTAATGTATTATTTAATTTTATAAATTGAATGTCGTAAATGTGTTTTATTGTAGAGTCACTTAGAAGTTGTCTCAACATCTGCCCAAGTATCCCAGATATTCTTCAATAAAATTTTGAATTGTGTAGAGTCACTACCAACTTCTATTTGGTCGAATAAGTCATGCATTTCTCCTCGAAGATTCGGATATTTGTTTGTAATGACCATTATGTCGTTCCAAGCTGCCTCGTGGGTTTTGAAAGCCTTGCTAAATATCTCAGGGCAATTGTTGTAATTGAATTGATTTATTTCGTTGGTGTAATTTGTTAAGCTTTTGCTCAACGAGACTTGTTTGCAGGATGCGTTTCGAATTTTGCCCAAGGAATCATCTTGTTTTAGAATGTTATCGATGCATTCCTTTTGGGAAACCAAATCTGAATGTTTTGAACTTTTATCTTTTTTACAAGATGCTACACTAAACATAATTAGTAGGAGTGCCATTTGTGCTCTATGTTTCATTTTCAGTATTTAACGATTGGTAAATTATTCCACCCTATACACTGGATATTGTAAATGGGCTTTTTCGTAATTGTCGCTCTGTTTGTGAATCCAATCCAATTGGGCATACCAGTTTTTAGAAAAACTTTCATCTATTTTCTTCTTTTCATCAAAAGCTTGTTTCAATGCTTTGTTTGCATTTAATAGCGCTTTTGCCTTGTCTTCCCATACATAGGGAGAAAAACCTTCTTTTTGTTGTAGGATGGTGTCGAAGAAATTCCAATTGAAAAAGGAGTCGGGCGCTTGTGGTTCCAAGGTTTCAATAATATAGCGAATTCCCTTTTGATTAGTATTTACGATGTAATCTCCAGTCTTGAACTTCAATATGATCTTATTTGGGGTTACAACTGTATTATAATGCAGGTAATGACCTTCATATGGTGTTTTTCTACTTTCATAAGAATCTATCTTATAACTTTCAACCTTTAACGTTGAGTCTTTTTCAAGAGAAGTCATCTCAATGTTGTTTAATCGTAATAGATCAATGACGTTATGCCATCCCTTAGGAATTATATATGCACTTGGGATGGTGATTGTTTTTTTAGGCTTGAAGTAATTTTTATAGGAAACTTCCTTTGTGAAAGGCTTGTTGGAGTCAAACTTCAAACGTTGGGCATTTGTAACCTCACTAGGTATCATTTTTCCTTCAAAGCCCTTGAAGTTCAAAGTGGAAGTCTTGCTTGTGTCCACTTGCCAATTTATTGTATATGTGTATCCTTTTTTTAAGGAAGCAAGGCTTTTTGCCCTTAATGTTTTTATGGTTTCGCTGTCATTGTCCATTATATCAACCATGGCCCTCATTAATTCATAAGTGCCTTCCACTCTTTGTTTGTAGGGTTTTAACATATGTGTTTCTACCATCATGCCTAACGTGTTGAACAATGTCGTATAACCAGTGGAATAGCGAGGAGAGTCAAAAAATTGAGTAAAACCTCTTTCTGGCACATTGTTGAAGACATTGACGTAAGGTGTGATGTCCCAGTTCTTGTCGATTAGTCTTTTTTCAAGATTGGGCATCATCTCGGTATGCAGGTAATGTCCTAGGTCTCCTCCTAATTTGTTATGTTGAGTAAACAAGTGAGTTAATGTGTATTGGTAGTCTGCACCATTGCTTACATGGTTGTCTATGAATACATCTGGCTTTACCAGATGGAAGATTTTAGCAAAAGCTTTGGCGTTTTTAGTGTCGGATTTTATAAAATCTCTATTTAGGTCATAATTACGGGCATTACCTCTAAAACCATAGGATTTTGGGCCGTTTTGATTAGTGCGAGTTCCTGTATTCCTATTTAGACTTCCTCCAACGTTGTAAACAGGTATGGTAACCAAAACGGTATTTTTTGGCATCTCAATTTTCCCTTGGACAATGTCTCTGTAAAGTAACATAGTCGCATCGATGCCATCACTTTCACCTGGGTGGATACCATTGTTTATAAGCAACAAGCGCTTGTTTTTTCTTATTTCCGGAAAATTGAAGCTTGCATCTGGATTTAATGTGACGATATGTAGGGGTTCGCCGGAATCTGTTTCACCAATGGCTTGAATCGAAATTTCAGGATATGTCTTCGCTAGGTTTGAATAATAAGAAATGACTTGCTTGTAAGTAGCAGTTTCCGTGCCTTTGGATATTTCGAATGACGTTGTAAAATCTGTATTTGGTTTATTCGTTTTCGAAGTGCATGAAACTAAGATTAATGCTATGATGACAAGTTTTTTCATTGATCTGTTTTTTTTAAGTTCAAACTTACTTAAAATACAACACATTTACTAGGCAAAGTCGATGCCTGTAACTAAAAAGCCTTTTAATTTGACTATTCATTAATTTGGTGTAGGCTTAAACTGTAAAAGAGCATAGGATTGGTATGTGAAATTAACTTTTGCCATTGCTGCATGTTTGATAATCACCCGATTATATTGGGAGTCAGTCGTAGAATTTAAGAAGGAGTACCTTCATATTATCTCTGATTTAGATTTGTACATCTCTTAATTAACCGTACTTTTGCAGCTTCAAAAAAGAAACCGATGACAGAGTTTATTAGAAAGCGTACTGCTAACGCTAAAAACGATATTTTAAGTGGAATAACAGTAGCCTTGGCACTAGTGCCAGAGGCGGTTGCTTTTGCATTTGTAGCAGGAGTAGATCCCTTGGTTGGATTATATGCTGCCTTTATGATAGGTTTTATAACCTCTATCTTCGGGGGAAGACCAGGTATGATTAGTGGAGCAACGGGAGCCTTGGCTGTCGTTATGGTGGCATTGGTGGCCAAAGGGAACGCAATGGGAGCAGATGGAGAGCAATTAGGCTTGTACTATTTGTTCGCTACAGTTATATTAATGGGAATCATACAAATGCTTGCTGGTGTTTTCAAGCTAGGTAAATTTGTTCGTTTGATACCACATCCAGTAATGATGGGGTTTGTAAATGGTTTGGCCATAGTGATTTTCTTGTCACAATTGGGGATGTTTAAAGAAACCATTGGAGGGGAAAAGATATGGATGCAAGGAAATCCTCTTTGGATTATGATTGGACTAGTCGCGCTAACAATGGGAATCATGTTCGGGTTACCCAAGTTGACCAAAAAACTACCAGAAGCATTAATAGCCATTTTAGTAGTGTCAGCCATTGTGATATTTGGAAACCTTGACGTAGCAACAGTTGGTAGTTTTATCAAAGATGGAGGAGGAGAAGGTTTAAAAGGAGGCTTGCCTAGCTTTCAATGGGATATATTCAGCAAAGTGCCTTTTAATTTGGATACCTTGATGTTTATTGGACCCTATGCATTGATTCTTGCTGCGATAGGTTTGATAGAATCCTTGATGACCTTGAATTTGGTAGATGAGTTGACCGAAACGAGGGGAAACTCAAATAGAGAATGTTTGGCTCAAGGTGGCGCAAACATCATTACTGGACTTTTTGGAGGAATGGGAGGTTGTGCCATGATAGGGCAATCTCTAATAAACATTAAAGGAGGAGGTCGAGGTCGTCTTTCTGGGATAGTAGCTGCTTTGGCTTTGTTGGGCTTTATCTTATTTGCATCTGGATTGATAGAGCAAGTGCCAATTGCCGCTTTGGTTGGAGTCATGTTTATGGTAGTGATAGGAACATTTGCTTGGAGTAGTTTCCGAATTTTAAATAAAATACCTTTTAGCGATGTAATCGTGTTGGTGGCTGTTTCCGCCTTGACCGTAATCTTCGATTTGGCCATTGCAGTAATTTCGGGTGTAATAATAAGTGCTTTGGTATTCTCTTGGGAAAATGCCAAGCGTATTAGAGCTCGTAAACGAGTAAAGGAAGATGGAACCAAAGTATACGAAATATGGGGGCCATTGTTTTTTGGAAGCATCATTGCATTCAATGAAAAATTCGATGTCAAGGATGACCCTGAAAATGTTGAAATTGATTTCATTGAGTCTAGGGTGAGTGATCATTCGGCTTTGGAAGCCATTTTTAATTTGGTGGAAAAATATGAAGGAGAAGGAAAGACAATTAAACTCAAGCATTTGAGCGAAGATTGCAAAGCCTTGTTGTATAAAGCTAGTCCCAAGTTCAGGGAAGTCATAGTAGAGGCCGTCGACGATCCACGTTATCACTTGGCTGCAAATCCAGAAAAGTTTACAAAACCACTTTCGGAATACAAACTATAAACCAAAACAAGCTTCAATTATGAAGCTTGTTTTGGTTTATGAGAATGTTGTTCATTATTTAGAGCAGAGCTTTTTTCAAAGGAGAGTGTACAGTCTTCTAGAAAAAGATAACATTCATCGAATACTTGATTTGTTTTCAATAGATTGTAAGTAAAGCCATTATATTTTGTTAAATTGTTGTTCATATGATATTTTCTGCGAGATACTTTTGTTGTATTTTAGTCATCCTGAGCATACAAAACTCAATGTTTGCTCAAGGTATTTCTGCAAAAGACAAATTGCAATTAGACTCCATAGACAAAGTTGCCAGTAGAGCATTCTCATTATGCCAAAAAAGTAAATATGGAGAAGCTGTTAAAATGGCAAAAGAGGTTTTGGAGTATGCCAAATCAAAGAATAATGATTCATTGAAGGGTAGGGCATACAGTATTTTAGGTTGGAGTTACCCTATGTTGGGAGAGCATGCCAAAGGGTTGAATTACTTGTTGATGACAAAAGATATCTATGTGAAATTGAAGGATACCACGAGATTGATTTTTGCAGACAATGATTTGGGAATCTATTATAGGGACCTCGATAGCATGCGGGTATCAAACACCTATTTTGAAAAGGCGATGCATCTAGCCAAGAATTACAAGAACAATGCTATGAGATTGTATCCTGCATATAACTTGGGCCTTAATTTCTTGGAGTTTGAAAAAGACAATGAACGGGCTGTTGAATATTTGGAATTGGCTGCATCATTGGTAAAGACTTCCAAATGTGCCAAAAACAATCGTATTGTTGCAGACATATATGAAGCTTTGGGGTATGTATATTATAAATTAAAGCGAAAGGGTGATTCGAAAGCATACTATGAGAAATGCTTGGAGTACTCAAAAAAGCATGGATATTTAGAGGTGATATCCATGGTTTATTGGAGTAAATCAGAATTATACAAGGAGGAAGGAGAGTATGAAAAAGCAAATGAGATGCTTTATAAATACATGGATGTCAATGACTCTATAATTAAAGTGACAAACTATGAAAAGGTCAAGGAGGTCGAGGCAGAATATTTCATAAAAGAAAATAAAAGTAAACTGGAATTCATTAAGAATGAAAAGAAGATGCAGGAAGTCGCTATCAAAAAATCCAAAGGATATAATTTTATTTTAATCGCGCTTAGCTTGGTTTTGTTTCTAAATATGTGTTGGATATTCAAAAAAAACAAAGCACTCAGATCGGCAAGGGACAAAGCAGAAAGTCTATCAAGGGTGAAAAGTGAGTTCTATTCTGAGATTAGCCATGAGTTGCGTACACCTCTTTATGCGGTTATAGAGCTTTCCAGTTTGTTGCTCAGAGAGAATATAAGTGTAAAGCATAAGGAGTATTTGGAATCCCTCAAATTTTCTGGAAACCATTTGATGTCGTTGATAAACAATGTGCTTCAGTTGAATAAAGTTGAATCAGGTACTATGAAGGTTCAACGATTGGAATTTGATTTGAAAAACTTGATATCCAATATAATCGATAGCTTGGAATATGCATTGAGAGATAGTAACAACTCGATTAGTTTGAAGTATGGTGACAATATTCCAAAGTTATTGGTTGGAGATTCCTTAAAGCTCTCACAAGTATTGATTAATTTAATTTCCAATGCGATAAAGTTTACCAACGATGGACATATAGATGTAGTTATCAATCAAGTGGATGAAACAGAGAGTGTGTCTAAGATTTACTTTAAGGTTTCTGATGATGGCTTAGGAATACCCATGGAGAAAAAAGAACAAGTCTTTGAGGATTTCTATCAAGAAAACCATAAAAACACCACATCTTACAAAGGAACAGGTTTAGGTTTGTCCATCGTAAAACGAATTCTTACAGCAATGGATAGTAGTATTCATATGGTTAGCAAAGAAAACGAAGGAGCAACCTTATTCTTTGAGTTGGCATTCGAAAAAAGTACAAAATCCAACCTGCCTGTCACTGTATATCAAAATCAATTGGAGCAAATAAAAGATTGTCACATTTTAATTGTAGATGACAATAAGATAAATCAATTGGTAACTCGCAAAATTCTGGATCAATTAGGGATCAAATCCAAAACGGTAGACTCTGGTCTTAAAGCCATAAATATGGTGCAAGAAGAAGATTTCGATTGCATTTTAATGGATTTGCACATGCCAGAATTGGATGGATATGAAACAACCAAACTCATTAGAAGTTTTAATCAAAATATAGCTATTGTTGCATTGACGGCAGCTACATCGGAAGAAGTGGAAAGTAAGATACACTTCTATGATATTAATGGCTATGTATTGAAACCATTTATGATCGATGAGTTTGTCGAAACCCTAAATAAGGCCATTCATAGATCAGAAGGCCATTTATTTTAACCAACTCGATGCTTATGAGCAAAAAGAACTGCTCTAGTTGTTTTGTTTTTTCTAACATAATGTACATTAATTTGATTAATGATGGAAATCAATACAAGTTTTACATAAAATGATCATCCGAGTTCTTCAGTATTCTATAAAATGTAAAGTGCTGACAATAAACATCTATAAGTCTACGTGATTATTTTTTTATATATAAAATGTAGTCTTTTTCTTTCTTATTTAATGTGTTTAATCGATGAAAGTTATTTTTTTTACGATTAAACGTGTGTTTTTGACAATATTTTTATTAGCTTACAATGGTGAAAATATTACTTATGAAGTATCTCTTATGTGGATTATTATTTTTTTCTTGTATGCAAAGCTCGATTTTTGCGCAAGATCAAAAAGAGTTAGATTCTCTTTTTGAGGTGGTTAGGGGTGTTTATGAGTTTAGTCATCAAAATAAATTGGCTGAAGCCATCAAAATTGGTAGTGAGATACTGGAGTATGAGAAGAAAAACAGAAACGATTCGTTAAGAGCCAGAACTTACAATGCATTGGGAGTGTCTTACACGACATTAAAAAGTCCCAAGGGGTTGGAATTTTTTTTGAAATCCAAAGAAGTCTACGAAAAGCTAAAAGATACCTTTCACTTGATATCATCCTATAACAACCTTGGAGTATACCACAAACTCATGATTATGGATTTTGAAAAATCCAATGATTATTTCAACAAGGCGATAGAAATAGCGAATGCAGCCAAGCACTATAAAGAAACAATTCATCCAAACTTCAATTTAGCAGATAATCTAATAAACCGAAAGAAGAATCATAACAACATCGAAGATTATGAAAAAGCAATTATATATCTGACAAGCACATTGAAATTGTTGGATACCACTACGGAAAAAAAGTTCAACAGGGTAAAGGCTGACATCTATGAATCTTTGGGATATGCATATTCCAAGGTTGATAAATATGAATTGGCCAATAGGTATTTTGAAAAGGCTTTTGAATATTCGAAGTCCAAAGGCTATTTGGAAGTAATAGCATATTTATATGAGGATAGGGCAGTTCTATTCGGAGAGCAGGGGAAGTATGAGGCGCAAACAAAAATGCTTGAGCATTTGATTGCTACGAAGGATTCTATATATGAAACGGAAAAATTTGATATGATTAAAAAATTTGAATCCGAATATTTCATTAAAGAGAATGAAGAAAAACTAAAATTCATAAAAAAGGAAAAGGTAATTCAAGAGGCAACGATAGAAAAGGCTAAGATATATAACATCATACTTGGGGTTTTTAGTATAGTATTGTTTTTAAGTGTTTGTAGTATTTTCAAGAAGAACAATGAGTTAAAGCAAGCAAAGGACAAGGCGGAGAGCCTGTCGAAGGTAAAGAGTGATTTTTATTCAGAAATCAGTCATGAGTTGAGAACACCTTTGTATGCAGTCATAGAGTTGTCAAATTTGTTGTTGAAGGAAAATATAAATGTGAGACATAAGGAATACTTGGAATCGTTGAGGTTTTCTGGAAACCATTTGATGGCATTGATAAACAATGTTTTGCAACTCAATAAGATGGAATCTGGAAAAATGAAGATTCAAAAAATGGATTTCGATTTGGAATATTTGATTAATAGCATCATAGAAAGTTTGGAGTATGCTATAAATGACAGCAACAATAAAATTAATTTGGAATACGATAGGAGTCTTCCAAAAGTTGTGGTAGGAGATTCTTTGAAGCTATCCCAGGTCTTAATCAACTTAATATCCAATGCCATAAAGTTCACTAATAATGGTCATATAGATATTCTTATAAAGAAGATGGCAGAAACCAAGGAATCCATTACAGTTTATTTTAAGGTGAAGGATGATGGTTTGGGGATTTCCAAAGAAAAGCAAACTCGGATATTTGAGGATTTTTATCAAGAACATGCTAAAAATGACAAGTCATATAAAGGAACTGGCCTAGGGCTGTCCATCGTAAGGCGAATTCTGATAGCAATGAATAGTATGATAAGAGTCAAAAGCAAAGAAAATGAAGGGACAGCCTTTTCTTTTGAATTGATTCTTTGGAAAAGCCAAAAAATCGATATGCCAGTTGCTTCATATGCATACCAAATTGAGCATATAAGAGGCAGCAACATTTTAATAGTGGATGACAACAAAATCAATCAATTGGTCACCAAAAAGGTCTTGGATGGATTAGGGGTGAAGTCCAAAGCAATCGATTCTGGAAAAAAAGCCATCGAAATTATAAAAAATGAAACTTTCGATTGTATTTTAATGGATTTGCATATGCCGGAATTGGATGGATATGAAACCACGAAAATAATAAGAAGGTTTAATAAGGATATTGCCATAGTGGCTTTGACAGCGGCTTCCTCGGATGAGGTAGAAGCTAAAATAATAAATTATGACATAGATGGTTATGTGCTAAAACCTTTTAGGATTGCAGAGTTTGTTGAGGTGGTAAACAATGCAATCTACAAAACAGTGGAAATTGTTTAATGACCTACCTTGTATACAATGGGATTTTGTTTTAATGAACAGTTTTGATGGTCTGTGACATAGGTTGTAAAAAAATTATTACATTGTTGTAAATAAAAAAGTGAATGTATGAAGCTCCCCTTTTATAGTTTTATGGTTTTTCTATATATGCATTGTATTGCATATGCTCAAGAGAACAATGAAATCCAATTGGATTCTGCCATCGCAGTGATCAAGGAAGCTTACGATTTGAGCCAGCAAAGCAAATATGGTGAAGCCATAAAAGTAAGCAATGAGGTATTTGAGTATGCCAAACATCATAAAAGTGATTTCCTAAAGGCTAAAGCATTGAATGTTTTGGGGATTTCCTATAATGCCTTGGGGGAGGCAGACAAATCCATGGGCTTCTTTATCTCAGCAAAAAAGCTTTATGAAAAAATAAAGGATACCTCAAGAATCATTGTAGTAAATAACAATTTGGGAGTGCTATATCAAACCAAAGGTGATTATAAAGAATCAAATGCCTATTATGAAAAAGCATTGAAGATTGCAGAGAAATCCAAAAAATACGATTCGGCAATATATCCAGCTTTTAATATTGGACATAATTTAATCTACGAAAAAGAAGATTATGCTCAAGGGATTCTATATTTGGATAGAACACTTCAATTAGTCGAAAAGGCAGATGGTGTAAAGGTGGAACGCATAAAGGTAGACACATACGAAGCATTGGGCTACGCCTATCATAAGGTCAAGAAGAAGGGGAAGTCTATTCTTTACTATGACAAAGCTCTTCAGCTTTCTGAAGCAGATGGGTATTTGGAGTCCTTGCAAAGTATCTACGAGAACAGGGCGCAACTGTACGCGGAAGATAGACAGTTTGAGAAAGCCAACGAATTGTTATACAAATTGATTGAGGTCAATGACTCCATAAAGAAAGTGACGAATTACGAACAGGTAAAGCTAATAGAGGCAGAGTATTTCGTAAAAGAAAATAAGAACAAGTTGAAGCTAATAGAGAGTGAGAAATCCTCTCAAGAGGCAGTTATTGCCAAATCTAGAATATATAATCTTGTTTTGATAGTCTTTAGTTGCATTCTGCTTTTAAATGTGTATTGGATATTCAAAAAGAACAAGCAACTCAGTCTTGCAAAGGAAAAAGCAGAGAACCTGTCCAAGATAAAGAGTGATTTCTATTCGGAAATTAGCCACGAGCTCCGTACTCCACTCTATGCGGTGATAGAGCTGACAGGTTTGTTGCTGAGGGAGGAGGTAAGTGTAAAGCATAAGGAGTATTTGGAGTCTCTTAAGTTTTCCGGAAGCCATTTAATGTCATTGATAAACAATGTCTTGGAGTTGAATAAGGTGGAGTCTGGTAAAATGAAGATTCAATTACTGGATTTCGATTTGAAGAATTTGTTGTCCAATATCATAGATAGTCTTGAATATGCACTTAGAGATAGCAACAACACAATCAACTTGAAATATGATGATGACATTCCAAGCCTTTTGGTGGGAGATTCCTTGAAGTTGTCTCAAATTTTCATAAACTTGATATCAAATGCAATTAAGTTTACGAACAACGGGCACATAAAGATTTTAGTCAATCAAATATCGGAAACAGACAAAGAAGTGAGGATTTATTTTGAGGTTTCGGATAATGGATTGGGAATCTCAAAAGAAAAGCAAGCAAAAATCTTTGAAGACTTCTATCAAGAACATATTAAAACAAAGAACTCGTATAATGGGACAGGATTGGGGCTGTCGATTGTAAAACGAATTCTCCTGGCAATGGATAGTGACATCAGCATAGAGAGTGAAGAACAAAAGGGAACTTCTTTCTTCTTCGAGTTGACATTTGAGAAAAGGAGCAAATCCAATGAGCCTGTAGCTCTTTATTCCAATCAGTTGGAGGCCATTAAAGGGAGCTATATATTGATAGTGGACGATAATAAGATTAATCAATTGGTTACTAAAAAAGTTCTGGACTCATTGGAAATGAAATCAAAGACTGTCGATTCTGGAGCCAAAGCGATCGAAGCTGTTAAAACTGAAAAATTCGATTGTATACTGATGGATTTACATATGCCGGAATTGGATGGCTATGAAACGACTAGGTTGATTAGAGAGTTTAATGAAGAACTGCCTATAGTGGCATTGACAGCAGCTTCAACAGATGAGGTAGAAGCAAATATAAAGAACTATGATATGAATGGCTATGTACTTAAGCCATTTATAACTACCGAGTTTGTTCAGGTGATGAACAAGGCAATTCATAGAAATGAAAGCCAGTGAGAGGGTTGTTTGTTAATGTGCTTTGCCAATTGTTTAAATTGGTTTTTGCTAGATTGTTTTTTTTGGGTAAGCTTTATCGTTTTATATGATTGTTTATCGTTGTTTTTTTGTGATTTGCTTTGTTATTGTTAATGTTGTATAAATGTAGTAAATTACGGATGAGTCTGATTTCTATTTTAGTGTAAACAAATGCGTTGTGCTCCCTACATCACAGTAATACTCTTAATGCTGACTACGTCAAGTTTGGCACAGGTGAATAATGATTCTTCTCAAATAAATGACACTGCACTTGTCAATTCCAGTTACTTGAAATTAAAGAAGGCTTTCGACTTGACGCATGATGTTAAAAATAGTGAAGCCTTCATAATGGCCCAAGAAGTCTTGGAGGTAGCAAATGAAATACAGAATGATTCTCTAAAGGCTAAAACTTATAATATATTGGGGATTTCTTCCCTAATGAGAGATTCCAATGATGACAAAGCCCTTGAGTATTTAAATAAATCCTTTGCCATATATGAAAAACTATTGGATACAGCCAGAATGGCTATGGTGTACAACAATATGGCTTTGTATCATAAGTATAGGGATGAATATGATGTAGCCGATGTTTATTATGAAAAAGGGCTCAAGCTAATAGAGAATTCCGAAGACCGTAAGAGCCTTGCAAGAAAAGTAGTATTGTATTACAACATCGCCTATGCCAGCTATAAAAACGAACACTATCAAAAAACCATATCGTATTTGAATAAATCTCTCGAGATAAAAGACAAAACAGAAAATAAAATATTGGAGGGGAATGTTTATTGGGTATTTGGATGGACATATTTGAAGCTGAAAGATTATGAAAAAGCTCACCATTATTTTGATAAAACCATAGATTTTTCGAGAAGAATGGAAAACTTGGATTTGAGGATAGATGCATACGACGGGAAGATAGAAGTCTTTACAGCTCAAAATAATTATAAGAGGGCCAATGAGTATTTGCTGAAAATGCGAGTAATCAATGATTCTCTGGACAAAGTTTTGGAAGATGACAGAATAAGGGAAATTGAATACGAATATGCTCTTAAAGATCGCGAGAAGAAGGTTGCATTAATTGAGAAAGAGGCGGAATTACAAAGAGAATCATTGAAGATTAGCAACATATTCAATTTTGTCTTAGTTGCTTTAAGTGGAATATTATTGATATTCGGAGCCATGTTGTTGAAGAAAAACAAGGAGGTAAAAAAGGAAAGAGACAGGGCAAATAAGCTTTCCAAGGCTAAATCCAACTTTTATTCAGAGATAAGCCATGAATTGAGAACTCCATTGTATGCGGTCATAGAGTTATCCGGTATCTTGCTTAAAGGCGGAAGTAATTTTTCCAACAATGCGAAGTATTTGAAATGTTTGAAGTTTTCTGGAAACCACTTGTTGTCTTTGATAAACAATGTTTTGGAGTTCAACAAAAAGGATAAAGAAGGAATTCGCATAGATTTAATGGAGTTCAATTTAAAAGAGCTCATTAAAAATATTATAGATTCTCTTGAGTATGCCTTGAGGGAAAATGAGAACACCATACAGCTAAGCTATGATGAATCCATACCCCAAATTATCATTGGAGACTCCTTGAAGCTCACTCAAATAATGATGAACTTGATAACGAATGCCATCAAGTATACAAATAATGGACATATAGACGTTGAGGTGAAGACTCTCAAAGAAGAAGGAAACTCAGTACAGCTTTATTTTTGTGTTTCAGACGATGGTCTAGGAATTTTAAAGGAAGAACAAGAAAAGATATTTAAAACGTTTTATCGTGAGAAAGCAAAAAGCAATAGCTCGTACAAAGGAACAGGCCTAGGCTTATCCATAGTCAAACAGCTTTTAAATGTATTGAATAGTGACATCAACATAGAAAGTGAGGCGAATAAAGGGGCCAAGTTTTATTTTGAGCTGGATTTCACTAAAGGAATAGAAAAGGGAAACAAAGAAAGTGAACAAGATTTTTTTGTCAAAAAGTTGGAAAACAAGTTGTTTTTAATCGTAGATGATAATAAAATAAATCAAATAGTGACGAAAAAAGTACTGGATCAACTTGGTTTGACTTGTAATGTGGTTGGCTCAGGCAAAAAAGCAATAAAAGCGATAAAAGAAAAGCAGTACGATTGTATTTTAATGGATTTGCATATGCCGGAAATAGATGGTTATGAAACGTCAAATCAAATACGGTTGTTTGATAAAGGTGTTGGAATTGTTGCTTTGACAGCTGCATCTGGAGAGGAGGTCGCAGCTAAAATAAATGATTATGATATGGATGGCTATGTCTTAAAACCATATTACACGTTCAACCTTTTGAAAGCAATGGTAGACGCACTGGCAAAAAGGAAGCAACTGTCATTGGACTAAAGACTGTTCTTTTGTTATTTGATTATCCTAACACTATCTGGTACCAATTTTGTGTAGTCCCCATCATTTCTGATAACATCTCTTACAATGGAAGAGGCTATGTATGAGGTTTTTGCAGCTGTCAATAGAAAGACGGTTTCAATGGGAGCCAGATCTCTATTGGTATGAGCAATGGCTTTTTCAAACTCGAAATCTGCTGGATTTCGCAAACCACGAAGAATGAATTCCACATCGATTTCCTTACAGAAGTCTACGGTTAACCCTTTGTAACTGACAACCTTTACTTTTGGCTCATCTTTAAAGGCTTCTCTTATGAATTGCATGCGCTCTTCCAAGGAAAACATATATTTCTTGGATGCATTTACGCCTATGGCAACAATGATTTCATCAAATAAGGTAACACCACGTTCGATAATGTCGTAATGACCTAAGGTAACAGGATCGAAAGACCCCGGGAATATTGCACGTTTCATATCAGTTTTTTTTAATTCTTCTTCAAAATAGGTTATGCATTTAAGGTATTGAGGGGATTTGTCTTCATACTGTCTTGTGATTTTTGCCCTTTTTTAAAATTTCGTCTTGTTTTTGCTCTTGTGAAAAAGACAGAGTACTCAATGTCAAAGATAATATGAGTATTAGTTGCGTTTTTATCATTTCAAGTGATGGTATCATTTTTTTAGGGCTTCTTCTATTGCGCTACCAAATAAATCTGCTAGGGAGATCCCTGCAACGGCTGCTTGTTGGGGAAGTATGCTCTCCTTTGTCAATCCTGGAACGGTATTCATTTCCAATAGATGGGGTTCTCCATCTTTGAAAATAAATTCACTGCGAGAGTAACCTCTCATTTTTAGGACATCATACACTTTTTTTGCTACGATGTTTACTTTTTCTTCATCGGATTTGGTTAATCTTGCAGGAGTTATTTCTTGAGATTTCCCAAGGTATTTGGCTTCATAGTCAAAAAAGTCGTTTTCACTCACAATCTCTGTAATAGGCAATACGGTAGTTTCTCCATTGAAGGTAATAACACCAACGGAGACCTCTGTGCCATCCAAAAAGGATTCTATGATAATTTCATCGTCTTCTTTGAAAGCCACATCGATGGCATGTTTAAGGTCTTCTTTTTTATGGACTTTGGTTATTCCAAAACTACTGCCTGCCTTGTTGGCCTTGACAAAGCAAGGTAAACCTACCTTTTCGACAATGCGATCTTCGTCGATAAAATCACCAAGATTCACATAATAGCTCTCAGCGGTTAAAATGCCATAAGGCTTCAAGACGCTTAAACAATCTCGTTTGTTGAAGGTCAAGGCGGATTGATATATGTCACAGCTCGTTTGCGGCATGTCTATAAGTTCAAAATAGGCTTGCATGTGTCCATCTTCCCCAGGAGAACCATGAATAGCATTGAAAACACAATCGAAAGAGATTCGTGCATCATCTGCAATTACGGAGAAATCATTCCTATCTATTGGGAATTCATTGTCATTGGCATCTACGTATACCCATTTGTCTTTAAAGATGTGTATGCGATAGGCTTTGTATTTAGATGCATCCAATGTTTCATAGACAACATTTCCGCTTTTTAAAGAAATCTGATACTCACTGGAGTAACCACCCATGATAATGGCAATATTTTTCATCATTTAATTTTAAATTGAAAGACATTCAATAAATAACGACAATAATCGTTTTGTAAAAATATCATTTATTTATTCCAAAAGGAAAACCTTTTTGTTTTTATATATTTGCCACACTGTTATTAACTAGATTTTGTTAAATGAATATTATTAAATTTCTTACCAGTAAAGTTTTTTTCAAACAGATAGCACTAGCAATAGTAGCTTTGGTAGTGTTGTGTTTTATTATATTGAAATGGTTGAATGTTTCAACCAATCACGGAGACTTTAAGACAGTACCGGATTTAAAAGGTAAATCGATAGATGTCGCAAGGATAGAGCTTGAAGACAACAGTTTGGTGATGGAGATACAGGATTCGGCGAATTACAATCCCAACTATCCAAAATTCTCTGTAATAGAACAAGACCCAATCGCTGGAAAAGGGGTAAAGGAAAATCGTAAGATATACTTGACATTGAACCCATCTGGTTACAGAAAAATAGAAGTTCCTAATTTGGTGGGACGTACTTTCAGACAAGCAAAGCCTACATTGGAATCATTAGGGTTTAAAATCGGAAAGAAAACGTATGTGGATTATTTGGGAGAAGAAGAAGTAGTAAAGATGCTATATAAGAACAAAAGCATAAAGAAAGGAGATAAACTTCCTAAAACAGCAAAGATAGATGTAGTCTTGGGTAATGGGAAACGTCCAGGAGGAAAATAATTTACTGAATATATTCAGAACAAATGGACGATCATACACCGCAAATGACAGAACAAAATGAAGACGGTCTCTACGAGCATCACGCTTTTGATGTAGACAAGGGGCAAGCACCACTTCGTATAGATAAGTACTTGGTGAACTTTATTGAAAATGCTACACGTAACAAAGTACAGGCAGCTGCAAAAGAAGGGAACATCTATGTGAATGATGTGCCAGTAAAATCGAATTACAAAGTAAAGCCACTTGATCGAATAAGAGTGCTTTTTGAGCATCCACCATTTGAAAACCTATTGGTAGGGGAGAATATGCCATTGGATATCGTATATGAAGACGAGGTGCTTTTGGTTGTCAACAAACCAGCAGGATTGGTGGTCCACCCTGGCCATGGAAATTACTCTGGAACACTTATAAATGGATTGATTTATCACTTTGACAATTTGCCGAAAAACTCCAGTGATAGACCTGGATTGGTACACCGTATAGATAAGGATACCAGCGGATTGTTGGTAGTTGCAAAAACGGAGCAGGCTATGGCGCACTTGTCCAAGCAATTCAAAGACAAGACCAGCGAGCGAGAATATGTGGCCATTGTTTGGGGTAATATGGATGATGATGAAGGAACGATTGAAGGAAACATAGGACGTCACCCAAAGAATAGACTTCAAAATACCGTTTACTTCGGAGATGATGAAGATAAAGGGAAACCAGCCGTCACACATTATAAGGTTTTAGAACGTTTAACTTATGTGACATTGGTGTCATGCAAGTTGGAAACCGGACGAACACATCAAATACGTGTACATATGAAGCATATAGGGCACACGCTTTTCAATGATGAACGTTATGGGGGAGAACGTATCTTGAAAGGGACGACGTTTACAAAATACAAGCAGTTTGTGGAGAATTGCTTTAAAGTATTGCCTCGCCAGGCCTTGCATGCCAAAACATTGGGTTTTGTACACCCGACAACAGGTAAAGCCATGAGTTTTGATACCACTATCCCAGACGATATGCAACAATGCATAGAAAAGTGGAGAGGATACTCCAAACACTTGGACGAATAGGAGGAGGGAGTTAGTTGAAAACAAGTCTTCAATTCGTAATAGTACTATAATAACCTTCTATTTCAAAATAAAATATAACTGTTTTAATTTATGGTGTAACTCCGTATTCTAAGTTAAATTTACTTCAAATTCAAACTTATGATCATAAAGGAGGTAACATTGTTTACAAGCAATATTCAAAAACAAAGGCAGTTTTATAAAACAACATTGGGACTGGAAATCATAGAGGATACCCCAGAGAAGATCGCGTTCAAAACAGGGAGTAGCATTTTGAAATTTCAATACAAAACCAAGATGCAACCTTCCCATCTAGCTTTTAATATACCTTATAATGCTATTTACGACGCACTTAAATGGTTAAAAGGGAGGACAGAGGCCATTCCTTACAAAGATGAATATGTAACGGATTTTTCAAGATGGAAAGCCAAAGCCGTTTATTTTCATGATGCAGATCGCAATATAATGGAGTTTATAGCCAGGGAAGACATCGAAAAGGAAAGTGATGTGGCCTTTTCACCAAGATCCATCTTGTCGATAAGCGAAATGGCAATTGTAACAGATGACATTGAAAACGTTTACGAAACGATAGGCAAGTTAAGACCAATTCCAATTTACGATGGGAGTTTCGAACGATTTTGCGCATTGGGAAGTCATGAAGGATTATTCATTTTAATCGATAAAACCAAGAAAAAATGGTATCCTACCAATGCCATTGCGGAAACATCGGACTTTATCATAAAAGGGGATTACAACTTCTCCTTTTTGAATGGCAAAATAGAAGAAATGTCGTAATTTAGTAAAGAGAAAGATTAATAATTAAAGCAGTATTCTAGACTGTGTAGGAAATAAATATGAAGTTAGTAATATCTCCAGCAAAATCCTTGGATTTTGAACGCGAATTGCCAACAGGCAAAACAACGGAAGCTCGATTTTTAAAACAATCGGAACGATTAAATAAACTACTAAAAAAGAAGTCGGCCAGAAACTTGTCCAAATTAATGCATATAAGTGATGCTTTGGGATACTTGAACTACGAACGTAACCAAGCGTGGGAACTACCATTTACAAAGGACAATGCAAGACAAGCAGTATATGCTTTCAATGGAGATGTATATAGAGGTTTGGATGCATACACGATTCCAGAGGAGAAAATGGAAACATTGGAAAACACAGTGCGCATAATATCTGGATTGTATGGTGTTTTGAAACCATTGGATCTAATTCAGGCCTATCGTCTGGAAATGGGGACGAAATTTCCTGTAGGAAAGAATAAGAACCTATATGAGTTTTGGAAAAAAGAGATTACCAAATCCTTAAACGAAGAATTGGAGGATGACGAATTGTTCTTGAACTTGGCAAGTGTGGAATATTTTAAGGCCATCGATGTCAAAACATTGAAAGTGCCTGTGATTTCTGCTAGCTTCAAAGAGTTCAAGAATGGAGAGTACAAGAACATAGCCATTTTTGCAAAACTAGCACGGGGTTTGATGTCCCGTTATGTAATAGATACAAATGCCAATACGATAGACGATGTAAAAGGTTTTAATTATGAAGGTTATGGTTTTAGTGAAGAATTGTCATCAGAAAAAGAACTTGTTTTTACACGTTGATTTTTATTCACTTAACTTAGTTTAGATTTGGAAATTAATTAAATATCTATGCATTACTACCTTATTCTTGCATTGAATGGTTTTTGTATCTATCATTCGATAAAGAACAAAAACAACTATTATTGGATTTACCTAATACTGTTCATACCAGTTGTAGGAGCCATCATATATTTGATTACCCAAGTCTATAACAAGAACGATGTAGATAAGATCCAAGAAGGGTTGACGGCTATTTTGGTTCCATCTAAAAAAGTAAGAGATTTAGAAAAGCAATTACAGTTCTCGGATACCTATCGAAACAGAGTCAATCTAGCAGATGCCTATCTGGAAATGGAAGATTACAACAATGCCATTAATCATTATGAAATAGCATTGAAGGATAGAAGCCAAAATAAGGTATACATCATAAAGCAACTCATAAGATGTTTCTATCAAATTGAAGATTTTGAAGAAGCGATTGGTAATTCCGAAAAAATAAAAGATCACCCTGATTTTAAAGGCTCCAAGGCACAATTCATCTATGGATTGTCATTGAAGGAAAATGGAGAGATAAAGCTAGCAGAGAAGGAACTGAGGGAAATAGATCAACGTTATTCCAATTACGAGGAACGTTTGATATTGGCGAAGTTTTTATTGGAGAACAATAAAAATGGGGATGCTAAGTCCATTTTGAATGAGGTATATGCAGAATCCCAACATATGACCAAACCAAATAGGCGGCAACATAGAACAACAATACTTGAAGTCGAAAAGCTATTGAAAGGGATGTAAAACAAGAAATGAAGTAAGTTAGCCTAAAAATATATTATGTTCCTACATAGACACCCATACGAACCATTCATAAAGGACGATACTAAAAAGCTGATAGTGGGGACATTGCCACCACCTCGTTTTTCAACCGGAAACCTATTGGAAAAAGATGTTGATTTCTGTTATGGAAGCTACTATAATAGTCTATGGCTGTTTATAGATGAAATTCACAGTTTAAACTTGAGGTACGATAATTCCCTTGAGGCAATAGAAGAACGGAAAACATTTCTAATAGCCAATAAAATAGGTGTATGCGATATCGTAGGAAGTTGTGAACGTGAAAAGGTCGATGCCTCGGATTTAGGAATGACCAATATAGAATTAAGAAATGTCGTTGGTTATTTAAAGCAATACCCAAGTATAGAAACTTTGTTGTTTACAGGAGGAAACAGTAAAAACGGCCCAGAATATTTCTTTAGAAGACATTTGAGGGATTACGATTTAAAGTTGGAATTGGTTTCCAATGAAATTCCCAGAATGCATCAATTTATAATGCCAAATCAAGGAGAGAATGAAGGTGGGAAAGAAAGAATAATAAAAACGGTCTCATTGACATCGGCTTCGGGAGCTGCAAATAGGGCAGTTGGCAGTATGCCTTTATACCAGCAACTCAAGGCAAAAGATCCTAAGTTCAATACATTCGATTTTAGAGTGATGCAGTATCGAGAATTTTTTTAAAAAGCATTCAATACCAAATAAATTTAAAAGTGGATCAAGAAAACACGAAATCTCCTTTCGAAGGAATCTTTAAAGACAAACCAACAATAGCCAAAAAGAGATATAGGGTAATAGCCTTCATGGTGGATATGTTCATCTTTTGGCTGTTAGGAATGGTATTGGGAATCTTTTTTGGAGAACAAATAGAAGGAGAGTTTGGGTATAGTTTGAATGGTTTGCCGGCATTGATACTAGTTTTTTTTGGCTTTTTTCTTTGGCCTATCAGTGAAGGCTTATTTGGACAAACCATAGGGAAACGTTCTTTTGATTTGAAAGTAGTCAAGGACAATTACGAACCAATAGATATGAAACAAGCCTGGGGACGTTTTTTTCTTGGCTTCATAGATTATATTTTCCTCATAGGAATAATTATTGCAGCCACCAACAAGCAAAATAAGCGAATAGGAGATATGGTGGCTAAAACAATAGTTATAAAATCAAATTATAAGGGAAAGCAAAATTATATACACTAGTTGGAAAATGGCCTTACTTTGATATTGCCACCGATTATGTGTACCATAACGAATTCAATAATATATAAAACATAAGACATGAAACAATTAACTTTAATCTTGACTCTATTTATGACAACGACAATGATAACTCAAGAATCGAATGAAAAAGTACCATATTATGAAGTACCAGAATATTCCGAAACATACACTGCAGGAACAGTAGCAGCAAGGCTGGTAGATGGATTGGGTTTTCGCTTTTATTGGGCGACCGAAGAACTTACTGAAAAAGATCTGGAATACAAGCCAAATGAAGAAGCAAGAACAGTTGGTGAAACGGTTCAGCATATTTATGATTTATCTGTGATAGTCTTGAATTCGACATTGAACAAAGCAAATACAAGAGAAGAAAAACCAGAAATGTCTTTTGACGAATTGCGTAATCAAACCTTGCTAAATTTAAAACAAGCGGCAGACATATTGAGAGGAAGTGAGGATATCTCTAAATTCAAAATAGTTTTCGGAGCTAAGGAAATTCCGTTTTGGAATAATATAAATGGGCCAATAGCCGATGCCATATGGCACTCGGGACAAATAGCTTCATTTAGGCGAACGACAGGAAATGCCATCAATCCCAAAGTGAATCACTTTTCCGGTACCGTAAAGAAATAAAAGAATCCTGCGAAAGCAGGATTCTTTTTTGATAGGTTGAGTATGAAGGGGAGTTCCTTTTTTAGTAAATTTAACAAATGAAGACAGCTCACTTACATCAAATTCATCCAATTTTACCAGTACAAAACGTAGTGGAGGCTTTATCTTTTTACGTAAATAGGCTGGGATTTAAAATCGCTTTTGCAGATAATCCCAAAAAGCCTATTTACGCAGGGGTAAGAAGAGATGAAATAGAAATTCATTTACAATGGCACGATGTCAAAGAATGGGAATCAGGTTTTAACACACCCATGTTGAGAATTGTGACACAAAATGTAGATGACTTATATGAAGAGTTTAAGGATAAAGAGGTATACCACGAACAGACCAAAGTAAGAAATACGGCTTGGGGAACAAGAGAGTTTGCATTCTTTGATCTCTATAAGAACGGATTGACCTTTTATCAAGACTTGGAATAGCTTAATCTATTTCTACGACATCTATATCCAAATCCAAGTCATTTATATCGATTTCCAACGTATCTTCTTTTGGGTCTCCCTCCTGTTCTAATTTCTGAAGTTCCAAGATGAGCTCTCCTGAATTCCAATAACCATATTCGGTGACTATCTTACCTTCTTTAAATTCATAGGTGATATGTACTGGAACTACTATTTCTTTGTTGTTGGCTGCCAAATGCCCTTTCCATAGCCCCCAAAAATTAACCCAGATCTTTCCTTTGTTGTCTTCAATCATTTCATATTCTCTGTATTCATCTTCAAAAGCTCTCGTAGAGAAACTAGAGTCATTTTTTATGTGGTATGCTTGTAGATCCTTTGGGTTTAATATTTTTACTCTGGAGTTGTAGTAGATTTTTGCCGTATCAGCATAGCGCTCACGTTGACTGTCCCATTTATGGTAGTCATAATCGTTAATGGTTGCCTTTACGATTTCTATTTCCTTGGAATCTTGAGTGTATCTGGTTTTATCATTTTTGCAAGCAAGAAATGATATAATCACTAAAGTTAATACGTAGAATTTTTTCATAATGCTTTAATTAATTTAGGGTGAATAAAATTGCGAATATATGGAGCCTTATAAGGCGAAAATTATTCAAATGAAAACCGATTTAACTAAGGGATGGGCTTAAGTGTTTAAACTTTAGCTTATTAAAGTTACAAAAATATTCACGCATTAGCAAAAAATAAGAAGCAAACAAAAAAGCGTTTCAATTGTGAAACGCTTTTTTTTGATGCTATTTGGTTTTTTTGATACTATTTGGATGCAGCTTTAACTTTCTTGGGCTTTAAATCAATTTCGACCTGATTTCTCAATATGTCATCGAAGGTTTCACGTTTTCTAATTAAATGAGCTTCACCATTATGCCATAAAACTTCAGCTGGGCGGTAGCGAGAATTGTAGTTGCTGGCCATGGAGTAACAATAAGCACCAGCATTTTTAAAGGCAATAATGTCTCCTTCATTGATTTCTGCAATGCGTCTATTGTTGGCAAAAGTGTCTGTTTCACATATATAACCAACAACAGAATAAAAGCGTTCACGCCCATTGGGATTGGATATGTTCTCTATTTCATGTTGCGAACCATAGAGCATGGGACGAATTAAATGATTGAAGCCAGAATCTATTTGAGCGAAGACGGTGGAAGTTGTCTGCTTCACGACATTTACCTTGGCCAAAAACCGTCCGGCCTCACTAACCAAGAACTTTCCAGGTTCAAAGGCGAGAGTCAATTCTCTACCGTAATTCTTGCAGAAGGTATTGAAGCGTTCTGTTAGTTTGTCGCCAAACTCTTCAATGTTGGTTTCGATGTCTCCTGTTTTGTAAGGAACTTTGAAACCAGATCCAAAATCTATGAATTCCAAGTTTTTAAAGTTTTTTGCTGTATCAAAGAGAATTTCGCTGGCATACAAAAAAACATCAATGTCCAAGATGTCACTTCCAGTATGCATGTGTATGCCGTTTATGTTCATCCCAGTATTCTCTACAATGCGAAGTATGTGGGGAATTTGATGTATCGAAATGCCAAACTTGCTGTCTATGTGACCAACCGAGATGTTCGTGTTGCCTCCAGCCATAACATGTGGGTTTATACGAATACAAACAGGAATGTCTGGGTTTCTTGTTCCAAATTGCTCCAATATGGATAAGTTGTCAATGTTTATTTGGGCACCTAGCTTTGCGACAGTTTCAATTTCTTCCAAGGAAACACCGTTAGGAGTGAAAATTATCTTTTCAGCAGGAAATCCAGCAGTCAAACCCAATTGAACCTCTTGTATGGAAACAGTATCCAAACCAGCGCCAAGAGAATGCATTAGCTTTAAAATGGATATATTGGACAAAGCTTTGGCTGCGTAATTGATATTTACTTGTTTGACCTTGTTGAATGCAGCAGACAAACGTTTGTATTGGTTGGTAATCGTTTCGGAGTCATACACGTAAACAGGACTTCCAAAGTCCTTCGCTATTTTGAGTAATTGATTGTTTCGCATTGGTAATTTTTTTCCAAAGATATTTTATTGAAACAACATAAAAAGTAATAATGCATAATATTACACATTTTAAACATTGTGTTAATTATTTAACAACAGTGAAAAGGGTAAAACAAAAGATGCTTTTTTTAATAATTAAATATTAGGGTAAGTTATTGTGATTATTTACTTTTGTGGCTCTAAAATTTTACTTTTAATAAGATGAATTTACACGAATATCAAGGAAAAGAATTATTGAGCAGCTTTGGCGTACGTATTCAACGTGGTATTGTTGCACAAAATGCTGACGAAGCAGTTGAGGCAGCTAAGAAGTTAACAGAAGATACCGGAACAGGTTGGCACGTTATAAAAGCACAAGTTCACGCAGGTGGTCGTGGAAAAGGTGGAGGAGTGAAGCTAGCTAAGAGTTTGGACGAGGTAAAGTCTATAGCTGGTCAAATCATAGGAATGGATTTGGTCACACCACAAACTTCTGCAGAAGGTAAACGTGTACATCAAATATTGGTTGCTGAAGATGTTTATTATCCAGGAGATAGTGAACCAAGTGAGTTTTATATGTCTGTCTTGTTAAACCGTGGAACTGGTCGTAATATGATCATGTATTCTACCGAAGGAGGTATGGACATTGAAACTGTAGCAGAGGAAACACCACATTTGATCTTTACTGAAGAAATTGATCCTGCCACGGGAATTTTACCTTTTCAAGCAAGAAAAGTGGCCTTTAACTTGGGGTTGTCTGGAGCTGCATTTAAAGAAATGACAAAGTTTGTAACATCATTGTATACGGCTTATGTAAAATCAGATTCTTCTTTATTCGAAATCAATCCGGTTTTAAAAACGAGTGATGATAAAATAATGGCTGTAGATGCCAAGGTTACCATAGATGACAATGCATTGTACAGACGTAAGAATTTGGCTGAATTGCGTGATTTGCGTGAGGAAAGCCCGATCGAAGTGGAAGCAGGAGCTCTAGGGTTGAACTATGTTGATCTAGATGGAAACGTAGGTTGTATGGTTAATGGTGCAGGTTTGGCCATGGCTACCATGGATTTGATCAAACAAGCAGGAGGTGAGCCAGCAAACTTTTTGGATGTTGGAGGAACAGCAGATGCAGCACGTGTGGAAGCTGCTTTCAGAATTATCTTGAAGGATCCAGCAGTAAAAGCAATTTTGATAAATATCTTTGGAGGTATCGTGCGTTGTGATCGTGTGGCACAAGGTGTAGTGGATGCATACAAGAACATGGGAGATGCAATAAATGTACCAATCATCGTTCGCTTGCAAGGAACCAATGCAGACATCGCAAAAGAATTGATAGATAGCTCAGGTTTGGACGTAATGAGTGCTACTGAATTCCAGGAAGCAGCAGATAAAGTACAAGCAGTATTGGCTTAAATTTGAAAATACGATTATAATGGATTAATTGAATTAATCTAGTTTGAAAAAAGAGAGCAACGTGTACACGTTGCTCTCTTTTTTATTTTCATATAAATTGATGTAGATATTGTTAACAGGAGTTAAGGAGTGTTAAGTATCGTTAATTTATGTAACGATTGTTTGATAATCATGGTCTTATGGGTGTAATTAATAATTTAAAAAGTAATATCATGAAAACAACAATTAAAAAAGTATTATTGGTTTTGGCAGTTGCATTTACTGGTTTGGTCTCGGCAAGTAGCTATGTCAATCAAGGAGATGTCGACCCTCAAGCCTTGGCTCAGGAAATTGGGGCTTTATTAAAGAAGCCAGAATTTAAAATCGCTGATGATGTATTGACTGAGGTGACATTTGTCTTTAACAAGGAAAATGAGATGGTTGTTTTAACTGTGGATACTGATAGTGAACAGTTGAGAAATTATATAAAGAGCAGGCTCAATTATAAGAAGTTATTTTCAAAGGAAATAAAGAGCAATCAAATATACAAGGTACCTGTGCGTTTAATTGCCAAATAATCAGTTGAAATAGGTTTGTTCTCCAAGCTTGGCTTTCAATTAACATTAGTTACTTTAAGATTACCTTTAAGTAACCATAAGATTTACATTTATTAAGGGTAGTGTAATATACTACTCTTTTTTTATTTCTAATTTTGAGGTATTGATAATTAGGGTGTTATTGAGTTAGCATTAAGATTGATCGACTAGACAACAAGAATGACATTAAAAGCAAATTAAATATAAAAACAGCAAAATTAAAGTAATCATGAAAAAAGTAAAAACGTTATTATTGGTATTGGCATTGGTCCTTACTAATGTTTTAACAGCAAATACAAATCCAAAGAAAGATTCGGAACCTTCTCTAGTGGCTAAGGAAATTTATGCATTATTGAATAATCCTAACTTTCAAATCAATAAGGAGTTATTGGCAAGTGTGACTTTTACACTTAATGAGGAAAATTAAATTGTAGTATTAACTGTAGATACTGATAGTTCTGTATTGGAAAACTATATTAAAGGCAGGTTGAATTACAATAAATTGTCTTTAAAATTGGAAAACCGAAAAATTTATAAAGTGCCAGTGAGAATGATTTCCGAAAAGTAGGCGGAAATTCATCGAATAAAAAATGAGGCTGCCTTTCAAGGAGCCTCTTTTTTTTTGTCTAAATGAAAAGTACAATCAAAAGTAGGAATCATGACTTTTGCCTACACACCACTTTTTATAGAAACTTATAAAACTATTTGGTTTAGTAGGGTAAAACAATTTAAAATTGTTTTACTTTTAAAGTGGGGTATTTAATCTGTTGTATATTTAAAAGGGCTGATCGGATGTTCTTTCTTCGGGGAGCCTTTTTGAGAAGAACAAGAGAACGCTTCACAATTAAATCTTACTATAATATGAAAGCAAAATTACTTTTATTTTTTTGTGTTTTAACTACGGTTACGTATGGTCAAGAACCAGTCAATAATTATTTTAGTTCACCAATGTCTAACTATTTTATTGTATCTGGGACAATAGATCAAAGCTCAACTGGAGCAAATGCGGTTTGGAATTTTAATACATTAACACAAACGGCCAACAATACAGATACTTTTGCAGCTCCTACCGCAGCTGAACTTGTTGATTACCCAGGTACAACGCAAGTTCTAACAATAACAGACAATGCTATGAATACCAATGTAGTGTTTTACAAGCTAGATGGGGTAACATTGTCATTGACAGGAGCTAATAATTCAGATTTCAATATAAATTATAATGCGGATAATGCTTTAATTGGTGCGTATCCATTGACTTATGGAAACCCATCAACAACAGATGCTATTGCAGGTACGATAACAACTCAAGGGCAGACAGCAACATTTACAGGGACTTTTACAACTGAGGTAGACGCATACGGCATACTGGGTTTTGATGTAGTGGGGGAAGGCTCTTTTAGTGGGGGGGTGACACGAGTAAAAACAGAGCAAATGATTTCTTTTACTGCTTTGGGAATATATCCTGGTACGGCAGAAATTACTTCTTATAATTATTATAAAGATTCGGATGGAGCTTTGGTTTTTAGAACTTCGGATGCTATAATAAATATCGCAGGTCTAGGTATTAATCAAACTACATCCTCAAGTGAAGCTTTAATAACAAATACGTTATCTGTTACTAATAATGGGCTAGCCATAAATAGTGTTAAAATTTATCCAAATCCTGTAGAAGACTTTTTGAATATTAAGTTGGATGATGAAGTCTCTGTCAGATCTGTAGAAATTAAGGACATCAATGGAAGAACAGTGTTATTTTCTCAACGAAAAATTGATAATATGGATGTTAGTCATTTACAAACTGGATTTTATTTGGTAATAATATTTACAAAAAACAGTTCAATCACTAGAAGAAAGTTTGTTAAAAAATAGAAGCTAGTCCATAATCGCATTATTCAACATCAAATAGGTGGTTAATTTTCGTGGTGTTGTGGATTTTGTATGATACATCATTGAACCTATGTGCGGGGTTACTTGTTTGTCACTCCAAGTAACAAGGAACCAATGGAATTTAGATATTTGGATAAAGGGCAACGATTTAATCGTTGTCCTTTTTCTTTGATGTATTTTTTGAAACCTTTGGAGGCATCGGTCCACGTAAGTGAATAACTAGTCCATTCAAAAAATTTCGAAGAATTTGATCTCCACATTCCATATATTTCGGATGATCTTCTTTTCTAAAAAATGCACCCAATTCACTTTTTGATATTCTAAAATCCACAAGGCTTAAAATTTTGATAATGTCATCATCACGAAGCTGATGAGCTACTCTTAGCTTTTTGAAAATATCGTTGTTAGTCATTTGTAATTATTTGAAAATTAAGTTATTGTGATTTTGTTTTTGTGTTTAAAAATGAGTTTATTGATAAAAAGCAGTGAAAATACGATGTAAAGTTACCGTTTTTTCGACAAGATACGTGCTTTATACGATTATTACATACGGATTGTTCGTAATTTTATATTGTGCAAAAAAAATGTTGAAATTGTTATGAATAGAGTAGAGAAACTAAGTCTATTATCTGAAATGATAGCTTTTGCCAAAAGCGATGATGCAATAAAAAAGGTGGAATACAATTTCCTCAAAGCTGTAGCTTTGCAATTGAGTGTTTCCATCGAAGACTTTAATTATTTGGTAGAACATCCGGTTAATTATACACACTTGAAATCCCATAGTGAACGCATTGTGCAATTTCATAGGCTTGTGTTGTTAATGAACATTGGTAATGGAAAAACCCAAAAGGAAATAGTCAAGCTTTATAATTTTGGTCTGAGGATGGGATTGAGCCATGAGTCAATAGCCAGAGTATTACAATTAATGGAAGGTTTTCCTGATAATATCGTGCCAGTGGATTTGCTTATTGATATTTTCAAAGTACAATACAATTAAACGCTCTATGGAGAAATGATATCTTGTCGTATGACTAGATTAATACAACTACATCTTTAAAGCCTCTAACTTATCCTGATAGCCTTTTATTTCATCACGAAGCTGTGCAGCAATAATAAAATCCAAAGCTTTTGCAGCTTGCTCCATTAATTTCCGTTTCTCTCTTATTTTTTTCTCCAATTCAGGTTTGCTAAGGTATTCATTTTCTGGTTCAGCTGCTTTCAGAGCCTCTAATTCGTAGCTGTAAGTACTTACTGAGTTTTTGGTGAGGGCATTGTCCAAGCTTTTGTTAAGCGCTTTTGGAGATATGTTGTGTTTTGTGTTGTATGCAATTTGTTTTTCCCTTCTGTACTCGGTCTCATCAATTGTTTTTTGCATGCTTTTAGTAATCTTGTCAGCATACATTATGGCCTTGCCGTTAAGGTTTCTTGCTGCTCTACCTACAGTTTGGGTCAAAGAACGAGCTGACCTTAAAAAACCTTCTTTATCTGCGTCTAAAATGGCAACAAGTGAGACTTCAGGTAGATCTAAACCTTCACGGAGCAAGTTTACACCCACTAGGATGTCAAATAGACCTTTACGTAGATCCTGCATGATTTCTACGCGTTCCAAAGTATCTACATCACTATGTATGTAACGCACACGCATATTTATGCGAGTCAAGTATTTTGTGAGTTCTTCGGCCATACGTTTGGTTAGGGTAGTAACCAATGTGCGTTCGTCCTTTTCAACTCGTAGTTGAATCTCTTCAATTAGGTCGTCAATTTGATTTAAGCTAGGACGTACCTCAATAATTGGGTCTAATAGCCCGGTGGGCCTGATAACTTGTTCAACATAGACCCCATCAGTTTTTTGCATCTCATAATCCGCGGGTGTGGCACTTACATATAGAACTTGATTCTGTAGTGCTTCAAACTCTTCAAACTTCAATGGACGGTTATCCATAGCGGCAGGCAGCCTGAAACCATACTCCACTAAATTTTCTTTTCGACTTCTATCCCCGCCATACATGGCATGTACTTGTGATATGGTGACATGACTTTCATCCACAACCATTAGAAAATCATCTGGAAAATAATCCAACAGACAAAAAGGGCGCGTGCCAGGTTGTCTACCATCAAGATAGCGAGAATAGTTTTCAATACCCGAGCAATACCCCAGTTCTCTAATCATTTCAAGGTCGAATTCTGTTCTCTCCTTAAGTCGTTTTGCCTCTAAATGCTTTCCTATCTCTTTGAAATAATCGTGTTGTATAACTAAATCGTCTTGAATGTCTTTTATTGCATTTTGCAATACATCAGGTGACGTCACAAACATGTTTGCAGGATAAATGGTCAGTCTATCATATTTTTCGACAACCTCATTGGTTTGAATGTTAAAAGCTTCGATCTCTTCGATTTCATCTCCAAAAAAGTGAATTCTGAAGGCGTCATCAGCATAACTGGGAAATACATCGACAGTATCTCCTTTTATTCTGAAATTTCCATGTCTGAAATCAGCTTCTGTTCTGGAATATAGACTTTGAACCAAATTATGAAGCAGCTTGGTTCTAGATATTTCTTGATCTCTTTTTAGAGTAATTACGTTTTTTTGAAACTCTACTGGATTCCCTATGCCATACAAACAAGAAACGGAAGCTACGACTATGACATCACGACGTCCAGACAAAAGGGAAGAAGTCGTACTTAAACGCATTTTCTCTATTTCTTCATTTATGGATAGATCTTTTTCTATATAGACACCGGAAGTAGGGATGTAGGCTTCTGGCTGATAATAATCATAATAGGATACGAAATATTCAACAGCATTGTTTGGGAAAAACTGCTTGAATTCAGAATACAATTGGGCAGCCAATGTTTTGTTGTGCGCCAAGACTAGGGTAGGACGTTGTACGGTCTCGATTACATTGGCGACGGTAAATGTTTTACCTGAACCCGTAACCCCCAACAATGTTTGGTGTTTTTCATTGGAATTAACACCGTCTACCAATTGTTTGATGGCATTGGGTTGATCTCCTGTCGGACTAAATTCGGATTCAATTTTAAAACGCATTCTGTAAATTTAAAGCATTACCTTATGAGAGCAAAATGCCCACGGTATTCTTTTCCGTTTGTCTGTGTTATGAGGAACCAATAATCATCACTTGGCAATGTTTTTCCATTCAAGGTTCCGTTCCAGCCAAGTAAAGGATTGACAGAGCGAATTAATTTGCCGTAACGATTGAAGATTTGAATTTTTAGTTGGGAATTGAATTGTTGGTTCACTCCATAAGGCTTCCAAGTATCGTGTACATTATCCCCATTTGGAGTAAAATACTGAGGGAAGCCTAAAATTGAAAAGCTAATGAAAGTACTACCACATCCCATTTTGTCCCTAATATAGATGGTGTGAAAACCTGGAGCTAGACCGCTAAAGGTGTTTTCATCTTGATACGAACCATTCTCATTGTCTATGGCATATTCATAATTGCCAACTTCAGAAACCGTTATTGTAGCCGTATTGTTTGAAGTAAGTTCTGTGTAATCCAAGTTTTCAACTGTAGGAGCTTCAGAAGCAGAAACCGTTATCTCTCTTATGTTCGAACAGCCATTTGCCGATGTTACGACCACTATATAGGTACCTATTTCATTGATGTCAATGAAACTGGATGTAACACTGGTGTCTACCCCATTAAATAACCATTGGTAACTATAATTGGTTGGAGAGTCGTTTAGTACTCCAGCCAGTATTGTTTGTGTTTCAGGAAAGGTATTTAAACAATATAATATGGACTCGTCCTCTAATAATTCAGGACTAGGTAAGACATTCAAAGTCAATGGAGATATAGCATAACATTGATTTGTTTCTGTGGTTACCTTTACGAAAATGTCTTCAGAGTCCGGTAATGTATTCGTGTAATCCCCAGCAAGGATATTGGTATTTGAAAAGGCATCATCCAATGTTTGAAAAAAGGAGATGTTCGAGTTGGTTGGAACCAAGGGAATGATTTGAGTGCTTATGTCGTTTAAATCGAAAGAAGCAAATCCATCTACAATCTCTCCATCGCAAGAGTCGACATCTTGAAGGGGCAATATGTTTGTTGAAATGGCCAAAGTAATTTCAGCTACGGATGAGCAACCAGACAATTGATTGATTACATTGGCGTAAACGATTTCCGAAATGTTGGTGTTGTCATATGAATTGGGTTGTGAGATTGCATTGTTGCCCATTTCGGCATCAGCTAGGGTGTTGTAAAAGTTAGAAACATCTAAATTGTTGTCATTGTTGATGATATCTTGTGTGGCATCAAACAGATTGTATGTAGTAAATCCATCTAAATCAATATCACAAGAGATTAAAGTTGTATTGAATACTATGGGGGTTTGTGCATATTCGACAATGATTTCACCAAAGGAAATACAACCGTTGTCCAATGTGACTTCTACGTTGTAAGTACCAGCTTGGGTAACGAACAATGTGGCATTGGTTTCAGTTGTTAGTTCGATGCCGTCTTTAAACCATTTGTAAGTCGTCATTCCAGACTGAAAAGCATTTAAAGTTATGGTATCATTTTCGCAAACGGGATTTTGGTTAGCCAATAATCTATCGGGGCCTAGATTTGTATTGAGCTGAAAACTGCCTGCTTCAAGAAAAACAGCGGAGTCAAAACGAAAATTCTGTTCATCTGCGATAACCAGTTTTACATGGTACGTTTCATTAGGTATTATATTGGCAGTAGCTGTTAATATTTTGGTTTGCCCATTGAAATTTATGGGTGACACATTGCCATTGAAGCTTTCGAAATAGATTTCATTTTCTGCTTCACAAGCATTGGGTATTTCTGGGTGTACTGTAGTTACTTTTACAGGAGTCGAAGTATTGGGAACCAAAGCTATGTTCTCATAATTCGTATCACTAGCAGGGCGAATTAAAAAACCAAATAAATCTGAAAACTGACAGGTATTCGGATTACCCTCTTGGTATTCTTCTGATGCAAAAATATATCTAAAACTAACTTGATCGGCAATGGATGTAAAGTCGAATTCTAAAATAGTCGCATTGAGTGTATTGTTTTCTTGAAGGACATTTTCTAAATCTGGATCTCCAGACCAATTGGGAGCATCGTCATCACTTAAAGTCGTATTGGGACCTTGAACATTTTCTAACCTTCCAGTACTTAATACGATACCGCTTTGAAAAGGGAAGATAGTTCCCGAAGCATCGAAAAAACCATAACTTTGATCTGCACCATTAAAATCTCCTCCAACGGCATTGGTGACTTGAACATTGGTGATGCAGTTACTGTCTATTAAAACATCTTCGATAAGTTGTTGTGGAGTATGACTTTGACTATCAACAGAAATGTTCTGTGAAGTAGCAGTTAAAAAGCATAAGAACATTAAAAAGAATACTGAACCCCTCATCAATCACAATTAGATTGCAAATATAAGTAAGGATTCAGTATTTTATTGTTCAAAAAATGTTAAAGTCGGTGCTATCTCTTCAAAGCAAAATGCGCCTTGAAGGTCTTCTTCTGGTCCGTGTTTGGTTCCCTGTAGTCCACGGTGAACCAATAGGTGCTGTTCGGCATCGGGTTCCCGTTGTAGGTCCCGTTCCATCCCTCACCAGTCGGGCTGAGCTGCTTCAAGAGCTTACCATAGCGGTCGAAGATGTAGATCACCGCATCGGGTTGGTCCTTTATCCCATAGATGTTCCAGGTGTCGTGGTAGCCATCGTCGTTTGGCGTGAAGTAATGCGGGTAGTCCATCACCGTCATGGTGATCGAGGCCTCCCCACATCCGTTGACGTCCCTCACGGTGATAATGTGCTCGCCAGCGGCCACGTCGGTGAATGTGTACGTCCCGTCGTTCGGTGTGTTGGATTCCCAAGGGCCGCCATCCAGGCTGAACTCGTATTGTGCAATGGTGTTGGTGGCCGTCGTGGTGGCCGTCACCAGTATGTCGTGTTGGTCTGCAAAGGCCAAGGTGGTCACCTCCGCACTTAGTACCGGTGGTTCGCTCACCTCCACCACGGTCACCGTGTTGGGGTCTCCCACGATCGTGGAACAGCCTTGCGCACTGGTCACCACCACGGAGTAGGTCCCACCCTCGGTTGGGGTGATGCTGCCCATGTCCGCATATTGTGGTTGCTCCACGCCATCGAGGTACCACACGAAGGTGTAACCGTCGGCAGCACTCAAGCCCGTGTC
>CANMCF010000016.1 GCA_947496215.1 uncultured Bizionia sp.
CTCCTCCGAAAAAATTGTCACATCGAAATGAGTTATTGCAAACAACGGTCTCGTGTATGAAATGTAGCGTGTAAAAAGACACTAATTTTTCGGATTAACACAGAGCCGAATTTTTATATTTTGTTTTAATTTTTCTCTTTTTAAAAACCAAATTAAAAATTTGGTGGACTTTTTAAATATACACAAACCTTTCGGTTAAGCACTTATTAGCTATGTTTTATACACCGTGTTGTAAGTAGTATTTATTCAGTTCCTAATTTAATAACTACTTCTTCCATAGTGTAATGAACAAACTTTTTTCCCAATTCAGTTAATTCATACTGTTTTGTGTTATCAAAGGCAGACGTTAGAGTATTTGACTTAGAACTCCTTCTTGATGTTTTTTGGAAAGTTCCGTCATAATTTGTTGCTCTGTGTTGTCTAATTATTCCTCCTGTACTTAAATCTCTAATTAGTAACTTATAAAGGTCGGCTTCCATTGAATCCTCTCTGGCATATGTCCCATTTAGAGAATTCCATATTTCTCCTCTCGTTGCTCCAGGGTTTTTATAAATTTCCTTGATAACTAAAAAATGAGTTTCATTATATGTTCTAATCCAATCTATGAAAAGTTGTATTAAGTCATCTGCTTTTATATCAGTAGCGCAAGCATTTGTCAACAGTTTTCTAATGTATTCTTTTTTATCCAAAGTTTCCGCATTGTCCCACTCTTTAAAGCCTTTTCGAACGAGAGTCAAATATTCTTCACTTTCCATTCTGTCGTGAACATCTTCTCCTGCATTATCTAGTCTTTCGTGAATTTGATAAATAGTATAATACAGTTGTTCAATTTTCTTTTGATGTTCTTCAAGCCAAATTCTTTCTAAATCATTTATTTTGCCCTGTTCTTTTTCCGCGTGTAGAGCAGAACTGGCAGCAATTGCTCCACCTATCCAAGGAATACTACCCAAAACAGCAGCAGCGAAACGTCCCTTTCGAGTTTTCTTTCCTTTTTTGTCAATTTTGGAAAGCTCGTCTTTGACTTTTTCGATTGCTTCTTTTTTAATCAGATTGCTCATTTTTCGGGTATTACTTACAACTATTATATAAGTGCATTGCACTTATTTATCTTATATGTACAACTATCTTAATACTATAAGCAAACGTATAAAATGTAGGGAAGTAACGTTTACTGAAAACCATAAAGCATAATTGTTTTTTATGGTATTACCAAAAGTAGTAAATCTTTTATCAATTAAGAATACGTACTCCTACGTATTTCTAGTATTGCTCTTGTTCGAAACGCCACAAGTAAATACTAGCGGGAGCGGGCGGTGCACAGTTTTTTTTATGCGAACTGAGCTTTTAAAAAGTCTACTATTTTATCAATACTAGTCTTATCATTTTCTGTAAGATATTCAACAACCATCTCAATAATTTCAGTTCTGTCTTTGTTTCTTGCTCTTAATTCTTTGTCAATCCTAGAATACAATTTTTTTCCATTATTATCATTTTCAAAATCTTTTGAGCTACGGTATTCGTCAATTATCTCGTTTAAGCTTACTTGATGAAAAACAAAATCATTGAGATGACGAAATAGCTTGTGGTCAACGTTATCAAATAATTTTGATTTTAAATATTTTTCTAGACTTTCAATAGGAAGAAAGTTTAGAGGAATATTATTAGCGATATTGTTTTTTGATATATATTTTTTGGCTTGCTCTTTAATATCAGCATCGAGAACGAGACTTATACTTGAAGTTTTGCCTACCAAATTACTTGATACTACCTCTTGTGCTAAGTCAATAACATTGGTAAAGCCTCCACAGGGTAATATGTAAATTAGTTTATTTCCCCAAAGAGAATTTTGTCTTAATAATCTTTTAATAATCTCTTTAGCTAAATCATCTTCTACTAGTATTATGTAATCATATCCAGTATGGTCATAAAGCATTCTTGTCGCATAAGCAGGATAACAAGGGTTTATTAGTTCAAGTGAATGGTCGCTATGTCTATCGAGAAAGAAAATATTATCTGGCTTAATGGAACTAATTAATTCTAGGGAATGAGTTGAAAAATAAACTGAATAATTAAATTGTTTCGAAATCTCTTTTAGAAATACGACTAATCGTTTTAATGATGAAGGATGTAATGCAAGCTCCACCTCGTCTAAGAGCAGGATGCAAGGCGTATCTATCGTTTTTCTATCCGTGTTTCTAATATTAAGAGAATTTAAAATACTAATCAGTAAATTTTCGCCAGTTGACATATGAAATTGACTGACTTTTTTTCCGTGAATTTCATAATAAAATATATCTCCGTAGAATTTTGCAATATGGCTAATTGATGATGGATTAACTCTAAAAAGTTTTTCATAGAAACCTTTATTATTATGAAGAATTAAACCCAAGTTTTCTCTAATAAACTCAGGTGCTTTTTTCAAATAGCTATCGTTAATTCGGTCTAATTTTCTAAGGTTGTTATAATTAGTATTCCTGAATCTGTTTCCAAATATTAAACTTCCTTCATAAAAACCTTTTAAATCAATATGTCCGTTTTTGGAACTATACCATTTACCGTAACTGTTTTTTTTATAAATTTTGGAAGCTCCATCATATTCAAAACTGATAAAAGCCTCCTTATCAGTTTTTCCAAAATAATCCTTCATTGTCATATTGAAAAATACACTTGATGCACAAGTCGCTACCGTACTTTTTCCAGCACCATTTTGTCCAGTTAGTGCATATAATCCTTTATCGACTGGTAATTCTATTGTTAGGTTTTCAATAGATTTTATTTTGTTGATGGTCATTTTTAATTTCATTCCCTAAATTATGTTGCTTGGTTTAAATTGTACACAACTATTATATAAGTACAAGTGCACTTGCACTTATATTCCTTATGTATAACTCGTTTAAATATTATCTATATACAAGCAAACGTATAAAATGTAGGGAAGTAACGTTTACTGAAAACCATAAAGCCTAGATTGTTTTTTATGGTATTACCAAAAGTAGTAAATCTTTTACCAATTAAGAATACGTACTCCTACGTATTTTAATACTTTCCAGTACTTAACCAGTAAAGGTTTTTTAGAGCAAAAAAAGCTCCCAAGATGTTTCTTGGGAGCTTTCAAAGTTTTGTGAATTATGAGTTGATGTTCTTCCGCTTTCGCATTAGCCTGTAAATTATAAATACGACAGCCACGAGCCCTAATATTTGCAACAACTGCCACACAAACAACCCAAAACTAAAATCCTCTATTATGGTTTCCATCGTTTATATTCTTTTTTAGTTTATATAAGCTTTATTATCCCTCCCGATTTATATGCTCCAGTAGAGAGGTTGTAACATAAGACAATTGAATAATGTTCTATTTTGGTTGGATCTTTTGCTGAGAAAGCTCCTGTCCCAGATTTGAAATCTCCATCTATCTGAATGCTTACCCTATCTGTTGAATGATCATAAAAGACATACGGATCATCTATGGCATAATCGGGAGTCCAACCTTGAAGTTTCACCTCTCCTTCAATTGAAGATGCAACTGTCTTTATTGATATGCAATTTCCTGTAAGATTAGACGCCATATATGTCGTAGTCGTCTTCAAGAAGATTCCGTTGGTAACATCCAAATTGAAAATTCTGGTATCTATTCTTTCAATACCTTTTACCTCAAGGCTACCGTCTATAGATTCATCAATCTTTGAATTTTCACAATAAACATCTATTAAAGGCTTGGTTCCTTTCATTTCAAACTCACTTATCTTTGTAGAAGATATCACTTCCATAGAGTTATGAGGAGTTTTGTCGTCTCTTTTGTTTTGACAACTAGAGCATAATACGTAGAGGAAAAAAAACATAAAAAACACCTTAAAGACTTTAATTGCTTTCATAAATTTTGTTTAGCTTAATTCAATTGTACTACTTCCTTGATATTATTTTTTTTTTACAACTACAAATTGATAGCTTCATCTATTCTTTCAAAGGATGATCTTTTATGTGTTATCATTTATTTCGATTGAGCTTGAAAGGTACTTTATTATTCTTCAATTTGCTATCTAATTTTAAAGAAATGGAAAATCGTTTCAATCTTGAAAATTAGTCGTTAGTATCACGAGTTATTTCTCCTTCAATATATTCTCCTGTAGTCAAATCATAATACATCACAATAGACAATTGCTCTACCACTCCCACTTTGTTTTCCATAAGTAAAGTCTTAGCGCCTAATCTTAAATTTCCTTCCACCTCTATTCTAACTCTATTCAATTGATGATTATAGGTTACATAAGGATCATTTGGTGCATCATCTGAAGTCCAAAAATGGAAAGTGGTATTCCCTAAAAGACTAGAATCAACTCTATGTACTATCACACACTCCTCTGGAAAAGTAGGCATCATATACCTTGTTCGTATTTTCATAAACAACTCAGGTTCTTCGGCTAGTCTAAAGATTCGGGTATCTCTCCTCTCCTCTCCAATTTCTTCAACACTTCCTTCCGAAGTCACATTGGTTATAAGGTCTTCAAAGTGATCGTCGACATCTTGTATGGTATTGAAAAGCATAACTTCATCATCTGAGACATCACAAATCGGAACAACATTTCCAGTACCAAAAACAGCCTCAAATTGACTTAAGACATTTGCATCAATTGAAGGACAATCATCAACATCCTCTATGCAATTTTGAGTACAAGTAACAGGCGAGGTTGAGCCATTGGTATCGGATGGTCCCGAACCACTACCGTCATTGGGGTTTCCGTTGGGATTTCCATTGGGATTGTTCGTGTTGTCTCCAGCACCGCCGCCGTCATCGCAAGGTACTATGGTAGGTGTGAGCACATAACCGCCGCTGGTCGCCATCTGGTTGACATCTCCCCAGTAGTCGCAATCGTTTCCATCGGTATAGTCGTGCTGTCCACTGGCGCAGGAATTCCCAGCTTGGTACACGTAGTAGTTCTCATAGCAATTGCCGTTGTAATAGTATTTTCCCAACACGTCGCCAGAGATGTCATCGAGAGCGACAAATGCAATCTTACCTTCCACGTCTACGATCTCCCTGTTGTTCAAGGCTTCTATCTCCAATGGTGTCAAGTCGTATTGTACCAAGGACACATCGTAGGTACCATCGTCCTTTTCCACCATGAACAGGTTTTCCAGCAAGCCATTGTCCTCGTCTCGGTACACGCCAAAGGTGTAGGTTTTGGTCCTGCCATCGTCTATTGCCTTGGCATGGGTGGTGTTTATGGTAAAGTCGTAGGTGGCGTTGTATATGTCCCTGTTGGCTGTGCCTTCCTTTATCTTCTTCTCCACGACATCGATGCCTCGCAGCAATTGGCGATTCTTGTTTATGTCCGCTTCGTACAATCGTGTTATCTGTAGATTTTTGTCTAAAGTCTTAAATGTGTCTTGTGATGTTATGGTTGCATCCTCTTCCTTTTGGCAGTGGAATAGTATGGTGGTGGCTAGGCATAGCAATCCCATTGCCATGTATCGTTTCAATTTATGGTGTCTCATTGTTTTTATGGTTTGTTTGGTTACCTACTCTATTGTTTTTAAAAGACTTTTCGGTTGCCGTCTTTGCTTGCTGGCCAGCAATTGTTTTTTATGATCGTTTCAATTTGCATCTGCACGATGGGTTTTCCAAGGTCTTCAATGCAGTTGTTCTTTTCATATTTTTGAATAGTCCCATATTTTTCTGTAAAAATAGGATGGTGTCATTGTTCAAATTCTCCAACAGCTTCCTATACTCCTTCTGGAAGACCATCACCCTCAAATTCAAGTCTCGCTTTGCCACGGTATGACAATTGGCGATGTCCTCCAAGTCCAATGGCTTGTCGGGTTTCCTTATGAGTAGCTTGAAAGGGGGCTTTTCATCCAAGTAGGACAAGGCTCCCAATAGATCTTTGGTTAGGACAATCTCCATGTTTGGATGCGATTGTTCCAAATGCAACTTCAAGTTGTTCCTGTAATGGGCGTCCTCGCTACAGATGATGCATTGTATCGGTTCTTTCATTTTTGTTGCTTATTCTTTGGCTTCCAGCTGTTGGCCGTTGGCTGCTGCGGTTGTTTATCATTGATTAATTTTGAACTCCTGACCTCCAAATCCCCCTCTCTGAAGTACTTCCAAGCATTGAATGGATGGTCGTCACCCCTAAATTCAGGGTCAAGACCCCTTGGCGAAGTCCTTTTATGCTATCCTTTATGGAGGTGGAGCCTTAAATTGAGGGCTATCCTCCCTAAAATCACCCCTGTCTGCCCATTTGGTATGGCTTCCAACTACCAATTCAAAGGTTAGAAGGGGTTGCCCTAGCCTTGCAAGGGCTATGGGCAGGGATGACAAGGGGGCATACAATGCTTGGGAGGGTCATTTCCATGCTTGCAAGCATGGAAACGAGGCCTCCAACTACTGGTGCCAAGGATGCATACCCATTCGTTCTAGGGTTGATGTCGTTGATACATCAGGCGGACGTCTCGTTCTCGCCGTTCCCATTGGTCTTGGAACCCGTCTTGCTGAACAGCACCTTCATGTCGCTATACACGGCTTGTGCACCGGGTTCGTTCTCACCTGCCAGAAAACGGATCATGCGGTAGAAACTAAGGGCGTTGGTATAGTTGTCGTGATCCAACAGGGTCTTGGTGTCTATGAGCTGTTGTGAGAGGTTTTCCAACAACTGCACGCGGTTTTCTATGTGTTGTCTGGCGCTGTAGTCCTTGTCGAACTCGATCTTGTCCAAGAAATTGGGTACCCAATTGGGGTGTTGCTCCATGTAGTTCTTCGCCTTGTCTACGATGAGCTTGTTCTGGTTGGCTATGCGTCCGTATTGTTGGCGCTGGTCCGTGGTCAGGTTTACCGTCTTGCCCACAAGCACTTGCTGTATGCCTGCCAGGTGGGTGTCCAGTTGTGTCAATTCGTCTTCGGTGAAGCTTACGCTTATCAAGTTTTCTAATGCCATGTATTGGTGTTTTAAAGTGTGAAGTGTTGTCGGTTGTCGACAGAACAAATGTAATGGCGGGGTTTGGTGGTTTGCAAGGGAAGTATATCGAAATTCGCGAATTTCGATATGAAAATTTATAAGTCAGGGCTTCTTTTTTGGCAAGTTTTTTTTCGTTAATCAAAAAGACTTACATTTGATGTATTCAGCTATACTATTAATGAACATTTCCAATCCCTCATCTTGTTTTTTTCACAATAGTCTTATAAGACTATTCTTTTGCTTTAGCTATTTAACATTTTCTCAAAATGTAAAAGAAATAAAGATAATAGACTCTCTATCTTTATTGGATTATAATATTTTGAACACAAATATTAAAAGTAATGATTCACTACTAGTAGCAAATAGTTTAAGGGCTTATTTACATAAAGCAGAAAGACATTCAGATACGTTAAAAACTTATAGGGCATTCCTTTTATTGTATAAACAACAAAATCACATTAAATATTTAGATAACATTATTGGCTTGTTACATAAAAGCAGTCCTAAATTTAACAAACAACTATCCATAGCCTATTTTGGAAAAGGGAGGTATTTTTACAGAAGGCACCAATTTAATGAGTCTCTTAAAAATTACTTAAAAGCAAACGAATTATTACCTGGTTTTGACATAGATATGAATATCGGGTTGATTAGAAACCGAATAGGAGAATATGATGAGGCGTTAAGATCATTTCAAAGGATAAAAAACACAAGTAGAGAAAAATTAAGTGATAGTGACTGGTTATGGCTATTATTTGCTTTGGCAGATACACATAGAAATTTAAAAGATTGGGATTCAACAAATTTCTATGTCAATTTAGGTCATAAAGAAGTGACCCGTACAAATCTATTTGAGCGCAAACCTTATTTCACCCTTATGCAAGGAGCCAATTATTATGGAGCTCAAAAATATCACAAGTCTATAGATAGCATGCTTTCTGTCTCTAATGATTTTATTGATAATAAAGATCAAGCCAATTTAATGTTCAACTATTATTTTATAGGAATTAGTGGTTATGAATTAGGAAGAAAGAAGCTTTCATTAAACTATTTTAAAAAACTAGACTCTCTATACATTATTACGAACCATTTAGAGCCTGAGTTTAGAAAAGCATATGAGATTCTTATAAGCGAAAGCTCAAAGAATGAGGACCTAAACAACCAACTAAAATATGTTAGTCGTCTTCTTGGCATTGATAGCATTTTAACTAAGGATTATAGGCTTTTGGCAAAAAGCATCTATCAAAAATATGACTCGCCAAAATTATTAGCCGAAAAACAAAAATTAATTAAGCAAATAAGCAGACAAAACTCTAAAACCTATTCTTGGTTAATAGTGTCACTTCTATCTGTTTTTATCTTAGGATTAATAGTTGTTTATTTTATTAAACAGAACTCTAAAAACAAAAAGAAGTTTGAACGGTTATTACAAAATATAGAAAAAAGAGAAACCGAAGGAAAAGCAAAAAAGACCTTAACAAAAAAGGATGAAAAATTAAACATCAACCCAGAAGTCGTTAATATGGTTTTGAAAAAAATAGATAAATTCGAAAAAGAGAAAAAGTTTATCAAATCAGACATAACCCTTAATAACTTGGCACGGCAATTTGACACTAACTCTAAATATTTATCGCTAATAATTAAACATTTCAAACATAAAAGTTTCTCTAATTATATAAATTCGCTTCGCATTGAATATGCTATGGTGGAGCTTAAAAACAACAATGAGTATAAAAAATATACTCTTAAGGCAATAGCTAATCAATTTGGATTTAATTCCACTGAATCTTTCTCATCAGCATTTTTTAAAAGGACAGGGTTAAAACCTTCCTACTTTTTAAAGGAATTATGGCAGAAAACATAACGAAATTCACGAATTTCGTTATGTTAAGCTCCTTATAACTTGCCAAATAGAGCGGCTATCACTTTATTTGAACACCTTTACATATACTGATTAATGCAGATTATCGTCCCTCCCTTGGAGTATTTCTATAAAACATAATCTTTGGTGATCAATTTTCAATGAGAAATAAATATTTACAGATGAATAAATTCTATGCAATGTTACTCATCTTCTTTCTTCAATGTAAGAAAGAAGAGGTTTTTAAATCAATAGGATATATTAATAGAAGGGAAATAATCAATAATGATAATGTTATTCATGATGAAAGTTGGTTTAATAAAGATGCTTTGGAAGATTCTATTCCTGGACTAAGTCTTTTAAGAGCTGATAAAACTATTTTAAACACTAAAAGAGGTGAGAAAGTTATAGTTGCTGTAATTGATACTAAGTTTGATATTAATCATTTCCTTTTAAAAGATTTCATTTGGAAAAACCCCAAAGAGACATTAAACCATAAAGATGACGATAACAATGGTTATGTAGATGACATCTATGGTTGGAATTTTATAGGTAATAATCAAGGAGAAAATGTGGTAAATGCCAATTATGAGTCTGTTAGGATTTTACGATATTACCGTGGTCGTTTTGAAAACAAAGATTCAACCCAAATAAAAAACAAAGAGAGGTTGCATTATGCTACATATATAAAGGCAAAAGACCAATTAAAATCTAAACTAATTTTAGCCTCAAGACAAAAAGAACGCTCAAACAAAATAAGAGATAAATATGTTGAAGCCAGAAATGCTTTAAAATCGTATTTCCCAGATTATAATTATACTACAGGCATTTTAGAATCAATTGATACTACTCAAAATCCTCATCTCATTCCCTATATAAATGAAATTAGAGAAGTCATAAAATGGAAAGAATCTGATGAAATGATTATTTCTCTTAATAAATCTTATACTAATGATTTAGACAAAAGGTTGAATATTGCCTTCAATGAGAGAGCTCTAGTTGGTGATAACCCAGATGATATAAATGATTCGATTTATGGTAATAATAATGTTTTTAGTCTACTCAAAACATTTAATCACGGAACACGTGTTTCAAGTACAATAACAAGTGTCTTTAATAATCATAAAAGTCAATTGAAAATTATGCCCCTTTCTGTTGTTCCCTCTGGAAATTTTCAAGATAAAGATTTGGCTCTTGCCATACGTTATGCAGTAAATAATGGTGCTAAGGTTATCAATATGAGTTTTGGAAAGGAGCTTTCTTTACATAAAGAGTGGGTTTTTGATGCCATTAAGTATGCAGAAGAGCATAATGTACTACTAATAAACGCCTCAGGAAACAGCTCTAAAAACATTGATATTCAAGGAAACACCTATCCAATAGATACTGATAATGATAGACAAGAGATAGCAGATAATTTCTTATGTGTGGGTTCCTCCACATTTCACTTAAACGAAAATTTAAAATCTAGAATTTCTAATTATGGTAAAAAAAATGTTGATGTCTTTGCCCCAGGGGAAAACCTCCATTCCGCTTTACCTTTTAATAAAACCCGTAAAGATAGTGGTACATCATTAGCATCAGCCTTAACCTCAGGAGTTGCCGCATTGATTTTCTCATACTACCCTAATCTAACAGCAAGCCAAGTAAAACACATCATTATGGATAGTGGTGTGGAATACACCTTTCCTGTAAAGACACCAACTAGAAAAGACAAGGATAAAATGACCCCGTTCAACGAGCTATCCAAATCTGGCAAGATAGTAAATACCTACAATGCCTTGATAATGGCAGATAGCATTTCCAAGAAAAAGAAATCAAAATAGACGTTTTATCATAAAATAAATAACTCAATTATTTTATATCGGTAGCATATATGGCAAACAGGCCACCCGGACTACCAATTGAAAGAAAAATAACCACCTTTGAAAACTAAAACCATACAAGAAAAACCAAAGTTAATTTATCTGTATTGTCTCCTAGGCGTACTGCTTTGGAATTGCAATAACAACAATGTGCAAGACACTGTCTTTACTCCTCCAGAAATAAATGGTCTGCGTGTGGAGGATAGCTATTTTGGTAAAAAAATTACAGACCCCTATCGTAACTTGGAGGACTTAAAGGACTCCTCCATTGTCAATTGGTATAAGAAACAAACCAATTATGCCAATACTCTATTGGACAGCATTAAAGGCAGAGATACGTTAATAGAGCAATTATATGAGATAAACAACAGGAAATCTTTTTTCTTAAAGCGTCAATTCATAACAGAAAATGATACTCGGTTCTATTTGAAGAAACTTGCAGGAAAATCGTATAAACTTTATTATAAAAAAGCCACAGACAGCTTGGAAACGTTGTTGTTTGACCCTAAAACTTATAAAGAGGAAACAGAAAACAAGTATTACATAAACTACATAAAACCCAGTTGGGACGAAAAATATATTGTGGCTTCCTTGACGTATTCTGGAAAAGAACACTCCGAACTAGTCATTATAGATGTAGCAAAACAAAAACAGTTGCCACAAACCATAACAAACGCATGGCCTTCCTCCTTCCTAGGTGTCAATTGGTTGCCAGACAACAGTGGATTTACGTATTTGCACTTCCCGGAAACCACCCCAGATCATCCAGACTTCAAAAAAAATAGCCAAAGTGTTTTGTATACCCTTGGACAAGACCCCAAACAGCTAAACTATATTTTTGGAAATAAAACACATCCACAATTAAACATCAATGCCAAAGAAAAACCCACCACCAAGATTAAATATGCCAATGACAAGTATATAGTTGGCTATATATCTGGTGTGGATAACTATTGGTCAGCTTATTATGCCAAAATTGAATACATAAAAGCAGGACTGTTAAATTGGAAACCATTGTTTAAAAGTGAAGACAAGGTAAAGACCAGTCGCGGCATTTTCAAAGGCGACGACTATATCTACATGACCAACAAGAACGCGGAAAACTTCAAATTGGCGTCTGTAAATACAAATGCCTTGAATTTTGATGACCCGACCGTCTTATTCGAAGAAAAAGAAGATGAAGTCATAAAAAGCTTCAGGGTAACCAAAGACGCCATATATGTCGTGACGAGCAAATATGGCATAGAAGCCCAACTATACAAAATAGACGGCAATGAAACTCAAAAACTGGAATTGCCAAAAAAAGCAGGTCGAATAGATTTGGCAGCAAAATCGGTTAACTATGATGATATGTGGATAACCATCAGCGGTTGGATTAGTGATGACGAACGTTATGTGTATGATGTGGAGACCAATACGTTCGAAGAAGCCAATTTTACGGACGACAGTGTTTTTCCTGAGTTCGAAAATATGGTTATGGAAGAAGTTCTGGTTCCTTCTCATGATGGCATACAAGTTCCTTTATCAATAATCTACAACAAAAACATCAAGAAGGACAGCGACAATCCTACGTTCTTTTTTGGCTACGGCGCCTATGGTGACAACATAAGCCCCGTATTTTCGCCTATTTTCTTGAATTTTGTAAGAGAAGGAGGTGTCTTATGCTATCCACATGTAAGAGGTGGTGGTGAAAAAGGAGATGCTTGGCATCAGGGAGGTTTCAAGACCACAAAGCCCAATACCTGGAAGGACTTGATAGCGTGTACCGAATATATGATCGATCAAAAATACACATCCAAAAACAAGACTGCCATATATGGAGGTAGTGCTGGTGGTATCATGGTAGGTCGTGCCATGACCGAACGTCCGGATTTATTTGCCGCAGTCATAACAAACTCGGGGGCGCTAAATGTTGCTCGCATGGAAAGTGAAAAGGCTATTGGAGGAAGCAACTACAAAGAGTTTGGTACCATCAAGGATTCTACGGAATGTATGGCCTTGTTGGAAATGGATGCATATTTACATATAAAAGATAGCGTGGATTATCCTGCCACTTATTTGACTGTAGGAATGAACGACCCTAGGGTCGTACCTTGGGAATCCGGTAAGTTCGCGGCGCGTATGCAGCAAGCCAACGCATTGAAAAAGCCAATATTGCTTCATGCGGATTTCGATACAGGACACAGTGGTGGTTCAGGTATGAAATTCTATAGGGAATGGGCCAATGTGTTTTCATTTGTATTTTGGCAAACAGGCCACCCAAACTATCAACTGAAAGAATAAAAACAACCAATGCCCTTTTACATAAAAGGGCATAACTAAAAAACAAGACAATGGACAACATCGCTACATTGGGAATTTTGGCAATCGTATGGGCAATCGTAAAGGTGCTAGGCATAATTACACTCTTTTACCTCTTTCTCAAAATATATAAAACAGGAATGTATTATTTAGAATTAAAAACAAAATACTTGGAACAAAAAATGGGCTTGGACAACGATTAGTTGTCCATGCTCATATCATTGGAAAACAAGCAATGAACGAGACCAGAACTCCAACCATGTGCCATGGTCTCCTCACGCCATCCCTTCCCGGACAATTGCAACGAAAACATTTTTCACCTCATTTACAATAGAAGACATCAAAAGACGTTTTACACGTCTATGACCTAATAATTTTAAAAACAGGCTTCATCAACCAAACCATTAATACCATTCATTAAATTATCTTTTACCTTCTAACATTAAATTATCATTACCCTCTAAATTAAAAACATGCATCAATCAAAATTACTTGCGGTACTCCTCGTACTGTTCACCCTTGGTTTCTACGCGCAGGAAGCCCCATTGCTAAACAAGTATGCCAACTATTTCGAGCACAAGCAGGAAACCATCTATACCCAATTGAACAAGTCCAATGTCCTGGCAAACGAAAACCTGTGGTTTCAATCCTACATCTATTTCAACCAGGAATCCGCACCCTATGCCAGTACGACCAATGTCTATTACAACGTCTACGATGCCTCTGGGCACTTGGTGGACCAAAAGGTCTTCAACGCCAAAGACGGTACCGTCACCGGGCACATTGCCATAGACGACAAGTACGCCACCGGAGTCTATTATTTGAAGACGACCACCAACTGGATGCGAAATTTCAACGTGGACAATTCCGATCTCAAGACCTTTGTCGTCAATGCGGAAACGACCGCTTCGGAACAATCCACCACGGGAGTGGACGATTTGACGATCACACCGGAAGGTGGCAGCTTGATAGCAAATACCTACAACACCATTGGCATAAGGATTGGAAACAAGTTGGATTTCAAAAAGACAAGGGCTGTCATGAAGAACAGCAATGGGGAAACCGTCGGCTTTGCCTCCATAAACGAGCACGGGTTGGGAAAGTTCGGTGTCACATTGGCCAAAAACGAGGATTATACCGTAAGCGTCCTCCACGATGGCAAGGAGATCTCATCCCAAACCATTCGCGGCATAAAGCCAAATGGGGTAAACCTCACCCTAAACAACAAGGCGGACAAGGTGCTCCTCACCTTCCGGACCAACCCCGCGACATTGAAGACCTTGGTTGGCAAGACCTACTCGCTTTACTTCCATAGGGATGGAGAGATAAACGTCGCCTACATCGATTTCAATGAAAACGTGTTGCAATACACGATCCCCCTATCCAGATCGGATCTCATGAGCGGGATGAACATCCTCACGTTGTTGGATGAGAAGCATACACCGGTATTGGAGCGCATGCTATTCAACCCCATCGATGCCAAGGTCGGCCAATTGGGTACCGTAGCCGTGAAAAGACACAGGGATTCTACCACCTTGACCATACAAACCAATGTAAGGGCTGGGGCAGACAACAACTTTAGTGCCTCCATCCTACCCGCGGATACCAAGAGTGCCAATTTCGAGGACAACATAGTCACGAAACTCCTGCTGTCCCCTTACCTGACATCCGCCTTGGATGGCTACGGCAACCATTTGGGTGATTTGGGCAAGAAGGCCATGTACGACCTGGACCTGCTCCTAATCTCCGAAGGCCCCAGCAAGCAATCCTGGAACGACATCATTTACAGGCCACAAGGCATTGTCCACCCGTTCGACACGGGATTCCAGATAAAGGGGAAGCTGAACAAGACCAAGTACGACAAGACCAACACATTGGAATTGATTTCGCCCATAAATGGCTTGACCATAAAAAGCCGTTTGGCCAAAGGCAATCTCTTCGCTTTCGACAACCTGTACCTCAACAAGGATTCGGCGATAAACTTCATTTTGAGGAACAGTAGGAACAAGACCTTGAAGGTACATCCCTACTACAACTTCTTTCCCAAGCCCATCGTGGATTCCTTGGATGTGAAGGTAAAGTCCGAGACATTGACAATTCCCGAGATCAGCCAAGTTCAAAACCTGGAACATTTCATAGTAGATGAAAACACCGTGGAGTTGGAAGAGATAAGCTTGGAGGTAAAGAAGGTAAAGAAACCAAGGAACAAACCCACGGGGTTCCATGATTCGGACAAGGTGGACATCCCGGAAAGTGCCAACCAATTCCAACTGGTAACGGATTTCATAGCCCAACACGGGTTCGATGTCTCAAACTCCGGAGGCAACGTAACCATATTGTCCAGAAGGGCCAGAAGCACAAGCCGCATTTCCCCACTCGTATTCCTGGACCACGCCCCGATAAACAGCAACTTGCAACAAATAACGAACATGAGGCTTTTTCAAGTGGAGGAGATCTTCATTTCCAAAACCGGATCCGGTCTGGGGGCTGGCGCAGCAGGAGGTGCCATAAGCATCTTCACCAAGTTGGACTCGGGCAGCCTAAGGCAAAGTTTTTACAAGACCTTCGAGATCGCCTTCGGCTTTGATGCCCAGAAGGCATTTGAAGCCCCTTTCTATACGTCCACCGATTCCGAGAACTACAACTTCTATGGTGTAATAGATTGGAAACCTACCTTGAAGGCGGACAAGGATGGTTTAATCTCCATCAAGATTCCCAACAACAAGAAAGAAGTAAGACTCTCCATAAATGGCATGGATGAAGACGGCAACCTGTACCACCTCACCAAGACCGTGACCTTGGAATGATGCCCGATCATGCATTTGATGAAGAAAAGCCTTCACCTGAAATTCAGGTGAAGGCTTTTTTCTTGCAAGGATGCGATCTTGCTTCTATTTGGAAATGAAACGAAATCAATCCTTTTTCTTGTCCTCTTTTTTATGGTCATCCTGTACGGCTTCGTCTCTGTACTTGCAACACGGGTGTATCCCATCGTATGCTTCGTCGGTTGCCTTCAACTCCTTGGTGTCATGTCCTACCGCCACGATGCTTTGCGATATGGTCTCCAAGTTGGTCTTGCGGGCATCGTAGATGAGTTTCAATTCGTGGGTCTTCACGTTCCATACCGCCGACTTCACGCCTTTGGTCTTCAAACTTGCCTTTTCGATGCGTTGCTTGCACATCATGCAAACACCATCCACCTCCAGGGAGGCTCTTTCGTTCTTGTTTTGTGCAAATGTTGCCGTACCTATCAGTAACATTGCCAATATCATAAATCTTTTCATCTGTTTGTTGTTTTATATCTGTTATCTATGACATTCACATGATCATGAATGTTTCATCATTCTATTTTTTCCATCAGGCCAGACGCAGTTGCGACCTGACATCCATCAAACTCCTCACGACTGCGTTCGGGAGGCATTTTCCCTTACTTTATCTTGTATCGCAACCCGGCGTAATAACTGGTTCCAAATATCGGGCCATATACGAATGTGGTATCAAAATTCGAACCAAAGGGATCGTCCGCCCCGAGAATGGGGTTTTCCTGCTTTGTGTTCGTCAAGTTCTCCGCTCCTAAATATACTTCAAATTTTGGAGAAAACACCTTGGTCACTTGCGTGTTCAACGTGGACACGGTTGGAGAACGTTCCGGCAATCGGTATTGCATGGGGTTGCTTTCCGTGGACGAGAACCGCTGTGTTCCCAACCAATTGTAGGTGGCGTCGAACTTCCACTGCGATCCTTTTTCCTCATGCAACGGTGTCTCATAGGATGCATTCGCGAATATCCTGTGCTTTGGAGTCAAGGGTTTCTCCAACTTGCCGGATTCGTACTGCGTCTTCACATCGTAGTGCTTGTAGGCTAGACGCAGATCGAAATGTTCGAAGGCATTGTAGTTGAACTCGAATTGAAAGCTATTCGCATAACTGTCTCCATCCAGGTTGTAAAAATGCACTTCGCCTGGGGTTTCATAATCCACCACCACCTGGTTCTGGAAATCGGTGACATAATAATCCAAGGTGACATCCGCCTTTCTTCCAAAAAGGTTGAAGCCCTGTAGGAAGGATATGCCATAGTTCCACGCAATCTCTGGATCCAGTCCGTAGATTTCTCCATTGGCATTCGAGACGTTGATGATGCGACCCGTGGAAAACAACTTCTGGTTTTCCGCAAAGATGTTCGCGCCTCTCTTTCCGCGCCCCACAGAGGCCCGCCAAGCCGATTTTTCCCAAGGCGTGTAACGCAAATGCAGGCGAGGTGTCACGAATGTACCCAATGCGCTGTGGGTATCCAATCGTATTCCTGCCGTGAGGTTGAGCTTGTCCAAGTCATCGTAGTTGTACTCGAAGAAGGCACCTACCCCACTTTCCGCCCTTTCGATGTCCAGGTCGTTCACCAACTCGTCGTAGTTGTCGAAGGTGTAACCAATCCCAGTTTTTATCTTATGTCGGGAATCGCTTATTATGGAATTGTAGATCACGTTGGCATAGCCGCTGCTGTGGACAATGTCGTAGGCATTGAACCCGAAGTAGGAATCTTGCCTATGGTTGCTGTAGGCAGCTTGCACACCCAAACTCTGGTAGGGGATCTCTGGATTCACATACCCCAGCTTGGCTGAGATCTCGTAACGCCTCGTGTCTATCTCGCTCCCCCAGGCGTTCGTCGTGAACTTGTCCACATCCGGGTCGAAATCGATTTGTCCCGCCTGCTTTTCGTCGCCAAGGTACTTCAGGTTCAAGAAACTCACGAAGCCTTTTTCCGCATTGGTGTATTGCCAACGGTTCATCACGTTGATCTGTCTTGCCAATGGCAAGTCCAGAAAGGAATCCTTGTTCCTGTCGAACTTCTCGGATCGGGAGTTCCCATGAAGATACAATCCTGTGCTCCACCTGTCGCTTACCGGGGTGTTGAGATGCGTATTCAATTCCACCCTTCCATTTGCAGCCCCATAGGCATTTACGAATAGCTTGTCGTCGGTTGTGGGTTTCACCAACTCGGCATTGATCTGTCCCGCAATGCTCTCATAGCCATTGACCACGCTTCCCGCTCCCTTTGTTATTTGTATGCTCTGTACCCAAGTCCCTGGGATGAAGCTCAACCCGAATGCCTGGGATGCCCCGCGGATGGATGGAATGTTTTCCGTGGCAATCAATATGTACGGACTCGTTAGTCCCAGCATCTTTATCTGTCGTGTTCCCGTAACCGCATCGGCAAAATTGACATCGATGGAGGGATTGGTCTCAAAACTTTCCGACAGGTTGCAGCAAGCTGCCTTCAACAGTTCATCGCTACTTACCGTTATTATGTTTTGGGCTTGCAGGTAGGATTTTGCGGTTGCTTGCTTTCTGGCCGTTACCGTGACCTCGTCCAAGTTGCTTGTCGATTGCAACCAATGTTGGATCGCCTTTGGACTGGCAACGGTTATCGTATCCGTCTTGAAACCGACGTAGCTTACCACCAACTTCGAGTATTCCTCTTTATATGGCAAACTGAAATCGCCTTCAAAGTTGGTTACGGTTCCTATATTCGTGTTCAACCAGTACACGTTGGCGCCTGGCAGACCCGTCTTTTCATTTTTTGGATTTGCTTCCAAGATGGTTCCTGTCAATGTCTCTTGAGACCACAGGACCATTGGTAGCACCATTGATAATATATATAGTGTTTTTTTCATTTTTTTTCGTCTCGTGAAAACGCATGTCGCGTTTAATTTATAATCAAGTTACAATTATAAGATTTCCGACTTTCTGAAACGGGGAATCACCCCAACAACATGATGGTGGCCATCACGATCATGATCGTATTCTCTATGAAGGTGGCCTTGGTCATCGGTAGTTTCAATGCTGTTCCCAAGCATGCGCATTTAATTGCCTTTTTGCTTAACAGGGTTCGTGTCACGCCAACGGTTGTTATTCCCAAGATGACAATGGTGGCTACCAATGCCAAGGGAATTTGCACGCGCAACAGAAATAAAAGCCCCAAGGCGACTTCGATGAAAGGGTAGATTGTCGCATAGGCAGGAAATGCCTTTGCCAATGGATCGTACATTCTGAAGGATTCCGGGAATCCTTTTAGATCCAACAACTTGAAAAAACTGAATACGATGTAGAACAAGCCCATGAAGTCCAGCATGAATGCATTCCAATCCCAGGATTTGTAATGCAACCCGATTGCCGCCATCGAGATGTAGGCAAAGATCAGGAACAATGGTTTGAGTTGCTTCAACTCGCTCTTGGTGGTACCATCCAAATTGGCCATGTCCAAATCGGAAATGGCATATTTTTCAGGTAAGACGCTTTGAATGTACTCCGATGGCAATGGTTTCTCCGAATGGACACTGACACTCCGTTTCTTCAAATCGACCTCGACCTTGTCGACCCCCCTTAAATTCGATATTGCTTTTTCTACCGAGGACTTACAACCGTTACAAGTCATTCCTGCAACTTCATATGTATGTTTCATTGTATTTGTTTTGATTGGTTCAACCCTTTTGTTTCAGCCTTTTGGCATTGCTTGAAAATGATCAAGCAGAAATCTTGAAGGAATTGTTTATCAAATCAAAAAGACATCGTCCAACAACTGTATGTCGAAGATGAGATTGGGAGGTGAGTAATCTTTATGGGGAATTATTTGCTTTGGCAAGCTTTCATAAAGCGTGGCAAATGAATATATGAATGACGAGATGAACAGCTTGCTCCCAAACTCCAAGTCGTCAAAGCCGTTTGTCTTCAACTCGTCTTGTCCTTCCACAACCGCTATCTCATCCTTGCAACAACTCTTTTCCATGGCCACCACCTTGCTGGATTCCCCTTTTTCCATTCCACACTTTCGTGCTTCGGAAAAGATGGAGGCATCTATCAGGACTTTTCCGCAATAATGCTTTTCGACAGTCAAAGATACCGTCGAAAACAATACTAGAAGCGCTAGGCCCATAGAAAAAAACCGATGTAGGATTTGTTTCATCACCATACAAATTTACAAAAAAAGAATGGCCAATGGTCATTTTATAAAATGATTAACACAAAAATCCCTTTCCAACTGTTTGGTCTACACGCCCTTCCTGTGATAATAGAAGGCCGGAAGCAAGAGCAGGAGAATCAATGGTTGAATCAAAAAACGCCTGATGTTGAAAAACATATAATAGTCTTCTTGCCTTGGATTGGTCACGAAATACAGGAACAACACGATGAGGATGCAATAGCCTACTGCATAGATGAGGATGGAAAACCTCACGATGCTCCTATCCTTGAAGAACACATATAGTATGGCCAAGGATATTGCGGTGTTCAACACATAGCGAAGGCTTGTGAAAAACGTTAGTTTCAAAACCTCCTGCCTTGGTGAATCCAAGTATAGGTAGTCGTTTTGAAAAAAGGTCAGGTAGGGATCGTAGAACAACTTGGTCTCGAACAGGCGTATCAAGGCCAGCAAGGCAAACAACAGGAACAACCAGACATATTTCTTGTATTTACCCATTGTTCCTGTTCTTGCTTATGTTCGAAAATTTGTTGACCCATAGCATCCACAACAGGAAGACCATGCCATAGATGATGGCTGGGAATATCACGGTATGCAATACCTCGCTCCGCCAAGGGTAATGATATAGCCCTATGGACAGGATGACGATTCTAAACAGGTTTGCCACGTACAACACCACGCCACCTATCAACGAGAAGAAGATGGTCGTCTTCAATTTCCCTGAAAAGGCGATGACGAATGAGATGAACAATATGATGACACTTACGGAATTGCATCCCTCTATCACCCTTGCCAAATATTTCCCCCTTACCAGCAACTTCATGGAGGGCTCGTCCGGATGCGGGGTGACCTCGGACACATAGCCCACGGCATTCAACAAGCGTTCCGTTTGGTTCGCCACCACGTTGGTTATGTAGTCCGGATAGCACCCAGTCCCTTTCGATGCATCCAAATACGCCTTGTAGCACAAGGACAATACGATATAAACCAACAAAAATGTAAGGATGAACCTTAATACGGACTTATATTTTATCAAAAGTGTTTTCACTGGGCGATCCCGAATCAAGATGTTAAATTTATACAAAATAAAGGGTTGAAATTACGTCTTTTTAAATACTTTTACCAAAATATTTACAGCTATGATTTTTGAAACCCTCAAACCACGAATCGATTCTGCACTCTCAAATGCCAACAACTCATTAAATGACAGCCTTTTGCAAATCTGCGAATTGCTCGAAGCGAACGTGGATCATTACAATTGGGTAGGTTTCTATTTCAAGAACGGGGACAAGAACGAGCTGAAATTGGGGCCTTACGTCGGGGAGCCTACGGACCACACCATCATCCCCTTTGGAAAGGGCATTTGCGGGCAAGTAGCCGTAAGCAATGAGAATTTCGTGGTTCCGGATGTCGCTGCTCAAGACAACTACATCGCATGCAGCATCTCCGTGAAGGCGGAAATCGTCATCCCGATTTTCATAAATGGGGAAAACGTTGGGCAAATAGACATCGATTCGGATACCGCAGATCCCTTTACGGAAGCAGACGAACGCTTTTTGGAATATGTTTGCAAAAAGGTGGCGGAATATCTATCCTAGTCTACCATTTAGGTTTCAAAGAATCCTTTATGCGAAAACGACTTCAAAGCTTTTGCTTTGACTCTAGACAGGCATCCACCTAAACAACTGTCTATCTTACGAATAGGATAGCCCCATTTTTTCCACTTCATTTTTCAAGGATGGAGGCACACTCGATCTTCCTTTGTTGATAACTCGAATCTTTAGTTGAAAAAATCAACGATTTTATTGCTTTATAAATTTGGCAATTCATTACATTTGACGGCTTATTAATACAACTACCAATGAGCAACAACAAAACAATTAAATCTGCATTGATTTCCGTATTCAGCAAGGATGGTCTAGAGCCAATCGTACGTGAACTGGATGCACAAGGTGTAGCCATATATTCTACAGGCGGCACTGAAAAATTCATTAACGATTTGGGCATAAAGGTAATTCCTGTGGAAGATGTCACTTCCTATCCATCTATCTTGGGTGGTCGAGTAAAGACATTGCACCCAAAGGTCTTCGGAGGTATCCTGAATCGTCAGAACCATGATGGGGATGTTGCAGAGATGACCGAATTCGACATTCCGCAAATAGATGTTGTCATTGTCGACCTATACCCTTTTGAAAAGACGGTGGCTTCTGGTGCTCCAAACCAGGACATCATAGAAAAGATTGACATTGGTGGTATCTCATTGATTCGTGCAGCAGCCAAAAACTATGCAGATGTGATATGCGTGTCTTCAGTCGACGATTATGCAGAGTTCTTGGAATTGATCACCGACAAGAAGGGTGATTTGTCCGAAGACGATAGAAAGGCCTTTGCTGCAAAGGCATTCAACGTATCCTCTCACTATGATTCCGCAATTTTCAATTATTTCAACACGAACGATGCCATCACCGCATTGAAGGTGAGCGAAAACAAGGGAAAAGTATTGCGTTATGGTGAAAACCCACACCAGAAAGGTTTTTTCTTCGGAAACTTCGATGAAATCTTCACAAAACTCAACGGTAAGGAACTTAGTTACAACAACCTATTGGATGTTGATGCTGCCGTAAACTTGATGGATGAATTTAAAGACGATTCACCTACGTTTGCGATCTTAAAACACAACAATGCCTGTGGATTGGCCCAAAGAGACACATTGCATGAAGCATACGTGGACGCTTTGGCTGGAGATCCGGTTTCTGCCTTTGGAGGTGTATTGATCTCCAATTCCGAAATAGACTTGGAAACGGCCACGGAAATCCACAAATTATTTTGTGAAGTAGTCATTGCACCTTCTTTCTCCGCTGATGCCTTGGAGCTTTTGAAAGGAAAGAAGAATAGAATCCTTTTGATATTGAATGATGTCGAACTCGCTCAAAAAACGGTTAGAACTTGCTTGAATGGGATATTGGTACAAGATAGAAACAATGTCACGGACACCAAGGACAAGGTGACCAATGCAACGACAACGGCTCCTACCGATGAAGAATTGGACGACCTGATCTTTGCTTCCAAGATATGCAAGCATACCAAATCCAACACCATAGTACTTGTGAAAGGAAGGCAACTATGTGCTAGTGGAACAGGACAAACCAGTCGTGTAGATGCCTTGAACCAAGCCATACACAAGGCACAATCCTTCAATTTCGACCTGAAGGGAAGCGTCATGGCCAGCGATGCCTTCTTCCCATTCCCGGATTGCGTGGAGATTGCGGACAAAGCAGGAATTTCTGCTGTAATCCAACCTGGTGGATCCATCAAGGACCAATTGAGCATAGACTATTGCAATGACAACAACGTATCCATGGTATTCACTGGAACGCGTCACTTCAAACACTAACACCCATACTTCGCTGATTGTGTTGCACATATGATCACGAAGCCTTGAACATATTTCAAAAAGCCCCAGTATTCACTGGGGCTTTTTTTATGCTTTTTCCTAAAAAAACAAGGTTGTGCAACATCTAAATCACAACCTAGAAACGTAAATAATTCAGCATTAAAAATTTATACCATAACTAAATACAATTAACTCCATTTTTTTCCTTAGTTTTATTACTTTTACACACTCTTATTAATAACTTCTATAATTACACATAAAGTATGGGATTTTTTGACTTCCTAACCGAAGAAATCGCAATAGATTTAGGTACGGCAAACACACTTATTATTCATAATGACAAGGTTGTGGTAGATGCGCCCTCCATTGTTGCTCGCGATCGTGTTTCGGGGAAGATAATCGCCGTTGGACAGGAAGCCAACATGATGCAAGGAAAGACACATGAGAACATCAAAACGATCAGACCTCTAAAGGATGGGGTAATTGCCGATTTCGATGCTTCCGAACAAATGATAAGCATGTTCATAAGAAACATCCCTGCGTTGAAGAAGAAGTTGTTTACCCCAGCCTTGCGCATGGTCATTTGCATCCCTTCAGGAATCACAGAAGTGGAAATGCGTGCGGTAAAGGAAAGTGCAGAACGTGTTAATGGAAAAGAAGTCTACCTGATTCATGAGCCCATGGCTGCTGCAATAGGTATAGGAGTGGACATCATGCAGCCAAAGGGAAACATGATAGTAGACATAGGAGGTGGTACCACCGAGATTGCCGTGATAGCCCTAGGAGGCATCGTTTGTGACAAATCCGTAAAAATTGCGGGTGATGTCTTTACAAACGACATCATCTACTACATGAGAACACAGCACAACTTGTACGTCGGGGAACGTACTGCCGAAAAAATAAAAATTCAAATAGGTGCTGCCACCGAGGACTTGGATCTTCCACCAGAGGACATGAGCGTGCAGGGGCGTGACCTGTTGACAGGAAAGCCAAAGCAGGTTCAAATATCCTACAGGGAAATCGCCAAGGCCTTGGACAAATCCATATTGAGAATCGAGGATGCCGTGATGGAAACCTTGTCTCAAACCCCTCCAGAATTGGCTGCCGACATATACAACACAGGAATCTATCTTGCCGGTGGAGGATCGATGTTACGTGGTTTGGACAAGCGATTGTCCCTAAAGACAGATCTTCCCGTATATATTGCAGAGGATCCATTACGTGCTGTAGTTCGTGGAACTGGCATTACTTTGAAAAACATTCCCAAATACAAAAGTGTATTGATAAAATAGCCTCTAATACCGTATGCAACAAATAGTAAATTTCATAATTAGAAATAAAATATTTCTACTGTTTCTGTTACTATTTTCAGTGTCTCTTTTATTTACCATACAATCACATTCCTACCATAGGAGCAAGTTTATAAATTCTGCCAATTTTTTAAGTGGTGGAGTCTACAATACCTCCAACAACATTAGTGACTATTTCGATCTAAAGGAGCAAAACAAAATATTGCAAGAAGAAAACAATAGGCTCAAATCCATCCTTTTCAACAAGGAGGCTGCATTGGATTCCGCGTATGTGGACAGTTCTTCCTTCAGCAGGAAATATAAATTCACACCTGCTCAAGTAATCAAGAACAGTTACACCCAAAACAACAATCTATTGACCATAAACAGAGGCTCAAAAGATAGCATCAAACAGGATTTGGGGGTCATCACCTCAAAAGGAATCCTAGGCATCATAGAAAACACCAACAACGACTATGCTACGGTTCTATCCGTATTGAATACCACGAGTCGCATTAGCGCCCAACTGAAAAAGACCAACCATTTTGGAAGTCTGGCTTGGAATGGTCTTTCCGAAAAATACGTGCAATTGACGGAGATTCCAGAAATCGCTCCAGTTGCCAAAGGTGACACCATAGTAACTTCTGGACGTTCGGACATCTTTCCAAAAGGGATTCCCATTGGAACTGTAAAAGATTTCAAATTGGATGGTGCAGAGAATTATTATGAGATAGAAGTAGCCCTATTCAACGACATGACCAACATCGAACACGTCCATATCATAGAAAACAAGGATGCCGAGATCATCAAAACTCTAATAGACAAGGCCAATGAATAGCATTTTATCCGTACATACGGTTAGGTTTCTTGTATTGATCTTGGCACAAGCACTCTTGCTGAGCCATATTAATTTCCTAGGTTACATCAATCCATTTCTATATATATTGTTTGTCGCCTTGTATCCTGTAAAGAACAATAGGATGCTATTTCTCTTCCTAAGCTTTCTTTTGGGATTGTCCGTGGACATGTTTTTGGATTCCGGGGGCATGCATGCAGCCGCCACGCTTACCATTGCCTTTATCAGGCCTGCTGCCTTGAAATTTAGCTTTGGGACCGTTTACGATCACCAATCCATAAAATTCGACTCTGTGGACCTTGGGCAAAGAATTGTTTATTTTGCCATTTTGACCGTCATACATCACTTCATTTTATTTTCGCTTGATATTTTTAACTTTTCCAAGATAATTTTAGTACTTAAAAACACGTTATTCTCTAGTATATTTACTATAATCCTATGTGTTTTAATTTCTATAATTTTCAGTCGCGCCAATAAAAAATGAGAAAAATATTACTTTTCCTTTCTGTCATACTAGTAGGCATAGTGTTTTCTGCAAGGCTGTTCTATTTGCAAATATATGCTTCGGACGTCTATAGCCCGTATGATGACAATGCCATTAGAAAGGTTTATGATTACCCAAAACGAGGCTTCGTATATGACAGGAATGGAAAGCTTTTGGTTGCCAACCAGCCATCATACGACGTCATGGTGATTCCAAGGGAAGTGGAGCCTTTGGATACCCTGGAATTTTGTTCGCTCCTGAAAATAGACAAGGAACAATTCATAGCCAAATACAACAAGGCAAGACGTTACTCACCAAGGTTACCCTATGTTTTCGTATCCCACTTGTCCAAAGAGGACTATGCCGTACTTCAAGAAAAAATGCGCAAATACGATGGGTTCTACATCCAAAAGAGATCGTTGCGACAATACGAAACGACCATTGGCGCCAACGTTTTGGGGGATATAGGGGAAGTAAACAATGCCGACCTCAAAAAAGATCCTTATTACAAAATAGGGGATTTGACTGGAAAGCAAGGCGTGGAAGCTTCTTACGAAAAGACGTTGAGAGGACGAAAAGGCATCAAATTCATTCAAAAAAACCGTTTCAATCGAGACATTGGCCCATACAAGGATGGAACATACGACACCTTGCCCAAATCAGGAAAGGACATAAAGATAACCATAGATGCAGAATTGCAAGCCTATGGAGAAAAGCTCATGCAAAACAAGCGTGGCGGCATCATTGCCATAGATCCCAGCTCTGGAGAGATACTCACCATGGTGTCCGCCCCAACCTATGACCCCAATGATCTGGTAGGAAGGAAGCGCTCGAAAAACTTCACAAGGTTGTTCAAGGATTCCATAGCCAATCCTTTTTTCAATAGAAGTCTCCAAGGAGTCTACGAACCTGGTTCGCCTTTTAAACTGATGAATGCCTTGATTGCATTGCAAGAGGAAGTCATCACACTAGATGAAAAGATAACTTGTTATCGTGGTTACAAATATGCAGGTGAATTCATGGGTTGCCACTGTACTTCTGGAACACGAAATGACTTGATAAGAGGGATACAGGAATCGTGCAATGCCTATTTTGCAACGACCTACAGAAGAATTTTGGACAAACCCAAAAATGCCTCCAAAGGAATAGATGTTTGGAGCGAACATGCCAAAAGCTTCGGTTTGGGCAACTTCTTGGACAACGACCTGTACGTTGGTCAAAAAGGGAGAATCCCCAACAGAGCCTATTACAAATCGGCCTATCCAAACACTTTTTACTCCACCTATACCATATCGAATGCCATTGGACAAGGCGAGGTGGCAACCACCCCCATTCAATTGGCCAACATGATAGCGGCAATAGCCAATAGGGGTTATTATTACACACCTCACATCATAAAGTCCATTGAAGGCGAAACGCTTCCAGAACAGTTTACGACAAAGAAACACACTTCCATAGACAAAAAACACTTCGAACCTGTCATTGAAGGCATGTTGCAAGTGTACAAGAAAGGAACCGCCAAATACTTGCAGGTTGATGGCATTGAAATTTGTGGTAAGACCGGTACTGTGGAAAACTTCGCCATCATAGATAGTGTCAAGACACAGTTGACAGATCACTCCATCTTTGTCGCCTTTGCTCCAAAGGACAATCCAAAGATCGCCTTGGCCGTCTTTGTCGAAAACGGATATTATGGGAATCGCTTTGCAGGAAAAATTGCAAGTCTGTTGATTGAAAAATACATAAGGGGAGAGATCACGAGAACCGATATGGAAAAGTGGTTGTTGACACATAGTTTGGAAAACGAATATGCCAAGGCACATTCCGGACTTCCCTTCAAAATAAACAGAGAAACCCAATTACAAGTCATACCACTGCCTGAAGATGAGACAAACCGATAGACATTTCAAATTTGATTGGGTTACCATCTTGCTTTTCTTCGCATTGGTGATCTTTGGTTGGCTCAACATATTGTCGGCATCCCAAACTGGGGACGCCATAGAGTATTTGAACTTTTCGAACCCATATAGCAAACAACTCATCTTCATAGGTTTGACCTGTATTTTGATTTTACTGGTCCTTTCCATAGATGGAAAGTTTTACGAACGTTTTTCCAGTGTCATATACATCGTAGCCTTGCTCTTGTTGGTAGGTGTCCTCTTTCTGGGAAAGACCATAAATGGAGCGACCTCATGGTATGCAATAGGTTCAGCGACCTTGCAACCTGGTGAGTTTGCCAAGGCTGCAACTGCTCTGGCCATAGCCAAATACATTAGCGATTTGAACACGGACATAAAAAATGTCAAGGATCAAGTTCAGACCTTCATAATCATCCTTATTCCCGCAGTGTTGATCTTATTGCAAAATGACACAGGAAGCATGTTGGTATATGGCGCCTTCTTTTTCGTATTGCATAGGGAAGGGTTGCCAAAGGACTATTTGTACATCATTCTTTTCATCGCCATCGTTTCGGTCTCTGCCCTAAAATTCGGAGCATTGCCAACAGTGGTGGTTTCCGGACTGTTTTTATCTGCCTTCTATTTCTTCCGAAGAAAAAAGATGAAAATCATCCAACCCATTAGTCTATTGATACTTTGCCTCGGCTTGTCCTTTAGCGTACAATTCTTCTACAACAACATATTACAACCGCACCAACAGGATCGTATAAGCTTATGGTTACGTCTGGAAAAGGACCCTGCCAAGCTAGAGAGAATGAAAAAGACCTTCGCTTACAACCTCAATGAATCCGAAAAGGCCATCAGCTCTGGAGGATTGAATGGCAAAGGTTTTCTACAAGGTACCAGAACGACTGGGAAATTCGTACCGGAACAACATACGGACTACATATTTAGTACGGTGGGGGAAGAATGGGGGTTTATCGGTAGCTTCATGGTCGTTCTCGTCTTCACCTTGCTAATTCTACGTGTCTTGCATCTTGCCGAGCTCCAAAAATCGCAATTCAGTCGGGTATATGGGTATTCCGTAGCAGCCATATTCTTCATCCACTTCATGATAAACATAGGGATGGTCATGGGGTTGATACCGACGATAGGAATCCCTCTACCCTTTTTCAGCTATGGAGGCTCTGGGCTTTGGGGGTTCACAATTCTATTGTTCATCTTCATAAAATTGGATTCCAACAGAATTAACGAATGGTAGACAAAAGTCACAAACGGTGAATGTATAGGATACCTTACGCATCGATTTAGAAGGACAAGTATGACTTCAACTGGAAAAAGGCACTTGAACAGTGCCTTTTTCAAGGATAATCAATACAATCTAATCATGAACTTGAATTTTCAATTATCCTTTTTCCCATAACTCGCCTTTTTCATTGACGACAATGGGTTTCATCCTTCAAATTTAAACAAGAGATAGTTAATAAAGTGTTAGCAATCTAACACTAACGAAAAAAACATTGCCTGAAATCGGAATTTGGTGTGAACTTCGATTAATTGAAAAAATCAAGATGGAAAAAGAAAAATGAGTAACCTACCTCTTGAGATTGACTCATAAAGGATTGATAGCAACAACAATTCGATCAAAGGGTTCGAGGAGTCTTAAAAGTCCATTGGCTATTTCAACCTCACAATCAAATCGTCTATTTTTTAAGTTCTAGCTTTTCGGCAAAGTAATCACAGAAGTCTTTCATCGTAGCTGTCATCTTCTCATCTTGGGTGGCTCTGTTGAATGTATCGCTCATCGCTACCAGCGTTTGATGAAAAAAGACTTTCATCTCATCTACCGGCATGTCTTTTGTCCATAGGTCTATTCTCAACGATTCCTGTTTCTTGGAGTCCCAAACCGAAAGCATCATCGCTTTTGCCTCTTCATCGTTTATCCCTCCATCTTGAGCGGTCCAACTCAGTTGTTCCGGAATACGATTCTCATCCAACTCGACATTGAGTACAATCTCAGATTTTATGTTTGCCATTATCTACGGGGTTTAAATTTTGCTTTGTTAAAAATGTTTTCTGTGGTTTCATTCAGCATTTCCTGCAATCCTACATCATTGTTTTCCATATAGGACCTTACTATCTGCCAGCCTATGTATTGACCTATTCTCCCAGGGGATTCGCCATCAATCTCCTCTAGATAGAATTTTGAGAAAGGTGCTGGATTTATAAAGCGATTAGGTAGCTTGGAATCTGTACTGTAGAGTAATTCCCTATCCACGAAATAACGCCAAATGTATTCTTCATTCGCTTTTGCCCAATCCAGCTCTTCTTCTGTATAGCTTATTTTTTCGGCATCTGTCTTGAACGGAATGACCTTATCGTTGAAATACAACAATTTCCCTGCATATATAAACTCATCAAGCAAGGTCTTTCGTTTGGATTGGTAACTGTATATTTGAGCGTACTTCATAGCCATGTCGACCACGATTTGCCCCCGTTTCATGTTACTTCTGATGTAATTTTGAATTCCTTCGTAAAAATGGTGCTCCTCTCCCAAGTAGGTATCCAAGGATATCAATGCAATCGTATCTGTTATTATCACTTTGTTTCTATAATCCACTGAGGAAGTCGTCGTGATTACTCGAGGAGCTTTGAAGGCTTTGAAGTAATATTTCAAATGCTTGAAAAGATCTTCGATCTCCAGTTCTTCTTTTGCAAAGGTCTTGAATTGCTTTCTTGTTTCCTCGTATAGTTCCAATTGCAATGTGTCTTGTTTTTGGGCGATCCAAAAGGAGTCCTTGTATTTTTTTGGAAACATGAAAGGAAACGTTTCCTTTAACTTGGCCAACTCATCGACGGACGCGTCTGCAAAGGCTAGATCAAAACGTTCCACGACAAAATCGACTTCCATTTTTTCTATTTCTGCAACTTCCTTGCTTTCCTTCTCACAAGAAAATATGACAAAAGCCATTAAAAAGTAAAAAATGTATAATTTCATCCTCTATGATTTATTGTTCTTCGAATACTTGTAACGCATTTTAGGGTTACCTTATTTTGCGATGAAAAGAACACTTCGCATATTTCATGCAAACTAGACTGCTCTTAATTTTCATACTTAAGGTGTTTCTTTTATTTTTGTTTGGCAAAGGTACTATTCTTTGTGTTAAATCCTTTATAAAATGCAAACAGAAAAAGTTGTCGATCATATAGTAAATTGGCTAAAAGACTATGCCATGAACGCCAAGGTAAATGGTTTTGTCGTCGGTATCTCCGGAGGTATAGACTCTGCTGTAACATCCACGCTTTGTGCCAAAACGGGACTAGATCTATTGTGCATAGAAATGCCTATTCATCAAGCCAAGAGTCATGTTTCCCGAGCCAACGAACACATAGACCAATTAAAGAAACGATTTGAAAATGTTGCGGAAGCCAGAACGGATCTCACCCCCGTATTTGAAGAATTCAAAACTGAAGTCTCACTGGAAGGCAAACAAGCAATCGTGGATATGGCTTTGGCAAACACCCGAGCTCGTTTGCGAATGACCACCTTGTACTATTACGCTGGCCTGAAAGGCCTGTTGGTTGCAGGCACTGGTAACAAAGTAGAGGATTTTGGTGTTGGCTTTTATACCAAATATGGAGATGGTGGTGTAGACTTGAGCCCGATTGCAGATTTATTGAAGTCCGAAGTCTATGCCATTGGCAAGTTCCTCGAGGTTCCCGATTCCATAATGAATGCTGCTCCAAGCGATGGTCTGTTTGGAGATGCCAGAAGTGACGAAGATCAAATAGGAGCTTCTTATCCCGAGTTGGAATGGGCAATGAAAATGAATGACGAAGGGCATACCGAAATGGACTTTGATGGAAGAAAAAAAGAGGTCTTCAAAATATACAAACGTTACAATGATTCCAATAAGCACAAGATGATCCCCATCCCTATTTGCGAAATCCCCAAAGATTATAAGTAATAGTTGAATATCTTATCAAAATTGCTACCTTTACGACGCTATTTAATTTATCTATTTATGGTTGCATTAAGCAATCATATCTTAAAAACTTATTAATTATGATCAAACTATTAGTAGTTGATAAACATCCTATCGTAAGAAAGGGGTTGGAGCTGATATTTGACGTTTCACAAGAGATTAAATTTATGGGAAGCGTAGGAGACGGCGAATCAATTTTCGATTTTATTCAAAAAACCCCCGTAGATGTTATCATAGCAGAAATCGACCTTCCTAAGCTTAATGGAATCACAGCTTTGAGACGTTTGAAAAAAGAGTTCCCAAAAACCAAAGTCATTATCTACAGCGAACAACCTGAATCTGTTTACGCTGTAAGCGCCTTAAAGGCTGGAGCTAGAGGATTTGTCCCTAAAACGGCAGACATCCTAACCCTTAAAGAAGCGATTGTAAAAGTAATACATGGTGATGTCTACTTGAGCAACGAGTTAACCAAACGGTTGGCCTTGGGAACAAAATCCAACAAAACAAGTCCCTTTTACAAAAAACTATCCACAAGAGAAGTAGAGGTGTTGAAACTATTGTCTTCAGGAAGACGCAATAAGGAAATTGCAGAAGAATTGAACATCAATGAAAAAACGGTAAGTACCTATAGAGCTCGCTTGATGAAAAAACTGAATGTTACAAATTTGATTGATTTGGTAAACCAAGCAAAACAATTGGAATTACAAAACACGATTTAGTTTTCTAGAAAGTAGCATCTTAAGACCATAATAGTCTTTTACTTCTTCTAGTATATTTTTATTTACTTCATTTTTTCGTTCTAAGGTTTGCTCCTTGAAACCAATTACTTTTTGGTCTATGAGGTGACATCTTAAACTTAAAATGGTTTCGCTTACGAGTTGCGCTACGGTTTCTTGTTTGGCTTTTGGAAAAATATCCTTTCTTTCCCAGTCCGACAAGGCATGGCGCTCATCGTCCATTAAAATGGACGTGACTTCCTGTGCCATGTCCTGATCTATGACATTGATGAGATTGTCCAACTGGAAATCGGGATCTTGGTTAAGTATTTCTATGATTTTATAGTAGATGTTTTTGAATTGAGGGTTGGAAAACTCCATTTCATCATCCTGAAGGTCCAAAAACACTTTTTCAAAAACCTTGGCTTCATGTATTATAGGCTCTAGAACAAGTTCTCCCTTTTCATTTTCCTTTAACACCAAATCTTCGAAATCCTGTGTTTGGTTTCCATAAAGCAACAACACCTCTATGATCTTCCGTTCCAGAACATATTGTACATCTACTTTCTTTACCGGTTGCTTGTGCTTTATTACATCGAAGGCCTTCTGTTCTCTTTGTGCCTCTTTGCTGCTAGCTTCGGTTTCCTTCTTGTCTATTTGGGCCAATGTGGTGAAAAGCACTTCTTCTCCTATATCCATTATCCTTGCACACTCTTGGATGTAGACTTCCTTCTTGATGCGATCTGGAATCTTGGAGATGCTATTGATGATGTCCCTGATGGTTTCGGCTTTCCTTATCGGATCGTTTTTTGATTCTTCATATAGGACAGATGCCTTGAATTGGATGAAATCCTTTGCATTTTCCTCCAAGTACAAAGTCAATTCCTCCAATGTATTCTGCTTGGCAAAACTGTCTGGGTCCTCTCCTTCTGGAAAGGTACAGACCCTCACGTTCATCCCTTGTTCCAAAATTAAATCGATCCCTCTAAGCGAAGCTCTCATTCCAGCTGCATCCCCATCGAAAAGCACCGTGATGTTTTTTGTAAGCCTATTTATCAATCTTATTTGATCACTAGTCAAGGCTGTTCCTGAGGAAGACACCACATTGCTAACTCCTGTTTGATTAAACTGGATGACATCCGTATAACCTTCCACCAAATAGCAATTGTCTTCTTTCGCTATGCTTTGTTTTGCATGGTAGATTCCATACAGGACTTTACTTTTATAATAGATTTCACTTTCTGGGGAATTCAAATACTTCGCAGCTTTCTTGTCATTGGTCAGGATACGTCCTCCAAATCCCAAGACACGCCCACTCATGCTCTTTATCGGAAACATGACGCGCCCCTTGAAACGGTCAAAATGCTTTTCTCCTTTTACGATGGACAACCCTGTACCTTGCAAGTACTCCAACTTGTACCCTTTCTTTATGGCTTCGTCCGTAAAGGCACTCCATTCGTCCAAAGAATACCCCAAATCGAATTTTTTTATTGTTTCTTCTGTAAAACCACGTTCCTTGAAATAGCTTAACCCTATGGATTTCCCTTGGTCGGTCTTATGCATTATGGTTTGAAAATACGTGTTTGCATATTCGCTCACCAAATACAAGCTCTCCCTTTTGTCTGCTGCTTCCTTTTGCTCATTGGATTGCTCGGTCTCCTCTATCTCTATATTGTACTTCTTGGCAAGATATTTTATGGCTTCTGGATATGTAAAATGCTCGTGTTCCATTAAAAAAGCAACGACATTCCCTCCTTTCCCACTGGAAAAGTCCTTCCAAATCTGCTTTACTGGCGACACCATGAAGCTTGGTGAACGTTCATCGCTAAAAGGGCTTAACCCCTTGAAACTACTTCCCGATTTTTTCAGCTGGACGAAATCACCTATGACTTCCTCCAAACGAGCAGTTTCGAATACTTGATCTATGGTTGACTTAGCTATCAATTTTGATTGGTTTTTAGACTAAAGATAGAATTTTTAAATGGCTTTCCAATTTGCACTTAATACTCCGTAAATGTAATATAATTCAACTTCTCTTGAAAGTGTTAAATGTTGATGAGTTCTGCTTTAATGAATTCATACTTGACCTTTCCATAATACCACGTTAAAAATCAATTGGTAAGATGGTAATCCCAAAATAAAATAATCGCAATTAAAAAGCCTCTACAAAATTCTGAAGAGGCTTCATGTTTTACTAATTCAATTTTTGATCAATCAAGATCCACACGCAATCCCAATGAGAGATTGTTTTGTTTCACATTATTGTCTTTGAAGGTTTCAGACAAGTCGTATTTTGCATAGAGGCTCACATCTCCAACACCTATGTAAGCTCCGATACCATAAACGAAGGGGTTAACGTTGTAGTTCTGTTTTATTTTTTGCTTGATGCGTTCTCCACCTTCCTTGTACCATAACTTTTGCTTTGCCCCAAGATTGAATCCTCCATATCCACCAATACCGACTTTGAACTTATCCCAGGTATTAAAACGAATACGATCTTTCTTTTCCACCTTTTCTGAAGGACCAAACTCAAAGTACAAAGGGAAAACCAAATTGGTAGTTCTAAATTTTGCTTGTTTTAAATCCGATGGGAATTGCTCTATGGTGGTGACATCTCCATTCTGCACGAAATATTTGTTATCCTTTAAATCATATTTGTTCCATTGAAAGGAAAACCCATACTTTACTCTTGCAAAATTGGAATCCTTGAATATCCTCGTCTTCCAATTCCATCCCAACTCGAAAAACCCAGATCCGCCAATCTTATATGGAGAATCCCCTAGGCTTTGCCCATCGGCTATGGCATTATTCAATCCAAAGGCCAATACCAAGTCATTGCTTGTTCGAATATCGTATTTCACTGGTTTCTTTGTAGTATTTATTGAGATTCCGGTAAAACTATCTTCATCTCCAAAGGTAATTCCGAATTTCACTTTTTTGGAATCTCTATCGTAATTGAGATTGTTTCTTTCATAGAATTCTCTTTTGTTTACAAGTATTGCTATTCTATTCTCAATGTTCTGTGCTCTTTTTTTAGCAGCTGCCTCTTTTAACGCAGCTGCTTCTTCATATGTTATTTCCTTTTTGGCCACCCTTTCATTGATAGCCTCCACTTCCTTCTTCAAAGCTTCTTTTTCGCTTGCCCTGATTTTTGCCTTCAAGGCTTCTACTTTTTCCAATTTATTTTCCTTGGACTCTGCTTGTAACGTATCTTGCCCCATCACATTCGTGACATAGAGACTTAAGAGAAAAGCGATGAGATACTGGGTAATTGTTTTCATGATTGTTCGTTTTTGGATACCGAATATGCTTCAGTATAAATTAATATTGACTTATTTATTGATGAATTGTTTTATGGATTTTACTACTTTGTGGTAAGCTCTTTGAAGTTAATCGTTCCGTTCGGCAACATAAGATTTGACGGAGCGATAACCATCTTTCACCGTTTTTAGAAGCTTGTCTCTAAAAGACTCTTCCAAATCGTCTTCGACTTCATTCAACAGATCGTTGTAATCGAGGTTTTCTTTACTTGTCACTCTTGATCCCTTTGTAGCCATACTTTGTTCCGCCCGCTTTAAAAGCGCATCGATATCACTATCGGTAACTGTATTTTTATTTTCTGCCACCTCAATTAAAACGGTCTCGATCTTATTGTTGTTTTGTTTCTCATTATTGGCCACTAACTCATTGGAAATAGCATCTTCTTCTACTTTATCCTCCATCTCTTCTGTAATTTCATTTCTTCTTCGCCCTTCTTTTCCTTCAGTATTTACCTTAGCCAAATATTGCACATCTACTCCCTTTTCATTAAGTTTCTCTTTTTCTTCTTTATTTTCCACATCGATGGATGTCTCTATTTTTACCAAAGATTCATTTCTCTCTTGATTAACACTATTCAACTCCACCTTGTTTTCTTCGGGCTTTGCAACATCTTCTGTATTTACCACTGTCGTTGTGCCATTTGTCTCACCGTAATTGAAATACCCATTCATCACAAACAAGATTCCTATGACGCTTGCAGCTACTCCTAGCCACCAGTACCCTTTTCTATTTTGCTTTTTATCCTCTGCCTCCAATTGTCGAGATAGTTTGTCCCAAGCATTGGCAGATGGCTCAATGGTTCTTTTTTCGAGCTTCTCTCTTATATCTTCTTCAAATTTAATTGGTGCCATAACTCGATGTATTTAAATCGTTAATCTTTTGCTGAAGCATCTTCCTTGCTTTGAATAGTTGCGATTTGGAAGTTCCCAAGCTTATGTTTAGCATCTCTGCTATTTCTTGATGCTTGTACCCTTCTATTGCATACATTACAAAAACCATCTTATAGCCTTCTGGCAATGCATCTATCAATTGTTGTATTTGGTCTACTTCTATTTCCGTTTGTATGTTGTTTGTGTAATCATTGTGAATTTCCACTTCCTCCACTGAAAACTCCACTTTCTTTTGCTTCCTTAAAAAGGAAATGGATTCTCTTACCATTATCCTTCTTATCCAACCTTCAAAACTTCCTTCCCCCTTAAAGCTCTTCAAATTGGAAAAGACTTTGAAAAACCCGTTGAGCATCACCTCCTCTGCATGTTGCACGTCTTTGATGTAGTAGCGGCATACACTCAACATCTTTGGCGCATGCAGCTCGTACAATATGTGCTGAGCTTCACGATTGTTTTTGATGGCTCTCTTTATGAGCTTGGCTTCGTTTTTATATAATTGAATTACTTTCAAAAAAGCGATAGTTTTAGTCTTCTATTTACAAAGACGCAAAAGTTGTGCTAATGGTTGCCTTGAGTCTTAAAAAAAAATTATTTTTTTCTTTCGATAACGTAATTCACCATCAATTCCAATGAAGATTTGTATTCGGAACTTGGGAATTCATTTAGTATTTGCAAGGCTTCGGATTGAAAGTCCTTCATTTTTGACACTGCATAATCCAATCCTCCATTGCTTTTCACAAAATCGATGACTTCGTTGACCCGCTTTTTGTCCTTGTTATGGTTCTTTATGGAATTGATAAGCCATTTCTTATCCTTTTTACCGCAATTGTTGAGTACATGAATCAAAGGCAAGGTCATTTTTTGCTCTTTGATGTCTATCCCCACCGGTTTCCCAATGCTCTTGGATCCGTAATCGAATAGGTCGTCCTTTATTTGAAAGGCCATTCCTATGAGTTCTCCAAACTTTCGCATGGATTCCACCTCTGCCCCATCCGGTTTTACGGATGCGGCTCCCAAACTACAACAAGCAGCAATGAGCGTTGCTGTCTTTTGGCGAATTATATCGTAATAGATGGCCTCCGTTATGTCCAGTTTCCTTGCTTTTTCTATTTGAAGCAATTCGCCTTCACTCATTTCCCTTACTGCAACGGAAATGATCTTCAGCAAATCGAAATCGCCATTGTCTATGGATAACAACAATCCTTTTGAAAGTAGAAAATCACCTATGAGTACGGCTATCTTGTTTTTCCATAGTGCATTTATGGAAAAGAATCCTCGACGTTGATTGCTATCATCCACGACATCATCATGTACCAAAGTGGCAGTATGAATCAGTTCTATTACCGATGCTCCTCTATAGGTACGATCCACAACTTCCCCGTTGGATACCATCTTGGCAACCAAAAAGACGAACATAGGTCGCATTTGCTTTCCTTTCCTGTTTACGATGTAGTGTGTGATGCGATTTAACAAGGCAACTTTGGAAGACATAGCCAAACGAAACTTCTTTTCGAAAAGTTCCATTTCGTACGCTATGGGTTGTTTTATTTGTTCGGTTATTTTCACAGGTTTAGCAAATATAACACTTCGTTAAAATAAAAAAGAAATTTTAGCTCTTATTTGCCAATTGCCCACAAGCCGCATCGATATCCTTTCCTCGGCTCCTACGGACATTGACAACAATTCTGTTTTTTTCCAAATGGTAGATGTAGTCGTCTATGGCTTTGCTAGATGCTTGTTGAAATTGCCCATCATCTATGGGGTTGTATTCTATGATGTTTACTTTGCATGGTACGTATTTACAGAAACGTACCAATGCATCTATGTCCTTTTGAGAATCGTTGATCCCATCCCATACCACATATTCGTAAGTTATCTTGCGTTGTGTCTTCTCATACCAATACTCCAATGCTTCTTTTAGATCTTTGAGAGGAAAAGTTTCGTTGAAAGGCATTATTGTCGTTCTTACCTCATCTATCGCAGAATGCAAGGATACAGCCAAATTGAACTTCACCTCGTCATCTGCCATCTTCTTTATTATCTTTGGCACTCCAGAAGTAGAAACAACGATTCGCTTTGGGGACATCCCCAATCCTTCCGGGGATGTTATTTTGTCTATGGCCTTGATTACATTGTTGTAGTTCATGAGTGGTTCTCCCATTCCCATAAACACAATGTTGCTCAAAGGTCTATTGAAATACAGTTTGCTTTCTTTGTCTATGGCCAATACTTGATCGTAGATTTCATCTGGATTCAAATTACGCATTCGCTTCAATCTTGCTGTCGCACAAAACTTGCAATCCAAACTACACCCAACTTGACTAGATACGCAGGCCGTTGTTCTGGTCTCGGTGGGAATCAATACCGATTCCACGATCAATCCATCATGCAGGCGTACTGCATTTTTTACGGTACCGTCATTGCTTCTTTGCATCGTGTCCACCTCTATGTGGTTTATCACAAAGTTATCTTCCAGCATTTGCCTTGTCTGCTTGGACAGATTCGTCATGTCCTCAAAAACATGGGCGCCTTTGTTCCAAAGCCATTCGTATACTTGATTACCACGAAAAGCTTTATCTCCCTCTTTTTCGAAAAAGGCCCTTAGCTGGTCTTTTGTCAATGCCCTGATGTCTTTTTTCTTGATTGCCATAAGTCTTGCAAAAATAGTGAAACAAATACCCAATTACGAATTATATCATATCCATAATGTTTCATCTATGTTTCAATACTAAAAAAACCTTGATTCAATTTATGTCATGAATCAAGGTCTTGTATGTTTTCGTTTCGAATTTATTGATGTTTAGATAATTAACATCGCATCTCCATAACTGTAAAATTTATATTTTTCCTTTACCGCTTCTTCATATGCCCTCAATATGAAATCATGACCTGCAAAGGCTGATGCCATCATCAACAATGTTGATTTTGGTGTATGAAAATTGGTAATCATTGCATTTGCTATGCTAAATTCGTAAGGTGGGAATATGAACTTGTTTGTCCAACCATCGATCTCGTTCAATGTTGAATTCGATGACACTGCACTTTCCACTGCTCGCATGGCCGTAGTACCAACTGCACAAATTCGCCTTCTGCTTTTCAAGGCTGCATTTATCGTCTCAACCGTCTTTGGTCCTATGAACACTTCCTCACTATCCATTTTGTGTTTGGATAGATCTTCCACCTCTACTGGGTTGAATGTTCCCAAACCGACATGTAATGTCACCTCGGCAAAATCCACTCCTTTAATCTCCAAACGCTTCAATAGGTGCTTGGAAAAGTGTAATCCAGCCGTGGGTGCAGCAACAGCTCCTTCTTCCTTTGCAAAAATGGTTTGGTAACGATCTTCATCTTCCGGCTCGACATCTCTTTTTATGTATTTAGGTAGTGGAGTTTCTCCCAATGTCTTCAATTTATCACGAAACTCCGTATAAGATCCATCGTAAAGAAAACGCAATGTTCTTCCTCTTGATGTCGTATTGTCTATTACTTCGGCTACCAAAGTCTCATCATCTCCAAAATACAGTTTGTTACCTATTCTTATCTTACGAGCTGGATCTACCAAAACATCCCAAAGGCGCTGTTCTTCATTTAGCTCCCTCAACAAGAACACTTCGATTCTAGCTCCTGTTTTCTCCTTGTTTCCGTATAAACGTGCTGGAAACACCTTCGTGTTGTTGAGAATCATTACATCATCTTCATCAAAATAATCGATAAGATCCTTAAACTGCTTGTGTTCTATGGTTTGTTCTTTTCTATTTAAAACCATTAAGCGAGATTCGTCCCTATGCTCTGATGGATATTCCGCCAATAGCTCTTCTGGTAACTCGAATCCAAAGTTTGATAATTTCATTTGCTAGTTGTTTAATTATTTTTATCGGTCAAATGGTGCATTCAATGGTATGTTATTGCTAACATAAATACCTTTTATATGATTGAATGGTTCATTTGCTAGTTGTTTAATTATTTTTTAGTTGTTGAATGACTCTACCTTCCTTTGTAATTACATCCCCTATAAATTATAAAGGAACCATTCTACACAATTTATTTTTAGAAAGTTGCAAATATACAATCTCGAGATAGGCGTTGTCAAGTAAATGACTGATTATTATTAATCAAACTGAAATCCAATTGCTTTGAGGTCTTCCCAAAATGCAGGATAAGATTTTGACACCACTGCCGAATCTTCAATGACAATGGGCACCTTCAAAGCCAAAGGTGCAAATGCCATAGCCATTCTATGATCATTGTAAGTTGCTATGGAAATATTTTCATTTATTGTTTTTGAGGCTGACAAATGCAATGCATCCTCTGTTATCTCGACAACACCTCCCAATTTTTCTATTTCGGCCTTCAAAGCTTCCAACCTATCCGTTTCCTTGATCTTGAGCGTATGCAACCCTTTCAACTTGCACTCCTGCCCCAAAGCAAACGCCGTCACGGAAATAGTCTGAGCTATGTCCGGTGAATTTGCCAAATCGAAATCTATCACCATTTCATTATCGATCACTCTCGATTTGGTCAACATTATGCTGTTTTCTCCAAATGTAGTTTCTACTCCAAAATCTTTATATAATCTTGCCAAAGCGGAGTCGCCTTGCAAGCTGTTTTTCTTGTATGATGACAATTCGATGCTCGTACCGACCTCGGTCAAAGCAACGATCCCATAGAAATATGATGCCGACGACCAATCGGATTCCACAACCAATCCTGTAGGATGCTCAAGATTTTCGATTCTAGGCTTTACCGTAATTACGTTATCTGAAAAATGAGTCTCTATCCCTATTTGATTCAAAAGGCTCAATGTCATTTCAATATATGGAACTGATGTTATCTTTCCTTCCAAACTCAACTCCAAACCGTTTTCCAATTTGGCGGCAATCAATAACAATGCTGATATGTATTGACTACTTACGTTGGCTTTTAAGTTAACCTTATGTTTTGTTATCTTTTGTCCTTTTATCAACAATGGTGGGTAACCTTCATTTTCCTTGTAGCTTATGCTTGCTCCCAATTGATTTAGTGCATCCACCAAAATCTTGATTGGACGCTCTTTCATCCTTTTAGATCCCGTAAGTTCTATTTCCCTTCCTTCTTGGGTTGAAAAGAATGCCGTTAAAAAACGCATTGCTGTTCCTGCGTGATGAATGTCCACCAGATTGGAATCCGACGTCAATGCCTTTGTCATCAATTGGGAATCATCGGAGTTCGATACGTTTTCAATTTGAAGTTTGGGAAACAAGGCTTGTAGCAATAACAACCTATTCGATTCACTTTTCGAACCAGTGATTGTAATTTTTGATTGTCGATTGTCGATTGTCGATTTTTTAATGTGTAGGCTCATGAGAAAATTTCTCTTTTTATTTTAATTTTTGGTTGTTTTGGTGTCTATCATGATCACGCTTTGTCTTCAGGTCTAGTTTCTTGTCAAACGCCTCTTGTAGGTTTATCCCTGTCTGGTTAGCCAAACATAGCACCACAAACATCACATCGGCAAGCTCCTCTCCCAAATCTTTGTCTTTATCGCTTTCCTTCTCACTCTGTTCACCATATCTTCTTGCGATTATACGAGCGACTTCACCAACCTCTTCCGTAAGTTGTGCCATATTGGTCAGTTCATTAAAGTAACGAACGCCATGTTCTTTTATCCAGTTGTCCACTGCCAACTGCGCATTTTCAATGTTCATTGTTTTTTCTTTTAAAATGTAAAAATAATAAAACCAAGAGGCATGGAATAGCGATATACTTTAATTCGCTAAAAATAACTTGCAATCCCCATTCGGAGAAAAACTTACTGACACCTATGGGAGATACCCTTATGACTTTAAATGGTAGAAAAAAGCGTTCATAGCTAAACGGAATTAAAAACCCAACACCTTCTCCTCCTGTGGTCAAAGCATCCAAAACACCATGGGATATTGTTGATAGGGAAAGTACCAAAAAGAAGATGATTTTTCTTTGCTTACCGAATAATAAGGCCAACAGACCTCCCCAAAGCATGGCAAATACAATCGAATGTGTAAATCCCCTATGCCCCAAAGGATGCAAATATGGGATGCCAAAGTTGAATGCCAAGACGTCCATATCTGGAAGTATCGCCGATCCCATTGCCAGGAAAAGCAATAACTTGCTAGTTTTGGAACTTGCAACCTTGGCTATCGTATAACCGACCAAACCATGTCCAAACAATGATGCCATCCTTTAACTTTGCTATTGCTTCTTCAATACGATTTTTTCTGCTTGCTTTTCATGGGACATTTCAAAAAACTTCTTGAATTCCAAATATTCTTCCGGCAAAATCAAAGTCTTGTTCAAATCTGTTATTACGGACACTTGTATTGTTTCTCCTTGTTCTCTTATGATATAAGAGAACTCTCCTTCGGTTCCGTTGAATTGGACTTTTGTGTTTTTAGGCAATGATTCTACAACATAACCTTCCGGTATCTTTAAATAAACTGCATATTTGCTATACGTCGGGTAAATGAAATCTATTGGATAAATCCTTGTTTCTTGCTTGAAAGGGTTTTCTTCCGAAGCCAAAAACAAAAGTGGGGATATGTACAGTTTGTCTCCTATCTCCTCTATTGCATTGTCCAACTTGAAATCGTAAGTGTAATTTATTGGTTTGCTCAACTCTTTCTTGTTTTTGACATCCAGGTTCGTAATCTCTATGTTTCCTTTGTCCTTTTCATAGTTTGACACAATGGTTTCTGTTTTGGAATCGTGGTAACGTTCTCTATAGTTCAATGCCAAATAATCCGTAAGGTGCTTCTTTATCTTACCAGAAATAGAAAGGTCGTCGGCAATGTTCACATTCATGAAAGATATCGTTTTGGATTTCTTTTTCGGTGTTAGGTCTATCCAAGCCGAAGTTCCTTGCTTTCTCACGATTCTACCTTGCCAGTTTATCGTTTTTTCCAACAATATGTTGGGCGCTCCATAGGTGTTGACCCCATCCAACAAAACAATGTCATTGGGAACCTCTATTGCAGCTATGACATAGTTAAACCCACTAGTGGTTGGAAACAGGGGAATCCCATTGGATCTCGTGCTCAACAATACTGGACTGGCATTCAATCCTGCATGGCGTAACATCGCCACCAACATCAAATTAATTTCTGCCACATTACCCACTCTATCCTTATAGGCCTTTTTCACACCATCGTTGACTCTATAACCTACATACTTGTTCCATTTTATTTTAGATCTGACGAAATCATATATCAATGCTACTTTTTTGATTGGATCATCAACTCCATCGAGTAGTGCATTCACATCACTTTCAAAATACTTGGTCTTCCCTAGTTGCCCTCCAAAGGATTCACTCTCATTTATCGTCTTTGAAACTTGCTCCCAACTTGTCGAATAGTTCTTGATTTCTCTATTTGGACCATTGTATGCTGCATATTCCCATACCAGTTTTGCTCTATAGATGTCCAGTTCCTTAACAAAAGATTCTTCCTTCAACGCAGGAACGTTTGTTTCATCTACCACCGTTTTGAATTCCTTGAATTCCCAATCTGAATAATCTCTATTTGAATTTATCTTCCCCATACCTCCTGAAGTACGTGACTTGCTTACCAGTGTTTCTTTTCTATTAACCTGCGTATCCTCTATTTTTGGAAAATAGATCGCTTTGGGGTTTTGTAGTTTATTGAATACAAAGAATTCTGGAATTTTGACATTGATATCGAGTTTTTTTATTGGGATCGTGTATTGCAAATCGATGTCATCGATTTGTATGTATGGTGATTCTATGCGATATCTGAACTCTATGACACAACCTTCTTTGACATTGGGCATCGTGAATGTCTTAGTCGCCCAGTATTTATTGTTTTTTTCCTCGAATATACTTTCCTTCTTGATCTTCGTCTTTTTGACTTTACCATCTTCTAGTGTGTATGTATAGGCAGACAAGTTCAAAAAATCCTCGCTCTTCGAACTGGATCTATCATATAATCTCACCTTTTTCGTGGCCCAACCAAACCCTTCCTTGTTATATATCTTTATACGTTCTTGCACTTCTCTAACTTGCCTGAAACCATCACCGCTCTTATACTCATAAGCTATGGTCTCCTTCTTGTATAGAACAACAGCATCTGCTTCTGGATCTTCCGCATAACTCTTTTCCATCAACTCTTCCTTACTCACTTTTCCAAACTTGTAGTTTTGTGAAAAACCAATGCTGGATATTAATATAAATACAATTACTACTGCTTTCCTCATAATTAATTGATTCTTTTTAATGCTATTTTAGACTTGTCGTGCTTTACTATCTTTAAATGGAAATCCCTGAATCCGGAATAGTCTTCCTTTTTGTATTGGCCTTTGTTCATAATCAATGTTCTCTTGTAAACAAGTAGGTTATCGGATTTTTTTTCAATGGAAACAGAATACTCCCCAAATTCATTTTTTATGGAAACTGGCTTCATCAAAGCTTCTATCTCCAATGTTTCTGGCAACGTTATCTCATATTCGTCGACATCCGTGTAACCCCTATCTACCTCAAAAGCCATTTTTCTATTTTTATATCTTGGGGGAGCATATGTTTTCTTATTGAACATATTGGGCGCAAACAATATTCTACCTCCAACTTTTGAAGCATACTTACTGGCTGCAACATCCACCTTTTCAGTAAAAATGATGTCTTCCTTATTGTTGTCAAGGGCTATGGCAAGTACTTCCAAATTGTTTATGTTATCAAAATATTCCTTGTAATACAAGCTTTTACCTTTTTCATCCTCATCTTCAATTCTATTATAATGATCATATTGTGTCCCTTCGGATGCTATTTGTACTTGAGCAGAAATGCTACCATTTTCATCAAGATTCACCTTGGCATTCGTAGTTTGCAAATTCCCTTTCGTTTCATACACTTTCGTATGAATTATTTTGCCTCCCTCGGGAGTAATCACCAATGCATCCCTGTCGTCCGTAAAATTGGCATTGTACCCGAACGGGCTTGTTTGACTGGTACATTCCAACCAGACATAATCTTCTTCGTTAGGTATCGCCAATATGACATGATTGCCTTCTGTTGCCGAGAACTCCTTGTCAATGTTTCTCAAATTGTCATCTCCATAAATAACGGTATAGTAAGACTCCACATTTACCTCATCCAGCAACGCTTTGGTGTAATTAGTCAAAGCTTTGCAATCTCCATAGCCCAACCTATCCACATCGCTTGCCAACATTGGCTTCCACCCTCCAATCCCAACTTGAACACTGATGTATCTGGTTTTGTCCTGCATATACTTATATATCAATTTCGCCTTTTCCATATCGGTTGTTTCATTTTTTGTCAAGAATTTCACCTCGTCTTTGACCGCTTGTGGCAACTCTTGCGTATCCGACACCAATTTGTCGTTCATCCATTTCCCAAAGTCAGTCCAATTCGTGTTTACTCCATCTACTCCTTCCATCACGAATTTGGTCAAGGCCACTCTTAAAAAAGGAGCATATGTCTTGAATGCTGGCGCATAGGCCTCGCCTTTTATTGCTTTCAAGTTTTTAGCCAGATAATCGAACTCACCTATTTCTTCTATTCCATAATTTTCAAAATTCGTAGTCTTGACCTTTAAATCCACTCCCGATGTATTTATGATCTTATAACTTGCATTTTCCGTGCTCACATAAAACCCTTCAATTGGTCTCCATCCTGGAACAAAAGCTGTTGACTTGTACTCGATTTCTTTTTCCAAGACTACAGTGTATGGATAGTTGATTGGGGTATGATTTAGGTATTTGATCCTACTATCCGAATATAGCGTCCCTCCGGAGACAGCACTGACATCCTCAAACTCCTTCTTCTTCACCTTCTTTATTTCCTTTCCAAAGGCGTTGTATATGACAGCTTCCAATTTCCTTATGTTTATGTTGTTGTCATAGTGCACCACTGCTCCTATGTCCGAGTTGCCTGCTTCGCTTAGAACTGTAACTATTCTTTTGCTTCTATGCAACAACCTATTGTGAGCCTTTACTTCTATGAGGTTGTCATACAAACGCACCACAGCATTTGCATTTTCCTTCAAATCATCATCTATGGTCAATGCCAGTAATTTTTCTTGAGAATATGTGGTAAGGAAAATGAGTGTGAAAGCTATGCTTAGCGAAGTCTTTATTTGCATTTAAGTAGTTTAAGTGGTAAATATATGTGCATTCAATTGGTAGATTGTTACAAATTTCACCGTTATATTTATTCTTTGTTTTTAGAATCGATGATTATGGTCACTGGCCCATCGTTTAACAAGGCGACTTTCATATCTGCTCCGAACTCTCCTGTTTGAATTGACTTCCCCAAATCCAATTCTATCTGCTTCACAAAGGATTCATACAACGGAATTGCTATTTCTGGTTTTGCTGCCTTGATATAGCTTGGCCTATTCCCTTTTTTGGTGCTGGCGTGCAATGTAAATTGACTTACGACAATGACGTCTCCATCAGTTTCCATGATCGATTTGTTCATCACCCCATTTTCATCTCCAAAAACGCGAAGGTTCTTTATCTTGTTGGACAACCAATTAATGTCTTCCTTGGTATCCTCAACAACTACTCCCAATAAAATCAAAAGTCCACCTTCTATCGAGGCTACTTTTTTATTGTTTATGGTTACACTGGCATTTGCCACTCTTTGGACAACTACTTTCATCCCTATAAATCCCTTTGATTAAGTTAATGTCATTCTTTATCCCAGATGTCGGTTCTATAATGTTGCTCGTCTCCTTCTATTATCTGTTTGTAACTGTTGTACCTTGATGCAGCTACCTCGTTCTTGTCCAGAGCCTTTTTTACAGCACATTTTGGTTCTTCCAAGTGCAAGCAATTATTAAATTTACAATCTTGCTTCAGTGCAAAGAACTCAGGAAAATAATCTCCTATTTCCTCCTTTTCCATATCCACCACCCCAAAACCTTTGATACCAGGTGTGTCTATTATTTTGGCATTGAAACTCAAATCGAACATTTCTGCAAATGTCGTTGTATGTTGCCCTTGCATATGTTGAGCGGAGATTGCTTTTGTCTTCAAATCCAAATTGGGCTCTATGCTATTCACCAAAGTAGATTTACCAACGCCAGAATGTCCAGTAAACATACTTACCTTCCCTTCCATCAAGGCTTTCACCTTCTCTATGTTTTCCCCTGTCTTTGCAGAGATATCGATGCATTCATACCCTATCTCACGATAGACGTGAGCAAGGTATTTTACTTCCATCATCGTCTCTTCATCATACGCATCTACTTTATTGAAAAGCAATATCGTCTTTATGGAGTAGGCTTCCGCAGTTACCAAAAACCGATCTATGAAGCTTGTAAATGTAGGAGGATTGTCTATGGTAACCAATAAGAATACTTGATCTATGTTGGATGCTATGATATGCGTTTGCTTGGATAGATTCACAGATTTACGAACGATGTAATTCTCTCGATCATGAATATTGTTGATAACCCCTGTTTCTTGATCACTCTTGGTATCTAAATCAAAATCCACAAAATCTCCAACAGCAATGGGATTGGTGCTTTTTATTCCTTGCAATCTAAATTTACCTTTTATACGGCATTCGTAAATTGCTCCTAATTCGGTTTTAACGGTATACCAACTCCCCGTAGATTTATATACTAATCCTGTCATTCATTTGTTTATAATGCAAAATAACGATTTTTATACCGAATTATCTCAACCTACAATTGCTTTTTTGGTAGGCAACCTCTTTCCATCTACCATTGTATTAACAATATACATTCCAGTAGGGTACGGAGACAAATCTATTTCCAACCGTTTATTTCCATTTCGAAAACTCTTGATTAGAATCATTTGACCTAAAATATCGGTTACTTGCACCTCTACTTCTCCATACCTTCTATGCAAATTCAACGTAAAAACACCTCTTGGTGATGGATTTGGATATAATTTCAACCCGCTGGGACTATAGACTTCTTCATTTGTCTTCACATCTTTTCCCAAAACACTACACTCAATATTGCACCCTATTGAAAAACAACTTGTAGTCAACCTACACCCTTTGAGTTTAGTTGCGACAATGACGACTTCATCCAAAGCCATATTGCTTTCCAGAATAACAGCCAAGCCTCTTTGTTCATCTATTGTCACATATTTTGTTTCGAATCCAACATGGGATATTGATAGCTCGTCGTTCTTTTTGGCGGTTATCTCAAAATAGCCTTCATTGTCTGTTACCGTACCTTTCTGACTTTCATTGATCAGGATATTGACATCGGGAAGCACTCCGGCATCATCAGATACAATTCCAGTGATTGTAGTTTGCGACATCATTGTATTGGTGCTACAGATTAAAATGAGTAAAAAAGATAAAATATGTTTCATGTTCTTATTGGTTTAGTTTGTCTTCCAAAACTATCACATATCGAAATCTCTCAAAACAGGCAATGAGCGAACAATCGATTTGATTGAGTGAAAGCACTCTAAATGTCATAAATGATAGAATCCAAAGTTGTTATCATTATAAAATCTATTACTCTTAGTGGATTCTCTCAACTATGACTTCCATAGTCAACACTATGAATTACTGAAGGAGGAGTTTGCATTTGCAAAATGCACCTATTTAGGATGAAGGAAGTAAAGACACATTCATTGCCTGGCATATGTTTGAGAGAACAAAATAATCTTCTTCATATTCACAACTCTACATCTGCCATAGCATTCTTTAGTTTTTGTCTTCGCTTGCATTTTGATTAATATATTTCCCCACGACGATGGCAGTGATGACAACCAAATATATTTGCCCCATCAAACCAATTAAAATAGCCGCCTTGTGTGCCAATGGAGTGGCTGGGTACACGTCTCCATAGCCTATGGTCAACAATGTCACATAGCTAAAGTACATTAACCCTTCTGTTATGGATTGTGCTCCTTTCGTCAAGATTCCATGAAAAGACTCCGGGTGTCCCATTTCTATGCTTATGCAAATGAAAAAACCAATGAGTCCCAACGAGACATAACCACTGACAAGTCCGAAAATAACATTCTTATTTACATTCTTCGCTTGCCATACTTGTTTTATGATTTGGAATGTAACTACGACGTAAAACAAGAAATACGTTGCAATTCTAATAAATTTGAAAGTTTTTCCTTCATTTCCATCTATTAGGCTGGATCCCAAAACAATACTTGTGATGGCAAGTAGTCCCACAAAAAACCACATTAACTTCCTGTTATGGGATATCAATAAAATTCCTGTCAATACATTGATCTGAAATAAAATTGGAGATAGTACAGCATCGAACAATTGAGGTGTAAATATCAACGACCCGAACAATATTGTAATTTGACTGAAAAAGAAAAGTTCAAATCTGTTTATGTATAGTTTTTGTAACATCTTATGAATACTAGTTAATGGCATCATAAATATAAAGATTATTTAATCTGAAAGGCTATGAAAAAACCTCACAACTTGTGAGGTTTTCATTTTTATATCGATCAAATCAAAAACTTGCCTATCCTTTGATTATTTTCTCCTGATGGTTGATGGATTCCTGGTGAATGGCTTTGAACATCTTGAGTATGAATTCCTCACTCAATCCTTTTTGTTCTCCTTCAAGCACCATCTTTCCTAAGATTTCATTCCAACGCTTACTCTGTAAAACAGCAACGTTTCTCTGCTTCTTGAGAGCTCCTATGCCATCGGCTACCTTCATACGCTTTCCTATCAAGTCAATGATTTGGTTATCGACAACATCAATTTGCGCTCTAAGGTTATCCAATTCGTTGTTATACTCTGCCTCGGGATCAGTTTCTTTTCTAATACGCAAATCCTTCATCATTTGTACCAATGTCGTTGGTGTTACCTGTTGAGCAGCATCACTCCAAGCATTGTCTGGATCCGTGTGTGTCTCTATCATCAATCCATCGAAATTCAAATCCAAGGCCGTCTGGGATACATCGAAAACCATATCGCGTTTACCCGTAATATGCGAAGGGTCGTTAATTAAAGGCAAATCTGGGAATCTATTTTGAAATTCAATTGCCAATTGCCATTCAGGAATGTTTCTGTATTTTGTTTTTTCGTATGTAGAAAACCCTCTATGTATGGCTCCCAGGTTTTTAATCCCGGCAGTATACAATCTCTCAATTCCTCCCAACCACAATGCTATGTCTGGGTTTACTGGATTCTTTACCAGTACCGTCTTGTCTGTTCCTGCCAATGCATCAGCCAATTCTTGCATTATAAAAGGGCTAACCGTAGAGCGTGCTCCTATCCACAACAAATCGACATCATGCTCTATTGCCAATTTCACGTGTGCAGCATTGGCTACCTCGGTGCAGGTTTTCATTCCTGTTTCCTCCTTTACCTTTTGTAGCCATTTCAAACCTAAGGCTCCTACACCTTCAAACATTCCAGGGCGTGTTCTTGGCTTCCAAATACCAGCTCTAAAGTAGCTTACGTCCGTGTTTTTGAGCTCATGGGCAATTTTCAGTACTTGTTCTTCTGTTTCAGCGCTGCAAGGTCCAGCGATAACTAATGGGTGGTCTAATTTTAAATCGTCTAACCACGTTCTCATTTCTTTTTTATTTTCCATCTTAATCTATTTTACCCTTTCGGGTTTAACTTATTCCGTTTAATATTTGTTTTATATAATTGGTATCTTTCATTTCGTTGTAGACTCCATCAAAATCATCCTTTTCCATCATTTCCTTGAACTGTGTCAGGTTCGTTATGTAATCTTCCAAGGTTTCGATCACATTTTCTTTGTTCTGTTTGAAAATGGGCGTCCACATGGCTGGAGAACTTTTTGCCAAACGTACCGTTGATTCGAATCCACTACCTGCCATATCGAAGATGTCACGTTCATTCTTTTCCTTTTCTATAACCGTCTTACCCAACATGAATGAGCTTATGTGTGATAAATGCGACATATATGCAATGTGCTTGTCATGGGACTCTGGATTCATATAACGCATTCGCATTCCAATTTCCGAGAACAGTTTCAATGCTTTTTCTTGAAGCTTGAAAGCCGTCTTCTCAACTTCGCATACAATGTTCGTCTTATGTTCGAACAAATCATGGATGGCAGCCTTGGGTCCGGAAAACTCAGTTCCTGCTATTGGATGCATCGCCAAAAAGTTTCTACGCTTTGGATGGTTTTCCACTATTTTGCAAATATCGAGTTTGGTAGAGCCTACGTCTACTACCAATCCAAAATCCGAAATGGTGTCCAAAACCTTAGGCAAAAGTCTAGTTGTGGCGTCAACTGGAATCGACAATATTACCAAATCCGCATTGTCCAAATCATTTAAAGTCGCCTTGTCATCTATGACTTTCAGTTCTATAGCCTGATTTAAATGATCTTCACTATTGTCTATCCCATAGATGGTTACTTCTGGTCTTTTTTCTTTAATGTCCAAAGCCAGACTTCCTCCTATTAAACCAACGCCTATTATGTATATGTTCTGTATCATATCCTTGCTATTGCCTCTTTAATCGATTCGCTTGAAGCACACAGTGAAAACCTCACATAACCTTCTCCTTTAGTTCCGAAGACTGTTCCTGGAGTTATGAATATGTGATTTTCGATTAACAGTTTGTCTATGAATTCTTCCGACTTCATCTTTGGTGGCAACTTGGCCCAAACAAACAATCCATTGGTATCCTTGTCGAATGTACAGTTTAACCTCCTCGCCAACTCCCATACATGCTCCCTCCTTTCCTCATAGATATCATTCAAATTCTCAAACCAGTTCTTTGAACACTTCAATGCTTCGATTGCTCCCTTTTGAATACCGTAGAACATTCCAGAATCCATATTGCTCTTCACTTTCAACACAGCATTCAACAGGGTTTGGTTTCCTAAAACCATTCCTACTCTCCAACCTGCCATATTGAAGGTCTTGCTTAAGGAATTCAATTCCAAACAGATTTCCTTTGCTCCTTTTATGCTTAAAATGCTCAAAGGCTCATTATTTAGAATGAAGCTATATGGGTTGTCGTTTACCAACAAAATGTGGTGCTCTTTGGCAAATGCTATTAAATCTTCAAAGATCTTTTTGCTCGCCTTTGCTCCTGTTGGCATATGTGGGTAGCTCAACCACATTAATTTAACCTTGCTTAAATCTAACTTCTCCAACGCTTCAATGTTTGGGCACCAACCATTCGCCTCGTCCAAATCATAAAATACCGGCTCTGCTTGCATCAACTTTGTTACAGAAGTGTATGTCGGGTACCCAGGGTTAGGGATCAACACTTCGTCTCCTTTATTCAAGAATGCCATGGAAATATGCATGATTCCTTCCTTGCTTCCCATTAATGGAAGCACTTCCTTTGTTGGATCCACTGACACTCTAAAACGTTCAGAATAAAACTCCGAGATGGCATCTCTTAATTCTGGCAATCCTTGGTAACTTTGGTATTTATGGGCATTGGCTTCCTTAAAGCTGTTGGTTATCGCAGTTATTACCTCTTCTGGTGGTTGCAAGTCTGGACTACCAATGCCTAAATTGATAATTGGATGCCCTTTAGTCTTTAATGTATTTACTTCTTTTAATTTCTTAGAGAAGTAGTATTCCTCGACACTTTCTAGTCTTTTAGCTACTTCTATCATTTTTTCGTGTTTTTGTATTCTCCCAGAACCTTGAATTCCGTTGCCATTATCTTCATTATGCTTTTTGCTTTTTCATAGTCTTCATAGTCATTGAAAGTAATATCCACAAAGAAGGAATATTTCCAAGGCGTCTCTATTATTGGTAGGGATTGTATCTTGGTCAAATTCATCTTGCAATCGCTCATCACATTCAATATTGTAGCCAAGCTTCCTCTTTTGTGATCCAATTCGAATTTTATCGAGGCCTTGTCAATTTCCACTTCTGGAATTCTTGGCTTGCTTCTTTTTACAATGACGAATCTGGTTTCGTTGTGTTTTATGGTTTGTATGCTTTCTTCAAGAATGTCCAATTCAAAAATTTCGGATGCCAAACGACTAGCTATTGCTGCCACATTTTCAATCCCATCTTTCTTAATTCGTCTGGCAACATCTGCTGTATCTATGTCTTCCACCAATTTGATATGTGGGTACCTCTTGAAGAATTCTTTACATTGTAGCAATGCCATAGGATGGGAATGTACTTCCTCTATATCATCGATACTTTGATTTGGCAAAGCCATCAAGTGATGTTGAATATCCAAATAATGCTCCCCAACGATGTGTAGGTCATTGTTGTCTATCAAGGCATAGTTGGGAATAATGGAACCTGCTATGGAGTTCTCAATCGCCATTATTGCTGCCTCCGTCTCATGATTCAGTAATTTGGCCACAGTCAAATCAAAAGACAAACACTCGTTCACCAGTACATCGTTTCCAAAATAATCTTTGGAGACAATATGATGAAAAGACCCTTTTACGCCTTGTATTGAAACTGAATTTATCATATTTTCTTTCTATTAAAAATGCTATAAACAAAAAAAGTCTCGATATATATCGAGACTTTTTTTGTTTATAATGTTGTTTAAATTACATACACAGCGTCTCGTTCTTTTCGTTAAAAAAGAAATAAAACCAGCTAAAATATGTATTTACGTTTGTGTTCATTATTTGTTTCTGCACAGGCAGACATCTATTTTATGATGCTAAAGTAATTAATAAATTAACAAATCAAAATACTAAAGCTTAATTTTTAATGTTTTTAATGTTTTTAATGAATATTTAAAGATTTACAAGCATCCTATTGTTTAAATTACAGAATGTGTATTTTTGAAGAAAGATTTTAAGATGTCCATAAAAGTAGAAAACATAACAAAGGTTTACGGTTCACAAAAAGCTTTAAACAATATCTCTTTTGAAGTTGAAAAACCTGAAATCGTAGGTTTTCTAGGCCCCAATGGAGCCGGAAAGTCCACTATGATGAAAATTTTGACCACTTTTATAAGCCCCTCCGAAGGAAAGGCACAAGTGAACGGGCATCTCATCTCCACAGAATCGAAGTTGGTACAAAGAAGTGTTGGCTACTTGCCTGAACACAATCCCTTGTATCTAGAACAATATGTACGTGAGTATTTAGCATTCAACTCCTCTGTTTACAATATTGGAAAATCCAGAGTGGAAGAAGTCATAAAACTTACGGGGCTCACACCTGAGGCTCATAAGAAAATTGGACAGCTCTCCAAAGGTTATAGACAACGTGTTGGATTGGCAAATGCCTTGTTGCATGATCCTGAAGTATTAATCCTAGATGAGCCTACCACTGGTTTGGATCCAAACCAATTGGTGGATATCAGAAACCTCATCAAGACCATCGGGAAGGAAAAAACAGTATTCCTATCTACACACATCATGCAAGAAGTAGAAGCCATGTGTGATCGTGTCATCATAATAAACAAAGGTAAAATCGTTGCCAACAAAAAACTGACAGAGTTAAGAGAAGGTCAAGATCAAATAGTGGTAGTCGAATTTGACTACCGCGTTGAAGAAGCTTTTTTACTTAGGCTTCCTAATGTCAAGAGTGTAAAAAACACATTTGATTTCATTTACGAAATCACATTTTCCACCACCAAGGACATGCGTTCCCATGTTTTTGATTTTGCCCACGATAATAAGTTGAAAATCTTACAACTCAATCAAAAAAATGCTAGCTTGGAAAGTATGTTCAGGGATTTGACATCCTAATTGAAGGAAATAAACTCTGCTCGTTGTAAAATTCGGTTTCTAATGAAAAGACTTCTTTTTTTACTCTCTATCGTCATACTCCCTTTTGCAATAGTCATAATTGTCAATGAAGCAAGCATAAAACCCAGCACAATTGCAAACAAGGAGTATTGTACTAGAGCTTGCCATAACCAAGGTTGTCCACACTTTAACAAAAAATGCCTAGACAAAGGCAATCAATCTTTTGTCACAAGGCATTTTGACAGTTACAAAAAAAATATTGGCTGGTTAAAAAACAACCCTTTAAACTTAAGCTATGTTGAAATAAACCTCTTGATGTATGTGATCCTATTTCCAATAATTTCAGTTTTGCTTTTATGGAGGTTAATTAGAAGGAGTTCTCCAATTGTCGACTAGGAAACATGAAAGAGCTCATAGATGACATATATTGGTATTTCACTGATTTCTGTATCAATGCAGCCAACCTAATTGGCATTACCTATGTGGAATTCAATTTTTGGTTATTCGTTGTATTATTCCCTTACATCATCATAACACTAATACTCATAAATGTATTTAAGAATAAGGCTCTTGCCTTATATAAAAATATTATTCGAAGATAACACGACCGTCGAACAATTCAGAAACGGTTACCGTTGGCGGTGTATTCGTAACAATTACATTTCCAGTACTTACCAGTTCCGCTGTTAATGAAACTTGGGGGTTTACAATGATATCGTTGGTTCCACGATGAAATATGGATACGTTGTCGACAATTAGATTTCTACCTTCGAAACGCCCATCTCCAGAAGCATAATTTATTCTAATGTTCGTTGCCGTGCCACCAATGTATGTAGTCGTCAAATTGTTTATCACGACTATGAGATTTATGGAATTCACCTCAACATCAAAGATACCTACGTTATAGAAGTCCCCTGAAAAGTCTTCCGACAACAAATCCAAATCATCATAGTTGAGCACACCTTCGCTTCTAACGGTCAACTGGCTACTATTTCTTATTTCAGTAAGATTTGGTGCACTCACATACACTTTTGTCAAGCCATAATCTCTAGTCAAATTACAACCATTGTTATCTGTTAGGCTTAATCTTCCGTTCTCGACCTTCACATCTATTTCATCCATTAAAAACTCCCCAGTCTCAACAATGACACTTTGCTCGAGAGCATCTGTGACAATGAGTTCTATGTTTTTAAAAACTGTGATTTTCGTAAAGTCGGCTACTCTAAATTCCTTTTGAAGGATGTCTCCAGAATTTTGAAAACAATCTGGTGCGTTTTTATTGTTGCAACTTGTTGTCAATAGAGCTATTGTTAGTATGTATATTATTCTTTTCATTCTTATTGCCAATGAAAATGGACTTTTAATTTATTGTTTAAAATACAAAATTGTTCTCTTTCTACAGTCTTACTCCAATTCCAAACTCAACAGCTTCAGCTTTTGCGCCGTGAGACTTTAAGGTCAATGCCCCAAAGAACCGATCTCCAAAATAGCGTTTCAAACCAATACGATTATATACTTGCCCTTCGAAATCGAAAGGGTAGTAGACATAATATCCCAATTGCGTTATCAAGGAGGTTTTGCTTATGAACAACTCATGCCCCACAAATACCCCTACCCTCTTGTAATCTTCATCTCCACTTACATCATCCAAAGGAAATGCTACCGAATTATAACGAATATGTTGTTTCAAGAAATTTGAAAAGAAGACATCTGCCCCCAATTGTATAGCCGATTTCCTATTCAATCGTTTATCGGCATACGCGGAAACGATGTAAAATGCATATTGTCCCGAATTGATGACATCACTCTCATTGACCCCAGCTCTAAATGCAAAATTATATTTCATCTTTTCAGTAAATTCCTTGCCTTCGGTAGATGCAATGTATTCTGGTTGGTTTTCCGCATCAAGTACATAATTGACACCGAGATTTAATGCAATGCTGTTTATAGAACTATTTGGAGCCTTGACATTGGCATTGGAATAATGAATTAAAGAGATTCCTGCTTGTATTCCGAAATCTTTGAAAAGGCCTTCCTTTTTATAGTTCAGCATGGCATAGGTAGAACTCAACAAATGTGTGCCAAAGGCATTGTTCCTAAAATTATCCTTCTTGTCGTATGGGTTTGTATTGTATGCCAAACCTTGCCCAATCCTGAACATTAGATTTCGTTTGAAGAAGTAAAAATTATAGTGCGCATAAACACCAAAATTTTGATCTAAGAATTCATTGTCGAAGTTTTGGTAAATAAATGAAGCTCCATAATCTGGGTAGTTAAAACGACTTTCCCAAGCTTTCTTTCCAAATGTCTTTTGGTTGTAACTTAAAATGACACCGGTTGGGTGACCAGTGATCAAATGCGAAATGTCCGAATTGTGCTCTGTGACATTCCCATAGAAGAAATTTACACCCAAGGTAAACGGATCTTTTTCTTCTTGCCCTGTTGATAGCATACAACAAAACAAGAAAATACAACTTAAAAAATACTTCATGCATTAATTCAATTAGGCTGCAAAAGTAAAATAAATAAAATAGAGTCGTTAGACTTCTTTGTCTTTCATTATAATTATTCCTATAATATTGTCGATTCATATATGTTATTGTTCAATATCAACTATGATGATTAACCTTCTACATTGGAAACGAGAAATCGCTTTGTCGCTAATTCTAGTTAACTCATCGATAACATCGAACAAAAAATGCTGACGTGAAATATTATACGTATTTAAAAAAAAAAAAACATTTTACCGATAATCCATATTGCTTTGTCGATTATTGGCAAATAATATTAGTTCGCACTCAACATTCTCATAGGGACAACTAAATTAGCTTATTCCCTAACACTCTACTAGCTTACTTAGCCTTTAACGAAAGTAACTAAGTCATGCAAAAACAGATTCTCATTATAAACAATAATGTTGGTGTTTCATATTTACTAGCAAAAATACTGAAATCACCAAAAGTTGAGATCATAGTTAAAAACTCCTATGAGGATGTAACTGAGATTGTAAAAAAGCAATGTTTTGACCTTATTCTTACAGATGCTTTAATTGATGGCACTTTCATGTTTGAATATATAGAAGAACTTAGGTTTAATTGTCCTAACACACGCATAATTGTTATGTCTGAGATGGGACAGCAAACCATTAAAAATAGCCTAAAAGCAATGGGGATGGATTATTTTGTTTCACTTCCTTTTAATCCAATTAAGATAAAAGAACGTGTATCTAATTATTTATATTTATGAGTTTATTAATTGTAATATACATTGTGATTTTTTCGTTCTTGCTTTCCTTGGTAATCTTATGGCTTGCTACAATTGGGTATATTATAAAAAACAAGAAAAAAGAAAAGCTATATATACAACTGGAACAAGGAATTATTGAAGGTTTGGCACATAGTTTCATTGACGATTCAATTGACGAAACAGAAAATACAAAAAAACTTATAGCATATATCAAGGACAATAACATTAGCTTTTGGGACTCCGCTGATGTCTTTATGAAAGTTAACCGCTTCATTAAATTCTCCAACAATGAAAATTTAAAATTCATTTTTAATTCCTTGGGATTAGAAAAGATGCTCAAAGAAAAAATAAAAACCAATGATTGGTATGTAAAAACTAAAGCCATATGGATGACTTACGAATTTGGCATTTGTGACAACAACACCAGACTAATTACCCCTTATAGAAATGATGACATTACATTAATTAGAAGAGAATCCCAAATTGCCTTGGTAACATTTCTAGGCTGGAAAAGTTTAACTTTCTTACCTTATGTTACTAGGCCAATGTCTTTGTGGCAACAAATACGCATTATCGAAAAACTACACGAAACAGAAGAAAAACTGGACATTTACCATTTTGAAAAAGCATTGAAATCTGAAAACGAAATAGTTAAAGAATTACTTATTAGAGTAATAAAAAGCTTTAAACTTCATAAATACAAGTACTATGTCACAAAACAACTATATTCAAAAAACAGCAATTTAATCAAAGTCGCACTAGAGGCTTTAAATGAATTTGCGCCTGAAAGCATTGAATTAAAACAAATTGAAATAAGTTAAATCTTATGTATCATTTCTTTAATTCCACTATAGAGTTCTTCTTTTTATGCTATGGCATTTCCATATTTACAATATATTTCTTTCTAGTTTTCTTTGCAAGAAAAGCAATCATAAAAAATAAAAAAGAAGCTGTTTTTTTAGATGTAAGTTTTATTAAAAGAGCAGACAGCCTACCTACGATTACCTTAATTGCTCCTGCGTACAATGAAGGGATGACAATTGTAACAAATGTACGATCACTATTATCAATACAATATCCATTCTACGAACTAATAATTTCTAATGACGGCAGCAAAGACGATTCTTTAGAGCAATTAATTAAAATATTTGAACTAGAACCCATCCCCTTATTTGAAAGTGCAAGAGAAATCGATACCTCGCTCGTTAAAACCATATATAAGAGTATAAATCCCAAATACTCAAATTTAACAGTCATTGACAAAGAAAATGGAGGACGTGCAGATGCACTAAATTATGGTATTGCATATGCCAAATCCAATCTTATCTTATGTACTGATGCAGATTGCATAATCGAGCAAGACGCTCTACTTAAGATGGTGAGACCCTACCTAGAAGCTTTAGATGAAGAGGTGATAGCTTGCGGTGGAGCCATAGGCATTGCAAATGACTCCATCATTAAAAATGGGATTTTAAAAGAAATTAAAACACCAAAAAAATTACTTCCAAGAATACAGGTAGTAGAATATATCCGTTCTTTTTTATTAGGTAGAATGGCCTGGGGGCAAATCGATGGCTTGATGCTTGTCTCTGGTGCCTTTGGATTGTACCCAAGGAATAGATTGCTTGAAGTAGGAGGATTCGATGTTAAATCCATAGGTGAAGATCTTGAACTCTGCATTAGATTGCGTAGACATATGGAAGATTTAAAGCTTAAATACAAAGTTGTATATATCCCTGAAACTTTATGCTGGACTGAAGCTCCACAAACATTTAAGGTTTATAAAAGTCAACGAGACCGATGGGCACGAGGTTTGTGGGACACCATGGTTAAACATAAAGGATTGTTTTTAAATAAAAAATATGGGAAAATGGGGAAATTATTTTTCCCTTATTGGGTTTTCTTTGAATTAGGAGCCCCAATTGTTGAGTTTTTAGGGATGCTATACATTCTTCATCATATATTTATTACTGGTATGAATTGGCCAGTAGCCATTTCCCTAGCTATTGCCGTTTATCTTGCAAGTTGTGTTTTTTCAACAATAGCTGTATTGATGTATTGTACAAATTATAACCATTATTCAAAACCAAAGATGATTTTCAAATTATTGACAGCTGCCTACGTTGAGCCTTTTTACAGTCACCCTGTAATGTTATATGCACAATTAAAAGGGTTCGTTAAAAAAATATTCAATATAGATACAGGTTGGGGAACAATGACGCGTACAGGCTTCAATGAAGAAGGAGACAATAATAAAACTGATTCATCAGTAAAAGACATTTAGCACATATGCTATCAAAAACAACACAAATCAAATGAAAGAATTAATTATGATAATCATGACAATTGTTGGTGTAGGTTTTTCATATGCACAAAACACAAAAGTAAATACTGATTCCCTTTATTATCAAGCCAAAGAGCTACATTCAAAAAAAAAGTACAAAGCTGCTCTAGTCAAAGTCAACGAAGGCTTGTTAATAGCTCCTGAATATATTGACATTCGGGTATTGAGAATTAGAATTTGTCAACAATTAAATAAATTTAATCAAGCATCAGAGGATTTATACACCCTTATTAACACCAATACATCTCTAACATACAGAAATCTAACATTTCAACAAATTGCAATAGCCAAGACAAGAAAAGAGTTAACAACATTTATTGCCAAAACTTCCTCGTTTTATGCAAATAACATTGATTACACCTTATTTCAAGCAGAAGCCTATTTAAGGCTCAATGATCGTACCACTGCTAAATCATTGATGAAAAACATCGGAAATACATCTTTAAATAAAAATCAAAAGTACAGATACAGACAAATAACAAAGCAACTCAACAAAAATCAAATCGGCATTTACCATGAGTTTTTAAGTTTTTTAAATGAATACCCTCAACAAAAAACTTGGAACACCACTAGATTGGAATACCTTAGATATATTGGTGTGAACACGGTAACTGCTAGAGTTAGCTATAGCAATAGATTTGTGGATGACGCCATTCTCTATGAGTTAGAATCATATCCTGTTTTTTCAAAGAAAAGCTATGGCTTCATTAATCTAAGCACTTCCAAAAAAACTGATTTCTTTCAAAGTTTTGGCATAAGAGCTTCCGTTTTTTACACTGTAACTAAATGGATAGAAGTAGAAGGTGGTTTTAGACACCTCAATTACCGACATGCAGACTTCACATCATATGTTTTTGGATTAACATCCTACCAAAACAAATTTTATTTAAATGCTCGTGCTTTTATTGGTCCCAAAGTAGAAAACACCCTTGTACAAAATTACCAATTGAACATTCGTTATTACTTCAAAAACAACGAAGACTATGGCTATTTAAGAATCGGCACAGGAATTTCTCCTGATGAATCCACACGTTTCACACAGATAACAGAAAACCCTAGTTTAAATTCCCATTATTGTACACTAGGGATCTCAAAGTCTTTAGGCTACAAATATAATTTAATGGGAAGCGTTGGATATTTAAATGAAGATTTGCAAAACAATGGAACTGGGAACCAAATTAGTTGCTCTATTGGATTGAAATATAGTTTTTGATTATCTCGAAATACTAGCTCACTCATAATAATTAACGGTTTTGAACTATTCTTCTATTTCCATTGAATGGTAGCTAACTAGTTTTAATATAGCTTTATGAGTTCTCCAAAACTATGCCTCATCAAACAACGACGAAGACAAGTACCTGTCTCCTCTATCACAAACAATGGCTACTACGACACCTTCCTCAATGGTTTCAATAAGCTTCAAGGCTGTGGCTACTGCTCCCCCACTACTCATTCCTGCAAAAACACCTTCTTGCTTCGCCAGTTTTTGCGTCATTGCCTTTGCTTCTTCTTCACTCACTTCAATAACCCGATCGACTTTGGAACGATCAAAAATCGTAGGCACATAATCTGGGGACCATTTCCTAATGCCTGGTATTCTCGATCCATCTTCAGGTTGCGCTCCTACTATGGTGATTGCTTTGTTTTTTTCTTTCAAATAAGTCGATGTTCCCATTATTGTTCCCGTAGTTCCCATTGCAGAAACGAAATGTGTCACCTTGCCATTGGTATCCTTCCAAATTTCCGGCCCCGTAGTTTTGTAATGGGCTTTCCAATTGTCTTCATTTTCAAATTGGTTCAATAACAAGTAGCCTTCCTCGTCCCTCATACGAAAGGCAACATCTCTTGATCCTTCTATTCCTATATCTGAAGGTGTAAGTATGACCTTTGCTCCATAGGCTTGCATTGTCTTTACGCGTTCTTCGGTTGAATTCTCTGGCATTACCAAAGAAATGTCTAGCCCGAACAGTTTAGAGACGTAAGCCAATGCAATTCCCGTATTTCCGCTTGTCGCTTCAACCAAACGCCCTCCTTTTTTTATGTCTCCCCGTTTTAAGGCCTCGGCCACCATATTGTATACAGGCCTATCTTTTACACTTCCTCCAGGATTGTTGCCTTCTAATTTCAATAGAAGCTTCACATTCTTTTTGGAAACCAAGCTTTCTGCTTCTATCAAGGGCGTGTTCCCAATTTGACCTAATATTCCTTTTTCTTTCGACATTATTTCTTTGAGCTTATCTTTATTTCCGATTGATAGGTTACCAATGCATTTTCTGGTACAGATTGTGTTATCCATACATTGGCTCCTATAGTACTATTTGCTCCTATTACGATATCACCTCCCAGTACCGTTGCGTTGGCATAGATGGTAACATTTTTTTCTATCGTGGGGTGTCGTTTGGTCTCAGACAAACTTTTCTTTACTTGCAACCCTCCCAAAGTCACACCTTGGTATATCTTCACGTTTTCTTTTATTATTGCTGTTTCTCCAATTACGATACCAGTTCCATGGTCTATGAAAAAAGAGCTTCCAATGGTTGCCCCTGGATGAATGTCTATTCCTGTTATCCCGTGTACATATTCGCTCATCATTCGAGCTATCACATAGGCTTTGAGTTTGTACAAAGCATTGCTCAATCTATATATGGCTATGGCATGAAACCCAGGATAGGCAAGATATACCTCATCAAGGCTTTTGGTCGCAGGATCGTTTTGTTCTATTGCCAAGGCATCCAGATTCAATTTGTCCCTGATTTCTGGAAATTGACTTTTGAACATCTCCCATAATATCTTGGCGTTTTTGATTTCCAAGGATTTTGTTATGTTGAAAAACAAATCCTTGATGGATTCATTATGTTTCCTACTGTATTCCTTGTCAAACAGTGCATAAAAAAGCTTTTTAGTAAATTTCTTTACATCATCTTTTAAACAAACCTTATAACTTTTAACGGCTATTGCTTCTTCTTTTGAAAGCATATTCATTTTTTTGGTTTATGATTCCGGAGCTAGTACTACTTCTAATTCATTCAATTGTTCAGTGATTGGTATTTGACAGCCCAATCGACTATTGTCCTTGACATTGAATGCTTCAGACAACATTGCCTCTTCTTCATCTCCTTTTTCCAAAAGATCGTGATTGGATTCCACATAACATTGGCAAGAGGCACACATTGCCATCCCTCCACAGACCCCAATCGTTCCTTCCGGTGCCAATTCATAGGACCTTACGACCTCCATTAGGTTCATTGCCATATCGGTTGGCGCCAACACCTCATGTCGGACACCTTCCCTATCTGTTATGTACATTGTAACATCTTCCATCTATACTATGGCTTTTACAATTGCTTTTGGTGCTTCTTTACGTGTCCCATCAAAGCCATCTATACCACTTACCGTCGTATATTTTAGCACATATTTCTTACCAGGATTCAAGATCTTGTATGCAGATTGACACATCAGTGTCGCCTCATGGAACCCACAAAGAATAAGTTTCAATTTACCTTCATAGGTATTGACATCTCCAATGGCGAAAATACCGGGAATGTTTGTTTGGTAGTCCAGAGTATCCACCTTTATTGCATTCTTTTCGATCTCCAATCCCCAATTTCCAATAGGCCCCAATTTTGGAGACAATCCAAACAATGGTATAAAGTAATCCGTTTCTATTAATTGTTCTTCTTCTCCTTTGATTACGGTTATTCCTTCTATATGATTTTCACCATGCAATGCAGATACCTCAGCTGGTGTTATCAAGTTTATTTTATTCAGCAATTTCAATTCCTGCACTTTTTCAACAGAATCCAAAGCGCCTCTAAACTCATTTCTTCTATGGATCAGGGTCACTTCCGAAGCGACATCTGCCAAAAAAATACTCCAATCCAAGGCAGAATCCCCTCCACCTGCAATGACAACTTTCTTATCTCTATAGACTTCCGGGTCCTTGATAAAGTAGTTAACCCCCTTGTCCTCATATTTCTCAATATTCTCCAACTTGGGCTTTCTTGGTTCAAAACTTCCCAAGCCTCCTGCTATGGCAACAATAGGTGCTTGATGCTTGGTCCCTTTGTTAGTGGTTACGATAAAACTCCCGTCTTCTTGTTTCTCTATGGTTTCCGCTCTTTCACCCAAAGTGAATCCTGGTTCGAATTGTTTTCCTTGCTCCAATAGATTGCTAGTTAGATCTCCTGCCAACACTTCTGGAAATCCAGGAATGTCATAAATTGGTTTTTTGGGATATAATTCGGAGCATTGGCCACCAGGTTGAGGCAAAGCATCTATTAAATGGCACTTCAACTTTAACAGTCCTGCTTCAAAAACGGTAAATAAACCTGTTGGCCCTGCTCCGATTATTAATATATCTGTTTTAATCATTGTATTATACTTTTTCTACTAAACCTTTAGTAAATTCATTTAATGTTTCGACTCTTTGTTCGAAATTTCCTTTTATTGTTTTTCTATACTTATTTAGGTTTTTAACCAAATCATCTATGTTTTCCGGAATGACATCTTCGAAAAACTGTCGCAAACGTTTTGCAGTCGTTGGAGACTTCCCATTTGTCGAAATACCTATTTTCACATTCCCCTTCGTAACGATGCCCCCCATATAAAAATCACAATATGGCGGATTGTCCGCTACATTTACCAGCTTCCCTAGTACGCTACAGTCCTCATAGACCTGAAGATTTACTTCCGAAACATTAGTCGTTGCGATTACAATATGCTTGCCTTTTAAATATGTTTCTTCATAGCTTCCCTCAATCATCGTGACATCTCCTTTCTCTGCAACATCCATAGTACCCTTCCTATATCTCGGCGCTATCATCGTCACTTTTGCATCTGGACTGGACTTGAGCAGAAATGTCAATTTTTCTTCTGCTACGTATCCACCTCCCACGATCAAGACCTCTAGACTTTTAAGCTTTAAAAATATCGGGTATAGATTGTTTCTTTCCATAGCTCTACTATGCTAAAGCGGTTGTTATCATTACTTCCTTGCACACTGCATCCAACTCCACCCTTTCTTTGACAACTTCTCCTATTATTATAATTGCTGGTGATGACAATTGTTTGTTCTCAACAATCTCTTCTATGTTCCGTATTGTTCCTATTCCGAACTTCTCATCTTTCGTTGTTCCATTTTGAATGATTGCAATTGCCATACCCTGTTTTCCTTCCAATGAGAATATCTTGACTATTTCCGAGAGCTTCCCCATTCCCATTAAGATTACAACTGTTGCCGTCGATTTTGCTGCCAAGGCAACGTCCCCAGAAATCTGATGTGATTTAGTAGTACCGGTGATGACCCAAAAGCTCTCCGATGCTCCTCTTTTTGTCAAAGGGATTCCTTGATATGCAGGAACAGCAGCCGATGATGAGATACCTGGGACGACATTGGCCAATATGCCATATGGTCGTACATATTCTATCTCTTCTGCACCACGCCCAAATATAAAAGGATCTCCCCCTTTCAAGCGTACCACATGCCCTGAACTCAATGCCCTATTTACGATGAGCTCATTTATTTGTTCTTGTTGATAGGCATAACAACCTTTTCGTTTTCCTACGAATATCTGCTCTGCCTTTGGAGATGCATATTCCAACAAGACGTCGTTTACCAAAGCATCGTATAAAATGACATTTGCCGACTTTATTACTTTTATTGCTTTTATGGTTATTAATTCTGGATCTCCTGGTCCTGCTCCTACTATTGTCAATCTAGGTGTGATCATTGCTTCCAAGTTTTGAGTTTAGCGTACCGCTTCAGCAACATCTGCCGATCTGAATGCTCTAACTATTGTTAAAAATTCCTCTGCGCTGTTTATGTAATTTACCGCAAAGTCCTCTGTTGGTGGATATACCTTGATTTGATAAATCAAATCTGAAAAACTGGTTCCTAATTCAACTTTTTTGTTTTCAACGAACAATTCATCAAACTGGCTTATGATTCCTGCTTGTGTATTTGTCTTTACGTTCTCTGACAACAATATTGCTTTCGCAGAGTTCACCATAGACCTGTAAGACTCATATATGGCACTGGAATATACCTTGTTGCCAAATGCCGTTTTGGCTTCTTCTATTTTTTCTTCGCTTTCCAGAAACAAGGTCTCGATCAAATCGATGACAACTCCTGCACACTCGCCTATTCCTATGGCCTTGACGTAAACTTCTTCGGTTCCCCAATCTATGAAATCTTCCTGAGTCAGATTTCCTATGCTTGATAGGTCTGTTAATAGTTCATAGAAGTATTTCTCTCCCTTTTCTTGGTAATACTCCACGAATTTTTTAGTCCCGGCATTGGCTTCAAAATCATTGAAAATTCGTCGTAAGGCTTCTGGGCCTCTTCTACTTGGAATCTTCACAACCTTATCTGCAAAATGGGCTTTCCCATTCCCCAAGTTTCCTCCTCCCAAAAGAACTTGCAACGCAGGGACTATTAATTTATCCTTTGTACGAATGGACATGCCTTGAAAGCCAATATTGGCCATATTGTGTTGTCCACAAGCATTCATACAACCACTTATCTTTATTACCAAATCCGTGTTTTCCAGATATTGAGGGTATTCTGTTTTAATGACACGTTCCAATTCTTCTGCTATTCCTGTACTACTTGCTATTCCCAAATTGCAGGTATCTGTTCCTGGACAGGCTGTAATGTCCACGGCTTTGTTATACCCGAGTTCTACAAATCCTAGTTTCTCAAGTTCCAAGTAGAAGAAAGGAAGCAAATCCTCCTTAACAAACGGAATCAATATGTTCTGTCTTAATGTCAATCGAATCTCCCCTGCTGCATAAGTTTCCACCAAGTCAGCCAAAAGTCTAGCCTTGTCCGTATAGAAATCCCCGAGCAACACTTTAATTCCAATGGCAACAAAACCTTCTTGTTTTTGTTTTACTATGTTAGTTGACTTCCATTGGTCGAAAGCCTTTTGATTCTTTATTTCAACTTCAGGTGTTTTCACCTCTACTGGAATCGATGCAGTGTAATCGGTTTCATCGATTGCCACGGTTTTTAACTCTATTGCATTTTGTTCTTCTTCAACCAGTTTTTTAAACCCTTCCAAACCTATGTCCTTTATCAAGAACTTCAACCTAGCCTTGGCTCTACTCTTACGTTCTCCATAACGATCAAATACTCTTAGAGCGCCTTCCATTAAAGGTATTATCTTGTCCGAAGCCAAAAACTCATACAATTCATCCGCGTGTCGAGGTTGTGAACCCAATCCACCTCCCAACATTACTTTGAAGCCCTTTACTCCATTTTCTATCTTTGCAATGAAACCTAAGTCATGCATATATGACAAACCTGTATCTTCGTCCGTAGCTGAAAAAGACACTTTGAACTTTCGTCCCAACTCTTGGCAAACTGGATGACGCAAGAAAAAACGAAATACGGCATCTGCATAGGGTGAGACATCAAATGGTTCATTTGGATCTACCCCAGCTGTTTCACTCGCTGTAACATTACGAACGGTGTTTCCACAGGCTTCTCTCAAAGTCACATTATCCCTTTCTAACTCTGCCCACAGTTCTGGAGTACGATTTAGGTCGACATAGTGAATTTGTATGTCTTGACGTGTAGTGATATGCAATCGACTTCTCGAATATTCATCCGACACCTCGGCAATACGTCGCAATTGATGGCTTGAAACCTTACCATAAGGCAACTTTATCCGGATCATTTGCACACCTTCTTGACGCTGCCCGTAAACTCCTCTTGCCAGTCGTAAACTCCTGAATTTTTCCTCGTCTATTTTTCCATTGTGAAAAAGCTCAATTTTGTTGGCTAATTCTATGATATCCTTTTCTACTACAGGATTTTCAATTTCTGTTCTAAAACTTTGCATTATTCTCCTAACCTCCCCAAAGAGCAGGTGTTTTATTTATTGAATTATATTTATTGAATGAATCCTGCTCCAACCGTATTGTTGGATTGAGTATCTATTATGATAAAAGACCCGTTGGTTCTATGTTCCTTGAAGGCATCGTAAAAAATTGGTTTGTTCAACTTAAAGGACACCGTCGCAATATCGTTCATGGTCAACGATTTACCCCCCTCATCTATACCTGAATAATCTGGATTTATCTTATGATGAATGCTATCCACCTTTGCCAAAACCTTATTGACTCCATGTTGAACGACATATTTGCTTCCTGGTGTCAGGTTTTGCGAATCCATCCAAGAAATGGTTGCCGTGAACTGCTTGTCTATTACCGGTAAGTCATTTTCTTTGACGATCATATCTCCACGACTAATGTTGACATCGTCTTCCAAAGTAATCAAAACTGAAGAGCGTCTAGAAGCAGTTTCTATCTTTTTATCGTAGAAATGAATGTCCTTTATTTTGGATTTCGTTTGAGAAGGTAAAACCACAATGTCATCTCCTACACTTAATTCGCCTCCATATACCTTACCTGCATAACCTCTGAAGTCATGAAAATCCTCTGTCTTGGGTCTAACTACATATTGCACTGGGAATCTTGGTGTCCCTGTATTGTATATGTCCTGCTTATCTATCCCTTCAAGATGCTGCAACAATGTCTCTCCTTGATACCATGGTGTATTCTCCGACTTGTTTACGACATTGTCTCCTTTCAATGCACTAACCGGAATGAAGGTTATATTCTGATCTTGATAGTCTCTCTTGCTCATCAATGCTTCAAAATCCGATTTGATTGCATTGTACTTCTCTTCAGAAAAATCAACTAGATCCATTTTGTTTATGGCTACTATAACCGTTTTTATCCTCAATAGATTGTTAATGAAGAAATGACGATTCGTTTGTTCGATCACTCCTTTTCTGGCATCGATCAATACAATGGCTGCTTGAGAGGTCGACGCGCCTGTAACCATGTTTCTTGTATATTCCACATGGCCAGGTGTATCTGCTATGATGTAACTTTTATTGGCAGTGGAAAAATAGATATGCGCCACATCTATTGTGATACCTTGCTCTCTCTCTGCTACCAATCCATCTGTCGCCAATGAAAAATCCAAGTAGTCATACCCCAATTGTTGACTCTTTTTTTCTATGGCCTCGAGTTTGTCTGTCGTCAATGATTTTGTATCGTAGAGTAATCGTCCTATCAAAGTACTCTTTCCATCATCTACACTTCCTGCTGTTGCTATTTTTAATACGTCCATTTTTTTCTGCTATTTGCCTTTGGCTTGAAGCTATTGGCTTTATTCTTGTTTTTTTCAATACTGCTAATGGCTGACGGCCGAAAGCAAAATTCCTTGAAGGGAAATTCTAAAAATATCCTTGTTGTTTACGTTTTTCCATCGCTGCTTCTGAGCGCTTGTCATCTATTCTTGCTCCCCTTTCGGAAATCGTGGAATCTCTAATCTCCTGAACAACGCTTACTATGTCTGATGCAGTAGATAAGACAGCTGCAGTACAACTCATATCCCCTACGGTTCTAAAGCGTACTATTCTTTCTTCTACTTCCTCATTTTCATCTCTATAGACCACCGCATCATCTGCAGACCATATTAGACCATCTCTTAAAAAGGTGGCTCTAGTATGTGCGAAATAGATGGAAGGAATCTCTATTTGTTCTTTTTGGATATAAGACCAAACATCCAATTCCGTCCAATTGGAAATTGGGAATACACGAACATTCTGACCTAATTCTATGTTACCATTCAACATATCGAACAACTCTGGACGTTGGTTTTTTTCATCCCATTGTCCAAAATCATCACGAACGGAAAAGATTCGTTCCTTGGCTCTTGCTTTTTCCTCATCACGTCTTGCTCCTCCAATGCAAGCATCAAACTTAAATTCCTCTATGGCATCCAAAAGTGTCGTTGTTTGCAATACATTTCGACTTGCATAACGTCCAGATTCTTCTCTTACCTTTCCTTCATCAATGGAATCTTGAACATTTCTCACAATCAATTCCAAGCCCAATTCTTTTACCAAACGGTCTCTGAATTCTATGGTTTCAGGAAAATTATGTCCAGTATCTATATGCATTAATGGAAACGGTATCTTCGCTGGATAAAATGCTTTCTGAGCCAATCTAACCAAGGTGATGGAATCCTTTCCTCCCGAAAACAAAAGCACTGGCTTTTCAAACTGGGCAGCCACTTCTCTCATTATATATATGGCTTCGTTTTCTAACGGATTTATTTTTGATGTATCTTTCATATCTATAATCTTAAGCATGTAACCCACACTCTCTATTTTCTAATTGTTTTGTTGGATCAAAATATTTAAACTCGTTTGGTAAATTGTTCTCTTCCAAAAAGGTATCCAGTTCCTCATCTGTCCAATTGTAAAATGGACTTACTTTCATTACTCCATTGGCATCTTGGGAAACAACATCTATGCTGTCTCGAAATGCCGTTTGTCCTTTTCTCAAGTTCGTGAACCAAACGTCTGGCTCGTGTTCCTTCATCGCTCTCCTAAAAGGCTCCAACTTTACTTGTTCCGTAAAATCCTTGTGCCTTGGATCCCTTATGTCTGGTATCCCCATAACGACATCCCTGTGTGAAGTTGTTTGCTTTGGCACGTATAATTGCACATTGAGATTCAATGTTTCAATAAGCTCTTCTGCATGTCTGTATGTATTGGGGGTATTGTACCCGGTATCACACCAAATCACCTTTATGTCTTCTTTTACCTGATTTGTCAATTTCAAAATTGCCGCCTCATAGGGTCTGAAATTTGTGGTAACAACCGGTTCTTTAGAAAAAGCTATTGCCCATTCCACTATCTCCAAAGGTGTTCTCCCCTCTAATTCCTTGTTTACCTCTTTTAAATTCAATGCCATTACTTTCCCCATTTTATTTTATTCCAAGCGCGTTCATGAAAGAAATACAATACTAGTTTGGATACCAATTCTACAAACCCTATCGAGAAAGCCAATGCCAAAGTTCCTGTTATCAAATAGGAAATCACAATGGTATCTATTGTTCCTACGACTCTCCAACTAATTGTCTTAACCAAGCTTCTTTTCAGTTTTTCTTCTGAAACATTCTCTTTGACTTCTATATCTCTTTCCACTTCTAACGCAGTGTTCATAATCATAAATATTTTTAAACCCTATAATTCCTATCAATTTACTAGGATAATAGTGCAAACATATAAATTAAACTTTAATAAACCAAAATGGTTAATTGAAAATGTGTGTTATTTTTTTGTTATTGAGATAAATCCGCCAAAGTAGTATTCCTGAAAATCTCCAATGAGCTGTCACGTACTTGGGCCATCAAGCCATGAACGGCACATGCATTTTCATCTGGGCAATCATCACATCTTTCATAAAAATTCAAACTTACACAGGGCACCATTGCTATTGGGCCTTCCAAGACCCGCATTACATTGGCCATATTTATGTCTTTTGGGTCTTTAAGCAAGTAGTATCCTCCTCCTTTGCCTTTTTTGGATCCCAAAACTCCATTTTTTCGAAGTGTCAATAAAATGCTCTCTAAAAATTTAAGTGAAATACTTTCCTCATTAGAGATGGTAGCAATTTGTACAGGAGTCCTATCTTTTTGTTTTGCCAAATATACAATGGCCTTAATTCCGTATTTTGTTTTCTTTGAAAGCATAAGACAAATTTAGTGTTTTTTTTAAAAACGGATTAAAAAACTTCTGATGCTATGGCTTTTATGTTGTCACTTTTACCCATAGAATAATAATGCAGTACAGGAACACCAGCTTCTTGAAGCTCCTTGGATTGCTTAATCGCCCACTCTACACCAACTTGTCTTACCTCTTTGTTGCTACTACAATTTTCCACCGCACCGATGAGATCTTCTGGCAAATCTATTTTAAAGACTTGTGGCAACAATTGTAGGTGCCTCTTTACGGCTATGGGTTTTATTCCAGGAATAATTGGCACATTGATTCCTATGTTCTTTGCTGCTTCAACAAAATCGAAATACCTCTTGTTATCAAAAAACATTTGGGTTACAACGTAATCCGCTCCTGCATCTACCTTCTCCTTCAGTCTTTTCAAATCGGTTTGCAATGAAGGGGCTTCCAGGTGCTTTTCTGGATAACCTGCAACTCCTATGCAAAAATCCGATTTATAGTCGGCTTCTACCACATCGTGCAAATATTTCCCAGTGTTGAGACTCTGTATTTGCGATACCAATTCCTTCGCATACAAATGTCCTCCATTTGCAGCTTCAAAATACTTTTGGTGCTTCATTGCATCTCCTCTCAACGCCATTACATTGTTGATTCCCAAATAGTGACAATCCACCAACAAGTACTCTGTTTCCTCCTTTGTAAAACCTCCACACAGGACATGTGGTACCGTGTCCACCTCATATTTATGTTTTATTGCTGCACAAATGCCTACAGTTCCAGGACGCATTCTAGTTATCTTTCTATCCAAAAGACCTTCTTTGTCAATGTACACGTATTCTTCACGAGATGTCGTAACATCTATGAAAGGTGGCTTGAATTCCATCAAAGGGTCTATGTTGTTGTAAAGTTCTTGAATATTCCTTCCTTTTTTTGGTGGAATAATTTCAAAAGAAAACAATGTCCTGCCATTTGCCTTTTCTATGTGTTCTGTTACTTTCATAATACTTATTTCCTTCTCAATCGTATGTTTTTAATAGTATGTTTTTGTCTCTTCTAGCCCCTTTGTCGTTTCTGATTGATTTCTCTCTAAAGAGGTTAGAAATTGGTTATCCAACATATTTTCCCAACCTCTTTTCCAATGATTGAAAACTACCTTCGTATTCCCAATAAATCCATCTTCCATCAATATAATCCGTTAACACGAACTTCTCTCCAATGGATTTAATCCTATTTATCGCAACCCATTTTTCAGAATATTCATTTACAATGACATCTTCTGCTATTTCTTTGTTGCTCTCATCAAAGCCGTGAACTATGATATGGCTCCCTAACTTTAACTTTATAAATCCATCATTCATGGTATTCTTGTTTATTCAGCCAAATTCGGATTTAGCCATTTTTTTGCCTCGGCTTCTGTTATTCTTCTACGCTTCGCATAATCTTTCAATTGATCTTCTTTGATTTTTCCAAGACCAAAATACTTTGCTTCCTTGTTTCCAAAATAATATCCACTTACACTGGCTGCTGGCCACATTGCCAAACTTTCGGTTAGCTGCACTCCTATCTCATCTTCAACTTTCAGCACTTCCCATATCGTTTTCTTTTCCAAGTGATCAGGACAAGCTGGATAACCTGGTGCTGGTCTTACGCCTTTGTATTCTTCCTTGATCAATTCTTGATTGGTGAGCTTTTCCCCTTTGGAATAGCCCCAATGTTCTGTCCTTACTTCCTTATGCAAATACTCTGCAAAGGCTTCTGCCAAACGATCTGCCAAGGCCTTTATCATAATGGAATTGTAATCATCGTTATCAGCCTCGAAGGCTTCTGCCAATTCTTTTGTACCAAATCCTGTAGTTACACAAAAACACCCTATGTAATCCTGTTTTCCAGAAGCTTTGGGAGCAACGAAATCTGCTAGCGCAAAACTAGGCACGCCTTCTCTTTTCTTCAATTGCTGACGAAGTGTTATAAACGTGTTTTCCAGCTCTCCATTCTCTTTGTATATTTCTATGTCATCATCATTTGTCGAGTTGGCTGGAAACAATCCAAAAATGGCTTTGGCCTTCAACAACTTTTCATCAAATACACGTTTCAACAATTTTTGAGCATCAGCAAACAATTCTGTGGCTTGCATACCAACAACCTCATCTGTCAAGATGTTCGGATATTTGCCGTGTAAGTCCCAGCTTCTAAAAAATGGAGACCAATCTATGTACTCTTCAAGCACGCGAATATCAAACTTTTGAATGGTTTGTATCCCCAATTGCTTGGGTTTTATTATCTCTGATGTACTCCAATCTATTTTGAATTTTCTATTTCTGGCTTCTCCTATTGAAACATAGGATTTGGTTTTTCCTCGTTTTAGAAATTTCTCTCGAAACTCATCATAATCCTTCTTCAATTTGGCGACATAGAGATTGGTTGTTTTCTTATTCAACAAATCTCCGACTACGGTAACCGCCCTTGAAGCATCGTTTACATGTACGACGGCATTCTTGTATTGTGGATCTATCTTGATGGCCGTATGAGCCTTTGATGTGGTCGCTCCTCCTATCAATAGTGGTACGGAAAAATTCTCTCGTTCCATTTCCTTGGCCAAGTACACCATTTCATCCAACGAAGGGGTTATCAATCCGCTCAATCCAATGATATCCACATTCTCCTTTATGGCAGTTTCAATTATTTTCTCTGGAGGCACCATTACTCCCATGTCCACAATCTCATAATTATTGCATCCCAAGACAACACTCACGATGTTTTTTCCTATGTCATGTACATCTCCTTTTACCGTTGCCATCAAAACTTTGCCCAAGGCTTGTTGCTTTTCTCCCTTTTCAGCTTCTATGTATGGGTTTAAATAGGCCACAGCCTTTTTCATCACTCTGGCAGACTTTACCACTTGTGGCAAAAACATCTTCCCACTTCCGAACAAGTCTCCAACTACATTCATCCCAGTCATCAAATGCCCTTCTATCACATGAAGCGGTCGCTCTACTCCTTTACGGGCTTCTTCTGCATCCTCCACTATAAAGGCATCGATTCCCTTTACCAATGAATGTGTTATCCTTTCTTGCAATGGCAATGTTCTCCATTCCAATACTTTTCCTTCATCCTCTTTCACCTTGCCCTTTACCGTCTCCGCAAAATCCAACAACCGTTCCGTGGCATCATCTCTTCTATCGAGGACCACATCTTCTATGTGTTCCAACAAATCCTTTGGAATGTCATCGTATACTTCCAACATCGTCGGGTTTACGATACCTATGTTCATTCCTGCTTGAATCGCATAGTATAGGAATACGGAATGCATGGCTTCTCTTACCGTATTGTTTCCTCTAAATGAAAAGGAGACATTGCTAACACCTCCGCTGACGCTTACGTGTGGCAAGTTTTGACGAACCCAACGTGTGGCTTCTATGAAATCTATGGCATTTTTTCTATGTTCTTCCATTCCTGTAGCTACAGGAAAGATGTTTAAATCGAATATGATGTCTTCTGCTTTGAAGCCTACTTTATCAACTAAAACCCTATAGGAACGCTCTGCAATTTCTATTCTTCTTTCGTAGTTGTCCGCTTGTCCGACTTCATCAAAAGCCATTACAATTACAGCTGCACCATATCGCTTTACTTGTGTAGCTTCCCAAATGAACTTATCTTCTCCTTCTTTTAAACTTATTGAATTCACGACACACTTCCCTTGTACGACTTGTAATCCAGCTTCGATGATTTCCCATTTGGAACTATCTATCATTATTGGTACTCGACAAATGTCCGGTTCGGCTGCAATTAGATTCAAAAAACGAACCATTGCCTCCTTGCCATCAATCAATCCATCGTCCATATTGATGTCGATAATTTGGGCACCTCCTTCTACCTGATCTCTCGCTATCGCCAAAGCCTCATCGAACTTCTCTTCTTTCACCAGCCGTAAAAACTTACGTGATCCTGCTACATTGGTACGTTCACCTACATTGGTAAAATTACTGTCCGGTGTAATAATCAAAGGTTCTAAACCTGATAGTTTCAAATATCTAACTTGCTCTTTACTCATCATCTATAATGTTCTACTATTGGAAAAGGTTCATAAAAATGATGTAACAATCTTTTCCACTCTTGGTATTCCTCAGACTTTCTAAAACCAACTTCATGGTCTTCGATAGTTTCCCAGTTCACCAACAATATGTATTTGTCTTCTTGTTCCATACATTTCTTCAAATCGTGAGAAATATATCCCTTCATTGATGATATGATTGTTTTTGCTTGGTCAAAAGCCTGTTCAAATTCTTCAGCCCCCCTTTCTTTATGTTTAAAATTGCTACTTCCAATATCACAATGCACCCGTATTTATCTTTCTAGGAGAGTATTTTGCTGCCAAAGTTACAATTGCCGATATATGTTCTGGCGTAGTACCGCAACAACCCCCTATTATGTTTATCAAATCCTTTTTTAGATATTCTTCAATTTGATCCGCCATTTCCTCTGCACTTTCATCATACTCTCCAAAGGCATTTGGCAAGCCTGCATTTGGGTGTGCAGAGATGGCAAAATCCGTTTTGGATGCTATGGCTTCCAAGTGCGGCTGCAATAGATTGGCTCCCAAAGCACAATTGAACCCAACAGATAGCAGAGGAATATGAGATATCGATATCAAAAAGGCTTCTGCTGTTTGCCCTGACAGTGTTCTTCCACTTGCATCTGTAATCGTACCACTCAACATGATCGGCACATCTATTTTTCGTTCTTCTTTCACTTCTTCTATGGCAAACAAGGCTGCCTTGGCATTAAGTGTATCGAAAACCGTTTCCACCAACAGGATGTCTGCCCCTCCATCCAACAAAGCCTCTACTTGTAGCTTATAGGCTATACGCAGTTCATCGAAAGAAACAGCTCTAAAACCAGGGTCATTGACATCCGGAGACATACTTGCCGTCCTATTTGTCGGCCCTATGCTTCCAGCCACAAAACGAGGTTTTTCTGGATTTTGTTTCGTAAACTCGTCCGCCACTCGTTTTGCAATCTTAGCCGATTCAAAATTCAATTCGTACACCAAACCTTCCATATTGTAATCTGCCATCGCTATGGTCGTGCCAGAAAACGTATTGGTTTCGACAATATCTGCTCCTGCTTGAAAATATTTCTTATGTATTTCGGCTATCGCTTCAGGCTGAGTCAATGACAACAAGTCGTTGTTACCTTGCAACGAAGATGGATAATCTTTAAAACGTTCTCCACGAAAATCCTCTTCGGAGAAATCGTACTGCTGCAACATCGTTCCCATTGCTCCATCGAGAATCAATATTCGCTTTTCTATTTCTTCTTTTATGTTACCCATATTATTATATCCTATGACATTTTATTCCTTCAAAGACTTCTTATTCTTATTAGAACTTACTTCTTTCTTAATTGCCCAAAGCTTGGTTTAAATCGCTAATGACATCTTCAACATTTTCCAAACCTACCGAAACTCTTACCAAACCGTCAAATATTCCTGTTTCCAATCTATCGGCTTCGGACAATTTGCTATGTGTTGTAGATGCTGGGTGTGTTACGATTGTTCTTGTGTCTCCCAAATTGGCAGATAATGATGCAAGTTTAATTCTGTTTAAAAACTGTCTTCCTGCTTCTATTCCTCCCTTTACTTCGAAAGCAACGATGTTCCCACCGAGTTTCATTTGCTTTTTTGCGATTTCGTACTGCGGATGAGATTTTAAAAATGGATATTTCACCAAATTTACCTTATTGTGTTGTTCTAGGAACTGAGCAACTTTCAATGCATTATCACAATGCTTATCCACTCGAACTGCCAGCGTTTCCAAACTTTTGGACAACACCCACGCACTAAAGGGTGACATTGCTGGGCCTGTTATTCTTGAAAACAAATATATTTCATTTATCAAATCTGCTCGACCAACGGTAGCACCTCCTAACACACGCCCTTGACCATCTATTAGCTTTGTCGCCGAATGAATGACCAAATCAGCACCAAACTTAATGGGATTTTGTAGGTACGGTGTAGCGAAACAGTTGTCAATGATTAAAAGTAAGTTGTGCTTTTTTGCTACTCTCCCTAAATATTCCAAATCTAAAATATCCACAGCTGGGTTTGTCGGACTCTCTGCGTAGATTATTTTTGTGTTCGGTTGAATCAAGGTTTCTATGTCTTCGACATCTTCGACTTTAAAATAGCTTGTTGAAACATTCCATTTGGGCAAAAATTTAGTAAATAATGTATGCGTTGAACCAAAGACACTTCTAGCAGATATTATATGGTCTCCGGAATTTAACAATGCGGCAAATGTTGAAAATACAGCAGACATTCCCGAAGCAAATGCAAAGCCACTTTCCGCTCCTTCCATCTTACATATTTTTTCTATGAACTCGGACGTATTCGGATTAGAATATCGACTATATACATTACGTTCCTTTTCCTCGGCAAAGGATGCACGCATATCTTCGGCATCTTCAAACACATAACTCGACGTCAAATACAATGGAGTGGAATGCTCAAGAAATTGCGTACGTTCTGTTTGTGTACGAATGGCTTCTGTTTCAAAATGATTAAGACTCATTTTTTATGTTTTTTTATTAGTTGTTTTTTTCCGTTAAACGCAAGATATCACCAAAAACACCTCTCGCCGTCACTGATGCTCCTGCTCCTGCTCCTTGAATCACGATAGGGTTCTCTCCATAGCTTTCCGTATATATTTCGAAAATGGAATCTGCTCCCTTTAAGGCACCCAACGGCGATTGCTCTGATACGGACACCAGTTTGACATCCAATTCGGCTCCATTTTCATCTGCTAGATTTCCGTGTAAATCCCCTATGTATCTTAACACGTGATTCTCTTTTTGCTCTTCCTTCTTCTTCTGAAAAACGGGATTCATCTCATCAAACTTCTTCAAGAATTCCGAGGTCTCGATATCCCTCAAACCTTCTGGGATTAAATTTTCGATGTTCACATCACCCAACTCATTATGCAAATCCAACTCCCTGGCAAGGATCAATAGTTTTCTTGCGACATCGTTCCCGCTTAAATCCTCTCTTGGATTTGGCTCTGTGTATCCTTTGTCCAAGGCTTGCTTCAATACGCTTGAAAATGACACGTCATCGGCAGAAAATGTATTGAACAAGTAACTTAAGGACCCAGAGAACACTCCCCTTATACGGACGATGTTTTCCCCTGAAAGATGTAATAACTTAATGGTATCTATCAATGGTAACCCTGCTCCAACATTGGTTTCATACAAATATGATTTTTGATGCTTTGCCAATGTCCCCCTTAATTCCTCATAGAACTTGAAATCGATCGTGTTTGCTATCTTATTCGATGAAACCAAATCGAAGCCTTCTTCTACCAACCTTATGTAATTGGATACAAAGTCCAAACTCGATGTATTGTCTATGGCTATCAAATTTTCCAAATGATTTGCTTTTGCAAATTCAAAAACATCATCGATCGTGTAATCTTCCCCTTGAGTTTCTAATGTTTTCTTCCAATTTCCATCAATCCCATTTTTACTGAGAAGTGCTTTTTTGGAATTGGCAATCGCAAAAACGTTGAGTTTGATCCCTTTTCTTTTTTCAATACCTTCAGCTGAAGTGATAATTTGATCGATCAAGGCACTTCCAACCAGGCCATGTCCAAAGACCGCCAGGTTTATCTTCCTTGAAATCCCAAATATCTCTCCATGAATTACATTCAATGCCTTGTGCAACTGTGTTTTTTTCACCACGATACTGACGTTTTCCCCTGTAATGGTATTGTTGAACAACAATGGTGTAATTTGATTTTTAATCAGACCATTAAATGGTTTGTGAAACGTGCTCAACTCTTGACCTACTATTGATATCACCGAAACATCGTCGATTACACTTATTTTATTGATGTCTTGCGAATAGAAGTCATTTTCGAATTCTTGTTCTAAAGCTATCACAGCGTTGGAAGCTTTCCCTGCATCTATGACTAGACCAATTCCTCTTTCTGACGACCCTTGAGATATGATGCTTACACTAATGTTTTGAGAGCTCAATGCCTTGAAAATCCTAGCGTCCACACCTACCTTCCCCAACAATCCACGTCCTTCGATATTTACCAATGCCACGTTGTCCAAAACCGAAAGAGAACGAATGCCTTTCGAATCGTTTTGTGATGTAATTATTGTTCCTTTGTCATCTGGGTTGAATGTATTCAAGATACGCAATGGAATGTTCTTTTCTATCAACGGAATGATCGTCTTAGCATGCAGAATCGTGGTTCCGAAGTTAGCCAATTCATTTGCTTCTGTAAATGAGAGTCTTTCGATCTTCTTGGCATCTGGGACCAAGTCCGGATTTGCCGTGTATATTCCATTGACGTGGGTATAATTCTGCAATTCTTCCGCATCCAAATAGTTTGCCAACAACGATGCCGTGTAGTTACTTCCATTTCTACCCAAAGTCGTTGTCTTGTTATCTTTGTTGGAGGCGATGAAACCTGTAACGATATTTACCGTCGTACCATTGTTCTGTTTGAAATAATCAATGACATTCTTTTTGGAAAGCGCATCAATAGGCTTGGCATTGCCATAGGTGTCATCAGTTTTTATGAGGGTTCTGGCATCTGTTGCCTTTGCATTTATATCTCTATCCCTCAACAGTGCTGAAATTAATTTCGCTGAAATCAATTCGCCTTGGGCCAAAACCTCATCCTTGATTCTTTGACTATAGTCACCCAACAACTGGACACCTTCGAAAAGGCTATCCAATCTTGAAAACTCTTTGGACAAATCAGTATTAGCCAACATGTTTTGATAATTCTTGAAAGCTTCCAATTGTTCCTGATAGGATTCACTTTCCACGGCTTTATCTAAAATGGCTTCCAACTCATCTGTTGCCTTTCCTCTTGCAGATACCACTACAGCAATGTTCTCCTCTGCTTTGACTTTATTTTCTATTATGGATATTACTCGGTCAAGACCCTCTCCATTTGCTAGAGATTTCCCTCCAAACTTTAATATTTTCATTCTTTTTTCTTTTGTTTCAGGCTTGAAAATGCCTTCAATAATTTTTTCGAGTTGCTCGAATTCTATCAAAAAGGCATCGTGCCCATGAATAGAGTTTATTTCACTATATGTAACATTAGGATGCGTCAACGCCAACTGCTTCTGTGTTTCTCGATTCTCTTCGGCAGTAAAGAACAAATCAGAATCCACTGCTACTATCGTTATTTTAGACTGAATGACATCCAAGATCTTTTCTGTATTTTCCCTTCCTTTCGTCACATCTATGGTACGCAACAGTTGGTTCATCAATTTATAGGCGGACAATTGAAAACGTTCTTGTAATTTCTTGCCATGGTGCAACAACCAACTTTCCACATTGAACAGTTCCAATTCCTCATTCTTGGAACGCTTGAAACGTGATTTGAATGATTCCGGTGTACGATAGCACAACATTGCATGCATTCTGGCATCGTGTACCGGGTTTTTGGAATTCACCAAAAATTGTTCTTGAATTTGACAATTTGCCATCAACCAGTCGGTAGATTTCCAATCCGTTGCCACTGGGATCAAATGTTCTGCAAGATTTGGTTTCAACACAGCCATTTCCCATGCAATGCCTCCTCCCAAGGACCCTCCAACTACGGCAAACACCTTTTCGACATTCAATCTTTCAAGACCGATCAAAAACAACTTGGCAATATCTCTCGCCACAAAAGACTTATAGTTTTCTACAACGAATCCATCATATCCGTTCCCAGGAATGTTAAAGGACAACACCGTATATTTCTTGGTATCCACAACCTTGTTGTCTCCTACCAATTCAGACCACCAACCATCGTCTCCAGACACGTTACTATTACCAGTCAGCGCATGATTGATCAATACTATTGGTGCTGTAAACAATGGCAATCCAAAGCATTGATAAGATAAATTAAGGGTCTCTATCTCATCTCCGCTAAGAGTTGTATAATTTGATATGGTTATGTGTTTTAAATCGTTCATTTTTAATATTGAAAATCGGAGGTCATAATTTGTTAAGATAGAACTACGCGCCTCGACTACAAGACGCATAGCTCAAATCAACCAACTTACTAAATAACTGTTTTAAGCAATAACTGTTTGCTTAACTCTTGAAAAAGCTTCTTTTAGATCTGCTTTTAAATCTTCAATATTCTCTATGCCCACAGACAGACGAATCAAGTCTTTTGTCACTCCTGTGGCTTCTTGTGCTTCATCACTCAACTGTTGATGTGTCGTACTAGCTGGATGAATAATCAGTGATTTCGTGTCTCCTATATTTGCCAACAGCGAAAACAGTTTTGTCGTATCCGCTACTTTCTTGGCTGATTCGTAACCACCATCCAACCCAAAAGTGACAATTCCACTTTGTCCATTTGGTAAATACTTTCTTGTCAAGTTTCTATATTTGCTGGTCTCCAACCCTGGATAATTCACCCAAGTGACCTCTGGTTGCTCTTGCAACCATTTTGCCAATGACAATGCATTCGCACTATGTTTTTTTATTCTTAACTGCAACGTTTCCAACCCTTGAATGATTTGGAAGGCATTGAAAGGGCTCAACGCTCCTCCATAATCACGTAATCCTTCAATTCTCACTTTTGCGATAAAGGCTGCTGCTCCAATGGCTTCATCGTAAATCAATCCATGATAGCCAGCAGAAGGTTCTGTAAATTCTGGAAATTTCCCATTGGACCAATCAAAAGTACCTGCATCGATAATGATGCCTCCAAGTGCCGTTCCGTTTCCGTTGATGTATTTTGTCAAAGAGTGAATAACAATATTTGCTCCATATTCTATTGGATTCAACAAATAGGGAGTCGCAACGGTATTGTCCACTATCAATGGTACTTTGTATGCCTTTGCCTCTTTGGAAATCGCTTCGATGTCCAATACATCCAATTTTGGATTCCCCAAGGACTCGACAAAGAACACTCTTGTGTTTTCCTGTGCCGCATCATTGAAGTTCTCAGGATTTGAAGGATCTACAAATGTTGTTGTAATGCCGTGTCGTGGCAAGGTAACACTCAAGAGATTATAAGTTCCCCCATACAAGCTGTTGGATGCAACGATATGATCCCCTGCCCTTAACAATGTCAACAGTGTCGTTGCAATTGCTGATGTTCCGGAAGCTGTTGCCACTGCTGCTATTCCTCCTTCCAAGGCAGCAAGACGCTGCTCTAGAACATCATTTGTCGGATTGTTTATTCGAGTGTAGATGTTTCCTGGTTCTGCCAAAGAAAATAGGTTAGCCGCATGGTCAGAATCATTGAAGACATAAGCTGAAGATTGATAAATAGGGACTGCTCGAGTCCCCCCATTTTGACTAACGTCATGTCCTGCGTGCAACGCTTTCGTTGCAAATTTTTGTGTACTCATTTTTCTAAAGTTTTTGAGTTAATAGATAAATTAAAACAAAAGCCAAATAAGCCTTGTAATAGGCGTACTTAATAGAAAAATGTTATAAGAAAAACAACGTAAGTACAGATATGTCATTACGTTTGGTTATCTATCCTGAATTGGCGATAAATGAATCGCTTCTTCAAGTAGAATTTAGCACCTACTCAATTGCTTGAGGGTTGCTAAGGCTTCAACGGGTCTATTCCCTTCACCTTTCTTGATAACATTTCAATAAAGTTTTGAACTTTGTGAGCGCAAATATTCAGTCAGAAAAAGTTATTTTCCAAACTTTTTTCAAAAAATTTTTAAATTATTTTTTTATTTGCCATTGAACTCGCTCAAATACTTAGCTCTAATCACTTGATCTACGGGCTTATTCTCTATTTTACTCTCCAACCAAGAAATAATATCCAAATATAAAAATGCACGCCCTTCAAAAGGGTGATCTTCATATACTTTTAGTTTTTCATGCAATTCCTTGAATGCTTTTTTTATGTCATGGGGATAGATGTCTTGCAAACCACGAATAAACTTTATCATCTCCCTTTGCACCTTATGCATGTCATTCATTTTTATTAAAAACTTGTAGGTACTACGCAACAATGTTTCCAAATGGTAATCCAAACCAGCTTCATAGTGCGCAACCAAGTTCAATACCCGCGAAAAACAGAGCAAGTCTTCTCGCATGGTCAATGTCTTGTTCGAAATTATCTTAGCTAGATATTCTATTGTTTTCTTATTGTTTCCAGAACCAAAATGAAGACTGGCGAACTTGTAATAAAAAATCATTTTATGATGCTCGTCTATCCTATTTTTAAATTGAAGCAAGTCCTTTTCCATCTTGGGAATGAGTGACAACCCTTCCTTGAAGGTTCCGCCAATAAAATGGATGTTGATTTTATTTAGATTGATGTATAGGAATGAAAGTGCTTCCACATTCTCATCCTTTGGCAGCTTGCTTTCTTCAACTATCCCTTCCAACTTGTTCAAGGTTTCCTCGAATTTACTCTTATTCTTCAAAAAGAACAATGACTCCAACAAGTAGTTGTTTCCCTTTAGAAAAAAAACAGGATTCAAATTGATCATACTAGGGTTTTGATAGAACAAATCCACCCATTTTGATGCGTATTTGTAGCAATTAAGGAAATCTTGCATCAAAAAACTATACCAAAGATGAGCATTGTAAAGCCAAAGTTTTTCTCTAAAACCAAGCTTTTTAATATCGTATTCTGGCAACCTTTCATTAAAATAGTCCTGTATCCACTTACTTTCGGATTCGTTTTTGACATATCCCGTCTTTAAAAAAATCCCATACAATTGCAGTGACAAGTTGGAAAGTTTGCTTGCAATCACGTTAGCGGCACTCAACTCCTTGGCCTGTATTATCAACTCATCTGCTCGGCCACTTATACTGCGTGTAATGTATTGTGACTCTATCACTTTTTCCAATTCGACGATTTCGTATGCCAAGTTTTTTTCTTCGTTTGCCATTGCCACATCCTTGGCCTTGTCCAAAATTTTCAGGCTCTGCTTATACAGTCCCTTATGATATAGTATGGATGCAAAATCCAACTGCTCCCTTATTTGGGAGCGAATATTTTGATGTGATGGATTAAGTTTCAAGCTAATTAGTATTTGCTTGTACAAATGTGCCTTGACATTGGCCAACTGTTGCTTTTTTACTTCTGTAGATTTCAAGATAACGTTTTCATCATAAATAGCCATCTTATCCAAAATGGTGAAAACACTTAAAAATTTAGAGTCGGAATTAACACCCAACCGTCCAACATATAATTTAAATTGTCGCTTTTCTGATTTAGTCAAAGATTTAACCAATAAAAATAAGCTGTCTTTTTGATCTTTAGTCATCAATTAAAAAATAAAGTCAATTCGCTGATTAACAGGTTTTTAAATAAAGATTCTTGTTTTGAACATCGTAAGAATCTAAAAACGATGGGGAGCTAACGCAAAACCAAAATATAAATTAGTACTACAATAGAAAAATATATTCTTAAAAATGTCAAAACAACACATTCAAATTTTCGACACAACGCTTCGTGATGGAGAACAAGTTCCAGGCTGTAAATTGAACACCGAACAAAAAATCATCATCGCAAAGCAGTTAGACCAATTAGGCGTGGATGTTATAGAGGCTGGTTTCCCCGTCTCTAGTCCAGGTGACTTCAAATCGGTTGAAGCGATTGCCAAAACAGTAAAGAACGCCACGGTTTGCGGATTGACGAGATCCGTTAAAAATGACATTAAGGTAGCTGCAGATGCCCTGAAATTTGCAAAAAAACCAAGGATTCATACTGGGATCGGTACTTCTGACTCGCATATAAAATTCAAATTCAAATCCAATCGCGATGATATCATCAAACGTGCATTCGATGCCGTTAGTTATGCCAAATCCTTTGTTGAAGACGTTGAGTTCTTCGCAGAAGATGCAGGTAGGACCGACAATGAATATTTGGCCCGTGTATGTGAAGCAGCCATAAAGGCAGGAGCGACGGTATTGAACATTCCTGATACGACTGGTTATTGCTTGCCTAGTGAATATGGTGCTAAAATGAAATACCTAATGGAAAATGTGAAAGGCATCGAAAAGGCCATCTTGTCTTGTCATTGTCATAATGATCTAGGTTTGGCAACGGCAAATTCCATCGAAGGTGTGATCAATGGTGCTCGCCAAATAGAATGTACCATAAATGGTATTGGTGAACGTGCGGGAAATACAGCATTGGAAGAAGTCGTTATGGTGTTGAAACAGCACAAAGACCTGAACTTGGATACCAACATAGACACCAAAAGACTTTTCGGATTGAGTCAACTGGTTAGTGACAGTATGGGAATCTACACCCAACCCAACAAAGCCATCGTTGGAGCCAATGCCTTTGCTCATAGCTCAGGAATACACCAAGATGGTGTGATAAAACATAGAGAGACATACGAAATAATAGACCCGAAAGATGTAGGTGTCACAGAATCCGCCATAGTTTTGACAGCAAGAAGTGGAAGAGCTGCCTTGGCCTACAGAGCCAAGAATGTGGGATATGAGTTAACCAAGTTGCAATTGGACGACGTCTATTCCAATTTCTTGACTTTTGCCGACAAAAAGAAAGAGATCAATGACAATGACATTCATCAAATTATTGAAGCTAGCAAGCTATACAGAGAAATAGTATCTGCTTAATAGTAATTTAGGTATAAACATTAAATGAAAAGCTATTCGCTGGAGTTTACCTTGAGCGAAGTAGAAAGAAGGAAAAAAACTATGAGTAAAAAAACATTATTTGATAAAGTTTGGGATGCACACGTAGTCGACTCCATTGAAAATGGGCCGCAAGTGTTATACATAGACAAGCATCTTATCCATGAAGTCACCAGTCCACAAGCATTCAATGAATTGGAACGACGCAACATCCCCATATTTCGCCCCAACCAAATCGTAGCAACGGCAGATCATAACACACCAACTAAAAATCAACACCTACCAATTAAAGACGAAAATTCCAGAAAACAACTGGAACAGCTTTCCATAAATTGCAAGAAAAACAACATCACACTATACGAACTAGGGCATAAATACAATGGCATCGTGCATGTAATGGCGCCAGAGTTAGGGATTACACAACCTGGTATGACCATTGTTTGCGGGGATAGTCACACCTCGACACATGGAGCTTTTGGAACCATTGCCTTTGGCATAGGTACAAGCCAAGTGGCTCAAGTTTTCGCAAGCCAATGCTTGTTGTTGACAAAACCCAAGAGCTTGCGCGTTTCGGTTAACGGAAAATTAAAAAATGGGGTCTTACCAAAAGATGTCATCCTTTACATCATCTCCAAACTGGGTACTAATGCTGGCACAGGTTATTTTTGTGAGTATGCTGGGGATGTGTTCGAAAACATGTCTATGGAAGGCAGAATGACCGTTTGCAACATGAGTATCGAAATGGGAGCTCGAGGTGGGATGATCGCTCCAGATAGGACTACTTTCGAATATGTGAAGGACAGGGAGTTTGCGCCAAAAAATGATGCCTTTGAACAAAAGGTAACCTATTGGAAAACATTACCAACCGATGAAGGCGCAACATTTGACAAAGAATATTTCTTTGATGCAGAAGACATAGAACCAATGGTTACCTATGGGACAAATCCAGGAATGGGGATAAAGGTCACAGAAAACATTCCGAGTCTGGAAGATGATTCCTTTGAAAAATCCTTGAAGTACATGAACTTCGAAAAAGGGGAATCGCTCATAGACAAACCCATCAATTATGTATTCATAGGCAGCTGTACCAACTCAAGAATAGAAGACTTCAGAGTTGCAGCCAATTATATAAAAGGTAAGCAAAAAGCCGACAATGTAACAGCATGGTTAGTTCCAGGGAGTAAGCAGGTAGAAACACAAATAATAGAAGAAGGGTTGAAAACTATTTTTGATGACGCTGGCTTCGAATTGAGACAACCAGGCTGCTCGGCTTGTTTAGCAATGAATGATGACAAGATTCCGCAAGGGGAGTATTGCGTATCAACTTCCAACAGAAATTTTGAAGGACGTCAAGGACAAGGTGCACGAACTATTCTGGCAAGCCCATTAGTGGCTGCAGCAACAGCCATAGAAGGAAAGATCGTGGATGTAACGAAACAATTGAATTAATATAAATTGCAAGTAGAAATGCTTCTACATAGAAACTAAGGACACCATAAAAAATGAGCAAGGTTTTGACTCAGCTCAAACAAAGAAGAACAAACAATTAAAAAGTTATCCGCTTTTGCGGGCATAAGATGGAAAAATTCAAAAAAATACAATCAACAGCCATTCCCTTGACCATAGAGAATGTCGATACGGATCAAATCATTCCTGCGCGTTTTCTGAAAGCCACAGATAGAAATGGCTTTGGAGACAACGTATTCAGAGATTGGCGTTTTAACAAGGACAACTCTAAAAATGAGGATTTTGTGTTAAACAACCCAAAGTATTCCGGCTCCATCTTGGTTGCAGGAGACAACTTTGGTTGTGGCTCCAGCCGAGAACATGCTACTTGGGCATTGAGTGACTATGGGCTCAAGGTCATCGTATCCAGTTTCTTTGCAGACATTTTCAAAGGCAATGCCTTAAACAATGGCTTGTTACCAATTCAGGTTTCCCCAGATTTCCTAAATGCTTTATTAGGTGAAATCACCAAACAACCCGAAACCAAATTGGAAGTAGATTTGGAAAAACAGATCATTTCCGTTGTAGGGACTTCGTTCTCATCTACTTTCGACATCGATGCCTATAAAAAGACATGCATGATAAAAGGGTATGACGACATCGACTACCTATTGAGTAAAAAGAATGAGATAGAACAATTTGAAAATACCACGAAGTAAAAAACACAATAACTAAACATAACCAAGATTCCCCCTATTTCTCGGGAATGAAAAAAAACAAACTTTTCTATGAAACTAAATATAGCTGTTTTAGCAGGAGATGGTATCGGACCAGAAGTTACAGAACAAGCCATAAAGGTATTGAAGGCAATTGCTTTGGAATTCGATCACTCCTTCCTATTTAAAAGTGCTCCTGTTGGAGCCATTGCCATCGATGAGCAAAACGATCCATTGCCAGATGACACTTTAGCATTGTGCAAATCCAGTGATGCCATTTTATTTGGTGCCATCGGACATCCAAAATATGACAACGACCCCAGTGCTAAGATCAGACCAGAACAAGGTCTTTTAAAATTGAGAAAGGAACTTGGCCTGTATACCAACATCAGACCTGTAAAGGCATACGATACCCTATTGGAAAAATCGCCTTTGAAGCGACACATCATCAAAGGGACGGACATCAGCATTTATCGTGAATTGACCGGAGGCATATACTTTGGTGAAAAACAAATCAGCGAAGATGGAAATACGGCATCAGACCTATGTGAATATTCGCGTATGGAAATAGAGCGTATTGCTCACCTCGCATTCAAGGCTGCACAATCGCGTAGCAAAAAGGTGACATTGGTTGACAAGGCCAATGTTTTGGAAACGTCTAGACTATGGAGGAAAGTCGTTACCGAATTAGCTACAGAGTATCCTGATGTAGAACTGGACTTTTTATTCGTGGACAATGCTGCAATGCAAATGATTTTAAACCCTAAGCAATTCGATGTAATATTGACGGAAAACCTATTTGGCGACGTCATTAGTGACGAGGCTAGCGTTATCGGTGGTTCCATCGGGTTATTGGCATCAGCTTCTGTTGGAGACAAATATTCTATGTTCGAGCCTATTCACGGTTCATACCCTCAAGCAACAGGCAAAGGCATAGCCAACCCTATTGCCTCGATTTTATCGGCAGCCATGCTTTTAGAGCATTTTGACTTGTTCGATGAAGCGGAATTAATCAAGGAAGCTGTTGAAAAATCATTGAAATTAGAGATCACCACTCCAGATTTGAATGCTACTTACGACAACATCACAACAAGCAAGGTTGGGGATTTCATTGCCGATTTCATAAGCAATCCTACAGATACCAATATTAATTTCAACAATATTCATCTAGGACAATCAACGATCATATAAATACTCTTGCTGCTTTCATCTGAAAGACAGTTTTATGAAAAAGCATCTCTAATCCAGAGATGCTTTTATCGTTTTTTTGATGAGAGTCTTATTTGGGGTTATTTCATCGTTCTAAGGAACTCTGCCATTTTCTGATGTTGCTTGTCTTTCATCAACTCAACCTCCTTTTCACTTTTACCCTCATTAACCTGGATGAACTTGTCGAATATGTGACTTAAGTATATTGGAGAGGTGTTCCCTGCAAAACTGCTAGGGTTGTGACATGAAAAACAGTTTGCCAAGTTACTTACCTTGATGTCCGAGATATTGCTTTGAAACGTTTGCGTAAAGGTCTCCATCGTTACATTTGCACAATTCAAAGATCCTCTTGCACTGGAACCTGGTGTAGCACTGCCAATGCTGCTTCCCAATTCCACTATTTTTTCGGCTTGCTGCTCAGGAGTCATCCCATCTGTATCTATCCAAATGGAGCCATTGTAGAAGTAGTTTTTCCATACATCTTTAAGATTTGCTGCAACACTGGCATTTATCTCTTTGATATGATCGAAATTTTCCGGTTCGCTCTGACTAGTCTCCATATAACCAGATGCTGTCACTGGCACACCATATTGGAATAGATCGAAAGCCTTGCTGGCTAGTACGGGTTTGTCATCTTTAATGAACGTAATACCATCCAAGCCTGAAGTATTTCCTTCTGCAAACAATAGTTTTTGAGTTGCCGAACTCGCCATATTGGCTTTCCAATCATAGTTTGGTGCCATATCGTTATGTTCGAAAGTCGCCCAAATAAATTCTGGATGGTTTTCCACGACTCCTACAACATGCATTCCCAACAACGCCATTTTCGTATTGGTATATGTTTTACCATCTTTATTGATTACGGCTGCCATGGTCGTATAATAATTTTCCAATTTATTGCTAGGCACTGCTGTTGCATCCACCCAAGACACCTTCAATTCCAATGATCCTACAGGAAAGGTCTCCAAATTGTCCGCTGGCAATTCCCCTGTTTCCAAAGCTTTTTTGAAAACTTCGGCGGCTTCTTGCATAATCAAACTAGTGTGTATTGAATAGTGTACCGTAAAATCTTTACCTACCACGCTGTTATATGCTGGATTTACCTTTAACACACCGTGTCTGGATCCTGCTTGTATCGTATCCGTCAAGACAACGCTAACACCTGCTCTTTGTGCTACTGGCTCCATAGCATCATCTACTTGAATTATCTCCTTTTGATGAAGAAACAATGGCAAATCTCCTTCTGGTTTTGTCACCCACAAGAACTTTTGCCATGACCATTGATGGAAAATGCAATTGGTCGTCGAACTTACATCGAATGGACTCCCCTTCCCTTCTTCCGGTGCTGGCGTTTGACTATGTGGGAACCAACTTGCTTCAGACAAACAAGGTGTCTCCCCTCCTTTTTTATATGCAGCTACGCCTTCTTCCTTGACATCTTCAATTTTCACCTCATCTACTTTCTTTTCTTCATTTTTGCAAGATGTAAAACAAATAGATAAAATTGCGATTAGCAATACCGCTTTAACTCTGGTGGTTGTTTTTTTCATTGGTTTGATTGGTTTGATTGGTTATGTGTATTATGTACTTACAAATATGGCAATAACCCATAAAAAACAATAGCGTAGAAATACCTGATTTTCATAGTTGAAACCATAAAAAAACACCTTTAAAAAAGGTGTCTCCCCATAATCCGTAGGAACTTATCTATATAAATGATTCTATGTTCTCTCCTTTATGCCATTTATCTTTTCGAAAGAAGCCACCATTCCTTGAATTAATGACGAACTCAGTCCTTTATGTTCCATTTCATTCAATCCTTCTATGGTACATCCTTTTGGTGTGGTCACCTTGTCTATTTCCTGCTCAGGATGATCACCGGTCGTAATCAACAAACTAGCTGCTCCTTCACAAGTATGCATTGCCAATTCCTGCGCTTCCTTTGCATCAAAACCCAATTGTATCGCAGCTTGGGTCGTAGCTCTTATCAATCGCATCCAAAAGGCAATTCCGCTTGCGCAAACAACAGTTGCTGCTTGCATTTGTCTTTCTGGTATCACCAATGTCGTTCCCAAGGTATCGAAAATCTTTCGAGCGGTATTTAACTTCAATTGAGCTTTTTCATTACTACAAATACATGTCATGGATTTGCCAACGGCTATTGCTGTATTTGGCATTGCCCTAATTACTGAATGCTCACTCCCGATTATGGATTCTATCTTTTCAATGGAGAAACCTGTTATCGTGGATATTACATTGTGTCGAGGCGTAATGTATTCCGCATTTTTACGCAATACCGCAGTCAAATGATTGGGTTGAACCGCAAAAATAAGGACATCGGAATTTTGAATGGCCATTCCATTGTCAGAGGTAATGGTCACTTGTTTGTTTGAACTCAATCCTTCCAAGACATTAATATGCCTTTTGGTCAAATACAAAGACGTTATAACGTTGTTTGACAATAATCCTTTGGCTATGGAAAGCCCTAAATTACCAGCGCCTATAATTGCTATTTTCATGGGAAATTTATTTTTACTCCTTTGAAAAAGGGAGTCTCTATTGTTTATGAGACAGTAAAAATAGTAAACTTATTGAAGATTACCTTGTTTTCCTTTTTCTAAAAAAAGATTGAATATCCCCAAAAAACTCCACCTCATCAATCCTAGTCTCAAGAAAGCGTAGTAGTTTGATCTATACCAGGAATTGAAACAAATCCGGCTTGTCGTTTAAATAATCTCCAAAAAAATTATGAAGCTTCATCTTAGTGATCAAAGGATCCAAATCTTCTGGTGACTTCAACTCCAAACCAACTACAGCCACATCATTTTCCCTATTGACCTTTTTAGTGTATTCAAAATGCGTAATATCATCCGTCGGCCCTAAAATATCAACCACGAATTCTCTCAATGCACCAGCTCGCTGTGGGAACTTTATAATGAAATAATGCTTTAGGTTTGCGTATAGGAGTGCGCGTTCCTTGATTTCTGGAGTGCGCGTAATGTCATTGTTACTTCCACTGACAACACAAATTACGTTTTTACCCTTTATTTGATCTGCATAGAGACTTAAAGCAGAAATGCTCAATGCTCCAGCTGGCTCAACTACTATCGCATCTTTATTGTACAAATCCAAAATTGTCTGACACACCTTACCTTCTGATACCGTAACCATATCATCCAAATTTTGCTTGCAGATTTCAAAATTCAAATCGCCAACTCTCTGAACGGCTGCACCATCGACAAATTTCTCAATGTGCTTCAATGCCGTATTCTTACCATTTCTAATGGAAGTGGACATAGATGGTGCTCCTTCTGGTTCCACACCTATTATCTTTGTATTTGGAGACAACTGCTTGAATACCGTAGACAATCCTGATGACAATCCACCACCACCAACTGGGACAAAGACATAATGAATGGGATGTTCGGCTTGATCTATAATCTCCAAACCTACTGTTGCCTGTCCTTCTATGACCTTTGAATCATTGAAAGGATGTATGAATGTTTTGTTCAAACGGTCACATTCTTCCATCGCTGCATGGTAAGCATCATCAAACGTATCCCCTTTCAAGACGATGTCTATGTAACTTTCTCCAAACATTTTCACTTGCTCCACCTTTTGATTGGGTGTTGGAGAAGGCATGTAAATGGTCCCTTTCACCTTTAGCAACTTACAAGACAACGCCACACCTTGCGCGTGGTTTCCTGCACTTGCGCAAACTATTCCATTTTCGATTTCCGTAGCAGACAATGATGACATCTTGTTGTAAGCTCCTCTAATCTTATACGAACGTACTTGTTGCAGATCTTCGCGTTTGAACAAGACATTGCAATCGAATTGCCTTGAATACTGGAGGTTTTCCATTAACGGTGTCACCGAAGCAACTCCTTTTAAATTTAAAGCTGCTGCTTCCACCTCTTCTAACGTTGGAAAATATGTAGTTTGAACTTGCATCGAAATTTTATTTTTCTATTATGACCTAACCTAGGTCATCTAAACTAATTAGGGACTGCCTAAAAACAACATATGAGTGCAAACCGAGTTCGTCTAACTTCAACTATTTATTTCTCAATAATATTGACAAACCCAGTAAAGCAGTTCATATGTTTTGACTTCCGAGGCAGTCCCATCTCAAGGTAATACCTCTTTTATGATCTAAGCCAAAACCGAATCCTTGGTCTCAACTTCTGTCTTTATTGTTTTCATTGCCGTCATTGCCGCACGAAGACGTTTACCAACAGCTTCTATCGGATGATTTCTAATGGCATCGTTTATTGCAATCAATTCAACATTGTCAACAGCATTGGATGTTGAAAATGGTTTACCGATTATATCCGTCTTTACTGTTTTCATAAAATCGACCAACAATGGTTTGCATGCGTGATCAAACAAGTAACAACCATATTCGGCCGTATCTGAAATCACCCTATTCATTTCGAACAATTTCTTTCTTGCAATCGTATTGGCTATCAATGGCAACTCGTGAAGCGATTCGTAATATGCAGAATCTTCTATAATACCTGCGCTTACCATGGTTTCAAAAGCCAATTCCACTCCAGATTTAACAAATGCAACCAACAACACACCATTGTCAAAATACTCTTGTTCAGAAATGTGATCTGGTGTCAATGTCGTTTTTTCAAATGCAGTTTCACCTGTTTCCGCTCTCCACTTCAACAAATTCACATCATCATTAGCCCAATCTGCCATCATTGTCTTAGAGAAATGTCCAGAAATGATATCGTCCATATGCTTCTCAAACAATGGTCTCATGATTCCCTTTAATTCCTCTGATAATTCATAGGCCTTGATTTTTGCAGGATTGGACAATCTGTCCATCATATTCGTTATACCACCGTGCTTTAATGCCTCTGTGATGGTCTCCCATCCAAATTGAATTAATTTTGCAGCATAACCAGCTTCCATTCCTTCCGCCACCATCTTATCGAAAGATAGTATTGCTCCTGTTTGCAACAATCCACATAAGATGGTTTGCTCTCCCATCAAATCACTTTTCACCTCAGCCACGAAAGAAGACCCTAGAACTCCTGCCTTATGACCTCCTGTAGCTGCAGCATAGGCTTTAGCTTGTTCCCAGCCTTTGTTTTCCGGATCGTTTTCCGGGTGCACGGCTATTAATGTAGGCACTCCGAAACCACGTTTGTATTCTTCTCGAACTTCAGTACCTGGACATTTTGGAGCCACCATGATCACGGTAAGGTCCTCACGTATTTGTGTCCCTTCTTCCACGATGTTGAATCCATGTGAATAACTCAATGTCGCTCCTTTTTTCATTAAAGGCATTACGGCATTGACAACGCTTGTATGCTGTTTGTCTGGAGTTAGATTAAGCACCAAGTCTGCTGAAGGAATAAGCTCTTCATAGTTTCCTACGTTAAACTCATTGGACGTCGCATTTTTGTAAGATGCACGTTGCTCATCTATTGCTGCTTGACGTAAGGCATAAGATATGTCCAAACCGGAATCCCTCATGTTCAATCCTTGGTTCAGTCCTTGTGCACCGCAACCAACAATTACTATTTTCTTACCTTTCAATGCTTTTACGCCATCCTCAAATTCCGAAGCGCCCATAAAACGACATTGTCCCAATTGCTCTAATTGATCTCTTAATGATAATGTGTTGAAATAATTTGCCATTTTTATTTTATTTTAATTAGTTAAATGCGGCTAGCATTTGTGATATTTCCATTCGTTCTTTTGTAACTGCAATACGCCCAGAGCGGGTAAATTGCAAAATCCCAAAAACACTTAATTCTCTATGCAATAATTCTATTTCGTTTCTCCTCCCTGATTTTTCAAGAACAAAAAACTCCTTGTTTACCGTTACTATCCTAGAATTGCTTTCTTTTATTATGTTCTGAATTTGTCGTTCTTCGAACAATAGCTCGGATTTGATCTTAAACATTGCCGTTTCTTGATAAATGGTCTCTTCTTCAGTATGATAATATGCCTTTATCACTTCTATTTGCTTTTCAATCTGACCAATTATCTTTCTTACTTTTTCCTCTGTCATGTTAACGACAATCGTAAACCTCGATACCCCTTCTATTTCCGAAACGGATATATTCAAACTCTCGATGTTTATATGTCTTCGTTGAAAGATTGCCGAAATACGATTTAACAACCCTATGTTGTTTTCCGTGTATACTGAAATCGTATACGATTTAATTCCTGTGCTCATAATTATTCTAGTCTTATTTCTGAAACCGAGGCTCCTGAAGGAACCATTGGAAATACATTATCTTCTTTTTCTACACATACTTCCAAGAAATATGCTTCTTCACTTGCTATCATTTCTGCAACTGCATCTGCTAATTCCTCTCGTTTGGTAACACGTTTGGCATTTAAATAATACCCTTTTGCTATCGCTACGAAATCCGGATTTGTCATTTCCGTAGAAGCATAGCGCTTGTCGAAAAACAGTTGTTGCCATTGACGTACCATTCCTAAGAACTCATTGTTTAGAACCACAACCTTTACAGCTGCCTTTTGCTGAAAAATGGTTCCTAATTCTTGAATTGTCATTTGGTAGCCTCCATCTCCAGAGATTGAAACGACTTCTCGCTCCGGCGCCGCCATTTTAGCTCCGATTGCAGCTGGTAGACCAAAGCCCATGGTCCCTAGCCCTCCTGAGGTGATGTTACTTTTCGTAACATTGAAATCGGCATAACGACACGCTATCATTTGGTGCTGTCCTACATCTGTAACTATGGCTGCCTCTCCTTTGGTTTGGGTATTTATTTCATTAAGCACCTCTCCCATGGTCAATCCTTCTTTCGTTGGATGCAAGTCATTTTTAATTACTTTTTCAAATTCGATAGCATATAGGTCCTTAAATTTCTGATGCCACTCTGTATGTGTATTTTCATTCAATAACGGCAATAACGCTTCCAAACTGGCTTTTGCATCTCCTAAGACGGCAACATCCGTTTTCACGTTTTTATCTATTTCTGCTGGATCAATTTCAAAGTGAACAACCTTGGCTTGTCTTGCGTATTCATCCAATTTCCCTGTCACACGATCATCGAAACGCATACCAATGGCTATCAACACATCGCATTCGTTAGTGAGTACATTCGGTGCATAATTCCCATGCATTCCTACCATTCCCACATTCAAGGGGTGGGAAGTCGGTATTGCTGAAGCTCCCATAATCGTCCAAGCAGAAGGGATTCCTGCTTTTTCTATAACGGCCTTGAAGGCTTCTTCTGCCTTGCTTAGAATAACACCTTGCCCCCAAACCACCAATGGCTTCTTTGCATTGTTTATAAGCTCTGCTGCCGCTTTCAATGTTTCTGGATCTGTTTTTGGCACGGGAACATAGCTTCGCACTCCCGTACATTTCTCATATGAATAATCGAATTCCTCAAATTGTGCATCCTTTGTTATATCTATCAAAACAGGTCCTGGACGCCCGCTTTTGGCAATGTAAAATGCCTTTGCGATAACTGCTGGTATTTCTGATGCTTTGGTGACTTGATGATTCCATTTGGTCACAGGTGTCGAAATACCAACAATGTCTGTTTCCTGAAATGCATCGCTACCCAACAGGTGTGATGGCACTTGACCGGTAATGCACACCATTGGTGTCGAGTCTATTTGTGCATCGGCTATACCTGTGATCAAGTTTGTTGCTCCTGGACCAGAGGTTGCAATTGCGACCCCTACCTTCCCTGAAATTCTAGCATAACCTTGTGCTGAATGCGTAGCACCTTGTTCATGACGCGACAAGACATGATGAATCTCATCTTGAAATTTGTACAATTCATCATAAACTGGCATAATCGCCCCACCTGGATATCCATAAAGAATATCTACTCCTTCTGCAATAAGAGAACGTACGACTGCCTCACTTCCAGATATACGAATCGTTTTCTTTGTGTCTTTTGCTTCAGTTGTCATTGTTTGTGTGTTCATATTCTCCTTTATTAAGAATTTGTCTGCAACCCGGAAACAAGTTCCGAGCATACTACAGTAATGTTTTGTTTAAAATTCGTCTGTAACACAACCTTTGCTGGCTGATGATACTGTTTTTGCATATTTATAAAGTACTCCTCTTGAGAATTTCAATTCTGGCGATGACCATTGTCCTTTTCTTTGTTCCAATTCTTCTTTTGAAACTTCCAAGACAATGCTATTGGTTTCTGCATCGATCGTAATGTAATCTCCGTCCTTAACCAAGGCTATAGTCCCTCCTTCTTGTGCTTCTGGTGTTATGTGTCCTACAACGAAACCATGTGTTCCTCCAGAGAAACGTCCATCGGTAATCAATGCCACATCTTTCCCTAGACCAGCTCCCATTATTGCTGCTGTCGGCTTTAACATTTCTGGCATTCCTGGCCCTCCTTTTGGTCCTTCATAACGGATGACGACCACATCACCTTTCTCTACTTTTCCATCTCTAATTCCATCATTTGCATCATACTCTCCTTCAAACACCTTTGCTCTTCCACGAAAACGCAATCCTTCCTTCCCAGTTATCTTTGCAACGCTTCCCTCTTCAGCCAGATTACCATATAGCATTCTTAAATGTCCTGAGATCTTTATAGGCTCTTCTATGGGTTTTATGACATCTTGCCCTTCCGTCAAATCTTCAACATCCAATAGGTTTTCTGCCATTGTCTTTCCTGTTACCGTCAAGCAGTCTCCGTGCAACAATCCTTTTTTGAGAAGGTATTTCAAAACTGCAGGAATTCCTCCTACGGCATGGACATCTTCCATCAAGTACTTTCCACTTGGCTTCAAATCTGCCAAAAATGGTGTTGTGTCACTTATCTCTTGGAAATCCTTCAACGTAAAATCTATGTCTGCTGCCCTGGCTATTGCCAAAAAGTGCAATACGGCATTTGTGGATCCTCCTAGAATGGTTACCAAACGCACTGCGTTTTCCAACGATTTACGTGTGATGATGTCGCTAGGCTTAATATCTTTTTCCAGAAGTGCCCTCATGGCTTCTCCTGCTTTGATCGATTCTTCTTTCTTGGCATCACTCAATGCTGGATTCGAAGAATTGAAAGGCAAACTCATTCCCAAGGCCTCAATTGCAGAAGCCATGGTGTTGGCCGTATACATTCCCCCACAAGCTCCAGCGCCCGGACAAGCCTTTTCAACGATGCTTTGGTATTCTGTTTCCGTCATCGTCCCTGCAACCTTGCTCCCCCATGCTTCAAAAGCAGAAACGACATCCAGCTTCTTCCCGTTATGGCAACCTGAATCTATCGTACCTCCATAAACTAAAACAGAAGGTCTATCCAAGCGAATCATAGCCATCAATGCTCCTGGCATATTCTTATCGCAGCCTACCACCGTGATCAATCCGTCATAACTCATTGCTTGCACCACAGTCTCCATAGAGTCTGCAATGATGTCTCTTGATGGCAACGAATATCTCATTCCTGGCGTTCCCATGGATATACCGTCGCTCACCCCTATCGTATTAAAGATCAAACCAATGACATCTTCGTTTTTAGTGCCTTGCTTGGCTAGTTTTGCCAAATCATTTAAATGCATGTTGCAAGGGTTACCTTCGTATCCCGTACTTGCAATTCCGATGATAGGCTTGTAAAAATCTTCGTTGGTTAGCCCAATGGCATGCAGCATGGCTTGTGCTGCTGGCTGTGTTGGGTCTTGTGTGACAGTTTTACTGTATTTATTTAATTCCATTATTTATGCTGGTTCAAAAAAGTTAGACGTTTGTTGTAATACCAATTTTTGGTATTCCCTTGAAAATACATATCCCATGGTCTCTTCCCAAGGTTTTTTAAAGTTGTGGTCATCCAATGATTCTATGGGAGCGACTTCTGCTGCCGTCCCTGTAAAAAATGCTCCATCTGCATTGTACACATCATCGGGTACAAAATGTTTTTCCACAATGGTATAACCAAGTGACTTTGCCATTTCAAAAACGGTTTGTCTGGTAATTCCCGACAGGATGTTACCCAGAGGACAAGTATATAGGATGCCATCCTTCTCGTAGAAAAAATTGGCTCCTGGACCTTCAGCAACAAAGCCTTGGGCATCTAGCAACAGAGCCTCGTCATAACCTTTTTGCTTTGCCTCTCGGGATGCCAAGATAGAATTGGTGTAATGCCCTACCACCTTAGCTTGTATGTGGGTGGATTTGGGATTGGGTCTTTGGTATCCCGAAGTCATCAACCTAACCTTTTCGTCCCCAAGATACTTGTCCCAAGACCAGGCGCACAACAACAGGTGCGATTCCTCTGCCGGAATCAAGGTCATTTGCTCTCCTAGATACAACAAGGGTCTTACGTAGGCATCTTCCATGTTGTTTTTTTGCAATAACTCATAGGTTAGATCGATTAGCTCATCCACAGTGTAATTGCACGGAATGTGCATTACCTCTGCCGAGTACAATAATCGTTCGTAATGTTCCTTTGCTTTGAAGATTTGTGCTCCGTTTTCCGTTTCATAAGAACGAATCCCTTCAAAAACACCATTTCCGTAGTGCAAGGTTTGCGAATACAAACCTGTTGTCGCTTTTGCTGCGGGTATCCAATTTCCATCTAGATACACTATTGTGTCTTGGTTGTAATACATAGTTTTTTGTTTACATGTTCAAAATTAATTGACACCATAAAAACATTGGCGTCACTTATATGGTTTTAATTTAATTCAGATTAGATATTTTATATTCATATTACTGATTATCAATGTTTTAAATAAAAATATTTACTATACCCATTTTATTAATTAGTTATAAGAAAAAAGCCTGCATCTAGATAGATACAGGCTTTTTCACATACTAAAGATCTGTATCAACTCAAGACGAGTCAATAATGACATTTACCACGACAATACTATTTATCAAATTCATAATTTAATTGAAATAAAAAAGCCTTCCGTTTCGGGAAGGCTTTTAAAAAATCTTGTTTATTTTAATTTATAGCACTTCCCTATCCTTGTGAAATAATCACAATGACGATAATAGAAATGATATTGACTAATTGTTTTTTCATTTAATGACTCAAATATTATAAAATATTTTCAATTATCATACTTTTATGCCATAATTGTTAAAATAAATTTCGATTTCTTATTAAAAACGATGGTTATTCCACAATTATCTTGATTATGTTACCTGTACCTTCTTCACCCAAGCTCACCTTCAACAAATAGAATCCCGCTGGTAGTTTCCTATTGAAATCGACAATCATCATTTGTTCAGAACCTTTCTGTCTCCTTTTATCATATACTTTTGTTCCGGTTACGTCATAAATTTCGATATGTGCTTCTCCTTTTTCCGAAGAATTGAAATCTATATTCAGTTTACCGTCCGTGACCGGGTTAGGATAGGCGCTAATGGCATTTCTCAATGTTGTAGTTTGTTCATCGACTACTTTGGTTTCCATATCTATCTTTGCACTTGCATTGTTTACGTTTATGGTATAATCTTCATACTCTCCATAACGGACATCATTCGTACCGGTATCACAAGGATTGTTTTCCACATCGTAATACGAAACCAGTATTCGCATCCTCGTCGCTCCATTTGTTGCAGATTGTGGCACAGAGACGGAAACATTCCCTTCGAGGTTGCTAGTCTTGGTCAATGCATAAGACTCTCCTGCATCCGTAAAGTCCCCATCTATGTTCCAATCGAACCAAGCATATATCTCATCCGTTGAACCTCCATCGTATCCTATTATCGTAACGTTCAAGTTATGACTTGCTCCTGTATTCACACTCCCAGACACTGAAGTAAAGTCGTCATACCCTGTGGCATTTCTTACCGATGAATTGTTTATTCCCGCAAAAATGACATTTGAGATACCTTCTGGACCGCCATTTCCTGTTGCTGAACAATAGCTTGTAGGTGGCGGTGTGGCATTTACCGTGATCTTGACATTGGTCGAGGTAGTTGCTGCCCCTTCATTGTCTGTGGCCTTGGCTGTCAATGTATAGCTACCTGAAGTGACATTGTTCCAATTGTAACTATATGGCGAGGTAGAATCCTCCCCTAATTTGGTGCCTCCATTGAAGAATTCCACTTTTGAGATGGCTCCGTCCGTATCCGAAGCCGAAGCCGTTATCGCAATGCTATTCCCTGCATTGAAGGTTGCCCCATCTGCTGGTGAAGTTATATTGACGGTTGGAGCTTCGTTTGGAATGGTTATGCCTCCTATGTTTACACCATAGTCCTCGACCTCTCCATAGGACACAGCTCCACACGGCACATTGGAAGCGGCATTGTAAGCAACCCTCACGCGCATTCTTATTACTCCCGATGCTGCATTTTGCGGTATGTTGATCGTGGATTCTCCTATGGTTCCATTTGTCTTGTTCAACAGAACATATTCTCCAGCATCTGTGAAATCTCCATCATTGCTCCAATCAAACCAAGCATAGATCTCATTTGCACTACCATCGTTGTACCCTATTATGGTTACTTTCAAGTTATGATTCGTCCCTGCGCTTACATTTGCCACTTCACTGGTAAAATCCTCATAGCCGGAAGCATTTCTCACGGATGAATTGTTAATCCCAGCAAAAGTGACATTGCTTATGGCTTCTATTCCATTATTCCCCGAAGCCGTACAGTAGGTCGGTGGAGGTGGCGTATCTCCAGTCGTGGTTGCATTCACCACGTTGCTGGATGCAGATACATTCCCTGCTGCATCCTTTGCCCTTACGGAGAAGGTATAGGTCGTATTGCCTGTTAATCCTGTTACTCCATAAGTCGTACCGCTTATCGTCGCCAACTTTGTAGACGCTCTATACACATCATATCCTGTAACACCAACATTATCGGTAGCTGTCGTCCAATTCAATGTCAATGTGGTTTCCGCTATGTTCGAGGCCACCAAGTTGTTAGGTGCTGTTGGTGCTTGTGTATCTGTTGGAATGGATCCTCCCACTGTCACGGTATAGTCTTCCACTTCCCCTATGCCCGTATCGACACCACAAGGATCGGGTTCGAATGTATAACCGGCACGCACACGCATCCTTAAACCTGTATTCACCACCGCATCGTCAGGAGGTGTGACACTTCCCGTATAAGCTATGGCTCCCGACTTCTTGAGAACGACATCTTCCGTATTCAAAAAGTCGTTGTCATCGTACCAATCTATCCAAACCATTACCTGATTGGGACTCCATTGGTTGTTCAGGGTTATCGTCAATTGTGTTGCTTGTCCTTTTTCCAAGTTGGTGCTTTGGCTGGTAAAATCGTTATAGGGATTGTGAGCACTCGTATTGTTGATGCTTCCAAATTCGACTTTGTTTATTTGCAATGTGGGACTTGTGGTCGATGCCTCACATATTTCCGCAAACACTTCGCATGGTTCACAGGAACCGCCACAGTCAATTTTGGTTTCATCCCCATTCTTTATACCATCCTCACATGTTGGAATCTCCTCATTGGAGACAAAAATGCCATAATCTTCCACTTCTCCAGTGCCACTGGAGCCACAAGGGTTATTGTTGTTGCTTCTAGATATTCTAAGACGCAATCGAGAGCCACCCAATGTGGCGTTGGTTGGCACCACAACGGAAACTTCCCCGATAGTCGTTCCGTTGGCAATGGTTATTTGTACTCTTTCATTGGGATCATTGAAATCCTTGTCTTGATTCCAATCGAACCAAGCATAGACCTCGTTTGTGCTATTCCCAGTAATTTCCACCTTGAGGTTGTAACTTTCTCCTCTTACCAACTTGACATAATGATCCGTTTGGTTGTCGTATCCGCCATCTGGTCTTGTTCCGGTCGACCTGTCTATGTTTGCAAAGGTCACTCTCTTGATGTTGTCTGGCCCATAGGTACTTCCGGCAGCACAATAGTCCTGCACGTCATCCGAAAACAATTCACCAGCCCTTATGCTGGCATTTGGCGTCCCATTGATACCGTATTCCTCTATCTCGAACTGGGTTCCATTGCTGCTTACTCGCATTCTCGCCCAACCATAATGCATCCTTCCAGATCGTCTTATTCTAACACCATAATAGGCCGTCTTACCTCTCCAGGCCGTATAGGAATCGGAATCTATCATATGCTGCCCTCTACCATTGTGAAACTCCCTACCATTCTTCCACGAGCTATTGGGACCGATGATGACCCCTTGTGACAAGGGTGTCAATTCATAGTTGTTGTTTGCAACGGCATCCCTTCTCCAAGTGATCAATTTCAGACCTGGAAACTCATTCCCTGAATTTGAACTCGGGTAGTTTTGGAATTGATAAGTTGCTCCTGCATTCGCTACCTGATTCCCTGGGGTTATGAGCATGAATTGTCCTGGAGGAGAAGAGTAGGTCTGACCTAGATTGTATACTGGATGGGATATGTTTGTTCCCGTATAGGATTGTCCCACTTTTTCGAGACTGAAATTAAAGTCCTTCAATTCCACATTGGCTCCTGCACCAGAACTGAATGCGCCATCCAAAAATTCGAACTTTATGTTTCTCGCCGCCAACCAATCGCTACTCCCTGAAACATTGGGGGCCTGAAACACACCATCGAGCCTCAATTTAACTTGGGTCGAACTTATTGCATTGACTTTCATGATCAATCCCGCCGGCACATTATTCACCGTATAGTGCACACCTCTTTCCAAATTGCCCGTCTTTACGAAGGTAGCACTTTCCAGATCGACGGTAATCTCATTTTCTATCGTATTGTCGTTTTTTATCTTTTCCAAGAATCTATCGGAGGAATATGTCAAATGGGGTCTTTCAATGCTAGCCACGAGACCTTGTCCCGGATCCGGATTCAATGCCAAATTCATTATGTCTCCTTCCTCTCCATTGAAAGACACTCTAGCTCTAAGCCATCCATAGACATAGGAATTGGTTGGCGTGGGTACCCTGATGGCCACATATCCCGTCTTATTGCGCCAAGCAGTATAATCAGGACTTGACAATACCGGAGGTGAATCGATGGAAAGCGTTGCTTTTTGAACCCAAGTTCCTGACGAGTTTGCATTCAAGTTGCTACCTTCGGAAAAGTACTTGGCATTTATGGTATTGCTGTTGCACAAAACCTCGAAGCCCTGCGCAAAGTTGTCGATTGCAAGGATGTTGCCATCGTACACCTTCAATCTCGTTCTGAAACTACCACCTATCACCAACGAATTGAATTTTGAATTCACATCCGACACTACGTTGGATCCGGAATATCCCATGCTCATAAATGGTGAATATGTTTCGTAATGTACTTCATAACCATCCAGGAAATTCATCTTGAAAGTTCCAGACGTGGAATGCAATGAAGCAACACCTCCTACCATTGAAGGATTCAATAGCGTTATGGTTATCGTTGCTGAATCGCTTTCCTCGTTATTGAATGCATTTCCCGTAAAGGAGACAACGGCATTGTAGTTGTCCACGACGTTTACTACCGGTATCAAACCTGATGGCACGCCAGTAGCGGTAAAGTGAGTTCCTTGCTGCAAATTCCCAGTCACGGCGAATTGGGCTCCATCTATGGCTTTCAACCGCTTTGCATTTTGTATTCCTCCATTGTTGTTGAAGTCTTCCAAGAATCCCAAGGACTTGTCGATTTCGCTATCATCTTTGTCTTGATAGGAAAACAACACCCTTGCTCCCAAGTCTTGCATTACTCCCGTTTCTATCAAATTGGCATCTGTCCAAAGTGTCTTTCTTGCATCATGGTCCAAAAAAGTCTCCATACGAACCACTTGCCCTTGTGTGAACATGGATTCACAAGGATTGTAATCCATATGGTTTTGATGGTTTATCAACTGGTTGAAACAGTTCGTAACTCCTGTCGCACATGATTCTCCACCTGTCTGGGATGCCGTCCCTGCCAATGTTGGCGGTGTATCCGCCACCTTGTCTCCGTTTTCATCTCCAGAAACACAACCACCGTTAAATGTATGATGCAAGCCCAGCCAATGCCCGAATTCATGCGTCAAGGATGATGCAGGTGGATTGTAGATCATGTATCTTCCATTGTATACTACCCTTGCCGTTCCCTCTTCCGACATACCTGTGGATGGAAACCATGCTATTCCTGACGATGTCGTGCTACCCGCATTTATCACCAACTGTATGTGCACATTCATATACTTGAAGTTGTCCCATGCATACTTGGCTATTTCCGAATCGTTCGTACCATTCAAACCAAAACCTTCTTTAGTCTCATGCCAAACAATGCCGTTGGTGGTATTGCCATCCGGATCTATTTGGGCTAGCTTGAATTCTATATCCATTCCTCCTTCTATATTCTGAAAGGCAGGATCCACCGCATCATTGAATCCTGCAAAATCAGCATTGATCGCATTCATTGCCTGAATGACCTTGTCTTCCGTGACATCCACATTCTCTCCACCTGTCAACGGCCATTGATTGCCATAGATATGAAACACCACCGGTATTGTGTATTTTTTTGCCGCCTTGTTGTACGTTCCACTTTTCAACAAGGTCTTTCGTTCCAAGACCTTCTCCTCAAAAGCGTTCAGTTCGTCCTTTGCTTCGGGGTGAGTATCGTAATACTCTTTCTGGGTATCATTGAAAGGACAATTGCCTGTCTCCTCCTGTGCATTGGCCATGGTAAAAGCCATAAGCACGAATACCAATGTAGTAATTAGTCTCATAGTTTAATTTACTGTTAATAAATTGTTAGTTACCTACAAAATTATCACTAATCACCTGTTACATATGGCTTTATATTATCCAAACATTGTACTATCTTACCCTATAATCGTTTTTTTTGAAAAAAAATTAACAAAATATAAATTATAATCAATTTTAATCTTAAAAAATTACATTAATCTCATTATTTAATGTATTTAAATAAATAAATATCATTACCCTATTTAACCTATGGTGAAATAAGGAAAATAAGATTCGAATTGTTTTTTTAAAATGGGGATTGCATACAAAAAACAACAACTCATCAGGTTTTACGATTCAACCATGCACCTAGCTTCAATCACTTGTATTTATACAGATAAAAAAACTAATCATCAAGACATTAGACACAACAATAACTTTCTTCAACGAAATGCAAAATCGCATGTCCGATTTATAAATTGGGCGTGCAATTACCCTCCGAACCTAAACATCAATTCGTTTTTTTACTACCTTTATATGGTTCCTGCAGTATATATTTTTAAAACAACATCGTTATCCCCCTAAAAACAACCATTATGATTAAAACATTACACGTAAAATTCTATCTGTTTTTGTCTTTGACGCTAATTGCCCTAAATGGCTTTGCCCAAGACCCCAATTTGTACCAAACTTGGTATCTCTATTCCATGGAATCCGAATTCGACACAACAACTGTATCCGATTTTGATCCTCCGATAGTCCCTACGCTTATCATAGATGCCTCATTGAATTTCAGTGGTCAAGGTGCTTGTGACACTTTCAATGGTTCATTTAGCTACTCTGATCCTGAAGAACTTCTTATCGTTGCCAACTCCTCCAATACGGAAACCACCTGCGGTTTCTATGAAGATGAATTCGAAATCGAATACTTCGGTTATTTAAGCTCTGGTCACCACATGACTTATATAATCACAAATGATGCCGATGGATATCAAACTTTGCTTTTGCATGGTGCTACTTTCACGACCTTGACCTATAGGAACATTGCATTGTCCACCCCTTCAATTCTAAAAGATGATTTTTCCTTTTCTTTGCATCCCAATCCTACAACAAACAAACTGTCCATTGACTATGACAATGACACCAATGATTTAAACCTTACCTTGTACTCCTCCACGGGGACAGTGATTTTCAAGAATAGAAGCTTCCAAAACGACATAGATGTTTCCAACCTTGCCAATGGGCTATATTTCATGGAACTCACCTCAACCAAGGGACGCATTGTACGTAAGTTTGTAAAACAATGATATCTTCTTTCCATATAAAAAAGGCTTTTTTATATTATTTTAATTACATGCTCTTAACTTTACCACTTTATTGACATCGGAAGTTATTAAACCAACTTCCATAGGCAAACATTTGTAACATTTTCTATATTTTTCATACATATTAATTGGTAACAATTAGCTAGTGCTTTTTATTATTATAAATATATTTTATAGTATTTTTGAATACAATAGATTTTATCCTATTGCACATATAACAAGGTGTAAAAAACATAGGGCGTTTGTGCTTAACCGAAAGTTTTGTGCATATTAACAAAGTCCGCTAATTATAAAATTTGGCGTTTATAGAACAAAAGATAAAAGCAAAATATTTATATTTAGCTAAGTAATAAAACGAAACGTAAGTGCTTATCACCTGCCCTACGTTTCTTACACGAAACGTTGTTTGCAATAACTCATTTCGATGTGACAATTTTTTCGGAGGAT